>NZ_AYOD01000001.1 GCF_000497755.1 Aliihoeflea sp. 2WW
AAATCCTGCCCCCGCAACCAAACTCAAGAACAAAACAACACCGACACGCCGCCCCAAAGGGCGGCTTTTTGCGTTTGGGCTCTGCGCTTTTGCCTCTAATTGCAGGCACTCGGGGTAGGCTTCGGGGCGTGGGCGGTATAATGCACGTGTGCATCTTCCTTTTTAGGGGAGGGTGAAGCGATTGCTGTGACTGCGAAGCGGGAGAGACGACGAGATGGACTTGGGAATCAGGGGCCGAACGGCCATCGTTTGCGGCGGGTCGAAGGGGCTCGGGCGCGGGTCGGCGGAGAAGTTGGCCGAGGCGGGCGTCGACATCGTGCTCAATGCGCGCTCTGCCGAGGCGCTGGAGAAGACTGCGGGCGAGATCGCGGAGCGTTATGGCGTCAAGGTGACGACGGTCGCGGCAGACGTGACGACGCCGGAGGGCCGCGCCAAGCTGCTCGAGGCGGCGCCGGCGCCGGACATCCTCGTCAACAATGCAGGCGGTCCGCCCCCCGGCGTTTGGAGCGAGTGGGGCGAGGATGAATGGCAGAACGCCATCCGCGCCAACATGCTGACGCCGATCCACCTCATCACCGCCGTCCTGCCGGGCATGATCGAGCGCAAATGGGGGCGGATCGTCAACATCACCTCCGGCTCCGTCAAGGCGCCGATCCCGGCACTCGGCCTTTCGGGCGCGGCGCGCAGCGGCCTCACCGGCTTTGTCGCCGGCACCTCACGCCAGGTCGCGCGCCACGGCGTGACGATCAACAATCTTCTGCCCGGGCAGCACGAGACGGCGCGCATCGAATCGCTGATGAACAACACGGCGAAGCAGAAGGGCATCACGGTCGACCAGGCCCGCGAGGACGCCTATTCCGCCAATCCGGCCGGCCGGTTCGGCACGACCGAGGAGTTCGGTGCGGCCTGCGCGTTCCTCTGCAGTGCCTATGCGGGCTATATCGTCGGACAGAACATCCTGCTCGACGGCGGCGCCATTAACGCGACGCTTTGACGCCATGCGGATGCGGCCCGATGTGGCCGCATCCATTCCCGCACCTTGCCGCGCCGGGGGCGACCTGATCTAGTCGGGCATCGCCCCGCGCCCGCAAGGAGGCCTCATGCTGCGTTCCAAGCCCGTCCCGATCGACGCGGTCTATGTGCCGACGGCGCGCAAGAAGACGCTTCATCCCGCGACGGCGCGGGTGCTGGCCGAGGACATTCTCGAGAACGGGTTGAAGACGCCGATCCAGGTGCGCGAGGACGGGGCACGCTACGTCCTGGTCGAGGGACTGCACCGGCTCGAGGCGATGAAATTTCTCGGCGAAACCACGATCGACGCCTATCTCGTGCAGGCGCGGCGGCACTAGGGCCGGTCGGCCGGCACCGCGGGCTCTGCCGCTGTGACGCGCTTGACGCGCTCGCGCCACAGAGTGAACAGCCCGGCGGCCATGACGATCGTCGCGCCGATGACGAGGTTGATGCTCAGCGCCTCGCCGAAGACCAGCAGCCCGACCGCAGAGACGAACGGGAACTGGAAATAGGTGAAGGGCTGGACGCTCGACGCGTCGGCGACTTCGTAGGCCTTGATGAGCAGCCAGTTGCCGGTGATCGCCAGCAGGCAGAGCGCGCCGATCCAGCCGGCGTCGGCGGGCGCGATCGCCTGCCAGTGCCACAGGCCGAGCGGCGTGATGAGGATCGCGCCGAAGACGCCCGTCCAGAAAAAGCTGACATTGGCGCTGTCCTTGCGCGCGACATAGCGCGTCAGGAGGCTGTAGCCCGCAAAGAGGGTCGCGCAGGCGAGCGGCACCAGCGTCCACGGCGTCAGCACCGACGCGCCGGGATTGATGATGACGAGCACGCCGACGAAGCCGACGATGATCGCCGACCAGCGCCGCCAGCCGACCCTTTCGCCCAGGAACGGCACCGAGAGCGCCGCGATGATGAGCGGATAGCAGATGAAGACCGCATGGGTGGCGATCAGCCCGATGCCGACGAAGGAGAACATGATGAGGCAGATTTCGCTGATCAGCAGGACCGCCCGCAGCGCCTGAAGCTTCGGAAACGCGGTGCGCGTCGCCGCCGCCAGACCGCCGGCCGAGCGCGCCGCCCACATGATGGCGAGGGCTGCGAAGAACCAGAAGCGCAGCATGACCACCATATAGACGCTGACGCTTTCGGCGACGTGCCGCGAGACGCCGTCCTGGACCGCGAAGACCGCGCAGGTGGCGATCATGTAGAACATGCCGGCGCGCGGGTCGGATGCGGGGGATTTCGGCTGGCTCAATGGGGCTGTCCGGCTCGTCGCACCGCCGGCGGCGCGAAGGTTTGAGATTTCGGCGAGACGTACCAGCAATGCGCTGCGCCTTAAAGTGGCAGGGCTTGGGCCAGCGGCGCGGGGCCGCGTTCCGTCATCGCCGCGCCTGCCATTCGGCATCCGGCCATTGTCAAAGAACGGGAAGCGGGGCGCGCGGGCCGTGCCTTCCGATTGGTATTGTGAGTGGCGCGAACCCGCGCACCCCGCCGATGGCTGTCTGGCTCTCGGCCGGTCACAGCGGAACGGTCCGAAGATCGCATCCGCCGCGGCTTTTCCCGCATGATCGAGCGACCACGCCGGCCTGTTCGGCCTACGCTATGGCTCCGGCCGTTCGTCGTTGAAAAAGCCAAATCGTTGGCTTTTTCTCGGCCTTCGGCCGACCACTCCTCACCCCTCACGTGCCTGACAGGTTCCGACACCCGTCAGGGGGAGGTCATCGCCGCCCTCCCGATACCCGGTGCGCACCGGTTCCCATGAGGACGATGGGAGGGAGTATGGGGGAGGTTGGGCGGAGGGGGATAAGTTTTTCGGGTTGTCAATGCTAGCTTCGCGCCATGACCGGCTTCGTCTACATCCTCGCCAGCCAGAAGGGCGGCACGATCTATATCGGCGTGACGAACGACCTCGCACGCCGGGTGCCGGAGCATCGCGGTGGCGGCGGTTCGCGCTTTACGGCGCGCTACGGGGCGCACCGGCTCGTCTGGTACGAGGAGCATTTCGACATCCGCGATGCCATCCAGCGGGAGAAGTCTCTCAAGCGCTGGCCGCGACAGTGGAAGATTGAGCTGATTGAGAAGATGAATCCGGACTGGAATGAGCTGATCGGGAGGTAAAGCGCTATCCTTGTGATCACTTTCGCGCTGGTCCCGATCGGGGGTCGAATGCCCATTAAGGGGATCAAGTTCCAGCGCAACAAATCCACCGCCGGAGGTATCCCTAATTACTCCGCAAAAGTACCCATTCTTTACAAGGAGATCACGAAAATGAGCGGACCTTTCGCGGGGTAAGCCACTTTCGACTAGGATGTTGTCCTTTGGCAGCCTATTCCGATCATATTTCCTAAAGAAATCGCCCAAAATCTTGGGCGTTAGGAGGGCCTGCTTTTTGGCTTCAAGGTCTGCGCCTTCGATTGTTGGCGCTAGAATTGTCCGCCCCAACGGAGTGAGTGCGATACGCTCAGCACTCCAACCACCAGTTATAAGCCCAAACGAAAGTGCTGCGCTCGAAATCATCCGCCATTGTGTACCTGTCGGGTTTAGTTGCATTGCGATTGCGACGTTGTGCGGTGCGACGGGACCACCGGCATAGTTTTCGAACAACGCCTTCGCAACCGCTGTTGCATCTTCAAGCGTGTGCGCAGGAAAATCGGCCTGGCTTACGCTTACTGTTTTAGCCCGTGGAAGTTTATTCGGTTCCGGCGACCCAGGCTTCGCTTTGGGCATAGTACCTCCCGCTTCCAAGAATATCCTTTAGAGTAAACTTTCTCCTTTTGTTCTAGTATGCGAAAACGTGCAGGACAATCCATCCTGCACGCTAAAGTTCAGTTGTTCACAATCAGCTACACCCGCTCGTCGCCCCGCACGTATCGCACTTCTCACACGTGCCATTCCGCACCATCGTGAAGTTCTGGCATTCGGTGCACATGTTGCCGGTGTAGCCCTGCATGATGGACTTGGCGCGGCGCTGGGCGGCGAGGGCTTTGGCTTCGGTGGCTTCTTCGGCTGCCGCGTCGGTGAAGAGGGCGGTGGTGTCTTCGGCGATTTCCTCGGCGAGTTCGGCTGCGCGTTCCTCGTAGTCGCGCTTGAAGGCGGTGGCGCCTTCGGTCTTGAGGGCGAGGGCGGCGTTGCCCGAGGAGATCGAGCGGACGTTGGAGGCGTAGGAGGCCGTTGCCGGGCGGGCGGCGGCGGGCACGCCGGTGGCCGAGCCCTTGGGGTCGGACGAGCCGGAGACGACCTTCAGGGGCGAGGCGCCGCGGGTCAGGCCGCGCGAGAAGGGCGTGGCCTTGCCTTCGGAAATGCCCTTGCCGAGCGCCGTGTTGGAGAAGTCCGACTGGTCGACATGGGCGAGGTCGCCGCGCTCCAGATAGGAGACAGCCAACTCGCGGAAGACGTAGTCGAGGATCGACGTCGCGTTCTTGATCGCGTCGTTGCCCTGGACCATGCCGGCCGGCTCGAACTTGGTGAAGGTGAACGCCTCCACATACTCCTCCAGCGGCACGCCATATTGCAGGCCGATCGAGATGGCGATGGCGAAGTTGTTCATCATCGCGCGGAAGGCGGCGCCTTCCTTGTGCATGTCGATGAAGATCTCGCCCAAGCGGCCGTCGTCGAACTCGCCGGTGCGCAGATAGACCTTGTGTCCGCCGACGACCGCCTTCTGGGTGTAGCCCTTGCGGCGGTTCGGCAGCTTGTCGCGCAGCGAGCGGACTTCGCGCTCGATGATCTTCTCGACGATCTTCTCGGTGACGATCGCGGCCTGCTGGGCGGCGGGCGCGGCGATCAGCTCCTCGATGAGCTCGTCGGCCTCGTCCTCGTCATCGGCGATGAGCGAGGCGTTGAGCGGCTGGGAGAGCTTGGAACCGTCGCGGTAGAGCGCGTTGGCCTTCAGCGCCAGCTTCCACGACAGCATGTAGGCTTCCTTGCAGTCCTCCACCGTCGCGTCGTTCGGCATGTTGATGGTCTTGGAGATCGCGCCCGAAATGAAGGGCTGGGCGGCCGCCATCATGCGGATGTGGCTTTCCACCGACAGATAGCGCTTGCCGATCTTGCCGCAGGGATTGGCGCAATCGAAGACGGGCAGGTGCTCGTCCTTCAGGAACGGTGCGCCCTCGAGGGTCATCGCGCCGCAGACATGGATGTTAGCGGCCTCGATGTCCTTCTTGGAAAAGCCAAGCGCGGGCAGGAGCTCGAAGGAGAAGTCCGAGAGCTGCTCGTCGGTGAAGCCGAAATTCTCCTTCAGCCAGTCGGCGCCGAGCGTCCACTGGTTGAAGATGAACTTGATGTCGAAGGCCTGCGCCGTCGCGGCGTTGAGCGCGGCGATCTTCTCGTCGGTGAAGCCCTTGGCCTTGAGCGAGCCGGGGTTGACGCCGGGCGCCTGGTTCAGATTGCCGTGGCCGACCGCGTAAGCCTCGATCTCGGCGATCTGGCTTTCCGAATAGCCGAGCGTGCGAAGGGCTTCCGGAACGGCGCGGTTGATGATCTTGAAGTAGCCGCCGCCGGCGAGCTTCTTGAACTTGACCAGCGCGAAGTCGGGCTCGATGCCGGTCGTGTCGCAATCCATGACGAGGCCGATCGTGCCGGTGGGCGCGATGACGGAGACCTGCGCGTTGCGGTAGCCGTGCTTTTCGCCGAGCGCCAGCGCGTTGTCCCAGGCAAGCTTGCCGTGCTCGATCAGGTCCGCATGCGGGCAATCCTCCGCGACGAGCGGCACGGGATTGACCGACAGGCCCTCATAGCCATCCGAGAGGCCGTGGGCCGCGCGGCGGTGGTTGCGGATGACGCGCAGCATGTTGTCTGCGTTGCGCTCGTAATCCGGGAAGGCGCCGAGCTCGCCGGCCATTTCGGCCGAGGTCGCGTAAGAGACGCCGGTCATGATCGCGGTCAGCGCGCCGCCGATGGCGCGGCCTTCCTTGGAATCGTAGGGAATGCCGGAGGTCATCAGGAGGCCGCCGATATTGGCGTAGCCGAGGCCGAGCGTGCGGTACTCGTAGGACAGGCGCGCGATTTCCTTCGACGGGAACTGCGCCATCATCACCGAGATTTCGAGGACGATGGTCCACAGGCGGACCGTGTGCTCGTAGGCCGCGATGTCGATCGTGCCGTCCTGATTGCGATAGGGGAGCAGGTTGATCGAGGCGAGGTTGCAGGCCGTGTCGTCGAGGAACATGTATTCCGAGCACGGGTTCGAGGCGCGGATCGGACCCGCGGCCGGCGAGGTGTGCCAGTCGTTCATCGTGGTGTTGAAGTGCAGGCCCGGATCGGCGGACGCCCAGGCGGCATGGCCGATCTTCTCCCAAAGATCACGCGCCTTCAGCGTCTTCATCACCTTGCCATCCTTGCGGGCGGTCAGGTTCCAGTCGGCATCGTTCTCGACGGCGCGCAGGAAGTCGTCCTTCAGCGAGACGGAATTGTTGGAATTCTGCCCCGAGACGGTGAGATAGGCTTCCGAATCCCAGTCCGTGTCGTAGGTCTTGAACTCGATCGCGGTGTAGCCCTGGCGGGCGAACTGCATGACGCGCTTGACGTAGTTCTCGGGCACGAAGTTCTTCTTCGCGGCCTTGATCTCGCGCTTCAGCGCCGGGTTCTTGGCCGGGTCGAAGCAGTCGCCATTGTCCGCCTCGCAGTTGACGCAGGCCTTCATGATGGCGGCGAGGTGCTGCTTGACGATCTTGGAGCCGGTGACGAGGGAGGCGACCTTCTGCTCCTCCTTCACCTTCCAGTCGATATATTCCTCGATGTCCGGGTGGTCGACGTCGACGACGACCATCTTGGCGGCGCGGCGGGTGGTGCCGCCCGACTTGATGGCGCCGGCGGCGCGGTCGCCGATCTTGAGGAAGGACATCAGGCCGGACGAGCGCCCGCCGCCCGACAGCTTCTCGCCTTCGCCGCGCAGATAGGAGAAGTTGGAGCCGGTGCCGGAGCCGTATTTGAACAGGCGCGCTTCACGGACCCAAAGATCCATGATGCCGCCTTCGTTGACGAGGTCGTCGCCGACGCCCTGGATGAAGCAAGCATGCGGCTGCGGGTGCTCGTAGGAGGACTTCGACTTGGTCAATTTGCCGGTGAACGGGTCGACGTAATAATGGCCCTGGCCGGGGCCGTCGATGCCATAGGCCCAGTGGAGGCCGGTGTTGAACCATTGGGGCGAGTTCGGCGCGACGCGCTGGGTGGCGAGCATGTAGGCGAGCTCGTCACGGAAGGCGGATGCATCTTCCTCGGAGGCGAAATAGCCGCCCTTCCAGCCCCAGTAGGTCCAGGTGCCGGCGAGGCGGTCGAAGACCTGACGGGCGTCGGTCTCGGAGCCGTAGCGCTCGTTCTCGGGCAGGGCGGCGAGGGCGGCTTCGTCGGCGACGGAGCGCCAGAGGAAGGACGGGACGTCGTTTTCCTCGACCTTTTTCAGCCGCGCGGGCACGCCGGCCTTGCGGAAATATTTCTGCGCGAGGATGTCGCTGGCGACCTGGGAGAACTGCGCCGGCACGTCGATGTCGGCCAGGCGGAAGACGATGGAGCCGTCCGGGTTCTTGATTTCGCTGACCGCCTTGCGGAATTCGACTTCCGCATAGGCCGACTGGCCGGGCTTGGTGAAGCGACGTTCGATACGCATCGTGTGTTGTCCCATCGTCTATATGTTGTGGTTCTGCGCCGCCGCCGGGCGATTGCCGCAAGAACCCGATTTCCGCATCCGGCCGACGCCCCGCGCGCCAAAGCCCGTTCCCTCGAAAACGCTTGAAAATCCTACGCTTGGCCGATCCTCGTCGCGGGCTTCATGCTCGCTTTGCGAACCGGCGAGGCTTGCCCCGTATCCCGATTCCGAAAACCAGAACCCAACTCTATCTTGGGTTACTCTGACGCTGCAACACTAAATATAGTGTTTACGATCAAAAATTCCGAACCCAGAACGCAGAAAAATTGCGCACCGAAACCCGCCCGGCGCGGCGCTGACTTGCGCCGTTCCGACTTGCATCCAACCAATTACAGGAAAACCCCGACCCCGAAGAAACCCGCCTCGGTGCAACCCAAAAGAGCGCACGAGGATCATAACAACGCGACTCGGGTCGGAGCGTCAAGGGATCGTTTACGATCGTTAGCCGACCGCTAGATATTGTGGGGACCGGTGTGGATAACGGGGAGAAGAGCAAGCCGCGCTTGGCTGTGGTTTTTGCGTTGGAGAGGTCGGCTGGCGGCATCGTACCCCCACCCTTTATCCCTCCCCACAAGGGGGAGGGAGGGCGTGAACGAGGTGATTTCTCTGTCACCCTCGAGCCCGGATTGAAGGAAGGGCGCGACGCCGGCGACTCCCTCCCCGTTGTGGGGAGGGATGAAGGGTGGGGGTGCGATCGTAGGGCGCCGTGCCTGCTCGGTTCAAGCCAGCGCGTTCAACGCCAGGAAGATCATCGCCGATAGCAGCGCGGCGGCGGGGACGGTGGTGACCCAGGCGGCGACGATGGTGGAGACGTGCGCGCGGCGCACGAGGCGGCGGCGCTTGGCTTCCTCGGTCGAGACGGGGGCGGCGTCGAGGTCGCGGTCGGCATCGGGGATGCCGTTGCCATTGCCATTGCCATTGCCGTCGAACGGGCTCGAGGCTTCGCTCGCCTGGTCCTCGGCGAGCTGGCCCCGGGCTGCGCGGTGGAGGGCGTTCTTGCGCTCCATGTAGCGGCGGCGGCGGGGTGAGTTGGCGGTGTACCATTCGCGAAAGAAGCCGACGCCGAAGACCGCGCCGACGGCGATGTGGGTGGAGCTGACCGGCAGGCCGAACCAGGAGGCGACGATGACGGTGATGGCGGCCGACAGCGAGACGCAGAAGGCGCGCATCGGGTTGAGCTTGGTGATCTGCTCGCCGACCATTCGGATGAGTTTGGGGCCGAAAAGGACGAGGCCAAGCGAGATGCCGAAGGCGCCGATGACCATGACCCAGAGCGGGATCGTGACAGAGGAGGCAACCGAGCCGGCCTCGGCGGTGTAGACGATCGCGGCGAGGGGGCCGACGGCATTGGCGACGTCGTTGGCGCCGTGGGCGAAGGAGAGGAGGGCGGCCGAGCAGATCAGCGGGATGTTGAAGAGCTTGCGCAGCGACTGATTGCGATTTTCCATGCCGGCGGACTGGCGCCGCACATGGATGCGCGACCAGAGCCAGGCGAGGATTGCCGAGCCGATGCCGATCAGCAGCAGGTGCAGGCCGGAGAAATCGACGAGACGACCCAGGCCCTTGGTCGCCAGATAGGTTGCGAAAGCGCCGGCCATGATGCCGACGAGGACCGGAACCCAGCGGCGCGCGGCGGCAATCTTGTCCTCGCGGTAGATGATCGCTTCCTTGATGAAGGCGAGGAAAATGGCCGCGACGGCTCCTCCGAGAAGGGGCGAGATGACCCAACTTGCGGCAATGCCGCCCATCATCGGCCAGTTGACGGCGGACATGCCTGCCGCCGCGATGCCGGCACCCATGACGCCGCCGACGACCGAGTGCGTCGTCGAGACAGGCGCACCGATCCAGGTGGCGAGGTTGATCCAGAGCGCCGAGGAGATCAGCGCCGCCATCATGGCGCGGATGAAGAATTCGGGGCTGCCGACCGAGGAAATGTCGATGATGCCGCGCGAGATGGTGTTGACGACATCGCCGCCGCCGATCAGCGCGCCGGCGCTCTCGAAGATCGCGGCAATCGCAATGGCGCCGCCCATGGTCAGCGCCTTGGCGCCGACGGCGGGACCGACATTGTTGGCGACGTCGTTGGCGCCGATGTTGAGCGCCATGTAACCGCCGAGGACGGCAGCGACGACGATCAGCACCGCGCGCGGTTCGTCGAAGACGTAGAGCGCGGCGAAGACGGCGCTCATCGCCAGGAAGAGAAGCGACAGGCCGGGTGCGACGAGGCCGCGCGCGACGACGCTCGTCGCTTCCTCGACATGGACCAGCTTGTCCAGATCCTTGTCGAGCGTGTCCTTGCGTATCGTCGTGTCGGCCATCGTCAATCCAGAGCTTTTGCGGCGCGAGGATGATCCCCGTTAGCCGGCTAGCCCATATGACGAGGAAATGCGACCGTCAGGCGGCAGATTTTCGGGGATGAGCGCCAAACTTGGCGATCAGCTCGGCAAGACCGGGCTCGTTGACGAGGCGGGCGGCGTCCTGAACCGGGAACCAGCGCCGGCGGCGCTTCTTCTTCTCGCGCCACTTGTCGGCCACGTCCTTGACCTCGAGCGGATAGACGAGAACCTCGCAACGCCACTCGCGGCCGCGGGCAAGATGCTTGGCATAGTAGAAGCGGCCGAGCGCATCGCGTTCGATCTCGCCGGCGACGCCTGCTTCCTCGTCGGCCTCGCGCGCGGCGGCATGCCACAAATCTTCCTCGCCTTCGGGCCAGCCCTTGGGGATGACCCAGCGGCCGGTGCCGCGGCTGGTGATGAGCATGACCTCATAGCCGTCGTCCGAGCGTCGGAAGGGCAGGGCGGCCACCTGGGTGCGGCAAGGCAAACCGCCGATCAGCCGACGAAGCCGTTCGGCAACATTCGCGCGTGTCTGGCGGGTGAGGAACATAGTCGTGTTTCGAGTCCGATTCGTTTGCCAACTCAAGGAGTATCCTCCTCAAGTCGAGAGTTTCAAAGCCTTTTCTCCGTGGAGACCGCACCAAAATGGGGCTTCTTGCGATGAAACGCAAGGTCCGCGCAAGTTTCGCCCGGTTTCGCTTCGCTTTCGGTTCGGCTAGCCGAGGTGGCCTTCGGCGATCGGCTTTTGATAGGTGAACCCCAGATCCCAAGGAAAATAGATCCACGTATCCTGCGATACTTCCGTTACGAAAGTGTCGACGAGCGGGCGGCCCTTGGGCTTGGCGTAGATGGTGGCGAAATGCGCCTTCGGCATCATCGCGCGGACGATGGCGGCGGTCTTGCCGGTGTCGGTCAGGTCGTCGATGATCAGCACGTCCTTGCCCTCGTTCTCGAGCAGCGCCGGGTTGATCTCCTTCAGGACCTTCAGCTCACCCTGTTCGGTGTAGTCGTGATAGGAGGCGACGCAGACCGTCTCGATCAGGCGCACGCCGAGCTCGCGCGAGATGACGGCGGCAGGAACGAGCCCGCCGCGCGTGATGCACACGATGGCGCGCCAGTTGGCGTTGATGCCGGACAGGCGCCAGGCGAGCGCGCGGGAATCGCGGTGGAACTGATCCCAGGAGACGGGAAAGGCTTTTTCGGGCAGGGACATTTTGCGGGCACTCCGGGCGCGGCGGCTTGAAAAGGCGGAATGCGCGCGGAATTAGACGTATTCAACAGCGCTTGGCAAGCATTTTGCCGCACTCGCGCCTTGCGGTTGTGCCAGTTCACCCGCCCGCGATAGAAGGCCACTCCAGATCGATCCGCGAAAGGCAGCGACACGCGTGCATGCACCCATCGCCGAAAAGAAGATCAAGAGCCGCAATTACGATGCGGTCGCCGGCATCTACGAGACGCTGGCCAATCTCTATTCCTTCGGGCTGATCCGCCGCGCAAAGCAGGCCGAACTCGCCTATCTCAAGACCGGTGACCGGGTGCTCTATCTCGGCGCGGGCTCTGGCGAGGATGCGGTGGCGGCTGCGCGGGCGGGAGCGCGGGTGACGGCCATCGATTTATCCGCGCGCATGATCGAAAGGCTGCGCCGGCGCATGGCGCGCAAGGGGCTGACGGCCGAGCTGATCGCCGGCGATGCGCTGGCACTCGACTCGGAACCGCTCTTCGATGCGGTCTGCGGCAACTACTTCTTCAATGTCTTCGGGCCGGACGACATGCCGGTCGTGCTCGCCAAGGCGGCGACCTATGTGCGGCCGGGCGGCCATTTGATGATCGCCGACATGGCGCCGCCCTCGGGTCCGCTCGGGCCTCTCGCCTGGCTCTATCTCAAGTTCGGGCTCAGCTTCTTCTGGCTGCTCGGGCTCGCCTCGCAGCATCCGATCTACGACTACCGGCCGCACGTCGAGCGGCTCGGTTTCCGCCAGGTCGCGTTCCATGACCACCGGCTGCTGGGTATCGGTCCCGCGCTCTACCGAACGCTGGTCTTCGCGAAGCCGGAGGCGTCGGCATGAGCCGCAAGCTGATCGACCGCTTTCTCGACCGCAAGCTCGCCGACCTGCCCGAAGCGCCGTTGAGCGAAGGCGAACGGCTTGCGCTTGTCTCCCGTCATGGCGATTTCTCGCTCGCCTATTCGACGGCGGTGCAGACCGGTCTTCGCCATTTCGGCGACGCGCGCGGCTATATCGCGCATTCTGCGAAGATGGGCTCGCTGATCGCGCTCGGCGATCCGGTCTGCGCGCCGCAGGACCGGGCGCGGCTGCTCGACGCCTTCGTTGATGCCGCGAAGACGCCCGTCTTTGCCGAAATCCGCCGCGAGACGGCGCAGCACCTTGCCGGGCGCGGCTACAGGGTCGCCATGATGGGCATCGACAGCGCGCTCGATCTTCAGACCTACGATTTTTCCGGCAAGCGCAAGGAGACGGTGCGCTATTCGGAGCGCTGGCTGGAGAAGAAGGGCTATCGCATCGCCGAGGCCGAGGAGGTCGAGGGCGCCGAGGCGATGATCCGCGACCTTTCGGAGCGCTGGCGGGCTTCGCGCATCGTGAAAAAGCGCGAGATGGCGTTTCTCAACCGGCCGCTGCCGGAAGCGGGCGGGCCGATGATGCGCCGCTTCGTGCTGATCGAGCCGGACGGACGTGTCGGCTGCCTCGTCTATTTCGACCCGATCTGCCGCGATGGCGAGGTGATCGGCTATCTGACCGCATTCAAGCGCAAGCTGCCGGACACGACCTCGCATGCCGAGATCGGGCTGACGAAGCGGGCCGCGGACGTCTTCAAGGCTGAAGGCAAGCAAGTGCTGATGCTCGGCCTGTCGCCGCTCTGCGACGTCGAGCCGAGCGGCTTTGCCGAAAGCGCGGCGTTCCGCGCGATGCTGCAGCGGCTCTATAGGTCCGGCGCGGTCAACCGCAAGGTGTTCAACCTTGCCGGCCATGCCGCGTTCAAGCGGCGGTTCCACGGCCGCGAGGAGCCGCGCTATCTTGCCTGGAACGCAGGCTCGCCCTTCGCGCATTTCATTGCGCTGATGCGGCTGTCCAAGGCGTTTTAACGCGACATGAAGGTCGCGGTCGGCATCGAATCCAGCACCGACTTGGTCACGCCGCCGAAGAAGAATTCCTTCAGCTTCGACTGGCTGTAGGCGCCAGTGACGAGAAGATCGGCGCCGAGCTCGACGGCGCGGTTCTGGATCGCCTCGCCATGGGTCAGTTCCGACTTGTGCTGGCTCTGGACCGTGACCCGCACGCCATGGCGCGACAGGGCCGCCGCGATCTGGCCGCCGGCCGTCATCGATTCATGGCCGCCATAGCGGTCGGGATCGACGGTGAACACCTCGACCTGGCGGGCGGTGGTGAGCAGGGGCAGGGCGTCGAATACCGCCCGGGTGGATTCGCGCGTGCCGTTCCAGCCGACCAGGATCGTCTCGAAGCGGGTGTCGACCGGCATCGCATAGGGCACGAAGAGCACCGGGCGCCCGGTCTGGAGCAGGAGCGCGTCGACATTGGTGCCGGGCAGATGCGAGGACGGGTCGCGCTGCTGCACCACGATCAGGTCCACCGCGCGGGCGCTTTCGAGCGAGGAGATCGCGCTGTCGCCCGAAAAGCTCTCCAGCGCGCGCCATTCGGCCGAAAGGCCCGAGCGCGACATGCGCCCGTCGAACATCTGGCGCATCGCCTCGGAGCGTTCCTTGTTGGTCTCGCTGCTGGTGACCATGAAGTCTGCGTCGGGAAAGCCCATCGGCGTCGCGTAGGGCACCGGAAGCGGCTCGGCATGGACGCCGATGACGTGGGCGGAAAATCGTTCGGCAAGCGGCGCGATGCAGTCGAGCACGCGGCGGGCGTCGGTTTCGTCCTGAAGGACAGCGAGTAGCGTCTTGTAGCTCATCCAAGCCTCCCATGGGTTGCATTGCAAACCGATAGGCCACCTATGATGCGCCCCGCCTCGATCGATATCAAGCTTTCGCTGAAATACCCTCGACCATCGCGCGAACTTCCGCGAGCGCGGCGTCGAGCTTCTGCGGATCGCGCGCGCGCACCACGAGTTCGGTCCAGAAGGAGCCGTCCTGGTATTTCGGATAGGAGCCGATGATCGTCTCGGGATGGCGCTTCTGGATCTCGCCGAGCGGGCCGCCGATCGTGCCCTCGCCATGCGGGCAGTGGACGGCGCCGGAGAGGAGCTTGGTGCCGCCCTTGAGCGTCGGGACGACATTGTCGAGCATGGCCTGGAAGATCGCGGGGACACCCGCCATGACGTGGACATTGCCGATGACGAAGCCGGGCGCGATCGAGATCGGGTTGTCGATGTGGGTCGCGCCCTGCGGCATGCGCGCCATGCGGCGGCGGGCCTCGGTGAACTCCATGCCGCGCGCGGCATAATGCGATTCAAGCATGGCGAAGGCGCGGTCGTCGTAGCCGCAGGGAACGGCGAAGGCGGCGGAGATGGAATCGGCCGTGATGTCGTCATGCGTCGGGCCGATGCCGCCGGTGGTGAAGACGTAGGTGTAGCGCGCGCGCACCGCATTGACCGCCTCGACGATCGCGGCCTCCTCGTCGGCGACGATACGCACTTCCTTCAGATCGATGCCGATCGCGGTCAGCACGTCGGCGAGGTGGCCGATATTGCGGTCCTTGGTGCGGCCCGACAGGATCTCGTCTCCGATGACGATCATTGCGGCGGTGATGATTTCGCTCATGTCGGTCCCGATGCGTTTCCCGTATCGATTAAGCCCTGTCCCGCGCGCAGGCAATCGATGCGCTGCCGCTTTTTTCTTTGCCGTCGAGGGGGCGAGGTCCTAAATGCGGCTCGATTCAGGAGAGGCGCATGGGTTTCATTTCGGTTCTGTTCTGGCTGGTGGTGACGGCCGTCGTCGTCCTCCTTCTCGTCACCGGCTTCTTCATGCACGTCACCCGGCGCATCTCCCGCCAGGCCGAAAAGCTGGTGCCGGCGGCGGGCAAGCGCATCACCGTCGACGGGCACGACGTTCACTATGTCGAGAGCGGGCAGGGGCGGCCGATCCTGATGATCCACGGGCTCGGCGGGCATCTGCACCACATGCGCCGACCGCTGATGGAGCAGTTCGGCGAGGATTACCGGCTGATCGCGATCGACCGGCCGGGTTCGGGATACTCGACGCGGCCGCGCGGCGACGGGCGCCTTTCGCAACAGGCCGATTTCATCGCGCACTTCATCGACGCGATGAAACTCGACCGGCCGCTGATTGTCGGACACTCGCTGGGCGGGGCGATCGCGCTTGCCACGGCGCTGCGTCATCCGGGCAAAATCAGCGGGCTGGCGCTTATCTCACCGCTCACGCATCACTATTCCGAGGTACCGCCGGAATTTGCGCCGCTGCACATTCCCAACCCGCTGCTGCGGCGGCTGATCGCCAATACGGTGGCGGTGCCGACATCGGCGCGCAATGCGCCGCGCACGCTCGATTTCGTCTTCGGCCCGCAAAAGCCGCCGGCCGATTTCGCCGTCGCGGGCGGCGCGCTCGCGGGCATGCGGCCAAGCCACATCTATGCGACCTCGACCGATCTCGTCGCGCTCAGGCACGACCTCAAGGAGTTCGAGGCGCGCTACGACGAACTCGACCTGCCGATCGGCATCTTTTTCGGCGACAAGGACCGGGTGCTGAACTATCGCCGGCACGGCCTGTCGATGCGCGACAAGGTCGCCGGCCTCGATCTTGAAATCGCCGAAGGGATCGGCCACATGCCGCAATATGCCGTGACGGGCCAGGTCGTGGCGTTCATCCGTCGCATCGCCGGGCGGGCGTTCCAGCGCGACCCGGCGTCTGCCTGATTTCAGTCTGCGCCGCGCGAGCGCTGTGTGAGGCGGACCGATGCCGCGCGCATTTCGGCGGCGCGCACCTCGTCGCTCTGGCCTCCGCGCGATTCCACGCGCATCGGGGTCCCGGCCCCGCAGCCGGCCAGAAGGGCCGTCGCCAGGACGGCGGCAATGAGCTTGGTCATCGTCTGCCTCGTTTCGATTGCATCTGCGTGGCGATAGCCGAGCCTGCGGGCCACGGCAAGGCCACCGCTTGACGCTTCGCCCCAAAGCGGGACAGAAGCGTAGCGCGCGGGCGTGGTGGAACCGGTAGACACACCGGACTTAAAATCCGGAGGCCATGGCCGTGCGGGTTCGAGTCCCGCCGCCCGCACCAATTCACAACTTAGACTTTAGTCTTAGGCCAAATCGGTTGCCGCCCGGGTTTCAATCGTTACAAACGTAGCGACCAAGAAAAAATCAGGGAGGATGATCTATGCTGACACTCACACGTTCCATCGCGTTGGCCGTTTCGGTCGCGTTCGCGGGCTCGGTGGCCTATGCGCAGGACGACCGCGCCGACTGGCCGAACGATCTGACGATCGGCACTGCGAGCCAGGGCGGCACCTACTTCATCTACGGCAACGGCATGGCGAGCTTCATCTCCGAAAGCCTCGGCATCAACGCGTCCGGCGAAGTGACAGGCGGCCCGGTGCAGAACGTGACGCTCGTGCAGACCGGCGATCACCAGATCGGCCTCGTGACGATGGGACCGGCGCTCGAAGCGTGGAATGGCGAGAGCGAACTGGCGCCTGGCGTCGAGCATAAAGACATCCGTGCCCTGTTCCCGATGTATCAGACGCCGTTCCAGGTGGTCGTTCTGGCCAATTCGGGCATCGAATCCGTGTCCGACCTCGATGGCAAGCGCGTCGGCGTCGGCCCGGCGGGCGGCACGCCCGGCACCTACTGGCCGCGCTTCATGGAGACGCTTGGTGTCAATGCAAACGTGTCCTTCGCCGGCGCCTCGGATGCAGGCGGCCAGTTGAAGGACGGGCTGATCGACGCGTTCGCGTTTGCGGCCGGCGTTCCGATCTCGGCCTTCGCGCAGCTCGCTGCCGAAAACGACGTCAAGATGTTCGGCTTCAACGAGGAAGAGCTTGCGCAGATCCTCGAAGCGCATCCGGAGATGGCGGCCTTCACCATTCCGACCGGCACCTATCAGGGTCACGATTACGACCAGCCCACGGTCGGCCTGTGGAATTTCGCCATCGCTCACAAGGACATGCCCGAGAGCCTCGCCTACGAGATCACCAAGCTGGTTCTCGAGAACAACGAGCGCATGATGCAGATCCATGCCACCTCGTCCGAGACGCTGACGGAGAACTGGGACAAGAACTCGTTCATGCCCTATCACCCCGGCGCCGTGCGCTATCTGGAGGAGCAGGGCATCACCGTGCCCGACAATTTGAAGGACTGATCGCCTTCGCGCCTTGCATGCCCCGGTTGCGCATCCGCGCCGCCGGGGCTTTTGCCATCTGACAGGTGTCCTCGGGGAGGGATATCATGACGCAGACGAACACGGCATCGCCAGAGACGGTCAACCTCGCCGAAGGCGTGGACATCGAGCCGCAAAGCTACAACCAGCGGCTTTTCCGGGGAGCCATGCACTGGCTGGTGGTCGCGGCCTGCATCGCCTACACGGTCTTCCACATCGCGGTGATGAACCTCTACCCGCTGGAGACGTGGACCTACCGGCTTATCCATGTCGCGGGCGGTCTCGCGATCGGTTTCCTGCTCTATTCCGCACATGGCGTCACCAAGGACGCCGGTCCCGCGAGGCGCAATCCGCTTAGGCTGGTGGTGCTCCTCGGCGCGGCCGCCGGCATCCTCTACGGCACGTTCTGCATGCTGGTCGCTTGGGGCAATTGGTGGACGACGGGTGAAGCCGCGCCGCCTGCCTTCGCGTTCCAGACCTTCGGCATTCCCCTCCTCGTCGGCACCATTCTCGCCGTCGTCCATGGCTGGTTCTTTTCCGACCCCGCCGAAGACCGGATCAATCTGGCCGACGTGCTCCTCGCCGTCGCCGCCGGTGCGGTCTGCCTCTACATCATCTACAATGCAGGTGCGCTGCGCCTTCGCGCCGGCACCGGCATGGCGCAGCCGGCCGACATGTGGGCATCGATCGCCGGCGTCATCCTGATCCTCGAGCTGACGCGCCGCCTTGCCGGGCTGGCGCTGGTCATCATCGCCGGCGTCTTCATCCTCTACAGTTTCGTCGGACCGTTCCTGCCGGGCTTCCTGCAGCATCGCGGCTATTCGGTCTCGCGCTTCTTCACCTATGTCTACACCGACCAGGGCATTCTCGGGCCGACGACGGCCATTTCGTCGACCTACATCATCCTGTTCGTGACTTTCGCAGCCTTCCTTCAGGCCTCGAAAGTGGGCGAGTATTTCGTCAATTTCGCTTTTGCCGCCGCCGGCCAGGCGCGGGGCGGGCCGGCCAAGGTCGCCGTCTTCGCATCGGGTCTGATGGGCACGATCAACGGCACGTCCGCCGGCAACGTCGTCTCGACCGGGTCCTTGACGATCCCGCTGATGCGCAAGGTCGGCTACAAGCCGCAGACGGCGGCCGCGGTCGAGGCCGCTGCGTCCTCCGGCGGGCAGATCATGCCGCCGATCATGGGCGCCGGCGCCTTCATCATGGCCGAGATCACGGGCATCCCCTACACCGAGATCGTCATCGCGGCGATCATCCCCTCGATCCTCTATTTCGCCTCGGTCTATTTCATGGTCGATCTCGAGGCGACCAAGAAGGGCATGAAGGGCCTGCCGCGTTCGGAACTGCCGCAGTTCGGCAAGCTGCTGAGGCAGGTCTATCTGTTCATACCGATCGTCATCCTCATCTACGCGCTTTTCGCCGGATATTCGGTCATCCGCGCCGGCACGCTGGCGATGATCGCGGCGGCCGTCGTCTCGTGGCTCACGCCCAACAAGATGGGCCCGCGGGCGATCCTCTACGCCTTCGAACTCGCCGCCAAGATGTCGCTGCAGCTCGTGGCGGTCTGCGCGGCGGCGGGCATCATCGTCGGAGTGATCGCGCTGACGGGCGTCGGCACGCGCTTTTCGGCCGTGCTTCTTGCCCTTGCCGAGCAGAACCAGCTCATTGCGCTGTTCTTCGCCATGTGCGTCTCGATCATCCTGGGCATGGGCATGCCGACGACGGCGGCCTATGCGGTGGCGGCATCGGTGCTTGCGCCGGGCCTGATCCAGCTCGGCATCCAGCCGCTCGTCGCGCATTTCTTCATCTTCTACTACGCGGTGATGTCGGCGATCACGCCCCCGGTGGCGCTGGCCGCCTATGCGGGCGCGGCGCTCGCGCGGTCGGACCCGATGAAGACCTCCGTCGAGGCCTTCAAGATCGGGCTTGCGGCCTTCGTCGTGCCGTTCATGTTCTTCTATTCGGCCGAGATGCTGATGCAGGGCGAATGGATCGACATCCTCCACGTCTTCGTGACGGCGACGATCGGCATCTATCTCCTGTCGGCGGCGGTCATCGGCTGGTTCTTCGGACCGCTGAACGTGGTGCTGCGCATCCTGTTGATGTTCGGGGCGCTGGCGATGATCAAGGGCGGGTGGACGTCCGACCTGATCGGCTTTGCCGTCGGCGGCGCGCTGTTCCTCTACCAGAAGCGGGTGGTGGAGCCGCGGACATTGGCGCGCGGCGCGGATTAGGCGAAACAGTTTTCGCATGGCTGGACGGAAAGCATTCTGGCTTTCCGTCCAGCGGCTTGGCACATTCGGCTCAAACGGAGATTCAGCCAGATGTCGTCAGCCAGATTCAACAAACCGCGTCCCTGGCACGAGATGGCCGCCACGCTCGTCGACGTCGCGACGGGGCGCAAGCCGGCCGATCTCGTCATCCGCAATGGGCGCTGGGTGAACGTCTATTCGGGCGAGATCATCGCGGGGACCGACCTTGCGATCACCGGCGGGCGCTTCGCCTATTGCGGGCCCGATGCGAGCCACGCGATCGGCGAGGGGACGCAGGTGATCGACGCGGCCGGGCGCTATCTCGTGCCGGGGCTGTGCGACGCGCACATGCATGTGGAGAGCGGCATGGTGACGGTCACCGAGTTCTGCCGCGCCGTCATTCCGCACGGCACGACCTCGATGTTCATCGATCCGCACGAGATCGCCAATGTGCTCGGCCTTAAGGGCGTGCGGCTGATGCATGACGAGGCGATGGCGATGCCGGTCAACGTCCATGTGCAGATGCCGTCCTGCGTGCCGTCGGCGCCGGGGCTGGAGACGCCGGGCGCAACGCTCGACGAGAAGGACGTCGCCGAGGCGATGACCTGGGAAAACATCATCGGGCTCGGCGAGGTGATGAATTTTCCGGGCGTTTCGGCGAACGACCCCAAGATGGTGGCCGAGATCGCCGAGACGATGAAGGCCGGCCGCACCGTCGGCGGGCACTATGCCTCGCCTGACCTCGGCCCTGCCTTCCACGGCTATGTCGCCGGCGGGCCGGAGGACGACCATGAGGGTACGCGCGCCGAAGACGCCATCGCCCGCGTGCGGCAGGGCATGCGTGCGATGCTGCGGCTCGGCTCGGCATGGTACGACGTGGCCGAGCAGGTCAAGGCGGTGACCGAGTCAGGGCTAGACCCGCGCAATTTCATCCTGTGCACCGACGATTGTCATTCGGGCACGCTGGTCGAGGAGGGCCACATGGACCGTGTGGTGCGCCATGCGATCGCGCAGGGGCTGAAGCCGGTCACCGCGATCCAGATGGCGACGCTCAATACCGCGCAGCACTTCAAGATCGAGCGCGAGATCGGCTCGATCGCGCCGGGCCGGCTCGCAGATTTCCTGATCGTCTCCGACCTTTCGGCGCTCGCGATCGACCAGGTCTACGGACGCGGCCGATTGCTTGCCGAGCATGGCCGGCTCGTTGCCGAAATCGAGCCTTATCCCTATCCGGCCGAGGCCAAGCAGACGGTCAAGCTCGGCAGGCAGCTTGCCGCAGCGGACTTCGACATCAAGGCGCCGGAGGGGGCGAATTCGGTGCGGGCGCGGGTGATCGGCGTCATCGAGAACCAGGCGCCGACGCGGGCGCTCGAGATGGATATGCCGATCGAGAACGGGCTGGTGGCGATGGACGGCGCCAACGACGTCTGCCAGATCGCGCTCGTGGAGCGGCACCGGGCGACGGGGAGCGTCGTCAACGCGCTCGTCTCCGGGTTCGGCTACAAGAAACCCTGCGCGATGGCTTCGACAGTGGCGCATGACAGCCACCACATGATCGTCGTCGGCACCAACAAGGCCGACATGGCGCTGGCGGCGAACCGGCTCGGCGAGGTCGGCGGCGGGGTGGTGCTGATCTCGGAGGGTCGGGAACTCGCGCTGGTCGAACTGCCGATCGCTGGGCTGATGTCGGATGAGCGGGCGGAGATCGTGGCGGAGAAGGCGGCGAAGCTGACGGCGGCAATGCGCGAGGTCGGCTGCGTCCTGAACAACGCCTACATGCAGCACTCGCTCCTGGCGCTGGTGGTGATTCCGGAGTTGCGGATTTCCGACCAGGGACTGGTGGATGTCAGGACGTTTGAGCAGGTGGAATTGTTCGTTTAGGGCGGGCGGGGTCGGCGCGAGGCGGAGTCGCGGGCGCGCAGTTCTTACGCCCAATGCGGCGCCTGGCTGAAAAGTCAGCACAACGCTGGTGCCCTCCCTCCCCCTTGTGGGGAGGGATACAGGGTGGGGGTCCGCCAAGAGGACTCTTCCCCTACCTGTTCCAGAAGATCGGCGTGAAGACCACCAGCACGGCGAGGATTTCGAGGCGGCCCATGAGCATGGCGATGGCCATGATCCATTTGGCGGTGTCGGGGATGGTCGCGAAGTTGCCGACCGGGCCGATGACGTCGCCGAGGCCGGGGCCGACATTGGTGAGCGCCGTCAGCGCGCCCGACATGGCGCTGATGAAATCGAGACCCGTCGCCGACAGGAGGATCGTCGTGATCAGCCACAGGATGAAGAACGAGGCGATGAAGAGAACGACGGCGCGCTGCATGGCGTCGTCGACCGGGCGGTCGCCGTAGCGCACGCTTTGCACGGTGTTGGGATAGACGAGGCGGCGCAGGCCGTTCAGCACGAGTTCGAACAGGATCAGGAACCGGTAGGCCTTGATGCCGCCCGTCGTCGAGCCCGAACAGCCGCCGAGGAACATGGCGACGAAGGCGCAGGCGAAGGCGAACGGGCCCCAGGCGGTGTAGTCCGAACTCGCATATCCCGTCGTGGTGATGATCGACATGAAGTTGAAGGCCGAATGCGTCAGCGCATCGACGAAGGCGATGTCGCTCGACAGGCGCACATAGATCGTCACCGCCAGGATGAAGATGAGCACGTAGCCGGCGAAGACGCGCAGTTGCGGATCGCGCAGGGATTCGATGCGCCCGCGCGTGAAGAGCAGGATGACGATCGCGAAGGGCAGGGCACCGATGAACATGAAGACGGTCGCGATCCACAGCACCGGCAGATTGTCGTCGTAGAACGCCATCGAGGCGTCGTGGGTCGAAAAGCCCGCGGTCGAAATGGTCGTCAGCGCATGGTTGATCGCGTTGAAGCCGCTCATGCCGGCGCCCGCATAGCAGATCGCGCAGAGGACGGTGAGCGCGACGTAGATGGCGATCAGGCTCGTCGTGTAGGTCGAGAAGCGCTCGAAGGGCCGGTCCGAGATGTCGGAGGATTCGATCTTGAAGTAGGAGACGCCGCCGACATTGAGGAAAGGGAGGACGAAGAGGCCGAGCGCGATGACGCCGAGACCGCCGATCCATTGCAGGAGCGAACGCCATATCAGAATGCCGGGCGGCAGGGAATCGAGACCGGTCAGAACCGTTCCGCCGGTGGTCGTGATGCCGGAAACCGATTCGAAAACCGCGTCGGTCAGCGATATCTCCAGCGAGGATGTGAGGAACGGGATGGCGCCGACGGTACAGGTGGTCAGCCAGAGCAAATTGACGACGAAAAAGCCGAAGCGTGCGGAAAGAACGGGCGGGCGCCCCTGCGTCGCGGCCGCGACGGCCAGTGCCAGCCCGCCGGTCAGGACCGCGGAGAAGGCGAAGACCTGCCAATCCTCATTGCCGAAATAAAGGTCCACGCCGGCCGGTATGAACATGGCGAGGGACAGGTAGATGGCGAAGATCGCCGCGATGTGGATCGCGGTGCGAATGGCGAGATACTGCACGTCTTCCCCGACTTGACCCCTTGAAGCGGCGCGACAGTGGCTTCCGCGCACCGAATATGCAATAGCGCGGCGGACGCGCCAACAGACAAAGACCGCAGGAAGGTCCGAAGCCTTTGCACCGTGACTTCAAAGCCGACGTTCGACTGGCAGCCGACGCCATGCGCGCGCTCTTTCCCGAGACGCCGCTGCAGGAAAACGCGTATCTGTCGAAGAAAACCGGCGCGCGGATATTCCTGAAGCGCGAGGATTTGTCGCCGGTGCGATCCTACAAGATCCGTGGTGCGTTCAACTTCTTCCGCAAGGTGCTGGAAGCGGGGGCGGGGCCGGAGGTGTTCGTTTGCGCCTCGGCCGGCAACCACGCGCAGGGCTTTGCCTATGTGTGCCGGCACCTCGCCAAGCGTGGCGTCATCTTCATGCCGGTGACGACGCCGCAGCAGAAGATCGACAAGACGCGGCTCTTCGGCGGCGAGTTCGTCGAAATCCGTCTGACCGGCGACTATTTCGACGCCTGCTATCGCGCCGCGCAGGCGTTCGCGGCCGAGACCGGCGGCCTGATGGTGCCGCCCTTCGACCATGAAGACATCATCGAGGGGCAGGCGAGCGTCGCGCAGGAGATCGAGGCGCAGCTTCCGGACGGCGTGCGCGCAGAGCTGATCGTGCTGCCGGTCGGCGGGGGCGGGCTTGCGGCGGGCGTCACGCGCTATCTTGCCGATGCCGGCACGCGGTTCCTGTTTGCCGAACCGGTCGGCGCGTCGAGCCTTCATTCGAGCCTCTCCGAAGGTCGGCGCGTGCGGTTGCCGCAGGTCGACAATTTCGTCGATGGCGCTTCTGTAGCGGAGATCGGCGAAGCGAACTTTGCCGCACTGTCGCACTTTGTCCCGGACGACGTGACCCGCATCCCGGAAAACCGCATCTGCGCGACGATCATCGAGATGCTGAATGTCGAGGGCGTGGTGCTGGAGCCTGCCGGCGCGCTGGCGATCGACGCACTGAAGGATCTTGCTCCGAGCGAGATCGCGGGGAAGACAATCGTGCTCGTCGTATCTGGCGGCAATTTCGATTTCGAGCGCCTGCCGGACGTGAAGGAGAGGGCGCTGCGCTTCGAGGGGCTGAAGAAATACTTCGTCTTCCGCTTTCCGCAGCGGCCCGGCGCATTGCGCGACTTCCTCGACCTGCTCGGCCCCGAAGACGACATCGCCCGGTTCGAGTATCTGAAGAAGTCGGCGCGCAATTTCGGCTCGGTCCTGATCGGCATCGAGACGAAGAACCCGGCGAATTTCGCGGTTCTCGCGGAAAAGTTCGAGGCAGCGGGCTGGACCTATCAGGACATCACCGACAATGAGACCATCGCCGGCCTCATAATCTAAACACAACCCTGTTGTTTTTGCACCGCAGCAAGTTTCGGTTGCATTTGGCAGCGAACAGGCCCATATGAGCCGCACGAGGCGCTTGGGCCGGACTTTCCGGCTTTCCCGAATACGGACTGGTTGCGTCTTTGTCTTGCTCGTTTGCAAGGCAAGCCCGCGGATGACCGCGGCGACGACAGCGCAGCCGCGCGGACCTTAGGGTTCGCCGCCTTGTCGATCCCATTTTGACATATCGCACGCAGGTTGCGCCCTGCGGCATCGAATTTTGCGCCCGGCCAACGCCGCGCGCCAGAAAGAAGACTGTTTTGACGACTGAAAACCAGACTACCACGACCAGCGGTTTCGGCCCCCTCGGCATCGACGGCAAGCTGCTCGAAAGCGCTGCCCGTGCCGGGTTCGTGGAGCCAAAGCCGATCCAGGTTGCGGCCATTCCCGCGCAGATCGCCGGCAAGGACATTCTGGGCGTCGCCCAGACCGGTTCCGGCAAGACGGCCGCCTTTGCGCTGCCGATCCTCAAGCACATCGCCGCGCTCGGCGACAAGCGCAAGGCGAAGACCTGCCGCGCGCTGATCCTCGCGCCGACGCGCGAGCTCGCCGTGCAGATCGAAGAGACGATTCGCGCCATCTCCAAGGGCCTCCACATCTCGACCAGCCTCGTGCTCGGCGGCGTGTCGCGCGGCGGCCAGGTCAAGCGCATGGCGCAGGGCGTCGACATTCTCGTCGCCACGCCGGGCCGCCTGACCGATCTCGTTCGCCAGAACGAGATCGTGCTCTCCGAGACGCGCTGGCTCGTCCTCGACGAGGCCGACCGCATGCTCGACATGGGCTTCATCAACGACGTCAAGAAGATCGCCCGCGCGACGCACCCCAAGCGCCAGACTGCGCTCTTCTCGGCGACCATGCCGAACGAGATCGAGCAGCTCGCCCGCGGCATCCTCAAGGACCCGGTCCATGTCGAAGTCGCGCCGCAGGGCACGACGGCCGCCGAAATCCACCAGAGCGTCGTGATGGCGCGCCTGAAGCAGAAGCGCGACGTCCTGTCGACGATGCTGAAGGACGACGCGATGTCGCGCGTCATCATCTTCGCGCGCACCAAGCACGGCGCCGACCGCGTGACCCGCGATCTCGTCCGTGATGGTTTCGAGGCGGCCGTCATCCACGGCAACAAGTCGCAGAACGCCCGCCAGCGCGCGCTGAACGGCTTCCGCGACGGCGAGGTTCGCATTCTCGTGGCGACCGATATCGCCGCGCGCGGCATCGACGTGCCGAACATCACCCATGTGGTGAATTTCGACCTGCCGGACGAGGCTGAAAGCTACGTCCACCGCATCGGCCGCACCGGCCGCAACGGCGCGGACGGCATCGCGATCACGCTGTGCGATCCTTCCGAGGGCTCCAAGCTGCGTCAGGTCGAGAAGATCATCCGCATGAAGCTGCCGATCGCGGCCGACCATCTCGGCCAGGCCGACCCGGTTCAGCGCAAGTCCGAACCCTTGCCGGAAGAGCGCGAGAATCGCCGTCCGGCCAATGCCAACGGCAAGCCGCGCCAGGGCCGCAAACCCGGCTTCGGCCAGGGCTCCGGCAAGCCGGCGGAGGGCCAGAAGCGCCCGTTCCGCGCCAAGCGCCGTGGCCCAAGCAATGGCGGCGGTTCGCGCCGCGCTGCCTGATTGCGCCTAACGCGTTAATCAACTAATCCGTTTCCCGTCGGCCCCTTGGCCGTACCAATAAATGTCGACGGGAAACGCTTCATGGCTGGCTTGGCCGCTCTTGCGATCGCCTATGTGCTGTCGCAATTCTACCGCTCCTTTCTGGCGGTCCTCACACCGGTTCTGGGGTCCGAGCTCGGGGCGACCAATACCGACCTGTCGCTCGCCTCGGGCGCATGGTTCGCATCGTTCTCGGCGATGCAGTTCGTGGTCGGCGTGTGCCTCGACAAATACGGCCCCAAGCGAACGGCCGCCGTCCTGCTCGCCATCGGCGGCGGGGGCGGGGCGTTTCTCTTCGCTTTCGCAACCCAGCCCTGGATGGTGATCACGGCCATGGCGCTGATCGGCGTCGGCTGCGCGCCGGTGCTGATGGCCTCGGTCTTCATCTTCGCCCATACCTATTCGACCGCGCGCCTTGCGATCCTCACCTCCTGGCTCGTCGCCTTCGGGTCGCTCGGCAATGTCGTCGGCGCCTCGCCGCTGGCGACTGCCGCCGACGCATTCGGCTGGCGTCCGGTGATGATGGGGCTTGGCGTCGTCACGCTTCTGACCGCCTGCGCCATCATGGTGTTCCTGCGCGATCCGCATCGCGACGCGAGCTTTGCGGCGGGGGCGGGTTTCTCCGGCTATCTCGAACTCTTCAAACTGAAGGTCCTGTGGGCGCTGTTTCCGCTGACCGCCATCAACTACGCCGCCGCAGCCGGCATCCGCGGCCTTTGGGCCGGCCCTTATCTCTCCGACGTCTATGGCGCCGATGCGCTGATGATCGGACAGGTCACGCTCTTCATGGCGCTGGCGATGGTGGCGGGCGGGTTCATCTACGGGCCGCTCGACACGATCTTCCGCACGCGCAAATGGGTGGCGATCGTCGGCAATTCGCTCAGCCTTGCCGTTCTCGTCTATCTCGCGCTCAACCCCGTCACGAGCATCGCCCAGACGACGATCATCTTCGTGCTGATAGGCGTGACTGGCGCTGCCTACGGCCTTCTGATGGCGCATGGCCGCGCCTTCCTGCCGGCGCATTTGACGGGGCGCGGCGTGACGCTTCTCAACTTCTTCTCCATCGGCGGCGTCGGCGTCATGCAATTCGCGACGGGGCCGATCGTCTCGGCCAATGCGGTCACGGGCCAGCCGGAATCGGGCTATGCTGCGCTCTTCGCCTTCTATGCGGCGATGCTGGCGATCTCGCTGTTCGTCTATCTGTTCGTGCGAGATGCACGGCCCGAGCGCACGAAACTCGCCACGGCCTAAAGCGCGTTCTCGCGCAGCCAATTGACGCTCGTCTCGATGATGAGCTCGTTGGTCTGCGGCGAAAGCGCATCGCCGGTGATGACGTGGTTCTGCGGGTCGCCGGAGCTTTCGATCAACAGGCTGTCCGAAAGCGCGCCCCAGCGCGCGGCGATGTCGGCCGTCACCTCGGCGTCGACGATCCGGTCGCCCGCCGAATAGACGAAGAAGGCCGGGATGCCGATCTCCTCGACCGGTGCATCATGCGCGAGCTTCGTCAGCGCGGCCATCGGCAGGATCGCCTCGGTCGGATAGCGCGGGGTCCACAATCTGCCATGCGCCTCGTTGCGCGGCGTGAACTGGCGCTCGGCGCCGCTGGCAAGGCGCGCGATCTGCCCACCCCATGGACCGGTCAGGAGCGAGGCGCCCGCCGCGCGGATGCGGTAGTTCGGCGAGACGAGGACGAGGGCTGCGACATCTTCGGACAGTTCGGGCTGCGTCGCGGCCCAGGTCGCAAGGCCGGCGCCGGTGGAGGTGGCCACGACGACGACGCGTGAGCCGAGCCGGCGACCGATCTCGATCGCCTCGGCGTAGTCGTTGACCCAGGCGTTGACGCTTCCCGTCGCCATTGCCGCGCCGTCCTGGCCGTGACCGGTGAGGCGGGTGAAGAAGAGGTTGGCGCCGAGGCGCGATGCGATCTCGTCGGGAACGGGGCGGATCTCGCCGCTCGAGGCGGAAAAGCCGTGAATGTAGACGATGGCGAGCGGCGTGCGGGCCTTGGAGGTTGGGAACGCCCAGACGATTTCCTTGCCGACGCCGTCGCGCAGGTTCGGCACGTCGCGCTCGCGGCCGGCCAGATAGGCTTCGACATCCTCGCCGATCGTTGCCAGATCGAAACGGATGGTCGTGTCGACGGCGACGCGTGGGCCGGCTAGAAATGCCGCGGCGCCGATTGCGGTCAGAAGAAATACGGCGAGGATCGCCCACATCCCGCGCCTGCCTTGCTTGCCCGGCCCTGCCTTCGCCATCCCACCTGCCTCGTCGCGTATGCTTCTGCCATCGAAACCGAATGTGCCTTTTCGGCGTAAACATCAACAGTTCCTGCCGCCTGAAAGCCCGTCATGACCCTGAAGGCATCCCGCCTTGTCCTCTACGCGCTGCCCGCGATCCCGCTCGCGGCGCTGACCCTGCCGCTCTACATCATCGTGCCGACCTTCTATTCGGAAACGCTCGGGCTTTCGCTGGCCTCCGTCGGGGCGGCTCTGCTTTTTGTGCGGCTGTTCGATGCGTTCAACGATCCGCTGGTCGGCTGGATGGCGGATCGCTGGCGGCCGTCCATGGGGCGGCGGCGGGCGACGTTTCTCGCCTCGCTGCCGATTGCGGCGCTTGCCGCGCTGATGCTGTTCTGGCCGCCCGTCGATGCGGGTCCGGGCCATCTGGTCTTCTGGGGCGCCGTGCTTTCGCTGGGCTATACGGCGGCAATCATTCCGCTGACCTCATGGGGCGCGGAGATGGCCGGCGACTATCGCGAGCGGGCGCGGGTGGCGGGCTTTCGCGAGGGGTTCACGCTTGTCGGCACGCTTCTCGCCATCGCGCTGCCCTTCGCCATTGGGATGGAAAGCGCAGGGGGGCTGCACGGCCTTGCCGTCGTCGGAATCGTCGTCGCCGTCCTGCTGCTGGCGCTGGGCGGGCTCACCGTCTGGCGAGTGCCCGAGCCACGCGAATATTCGCGTACGCGGCTCGATCTGCGCGACGGTCTCCTCCACATGGGGCGCAATGGGCCGTTCCTGCGGTTGATTGCTGCGTTTCTCATCAACGGGCTCGCCAACGGCATTCCCGCGACGCTCTTCCTCTATTTCGTCTCCGACCGGCTCGGCCTGCCCGAAATGCGCGGGCCGCTGCTGTTCGTCTATTTCCTCGCCGGCATCGCCGGAATGCCGCTGGCGCTGGCGGCCGCGCGGCGGTTCGGAAAGCACCGCGCGTGGTGCGTGGCGATGCTCTTCACCTGCGCCGTTTTCGCCTTCGCGCCCCTGATCGGGGAGGGCAACTGGCTTGCATTCGCGGCTTTGTCGGTCGCGACGGGATTGACGCTGGGCTTCGACCTCGCACTGCCGGCGGCGATCCAGGCGGACGTCATCGACGTCGACACGGCCGCGTCGGGCGAGCAGCGCTCGGGGCTCTATTTCGCCGCGTGGAGCCTTGCGACCAAGCTTTCGCTGGCGCTCGCGGTCGGGCTCGCCTTTCCGCTGCTGCAATTCTTCGGCTTCGAAGCGGGCGGCGACAATGATGCGCGGGCGCTGGCCGCGCTTGCCGTCACCTATGCGTGGGTGCCGGTGGCGCTCAAGCTCGCGGCGATCGGCCTGATGTGGAATTTTCCGCTGGACGAGACGACGCAGCGGGGATTGCGGTCGCGGATCGAGGCGGTCAGTTGACCGTGCGGCGCTTGTCCTTGCCGGAGGCGACGCGACGCTTGTCCCAGCCGGTCACGCGCTTGACGAGGCGATAATAAAGAGAATCCGGAAGGTAGCCGAACGCCTTGAGAACATAGGACAATCGGCGCGGGAACGAGACCTCGAACCCGCCGGTCTTCAGTCCCTCGACATAGCGCGCGCCGGCATCTTCCACCTTCATCAAGGCGGGCATCGGGAATTTGTTCTTTGCGGTCAGGGGCGTCGCGACGAAGCCGGGATTGAACATCTGGATGCGGATGTTCTGCTTGTCGAAATCGTATTTCAGGCTACGCGCCATGCTGTTCAGCGCCGCCTTGGTCGCGCCATAGGCGGCGGCGGAGGGCAGGCCGAAATAGGCGGTGACCGAACCGGTGATCGCGATCTGGCCGAAGCCGCGGTCGCGCATTCGGTCGGCCACCGGGACGAGGCCGTTGACGACGCCGTAGAGATTGACCGTGAAGGTGCCGTGGAAGTTCGCGACTTCCAGCCGCTCGCCGATGGTCGGCGAATAGGTACCGGCATTGAAGACCGCAAGGACGATGGGTCCAAGTTCGCGCTCGATGCGCTGGACGGTTCGCTCCATGGCGTCCGCGTCGGTGACGTCGCAAACCATCGGCACGATGCGGCCGGAGAGCCCGCTTGCCGCATGCGACACCTCGACCAGCTTTTCCTCGTCGCGCGCCGTGATGGCCACGACATAGCCCTCGCGCGCGAGATCGATCGCGACCTGCCGGCCGATGCCGGTCGAGGCGCCGGTGATCCAGGCGACGCCGTCCTGGGGGCGGGCGCGGTAGAGTGTCATCGGCAAGGACCTTCGGTTGACGGGATCAGGCGCCCAGAATGTCAGTCAGTCGCTGGCCGAGCGGGCCGGTAAAGCGCAGCGGCGCGTCGGTGATCGCAAAGCCGATGCAGGGACGCTCCTTCTCCGCGATCGGGCGGTGGTCGATCGCCTCGTTGGCGACCGAGATGTCGCCGCGTCCGTAGCGACCAAAAATGTCCGTAAAGGCGCCGTCGAGAACCAGCGTCAGTTCCTGCCCCTCATGGGTATGGGCGGGAATCTTGCGGCCGGGCTTGATCCAGAACAGGCTTGCATGACAGCCGTCGACATCCATGTCGTATTCGCGAAAACCGGGCATCTTGGTGCGCCACGGCACCTCGTCGGCATCGAAGCCGACGAAATCGCGCAGTGCTGCCGGGAAGATGCTGGTGGAGCGATGACGGATCGCATCGGCCGGCGGGGCGCTGCCGAAGATGGAGGTGAGGCGCTGGGCGCGATCCGATATCGGCTGCGGCTCGGCTTCCTGCAGCGCATCGGATGCAAGTTCTTCGAGGCCGGCGACGAGGTCGCGATTGATGCTGGTGATCTCGAGATGCGACTGGACGAGGATGTGAGCCGGGTAGGGCAGCGTGCCCGCTGCGTAACGCGCCATCAGCGCGTCGATCGTCTCGATGGTTTCTGCGGTCATTTCAAGCCCCGACTGCGTTGCCCTGGTTCAATTCGGCTCCCGACTCTTCAAGCTGCGGATATTCCGCTTGTTTTCCCAAGATACGGCCCTAAGCGCAATCCGGATCACTGTTTCGGGTCGACATTGCGGCAGGCGCGAACAGTTTTTCGACGGATGGCGTCGGACGCGAAATTCCGTCCTTGAAAGCTTTCCGCAGGGTTTCTAGTTTCGCGGGCAGCAATTCTAAGGATCAATCATGGACCGTTCAGTCATCGACGTCATCGGCAACACGCCGCTGATCAAGCTCAAGCGCGCGTCGGAGGAAACCGGCTGCACCATTCTGGGCAAGGCCGAGTTCATGAATCCGGGCCAGTCGGTCAAGGACCGCGCGGGGCTGTTCATCATCCGCGATGCGGAGAAGAAGGGCTTGCTGCGGCCGGGCGGCGTCATCGTCGAAGGAACCGCCGGCAATACCGGTATCGGGCTGACCGTCGTCGCCAAGGCGCTTGGCTACCGCACGGTCATCGTCATTCCCGACACGCAGAGCCAGGAGAAGAAGGACGCGCTGCGCGTTCTCGGCGCCGAACTGATCGAGGTTCCGGCGGTGCCCTACAAGAACCCGAACAACTACGTGAAGGTCTCGGGACGCCTGGCGGAGCAGCTTGCGAAGAGCGAGCCGAACGGCGCGATCTGGGCGAACCAGTTCGACAATATCGCCAATCGCGACGGCCATATCGAGACGACGGCTATCGAGATCTGGAACCAGACCGAGGGCAAGGTCGACGGGTTCGTCTCGGCCGTCGGCACCGGCGGTACGTTGGCAGGCGTCGCGGCGGGGCTGCGGATGAAGTCCAACGGCGTCAAGATCGCGCTTGCCGATCCGCTCGGCGCGGCGCTTCATTCCTATTACACGAATGGCGAACTGAAATCCGAAGGCTCGTCGATCACCGAGGGCATCGGGCAGGGCCGCATCACGGCGAACCTCGAAGGTTTCCAGCCCGATTTCTCGTATCAGGTGCCGGACGACGAGGCGCTGCCGATCGTCTTCGACCTCGTGCAGGAAGAGGGCATGTGCCTCGGCGGCTCATCCGGCATCAACATCGCCGGCGCGATCCGCCTCGCCAAGGAGATGGGGCCGGGCCATACGATCGTGACGATCCTCTGCGACTATGGCACGCGCTACCAGTCGAAGATGTTCAACCCGGACTTCCTGCGTGGCAAGAACCTGCCGGTGCCGGGCTGGATGGAAAGCGAGAGCAAGATCGACGTGCCGTTCGAGGACGTCGCCTGATGGCGATGACGGAAGCGCTGTTTCGCGACGACTCCTATCTGCGTGAAGCGGATGCGCAGGTCGTCTGGGTCAATGAGCGCGGCGGCATTCTCCTCGACCGCACCATCTTCTACGCCACATCCGGCGGCCAGCCGGGCGACACCGGCCGCATCCTGCGCGCCAGTGGCGAGGCGGTTGAGATCGCCGGCACGATCACCGGCGAGACGAAGGAGGAGATCATCCACCTTCCGGCGCTCGGCCAGCCAGCCTTGGAGGCGGGCGAGGCGGTGACGCTTCGGATCGACTGGGAGCGGCGCCACAGGCTGATGCGGATGCACACGGCCTGCCATCTGCTCACCGTCATCTGCCCCTATCCGATCACCGGCGCGGCCGTGTCCGAGGAGGACAGCCGCGTCGATTTCGACCTGCCCGATGCCGGCTTCACCAAGGAAGAGGTGACGGCGAGGCTGCAGGAGCTGATCGCCGCCGACCACCCCGTCTCGACCCGCTGGATCGGCGATGACGAGCTGGCGGCGAACCCATCGCTGGTGAAATCGAAGAACGTGCGTCCGCCGACCGGATCGGGTCGAATCCGGCTGGTGCTGATCGGCGAAAACGGCAGTATCGACAGCCAGCCTTGCGGCGGCACGCATGTGCGCTCATTGGGCGAGATCGGCGCGATTCATGTCGGAAAAATCGAGAAAAAAGGCCGCGAAAACCGCCGATTCCGGCTCCGTTTCGGTCCATTGCCAGCGTAAACGAGGTGAAAACTGATGGAAACGAGCCCGTTTGTCGTCGATTTCGACTGGCTTGAAGGCAAAATCGGGACTCCTGGCGTCGCGATCGTCGATGCCTCCTGGTATCTGCCGGCGCAAAAACGCGATGCAAGAAAAGAGTACGATGCCGCCCATATTCCCGGCGCGGTGTTCTTCGACCAGGACCTCGTGGTCGAGCCGGACAGTGAACTGCCCCACACCTTGCCGTCGCCGGGCGTCTTCGGCCAATTCGCCGGTTCGATGGGCATTTCTGCAGATGACACCATCGTCGTTTATGACGGGCCGGGCATGTTTTCCGCGCCGCGCGTCTGGTGGATGTTTCGAATCATGGGCGCAAGGCAAGTCTTTGTTCTGGATGGCGGTTTCGACCGTTGGAAGGAGGAGGGCCGATCGGTCACGGACGAACCGACGAAGATCGCGCCGAGCTTCTTCGATACGGATTTCGACGAGGCGCGCGTGGCACGGCTGGACGACATGCGCGCGCTGGTGGGCAACGGTCAGATCGCAGATGCGCGGCCGGCGGGGCGGTTCGTCGGGACGGACCCCGAACCGCGCCAGGGCGTGCGCAGCGGGCACATGTCGGGCGCGGTGAACGTGCCTGCGTCGGGGCTGTCGCGCGAAGGAAAGCTTCTTCCGGTCAACGAGTTGCGGGCTCTTCTTCAGGACAGGGGCGTCGATCTCGAAAAGCCGGTGGTAACGAGTTGCGGCTCAGGCGTGACGGCGGCGGTCATCACGCTGGCGCTCGAATCGGTCGGGCATACCGACAACAAGCTCTATGACGGATCGTGGACCGAGTGGGGCGGGCGATCGGACACCCCTGTCGAGACCGGGTGATGGCGGGCCGGCTCAAAGCGCGGATCACCCATCTCGAAATGACCGAACGGCCGGCGGCACGCATAGCCATGCCGCACGGCCAGCGCGTCGCGCTGATGCGTGCCCGCGAGATGCCGGTCTCGTTCTACCGCTATCTTTATCGCGAGGTCGGCAAGCCGCATCACTGGATGCTGCGCCGGGAAACGCCGGACGACGAACTTCTTGGGATCATCCGCTCGTCGGAAACGCAGATCGAGGTGCTCTATGTCGATGGATGCCCGGCAGGGTTCTGCGAGCTCGACCTTTCGCAAAAACCCGATCAGGCGGAAATCCTCTATTTCGGCCTGATGCCGGAATTCCAGGGGCGGGGACTGGCTAAGTTCTTCCTGTCCGAGGGCATTCATGCTGCGTGGGATCACGATCCAGCTAAGGTGACGATCCACACCAACACGCTGGACAGTCCGCGCGCACTCCAGCTTTACCAGCGCATGGGGTTTGCTCCATTCGGCTTCGACGAGGAAGACGTCGAGCCCTGGAACTGAAATGCGAAAGCCCGCCGATCTTGCGATCGGCGGGCTTCGAGGACATCGGATGGCCGAATGCTGGATACCAGGTTTCGGTCCGATGCATCGCTGCGGGGGAGGAGGGTCCGCAGCGAAGAGGATCAGGCGGCGAGTGCCTTCTGGACGTCGACCATCTCGTAACCGAGCGCCTCGGCCACCGGCGCGTTGGTGATGCGGCCCTTGTGGACGTTGAGGCCGTTGCGCAGGTGCTTGTCGTCGAGGATTGCCTTGAGGCCGCGATCGGCGAGCTGCAGGCCGTAATGCAGCGTCGCATTGTTGAGCGCGTGGGCTGAGGTGACCGGCACGGCGCCGGGCATGTTGGCGACGCAATAATGGATGATGCCGTCGACCTCGTAGGTCGGATCGGCATGGGTCGTGGCGTGCGACGTCTCGAAGCAGCCGCCCTGGTCGATCGCGACGTCGACGAGAACCGCGCCCTTCTTCATGCCGGACAGCATCTCGCGGGTGACGAGCTTCGGCGCCGCTGCGCCGGGGATCAGGACCGCGCCGACGACGATGTCGGCCGAGAAGCATTCTTCCTCGAGCGCCTCGACGGTGGAGAAACGGGTGTGGACGCGGCCGCCGAAAATGTCGTCGAGCTGGCGCAGGCGCGGCAGCGAGCGGTCGAGGATGGTGACATCCGCGCCGAGGCCGGCGGCCATCTTGGCCGCATGAAGGCCGACGACACCGCCGCCAATGACCGCGACCTTGCCCGGCAGAACGCCCGGAACGCCGCCCAGAAGAACGCCGCGGCCGCCATTGGCCTTCTGCAGCGCCGTCGCGCCGGCCTGGATCGACAGGCGACCGGCGACTTCCGACATCGGCGCGAGGAGCGGCAGGCCGCCGCGATCGTCGGTCACGGTCTCATATGCGACGGCGGTGACGCCGGATTCGATCAGGCCCCTGGTCTGTTCCGGATCGGGCGCGAGGTGGAGATAGGTGTAGAGAATCTGACCTTCGCGAAGCTGCACCCATTCGGAGGGCTGCGGCTCCTTCACCTTCACAATCATGTCGGCCTTGGTGAAGACCTCGGCGGCGGTCTTCGCGATGGTCGCGCCGGCAGCTCGGTAGGCGTTGTCGTCGGCGCCGATGCCCGCGCCTGCGCCGGTTTCCACGATCACGTCATGGCCGTGCGCGATGTATTCGCGCACCGAACCGGGGGTAAGCCCGACGCGATATTCGTGGTTCTTGATTTCCTTCGGGCAACCGACGCGCATGGGAGTTCTCCTCTGTCCCTGAATTGCGCGCGAGTCTAAGGCCGGAAGCGTCGAACGGGCTTGCGGCGACGATTGCGGAATCATGGCGAAACGGCGTATCGTTGCGCCTTGCGCACGAAAATAGGTGATTCCTGCGAATGATGCAGCTCGACAAGACGGATGTCGCCATTCTGGAGACGCTTCAGGCGGAGGGGCGAATTTCGAACGCTGCGCTTGCGGACAAGGTGGGGCTGTCGCAATCGGCCTGCTCGCGCCGCCTCGACATCTTGGAAAAGAACGGCGTGGTGCGCGGCTATCATGCGCGGCTTTCCAACGCCGCGCTCGGCCACAAGATGACGGCGATCGTGCACATCTCGCTGTCCGGCCAGTTCGAAAAGACGCTGGCCGATTTCGAGAGCGCGGTGAAGCGCTGCCCGAACGTCTTGTCGTGCCATCTGATGTCCGGCGAATACGACTACATCCTGCGCATCGCAGCGAAGGACCTCGCCGACTATGAGCGCATACACCGCGATTGGCTGACGGCGATGCCGCACGTGACCAAGATCAACTCGTCCTTCGCGCTGCGCGAGGTGATCGACCGGACGACGATGGGCATCGATCCGGAACTGGCGTGACGATCAGGTTGCTACAAAGGGGTCGAATGTCTCGATAGCGAATGATTGGAAGTCTCGTGTGTTGCGGGTGACGACGGTCAACCCATGAACCGTTGCAGTCGCAGCAATCATCGCGTCTTCGTACAGCGTCGCGGACCGTCCGAGCTTCAATTGCGCCCAAATACGAAAGGTTTGGGCGTCCATAGGCAGGACGTTGAACGTTCGAAGTATCTCTTCAAGCCAGACGTCGAGGCTCTCGCTCTTGGCCGGATCGCGCTGGCGAGTGAGTTCGATGCCCCATTGGATTTCTCCAGCCGAAACCGCCGAAATGTGAAGTGCAGAATTATTGACCGATTCCAGCCACGACAAGACTGCGCCATGCGGGCGCAGCCGACGCGTCTCTGAAATGACGTTCGTATCAAGAAGGTACATCGCGCGTCTTATTCGAAATGCGGAGGCTTGCGCCAATTTCCCTGGCCGCGCTCCGGAATCTCGAAATCGAAACGCGGCTGCTCGGCTAGAAGAAGTTCCTTCAGCGTGCGTGGCGCGGCGCCGGTCAGTCGCTTCCATTCGTCGATAGGCACCATGACCGCCATGTCGACGCCGCGGCGGGTCACCATCTGCGGGCCTTCCTTTACGGTTGTCGCCAACAGGTCGCTGAAACGAGCCTTTGCATCCTGAACGGGCCAGCTCTTCATGAGTATCATCCTGACTAGTCTGGAGACTAGTTTAATTGCCGGCAGCGCGAGTTGCAAGATTGCGCCTCGTCATTCCCCCGTCACCAAAAATTGCTGGACTAGCGGTTCTTGCGACGTTCAAATCGCGGCGTCGTCATTCGACCAACGAAAATCTTCAGACGGAGAACCCCATGTCCGCCACGCTTCACCCGCTGTCACGCCGCGCGTTTCTTGCAGGGTCGGCTGCCGCCGGCGCGCTGATCGCGCTTCATCCCTTCTCGGCGCGGGCGCAAGCCAACCAGGCGCATCTGCGCATCATGGAGACGACCGATCTCCACGTGCACGTGTTCCCCTATGATTATTACGGCGACCGGCCGAACGACACGATGGGCGTTGCGCGTACCGCGACGATCATCGACGAGATTCGCGCCGAGGCGACGAACTCGATGCTGGTCGACAATGGCGATTTCCTGCAGGGCAATCCGATGGGCGACTATTACGCCTATGAGCGCGGCATGAACGACGGCGACGTGCACCCGATCATCAAGGCGATGAACGTGCTCGGCTACGACTGCTCGACGCTGGGCAATCACGAGTTCAATTACGGGCTCGAATACATGCAGAAGGTGCTGGACGGGGCCGATTTCCCGTTCGTTTGCGCCAATGTCGCCAGGGGAACGCTGGCCGACAGCCCGCTCGACGACGATCTTCTGGTCGAGCCCTACATCATCCTGGAAAAGACGGTGGTCGACGGCGCGGGCGAGGAGCATCCGATCAAGGTCGGGCTGATCGGCTTCGTGCCGCCGCAGATCATGACCTGGGATTCGCGCCATCTCGTCGGCAATGTCGAGGCGCGCGACATGGTGAAGGCGGCGGAGGCCTGGGTGCCGAAAATCCGCGAGGAAGGCGCCGACATCGTGATCGCGCTTTCGCATTCGGGCATGGGGCCGACCGAATATGCCGAGAACCTCGAAAACGCCTCGATCCTGATCGCGGGCGTCGAGGGCATCGACGCGATCGTGACGGGTCATGCGCATCTGGTCTTCCCCGGCGCCGATTTCGAGGAGACCGAAGGGCTCGACAATTCGGCCGGGCTCATCGGCGGCAAGCCGGGCGTGATGGGCGGGTTCTGGGGCTCGCATCTCGGCCTCATCGACCTGATGCTGGAGCGCGACGGAGAGGCGTGGAAGGTGGTCGCGTCGACGTCCGAGGCGCGGCCGATCTTCGAGCGCGTGGAACGCGAGGTTAAGCCGCTGGTCGAGAGCAAGACGGACGTCGAGGCGGCGGTTCAGGAAGACCACGACGCCACGATCGAATATGTGCGCACGCCGGTCGGCCAGACCTCGGCGCCGCTCCATTCCTATTTCGCGCTCGTCGCCGACGACCCATCGGTGCAGATCGTGAGCCAGGCGCAGATCTGGTACATCACCGACATGCTGTCTTCGACCGAATATGCCGACCTGCCGGTGCTTTCGGCGGCGGCGCCGTTCAAGGCGGGCGGTCGGGGCGGGCCGGAGTACTATACGGACGTTCCGGCCGGCGACGTGGCGATCCGCAACGTGGCGGACCTCTATCTCTACCCCAACACGGTGCAGGCGGTGGTGATCACCGGCGCGCAGGTGAAGGAGTGGCTGGAAATGTCGGCCGGCATGTTCAACCAGGTCGAGGCGGGGGCGAGCGACGCGCCGCTGATCAACCCGGACTTCCCCTCCTACAATTTCGACGTGATCGACGGGGTGACCTACAAGATCGACCTGTCGCAGCCGGCGAAATACAACAAGGACGGGGAGGCGGTGAATGCGGAGGCAAACCGCATCGTCGACCTTTCCTTCGACGGGCAGCCGATCGACCCTGAAGCGCGCTTCGTCGTCGCGACCAACAATTACCGCGCTGGTGGCGGCGGCAACTTCCCCGACATCGCGGCCGACAAGGTGGTCTACGAGGCGCCGGACACGAACCGCGACGTGATCGTGCGCTACATCGTCGAGGAAGGCACGATCAACCCGGCCGCCGACGCCAACTGGTCGTTTGCGCCGATGGAGGGCACGACCGTCGTGTTCGACACAGGACCGAAGGCACGCGAATTCATGGCCGAGGTCGAAGGCGTGACGATCGAGGAGGCAGGCGAGGGCGAGAACGGGTTCGCCCGGTATCGCATCACACTCTAGGGCGGGCCGATATTCGGCCTGAGCGGCCTGCAAATGGCAGATTTCTGCGCTTCCGGTGCTCATGTACCCAAATGTACATTCTGCTCCGGTTCTCGAAATCTGCCATTTTCGGCACGCACAGACCCGAATCTCAACGCAGCCTGCGATGGGCGTGTGTCGGGTGGCCGGGGTCTTCTGGCCCGTTACTTCTGGTAGATGACCTGGCGGACGTCGATATATTCGGCGCGGAAGCCCGCCTCGCAATAGTGGAGGTAGAACTCCCAGAGCCGTTTGAAGCGGTCGTCGAAGCCGAGAGGGACGATCTTGTGCCAGGAGGCGTGGAAGCGGTCGCGCCATTCGGCGAGGGTGCGGGCGTAGTCCTGCGGGAAGACGCGCTCGGCGGCGAGTTTCAGGCCGTGATCGGCGCCAAGGGAGCGCAGGATCTGCGGCGAAGGGAGCATGCCGCCGGGAAAGACGTAGCGCTGGATGAAGTCCGGCCGCGCGCGGTATGACGGGAAAATCTCGTCCTTGATGGTGATGATCTGGAGGCCGGCCGCGCCGCCGGGCTTGAGGCAATCGCGCATCTTGGAGAAGAAGACCGGCCAGTATTTCTCGCCGACGGCCTCGAACATTTCGATCGAGGCGATGCGGTCGTAGCGGCCGGTCTCGTCGCGGTAGTCCTGGAACCTGATTTCGACCCTGTCGGACAGGCCCGCTTTGGCGATGCGGGCGGTGGCGAAGTCGTGCTGTTCGCGGCTGATCGTCAGGCCGGTGACCTTGCAGCCGATCTCGCGGGCGGCGAACTCGGCAAAGCCGCCCCAGCCGCAGCCGATCTCCAGCACGTGATCGTTCGGGCCGATCCCGGTGTCGCGGGCAAGCGCCCGGTATTTTTCCGCCTGCGCGCCTTCGAGGTCGTTCGCGCCGGAGGCGTAGAGCGCCGAGGAATAGGTCATCGAGGGGTCGAGCCATTCCCGGTAGAAGGCGTTGCCGAGGTCGTAATGGGCGGAGATGTTGCGCTTCGAGCCGGACTTGGAGTTCTGGTGAAACCAGTGACGCAGGCGCTGGAAGAGAGTCAGCATGAAGTTCGCGCCGCCGGCGACCTTCTCGCCCGCCTCTTCGTTGACGACGAAGAGTTCGAGGAAGGCGGTGACGTCGGCGCTTTCCCAGTCGCCATCGACATAGGATTCGGCAACGCCGATCGTGGCGCCGGAAAAGGCGCGGCCGACGAGATTCCAGTTGTTGAGGCGGACATGAGCGTCGGGACCGGGTCCGTTGCCGCCGACTTTCAGGGCGCGGCCGTCGGGAAGCTCGACGGTGAGCGCGCCGTGCGGCATCGACATGCCGACCTTCAGCGCCATGCGGGCGCGGGTCGGCAGGCCGCGTGTTGCCTGAACGAAATTCGCCTCGGTCAGGACCGTGGGATCGGCCTTCGGCTGCAATGTCGCGATGTCTTCCATTCCCTCCAACCTCATGTCGTCGGCCGTCATTTTCCGGCCGGCAGAGCCGGTGCCTCGTCGCGGAAGCTGACCGGCTTCGGCGGTGGCGGGCTCGTGTGGAAGCGCGCGCCCTTGAGCCAGAGCTTCAGCGCTTCGTAATGTATCCCCGCGATCACTTTCCATGTCATCAGCGGCGTGCGCAAGAGGGTGCGCGCAAGGCCGCGCGTCGTCAGCTCGCGGTGCTCTCCGGCGAAGGTTGCCGACAGGAGCGGCGCGCCAGCTTCGGTCTCATGGATGCGCAGGCGCACGACCTCGCCCGGCGGCAGGACGCGGAAATGGTAGCGCGCGCCCATGTCGATGAAGGGCGAGACGTGGAAGATCTTGGTGCGCTCCTGCCGGATGCCGGCTTGCGTCAGGTCGCCGTCCTCGACCCGGGCGACATAGGTGTGGCTTTCGCCGAAGGTGTTGCGGACGGCGTAGATCAGGGCGACGAGCTCGTCGTCCGCGTCATAGGCGAAGTAGACCGAGATGGGGTTGAAGACGTAGCCAAGGATGCGCGGATAGGCGAGGAGCAGCATGCGGCTGGCGCGTGCGGGCAGGCCGGCATCGGCGAGAAGCCGGTCGGCCTTCTGGCGCAGCGTCTCGCCTTCGCGATCGGCGTGGTCCGTCTGGTGGAACGAGACGAGGCCGGGGCGGTCGACGGAAAACAGCGCCGACTGGCGGCCGGCCTCTTGAAGGCGGTCGAGATCGAGGAGCAGCGAGAAGACGCGGTAGGTGAAGCGGTGCGCGAAGGGCTTCATGCGCGCGTGCATCACCTCGCCGGCGTAAAGCGATGCGGCGGCGGCGGGCGCCGCGCCGTTTGCTTCCATGGTGGTGATGCGCTCCTTGCGGATCATGATCGCGCCTACTCGGCGGCCAGCGGCAGTTCGGCGACGCCAGTCTCGCCGCGCGGCCAGGGGATGGTAGCGCCGAGGGCCACGGCCGCGTCAAGGCCGGAGCGAAGGCCGTCCTCGTGGAAGCCGTAGCCGGTCCACGCGCCGGCGAACCAGGTGTGGCGCACACCCTGGATTTCGTCGAGGCGCGATTGTGCGGTGAGTGCACGGGCGTCGAATTGGGGATGTTCGTACGACCATTCGCCGAAGATCGTGTCGGGGGCGGGGTCAATGGCGGGATTGAGCGAGACGAAGAGGGGCTTGGCCGGATCGATGCCCTGGAGTCGGTTCATCCAGTAGGTGACCGAGACCTCGCGCTCTTCCTCGTCGCCGCTGGCGCGCAGGTAGTTCCACGCCGACCATGCGATGCGGCGGCGCGGCATCAGGCTCTCATCGCGATGGAGGATGATGCGGTTCGGGCGGTAGTGGACGTCGCCGAGGATCGTCTGCTCGAGCGGCGATGCGTCGCCGAGGAGCTTGAGCGCCTGGTCGGAATGGGTGGCGACGATGACGGCGTCGAAGCGCCCGGGCGCGGCGTCCTTGGCCCAGATCGTGACGCCGAGCGCGTCGCGGATGATGGTCTCGACGGGGCTCGCGAGCTGGACGCGGCCCTGAAGCGGGGCGAGCAGCTTTTCCAGATAGGTCTTCGCGCCGCCGGTGACCGTGCGCCACATTGGGCGCTCGTGATGGATGAGGCGGTGGTTCTGGAAGAAATTGACGAAGGTGGCGGCCGGGTAGTCGAGCATCTTGATGCGCGGGGTCGACCAGATCGCGGCGGCCATCGGGATCAGATAATTGTCGCGGAAGCCGGGCGAGAAGCGGCGCTCGACGAGATAGTCGCCGATCGTCATGCCGGCGAGGCGGCCGCCGTCGCGGTCGGCGACGCACTGCTTGTTGAAGCGCAGGATCTCGCCGAGCATCTTCAAAAAGCGCGGCGAAAAGAGGTTGCGGCGCTGGGCGAAGATCGACGCGTAGCTCTGGCCGCTCCATTCGAGCTTGCCGCCATCGAGCGAAAGCGAAAAGCCCATGTCGCTCGCATGCGTGGCGACATCCAGATGTGCGAAGAGGGCGGTCAGATCGTGGTAGTTGTGCTCGTTGTAGACGATGAAGCCGGTGTCGACCGAAATGGGCGTTCTATCATAGTCGATGTCGACCGTGGCGGTGTGGCCGCCGGGGCGGGCGTCGGCCTCGAACAGCGTCACCTCCGCGACGTCGCGCAGGGCCCATGCCGCCGACGCGCCCGAAATTCCGGAGCCGATGACGGCGATCTTCTTGCGGCCGTCATTCGTTCGGCTGATCGGAACGATGTTCATGAATTCCCTCGCATCTCTTGATAGGCTTCAAGCGCCCGGTCGCGGGCTTTGGAATGGTCGACGACAGGTACGGGATAATCGGTGCCGAGTTTCACGCCGGCTGCCGAAAGTGTGTCTTTGGACGCAGTCCACGGCGCCTGCAGATCGCCCCCCTCGAGGCCCTGGAGCTCTGGCAGAAATTCGTGAACATATTTGCCGTCGGGGTCGAACTTTTCGCCCTGGAGCATGGGGTTGAAGACGCGAAAATAGGGTGCGGCATCGGCGCCGGAGCCGGCGACCCACTGCCAGCTCGCCGTGTTGTTCGCCGGGTCTGCGTCGACCAGCGTGTCCCAGAACCAGGCCTCGCCGGCACGCCAGTCCTGCAGGAGATGCTTGACCAGGAAGGACGCGACGACCATGCGCACGCGGTTGTGGACCCAGCCCGTCTGCCACAATTGGCGCATGCCGGCATCGACCAGCGGATAGCCGGTCTGGCCGCGCTGCCAGCCGTGCAGGGCTTTTGGGTCTTTCTTCCAGGCGAAGGCGTCGAAGTCGCGGTTGAAGTTGGTCGCGCCGAGGTCCGGGTTGTGGAAGAGGAGGTGGTAGGAGAATTCGCGCCACGCGACTTCCTTGCGGAACTTCTCGACATCGCCGGGCGCGGCGTCGATCCTGCGTGTTTCGAGCGCGTGCCAGATCTGGAACGGCGTGATCTCGCCATGGGCGAGGTAGGGCGACAGGCGCGAGGTGGAGTGGAAATCGGGCCGGTCGCGGTTTTCGCCATAGTTCTTGATGGGGCCGGACAGGAACGCGTCGAGCGCCTGATGCGCGCCGTCCTCGCCGGGCTGCCACATCCTGCGAAGTCCGCCGGCCCAGTCGGGCTTCTCCGGCAAAAGCTTCCAGTCGGCGAGTTTTTCGGATTTCACCGTCGTTGCGGACGGTTTGATCTCGCGCGGCCGCGGGACCGGCTCGCGGGGGTCGATCTGCGCCGTCATCGCGCGCCAGAAGGGTGTGTAGACCTTGTAGAATCCGCCGGTCTTGGTCTTCACCTGCCATGGCTCGTGAAGGAGATGGCCATCGAAGCTTTGCGCTTCGATGCCGCTTTCGACGAGGCGCGCCTTCATTTCCGTGTCGGCGGCGATGGCCGGCGGATCGTAGCGCCGGTTCCAGTAGACGGCTTCGGCGCCGGTTTCCTTCACGAGGTCGGCGGCGACATCCGCCATCGGACCGGCGCGCAGGACGAGCTCGACACCGGCCTTCTTCAAAGAGGCGGAGAGGGCTTCGAGCGAATGGTGCAGCCACCAGCGCCGCGCACCACCGATCGGCCGCACGCCTTCGCTCATCTCGTCGAAGATGAAGACGGGTATCACCGGCCGGCCGGCCTCGACGGCGGCGCGCAACGCGCCATTGTCGGCCAGCCGCAAATCATGACGGAAAAGGACGAGCGCAGGCCGGTCGGATGTGGGGTCTTTGGATGCCATCGGTCGGGAAGCGGGTCCTGTGCGAGCCATTGTCGAGCAATGCTCTCCTTTACGCGAACAGGAGCGGACCGGATCGCCGCAAGTGGGCGATTTCACTCACAAATATGTGCAGCTTAGCGGGGTTCGGCGGCGATCACGTAGTCGAAGCCGCAGCGCAGCCCGTCCAGCCGGGCTTCGAGCGCCAGGGCCTCCTTTCGCAGGGCCTCGACATGGGCGGCGAGAGAGGGGCGCAGATCTTCGGGAACGAGGTGAAGCCGGTTGACGCACATGTCGAGCTGGGCGTTGACGAAGCGCGCGCGGTAGCGGATCGGGAACCGTCTGGTGGCGACGACGGCAAAGCCGGTGGCTGCCAGCCTTTCCTCGATCCATGCCAGCGGAAACTCGCGATAGGGCTTCTGGCCCGACAGGAGCAGGAACGTGTCGCGCAGCCGGCCGATCCGGAAGACGACGTCCTCGGCCGGCGTCTTCGGCTTTTCCACCACATAGGGTTCGAGCCCGACAAGATAGAGCCGGCCCGCCGTGAGCTGGCGCAACCGGGCGATCATCGCTTCCTGGAAATAGGGCGCGAAGCCTTCGATCGCGCCGATCAGATAGTCGGCGACGACCGTGTCGAACGTCGTTCCGGCGAGAAACGCCGGATCGGCCCAGTTGCCGGTGAGGATGCGTTCGTGCGCGGGCGAGGGGCCGAGCGCATCGCGCATGCGCCGGACCATCAGGTCGGCGCCGGTGACGGCGGTCAGATCGTCGGCGGGCAGGGTGCGAAGCCAGCGCAGCGAGTTAATGCCCGTCCCCGCGTCGAGCACGCGCCCCCATGGGCGCGCGGAGTTCAGCTCGGCGATGTGGTCGAAGATGAGGGACATGATTTTCAGACGCGGCGGATGGCGCCGAAGATCGACCAGTCCATGCGCTTTGAAAGCCGCTCAAGCGCGAGCGTTCCCAGAAGTGAATTGCCGTTTTCGTCGAGACCGGGCGACCAGACCGCGATCGATGCCGTATTCGGCACGATGGCGAGGATGCCGCCGCCGACGCCGCTTTTCGCCGGCAGGCCGACCCGGTAGGCGAAATCGCCCGAGCCGTCATACTGGCCGCAGGTCAGCATGATCGCGTTGACGCGACGCGCGCGCTCGGCGTCTTCCTTCGAGACCTTGTCGTCGATGTCCTCGCGGTCGAGCATCAGATAGCGGCCGGCGCGGGCGAGCTGGCTGCAGGAGAGGGCGACGGCGCACTGGCGGACATAGATGTGCATCACGTCGTCGACCTCGTGGGTGAGGTTGTCGAAGGATTTCGCCAGATTGGCCAGCGCCTTGTTGGTGTAGCCGGACGTATGCTCGGAGGCGACGACGTCCTCGTCGATGCCGATCTCGCCATCACCGATCATCTCGGCGATGAAGTCGCGCACCGTGTCGGGAATGTCGTCGCCGGTTCGCCCGTCGAGCAGCATGTCGTCGACGACGAGTGCGCCGGCATTGATGAAGGGATTGCGCGGGATGCCCTCGTGTCGCTCCATGTCGACGATGGAATTGTAGGGATCGCCCGACGGCTCCTTGCCGACGCGCTTCCACACCTTCTCGCCATGAAGCTTGAGGGCAAGCGTCAGCGCGAAGACCTTGGAAATGCTCTGGATCGAGAATTGCGTGTCGGATGCGCCGCCGGCGATCATCTGGCCGTCCCGCGTCAGGACGGCGATGCCGAACTGCCGGGTGTCGACCTTGGCGAGTTCCGGGATGTAATCCGCGGCCTTGCCCCATTCGGTCGCATTGCCGATCTCGATCGCGATCCCGTCGACCACCTTCTTCAAAAGCTCGTGGTCGATGTCCGTCTTGCCCCTGACCGTCATGCCGCCCCTCTTGCGCCGCGCACCAGTGCGGCCGTGTTCCGATAGGAACGGCAACATAGCGCCGGCGCCCGGTGTCGCAAGGGTCGAACGCAGATGTTGACCGCTGCGGGCCGGATCACCTAAATGCCTCGTCTGCCGCACATTGGCACCGGCAGCGGAGGGATGGCCGAGCGGTTTAAGGCACCGGTCTTGAAAACCGGCGAGGCAGCGATGTCTCCGTGGGTTCGAATCCCACTCCCTCCGCCATAAACCCTCAGCTTATCACTGTATAAGAATTTTATTCGTTCTCCCTCCAACGGTGATCGTCAATGCTTGCCGGCATCGACCTTAGCCTTCTGCATCCACTCGTCCAGCCGTCCAGTCCGCGCAATCGCTCTTGGACGTCCAGCACCGGCAGCACAGCTCGCTGGCGCGCTTACGGGGAAAAATTTGCTCCGTCGTCCGGCTCATGATCGCTCTCCGGCTCAGGGGTTGGAGCCTCCGGAGAGCGCTGGTGGTTCAAGATTGCCTTTTAATTCCACAGGAGCCCGCATTTCATTAACATCGTTGACATGCCCAAATTATTTGTACAAACGTACAAGGACGTTGGTCAATGGGAGGAAGAGATGGCAGGCGATGTGCGTCAGAACCTGATCGATTGCGCAGCACGACTGTTTTCTCGCAATGGCTACAGCGCCGTCTCCATGCGCGAGATCGCCAAGGCGGCGAATGCCAATGTGGGAAGTCTCACCTATCATTTCGGCACCAAGGCCAATCTCCTGCGGGAGATCTACGAGAGCCGCACCGCGCCGATGAACGCGCGACGGTTGGAATTGCTGGGCGAAGCGCGGCGTATCCATGATCGCAGCGACCGGCTGCACGCGATCCTGCGCGCCTATGTGGTGCCGGCCTTCTCATCGTCGACCGGTTCGGATGGCGGCGGTGCCGAGTTCACCCGGATGCGGGCGATCCTGTCGGCGGAGGGCAACGAGGATGCCCGCTCGATCATCGCCCAGGCGTTCGACACAACGAGCCGTGCCTTCATCGAGGCGATCGGCGAGTGCGTGCCGGGCGCGCCTCTCGAAGGGCTGATCTGGCGCAGCCAGTTCCTGCTGGGTTCGCTCTACTACGCGCTCATCAACCCGGAACGGATCAGCCGTCTGTCGGATGGGCGCGTCGATGGTCACGACCACCAGCGCGCGATCGATGAAATCGTGGAGGCGGCGCATGCCTCCTTCCTCGCTCTGGCGCCAGCGCAGGACGCGCGCACCGGCGCAATCTGACGGCACACTTCACCCAATCGGTTCAACACAGGGAGGACTAAAATGAAACTCTTGAAGACAATTGCCGCCATGGGGCTGGCACTCAGCCTCGTCACGCCGTCGGTTGCGGCGGAACGCGTTTCCATCGGCACCGGCGGAACGGGCGGCCTGTTCTACGTCATCGGCGCCGGCATGGCCGAGCTTCTCAATCAGAACATGCCGGACACCACCGCCCGCGCCGAAGTCACGGGCGCATCGGTCGAGAACATCCGTCGCGTGGCGGCCGGCCAAATGACGTTCGGCTTCTCCTCCTCCTCGACGCTTTACGAGGCGACGGTCGCCGAAGGCCCGTTCGAAGAAGCGCTCGATGTTGCCGCGATGGCGTATCTCTACCCCGCCGTCCTCCAGATCGCGACGATCGAGAGCACGGGCATCCAGACCATGTCCGACCTTGCCGGAAAGCGCATCAACCTCGGGCCTCCCGGATCGAACTCGGCCGTCCTCGTCCAGCGCCTGATGGAGGCCTATGGGGTTTTCGAGCCCGGCAACGCGCAGTTCCTGTCCTATACCGAGGGCGCGACCGCGCTCATTAACGGCACGATCGAGGCGACGGTGGTCCTGGCCGGCGCGCCGACGGCGGCGCTGATCGATCTTGGCGCGCAGCGCGACATGCGCCTGATTTCGGTGGACCAGGAAACGGTCGCGCCGCTGCTTGAGCAGTATCCGTTCTACCAGTTCTACGAGATCGAAGCCGGCACCTATTCCGGCCAGGACGAAACCGTGCTCGCGATCAACGATCCGGCCACGATCTTCACCAGCACGTCGGCGAATGAAGAGACGGTCTACCAGATCACCAAGGCAATCTTCGACAATCTGGACGAGCTGGGCCAGGTGCATCCGCAGGCCGCGGCGATCGCGCTCGAGACCGCGACCGACGCACCGATCGACCTGCATCCGGGCGCCCGGCGCTATTTCGACGAAGCCGGCCAGTAACTGGCAAGCGCGCCCGCCAGTTCGGGCGCGCTCCTTTCCCGACCTGTCAAGAAACGTAAGCACCAGCGAGGACGAGATGGTTCGAGCAATGGATGAACTCCGGCAACCGGCCGAAAGTGCCGGTGAAATGGAAGTCAGGACCGTTTCGGTGATCTTCGCCATCCTGGCGATCACCGCCACCGCGCTCGTCATTCATGGCGCGTTCTTCGGCAACATCACCGCGCTGCTCTTGCGCTCGCTCTTCCTTTCGGTCGTGGCTGCCGCAGGCCTGATGGCAGCCGCGTTGCGCATGCGCCCGCCTGTCGTTCGCACGCTGCTCTACGCACTCGCCCTCATCGCCCTCGTTCCAGGGCCGTATCTCTACCAGTCCTATCTCGACATCATCATGCGCGGCGCGATCGCCACGCGCATGGACGAGATCATGTTCGTCACCACGCTCGTCGTCGTGATGCTCCTTGTGCGCCTGACGATCGGCTGGTCGCTGGTCATCCTGTCCGCCGTGGCGCTTGCCTATGCGTATTGGGGCTACCTGATCCCGGGCAAATACGGGCATGGCGGCTATGACATCTCGCGTCTGGCATCGACGCTCTTCCTGTCGACCGAAGGCTTCTACGGCGTCCCGATGGGGGTTGCGGTCGAGTACATCCTGTTGTTCGCGCTGCTCGGCAACGTGTTGATGCGCATGGGCACCGGCCAGGTCTTCGTCGACATCGCGCGCGGCATGACGGGCCGGGTGCAGGGCGGCGCCGGGCTGTCGGCGACGCTGGCGAGCGCCATGCTGGGCACGATCAACGGAAGCGCGGTCGCCAACGTCGTCACCTCCGGCACCTTCACAATTCCCCTGATGCGCCGCACGGGCTTCACGCCCGTCACCGCCGGCGCCATCGAGGCCGCCGCCTCGTCCGCGGGCCAGATCCTTCCCCCCGTCATGGGCGCCGCCGCCTTCCTCATGGCCGAGATCATCGGCGTGCCCTATAGCCAGATCGCCCTTGCCGCGCTGGTGCCGGGCCTTCTTTACGTTCTTGCCCTGATGGTCGCGGTGCGCCTTGAAGCGGGTCGGCTGAACCTCGAGCGCGACATGTCGGGCGGCCTTCGGTTCCTGGGTGAGACGCTGAAGACGCGCGGCTATCTGCTTCTGCCACTGGTCGGCCTCATCGCGCTCCTGATGACCGGCACGACGCCCACACGCGCGGCCGTCTACTGCCTTCTGATCGCCCTTGCGATCAGCCCGTTCGCCGCGAACACGCGGCTGGGGCTGATGTCGCTGATCGACATCTGCCGCGCCACGCTCGTGTCGATCCTGCCGATCGTTGCGGCCGTGGCGGCAGCGGGCATCGTCATCGGTGTCCTCAACCTGACCGGCATGGGCCTGATGGTCTCGAGCCTGATCATCGAGGTCGGCGGTTCCAACATCTGGCTGGTCCTGATCCTCACCGCATTCGCCGCCTTCATTCTGGGCCTCGGATTGCCGACATCGGCGGCGTACCTTCTCCTTGCGGTACTGATCGCCCCCGCGCTCGTGCGGCTCGGCATCGATCCGATCGTCGCGCACATGTTCATCTTCTATTACGGCCTCGTCTCGGCCATCACGCCGCCCGTGGCGCTGGCCGCCTATGCAGCCGCCAGCATCTCAGGCGCCGATGCCAATGCGACGGCGGTGGAATCGATCCGGCTCGGTTTCGTGAAGCTCCTCGTGCCGTTCCTGTTCGTGACGATGCCCGGCCTGCTCCTGCGCGACGACGTCATCAACATCTGGCTCGCGATCCCGCTCGCCACGATCGGGCTGACCGGGCTTTCGGTGGCGTTCGCAGGCTGGCTGGTGCGCCCGATGGGCTGGCTCGACCGCGCTGTCGTGGCCGCCGGATCGCTGCTCGTTCTATGGCCTTCGCCAGTCGACGCTCATGATCTGACGACGCTTCTGGCGCGGGCGGCAGGCCTCGTCATCCTCGTCGTGATGACCATGCGCCTGATGAGCAGCACGTACAGGCCGGACCCCGCCGCCGCCCGTCCTTGAACACAACTGATGAACGACAACATGCAGGAACGATCGATGACGCCTGAGCCGCTGCCCTTCCACCCCAAGCCGAAGAAGCCGGACATCGCGCTGCCGCAGGGCGCCTGCGACGCGCATTGCCACGTCTTCGGGCCGGCCGCGCGCTTTCCCTTTGCCGCGCAGCGCACCTATACGCCGATCGACGCGCCGAAGGAGAAGCTGTTCGCGCTGCACCGCCATCTCGGGCTCGAGCGCTCGGTACTGGTGCAGGCGAGCTGCCACGGCACCGAAAATGCGGCCATGCTGGACGCGATCGCCGCAGGGGAAGGGCGCTATCGCGGGATCGCCATGGTCGAGCGCGACATCGACCAGAGCGAACTGGAGCGGTTGCACGAAGGCGGCGTGCGTGGCGTTCGCTTCAACTTCGTCACGCATCTTGGCAAACCGGCCGATCTCGACGCGATCCGCGAGATCACGGCCAAGATCATCCCGCTCGGCTGGCATGCTGTCGTGCATTTCGATGCGCATCGGCTCGAGGGCCTTGCGCCCTTCCTGCGCGCGCTGCAATTGCCGATGGTGATCGACCATATGGGCCGCATCGATGCCTCGGCCGGCCCCGAGCAGCCCGCCTTCCAACTGCTTCTCGACCTGATGCAGGACGAGCGCTTCTGGGTGAAGGTCTGCGGCTCGGAGCGCATTTCCCGCGCCGGGCCGCCCTTCGAGGATGCGGCGATCTTCGGTGCCATCCTGGTCGAGAAGTTTCCCGACAGGGTTCTGTGGGGCACGGACTGGCCGCATCCAAACATCAAGAAGCACATGCCGGATGACGGGGCGCTGGTCGATCTCCTGAAGATCATCGCGCCGCGACCCGAGCTGATGCAGAAACTTCTCGTCGACAACCCGACGCGCCTCTACTGGCCCGAGACTCTTTGAAGGAGACCGCCTCATGAGCAACAAGACAGCACTCGTCATCAGCGCCCACTCGGCCGACTTCGTCTGGCGGTGCGGCGGGGCGATCGCGCTGCACGCCGACAAGGGCTACGACGTCACGGTGGTGTGCCTTTCCTATGGAGAGCGTGGCGAAAGCGCCAAGCTGTGGAAGAAGGACGGCATGACGCTGGACACCGTCAAGACAGAGCGGCGGCGCGAGGCGGAAAAGGCAGCCAGCGCGCTCGGCGTGCACGACATCCAGTTCTTCGACCTCGGCGACTACCCGCTCGAGATGACGCGCGAAGCGAAGGATCGGCTCGTCGATGTCATGCGCGCCGTGCAGCCGGAGTTCATGCTGACTCACTCAAAATTCGACCCTTACAATACCGACCACATGTACGTATCGCAGTGGACGCTGGAATGCCGCGCCATCGCGCAGGCCTGGGGCCACAAGCCCGGTCAGAAAGTCCTCGGCGCGCCGCAGGTCTATCTGTTCGAGCCGCACCAGAGCGAGCAGATGGAATGGAAGCCCGACACCTTCCTCGACATTTCGCAGGTCTGGGAGAAGAAATGGGCCGCGATCCAGTGCATGGAGGGCCAGGAACATCTGTGGCACTATTACGAAAACGTCGCCCAGAACCGCGGCAACCACTTCATGCGTAATTCAGGCGGCCAGTCCGGAGGGCGCAAGTCGACCCATGCGGAAGGCTTCCAGTCAATCTTTCCGCGCACCGTGGATGAGCTGTGATGGGCGTCGTCGTTCAGAACATCGAGCGGGCCGATCCGGCAATCGTCGCGCGGCTGGGCGCCTGCGGCGTCGCCACTGTCCACGAGGCGCAAGGGCGAAAAGGGCTGCTTGCCTCCTATATGCGGCCCATCTATCGCGGCGCGCGCAGCGCTGCCAGCGCGGTGACGATCTCGGCCCCGCCGGGTGACAACTGGATGCTGCATGTCGCGATCGAGCAGCTCCGCGACGGCGACATTCTGGTGCTCGCGCCGACCAGCCCATGCGAGGATGGTTATTTCGGTGATCTTCTGGCGACATCGGCCATGGCGCGCGGCTGCCGCGGCTTGATCATCGACGCAGGCGTGCGGGACGTCGCGGACCTGACGCAGATGGGCTTTCCGGTCTGGTCGAAGGCGATCTTTGCGCAGGGCACGGTCAAGGAGACGCTGGGCTCGGTCAACGTTCCGGTCGTGTGCGCGGGTGCTCTGGTCAATCCGGGCGACGTGATCATCGCCGATGATGACGGCGTTTGCGTCGTCGCCCGCGCCGAGGCCGAAGAGGTCGCGAAAAAGGCCGAGGCGCGCTTGGCCGCCGAAGAGGAAAAGCGCCAACGGCTCGCAGCCGGGGAGCTGGGTCTCGATATCTATAGAATGCGCGAGCGGCTTGCTGAAAGGGGCTTGAAGTACATCTGACGACGCAGTCGTAAATACTTCCAGGACCTTAAGGGCGCGCTGGTGGAGCCTCCACGCCGGTTGGCGCCGAGTGCCGGATCGGCGATTAGCTTCTGCCGTATGTCAGCCTGCCGTCGATATCAACAGTCGGCGGCGTCTTCGTCCGGCGCGGTCGGGGTCACTGCGGCGTCTTCGTCGGGCTGGGCGGGGGCTTGCGGTCCTTCGACGGCGGTTTCGCCGCTGATCGGGTCGAGGCCGGAGGCGACCTCTGGGTGTTCCTGCTGGGGCGAGGAATCAAGCTCTTCCGACTGGCTGGTGCCGATGTCGGAGCCGCCGAGACCGCCGGTCCAGCCGCTGGAGCCCGAGCCGCCGGGTGCGGTGCCGGCGTCAGGGCCCGCGACCGGCTGTGTTTCGGATTCGGACTGCTCGGCGGAGGCCTCTTCGCCAGCGGCGTTTTCGGGTTCCGGCTCATCATCGGCAGCGGGTGCATCCGCTTCGGTAGCGGGCGAATCCACTGCGGCAGCAGGCTCGTCAGCGTCTTCTGCTGTTTCGAGCGACGCCTGCATGTCGTCGGTCGATCCATCGGTGGCCGACTGGCCGGCAGGTTCGATGCAGTCGCCGCGTTCGGGCTGCGTCTCGTCCTGCGTGGTGGCCGAGGCGGCTTCGCCGGCGGGCGCGGCGGGTTCCGTCTGGTCGGCCTGCGGCGCGGCGGCAGGCGGCGGCGTCTGGGCATAGACGAGCGAGGCCGTCATCATGGCGCCGGCGAGCGGCAGGGCGAACAGGGACCGTTTCATGCCATTCCTCCATAAATCAGTGACCGGTAAAACACGCGAAACCGCATTTCGTTGCTAGGCGACGACGAGGCGCGGCTCGCCGGCCTCGACCGTGCCGACGATCGCGGCGCGCGGATAGCCGGCTTCGCGAATGCGTGCCAAGAGGGCGTCCGCTTTGCCCGGCTCGACGGCGACGAGCAGTCCGCCCGATGTCTGCGGGTCGGTGAGGAGGTGGCGGCGCCAGTCTTCGAGACCGTCCGGCAGAACCACCTCGTCGCCATAGCTCTTCCAGTTGCGATGCGAGGCGCCGGTCACGAAACCCGACTGCGCCAGACGCTCGGCCTCGTCGAGGAAGGGCAGGGCGGCGAGGTCGAGAGTGAGCGTCGCGTTCGAGCCGCGGGCCATTTCGAGGCCGTGACCGAGGATGCCGAAACCGGTCACGTCGGTCATCGCATGAACGGCCTCGTCCGCGGCGAGCTCCGGTCCGATTCGATTCAAGAGGGTCGTCGAGGCGATCATCTCGTCGAGGCCCGCGCGGTCGAGCGCCGCCTTCTTGATCGCGGCCGAGTAGATGCCGACGCCGATCCCCTTGGTCAGGATCAGGACGTCGCCCGCCCGCGCCATGGAATTGCGCTTGACCTGCGCCGTCGGGCAGGTGCCGATCACCGCCAGGCCGTAGACGGGCTCGGGGCAGTCGATCGAATGTCCGCCGGCGACCGGAATTCCGGCCTCCACGCATATCGAGGCGCCGCCGGCGAGGACCTGGCGGATGTCTTCCGGGTTCATCTTGTCGATCGGCATGCCGACGATGGCGAGCGCGAAGATCGGTTTTCCGCCCATGGCATAGATGTCGGAGATCGCGTTCGTCGCGGCGATGCGGCCGAAGGCATGGGGATCGTCGACCATCGGCATGAAGAAATCCGTCGTGGCGATGATCGAGGTGGTGCCGTCGAGATCCCAGACGGCGGCGTCGTCCGCCGTCTCCGTTCCGACGAGGAGACCGGCATAGGGACCGGCCTTCGGCATCCCGCTCAACAAATCTTGAAGAACGGCCGGCGCCAGCTTGCAGCCGCATCCGCCTCCATGGGCAAGACTGGTCAGGCGCGGTTTTTCGGTGCTGGCGTCCATCTTCTACCTCCTCGGTCTCATACTTTCGAAGCATATCCTTTATCGTTTCAAGCAAAGCCGTGCATCCCCGACCTTTGATGTATTTAATATGATAAAAACACTCATGTTTTAGTGCTTTGACACAACTTGGGCGCGACTGTAACGTTTCACGCGAGAATGAATCCGGGATTCCGGGAACAGGCAGGGAGGAGGCTTCCGCATGAATATGGAACTCTCACGCCGCAGCTTTCTGAAGGGCGCGGGCGCGGGTGTCGCAGCAACGACACTTGGCGCCTTCGGCTTCGGGGAAGCGGAAGCGGCGTTCGTCGAGGGGCTGCGGCCCTACAAGCTCGCCGGGACGACGGAGACGCGCAACACCTGCCCGTATTGCTCCGTCGCCTGCGGCGTCATCATCTATTCGAAGGGTGATCTGACGCAGGGTACCGCGGAAGCGATCCACCTCGAGGGCGATGTCGATCATCCGACCAATCGCGGAACGCTTTGCCCGAAGGGCGCGGCGCTGCTCGACTTCATCAAGGCCGATACCCGCCTCATGAACCCGAAGGTTCGCCGTCCCGGCTCGAACGCCTTCGAGGAGATTTCGTGGGACGAGGCGATCGACGGCATCGCACGCCACATGAAGGACGATCGCGACGCCAATTTCATCGAACGCAACATGGATGGCGTTCCGGTGAATCGCTGGACGACGACCGGCTTCCTGGCCGCGTCCGCGACGACGAACGAGACCGCGTTTTTGACCTACAAGGCCGTTCGCTCGGCCGGCATGGTGGCTTTCGACAACCAAGCGAGAGTCTGACACGGCCCCACGGTGTCCAGTCTGGGCCCAACTTTCGGTCGTGGTGCAATGACGAATTCGTGGACCGACATTCGGAACACGGATCTGGTCGTGATCATGGGCGGCAATGCCGCAGAAGCGCATCCTTGCGGCTTCAAATGGGTGACGGAGGCGAAAGCCAACCGCGGCGCCAAGCTCATCGTCGTCGATCCGCGCTACACGCGCTCGGCCTCGGTCGCGGATTATTACGCGCCGATCCGGCAGGGCTCGGACATCGCGTTCCTGCTCGGCGTCATCAAATACTGCATCGACAACGACAAGGTGCAGTGGGACTACGTCAACGCGTTCACCAATGCGGCCTACATCGTCAAGGAGGGCTTCGCCTATCAGGACGGCCTCTTCACCGGCTATGACCCGGAAAAGCGCGAATATGACCGCGCGACCTGGGATTACGAGATCGGCGAGGACGGCTTCGTCGTCATGGACGAGACGCTGCAAAATCCCCGTTGCGTGTGGAACATGCTCAAGGAGCATATCGCCATCTACACGCCGGAGATGGTGGAGCGCATCTGCGGCACGCCTCAGGAGAAGTTCCTGAAGGTTGCCGAGATGATCTCGGAATGCTCGACGCCGACCAAGACGATGACGTCGATGTATGCGCTGGGCTGGACCCAGCACTCCAAGGGTTCGCAGAACATCCGCTCGATGGCGATGTTGCAGTTGATCCTCGGCAATATCGGCGTGCGCGGCGGCGGCATGAATGCGCTGCGCGGGCACTCCAACATCCAGGGTCTGACCGATATCGGCCTGATGTCGAACCTGATCCCGGGCTATCTCAACATCCCGACCGAAAGGGAAGTGGACTACCCGACCTATATTTCGAGCCGCGGCTTCAAGCCGCTACGACCGAACCAGGTCAGCTACTGGCAGAACTATCCGAAGTTCTTCGTGTCCTTCATGAAGGCGATGTGGGGCACGGCCGCGACGCCGGAAAACAGCTTCGCCTACGACTATCTGCCCAAGCTCGACCTGCCGGCCTATGACGTGCTGCGCGCGTTCGAGATGATGGATCAGGGGCAGATGTTCGGCTACTTCTGCCAGGGCTTCAATCCGCTGCTCTCGTTCCCGGATCGGGGCAAGATCACGCGGTCGCTCTCGAAGCTGAAATATCTGGTGGTGATGGACCCGCTGGAGACGGAAACAGCCCGTTTCTGGGAGAATCACGGCGAGTTCAACGACGTGGATTCGGCGTCGATCGAGACCGAGGTCTATCAGCTCCCGACGAGCTGCTTTGCCGAGGACGAGGGCGCGCTGGTCAATTCCGGGCGCTGGCTGCAATGGCACTGGCCGGCGCAGAACCTGCCGGGGCAAGCCAAGCACGACACCTGGATCATGGCGCAGATACATCTGAAGCTGAAGCAGCTCTATCAGGAAGAGGGCGGCAAGTTCCCCGACCCGATCCTGAACCTGCACTGGCCCTATGCCGATCCGGGCGACCCGAAGGCGGACGAGATCGCCCGCGAATTGAACGGCTATGCCGTCGAGACGCTGCGCGATCCCAACGATCCGACCAAGGTTACGGTCGAGGCAGGGCAGCAGGTGCCGGGCTTCGCCGCGCTGCGAGACGACGGCTCCACGGCCGCCGGCTGCTGGATCTATTCCGGCTGCTACAACCAGAACGGCAACAACATGGCGCGGCGGGACAATTCCGACCCCGACGCGACCGGCGCCTATCTGAACTGGGCATTCGCCTGGCCGGCCAACCGGCGCATCCTCTACAACCGCGCCTCGGCCGATCTCGACGGAAAGGCGTGGGACCCCGAGCGCAAGCTCATCGAGTGGGACGGCGAGAAGTGGGCGGGCTACGACGTGCCCGACATTCCGCCGACATCGAACCCGCGCGATGTCGGTCCGTTCATCATGAACCCGGAGGGGCAGTCGCGGCTGTTCTCGAGGGGCATGATGCGCGACGGGCCATTCCCGGCGCATTACGAGCCGTTCGAATCGCCCGTGGTCAACGTCGTCGCGCCCGCCATCCGGGGCAATCCGGTGGCGCGCGTGTTTGAAAGCGACCGCGCGACATTCGGCGATGCGGAGGAGTTCCCCTATGCGGCGACGTCCTACCGCCTCACCGAGCACTTCCACTACTGGACGAAGCACGTCTGGGTGAACGCTGTTCTCCAGCCCGAGTTCTTCGTCGAGATATCGGAAGAACTCGCGGCGGAACGGGGCATCGAGAAAGGCGGCTGGTGCCGGGTCTGGAACAAGCGTGGATCGGTGCAGGCGAAAGCCGTCGTCACCAAGCGCATCCAGCCTTTGATCTGCGACGGCAAGCCCGTCCACATCGTCGGCATCCCGCTCCACTGGGGTTTCACCGGCGCGGCCAAGAACGGCATGGGACCAAATTCGCTGACCCCGTTCGTGGGCGACGCGAATATCGAAACGCCGGAGTTCAAGGCATTTCTCGTGAACATCGAGCCGTCCAGCGGCCCGGCAACGGCATAAGGGAGGAGAGACCATGACCATCAACGTCAATCCGCCCGTCGCGCCGGATACCGCCATGCAGATGGGACCGCAGGATTATATCCGGCGGTCCGCCTCCTCGGTGCCGGCGCCCGCGCGCCAGCTCGAGGCGGTCGCCAAGCTCATCGACGTGTCGAAATGCATCGGCTGCAAGGCCTGCCAGTCGGCCTGTCTCGAGTGGAACGACCTGCGCGAGGAAGTCGGCGTCAATGCGGGCGTCTACGACAATCCGCACGATCTGACGCCGAACACGTTCACGCTGATGCGCTTCACCGAATGGGTGAACCCCGAGACCGACAATCTCGAATGGCTGATCCGCAAGGATGGCTGCATGCACTGCGCCGATCCGGGCTGCCTCAAGGCCTGTCCCGCGCCCGGCGCGATCGTGCAGTATTCGAACGGCGTCGTCGACTTCGTGAAGGAAAACTGCATCGGCTGCGGCTATTGCGTGAAGGGCTGTCCGTTCGACATCCCACGCATCTCCAAGGTCGACAACCGCTCCTACAAGTGCACGCTCTGCTCCGACCGCATCGCAGTCGGCCAGGGGCCGGCCTGCGCCAAGGCATGCCCGACCAAGGCGATCGTCTTCGGCACCAAGGAGGAAATGAAGGCGCATGCGGCCGAGCGCATCGAGGATCTGAAGTCGCGCGGCTATGCCAATGCCGGGCTCTACGATCCGCCGGGCGTGGGCGGGACGCATGTGATGTACGTGCTGCATCACGCCGACAAGCCGTCCATCTATGCCGGCCTGCCGGACGATCCGCGCATTTCTCCGCTGGTCGAAGCGTGGAAAGGGGTCACCAAATATGCCGGCTTTGCCGTCATGGGCATCGCGGCGGCTGCCGGCGTGCTGCACATGGCGATCTCCGGTCGCAACCGCGTCACCGTCGAGGATGACGAGGAGGCGCGCCGCCTGACGGCGGTGGCTCCGGGCGCGGCGCCGCTCGATCCGAGCAAGGAGACCCTGTCATGACGGACAGCACGCTGCATGGGCGTCCGGCTCCGCAGGTGACCAAGGCCGACATCGACCGCGGCGACCGGCTTCACGTCGGTCGCGAGGTCGTCGTCGACCGCTATACGAAATGGGCGCGGGTCAATCACTGGATCACGGCGATCAGCCTGATCCTGCTCGCGCTCTCGGGGCTCGCCCTGTTCCATCCGTCGCTCTACTGGCTGACCGCGCTTTTCGGCGGCGGCCAGTGGACGCGCGCGATCCATCCGTGGATCGGCGTGGTGCTGTTCGTCTCCTTTGCGGGCCTGTTCATCCGGTTCTTCCGATTGAACCTGCCGCGCCGGGAAGATGCGCAATGGGCGGCCCATATCGGCGACGTGCTCAAGGGCGACGAGGAAAAGCTGCCAGAAGTCGGCAAGTACAATGCCGGGCAGAAATTCGTCTTCTGGGCGATGTCGATCCTGATCACGATCCTGATCGTGTCGGGGCTGGCCGTCTGGGAGCGGTATTTCTCGCAGTATCTGACCGTTCCGCAGCTTCGCGTGGCGATGCTCGTCCATTCGATGGCGGCGGTGGCCATCATCTGCGTGTGGATCATCCACGTCTATGCGGCCTTCTGGGTCGAGGGCACGCTTCGTGCCATGACACGCGGCAACGTGTCCGGCGGCTGGGCGTGGCGGCATCACCGCAAATGGCTGCGCGCGCTCGCCACCTATGGCAAGCGCGACGACCAGAGCCCGGACGGACGCGGTCCCGCGACCTGACGGAACGCGAACTCATGCCCGGCGTGACACGACGCCGGGCAGCATTCTAGAATGCCGCGTAGCCCGTGCGGCTCGTGGAGGATTTCATGGCGCGTCGAATTCCCGTCAAGGGAGACATCACCGCGATCGGCGAGGTTCGCACCCCGCCGGCTGCTCGCGTGCCGGACCCGGTGCGGCTGTTCGAGCGGCGGGCCCGGCGGTTCGGCGAACTTGCCCAGCCGGAGGGCATCGGTCCTTATCTCGGCTTTCTTGCCGGCATCGCCGCCGCGCAGCAGGAACTCGCGCAGGAGCTTCCCGCGCCCGCGCTCGCCGATCCCGGTTCGGTCAAACGCTCACTCGAACATTCGATGCCGCCGCTCGACCGCGCGGCCTTTCGCCCCGACGAGGAGTTTCGCTCGCTGAGCGAGCGGCTGTTCGGCAAGATCGAAGCGGTCGGCAAGCCCGCGGCGGCAAAGAACGCACTGTCCTCGGTGCGAAAGGCTGACGCGTCGCGCTTCGAGGCGATGGTTGCCAACCTGCTCGCCGATGCCGTTCCAGCCGAAGCGATGGCCGAACATGCCTATGTCGCCGCCGCGTTGCAGCTTCACTTCGTCCGCGCCGCGTCGCTCCTGCCCGAACGTGAGCTGAAATCGGTCGGAAACGGCGCTTGTCCCGCCTGCGGCGGCCCTCCGGTCGCCTCGGTCATCGTCGCCTGGCCGCAGGCCGGCGGAACGCGCTACTGCGCCTGCGCGCTTTGCTCCACGCTCTGGCACCATGTGCGCATCAAATGCGCGATCTGCTCGTCCACCAAGGGCATCAAGTATCAGGAAATCGCGGACGGGCCGGGCACGATCAAGGCCGAAACATGCGACGAGTGCGGCTGCTACGTGAAGATCCTGAACCAGCAGCAGGACGCCTCGCTCGAGCCGCTGGCCGACGATGTGGGTAGCCTCGGCGTCGATCTCCTGATGCGCGAGACGCAGTTCCGACGCGGCGCGTTCAATCCGTTCCTGCTGGGATACTAGTCCTGCGATGAACGAGAGCTTCCGCGCCATCCCGTCGGTAGATGCCGTGCTGAAATCGCCAGCCGGGCAGGCGGCGATCGATCGGTTCGGGCGCACGGAGGCGACCGCGCGCATACGCCTCGTTCTCGATGCCGAGCGCCAATCCGCGCGCGAGGGGCGTGCGCTGCGCGATGCGCAGGCCATCGCCGCGCTGGCACTTTGGCAACTGGAAGCGGCGTCCGGATCATCGCTGAGGCCTGTCTTCAACCTCACCGGCACGGTGCTTCACACCAATCTCGGCCGCGCGCTGCTCGCCGAGGCCGCAATCGAGGCGGCGACGGAAGCGATGCGCGATGCAACCGCGCTCGAATTCGACCTTGCGACCGGCAAGCGCGGCGAGCGCGACGATCATCTGCGCGATCTCGTCTGCGAACTGACCGGCGCGGAAGACGCGACGCTCGTCAACAACAACGCCGCTGCCGTGCTCATCGTGCTGAACACGCTCGCCGGCAATGGCGGCGGGGCCGTGGTCTCGCGCGGCGAACTGATCGAGATCGGCGGCGCGTTTCGCATGCCCGACATCATGGCCCGGGCCGGCGCGCGGCTGGTCGAGGTTGGCACGACGAACCGGACCCACGAGAAGGACTATCGCGCAGCGCTCGACACCGGCGACATCGCGTTGATCCTCAAGGTTCACACATCGAACTATCGCATTGAAGGATTTACGAAGGAGGTCGATGCGCCTTCGCTCGCAGCGCTTGCGCGGGCGGCTAAGGTGCCGCTCGTCAACGATCTCGGCTCCGGCACGCTGGTCGATCTTGCACGATGGGGCCTGCGGCGTGAGCCGACGGTGCGGGAAGCGGTCGCCGAGGGCGCCGACATCGTCACTTTTTCCGGTGACAAGCTGCTGGGCGGTCCGCAGGCGGGCTTCATAGTCGGTCGCAGGCATCTGATTGCCGCGATCAACCGCAACCCGATGAAGCGCGCGTTGCGCGTCGACAAGCTGCGGCTCGCCGCGCTGGAGGCGACGCTGAAGCTCTATCGCGACCCCGATCGTCTCGCCGAACGCCTGCCGACCCTTCGTCTGCTGGCGCGCAGCCAGGCGGAGATCGCCGGGATGGCGACCGCGATCCTGCCGGATGTGCGCGCGGCGGTTGGGCCGTTCTACACGGTCGAGATCGTCGATTGCGGAAGCCAGATCGGCTCGGGCGCACTTCCGCTCGACACGCTGGCTTCCTCGGCGCTCGCCATTCGCGCTGTTGACGGCAGTGGCTCGGCGCTCGACCGGCTGGCCGCGGCGTTGCGCGCGCTGCCGGTGCCGGTCATCGGGCGGATCGCCGATGGCGCTCTGCTGCTCGACTTGCGGTGCCTGGAAGATGCGCCCCGCTTTATCGCCAATCTCCGGGGTCTTGCCGATGGGCTGGCTTGACCGCTTCCGGCGCGTTTCGGAGCCGGAACGCGATCCGATGGACGAAGCACTTCGCTCGGCAAAAGAAGGTGACTTCCAGGCCGCACTCGCCATCTGGGAGCCACTGGCGCGGGCCGGCAATGCGCGCGCGCAAAACAACATCGCCGCCTGCTTTTCCGGCGGTCACGGACTTGCGGAAAATCCCGAACTGGCCGCAAAATGGCTCAAGCTGTCCGCAGCGCAGGGCGATCCGGTCGGCCAGCGCAATCTGGCGACGTTGCATTTTCGCGGCGAGGGGGTCGAACAGGACGAGGCGGAGGCGATGCGGCTCTATCGCCTCGCCGCCGATCAGGGCGACGCGACGGCGCAGGACATGTATTCCTGGATGCTTGCCGACCACGAGGACTACGCAGCATCGCTCGCCTATGCCGAGCGCGCTGCCGCGCAGGGCGTGGCGGCGTCGATGACGCGGATCGGCAACCTTCACCACAATGCACTCGGCGTCGAGCGCGATGCGGGCGTTGCCGCAGAATGGTGGCGCAAGGCTGCGATGCTGGGCGAGGCGGACGGGCAGGCGATGCTCGGCGCGGCGCACATCACCGGTGCGGGCGTGCCCCGCGACCCGGTCGCCGCGCTTGTCTGGCTGCTGCGCGCGCGCGACGGCGGCTCGAAGCTGGCGCACAACTTCATCCCCGCCGCAATTGCCGTTCTGTCGCCCGAGGAGCGCGAGGCGGCCAAGTTGCGCGCGGATCGCCCGTTGCTCGACGAGGGCGAGGCATGATCGTCGGCACGGCGGGCCATATCGACCACGGCAAGACGTCGCTCGTGCGTGCGCTGACGGGTGTCGAGACCGACCGGCTGAAGGAAGAAAAGGCGCGGGGCATCTCGATCGACCTTGGCTTCGCCTACCGCACGCTGGCGAACGGCGCGCGGATCGGCTTCATCGACGTGCCGGGCCATGAGCGCTTCATCCACACCATGCTGGCGGGCGCCGGAGGAATCGATTTCGCGCTGCTGGTGGTCGCGGCCGATGACGGCGTGATGCCGCAGACCCGCGAGCATCTGGCGATCCTCGATTTGCTCGGCGTCTCGCGCGGTATCGTCGCGATCACCAAGGCCGATCTTGCCGGCGAGGACCGGCTGCTCGCCGTCGAGATCGAGATCGAGACGCTGCTCGCGGGAAGTTCGCTCGAGGGCGCGCACGTGCTGGCGGTTTCGAGCGCGACGGGGCTGCGGGTCGCCGAGCTCGAGGCAAGGCTGGCCGAGGCCGCGCTCGCCATCGGACGGCGCAATGCAGACGGCCGCTTTCGGTTGGCGGTCGACCGGGCCTTCACCATCCAGGGCGCTGGTACGGTGGTGACCGGGACGGTCCTTTCCGGCGAGATCGGCGTCGGGGATCAGGTCGTCGTCAGTCCGCGCGGGCTTCAGGCACGTGTGCGCTCGATCCACGCGCAGAACGAGAAGGCCGAGCGCGGCCGGGCGGGCGACCGCTGCGCGCTCAATCTGGCCGGCGAAGGGATCGGCCGCGATGCGGTCGCGCGGGGCGACATGGTCGTCGATCCGGGCCTGCATGCGCCGACGGCGCGGATCGACGCCGAACTGAGCATTCTCGCTGGCGAGCCGAAACCGATCGGCCAGTGGTTCCCCGTTCATCTGCACCATGCCTCCTGCGAGGTGCCCGCGCGCATCGTGCTCCTGCAGGATGCACCGATCGCGCCCGGAGGTCAGGCGATCGTCCAGCTTGTGCTGGACCGCCCGATTTCGGCGGCGGTGGGTGACCGCTTCGTCGTTCGCGACACGTCCGCCCGGCGCACGATCGGCGGCGGCCGGTTTCTCGATTTGCGCGCGCCTGCACGACGGCGGCGTTCGCCGGAGCGCCAGGCGCAGCTTGCCGCGCTCCTGCCGGCCGAACACGACGCATCGCTGCGCGCGCTTCTCGACACGCCACCCTTTTACGTTGATCTCGACGGGTTCGCGCGGGATCGGGCGATCGGCGGCGACGGAGTGGCCAGGCTTGCGGGCGACCTGATCCGCATTCCGCCGGACGTCGGCACGATGGCGATGACGCCGGCGCGGTGGCTTCGCATACGGGATCGGTTGCTCGCCGATCTCGATGCCTATCATGCGGAAAATCCCGATCATCCGGGCATCGGCCTGGAACGATTGCGCATGATGGGCGAGGCGCGCCTGCCGGCGCCCATGTTTCGGATGGTGCTGCAGAGCCTGCAGCGCAGAGGCGAGATTTCGCTCGACGGCGCATGGGTGCGCCGGGCGAGCCACGTCGCGCGGCTGTCGGAGGCGGACGAGGCGCTTTGGGCGCGGATCGAGCCGCTGCTCATCGGCGAACAGCGCTTCCGGCCGCCGCGGACGCGCGATCTCGCCAATATATTCGCGGTTTCCGAGGCCGACATGCGCCAACTCCTGAAGCGCGCGAGCCGAATGGGACGCGTGCACGAAATCGCCCATGACAGCTTCTTTGCGCGAAGTGTCGTTTCGCAGATCGTCGCAATCCTTCAGGATGTCGCCGCCGGCAAGCCCAAGGGCGAGTTTGTCGCCGCCGACCTGCGCGATCGGTTGGAAAACGGGCGCAAGGTGTCTATTGAGATTCTGGAGTTTTTCGACCGGCACGGTCTCACGCTGCGGCGCGGTGACCTGCGCCGCCTGAATCCGCATCGGCTCGACCTGTTCGGTCCCGCGCCCGATGCAAGTGACAAAGGAAGAGAATCGTCCCCGGTGGGGCGTCCGGACTTCAAATCCGGGTGGGGCCGTGAGACGGTCCCTGGTGGGTTCGACTCCCACTCTCCTCCGCCAGCTTCCCGGAAGATTTCATGACGGCCAGGCAGACGCTTCTCGATGAACTCGGACATGCGGCCAAGGCCTGCGAAGACGAGGAGGCCGAGTTCCGGCGCACGATGAACGCGCGTGTCGCGGCGCTTGCCGAAGCCCGCGCTTTCGCGCATCGCCGGATGAACATCATGCGCTCGCTGTTCGACACGGTGGCGCAGGCCGACGACGGCCCGGTCGCAGTCGCGGCGGCAGTCGCGGCATTGCGCAACCGGCTCGGCTGGCGGGAGGAGAGCGAGGCGCGCGACGAGGTTCTGGAACGCTACGGCGCGCTCGCTCTTGCCGCGTTCCATGCGACCCGCGAGGACGAGGCGTCCGTGGCACCGGACACGCCGGCGCCGGATGTCGGGGCGGCGCTGGCCGAATTCGAGGCGTGGTACGCTGAAGCGCGTGGAAAGCCTTTCTGGGTCCTGTTCGAGCACTACATGCCGGAGACGCAGCTTGTCGACTTCTGAGCGTCACAGCCGCTTCGACGCCTGGCTCGCGGGCGAGTACGAACGGCGCGGCGACTTCACGGTGATGGTCGTTCTCGTCGACATCGCGGAAACGCGCATCGACCTTCTGCGCTCGACCTACATGAACGTCATCGGCGACGAAACGCGCTGGGTGGAACTGCGCGAATTGCTTTCCGGTTCAGGCGCCGCCTGGAACGGCGCCGCCTTCTTTCCGGTCAGCGCGTTCTTCAACGGGCCGGTTCCGAACGACATCGCGCGGAGCGAATTGCGCGATCTGGAGGACCGGTTGCGCGAAGACCGGCGCGTTCTGAACGAAGGGCACTTCTTCGATCGCAAGGGACGCCGTCTGAAGGTGGACGAACTCAAGCACTGACGCCCTGGCGAATGGCGGCCTTTTTCGCGACGCCTATTTCAGTCGCATCAGGAGGCCGGCCATCAGGCGAGCGCGCTCGACCAGACTGTCGATCTCGATGTGTTCGTTGAGCGTGTGAAGACCCGCGCCGCGAACGCCGATGGAATCGAGCGTCGGGATGCCGAGCGCGCCGGTGAAGTTGCCGTCCGAGCCGCCGCCGGCACTGGCGTGGGTCAGGTCGAAGCCGATGTCGGCGGCGACCTGGCGGCCGATCTCGTAGAGCGCCAGCGTGCCGGCGTCCGGTTCCCAGACGGGACGGGTGACACCGCGGGTGACCTCGAAGCGGACGTCGTTCTCTTCGGTCGCCATGGCGAGCATCGCCTCGACGCCGCGATCGAGATCGTCCTGGCGCTTGGCCATGGAGAGCGCCTCGGCGTGGCATTCGGACGAGACGCAGTTGACCCACTGGCCGGCACGGATGACGCCGACGGAGAAGGTGCAGTCGTCGGTGGTCATCTTTTCGACCTGGAGCAGCTTCTTTGCCATCAGCGCGATGGCCGAGCGGCCTTCGCCGAGTGCCCAGCCGGCATGGCTGGGGCGGCCCTCGGTCTTCAGGTTGAAGCGCGCGATGGCGTAGCGGCCGGTCACCGCGCCGCCGTCGGGACGCGCGGGTTCGGGCACGAGAACGTATTTGTTCTTGCGCGCTTCCATCTCGATCAGCTCGCGCGTCGACGGCGTGCCGACTTCTTCGTCGGGCGTGAAGAGGACCGTGACCGGCAGCGGGCAGTCGATGGCGGCGAGCGCCAGTTGGCGGATCGCCTCGACGGCGACGAAATTGCCGCCCTTCATGTCCTGGATGCCAGGGCCGTAGGCTTTGTTGCCTTCGCGGCGGAAGGGAAGCTTTTCGAGCGTGCCGACCGGGTGGACGGTGTCGAGATGGCCGGAAATGAAGATGCCGGGCTTGCCGAAATCCTTGTGCGGAAAGCGCGCGCGCACCGAGCCGCCGAAGCCCATGCGACCGGGAATGCGCTCGATCTCTGCGCCGGCAGCGGCGAGGTCGTAGCTGGCAAGGTCCATCATCCGGTCGACGGCGGCGGCATCGAAGGTCGGGCTTTCGCACTCGATCCAGGGCTTGAGGCCTTTCAGCATCGTGTCGGCGTCGAAGGGCAGGGCGTTGAGGTTCATGGGGTCACCTTGGGGCTGTAGGGTGGCTTTTTTTGAAGGGGACCCCCACCCTTTATCCCTCCCCACAAGGGGGAGGGACGGCGTCGGCGTCGCGCTTTTCCTTCCACGGGGGGAACGGCGGGGGTCTGCTGACTAGAGCGGCAGGCGCTTTTCGATGATGCGGGCCATGACGCTGGCACCGACGGGCAGGATTGCGTCGTCGAAGATGAAGCCGGGATTGTGGACGGGGACATCGCCGCCATGGCCGATCGTGCAATAGGCGCCGGGGACGGCCTTGAGCATGTCGGCGAAGTCTTCCGAGCCCATTACCAGTTCGTTCTCATTGGTGATGTTGTCGACGCCGACGATATCGGAGGCGGCGTCGAGATAGGCGTCGGACAGCTTGTCGTCGTTCATGAGGACGGTGAAGATTTCACGCAGGTCGGGCTCGACCTCGATGCCGAACATCTTGGAATAGCCCTCGCACATGTCGCGGATGCGGGCGTGGATCAGCTCCTTCACCTCATCGTCGAAATAGCGGATCGTGCCGCAGATGACGGCCTTGTCGGGCACGACATTGTAGGCCGAGCCGGAATGGATTTGCGTGACCGACAGGACGGCCGGCTTCACGGCGGGCACGTTGCGGCTGACGATCGACTGCAGCGACTGCACGAGCGAGGTGACCGCGACGATCGGGTCCTTGGAATGGTGCGGCATCGCGCCATGGCTGCCGACGCCCTTGACGTAGATATCGAAGAAGGTGGAGCCGGCCATGGCCGGTCCAGGCTTGACGCCGACCTTGTTCGGCGCGGCCAGCGGGTTGTTGTGCATGCCGTAGATCTCGTCACACGGAAACTTGTCGAAGAGGCCATCGGCGAGCATGGCGCGCGCGCCGCCGAGGCCTTCCTCGGCGGGCTGGAAGATGAAGACGGCCTTGCCGGAAAAGTCGCGCGTTTCGGCTAGGTAGCGCGCGGCGCCGAGCAGCATGGTCGTGTGGCCGTCATGGCCGCAGCCATGGAACTTGCCCGGCGCGGTCGAGCGCCAGGGGAGATTGGTCTCTTCGTCCATCGGCAGCGCGTCCATGTCCGCGCGAAGGCCGACCGCCCGCTCGCTGCCGCCCTTGCCCTGAAGCACGCCGACGACGCCGGTCTTGCCGAGCCCTGTATGGACCTCGATGCCCCAGGATTTCAGCTTTTCGGCGACGATCCCGGCGGTGCGCGTCTCCTCGAAGCCGATCTCGGGATTGGCGTGGAAGTCGCGCCGAATGGCGGTCAGTTCGTCGGCGTATTCGGCAATGCGTGGCAATGTCGGCATGTCGGTCTCCTTGGTGGGCTGGGGCGGGTCAGGCCGTCTCGGTCTGGTGCAGGGAAAGCTCCCTGAAATTGGCGAAGTCCCAGTGGCGGCCGGGCGCGGCCTCGATCAGCGCGCGGGTATAGTCGTGGCTGGGCTGGGACAGGACGTTTTCGGCCGTGTCGTGCTCGACGATGCGGCCATGCTGCATGACGACGACCTCGTCGCAGATCTGGGCCGCGACGCGCAGATCGTGGGTGATGAAGAGGATCGCGATGCCGAGCTTTTCCTGCAATTCGTCGAGGAGCTTCAGCACCTGCGCCTGCACCGACACATCGAGCGCGGAGACCGCCTCGTCGGCGACGAGGATGTCCGGCCGCATGGCGATGGCGCGGGCGATGGCGATGCGCTGGCGCTGGCCGCCGGAGAACTGATGCGGATAACGGCCGAGCGCATCGGCGGGCAGGCCGACCAGTTCCATCAGTTCGGCGGCGTGCTTCATCGCCTCGGCCTTGGACTGGCCGAAATTCAGCGGCCCCTCGATCAGGCTCTCGCCGACCGTCCAGCGCGGGTTGAGCGAGCGGAACGGGTCCTGGAAGACGATCTGGATGTGCTTTCGATGCGGCTGCAACTCGCCGCGGCCGAGCTTTGCGATGTCGGTCTGACCGACCTTGATGCGGCCCTCGGTCGGGTCGATGAGCCGCATGACGCAGCGCGCGACGGTGGACTTGCCCGATCCGCTTTCGCCGACGATGCCGAGCGTGCGGCCGGGCTTGATGCGGAATTTGACGTCCTGCGCGGCCTTGGTCTCGCGGCCCTTCTTGAAGAAGCCGCGGGTATCGTAGATCTTGGTTAGTCCGTCGACCGACAGCACCGGATCGGCCCAGCTTTCGGGTCGCGCGTCGCGCGGGACGAGGCTCGGCACCGCTTCGAGCAGCCGGCGCGTGTAGTCCTTTTGCGGCGAGCGCAGGAGCGTTTCGACCGCAGCGCTTTCGACGATGTCGCCATTGCGCATGACGTAGACCGTATCGGCGATCTCGGCGACGACGCCCATGTCGTGGGTAATGAAGAGGACTGCGGTGCCGTGGCTCTCCTGGAGTTCGGCGATCAGTTTCAGGACCTGGTTCTGTGTCGTCACGTCGAGCGCGGTGGTCGGCTCGTCGGCGATCAGGAGCTTTGGCTCGAGGATCAGCGCCATGGCGATCATGATGCGCTGGCGCTGGCCGCCGGAAAGCTGGTGCGGGTAGGAGCCGTAGATGCGCTCGACGTCCGGCAGGTGAACCTGCTGCATGATGTCGATGACGCGGCGCTTCTTCTCGCGGGTCGGCAGCTTGGTGTGGCTGTCGAGCACTTCCTCGATCTGGTCGCCGACCTTCATGACGGGGTTGAGCGCGGTCATCGGCTCCTGGAAGATCATCGAAATGCGCTGGGCGCGCAATTCGCGCATCTGCGATGCGTCGAGGTCAAGCAGGTTCTTGCCGTCGAGTTCGATGCGCCCAGTGGTGACTTCGAGCGCGCCCTTGGGCAGAAGTCCCATGACGGCGAGCGAGGTGACCGACTTGCCCGAGCCGCTCTCGCCGACGAGGCAGACGGTTTCGCCCTGATGGATGGTGACGTCGATCGTGTTCAGGATGGGAACGGGATCGTTCCCGGCCGTGGCGACGGACAGGCCGAGGATTTCGAGCGCGACCGGTTTGTCGTCGAAATGGCGATTGCGGAACAGCATGGGTTACGCCTCCCGCTTCTTGAGGCGCGGATCGAGAAGGTCGCGCGCGGTATCGCCGAGAAGGTTGATGGACAGGATGCACAGCGACAGCATCAGTCCCGGCCAGAAGATGAGTTCCGGCTTGATCTGGAAGAACAGGCGGCCCTCGGCCATGATGTTGCCCCAGGTGGGGATCTCGGTCGAAACGCCGGCGCCGAGGAAGGAAAGGATCGCTTCGGTCAGGATTGCCGAGGCGCAGATATAGGTGCCCTGCACGATGAGCGGGGCGAGCGTGTTCGGCATCAGGTGCTTCCACAATATCTTCGGCATGGACGAGCCGAGCGCTATGGCGGCTTCAACATAGGGCTCTTCGCGCGCCGACAGCACGACGGAGCGCACCAGCCGCACGACGCGCGGGATTTCGGGCAATGTGATCGCGAAGATGACCGACCAGATGCTCGGCCCGTTGAGCGCGACGAGTGCGATGGCGAGCAGGATCGACGGGATCGCCATCAGAGCGTCCATGACGCGCATGATAATGGCGTCGGCGAGGCGGAAGAAGCCTGAGACGAGGCCGATCAGCAGGCCGATGATGACCGAAACGATGGCCGCGCCGATGCCGATCAGGAGCGAGACCTGGCCGCCGACCATGACCCGGGAGAAGAGATCGCGGCCATAGGGGTCGGTGCCGAGCCAGTAGGTTTCGCTCGGGCCCTTCAGGCGCTGCAGCGCGTCCATGCTCATCGGATTGTGCGGCACGTAGAGATAGGCCGACGCGGTGGCGATCACGATCAGGGCGAGCACGATGGCCGCGAGGATCGGGCCGAGGCCGAGGCGCCAGTTGCGCGGAAGCTGGATCGCGCCGAGCACGACCTGCATGGCGGAGGTCGGTTGCGGTTGAGCGGCCATCAGTAGCGAATCCTCGGGTCGAAGAGCGTGTAGGAGAGATCGATCAGCAGGTTGACGAAGACATAGATCGCGCTCGTCAGAAGGATCATCGCCTGGATGACGGGATAGTCGCGTGCCAGGATCGCGTCGACGGTGAGGCGGCCGATGCCGGGGATGTTGAAGACGCTCTCCGTCACCACGACGCCGGAGATCAGGAGTGCGAAGCCGGTGCCGATGATGGTCATGATCGGAACGGCGGCGTTGCGCAGCGCATGGCGGAAGAGAACGATGTGCTCCTTCACGCCCTTGGCGCGCGCGGTGCGGACATAATCCTCCCCGAGCACTTCGAGCAGGCTCGCGCGGGTCATGCGGGCGATCAGCGCGACATAGATGGTGGCGAGCGTGAGGCAGGGCAGGACGGCGCGGGACAGGAAGCCCTGCACGCTTTCCGAAGGCGAGGTGTAGCCCTGGACCGGCAGCCAGCGCAGATCGATCGCGAAGAGCTTGATGAAGAGATAGCCGATGACGAAGACGGGGATGGAAAAGCCCAGAACCGAGAAGGACATGACGGCGTAGTCGATCCAGGTCCGGTGCCGCCATGCAGCAAGGACGCCCAGCGGGACGGCGATCAGGACCGAGAGAAGGATCGTCAGCGTGCCGATCTGCAGCGTCGGCCAGATGCGCTGGCCGATGAGGCGCGTAACCGGCTGGTTCGAGATGATCGAGGTGCCGAGGTCGCCCTGCGCGAGCTGCCCGATCCAGGTGACGAACTGGATGTGAAGCGGTTCGGCGAGGCCGAGGGACTCGCGAATACGCTCGAGTTGGGCGGGCGTCGCGGAGTCGCCGGCGATGATGGCGGCGGGGTCGCCCGGCGTCAGGCGCAAAAGCAGGAAGACGAAGATCGCGACGATCGCCATCACCGGAATGACGGCAAGGATGCGCCGGATGACATAGCCGAGCATGGGCTCAATGATCCTTCGGAAGCTGGAAAGCGAAGGCTCCCGGCGGCGTGCGCCGGGAGCCTGAAGCGGTTGCGGCCGCTATTCGGTCTTGTCGACCTGCCAGAACACCGGGACCGGCTGCTGGATCATGTTGACCATCTTGTTGCTGCGCGCCTGGACGGTCAGATACTGGCCGAGCGGCACGTAGTTCACCGTTTCGAGCACGTGCGCCTGAATGCGCTGTGCGACTTCGGTCTGCGCTTCGACGCCGTCGGCTGCGATGAACTCGGCGCGCAGCTCTTCCAGTGCCGGATCTTCCGGCCAGCCGAACCAGGCTTCGTCACCGCGTCCGTTGACCATCGGGTTGATGAGCGGCGAGGAAATCTCCGGCACCGACCAGTTGGTGAAGAAGATGTTCCAGCCGCCATCGGCCGGCGCCGACTGGCTTGCGCGGCGCGTGACCAGCGTCTGCCAGTCCATCGCCTGCATGTCGACGTTGAAGCCGGCGTCACGCAGGGCCTGCGCGACGACGACCGGCTGTGCGGTGAGCGTCACGACGTCGGTCGGCTGCATCAGGACGACCGGCGTATTGTCGTAGCCGGCTTCCTCCAGAAGCGCGCGAGCGGCTTCCGCGTCGCCGCCGCTCTTCAGCGTGTCGGAGCCGGTTTCGTCGGCCAGCGGCGTGCCGCAGCCGAAGATTGCGCCGCAAAGCGAATAGTATTCCGGATTGCCGACCAGCGTCGCCAGCACGTTTTCCTGGCTGATCGCCATCATGGCGGCCTGGCGGATCTTCTCGTCGTCGAAGGGCGGGTGCTTGAAGTTCATCCGGCCCATGGTCTGGAAGCCGAGCGGATCGCGCACCTCGACGGTCAGGTCGGGGCTGGCTTGGAGGATCGGCAGAAGGTCGATCTGCGCCTGTTCGAGATAATCGATCTCGCCGGAGACGAGGGCGTTGATCGCGGTCTGGGCGTCGGGCATCGAGGTCCAGACGACGCGGTCGACATTGACGACCTTGCCGCCCGCCATCCAGTTCGCCGGTTCCTCGCGCGGCACGTAGTCGGCGAACTTCTCGTAGGTGACCGACACGCCCGGCTCGAACTCCTCTTCGACGAAGCTGAAGGGGCCGGAGCCGACATATTCGGTGATCGCTTCGCTCGACGGCGTTTCGGCGACGCGCGCGGGCATGATGAAGGGCGGCACGGCCGACTGCTTGGCGACGATGTCGAGAAGCGGCGTGAACGGCTCGCTCAACGTCCAGGTGATCGTCTTGTCGTCAGTCGCCTCGAGGCTGGCCGTGACGTCGAAGATCAACTGGCCGCCGGAATCGCGCTCGCCCCAGCGCTGGAGCGATGCGACCGCATCGGCGGCGGTCACGGGCTCGCCATCGTGGAACAGCAGGCCGTCGCGCAGCGTGAAGGTGTAGGTCAGGCCGTCATCGGAAACCTCGAAATCGGCCATCTGCGGCTGGACCTCGAAATTCTCGTTCACCGCGATCAGCACGTCATAGATCATGTAGCCGTGATTGCGGGTGATGTGCGCGGTGGTGATGATCGGGTCAAGAACGCGCAGACCCGAATGCATGACGGCGGTGATGGTCTCGCCGTCCTGCGCGAGCGCGGTGGCGGCCGGAACGATCGCCGTCGAGGCGGCAAGCGCCGCTGCGAGCATGACGGACCGGCTCTTGGTCAGAACCGAACCGGAAAAGCCATTTGGAATGAATGTCATCGGTAACCCTCTTCGATTGATTTCGCCATTGTTCAGGATGCCGATCTTGCCGCCGGCTTTGTGGAATTGCTTGTTCAGCCTGCGCGTCGAGCCGCTCCCGTACGCTGGAAGGCCGGGCCGTTCGGCGAGAGCCTGATGCCCGGCTTCAGCCGGGTGAACGGCAGGTCGGCCGCGTCGAGCGCCATCGGTCCGGGCGCGGTGGCGACCAGGATGGCTTCGGCGATGGGCTCGAAATCGGCACGGAAATGGACCGAGCTCTTGTTGACGAGGATCGCCTGGTCTTCCGGATCGATGCCGACGAAGCGATACATCTCCCGGTCGGCCATCTGCGCCTTGAAGGTCGAAACCACGATCCGCACGCCGTCGATGGAGAGGCAGGCGGCGGGGCCGAGATTCATGTCGGCGCCGCCATAATAGGGTCCGGTGGCCTTGAAGCGGCCGTCGGAAAGCCTTTCGACGCGGCAGGTTGCCTGAAGGGGCGCGTCGCCCGGAACGTTCGACTGGCCGCCGAGCGCCAGTTCGATCTCGGCGCCTTCGCCGGCTTCATGGGCGCGTGCGGCGGAGGCTGGGTCGACGATGACGCCGATGGCCGCGCGTTCAACGCCTTTCTCAAGAAGCGCCCGCAACATGCCGGTCGTGTTCGAATCACCACCCGCGCCGGGGTTGTCTTGCGTGTCCGCGATGATGACGGGTTTGCTGGCAGAGGCCGCGATCCGCTGCGCTTCGGTGACGGCTTCGAGCGGTGCATAGGCCTTGCCGGCGAAACGGCTTTCGCGGTCGAGAAACGCTCGTTCGAGCGCATCGGCGGCAGCGTCGGCCTCGTCCTTTGTCTCGGCATAAGCGAGGACCGAGGGCCGGCAATCCTCGAAATCGGCGGCGGGAAAGCCGGTCAGGATCGAGGCGCTTGACACCGCGCCGCCTTCGACGCGGTCGATCTCGGCATAGAGCGACTTCGCCGGTTCGATCATCGTGCACTGCCACGGGATCGGGATCAGGAACGGCAATTGCCGGAACGCCTTGGCGAACGGCTTGCCGCGCGTCATCAGGCGGTCGAGCTGCTCGGCTGCCCGAACGCCAGTTTCGGCCATGTCGACATGCGGGTAGGTGCGGAAGGCGACCAGAACGTCGGCCGCGTCGACCATGTCGCGCGTGACGTTGCCGTGGAGGTCGAGGCTGGCGGAGATCGGGATGTGCGGGCCGACGATCGCGCGCAGGCGCTTCAGGAGTTCGCCCTCGCCATCATCCAGATGCTCGGCGACCATCGCGCCGTGAAGGTCTAGAAGGAGGCCGTCGATCTTGCCCGCGGCGCGCAACAGGTCAGCGATCTCGCCGGCGATGCGCTCATAGGCGTCGCGTTCGACATGGGCCGAGGGGATGGCACCGGTCCAGAGCAGAGGCACGAGTTCCCAGCCGGCCTTTTCGGCATAGTCGACGAAGCCGCTGATGCCGAGATTGACGCCGCCGCAGCGCTGCAGGATTTCCGCGCCGCGACTCATCGGCAGGTAGCCGCCGCCTTGTTCAAAGTTCTCATATCGCGCCGGGGAGGGCGCGAACGTGTTGGTTTCGTGCAGAAAGCCGGCAATCGCCACGCGCTTCGACATTGAAATCCTGTGCCGTTGGAAAGTCCGACGAAAGTCGGTATCGACAGGCGATACAGTTATATCGCAATTCAACGGTAGAGGTGGTATGACGCGCCGTCAACCGGCATTGGAGGGGGTAGGTATGAATCGCAGCATCATCAGTGGGGAGGACGGTGCGCGGCTCTTGGACCAGGCGCAGATGGACGACCCGCTGTTCGTCCAGTCGATCGCCCGCGCGCTTCACGTCCTGTCGGTGTTTCACAAGGCGGAACAGCCGCTTAGCCTGAACGAGATCGCGGAGGCGAGCGGCACCGGGCGCAGTGCGGCGCAGCGCGTGATCCACACCTTACGCGCCCTTGGCTATATCGAGCGCGACGAGACGGGCAGGGGCTATTTGCCGGGAATCCGGGTGCTCGACCACACGGTCGATTACCTGCGCCTGAACAAGTTGATCGAGCGTGCGACGCCGGTGCTGCTCGACCTGCGCAAGAATGCGCGGGAACGTGTCGACCTGAGCCTGTTCGATGATCTGCGCGTGGTCTATGCCGCCCGGCTGCAGAGCAAGCGCGAGACGTTCTTCGCCACGCTCGTCGGTCATTCCGTACCGACCTTCTGCACTTCCGGCGGGCGGGCAATCATGGCGCATCTGACCGACGCGCAGGTGGACGACATCATCGCGCGCTCGGATCGTCGCCCGTTCACCGACAAGACGATCACCACGCCGGATGAAGTGCGCGAAATGGTGCGCGAGGCGCGCCAGACGGGCTATGCGCTGACGGTCGAGGAAGTTCTGGTCGGCGAGGTGGCTCTGGGTGTGGCAGTTCTGGGGCCGGGCGGACGTCCGCTCGGAGCGATCCATGTCGCCGGCTCGCTCAGCGAGTGGACGCCCGAGGCGTTCTGCAACCGGTTTGCACCGCTGGCGGTCGAAGCCGCCAACGCGATCAACCGGTTGCGCTGATCGGCTGCCAGAGTGAATCCGGTTGCCGATCAGGCGGATTTCAGCAGCGGCATCTGGATCACGGTCGAGGTGACGAGCGACTGGATGCTGGCGAGGGGGACCGGCTTGCCGAAGAAATAGCCCTGCGCCTCGTGGCAGCCCTGCTCGCGCAGGAACTGGAGATGCGACGCGCTTTCCACGCCCTCGGCGAGAACCGGAATCTGCAGGCTCTCCGCCAGGATGATCGTCGAGCGCACGATCGCCATCGCCTGCGCGCTGGTGTCGATGTCTGCGATGAAGGAGCGGTCGATCTTGATCTTGTCGAAGGGAAAGTTCTGCAAGGTGGAAAGCGAGGAGTAGCCGGTGCCGTAGTCGTCCATCGCGATCTTCACGCCCTTGGCTTTCAGCTTGCGCACGATGGCGAGGGCATGGTGGTGGTCCTCGATGATGCTCGATTCGGTGATTTCCAGTTCGAGGCGAGAGGCGGAAAGACCGGTGGATGCCAGGATCTCGTCGACCATCCCGGGCAGGTCCGACTGCGAAATCTGCGCCGAGGCGACGTTGACGGCGATCTTGTAGGGCTTGGCCCATCGCGCGGCTTCGGCGCAGGCTTCCCTCAGCACCCATTCGCCGATGGGAAGGATCAGACCAGTCTCCTCAGCGAGCGGAATGAACTCCACGGGCGAGACGAGGCCGCGCTGCGGATGGTTCCAGCGCACGAGAACCTCGAAGCCGATCAGATCGCCCGAGGCGACGTCGTTCTGGGGCTGGTAATAGAGTTCAAGCTCCTTGCGTTCGACCGCATGGCGCAATTCAAGCGACAGGGCGGCACGGGTGCGGTTCGCCTCGTCCATGGAGGAATCGTAGCGACAGATGCTGGTGAAGGCCGACTGCTTGGCGCGGTACATGGCCAGATCCGCTCGCGTCAGGAGCGTCGAGGCGTCGGGTGCGTCGTCCGGATAATAGGCGACGCCAAGGCTGGCGCCGACCGTCAGGACGCGGGTTTCGTCCTCGATGTGCCGGCAGACGACGCTGTGGAGCCGGGTGGCGAATTCGAGCGCCTGGCCCTTCTGGTAGAGCCGGGTCTTGACGGCGACGAATTCGTCGCCGCCGACACGTGCCAGGAATTCGCCATCCTGAAGGCAGGCGGAGAGGCGCTCGGCGATGATCTTCAGGACCATGTCGCCGGCCGCGTGGCCATGCACGTCGTTGATGTCCTTGAAGCGGTCGAGGTCGATGCAGATGACGGCGACGCGCGACGTGTCGTCATAATCTCCGCCGATGATCTCGCCGAGCTTGCTCGTCAGGTGATGGCGGTTCGGCAGGCCCGTCACGGCATCATGCAGAGCAAGCTGGCGATACCGCTGGACGGCCTCGACCTCGTTGTGGTTGTCGATCAGGTAGCTCGACAGGCCGGTGCCCATGACGAGCGACATGACGGCCAGAACGCCGAGGATGAGGAGGCTGTCCGAGATGCCCTTTTCGGGCACGGCGATGGAGAGGTCCGGCACCAGCGTCAAAGCGCCCATGCCGGTGAAGTGCATCGACACGATGCCTAGGATCAGCGCCAGTGCGCCGCCATAACGGCAAAAGCGCGTGACCGGACGGGCGATGCGGTTCATGGCGATGGCGCCGAAGAATGCGCCCAGAAGGACTGAGACGGTGACGAGGGTCGGGTCCCAGCTCATCGCGGCCGTGACTCGCATCGCGCTCATGCCGGCATAGTGCATGACAGCAATGCCGATGCCCAAAATGGCGCCGCCGACCTCGATCAATGCCGTGGTGCGGGTGCTCGCGGCAACCACCATGCCGATGGTGCAGAAGCCGATCGCCAGGAAGAGCGAGATCAACGTGATGGCGGGATCGTAGACGAGTTGCAGGGCGGGCGAATAGCCCATCATGGCGACGAAATGCGTCGTCCAGATCGCGCTGCCGGAGACGACGCCGGCAAGGAACAGCCAGTTGGCGCGGCGTGCGCCGGTGGTCCGCCGGGTTCGCGCGAACAGCCGCATCGACATGACCGACCCGGCCACGCAGATGCCGGCCGCCAGCAACACGTATCGATAGTCATGCTCGTAAACGAGACACGAGAATATTTCCAGCACGTCACCACCCTCGATGCAGTCGAGGCTCACGATACGCACGGGTGGTTAACGAGTGTTGGAATCCCGTGAGGCGAGATTGATCACAGAGCCGTGTGGTAAGCGAATGCTGAATTAGCGGCCCGTGAAGGAGGGCGTGCGTTTTTCTGCGAAGGCGAGGCGACCTTCCTCGTAGTCCGCGCTGGCGAATGTCGCCGCTCCCAGTTCGCCGGCCTTGCGGACGTCGCCGGCATCGCCCGTCAGGACCGCGCGGATCGCCGCCTTCGAGGCGCGCACCGACAAGGGAGCATTGTCGGCGATCGCTCGGGCGATCTCGAGCCCGCGATCGATCGCGGGCGGCTCGTCCGACATTTCGAGGAGAAAGCCGAGCGCGAGGGCCGTGGCAGAGTCGAGCCGCCCGGCCGAAAAGGTCATGTAGCGCGACAGTTGCGGCCCGAGGGCATGGACGATGTCGGCCATCGCGTCGACGGGGTAGGCAAGGCCGAGCCTGGCCGCCGGAACGCTGAACAGCGCGCCGGGCGATGCGATGCGCAGGTCGCACGCCGCGGCAAGGCCGAAGCCGCCGCCGAAGCAGATGCCGTCCACCGCCGCGATGGTAGGCAAAGGACAGTCGCGAACGGCACGGAACGCGCGGGAATTGGCTTCCTCATAGACCGCTGCGCGCGCGCCGCGCCGAGCCGTGTCGAACTCAGCGATGTCGGCGCCGGCGCAGAAATTTCCGCCGGCGCCCGAAAGGACGATGACACGATTATCGGCATCGCTGCCGAGCGCCTCCAGCACTTCCGCAAGGTCCAGCCACATGGCTTCGGTCAGGGCGTTCTTCTTCTCGGGCCGGGCGATTTCGAGCGACACGACATGGCCGTTGCGGTTGACACGAAAGCCAGGCTTTACCAAACCGTCTTGAATCTCGAACAATTTACGCCACCTGAAGCGAAGTTAAGGAAATCTGAGTTCAAACCGGTTCGTGTGTGGACTAGAATTCCCGGACTGCCAAGCCCGACGACAGGGGAAGCCGATGACCATCTCGATGAAGGCGCGCAGCAGCCAGGTGCAGCCGGTCGATCCGATCTGGAGCGCGGTGCGCCAGGAAGCTGCGGAGGCCGTTGCGGCCGATCCTCTGCTGTCCGCCTTTCTCTATGCGACGATCCTCAACCAGGACAGCCTCGAGGACGCGGTCATCCATCGCCTGTCCGAAAGGCTGCACCACCAGGATCTCGGCGCCGACCTGATCCGGCAGACCTACGAGGCGATGCAGCGTGACAATCCGGACTGGAGTTCGGTCGTGCGCGTCGACATCCAGGCCTATTACGACCGCGACCCGGCCTGCGACCGTTTCCTGATGCCGGTGCTCTATTTCAAGGGATTCCACGCGATCCAGACGCATCGGCTGGCGCACTGGCTGTGGTCGAAGGGACGCAAGGATTTTGCGCTGTACCTGCAAAGCCGGTCTTCGGCGATTTTCCAGACGGACATCCATCCCGCAGCCATCATGGGCAAGGGTATCTTCATCGATCACGCGACCGGGCTCGTCATGGGGGAAACGGCGGTGGTCGAGGACGACGTGTCCATCCTGCACGGCGTGACGCTTGGCGGGACGGGAAAGGCCGGCGGCGACAGGCATCCCAAGATCCGCCATGGCGTGCTCATCGGGGCGGGCGCGAAGATCCTCGGCAATATCGAGATCGGCCATTGCACCAAGGTGGCGGCGGGCTCCGTCGTGCTCCAATCCGTGCCCAACAACAAGACCGTTGCCGGCGTGCCGGCGCGGATCGTGGGGGAGGCCGGGTGCGAGGAACCCTCGCGGGCGATGGACCAGCTCTTGAGCGCGCAGGCCTCGCAGGGTTAACCCGCCGGCGGGTTGAAAGGGGCGCTTTTGGCTTTACATGCCCGTCGAGTGCGTGCCAGAAGCCCCTCTCTTTCCCAACCAGGACCGGAGTAATCCCATTGAAACCGGAAGAAATCCGAAAGCTCGACGCCTATTTCAAGCGGACGTTCCAGAACCCGCAGCTCGAGGTCAAGGCGCGTCCGCGCAAGGACGATTCCTGCGAGCTCTATGTCGGTGACGAGTTCCTGGGCATCATCTTCAAGGACGAGGATGACGGCGAGCTGTCCTACAATTTCTCGATGGCCATTCTCGACGTCGATCTGGCCTGATCACGTCGCCGGTTGCAGCGCCTTTACGGCGAACGCACGCATGCCGGCGTCCAGTGCCTTCCAGTCTTCGAGCAGCGCCCGCGGGAAGCGGTAACGCAGCGACAGATTGGCACCCACATCGATATCGCGCTCGCAAGGCGCCAGCGCGGTATCGGCTTCCGCTCCTGTCAGACAGCGGGCGACGAAAGGCGCAGTGAAACGCGTCGGGTCGACGATCAGCATCTCGTCGCCATAGCCCGACGCCTCGATGAAGCGATGGGCGACGAGCCCCGCTTCGGCCGGTTCGCCCGGCTCCTCGATCAGCAAACGATAGATCGGCGTCAAACGGCTCGACATGTCGAGGGGCATCGAGCGCGGCTCGAAGCTGGCGAAGATGATCCGGTGGTCGCCGTCGGCGTGATTGAACAGCGCGCGCTCGGCTTCCGAATAGCCTTCGAGGCGCGGCCAGGACAGATAGAGGTCGAGACGCTTCGCCTCGCCGGAACGGCGGTCGTTGGCAAAACGGATCATGTTGGCCGGCACCGCGATCATCTCGCCATCGATCACGACGCCCTGGATTGTCGCATCGTCCGAATGACCGGCAAGGGCGATGGCGCGGCCAAAGGTCTTGCCGGCATAGCTGATGCCGACCGAGACCAGCGCCAGCGCGATGAAGACGTAGAAGATCTTCATCATGAAGCCGCTGCCGACCTCCTCGATCGTGGCATTGTCGAAACGTGTGAAGTCGGTCATCGCGCTCTGTTCGGGAATCTTCGCCTGCCGGTTCGGCGGTTTCATCCTCGCGCGAACATGGTAAACGCGGCGTAAAGCAACCGCGTGGAGGAAGAGAATGCCGGTCTATGAACTCGACGGCGTCGGGCCGCAATTCGACGATCGCGACACGAACTGGATCGCGCCCGATGCACATGTGATCGGCAAGGTCAGGCTCGGCAGGGATGTCGGCGTCTGGTTCGGCGCGGTGCTTCGGGGCGACAATGAGCGCATCGAGATCGGCGAGGGCTCCAACGTGCAGGAGCATTCGATGATGCACACCGATCCGGGCTATCCGCTGACGGTGGGCAAGGGTTGCACCATCGGCCACCGCGCGATCCTGCATGGCTGCACCATCGGCGACAATTCGCTCGTCGGCATGGGCGCAATCATTCTGAATGGCGCGAAGATCGGCAGGAATTCACTGGTCGGCGCCGGCGCGCTCGTCACCGAGGGCAAGGAGTTTCCCGACAATTCGCTGATCGTCGGTTCGCCCGCCAAGGCGATCCGCACGCTTTCGAATGAGGACGCGCTGCGCGCCTCTGCCGCAAGTTATGTCGCCAATGGCAAGCGCTTTACCAAAGGCATGAAGCGCGTCGACTGAAAAGTTGGAGCCGGTTCTCGGGGAAGAACCGGCTCCGGCCAGGCCGAACGGACGGGGAGTGGGGGCTCGACCGGGCTTTTCACATGCTCAGCGGGCGGCGACGCTGCCGACCAGGATGTCGCGGTCGTCATTGATGCCGACCCACATTCCGGCGTGCTGCGACGACTGGCGCTTAAGGAAGCTGTATTCGGTCTCGTTCCAGCGCAGGACGCGCATTTCGAGATTGTCGAGGACGAAGTCCCCCATCGAGGTGTGGACCACCAGGACGGCATGGCCGTCGCCATTGGGCTGGCGCACCACGGTGATCAAAAGGTTCGAGGCCGGCACGCCCTGCTCGATCAGGCGCTTGCGCTTTTCGAGGACGTAATCCTCGCAATCCCCATAGCCATTGACCGGATACGACCAGTATTCCTCGATGCCCCACATCTCCATGTCGGTGCGCGGACGCACGGCGATGTTGACCACGTTGTTGACGTTGACGATCTCGGCCCACAATTCGCGGGTCAGTTCCGTCGGCGAATTCGCATCGGCCGTCGGCTGGCACTCGGCCGGCATCCGCTGGCAGAAATCATAATGACCGACCGGCTGCGTGGTCAGGCCGCCGACATGCATGAAAGGCTGCGCGGCGGCGGAGGTGGCGACCATGGCAAAAAGACCTGCCATTGCGAGCGCAACCTTGTTATACTTGGAAGTCCCCATCTTCTTGTCTCCCCGTTTGAAGAGACAATGACAGGTGCCGATTTATTCCACGCGAAAAGTCAAGTGTATATTCGAGTAAAATACAATCGATATTTGAATCAATACTTATTCAAATTGTTCGAATTTGCTTCAGCCAATAGTAACCATGTGATCCGGCAGGCCGGGAATGCAAAAAGGGCCGGCGCGAGGCCAGCCCTTCGATGATTGCGGGGAGGTCGGATCAGCGGTCGGAGAAGGCGGCTTCCAGCGTTTCCTCACGCTGAAGGGCGGCGAACTCGATGGCGATGCCGTCCTGGAAATGACGCACCACCTGACCGCGCATCGCGCCGAGCGTGACCTGGACGCCGAGTGCCGGGCGGACTTCGATCTCGACCGCGGCGCCCGAGAGCGACAGGTCGACGATGCGGCAGCGATACTGCCGGCCATCTCCGAGTTGCAGGACGGTGATCGGATTGCGCGGTGCCACGCGCTGGTGGCGGCGATCCTCGGGCAGGTCGAGCTCGTGCTTGTTTGCAAGCCAGGTCAACTGCGCTGCGAGTTTCTCGCGCTTGCGCTCCGAGGCGATGACCGTCATCGCGAAACCGTCCTCGGTCAGGCGCGTCACCACGCCCTCGACACGGCCGATATGGTCGAGATAGGCGATCACCCGCTCACCGGGTTCGCCGGGACGATCGGCGCGGATCGCCACGTCGCCGGGCGACATGTCGATGACCTGGCAGGGATGCTCGGAACGATCCTCGAGCATGAAGCGGCCATAGATCTTCACACGGACGCGCTGGAAACTGCGACGTTCGTTTCGTGCCGGAGCGACTTGCAACGCCGCTGAACTCATCTTCGCCTCAGCCCCCGCCAATTCCGTCGGACATGTCCAACTGACTGCGGGTCAAAATAGCGCCGCAGTCGTTAACATGTTGTAATCCGAATTGCTCGAAGGCAGATCGCGAATAGCGTACGCGACAGGTGTCAGCGGTCCTGCGTGCGTCCGCCGTCGAGAACGACAAGGTGGCGGACGCGGCGCGTGCGCTCGCGTTCGGCCGGTTCCAGATCGTGCGGGGCGAGGCTCGGCGTCCGCTCGCCCATGTCGATCGCGGGCATGGCGTCCGGATCGATCAGGCGCGCCTCGTCGAGCACCAGCGCCGACAGGGGATGCGCGCCCAGCCAGAATGGACGCTCGAGCGCGGTTGCAAGACCCATCGCCCGCGGGCGGCCCGGGCCGGCATCGAGCGGCAGCAGCAGCAATTCGAAGGCTGCCAGGCGACCCTGGCGGCTCTTGCCGTGCGCCTGCGCAAGCACCACAGCGCTCTGGTTCAAGGTCGCCTTGCCGAGGGCGTCGACAGCGTCTCGGTCGTCGGCCTGCCAGATTTCGCCGAAGGGCACATGGCGCAATTCACGACCGAATGACGAGCAGACGTTCGTTCCAGCCAGCCGGAAGCGCGGTTCATCCGCATCGTCGAATTCGAGAATGAACGTGTCGGGAAGACGTCCCTTGATCGCCGTCGGGTCGATATCCGTGCGAAACGGGGCAGGGCGGCCGGCGCGCAGCATGTTCCAATATCGGAACATCGCGATCGTGCCGTCCATTTTCATCAAAGCCTGCTCCCGTCTTTTTCCGCCGCACGTCCCGGATTGGGACGAATCGGCCTGGCAGTGGTCATCACATGGCCAAGGATGCAGGGGGCGTGCCAGCCCTGTTAGGAGTTCTTAACGCTTCTGAGGGACGTTAAGGTTAACGAAAGGTTGACGTTGCCAGCGCGAGCGCCTCGTGACAGTTTCCAGGTCACGGGAAGCAGAAAACCCAGCGCAACTCCAGTCGCGCTGCGGGAGCAGGGGGCTCGATTGGCCGTTCGAAGTCATCGCTTCGAACGGCTTTCTTTTGCGACCTGCACTGGCAGCGGCCGGTTCCGGCCTCTATGTCCGGGCTGACGCGCAAGAGAGCCATGATGGACCAGCCACGCCCGATCGATACATCCCCGGACGACGAATGGCGCGAGACGCCACCGCCGCGACGCGAGCCGATCTTCAATCTGCCGGCGATCGTCGTCGTCCTGATCGCGATCTGCGTCGGCGTGCATGCCGTGCGGATGCTGGTGCTTACCGAACCGCAGGATATTGGCGTCATCGCGCGCTTCGCGTTCATCCCCATCCGCTATTCCGGGCAGTACATCATAGACGCCTACGCCTATGCGGGGCCGGTCACCTACGCGTTCCTGCATGGCGGGATCGCGCATCTTGCGGTCAACATGGTCTGGCTCGCCGCATTCGGCTCGCCGCTCGCCCACCGCATGGGGGCGGTCCGGTTCGTCGCGTTCTGGATTTTCACGGCGCTTGCGGCGGTGGGGCTCCACTATGTGCTGCATTCGGGCGATCCCACGCCGGTCGTCGGTGCGTCGGGCGCCATCTCGGGCATGATGGGCGCGGCGGCGCGCTTCGCCTTCCAGATCGACCGATTCGCGGGCAAGCCGGCCTTTACCGGGCCTATCCTGCCGGTCAGCGTCGTTCTGCGTCACCGCATGACATTCATGTTCCTGCTCGTCTGGTTCGTCATGAACCTGGCCATGGGGCTCGGCTCCATTGCGCCCGGTGTGGGGCAGATCGCGTGGGAAGCGCATATTGGCGGTCTTCTAGCGGGATTTTTCGGCCTCGCCCTTTTCGACCGCCGTTGACGGCAAGACACGTCCCGTGAAGGCGCGGCGCTTGAAATGCGTTCGAGCCCGGCGCACCATACCGTTGTGAATGCCGCAGAGGAGGTACGCATGACGGTGAAGGCAATTCTGGACGCCAAGGGCCGCGACGTGGTGACGGTCGAGCCGGAGATGACGCTCGGCGAGGCCGCGCGTCTCCTGGGCGAAAAGCGGATCGGCGCGGTCGTCGTCACCAAGGCGGGCGAAAAGATCGCCGGCATCCTCTCCGAGCGCGACATCGTTCGCCAGGTTGGCCTGCGCGGCGCCGTCGCGCTGGACGAGCCGGTGTCGAGCGCGATGACGGCCAAGGTCAGGACCTGCCAGGAGGGCCATACCGTCAACCAGGTGATGGAACTGATGACGCGCGGCCGCTTTCGCCATCTGCCCGTCGAACGCGAGGGCAGGCTGGCCGGTATCGTATCGATCGGCGACGTGGTGAAGCAGCGCATCGAGGATGTGGAGCGCGAAGCCGACGAAATCCGCCAGTATATCGCAACCGCCTGAAACGCCCTGCTTGCGAAAACCTTGCCTCGCGGGCGCGATTGGTCTAGCCAACCGGAACACTTCCGACCATCGCGAACGCCAGGCAGACGATGACGCTCATTGATACCCGCACGCTCGATCCCAAGCGCCTTGTTTCCGGGGCGACCGGCGATTGGGAAATCATCATCGGCATGGAAATCCACGCGCAGGTTTCGTCGCAGTCGAAGCTCTTTTCAGGCGCGTCGACCACGTTCGGTGCGGCGCCGAATTCCAATGTCAGCCTCGTCGATGCGGCGATGCCGGGCATGCTCCCGGTCATCAACGAGGAATGCGTCAAGCAGGCGATCCGCACCGGGCTCGGCCTCAAGGCGCAGATCAACCACCGCTCGGTGTTCGACCGGAAGAACTATTTCTACCCGGACCTGCCGCAGGGCTACCAGATTTCCCAGTTCAAGCAGCCAATCGTCGGCGAGGGGATCGTCTTCGTCTCGGTCGGGCCGGACAAAAAGGGCGAGTTCGAGGAGATCGAGGTCGGCATCGAACGGCTGCATCTCGAGCAGGACGCCGGCAAGTCGCTGCACGACCAGCATCCGACCATGTCCTATGTGGACTTGAACCGTTCCGGTGTCGCGCTGATGGAGATCGTGTCCAAGCCGGACATCCGCTCGGCCGACGAGGCCAAGGCCTATGTGACCAAGCTGCGCACCATCATGCGCTATCTAGGCACCTGTGACGGCAACATGGACGAAGGTTCGCTGCGCGCCGACGTCAACGTCTCGGTGCGCCGTCCGGGCGAGCCGTTCGGCACGCGCTGCGAGATCAAGAACGTCAATTCGATCCGCTTCATCGGCCAGGCGATCGAATCCGAAGCGCGACGCCAGATCGCTATTCTGGAGGATGGCGGCTCGATCGACCAGGAAACGCGGCTGTTCGACCCCTCCAAGGGCGAAACGCGCTCGATGCGCTCCAAGGAAGAGGCGCATGATTACCGCTATTTCCCCGATCCGGACCTTTTGCCGCTCGAATTCGATCAGGCTTATGTCGATGCGCTCGCCGCACATCTGCCCGAACTGCCGGACGACAAGCGCGCGCGGTTGATCGAGAGCCTCGGCCTTTCCGTCTACGACGCGTCGATCCTCGTCTCGGACAAGGCGATCGCCGACTACTACGAAAAGGTCGCCGAGGGGCGTGACGGCAAGGCAGCGGCCAACTGGGTCATCAACGACCTCCTCGGTGCCTTGAACAAGGCCGGCAAGGACATCGCCGAATCGCCTGTCTCGCCGGACCAGCTCGGCGGGATCATCGAACTGATCAAGGAAGGCACGATTTCCGGCAAGATCGCCAAGGACCTCTTCGAGATCGTCTGGACCGAGGGCGGCGATCCGCGCCAGCTCGTCGAGACGCGCGGCATGAAGCAGGTGACCGATACGGGCGCCATCGAAAAGGCCGTGGACGACGTCATCGCCGCCAACCCCGACAAGGTCGAGCAGGCGCGCGCCAAGCCGACAATGGCCGGCTGGTTCGTCGGCCAGGTGATGAAGGCGACCGGCGGCAAGGCCAACCCGCAGGCGGTCAACGACCTCATCAAGGCGCGTCTGGGGATCGAATAGTGTTCGTCCGGACCGTCTCGAAGCGCGACTTGAAGGCGGTCCAGGCGCTCCTTGCCGAAACGTGGCACGCCACCTACGACTCGATTTATGGCGAGGCGCGCGTCAACGAGATCATCGCCGAATGGCATTCGATGGCGGCGCTCGAGGCGCAGCTTGAATCCCCGCTGTCGGAGTTCCTCGTCGCCGATGACGGCACGCAGATCGGCGGGGTCGTCTATGCGACGGCGATCGACGAAGGCAAGACCGTGATGCTGCATCAGCTCTACGTCCGCCCGGACAGCCAGGGCCGCGGCATTGGCGGGTTGCTGCTCGACGAGATCGAGGGCTGCTTTCCCGACGCGGACAAGGTGCGGCTCGAAGTCGAGGAAGCCAATGCGAAGGCGGTCACTTTCTATCTGGCGCAGGGTTTCGCCAAGGTCGGGCAGACGCCAAGTTGCGGGCGGCCCGATTCGGGCATCCCCGCCGATATCTATGAACGCCCGATCATGTGGGCGGACTGAGCCCTTGTCATCGATTGCCCGGAACGCCATAAGGCGGGGAAGATTGGGCACCCAGTTGCGGATGTGCGAATGTCTATGAAAACCTTCTTCACGCAGTTCTTCACCTGGTGGAACGGCCAGACGCTGGGCACGCGCTTTCATACCTGGCGGCACGGCAGGCCGGTGGGCGAGGACGAGTTCGGCAATCTCTATTACGAGGGCGGCGTCGACACCGAGGGGCGTACGCGCCGCTGGGTGATTTACAAGGACTATGCGGAAGCCAGCATGATTCCGCCCGGCTGGCATGGCTGGATGCATCACCGCGTCGACACGCCGCCGAAGGACGACAACTACCAGCCGCGCGAGTGGCAGAAGCCGCATCTGCCCAACCTGACGGGCACGAGCTTCGCCTACCGACCGAAGGGCTCGGTCGCCACGCACGAGCAGCGGCCGCGCGTGACCGGCGACTACGACGCCTGGACGCCCGGCAACTGATCGGGGCGCAACAATCGTCTCGCCACAATCGACGGCTAGGCCAAGTCGGGTCACGACTCAGCTAACAGGGCTTCAAGGATGACATCGAGACTGGCAGGCGCAATCGCGGGACTCGTCTTCGCAACCGGGCTTGCCGCTCCGGGCAATTCGTTCGCGCAGGACCTCCAGTTCGACCTGCCGCCGGACGACGAGTTCATCTACGAGGAAGCGCCTGCGGAGGGCGGCTCTTTCGAGGAACTGCCGATGGAAGAGGCGCCGACCGAGGTGCCGATCCAGCGCGTGACCAATCCGGTCGCCGAGTTTGCCGGCATCGACAAGATCACCGGACGCATCATCTCCTTCGACGTCTATGTGGACGAGACCGTCCAGTTCGGCGCGCTGCAGGTGACGCCGCGGATCTGCTACTCCTCCGGGGAGGGCCAGGAACCGCGTACGGACAGTTTCGTCGAGGTGGACGAGATCACGCTCGACCGCAAGATCCGGCGCATCTTCTCCGGCTGGATGTTTGCCGAAAGCCCCGGTCTCAACGCCGTCGAGCATGCCGTCTATGACGTCTGGCTGAAGGCGTGCAAGCAGCAGTCGGACGTGCCGGCGCCTGAATCGGCCGAAGGCTGACAGGGTGTGTCGATATTCAGGCCTGAGCGGCCTGCAAATGTCAGCTTTCTGCGCTTCCGGTGCTCATGTACCAAATGTACATTCCGCTCCGGTTCTCGAAATCTGCCATTTTCGGCACGCCCAGACCTGAATCTCAACACACCCTAAAACGTCGCCGGCTCTCCATCGAGCGCCTTTTCCAGCATCGTCTCGTATTTGCGTCGCGGCACGTCGACCGCGCCGAAGCGCTTGAGGTGCTCGGTGGTGAACTGCGTGTCGAGGAGGTCGAAACCCTTGTCGCGCAGGCGTTCGACGAGGGCGACGAGGCAGACCTTCGAGGCATCGCGTTCGACGCTGAACATGCTCTCGCCGAAGAACACGCGTCCGAGCGTCACGCCATAAAGGCCGCCCACCAACTCGCCATCCTTCCACGCTTCGACCGTATGGCAATGGCCGATGGCGAAAAGGCGCGCATAGGCGGCGCGGATCGGCAGGTTGATCCAGGTGTTGGGACGGCCGGGGCGTGCCGCGCCGCAGCCGGTTATGACGGCCTCGAAATCGGTATCGAACCGGATTTCGAACGGCGCGCGGCGAACGGTCTTTGCGAGGCTGCGGGGGATGTGGAAATCGTCGAGCGGCAGGATGCCGCGCATTTCCGGCCGGACCCAGAAGATTTCCGGATCGCCGGCATTTTCCGCCATGGGGAACACTCCTGCCGCGTAGGCACGCAGCAGGAGATCGGTCGGGATCGTGAAACCGGGAGCAAAGGGCCGGCTCATCCTAAGGCGCCCTCAGGGCTTTTGGGCCAGGTACTTTTCGAGCCAGTGGATGTCGTAGTCGCCATTGGCGATGTCCGGATTGCCGACGAGGTCGCGGAAGAGCGGCAGCGTGGTGTTGATGCCGTCGACGACGAACTCGTCCAGCGCGCGGCGTAGGCGCATCATGCACTCGACGCGGTTGCGGCCGTGGACGATGAGCTTGCCGATCAGGCTGTCGTAATAGGGCGGGATCTTGTAGCCCGAATAGACCGCCGAATCGACGCGCACGCCGAGGCCGCCCGGCGTGTGGAACGTCGTCACCGTGCCGGGCGAGGGCACGAAGGTGCGCGCGTCCTCGGCATTGATGCGGCACTCGATCGCGTGGCCGTTGAAGCGGATGTCGTCCTGCGTGACCGACAGGCCGCTGCCCGAAGCGACGCGGATCTGCTCGTGAACGAGATCGATACCGGTGATCGCCTCGGTCACCGGATGCTCGACCTGCAGGCGTGTGTTCATCTCGATGAAGTAGAACTTGCCATTCTCGTACAAGAACTCGATCGTACCGGCGCCGGAATAGCCCAGGTCGGCCACAGCCTTGGCGCAGGTATCGCCGATCTTGGAGCGCTCTTCGCCGTTCAGCGCGGGCGACGTCGCCTCCTCCCAGACCTTCTGGTGACGGCGCTGCAAAGAACAATCGCGTTCGCCCAAGTGCACCGCATTACCGCGTCCGTCGCCCAGAATCTGCACTTCGATATGGCGCGGCTTTTCGAGATACTTCTCGATATAGACCGCATCGTCGCCGAAGGCTGCGGCCGCCTCGGTGCGTGCCGTGTCGAGCGCCACGCTAAGCTCGGTCTCGTCGCGCGCAACCTTCATGCCGCGACCACCGCCGCCGGCAGATGCCTTGATGATGACGGGATAGCCGATGTCGGCGGCGATGCGCTTGGCTTCGCCCTCGTCCGTGACGCCACCTTCGGAGCCGGGAACGACCGGGATGCCGAGACGCTTGGCGGTGCGCTTGGCCTCGATCTTGTCGCCCATCACGCGGATATGGTCGCCCGAGGGGCCGATGAAGGTAATGTTGTGGGCGGCGAGGATGTCGGCGAACTTGGCGTTCTCCGACAGGAAGCCGTAGCCGGGGTGGATCGCGTCCGCGCCGGTGATCTCGCAGGCGGCGACGATCTGGTGGATGTTCAGATAGGAATCGCGCGAGGGCGGCGGGCCGATGCACACGCTCTCGTCGGCGAGGCGCACATGCATGGCATTGGCGTCAGCCGTCGAATGGACGGCGACCGTCTGGATGCCGAGCTCTTTGGCCGCGCGAAGGATGCGGAGCGCGATTTCGCCGCGATTGGCGATGAGGATCTTCTGAAACATGGTCGCTCCTATTCGATCACGACCAGCGGCTCTCCGAATTCGACCGGCTGCGCGTCCTCGCACAGGATCGCGGTGATCTTGCCGGACCGGGGCGCGGGAATCTGGTTCATCGTCTTCATCGCCTCGATGATGAGGAGCGTCTGCCCTTCCTTGATTGCCTGGCCAACCTCGATGAAGGGACGTGCGCCGGGCGCCGGCGACAGGTATGCGGTGCCGACCATCGGCGAGGGGACCGCATTGCGGGTCGGATCGGCGGCACCGGGTGCGGCGGGGCGATCCTCGGTGGCGGCGGGGGCAGGATGATGGGCCGGCGCGGCGGCCGGAACCGGTGCATAGGCATGGACCGGGGCGGCCGCATGGCGCGACACGCGAATGCGCAGGTCCTCCTGCTCGACCTCGATCTCAGACAGGTTTGTCTCGTTCAAGATTCCCGCCAGTTCGCGGATCAGTTGCTGGTCTACGCCGGCTTTCTTGGTCGACATTGATTTCGCCCTTTTTCTTGGTTTTCTCCGGTCAAAGCCGGGCGGCAAGTGCCTGGATGGCCAAGGTGTAGCCGATCGGGCCGAAGCCGCAGATCATGCCGGTTGCGACCGGCGCCACCATGGTCTTGTGACGGAATTCCTCGCGCGCGTGGATATTGGACAGGTGAACCTCGACGATCGGCATCGACAGGAGCCGCAGCGCGTCGTGCATGGCGATCGAGGTATGGCCGTATCCGGCGGGATTGATGATCAGACCTGCGGCGAGGTCCGGTGCCTGTTGGATCCAGGTCACCAGATCGCCTTCGAGGTTGGACTGGCGGAAGTCGAGCCCGTATCCCAGTCTCTCAGCCTCGACCCGGCAATCGTTCTCGATATCGGCCAGCGTCTTCGACCCGTAGATGCCGGGCTCGCGCTTGCCGAGCATGTTGAGATTGGGGCCGTTGAGGATCAGGATGTTTTTGGGCATTCAGACGTTTCCACGCGGCGCGCTTGGTGCGCGACGCACCCTCTATAGTCGCCTTGTTCCGCAACGCAAAGGCTGCGGGGTGCAAGGACACCTTCAACAGGCGACAAACATGTCGAAAACTTGATTAGGACGGGTTTTCGGCCCGAACCTGCTCGATTTTCTCGGCGAGAACTTCCTGGCCCATCGCTCCGAACACGACCTCGTCGCCCACCACATAGGACGGCGTGCCGGTGATCGAAAGCTGTTCTGCAAGCGCATAGGTCGCCTGGAAGGCGGCGATGATGTCGGGGTTCTGCATCTCCTGGCGTAGCGCGGCCTCGTCTGCGCCGTGCGAGACGGCGGCGAGGATCGCCTCGTCCTCGGTCACGCGGGCCTCACCGGCGAGGAGGTCGCGATGGAAGGCGCCGTAATTTTCCGGCCAAAGGTTGTGGAACGCCATGGAGACGACATGCGCGCGCTGCGAATCCGGCCCGAGGATCGGAAATTCCTTCAGGACGAAGCGCAGGTCCGGGTTGCTCTCGACCAGGGCTTCCATGTCCTGCAACGCCCGTTTGCAGTAGCCGCAATTGTAGTCGAAGAACTCGACGATGGTGACGTCGCCCTCGGGATTGCCGATGATGCCGTCATAGGAGGCATTGAAGATCTCGTTCTCGGCCGAACGGATGATTTCCGTCTGGGCGACGCGCTGCGTTTCGGCCTGGCGGGTTTCGAGCGCCTGCTGAACCTCGATCATGATTTCCGGATTGGTGACGAGATAGTCGCGCACGATCGCCTCGACGGCGGCGCGGTCCGGCGCTGCCGATGCCGCCGCGGCAGAGGTGGCCGGGACTGGGGCCGTCGACGACGAGCCGGCGACATAGCCGGCAGCGCCCATTCCAAGGGCGACGACGGCACCAAGCGCGGCGGCGGGGATCAAAGCGTTCATTTCGGTTCCTTCTTGCGGCCGGTCAGTTGGCCGGCCTCTGATTGATGATGTCCTGCGCGCGCACATGGCTCGGTGAGCCCGGCATCAGTCGCGACTGGGCGCGCGCGGCGAACTGGCGCGCCTCGCGGAAATTGCCGCTGTAGTAGTGCCCTTCTGCCGTCGCAAGCTCGGCCTCGGCGATTTCGCCCATCTGGCCATAGGCCTGGGCGAGATAGCGATAGGCGGTGACATATTCCGGCGCGCGCGCCAGGCCTTGCGTCAACGCGTCGACGGCGCGGCCTGCCGCATCCGGCCCGCCGGCGGCGAGCAGTGCCTGGCCGAGACCGAACTGCATGAAGCCGGAGTTCGAACTGTCGAGCCTTGCCGCACGCTCGAATGCGGTGACGGCGTCCTGCGGCCGGTTGGCGCGGATCAGGACTTCACCCCGCAATTCGTGAAAATACGGATTGTTCGGCTCGGCCGCGACCAGCGCGTCGACCTTTTGCAGGGCCGCCGCGGGCGACCCGGACAGATAGGTCACGATGGCGTCGCCGTAGCGCGCAGGCATGCCTTGCGTATCGCGGAAAAGCCGCGAGGTGGCGGACTGGCCCTGCGTATGCGCGGCGATCTTGGCGCGCATCATGTCATGACGCCTTTGCAGGGCAGGCGGGTCTTCGCGGTTGTAGTATTGGCTGGCCTGCGCCAGTTCCTGAACATTCTGGATGCGCTCGCGCGGCAGGGGATGGCTGATCTGGTAGGGATCGATCTGGCGGCCCGTCAGGGCGAGGCCGCTCGCCATGCGCTCGAAGGTGCGCACCATGCCGCGGGCCGATTGGCCCGTCTTTTCAAGATAGGTGATGGCGGAGCGGTCGGCGGTGATCTCTTCGGTGCGCTGGTAGCTCAACAGGCCGCGCCGCGCGACCTCGCCGCCACCCATCGCAAGGCCGGCGCCTGCCTGCGCGAGACCACCGGTGCCGCTCGCAGCGCCGCCGACGGCCGCGCCGATGCCGATCAGACCCGCGACGATGGCCATCGTCTGTGCAGCCGCGAGCTGATCGCGCAACCGCTGCTGATGGCCGCCGGCGATGTGACCAGCCTCATGCGCGATGACGCCGATGATCTCGTTGGGGGTCTCGGACTGCAGCAGGGCGCCGGTGTTGATGAACATGCGCCGGCCGGCGACGAAGGCGTTGAAAGCGGGATCGTTGACCAGAATAATTTCGATATTGGACCGCGAGAGGCCAGCGGCTTCCAGGATGGGCCGCGCATAGTCCCGCACAAGTGCCTCGATTTCGGCGTCGCGGACGACGGGTACGCTGCGCTGCGCATGCGCCGAAGACATGGGTGCGAAAGCGAGCTGAGCGGCGACAAGGCCGGTCAGTAGGGACTTGAAGACGCGCCTGGCGGACAGAAACATGACGATTCCCTGGACGAACGTGTCTATCCCTAGTCGAGCCGGGCGGCGATGAAAAGCACGGACCCGCGAGGCTCGTGGACTTGTGATCCCCATACCAATCGGGCATTTGTGCGACCCCTGACCGTCCGCCGGAGTTGCCAGCCTTGTCGCCAATCCTCGTTTCCCGCCGTTCCGAAGTCGAGCCGTTCCATGCCATGGACGTGCTGGCGCGTGCCAATGCGTTGCGCGCGGCCGGGCGAAGCGTCGTGTCGCTCGCGGTCGGCCAGCCTTCCGACCCCGCGCCGCGGATCGTTCGCGAGGCCGCTGCCCGGGCGCTTGCGGATGGTGCGATCGGCTATACGGACGCGCTCGGACGGGCGGAATTGCGGCAGGCCATTTGCGGACACTACCGCGACCATTATGGGCTCGACGTGCCGGCGGATCGCGTGGTGGTGACGACCGGGTCCTCGGCCGGCTTCAACCTCGCCTTCCTTGCCATGTTCGATCCGGGCGACAAGGTGGCGATCACCGTTCCGGGCTATCCGGCCTATCGCAACATCATGAAGGCGCTTGGGATCGAGGTCGTCGAAATCGACCTCGAAGGCGCCGCCTGGCTGACGGCCGAAGCACTGGAGCGGGTGCATCGCGAGGAAGTGCTCAAGGGCCTGCTCTTCGCCAGCCCGGCCAACCCGACCGGCGCGGTGATCCCGGTCGACGAACTCAAGGCGCTCGTCGAAGCCGCCAAGCAAATGGGCATCCGCACTATCTCGGACGAGATCTACCACCGGCTCTGCTACACGGCCGACGACGTCACCGCGCTCGCCTTCGACGACGACGTGACCGTCATCAATTCGTTCTCCAAATATTACTGCATGACCGGCTGGCGGATCGGGTGGATGATTGCCCCGCAGCGGCTCGTGCGCGCCATCGAGCGCATTCAGCAGAGCCTCTACATCTCGGCGCCGGACCTCTCGCAGATCGCAGCCGCACGAGCTTTCGATGCGACGAGCGAGCTGGAAGCCGTGCGCGAGCGCTATCTCGCCAACCGCGCCATGTTCGCCGACGCGCTGCCGAAACTCGGCTTCGCCTTCGCGGCGCCGATGGATGGCGCGTTCTACGCCTATTGCGACATGACGCGGCATTCCAACGACAGCATGGCGTTCGCGGCGAAGATGCTGGACGAGGCGGGGGTCGCCGCAACTCCGGGGCGCGATTTCGATCCGTTCGAAGGCAACCGCTACATGCGGTTTTCATATGCCGGCAGCAATGACGACATCGCCGAGGCGATCCGCCGCCTGACCGGCTGGCTGGGATAAGAAAAAAGCCGGCGAGATCGCCGGCTTTTTGATTCGGTCCTAGAAGAACCCTTTTCGCTGCCACCAGCCTTGCCGGCGCGGCTTGTCTTCGGTCGTCTCCGCTTCGCTCTGAGGCGTCAGCGACTGGACGACGGGGGCAACCGGCGCGGCTGGCTTGACCGGCTCGGGTGCCGCCACCGGCTCGGCAGCTTCGGCTGCGATTTCGGCCGTGGCGACGTCCTGGTCGGCAGCGACTTCCTCGACGACCTTCTTGCGGCGCGGCGCGCGCTTCTTCGGCGCGGGCTTCTCGTCGGCGTCGAGCGCGGCGGCTGCCGTCTCGGTCGCGGCCGTTTCGGAAACGGTCTCTTCCGTCGCGGCCTTGGCGCGGCTCTTGCGCGGGGCGCGGGCCTTTTTCGGCTTCGGTGCTTCTTCCGCCGCTTCCGTTTCCTCCGGAGCGACCGCGTCGGCAACAGGCTCGGCGGCTTCGACTGCCGTCATCGCCTCGCTGTCGACATCGTCCGAAGCATCGGCTTCGCCTGCCTCGGCCGGCGTCGCATCGGCGGCGACCTCACCGTCCTCGCGGCGATTGCGGCGTCCGCCGCGCTTGCCGCGACGTCGCTTCTTGCGGTTCGCCTCGCTGTCGTCGTCCTGCGCAGGGTCGCCGGCTGCTGCCGTCGCGTCTGCGGCCTCTTCGTCCCCGAGGTCGGCTGCTGCCGCTTCGACATGGCCTGCTTCGCCGTTCGTCTCGCGGTCACGCCCGCGACGGCGCCGGCGGCGACGCTTCTTGCGGTCGCGATTGCCGTCTTCGTCCGACGTGGCATGTGCGGTTTCGCGTGCTGCCGCGGGCTGCGGCTTAGCTACGATCTCGCCGTCCTCGATTTCGTCGTCCTCGTCGGCAAGGGCAGCGGCTGCTGCGGCCGCCGCTTCGTCCTTGGCAGCTTCCGCCTCGTCGTCCACCGTTGGTGCTGCGGCCGGCAGGGTCGGGGCCTTGTAGCCTTCGGGGCGCTCGATCTGGGCGCCGCGTGCGATGACATAATGCTGCGAGCCGACTTCCTCGTCCGCCTCGATCGTGATCGTCAGGTCGAAGCGGCGTTCGAGATCGGCGAGCGTGGCGCGCTTGTGGTTGAGCACGTAGAGCGCGGTCGAGGCCGGCGTGCGCACCGTGATGTGGCAGCGCGAATCCTTGAGGAGATATTCCTCGATCGCGCGGACAACGAGAAGCGCGACCGACGATTCGGAGCGCACATGGCCGGTGCCGCCGCAATGCGGGCAGGGCTGCATGGTGGAATCGAGCACCGAGGCGCGAATGCGCTGGCGCGACATTTCCAGAAGGCCGAAATGCGAGATGCGGCCGACCTGGATGCGCGCGCGGTCGTTCTTGAGGCAATCCTTGAGCCTCTTCTCGACGGCCCGGTTGTTCCGGTTCTCTTCCATGTCGATGAAGTCGATGACGATCAGGCCGGCAAGATCGCGCAGGCGCAATTGCCGCGCGACTTCCTCGGCCGCTTCCAAGTTTGTCTGGAGCGCGGTGTCCTCGATAGAGTGCTCACGGGTCGAACGGCCCGAATTGACGTCGATCGCGACCAGCGCCTCGGTCTGGTTGATGATGACATAGCCGCCGGACTTCAGCGTCACCTGCGGCTGGACCATCTTGTCGAGCTGCGCCTCGATGCCGTTGCGCGCGAAGATCGGCACGGAATCGCGGTAGGGCTGGACCATCTTGGCATGGCTGGGCATCAGCATGCGCATGAAGTCCTTGGCCTCGCGGTAACCTTCCTCGCCCGCGACCATGATCTGGTCGATGTCCTTGTTGTAGAGGTCGCGGATCGAGCGCTTGATGAGCGAGCCTTCCTCGTAGACGAGGGCGGGGGCGGTCGACTGCAGCGTCAGGCCGCGCACGTTTTCCCACATGCGCATCAGATATTCGTAGTCGCGCTTGATCTCGGCCTTGGTGCGGCTCTCGCCGGCGGTGCGCAGGATGACGCCCATGCCGTCCGGCACGTTCAGATCCTCGACGACGGACTTAAGGCGCTTGCGGTCGGCGGCGTTGGTGATCTTGCGCGAGATGCCGCCGCCACGGGCGGTGTTCGGCATCAGCACCGAATAGCGGCCGGCGAGCGACAGGTAGGTGGTGAGCGCCGCGCCCTTGTTGCCGCGCTCTTCCTTGACGACCTGGACGAGCAGGATCTGCCGGCGCTTGATGACTTCCTGGATCTTGTAGTGCTTGCGGACGGGACGGCGGCGCGCTGCCGCTTCCTCGATCGCGTCTTCGGCGCCCACCGATTCGATCTGTTCGTCATCGCCATTGCCGTCGTCGCCGTGGCGGGCCGGGCGGTGATCGTCCTCATCGCTTTCCGCGGCGGGCGCATCTTCGGAGACCACATCGGCAGCGACGCTTTCGGCCATCGCGTGGCCGGCCTCGTCTTCGCCGGACGCCTCGTCCTGCGCGGCGGTGTCCTCGTCGCCGTCCTGCGCCTCGCCGGAGGTCTTCTGCCCGGCACGATCGCGGCTCTTGCCCGAACGGCGACGGCGGCGATTACGGCCGTTGCCGTCCTCGTCCTCTTCGTCCTCATCCGAGTGAGCGGCGGCTTCGGCTTCGGCGCGCAAAAGCGCCTGCCGGTCGGCGACCGGGATCTGGTAATAGTCGGGGTGGATTTCGGAGAAGGCGAGGAAGCCGTGGCGGTTGCCGCCATATTCGACGAACGCCGCCTGCAACGAAGGCTCGACGCGCGTTACGCGCGCCAGATAAATATTGCCTTTGAGCTGCTTCTTGTCCTGGGATTCGAAATCGAACTCTTCAATGCGGTTGCCGCGAACGACGACGACCCGCGTCTCCTCCTGGTGGGAGGCATCGATAAGCATTTTGTTGGGCATGTTGCAAAGTCTCCCCGGCACGCACCGCCCGAGGGGAGGTCGTGTTAGCGCCGCGCCGCGGAGGCGGGAATGGCATGCCGGATAAAAGGGGGAGCCGGGGCCGCTGGCGCGACACGAGAGGCTGGCCGCCCGCTGCCGTTAAGGCGCGGTCAAATGCGGTCGAGAGCCTGATTGTGTCGGAAGCCATGCTACAGCCTGCGGATCCTTTCTGAACCAAGGCCCGGCGGTCGCCGGACCAGCTGCGATTTGCTCGGGTAACGAGCCGGCACGGGATCATCCCAGCCGTTTTCCAAACGGCACGGGGTTGAGCCGACATGCCGAAGAATTCTGTTCGGACAGATGCACCGCATCAGGAGAGGAAGGAATAACTCCGCCGCTTGCGCGTCTGCGCAACCTTCTGCGGACATCGCAAATGTCCTGCCATGCTTTTATGATTTGACGGCTTCCAAGGCAACCCTGATTTCCGAAACTTATTTCCGCCCACGCTAATGCAGTTCGGGCGGCGGGAAAAAGGATTGGTTAACCACGTCGGGCTACCACTCAAGGCATCCCTGTCGCCAAGCGACCGCGTCGAAGCAGGACGGGCGAAATGATGCCGCAAGAGCACTCCAGAGCCGAAACACACCGATCCGGCAGCCTTTTGCTGGCGGTCGTGACCGCCTTGTTCGTGATGCTCTCGGCTCTGCACGCGCAGGCCGCCGATCCGCTTCGCGTCGAGGGGCTGCGCGTCGTCGGCGACGCATCCCGGGCGCGCATCGTCATCGACGTCTCGGCAAGCCCGGACATGCGCTGGTTCCTGGTGCGCGCGCCGCATCGGCTGGTCCTCGAATTCGCCGACGTCGAGTACCGGCATGAAGACGAGCCGGTGAAACCACGCGGCCTGGTGAGCGACATCGCCTTCGGGCCCGCAGGCGATGGCAGGTCGCGGCTCGTTCTGACAGGCGAGGGGGCCTTCATCGTCGAGAATGTCGAGATCATGAAGAACGAGGACGCGGCCGGGCATCGGGTCGTCATCGATCTCGTCGCGGGTTCGGATCGCCAGTTCGAGGCGGCGCTGGCAGAGCAGATCGCCACGACTGCGGGCACGGAAGGTGCCGGACTACCAGTGGAACGGCGCTTCACGGTGGTGGTCGACCCGGGACATGGCGGTGCGGACAGCGGCGCCAAGGGCGTCAGCGGCATTTATGAGAAGACGATCACGCTCGCCTTCGGGCTGGAACTGAAAAAGGCGCTGGAGGATACCGGCCGCTACGAGGTTCATCTGACGCGTGACCGCGATCGGTTCCTGCGGCTCGACGAGCGCGTGAAGATCGCGCGCCGGCACGAGGCGGACCTTTTCATCTCCATCCATGCCGATGCGATCCGTCATCGCGACGTGCGCGGGGCGACCGTCTACACCGTGTCCGATTCGCCCTCCGACGCCGAATCGGCTGCCAAGGCCGTCCGCGAGAACCTTGCCGACCAGATCGCCGGCTATGCCGCGCAGGATGCGGGCGACGAGGTGTCGGACATCCTGGCCGACCTCGTCCGCCGCGAGACGGACGGATTTTCGCTTCGCTTCGCAAAGGCGCTCGTCGGGCAGTTGTCGGATGAGATCGGCATGATCAAGAACCCGCACCGCTTCGCGGGCTTCCAAGTCCTCAAGGCGCCGGACGTGCCGTCGGTTCTGGTGGAACTCGGCTATCTTTCGAATGCGCGCGACGAGGAGCAGTTGCGCGACGTCGAATGGCGGGCGCAGGCGTCGGCCGGCATCGTTGCGGCGATCGGCCTGTTCGCCGACGCCAAGCTCGGCGCCGCCGAGTGAGCACTCGCGCGATCGTGGCTTGACGGCAACAGGCGGTCAATTAATCCTCCAAAGCAACGAGCACTTGCAAAGCGCCGCAATTTGCCCACAAGCGCACGACAGGTACGATGCGATGCGAAGCGGCCGACGGGCAGGCACCGATCCTGCTGCGCCGCCTCTTCGAACGACAGACTGGAGCGGGCATGATTCGTCTCATCGGGTATTTCTTCGGCATCGGTGTGATGCTTGCGCTGGTGGTTGCCGCCGGCGTGGCGTTCTACATCGGCACGATCTCCAAGGATCTGCCGGATTACGAAGTGCTGGCGCGCTACGAGCCGCCGGTGACGACCCGCGTCCACGCGTCCGACGGCGCGCTGATGGCCGAATTCGCGCGCGAGCGGCGGCTCTACCTCCCGGTCCAGGCCATTCCCGACCGCGTGAAGGCCGCGTTTCTCTCGGCCGAAGACAAGAATTTCTACCAGCATCCGGGCATCGATATTCTGAGCCTGTTCCGCGCCGTGGCGACGAACGTCCAGAACATCGGCTCGGGCAGGCGTCCGGTCGGTGCATCGACGATCACGCAGCAGGTCGCCAAGAACTTCCTGCTCGATTCGAGCCAGACCTATGATCGCAAGATCCGCGAGATGATCCTGTCGTTCCGGATCGAGCAGGCCTATTCCAAGGATCGCATCCTCGAACTCTACCTCAACGAGATTTTCTTCGGGCTGGGCTCGTACGGCATCGCCGGGGCGGCGCTGACTTATTTCGACAAGTCCGTCAACGAACTGACGATCTCGGAAATGGCCTATCTGGCCGCATTGCCCCGCGGCCCGACCAATTATCATCCCTATCGCCATACCGAGCGCGCGATCGAACGCCGCAACTGGGTCATCGACCAGATGGTGGCGAACGGGTTCGTCGAGTCAGAGGAAGCTGCGCAGGCGAAGGCGGAGCCGCTTGGCGTCAGCCCGCGCCGCGGCGGCACCTATATGGAAGCCGGTGAGTATTTCACCGAGGAAGTACGGCGCGAGATGATCGCCCGCTACGGCGAGAACGCGCTTTATGAGGGCGGGCTGTCGGTTCGCACGACGCTCGACCCGGACATGCAGTTGCAGGCGCGCAAGGCGTTGCAGAACGGCATGATCCGCTACGACACACTGCGGGGCTTCCGCGGCCCGGTCGCCGAGGTCGAACTCGGCGACGACTGGGGCGTGGCGGTCAGCGAAGTTTCGGCACTTGCGGACGTTCCCGAATGGCGCCCGGCGGTGGTTCTCGAGGCGGCTGACGGTTCCGTCTCGGTCGGGCTTCAGCCGCGCCGCCAGGCCTCGGGCGAACTCGTCGAGGATCGCGAGACGGCGACGCTTGCCGTCGCGGATATGGAATGGGCTCTGCGCCACACGGTCGACGGACAGCGCGTGCGCGCGTCGTCGATCGGCGAAGTCCTTCAACCCGGCGACGTCGTCTATGTCGAGGAGAAGGCCGACGGCGGCTATCTTCTGCGCCAGGTTCCCGAGGTTTCGGGCGGCATGGTCGCGATGGACCCGCATACCGGCCGCGTGCTGGCGATGGTCGGCGGCTTCTCCTATGCGCAGTCCGAATTCAACCGCGCGACGCAGGCCATGCGCCAGCCCGGCTCGTCCTTCAAGCCGATCCTCTACGCGGCAGCCCTAGACAATGGCTACACGCCCGCATCCGTCGTCGACGATGCGCCGATCACGATCCGCGTCGGCAACGACGTCTGGGAGCCGAAGAACTATGGCGGCGACTTCGCCGGACCGTCGACGCTTCGCATGGGCATCGAGCGTTCGCGCAACCTGATGACCGTTCGCCTCGCCAACGACATGGGCATGGACATCGTCGCCGAATATGCCGAGCGCTTCGGAGTCTACGACAAGATGCTGCCGGTGCTGGCCATGTCGCTCGGTTCGGGCGAGACGACGGTCATGCGCATGGTTTCGGCCTATGCTGTCATGGCCAATGGCGGTCGCTACATCCAGCCTTCGCTGGTGGACCGCATCCAGGACCGCTACGGCAAGACCGTCTTCAAGCACGACCAGCGCGTGTGCCATGGCTGCAATGCGGCTTCGTGGGAAGAGCAGGCAGAGCCGGAGCTGATCGACGAGCGCGACCAGGTTCTCGATCCGATGACCGCCTACCAGATCACCTCGATGATGGAAGGCGTCGTCCAGCGCGGGACGGCCACGACGCTCGCCGAACTCGGCCATCCGATCGCAGGCAAGACGGGCACGACGAACGATTCGCGCGATGCCTGGTTCGTCGGTTACACGCCGGACCTCGTCGTCGGCCTTTATGTCGGCTACGACCAGCCGCGCACGCTGGGCAACGGCGCGACCGGCGGCGGACTTGCCGCTCCGATCTACAAGGAGTTCATGGCCGAGGTCCTGAAGGACAAGACGCCGGTGGCATTCCGCGTGCCCGAAGGCATGCAGCAGATCGCGATCAACCGCCAGACGGGCATGCGTGCCAATCAGGGTGAGGGCGGCGTCATCATGGAAGCCTTCAAGCCCGGCACCGGTCCCGCCGACAGCTATTGGGTCATCGGCATGGACGGCGCGACGGCCGAGCGTGCGCGCGAAATCTCGCCGCAGGCCAGCGAAGCGCTGATTTCCGGATCGGGCGGCGGCCTCTACTGACGACCTTTGAAGAGTCTGCGCGCCGCCTTTACAGGGCGGCGGGCCATCCCTATGGTCCGCGCCGATTTCCAACCCACACGTGAATGAAAGGCGAGCCACCATGCGCGCCGAGACCGAAAATCTCATCGACGAAATCAAGCAGGGCATAACCCTGCTGAGGAGGCATCTTTGACTGGGATCAGGCCGTAAAGCGACTTGATTACCTGAACAACCGTGCCGAAGATCCCGACCTGTGGAACGATCCGCAGGAGGCGCAGAAGATGATGCGCGAGCGCCAGTCGCTCGAGGACGCCATCACCGCGATCAAGGGCCTGACGCAGTCGCTCGACGACAATATCGGCCTGATCGAGCTTGGCGAGGAAGAGGGCGACCAGGCCATCATCCAGGACGCCGAAGCCGCGATCCGCTCGATGCGCGGCGAGGTGGCCGCGCGCCAGGTCGACACGCTCCTGTCGGGCGAAGCGGACGGCAACGACACCTATCTCGAAGTGCATTCGGGCGCCGGCGGCACCGAGAGCCAGGACTGGGCGTCGATGCTCCTGCGCATGTACACGCGTTGGGCCGAGCGTCGTGGCATGAAGGTCGAAGTGCTCGAACTTCACAATGGCGAAGAAGCGGGCATCAAATCCGCGACGATCCTGATCAAGGGCGAAAAGGCCTATGGCTGGCTGAAGACCGAATCGGGCGTGCACCGTCTCGTGCGCATCTCGCCCTATGATTCCAACGCGCGCCGGCACACCTCCTTCGCCAGCGTCTGGGTCTATCCGGTGATCGACGATTCGATCGAGATCGACGTTTCGGAATCGGATGTCCGCATCGACACCTATCGCGCATCGGGCGCGGGCGGCCAGCACGTCAACACGACGGATTCGGCCGTGCGCATCACCCATATCGCGACCGGCATCGTCGTTGCGTGTCAGCAGGAGCGTTCGCAGCACAAGAACCGCGCGAAGGCGTGGGACATGCTGCGCGCGCGTCTCTACGAAGCGGAACTGAAGAAGCGCGAGGAGGCGGCCAACGCCACCGAGGCCTCGAAGACGGAGATCGGCTGGGGCCACCAGATCCGCTCCTACGTCCTGCAGCCCTATCAGCTCGTGAAGGACCTGCGGACCGGAGTCGAAAGCACGTCGCCGCAGGACGTTCTGGACGGCGACCTCGACGACTTCATGGAGGCGGCGCTTTCGCACAAGATCGAAGGATCGGCCGGCGAAGCGATCGCTGACATCGACTAGGCTGCGTCGATATTCGGGCCTGAGCGGCCTGCAAATGACGGCTTCCTGCGCTTCCGGTGCTCATGGACCAAATGTCCACTCCGCTCCGGTTCTCGAAATCCGTCATTTTCGGCGCGCTCAGACCCGAATCTCACCACATCCATGAAACAAAAAGGCCGGGAAATTCCCGGCCTTTTTCGTATCAAAGCAGGTCGGCGATCTCGTTGCCGGCCTTGAGGAAGCGAAGCGGGTCGGTCGCCTTGCCGTGGCGGCGGATTTCGTAGTGAAGGTGCGGGCCGGTCGAGCGGCCGGTGCTGCCGACGGCGCCGATGGCATCGCCCGTGGCGAGCTTTTCGCCGACCTTGACGTCGATGCGGCTCAGATGCGCGTAGCGCGTCGACCAGCCATTGCCGTGATCGATCTCGATCAGCCGGCCATAGCCGCCGGCCCAGCCGGCGCGAATGACCTTGCCGGCGCCGGTCGACTGGACCGGCGTGCCCGACTTGGCGCGGAAATCGATGCCGGCATGCATGGCCGGACGGCGCAGGAACGGATCGCGACGCACGCCGAAGGAGCTCGACACCGCCTGTCCGGGCGCCGGATTGAAGATCGGGTATTCGCGCGCCGACGCCTTCAGCGTTTCGAGCTGACCGAGTGCCTCTTCCAATCCGCGCACGCGCTCCTCGAAAAGTGCATCCTCGTCGACGGCGACCAGCGGTCCGCCGATGTCCTGATCGTCGGCGCCGAAATCGGCATCGACCGGCAGACCGGCCTGAACGAGCGCTTCGCGGATCGTGTCCGCGGTCTCGAAGGTTTCGGAGGTCAGCGTCTCGATGCTTCTGAGCTGTTCGGTCTCGATGGCGGCGAGCGAGGCGCCGAGGGAATCGAAGAGGTCCGCCTTTTCCTTGCCGCCCTCTTCCTCGACGACGATCGGCGCGATCGAGGGGGCGGCCTGTTCCGGCTCGTCGGAGGACGACCAGAAGGCGTTGCCGAGTTTTTCGGGCGCCTCGGCGCTGTCCGGCTCGCCGGTCAGTTTCGCGAAGATCGACGCCGTCTTGCCGGGCGTCAGGGTTGCCCGCAGAACGGGACGCGCCTGCGGGACCGGAGCCGTCTCGGGGAGGGCGTCCGCCGAACCCATCGCGCGCTCGATGATCGGGCTGATCTGGCCGTGGCGCTGCGTGATCTGGCTCTGGCGTGCGAGGAGTTCGGCGACCTTGCCCTGTACGAGCTGCTGGTCCAGAAGCTGCCGGCTGGTGATGCGGTCGACTTGCGTGCGCAGGATCGAAATGCGGTCTTCATAGGCCTGCTGCATGCGCGCCTGGCGGGCGGCGGTGGCGCCGACCAGATCGTCGCGCAGTACCAGATAGGATGTCGCCAGGAGATAGCTGATCGCCATGACGCCGAGCGTCGAGCCGAGAAGGCCGACGATCCAGGGCCGCACCGTGAAGTGGCGGATGCGATCGCCGCGGGCGATGATGATCGTATGCGGCTCGCGGCGATTGCCAGAAGATTTCGGCACTGTCCGGTCTCCAAGACTGCAGGGCTGGATATCGGAGCATTACGCCTCATTAGGGTTAATGGCTGGTTCACGCCCGCCCCGAAACGAAAACGGCCCCGCTGAAGCGGAGCCGGATCGCAGTCGGATCAGTCAAACTGGTCGATCAGAAGATCAGAAGCAGGAGGATGATGATCGGGATCGGGATACCGATCAGCCACAGAAGCAAACCCTTGAACATTGCCGTCTCCATTCGTCGCGAGGTGTTGTGGCGATAATTCAGCAAAGGCGAAAATGTTCCTGCAGATCAAAGAGCTTTCGTCGCTTCCAGAACCTCCTGTGCATGGCCGGGAACCTTGACCTTGCGCCAGACGCGGGCGATCCGCCCCTCGCGGTCGATGAGGAAGGTCGAACGGTCGACGCCCATATATTTGCGGCCATACATGCTCTTTTCGGCCCAGACGCCATAGGCTTCGAGGGTCGTCTTGTCTTCGTCGGCCGCCAGAGCGACGGAAAGTTCGTGCTTCGCCTTGAACTTGTCGTGCTTGCGGGCGCTGTCGGGAGACATTCCGATCAGTGCGGCTCCGACCGCATCGAACTCGCTCTTGAGGCGCGTGAAATCGACGGCTTCGGCCGTGCAGCCGCTGGTGTCGTCCTTCGGATAGAAGAAGAGGACCACCGGTCTGCCCTTGAGCGCGGACAGCGAAATCGTCGATCCACCATCGCCGGGCAGAGTGAAATCCGGCGCCATGTCGCCGGTGGCGGGTTCAGACATGATTTGACCTCCATTTTGCGGTTACGGGAGCGGAAAGCGGTGGTTATAGTCTTCGAACTCGATTCGTCCACGACACCGCATTATCGACGGAACGCCGCTTGACCGACCAGCCCGATCGGCCAGAGACGCCTGCGAATGCTCGTGCACTCCTGCGCGGTGCAAAGCCGCGTCGTCGGCCCGGTCGCCGTCGTTCGTTTCCTGCCCGCCTCCTGAGGGGCGCGGCGCTCGGGCTGGGCATTTTTCTTCTCCTCGTCACACTTGTCGCCGGTGCGGTCATGGCCGGTTTCGGCGGCGATCGGCTGCGCCAGGAAGCTCAGGCGGTGCTGACCGACCTTGCCGGCGGCGACGTCGTCGCGACGATCGGGTCGGTGCGGTTGCGGATCGACGCGGACCGGTTCCTGGCGCTGGAGATCGCGGGCGCGGGCCTTTCCGGCGCGGAGACCGGCGACAGTTTCGTCGATGTCGGCCTTTTGCGTTTCGGCATCCGCTTTCTGCCGCTGCTCGAAGGCCGCCTGCAACTCGCCAATGCCAGGCTGAGCGACGCGCGGCTCGTAGCCGACCAGTTGCCCGACCGGGGCGGGCCGGGACCGCTGGCGGGATTGCGCAATTCCGATGGGCTTCTCGATCCCGACCTCGTCACGCCTGCAATCTTCGCGGCGATCCATCGCGTCTTCGACCTCGTCGAGAGCAACGCGGCACGCGACCTCAAACTGCGCAACGTCACCATCGTGCTCGACAGTGCAAGAGGCACCTCGGTTCGCATCGCGGACGCGCAACTCGAGCGGACTGCCGAGGGCGCGCTCGAAATGTCGGGGACGGCGGAGATCGCCGACCGCACCATCATCTTCGAAGGCCGGGTGCTCCGCGACGACGAGCGGACACGGATCGCGATGCTCGACCTCGACCTCGGCTTCGCGCCGGTTGCCGAGGGCACAGATCGGATCGGCCTGGCGCATCGGGTCGGCGGTTTGACGGTCAGCCTGTCCGGCGCGCAGAGCCTCTCGTCGACGGCGGACCGGCTCGACATCGACGCGAGCTTCGACAATGCGGCCATCGATATCGGCCGCGACACCGTGACCATGTCCGGGGCGCTCAAGGCCTATTCCGTCACCGGGGCCGACAAGATCGAGATCGACAGCCTGAGTCTCGTATCGCAGGACACGAACTGGTCCTTCAACGGCGCGGTGGGGCCCAAGCCGCGCGCGGATGGGGAAGCGGCGCGCTATCGGTTCGAACTCGTCTCCGGAAACGCGCGGCTGGCGATACCCGAAAGCGACGACGAGGCGCAGGTCGAAACGCGTATCGCCGGAACGTTCGACCCCTTGAACCGAGTCCTCGATCTGGACGACATCGACCTGCGCAGCGGTGATGGCCGGGTCGCCGGACGCGCACGCATCGATTTCGTGCCCGGCAAGAGCCCCGGCGTGAAGCTTGCGCTCGACGCGCGCACCGTTGGCGTGGACGATGCCAAGGCCGTATGGCCGATTTTCGCCGCGCCGGGCGCGCGCCGCTGGGCTGCCGCCAATGTCGAGGGCGGAACGATCCAGACGGGAACGATCCGGCTTGATACGGAGCCTGGCCAGTTCGGCAACGGCATTCCGTTCACCGATGAGGTTTCGGGCACATTCGCGATTTCCGGCGCGTCGGTCAGAGTTGGCGGCGACCTGCCGCGGCTGCAGGACAGCGTCGGCAATCTGCGCTTCCGTGGCGACAGGCTCGACGTGGCCGTGACATCCATCCGCGCGCAGCTTGCCAGTGGCAAATGGGTGGCCGGCAAGGATGCCGCCTTTTCCATGGACATCACGCGCGGCAAGCCGCTGGTCGGAAATCTCGTCGTCGACATCGATGCCGATGCCGACGCGGCGCTGGAATTCGCCTCTCTGAAGCCGATCGATGCCGGCCGGCACCTCGACTTCGCTCCGGCGGATGTTTCCGGTCACGTTGCGGGCCGGGTGCAGGCGCAGTTTCCGCTCAACGAGGATGGACGCGAGATCCCGGTCGGGTTCGACGTCGAGCTCGACATTGCCGACGTCGCACTGGCGCAGCCTTTCCAGGGCCAGACGGTGAGCGAGGCCTATGGCACGGTGCGCGTGCGCCCGAGCCATGCGCAGATCGATGCGGATGCGAAGCTGAATGGCGTTCCGGCGACGATCGCCATGACGGAGCCGTTCAACGAGACCGTCGAGCGGTCGCGCAAGGTCGATCTGAAGCTCGACGATGCGGCGCGCGACCAGCTTCTGCCGGCCCTTTCCATGCTGCTGTCAGGCAATGCCGAAGTCGGCATCGACCTTTCGAGCGCCGAGCGGCAGTCCGTTACCGCGGACCTTTCCGGTTCGGTGTTGAGCCTGCCGTGGATCGGTTGGTCGAAGGGGGCGGGCATCGCGGCGACGACTGCCTTCCAGATGGAGCGGAACGGCGGCCAGACCTTCCTGCACGGCTTCGGCATCAAGGGCGAAAGCTTCGCTGTGGGCGGGGAGGTGTCGCTCGACGAAGCGGGTCTGACCAAGGCGAGCTTCCCGCAGGTGCGGCTCAATCGCGGCGATGCGTTCAGCGTCGACATCGCCCGGCGCGGACGCGGCTATGGGATCACGGTCAAAGGGGAAACGCTCGATGCGCGCTCGCTGATCAAGGCGTTGCGAGCGACCAGCGAGGCTGCGAGCGGCGGCGGTGGCGACCCGGTGCCGATCCGCCTCGATCTCAACGTGGCCAACGTCACCGGTTTCGGCAACGAGACGCTTCGCGGCGTCGTGATTGCCTATGCGGGGACGGGCGCCACCATCGAAAACCTTTCCGCCACCGCAACCACCGGATCGGGCGCCAAGCTGGAGGTCAATCACGGCATCGGGCAGGGCGGGCGTTATTTGCGCGCCGAAACCGGTGATGCCGGTGCGGTGCTGCGTTTTCTCGATCTCTACGGTCGGATGGAGGGTGGGCGGCTCAATGTCGAACTGCGCGGCGCGGAGGGCGGGTCGCTGGTCGGCCGCGTTGGCGCGCGCGATTTCTGGCTGGTGGACGAGCCGCGTCTCGCCTCGCTCGTCTCGACGCCGTCGGACACGCGGGGGCGTTCGCTCAACGATGTCGTGAAAGGCAGGCTCGACGTCCAGCGCGTCTTCTTCGACCGCGCCTTTTCGGGCATCAGCCAGGGCAAGGGTTATCTGGCGCTGGAGAACGGCGTCATTCGCGGGCCCGATATCGGCTCGACCTTCCAGGGCACCGTCTATGACGGCAGCGGCAACATGTCGATGACGGGCACCTTCATGCCGGCCTATGGGATCAACCGGCTCTTCGCCGAAATCCCGCTGATCGGCCAGATTCTCGGCAATGGCCGTGACCGCGGGCTTATCGGCATTACCTTCAAGCTGGCCGGGCCGACCGACGCGCCGCAGTTGCAGATCAATCCGCTCTCCGCGATCGCGCCGGGTATTTTTCGCTCGGTATTCGAGTTCTCCGAATAGTCCGATCAGACCGGCCGGACGAGGATGTGCTTCTTCTTGCCGAGCGAGAGCTTGATAATGCCGTCCGCCGTCACGTCGCCGGTCCCGATCACCTGACGGTCATCGCTGACGGGCGAGTCGTTGAGGCGAACCGCTCCGCCCTGGACGTGGCGACGCGCTTCGCCGTTGGAGCCGGCAAGGCCGGCCTTCACAAAGAGCTGGAGGACACCGATGCCGGCTTCGAGTTCGGCGGACGGCAGCTCGATCGTCGGCAGGCTTTCGGCGAGCGCGCCTTCCTCGAAGGTCTTGCGCGCGGTCTCTGCGGCGGCTTCCGCCGCTTCGCGACCGTGCAGCATGGCCGTGATCTCGGTCGCAAGCACCTTCTTGGCCTCATTGATCTCCGTGCCGCCAAGCGCGCCCAGCCGCGCGATCTCGTCCATCGGCAGCGTCGTGTAGAGCTTCAGGAAGCGCTCGACGTCGGCGTCCTCGGTGTTGCGCCAATACTGCCAGAAATCATAGGCCGAGAGCATCTCCGGATTGAGCCAGATCGCGCCGTTGAGCGACTTGCCCATTTTGGCGCCCGAAGAGGTGGTCAAGAGCGGCGTCGTCAGCGCGTAAAGCTGCGGCGTGCCCATGCGGTGGCCGAGATCGATGCCGTTGACGATGTTGCCCCACTGGTCCGAGCCGCCGATCTGCAGCCGGCAGCCATAGCGCTTGTTCAACTCGACGAAATCGTAGGCCTGCAGAACCATGTAGTTGAACTCGAGGAAGGACAGCGACTGCTGCCGGTCCAGCCGCAGCTTCACGCTGTCGAAGGAGAGCATGCGGTTGACCGAGAAATGCGCGCCGACATCGCGCAGGAATTCGAGATAGTTGAGCTTGCGCAGCCAGTCGCCATTGTCCGCCATGATGGCGTCTTTCGGGCCGTCGCCGAAGGTCAGGTATTTCGAGAAGACGCGCTTGATCGATGCGCTGTTCTTCGCGATCGTCTCCAGCGTCATCAGCTTGCGCGCCTCGTCCTTGAAGGACGGGTCGCCGACCATGCCGGTTCCGCCGCCCATTAGGGTGATCGGGCGGTGGCCGGTTTTCTGCAGCCAGTAGAGCATCATGATCTGGATCAGGCCGCCGGCGTGGAGGCTCGGCGCCGTCGGATCAAAGCCGATATACGCCGTCACGGTTTCCTTGGCGAACAGATCGTCGAGGCCGGTTTCATCCGAAATCTGGTGGATGAAGCCGCGCTCGGACAAGGTGCGCAGGAAATCGGACTTGAAGGCGGACATGGTCTTTTCTTTCTGGTTGCAACGAAACGGCCGGTCACCAATGGCAATCGGACCCGCGCCGCTTTAGCATTTTGCGATGCGGAATCACAAGAATGGACGCCGACATGACTGCAATGCGCGCGCTCGGGCTGATGAGCGGCACGTCGATGGACGGAATCGATCTAGCGGTCGTCACGACCGACGGCGAAAGCGCGGTGACGCGCGGGCCATCAATGTTCGTTGCCTACGATGCCGCGTTTCGCCGGCGGATCGAAGCGGCGCTGGAGGTTGCGAAGGAAATTTCCAGTCGCGCGGAGCGTCCCGGCGATCTTGCTGAACTCGAACGCGAACTGACGCTTCGCCATGCGCGCGCGGTTGCGGCTTTCGTCGATGCACACGGTGCGGTCGACCTGATCGGCTTTCACGGCCAGACCGTGCTCCACCGCCCCGAACGAGCGCTGACGGTGCAGATCGGCGACGGCGCGTTACTGGCGCGCGAGACGAATACGCCGGTCGTGTTCGACATGCGCGCGGCCGACATGGTCGCGGGCGGGCAGGGGGCTCCGCTCGTGCCGGCCTATCATGGGGCTCTCGGAGCCAAACTTCCCGCGGTCGACCTGCCGGTCTGCTTCGTCAATATCGGCGGCATTTCAAATATCACCTTCGTTGCCGCAGACGGTCCGCCGGTCGCTTTCGACAGCGGACCGGGCAATGCGCTGATCGATCAGTGGGTGTCGCGCGAAGGCGGCGTGCCATTCGACCAGAACGGCATGATCGCCAGCGAGGGCGGCGTGGTCGCCGGCGTCGTGGAGCGATATCTCGACAATCCGTTCTTCGCGCGCTCGGGACCGAAATCGCTCGATCGCAACGACTTCACGCTGGAACTTGCCGCAGGACTCGAGCTTGCCGACGGCGCGCGAACGCTGGCAGCCGTGTCGGCCGAGGCCATCTTGAAAGCCGCCGAGCACATGCCGGCGGCGCCGAAAAGCTGGATCGTCTGCGGCGGCGGGCGCAAGAACCCGCATATCGCGGCCGACCTCAGCAAAGGCGCGGAGGTGCATGGCGCGAGAGTTCTGCTCGCCGAGGATGTCGGTCTCGACGGTGATGCAATGGAAGCGGAAGCCTGGGCCTATCTCGCGGTCCGTTCCATGCGCGGCATGCCGCTGACATGGCCGACGACGACCGGGTGCCGCGCGCCGGTGACGGGTGGAGTGATCGCGCGGCCGGGTTGAAGCTTCAGGCCTTGGCCATGACCTTTTTCGGCGCCGCCTTCTTGGCGGCCGGTTTGGCAGCCGCCTTTGCCGGTTTGGCTGCTTCCGGTTTGGCGGCGGCAGTCATGTCATCGACGGCCGCCTCGGGTGCATTCTTTTTGATCGACTCGACGGCCTTGACCGCCGAAGCCTTCGATTTGTAGCCCTCCGAAGAGAACATCAATTCGCCATTGCCGGCGCGAAAGCGAAAGCGCGTTTCGCCCTTCTTGTCCTTGTAGATTTCGAACTTGTGCATGGCGATCCCCTCGAATGCCTGACGACAACCGAAAGCTGCCATGAGTCCGTACAGGAGTCGAGGGTCGTTGACGTAGCGTCAGGTCAGCGGAGGCGTTTCGGTTTGGGGTCGGCCAGCTCACCGGCAAGGCGACGGTCCAGATAGTCCGAACATTCCTCGATCAGCGTCTCTCCGTGGCTGGCGAAGAAGTGGTTCGCGCCGGGCAGGGTCTTCTGCGTGATCGTGATGCCCTTTTGGGTGTGCAGCTTGTCGACCAGCGTCTGTACGTCCTTAGGCGGGGCAACGCGGTCGGCATCGCCATGGATGATGAGGCCAGAGGAGGGGCAGGGCGCGAGGAACGAGAAATCGTAGATGTTCGGCTGCGGCGCGATCGAGATGAAGCCCTCGATTTCCGGACGGCGCATCAGGAGCTGCATGCCGATCCAGGCGCCGAACGAATAGCCGGCAACCCAGCAACTCTTGGAATCGGGATGCAGCGACTGCACCCAGTCGAGCGCCGCGGCGGCATCGGACAGTTCGCCCGCGCCATGGTCGAATTCGCCCTGGCTGCGGCCGATGCTGCGGAAATTGAAGCGCAGGACGGTGAAATCGCGCTTCTGGAACATGTAGAAGAGGTCGTACACGATCTTGTTGTTCATCGTGCCGCCGAACTGCGGATGGGGATGCAGGACGATCGCGATGGGCGCGTTCTTTTCCTTGGAAGGCTGATAACGACCTTCAAGGCGTCCGGCCGGACCGGCGAAGATGACCTCGGGCATGGGATACTCCAGTTGAACCGCCGGCGATGCCACTGGACCCGATGTCAGGCCGTTCGGACTTGACGCGGGGCGGGCGTCTCCATAGAAACTAGTTTAGAACAATTCAAAAGTGGCGGGCTTCGCCGCTTTTCGCAAAGCGGGTAGATAGGACGGCTCGCCTTGCGAATTCAAGGAAATAACGCCGTTCGCCGCCAGGGCCTCGAATTGGATTTGACACCGCCGCAATGACCGGACGCCGCTTCTATCTGGACTGGAATGCCAGCGCGCCGCTTCTGCCCGAAGCGCGGGCGGCGATGGTCGCTGCACTGGACCTGACAGCCAATCCGTCGTCCGTCCATGCCGAAGGCAGGCAGGCCAAGCGGCTGGTGGAAGAGGCAAGGCGCGACGTCGCCGCGTTGTGCAACGCGAAGCCGGACCACGTCGTATTCACCTCGGGCGCGAGCGAGGCCGTGGCGCTGGCGCTGACGCCCGATTGGCGGATGGGCCGTTCGCCGCTCACCTATTCGAGGCTCTACACGTCGACCACCGATCACTCGATCGTCGTCGGCGGCGGTCGTTTTGCCAAGGATGACGTCTGCGAACTGCCGGTGGACGGTGACGGCGTGCTCGAGCTCGATGCGCTGAAGAAAGCGCTGGAGGCACATGACCGCTCGGAAGGGCTGCCGCTCGTCGCGGTGCATCTGGCGAATAACGAGACGGGCGTGATCCAGCCCGCGGCGGAGATCGCCGCAATCGTGCATGAGGCCGGTGGCGTGCTCGTGCTCGACGCGGTGCAGGCAGGAGGACGCGTTTCCCTCGATATCGCAGCGCTTTGCGCCGATTTCCTGATCCTAGCTGCGCACAAGATCGGTGGGCCGAAGGGCGCAGGCGCGCTGGTCGGCAACAGCGACGTCCTGATGCCGGCGCCGATCGCTACCGGTGGCGGGCAGGAGCGCGGGCATCGCGCAGGAACGGAGAATTATGCGGCGCTCGCCGGTTTCGGCGCCGCGGCGCGCAACGCGCTTGCCGTGTTTGCCGAGGCGGATGTGCTGCGCGAAAAGCGCGGACACATTGAAGCGGCGATCCGCGCACGCGTACCCGAGGCGGTTATCTTCGGCGAGAAGGCGGAACGCCTGCCCAATACGGTGTTCTTCGGCATTCCGGGCGTAAAGGCCGAAACCGCGCAGATCGCCTTCGATCTTGCCGGCATCGCCGTGTCGTCGGGTTCGGCATGCTCGTCGGGCAAGGTCGGCGCCAGCCGCGTGCTCAAGGCCATGGGCCTCGGCGAGGACGTCAGCGGCATTCGCGTGTCGATCGGACATTCGACGGGTGAAGACGAGATTGCCGCTTTCGCAGAGGCGCTCGATCGGTTTATGAGCCGCAGGCAAGCGGCCGCCTGACGGCCACGGAATTTAGAGGATATCGGCGCGCCGCAGGGGTGCATTTGCCGGCAATCCTCCCTATGTAACGCGCATCCTGACGGCGTTTGCTGCGGATGCGAAATCGACAACTGCCGGGCCTTGACCCCGGCCTGGATGGAGAGCGCTCATGCCTGCTGTGCAGGAGACCATCGATCAGGTCCGCAAGATCGACGTGGACCAGTATAAATACGGCTTTGAGTCCGACATCGAGATGGACGTCGCCCCCAAGGGGTTGAGCGAAGAAACCATCCGCATGATCTCGGCCAAGAAGGACGAGCCTCAGTGGATGCTCGACTGGCGCCTGAACGCCTATCGCCGCTGGCTCACCATGGAAGAGCCGACCTGGGCGCGCGTCGACTATCCGAAGATCGACTTCCAGGACATTCACTATTACGCCGCGCCGAAGAACCAGACCGGGCCGAAATCGCTCGACGAGGTCGATCCCGAACTCCTGCGCGTCTATGAGAAGCTCGGCATCCCGCTGCGCGAGCAGGAAATCCTTGCCGGCGTCCAGAAGGACGAGGGCGAGGACGATGCGGCCAACGACAACGTCTACAAGTCGGGCCGCGTCGCGGTCGACGCCGTTTTCGATTCCATCTCGGTCGTCACGACCTTCAAGAAGGAACTGGCCGCTGCCGGCGTGATCTTCTGTTCGATTTCCGAGGCGGTGCGCGAGCATCCGGAACTCGTGCAGAAATATCTCGGTTCCGTGGTTCCGACGACGGACAATTTCTACGCGACGCTCAACGCCGCAGTCTTCACGGACGGATCGTTTGTCTACGTGCCGAAGGGCGTCCGCTGCCCGATGGAACTGTCGACATATTTCCGCATCAACGAGAAGAACACGGGCCAGTTCGAGCGCACGCTGATCATCTGCGAGGAGGGCGCCTATGTGTCCTATCTCGAAGGCTGCACGGCGCCGCAGCGCGACGAAAACCAGCTTCACGCGGCCGTCGTCGAGCTGATCGCGCTCGATGATGCCGAGATCAAGTATTCGACGGTCCAGAACTGGTATCCGGGCGACAAGGACGGCAAGGGCGGCATCTACAATTTCGTCACCAAGCGCGGCGACTGCCGTGGCGACCGCTCCAAGATTTCGTGGACGCAGGTCGAGACCGGCTCGGCGATCACCTGGAAGTATCCGTCCTGCATCCTGCGCGGCGACGACAGCCGCGGCGAGTTCTATTCGATCGCCGTGTCGAACGGCTACCAGCAGATCGACTCGGGCACCAAGATGATCCATCTCGGCAAGAACACGTCGAGCCGCATCATCTCCAAGGGCATTTCGGCCGGGCACTCGAACAACACCTATCGCGGCCAGGTCTCGGCGCATCGCAAGGCGACCAACGCGCGCAACTTCACGCAGTGCGATTCGCTTTTGATCGGCAATGACTGCGGCGCGCACACCGTGCCTTACATCGAGGCCAAGAACGCGACGGCCCAGTTCGAGCACGAAGCGACGACGTCGAAGATCTCCGAGGACCAGCTCTTCTACGTCATGCAGCGCGGCATTCCCGAAGAGGAAGCCATCGCGCTCATCGTCAACGGCTTCGTCAAGGACGTGATCCAGGAACTGCCGATGGAATTCGCGGTCGAAGCGCAGAAGCTCATCGGTATCTCTCTCGAAGGCTCGGTCGGCTGACGCCGCCGTCCCCAGACGACATTCAGGAATTCGAACATGCTTGAAATCAAGAACCTGCACGCCCGCATCGCCGAAGACGGCACCGAGATCATCCGGGGCCTGAACCTCACCGTCCAGAAGGGTGAAGTCGCCGCCATCATGGGCCCGAACGGCTCGGGCAAGTCGACGCTCTCCTACATTCTCGCCGGCCGCGAGGACTATGAGGTGACCGAGGGCGACATTCTCTACAATGGCGAATCCATCCTCGAGATGGACCCGGCTGAGCGCGCCGCGTCGGGCATCTTCCTCGCCTTCCAGTATCCGATGGAAATCCCGGGCGTCGCGACGATGGAATTCCTCAAGGTGGCGATGAATTCGCAACGCAAGGCGCGCGGCGAGGACGAGCTCAAGATCCCGGAATTCATCAAGCGCGTGAAGGAAAACGCCGGCGGTCTCAACATCGACATGGCGATGCTGAAGCGCCCGCTCAATGTCGGCTTTTCCGGCGGCGAGAAAAAGCGCGCGGAAATCCTGCAGATGAAGCTCCTGGAGCCGAAGCTGTGCGTGCTCGACGAGACGGATTCCGGCCTCGACATCGATGCGCTCAAGATCGTCGCCGACGGCGTCAACTCGCTGCGCTCGCCGGACCGCGCCTTCGTCGTGATCACCCACTACCAGCGCCTGCTCGACTATATCGTGCCGGATTCGGTCCACGTGCTTTCGCGCGGCCAGGTCGTGAAGTCGGGCGACAAGTCGCTCGCGCTCGAACTGGAGCGCGACGGCTATGCCGGCATCATCGGCGAAGCGGCCTGAGCGGGGTGGCTGACATGAACGTTCACGCAGCACCCAAGCTGACGAGCGCCGAGGAGGCCCTGATCGAGGGCTTCGCCGCGCGCCGTCCGTCGCTGACCGGCTCGCCGGAAGTCGCGGCAAAGCGCGACGAGGCCGCCGCTGTCCTCAAGGCCGGTCTGCCGACGCGCCGCGTCGAGGCCTGGCACTACACCGATCTGCGCCGCCTTCTGGCGTCCGTTCCCGCCGATGGCGGAGCGGGCTATGCCAGCGCGATCGCGCCTCTGGTCGATGGTTCGTCGGTCCTGACCGTTGTCGACGGCAACGCGCAGCACCATGCCGGCATCGACGGGGTGCGAATCGAGAAGATCGCCGACCGCCTGATGAGCGGCGCGCTCGCGGGCGATCTTGCGCCGCTGAAGGCGGACGACACGGTTGGCGCGATCAATGCCGCGTTCGTCTCGGACGGCTTCGACCTGACGATCCCCGAGGGCGCCGAGATCGCGGCGCCGATCGAACTGCAGAACGTCCATTCGGGCGGGCAGGTGCATGCGCGCTTCGCCGCGCGCATCGGTAAGGGCGCGAAGGCGACCATCGTCGAGCGGCAGACCGGCACGGCTGATGCGCTGGTCAGCTCGGTGACGGATGTCGAGATCGGCGACGGTGCCGAGATCAACTGGCTGATCATCCAGGACCAGCCGAAGACTGCGACCCATCTCGGTCAGATCCGCGCGCGGATCGGCGCCAATGCCAAGGTGACGATTTTCCTGATGAACACGGGTGGCAAGCTCGTTCGGCAGGAAGTGCATGTGGTGGCGGCCGGCGAGGGCTCGGATTTCCGCCTGCGCGGCGTCAACCTCCTCGGCGGCGACGTCCATTGCGACGTAACCATGGTGCTCGACCATGCCGCCCCGCACACGACTTCGACCGAGATCATCCGCAACGTTATCACCGACCGGGCACATGGCGTGTTCCAGGGCCAGATCCGCGTTGACCGGCTGGCGCAGAAGACCGACGCGAAGATGGCGTGCAACACGTTGCTGCTTTCCGACGAAGGCGAGTTTTCCACCAAGCCGGAACTCGAAATCTTCGCCGACGACGTGGCCTGCGGCCATGGCGCCACGGTGACCGAGATCGACCATGCGCACCTGTTCTACCTGATGGCGCGCGGCGTCGAGGAGAAGCTGGCGCGCGGACTCTTGGTGAAGGCGTTCCTGCGCGAGGTCATCGAGGAACTGGACGACGAAGCGATCGTCGACGCGCTGGAAGCGCGGCTCGAGAACTGGTTCGAGAATCACGGGTAAGCCATGAACGCGCCGACAGGAACGCTGAAGCCATATGACGTCGAGGCCATTCGCCGCGACTTCCCGATCCTGTCGCGCGAGGTCTACGGCAAGCCGCTCGTCTATCTCGACAATGGCGCGTCGGCGCAAAAGCCGCAGGCGGTCATCGACCGCATCACCAAGGCCTATTCGTCCGAATACGCCAATGTGCATCGCGGCCTACATTTTCTCTCCAACGCCGCCACCGACGCGTACGAGGCCGCGCGCGAGACCGTGCGCGGGTTCCTCAATGCTTCCAGCATTGACGAGATCGTCTTCACCAAGTCGGCGACCGAGGCGATCAATACGGTCGCGTACGGCTACGGGATGCCGAATATAGGCGAGGGCGACGAGATCGTGCTTTCGGTGATGGAGCATCACTCCAACATCGTGCCGTGGCACTTCATCCGCGAGCGGCAGGGCGCGAAGCTCGTCTGGGTGCCCGTCGACGACGAAGGCCAGTTCCACGTCGAGGAATTCGAGAAGCGGCTGACCGACCGCACCAAGCTCGTCGCGGTCACGCATATGTCCAACGTGCTCGGCACCGTCACCCCGATCAAGGAGATCGTGCGGACCGCCCATGCGCGCGGCATTCCGGTTCTGGTCGATGGCAGCCAGGGCGCGGTCCACACCGTCGTCGACGTGCAGGATCTGGGCTGCGACTGGTACGTCTTCACCGGCCACAAGGTCTACGGTCCGTCGGGCATCGGCATCCTCTATGGCCGCAAGGAAATGCTGGAAAAGATGCGTCCCTTCCAGGGCGGCGGCGAGATGATCGAAGAGGTGACGGAGGAGAACGTCACCTATAACGAGCCGCCGCATCGCTTCGAGGCCGGCACGCCGCCAATCGTCCAGGCGATCGGGCTCGGCGCGGCGCTGGAATACATGCAAGGTATCGGCCGCGAGGCGATCGCCGCGCATGAGGCGGAACTCGCGGTCTACGCGCATGAGCGCCTTTCCCGCATCAACTCGATGCGCATCATCGGCAATGCGCCGGGCAAGGGCGCCATCGTCTCCTTCGAACTGCATGGCATCCACGCCCATGACGTGTCGATGGTCATCGACCGCGCTGGCGTCGCCGTGCGTGCCGGCACGCACTGCGCCCAGCCGCTCTTGAAGCGGTTCGGCGTGACCTCGACATGCCGTGCCTCATTCGCCATGTATAATACCAAGGCCGAGATCGACACTCTCGCCGAAGCGCTTGAAAAGGCGCGCAGTTTCTTCGGGTGAAGCCATGACCGACGACGTAGCTGCGACTGAAAATGCGAGCGTTTCCGCCATTCCCGCGGAGGAAATCGCGCGGCTGACCGACGACATCGTCTCGGCGCTGAAGACGGTGTACGACCCGGAAATCCCGGCCGACATCTACGAACTCGGCCTGATCTACAAGATCGACATCGAGGATGACCGTTCGGTCAAGATCGACATGACACTCACCGCGCCTGGCTGCCCCGTTGCCGGCGAGATGCCCGGTTGGGTGCAAAATGCCGTCAGCACGGTCGAAGGCGTCTCGGACGTCGACGTGAAGATGGTGTTCGATCCGCCGTGGACGCCGGACCGGATGTCGGAAGAGGCGCAGGTGGCCGTCGGCTGGTACTAGCGACGGGTTGCGCCGCGAGGCAAACTTCCCCATCTTCGGGGCATAGGACATTCCGCGGGCCTTGAACCCGCCGGCATGGAGCAGTTGATGGCACGTTTTCAAGTTCTGACACTGACCGACGAGGCTGCCGCCCGCGTCCGCAACATCGTCGCCGCGCGCGAGGGTGCTGCCGGTATTCGCGTCGGCATCAAGAAGGGTGGCTGCGCGGGCATGGAATACACGGTCGACCTCGTCACCGCGGCCAACCCCAAGGACGACCATGTCGAGCGCGACGGGGCCCATGTCTATGTTGCGCCAGAGGCCGCGCTGTTCCTGCTCGGCACCGAGATGGGGTTCGAGACGACCAAGCTGCGTTCGGGCTTCACCTTCAACAATCCCAACCAGTCGTCCGCCTGCGGTTGCGGCGAATCGATCGAGCTTCAACCGGCCGACCTCAAGGCGCTGGCCGAAGCGCGCGGGCAGGGCGCCGTCGCCTGACGGCCGACCGTCAATCCACCCACATCCCATGCTTCCTGTGCCAATCGGCGATCGAGAGCTTCGGGTAAAGGTCGAAGGTCTCGTCGCCGTCGCGGATATCGGGCTCGACCCACGCCGCCTTGTATTTCAGCATCAGATGTACGTGCGAGGGCGGCTTCGGCAACTCCGAGTCAATAGCTGAAGCGAACGGGTGGATGAGGTCCGGCCAGTTCGGATCATAGAGCCAGAGGGCTGAGCCACAGTCGCGGCAGTAGTTGCGCTTGCCGCTCGACGCCTCGCAATGCGGATGCTCGTCGTCCTCGATCTCAGCGCGATAGACACCGATACGGTCTTGCCCCTCGATCTCAAGCGTAGCTGCTAACGCGCCGAGATTGATCGCGAATCCGCCGCCGCCCTGCTGCTTGCGGCAGATGGAGCAATAGCAAAGCTGGTAGGGCGCGGGTGTGTGGCTGTCGACGCTGAAACTGACGGCGCCGCACCGGCAAGATCCTTTGAGTTTCAGAGGCATTGGGCGCTCCCGCAATTTGCCGACACGCGCTAATCTAGCGCATCGCAACGTGGAGCCCAGCCATGCAGCCAGCCGATCTGATCGACATGTTCGCCGAGTTCGGGCCAGTTACGATCCGGCGCATGTTCGGCGGCCACGGCATCTATCACCAGGGCCGAATCATCGCGCTTCATGCCTTCGACGAGGTCTGGCTGAAGGCGGACGCGGAGACGGCTCCGCGATTCGCGGCGGCGGGCTCGCGGCAATGGGTCTATGAGGGCAAGGGAAAACCGGCGATAATGCCGTACTGGTCCATCCCGGACGCCGCGCTCGACGATCCGGCGGAACTCGCCGACTGGGCGAGATTGGCCGACGCGGCATCGCGCCGCGCCGAGATGTCGAAGAAGGTCAGACCTTCGCGACGACCTTCATGAAGGCCGGAATGTCGTCGCCGAAGCCGATCGGTGCTTCGCCGAGATCGTCGCGGCGGTGGCGACGGTCGCGGTCCTGGTTGCGCGTGTTGCGCTGGTCGGACCCGTAGGACGCGCGCTGCCGCTCGGCATTGCCCGCGCGGATCGCGTCGCGACGCTCGCTGCGTTCCGGACGCTCGTCCGCCATCGCGGCGACCGGGACCGGCGCCGCGTCCTGTACGTCCGCTGCGTCTTCGACGATCGCATCCTCAACGGCGGCCGCCACCGGCGCAGCCTCATCGGACTTGCGGCCGCGACGCGGGCGCTTTTCCTCGTCGCTTTTGCGGCCGCCACGGCCACGCGCGCCTTTCGCTCCGCGGCGCGGTGCTTCGTCGGCGCTGTCGTCGTGGACGATGGTCGACAGGTCGCCATCATGCCATTCGATGCTCTGGCCGATCAGCTTCTCGATCGCGTCGACATATTTGCCGTCGGCCTTCGTCGCCAGCGTGAAGGCCTTGCCGGAACGCCCGGCCCGGCCGGTGCGGCCGATGCGGTGGACGTAATCCTCGGCGTGGATCGGCACGTCGAAATTGAACACGTGGCTGACGTCGGGAATGTCGAGGCCGCGCGCGGCGACGTCGGAGGCGACGAGCAGCTTGAGCTTGCCGTCCCGGAAGCCGGCGAGCATCGCCATGCGCGCGCGCTGGTCCATGTCGCCATGAAGCGCGCCGGCATCGAACTCATGCTTGACGAGCGAGCGGAAGAGTTCGGAAACCGCGGTCTTGCGGTTGCAGAAGATGATCGCGTTCTTCAGTTCGCCTTCTTCGGCGCGGATGAGATCGCGAAGCGTCGCGCGCTTGTCCCAGTCCTTCGACTTCGATTTCACCAGCCTTTGGGTGACGGTCGTAGCGGTGGACGCAGCCTTCGAGACCTCGACGCGGACCGGCGCCTGCAGGAACTTCTCGGTCAGCTTGGTGATCTCCGGCGGCATCGTCGCCGAGAAGAACAGCGTCTGCCGGGTGAACGGGATCATTTCGCAGATGCGCTCGATATCGGGAATGAAGCCCATATCCAGCATGCGGTCGGCTTCGTCGATGACGAGAATGTCGACGGCGTTGAGCAGGAGCTTGCCGCGCTCGCGGTGATCGAGCAGGCGGCCGGGCGTCGCAATCAGCACGTCGGCCCCGCGCTCCAGCTTCTTTTCCTGCTCGTCGAACGACACGCCGCCGATCAGCAGCGCGATGTTGAGCTTGTGATTCTTGCCATACTTGATGAAGTTCTCTTCGACCTGTGCGGCAAGCTCGCGCGTCGGCTCGAGAATGAGCGTGCGCGGCATGCGTGCGCGGGCGCGGCCCTTCTCGAGGCGCGTGATCATGGGAAGAACGAAGGCGGCGGTCTTGCCGGTGCCCGTCTGGGCGATGCCGAGAACGTCCTTGCCGAGCAGCGCATGGGGAATCGCGCCTGCCTGGATCGGTGTCGGAACGGTGTATCCGGCGTCTGTCACGGCGGAGAGGACTTTTGGCGAAAGTCCGAGATCGGCAAAGGTCAGGGTCGGCTCGGACGCCTGGTCTTCAATCTTGCTTTCAGCTGACACGTTTTTGATTGTCTCTGCTAGGTTTGGCGGCGCGCGGATTGCGCCCATGCAACAAGGGTTCCAGGCCAGCGGCGTGGAAGTGCTGCCGTGGCGTTAAGGCCAAGCTCGGCAAATGTCAATCGAACCCTCGGTTTTCAAGCCCTTTTCGTTAATGCCGCGCGCATTCGTCGCTCAATAGCGGAACTGCTCGGCCAGGACGCGTTCGTCCCAGGAATGGCTTGCGTCGAAGAGGACCGTCGCGGTCACGTCGCTCGCCTCGCGCACCGTCACCTTCAGCACTGAACGGATTTCGGTGTGGTCCGCCACCGCATTCACCGGCCGCTTCTCCGCTTCGAGAATCTCGAAGCTGACCGTGGCACGGTTCGGCAGCAGCGCACCGCGCCAGCGGCGGGGACGGAAGGGGCTTACCGGCGTCAGCGCGAGAAGAGGCGCGTCGAGCGGCAGGATCGGGCCGTGGGCGGAGAGATTGTAGGCCGTCGAGCCCGCAGGCGTCGCCACCATCACCCCGTCGCAGACGAGTTCGTCGAGCCGCACCTTGCCGTCGATTGTGATGCGCAGCTTGGCCGCCTGCGCCGACTGGCGGAAGAGCGCGATCTCGTTGATCGCCAGAAGCTTGGCTTCCGGACCTTCGGCGGTTTCGGCAATCATTTCGAGCGGGCGGATCGTCTCGGGCAGCGCAGCCGCGATGCGATCGCGCAGACCCGTTTCGGCGAACTCGTTCATGAGAAACCCGACGGTTCCCTTGTTCATGCCGTAGATGGCCTTGCCGCTGCCCATCTGCTCGCGCAAGGTTTGGAGCATGAACCCGTCGCCGCCAAGGGCGACCACCACGTCCGCCTCTTCGAGGCTGGCCTGACCGTAAAGCGCGGCGAGCCGCCGCGCGGCGGACTGCGCCTCGTCGGTCGCGGCACTGACGAAGGCGATCGACTGCGAAGGAGAACGTGAATCCATCAGATGCGCTCGGTCCAAATGCCTGGGATCAAGCGGGTAGCATGTCGGCAAGGGGCTGCAAAGCGATGATGGCGCACATGGTGCCCCCGGCAGGATTTGAACCCGCGACCCCCTGATTACAAATCAGGTGCTCTACCAACTGAGCTACAAGGGCATCGCCGTGGCAGTATCACAACTGGCCATCGAGTAAAGTGCCGGCACGACGAAAGCCGCTGCCGGCCAAGGCCAATCCGGCCTTCTGATGCCGGATAGATGGCTCCCCGGGCCGGATTCGAACCAGCGACCAACCGGTTAACAGCCGGTTGCTCTACCACTGAGCTACCGGGGAACGATGCTCGTGAGAACGAGCGTGCCTATAGCAAACAGTTTTTCGATTTGCAAAGCGCATCGTGTCGAAAACCGCATGAAAGTTGGATCGAACCGCGCGAAAATGCGTTACGGTGCGGAACTTTCGCAGCGGATTTCAGGGCTTAGCCCCGAAACAGCCCCAATCTATCCTAGATGAATCGGATCATGACCCAGACCCTCGAGGACGCGCCGATGGCCGAGCCCGATTTCCAGCAGCGCATTTCTCTCTTCGGCAGGACGATCCCGTTGCCGCAGTCGCGCATGCTGCGAATATCGATCGGCATCCTGCTGGTCATCGGCGGTATTCTCGGTTTCCTGCCGATTCTCGGCTTCTGGATGATCCCGCTCGGCATCCTCGTTCTGTCCTATGAGTTCGCCATGGTGCGCAGATGGCGGCGCCGATCCACCGTCTGGTGGGGCAGCCGCAATGGGAGGCGCGGGCGCGAGCCGTGATTGTCCCAGCGGCAGGGGGAAACGGCAACTGGCCTGTTGACAGGCGGGCGGCCGCCAACCTAATGGAGCCCCAGGGCTCGACGCCCGGATGGCCTCGTGGCGGAGTGGTTACGCAGAGGACTGCAAATCCTTGCACCCCGGTTCGATTCCGGGCGAGGCCTCCACTGGTGCTCCACAGACGCGCCGCAAGGTGTCGGCATGGGGCGCCGCAGGCGAGGCGGCATTTAGCGTGGGCAGGGCGACCATGACTTCCGATTATGCAGTGCAGCGACGCAAGATGGTCGACGGCCAGTTGCGGACCACAGACGTCTCGGACATCGCCGTTCTCGACGCGATGTCGAGCGTCGCGCGCGAGGAATTCGTTCCCGGTCGGCGCAAGGCGCTCGCCTATATCGACGAAGACATCGAGATCTCGCCGGCCCGCAAGGATGCCGCCGCGCGCTATCTCATGGAACCTTCGCCCTTCGGCAAACTGCTGCAGCTCGCCGAGATCCGGCCGGGGGACTTCATCCTCGATGTGGGGACGGGAACGGGCTATTCGGCCGCCATCCTGTCGCAGCTCGGCAGCTCGGTCATTGGCCTCGAAAGCGACCCGGACCTGGCCGCTTCGGCGACCGACACGCTCAGCCGTCTCGGCTTCGACAATGTCGCCGTGGTGGAAGGGCCGCTCGCCGAGGGGTATCCGTCCGAGGCGCCGTTCGACGTGATCGTCATCGAAGGCGCCGTCGACGAGGTGCCTGGTTCGCTTCTCGACCAGTTGAAGGATGGCGGACGCCTGGTGGCGGTGATCGGACAGGGCAATGCCGGCAAGGCGACCCTGTTCCTGAAGGAGAACGGCAATCTCGCGTCGCGCCGCGCCTTCAATTGCGCCATCCGGCCGCTTGCCGCCTTTCTCCAGGTGCCGACTTTCGAGTTCTGAGCCGTTCGATTTTGGGCGGCATCCTGTTACCGATCTGCAACCTATCGGCAGGAATTATTCGCTATCGTCTAATGTGTGTTGCTGGCGTGCCGCGTCGAATCGGGTATGCCGGGGCGGTTATGCGCGGCTCGAACCGTTTGCCGCGGATTGGCGCGCATGTTGAAGAGGGTGGTTATTCGTGTCCACATTTCGTCGATTTCTGTTTTCCGCTGCTCTTGCATCCTCGGCGCTGATCGCCGTCGCTCCGGCCCATTCGGAGACGATCCTCGGGGCGCTGGCAAAGGCCTATGAGAACAATGCCAGCCTGAATTCGGCGCGTGCCGGCGTCCGCGTCACCGACGAAACGGTGCCGATCGCCAAGTCGGGCTGGCGTCCGACCGTGGGCGGCAGCGGCCAGATCAACTACCAGACCCAGTCCGGCACCGATATCTTCACCGGTTCGTTCGGCGTCTCGATCCAGCAGTCGCTGTTCGACGGTTTCCAGACCACGAACAATGTGCGCTCGGCGGAAGCCAATGTGCGCGCCGCGCAGCAGAGCCTGCGCAACACCGAACAGAACATCCTGTTCAACGCCGCCAGCGCCTATATGGACATCATCCGCGATCGCCAGATCGCCTCGCTTCAGGAGCGCAACCTCGCCTTCCTCGGCGAGCAGGTCCGCGCGGCGAATTCGCGGTTCGAAGTCGGCGAGGGCACGCGCACGGACGTTGCGCAGGCCGATGCCAGCCGGGCTGCCGCAATCGCGCAGCTCGCCGCCGCCCGCGCGCAGGTCCAGGCCAGCGGCGCGCTCTACCGGCAGATCGTGGGGCAGGACCCCTCGAACCTTTCGGCTGCGGGGCCGCTGACCAATCTCCTGCCTCCGAGCCTCGATGCGGCCTATACGCTGGCGGCAGCACAACATCCCGCGATCCTCGCGACCCAGCATCTCGTCGACGCGGCCGGCTTCTCGGTCAAGTCCGCGGAAGGCGCCCTGCTTCCCTCGGTGACGGCTTCGGCCGGTGTATCCTCGACCTATACCGACCGCGGTTTGCCAGGCGTAACCGGCGGGATGACGGCCGGTTCGGAAACGACGAATTCGGCCAATGTCGGCATCAACCTGACGATCCCGATCTATCAGGGCGGGCGCGTTTCGGGTCTAGTGCGGCAGTCGAAGGAGCAGCTCGGGCAGGCGCGGATCGAAGTCGACGTAACGCGCGATCAGGTGCGCCAGGCGGTCACCGCCGCGTGGACGCAGTATGTCGCGGCGCGCGAGGTGTCCTCAGCCAACCGCCAGCTCGCCTCGGCCGCGCAGCTTGCGCTCAACGGCGTCAGCGAGGAACGGAATGTCGGCCAGCGCACGACGCTCGACGTCCTCAACGCCCAGGCGGACGTCATCAACGCGCAGATCAATCTTGCAAGTTCCGAGCGCGATGTGGTCGTTGCAAGCTACGCGATCCTGTCGGCTGCCGGTCGTCTGACGGCCTCCAATCTGGGTCTCGCCGTCACGATCCATCAGCCCGAAGAGCACTACGATGCCGTCAAGGACAAGTGGTACGGCACGCGCACGCCGGACGGTCGCTGACCTTTCCGTTTAGAATCAAAGCTGTGTAAAGCTTCGTGATCGGGCCCCGGGGGATTCTCTCTTTCGGGGCTTGTCGCTAATCTACCTGTGATTCGACGCCACAATATCTGGCGTGATCGGCGTGAAAACGGCCGAAAGGCACGGGGCGAGCAATGGCACAGGCGTCTTCAGCACAGCGTGAACCCTCGATGGAGGAAATCCTCGCATCGATCCGGCGAATCATCGAGGACAGCGACACGGTCAAGAAGCCGTCGGCCTTCGACCGTCATACGCCCTCGCATTTTGAGGGTGAAGAAGGCGACGATCCGGCGTTCGAGCCTGCCAATTCCGATGTCGTCTCGTTCCTGCGTCCGGCCGATCTCGCCGAGCGGGAATCAGCGGATCGCGACCAGGCCGTAGCTGCGACACCGGCACATTCCGACGAACCGGAAGTGCCGGAAGTTCAGGCCGATCCGGCGCCGATGACGGCCGGTCCGGAGGCTTTCGGCGAGACGGAAACGTTCGAACTGCCCGACGACTTCGCCGCCGAGTTCGAGGAATTGCAGGCCGCGCTCGAGCAGGACGCGCATGCGCGGGACGATGCGGCCCACGAAGCGCCGCCCCCACTGGAGCCGATCGCCGAAGTCGGCCGTGCGCCCATTCTGTCCGAAAACGCCGGACGTCAGGTCGCGGCTTCGTTTGGGGAACTGACGGATGCCTTCGCCGCGAGCCGTCGCAAGAGCTTCGACGAGATGGCCGAGGACATGCTGCGGCCGATGTTGCAGGAATGGCTCGACGACAATCTTCCCACACTGGTCGAGCGGTTGGTGCGCGAGGAAATCGAGCGCGTGGCACGCGGCGGGTCCCGCTAGGGGGCTCTCCTCGCAGTTGACTTGGCTTTGGCCTTCCGGTTTACCGTCCGCACGAAACGCCTGAACGAGCGGACAATTTCCCATGCTTGAGAAGACCTACGACGCCAAAGCCGTCGAGCCGAAGATCGCCAGCCTGTGGGAGGAGGAAGACGCCTTCCGCGCCGGTGCCGGTTCGAAGCCGGGCGCCGAAGCCTTCACCATCGTCATTCCGCCGCCGAACGTGACTGGCTCGCTTCACATGGGGCACGCGCTCAACAACACGCTCCAGGACATTCTCGTCCGCTTCGAGCGCATGCGCGGCAAGAATGTCCTGTGGCAGCCGGGCATGGACCATGCCGGCATCGCGACGCAGATGGTCGTCGAGCGCCAGATTGCCGCGAGCGGGCTGCAGCGCCGGGACATGGATCGCGACGAGTTCGTTTCCCGCGTCTGGTCGTGGAAGGAACAGTCCGGCGGCTCGATCATCCACCAGTTGAAGCGCCTCGGCGCGTCCTGCGACTGGTCGCGCGAGCGGTTCACGATGGACGAGGGCCTGTCGAAGGCCGTCATCGAGGTCTTCGTCACGCTCTACAAGCAGGGGCTGATCTATCGCGGCAAGCGGCTGGTCAACTGGGACCCGAAATTCGAGACCGCGATTTCCGACCTCGAAGTCGAGAACCGCGATGTCGACGGCCATATGTGGCATTTCAAATACCCGCTGGCCGGCGGCGAGACCTATGAATATGTCGAGAAGGACGCGGACGGGAACGTCATCCTGCGCGAGACGCGCGACTACATCTCGATCGCCACGACGCGGCCGGAGACGATGCTGGGCGACGGCGCGGTGGCGGTCCATCCCGACGATGAGCGCTATGCGCCGATCGTCGGCAAATTGTGCGAGATTCCGGTCGGGCCGAAAGAGCACCGCCGCCTGATCCCGATCATCACCGACGAGTATCCTGACCCGACCTTTGGTTCGGGCGCAGTCAAGATCACCGGCGCGCACGACTTCAACGATTATCAGGTCGCCAAGCGCAACGACATTCCGCTTTACCGGCTGATGGACCTGACGGCGTCGATGCGCGCCGATGGCGAGGACTATGCGACCTGCGCCGCGCAGGCCGCCGAGATCGTTCGCTCCGGCCGCCTGCCGGACGAGGCGACGGTGGACGAGATCAACCTCGTTCCGGACGAATATCGCGGGCTCGACCGCTACGAAGCACGCGAGCGGATTGTCGCGCAGATCAACGCCGACGGCCTTGCCGTCATGACGAGCGACGCGGAGGGCAACGCCGTTCCGCTGGTCGACAGCCGCAAGATCACGCAACCCTTCGGCGACCGCTCCGGCGTCGTCATCGAGCCGATGCTGACGGACCAGTGGTTCGCCGACGCCAAGACGCTTGCCGAGCCCGCCATTGAGGCAGTTCGCGACGGCCGGACGAAGTTCGTCCCGAAGAACTGGGAAAAGACCTATTTCGACTGGATGGAGAACATCCAGCCCTGGTGCGTCTCGCGCCAGCTCTGGTGGGGTCATCAGATTCCGGCCTGGTACGGACCGGACGGCACCGTCTTCGTCGAGAAGGACGAGGAACTGGCGCTGGAAGCGGCGATCCAGCATTACATCGCCCATGAGGGGCCGTGGAAGGCGTGGGTCGAGGACAAGCTGGAGAATTATTTGCCGGGCGACATCCTGACCCGCGACGAGGACGTGCTCGATACGTGGTTCTCCTCCGCGCTGTGGCCATTCTCGACGCTCGGCTGGCCGGACAAGACGCCGGATCTCAAGACCTACTACCAGACCGACGTTCTGGTGACGGGCTTCGACATCATTTTCTTCTGGGTTGCCCGGATGATGATGATGGGTCTTCACTTCATGGATGAGGAGCCGTTCCACACGGTCTACGTCCATGCGCTCGTTCGCGACAAGAACGGCGCCAAGATGTCGAAGTCGAAGGGCAACGTCATCGACCCGCTCGACCTGATCGAGGAATACGGCGCCGACGCGCTGCGCTTTACGCTCGCGATCATGGCCGCGCAGGGACGCGACGTGCGTCTGGACCCGGCGCGCGTCGCCGGCTACCGCAATTTCGGCACCAAGCTTTGGAACGCAACGCGCTTCGCCGAGATGAACGGCGCGGCGCTCGATCCGGACTTTGCGCCCGGTGATGCGAAGCTGACGGTCAATCGCTGGATTCTGACCGAGCTTTCGCGCGCGACCGAGGCCGTGACGGACGGCATCACCTCCTACCGCTTCAACGAGGCGTCGGCGGCGGCCTACCGCTTCGTCTGGAACCAGGTCTGCGACTGGTATCTGGAACTCCTGAAGCCGGTGTTCATGGGCGAGGACGAAGCGGCGAAGGCGGAAAGCCAGAAGGTCGCGGCCTATGTCCTGTCGCAGACCTACAAGCTGCTCCACCCCTTCATGCCCTACATGACGGAAGAGCTCTGGGCGCATACGGCGGCGCGCGACACGCTGCTTTGCCATGCCGACTGGCCGAAGCCGGATTTCGAGGATGCCGACGCTGCGGCCGAAATCAACTGGCTGATCGACATCGTCTCCGGAATCCGCTCCGTGCGTTCGGAGATGAACGTGCCTCCGGCCGCGATTGCGCCGCTGGTCGTCGTCGGTGGCAATGCGGCGACGCGCGAGCGGCTCGGCCGGCACGATCCGGCGATCCGGCGCCTGGCGCGGGTCGGTGACATCGGCTTTGCTTCGGAAGCGCCGAAGGGCGCAGCGCAGATCGTCGTCGGCGAGGCGACGGCATGCCTGCCGCTCGGCGATCTGATCGACCTTCAGGCGGAAGCCGCCCGGCTTTCCAAGGAGATCACCAAGCTGGACGGCGAGGCGCAGCGGATCGAGAAGAAGCTTTCCAACGAAAAGTTCGTTGCCAATGCGCCGGACGAGATCGTTGCGGCGGAGCGCGAAAAGCTTGCCGAATTCAGGCAAGCCAAGGCGAAGTTGGAAACCGCCCTTGCGCGGGTTCGTGACGCTGCCTAGCTGACTGGCAAAGAAAATGCGCGCGGCATCTTGTATGTCGCGCGCACTAGGCGCATTTTCAGCCTCGTCACACGGGCCGGGCCCCTCTGGCAGGCGAGGCGTCGCCTGCGATGTCGGACCGATCGACGACGCGCCGACGCAGCGCTACCCGAAAACCCAAAATCATGTTTGACCACGAGTGGCTCTGGCCCGGATTCCTGGCGTTCGTCGCCTTGGTGCTTTTCTTCGACCTCTTCGTCCTTCATCGCAAGGATCGAGTAATCACAACCCGCGAAGCGTTTCTGACGGTCGCGGGCTATGTCTCGCTGGCGATGCTGTTTGCCGCGAGCATTTTCTATTTCGAGGGCCGGCAGCGCGGCTCCGAGTTCCTGACGGGCTATCTCGTCGAGCAGGCATTGTCGCTCGACAACATCTTCGTCATCGCGCTCATCTTCTCCTACTTCAAGGTCCCGGCCGAGGCGCAGTACCGCGTGCTTTTCTATGGCATCGTCGGTGCCATCGTGATGCGCTTGTCGCTCATCGTGCCGGGCGTCCATCTCGTTGATCAGTTCTGGTGGGTCGGGGCGCTTCTCGGCGTCATCCTGCTTTATTCCGGCTACAAGATGATGATGCATGACGGCGACATGGCAGATCCCGGCAACAGCCGCGTGGTCAAATGGCTGCGGTCCACAGGACGCGTGACCGACGAGTACGAGGGCTCGAAGTTCCTGACGCGCCGCAACGGCGTCCTGTTCATGACGCCGCTGTTCCTGGTGCTCGTGACGGTCGAGGTGACCGATCTCGTCTTCGCGATCGATTCCATCCCGGCCGTGCTGGCGATCTCCAACGACCCGTTCATCGTCTTCTCGTCGAACGTGTTCGCCATCCTCGGCCTGCGTGCTCTGTTCTTCGTACTTTCCGGCATGATGCGCGAGTTCCGCTTCCTCAAGCACGGTCTCTCGCTTGTGCTGATCTTCGTCGGCGCCAAGATGATCATCCAGCACTGGTACAAGCTGCCGTCGGAACTCTCGCTGAGCGTCGTTGCGGCCTTGATCCTGGGTTCAGTTCTGCTGTCCTGGCTGATCAAGGAAGGCGAGGGCGAAGAGACGCCGGAACATCTGGCCGCGGTCGACCGGGCCAAACACGGCGAATAGCGCCAAACGTCGCTAATGAATCGTTATTGAAGCAGATCGCGCCCTTCGTGGCGCGATTTGTGTTTTTGGTGCAACACTCTGGCAACCCGTTCCGGGCTATAGAGATGGCCGAGGAGGCTGCGCCCATTTCCCGCCATAAACCGGGCGCAGGCCAGATGCTGCATTTCCGAGGGCGCGTTCTCGCCCAACGGGAGGAAGCCGCCCGCCCGGGGCGGTCAGGAGCGAAATGGACGCCAAGGCAATCTCCAAGGCCAAGCTGCCCAGCCGACACGTGACCGTCGGTCCCGCACGCGCGCCGCACCGTTCGTTCCTCTATGCGATGGGCCTGTCGCCCGACGAAATCGCGCAGCCGCTGGTCGGCGTCGCCTCGTGCTGGAATGAGGCTGCGCCCTGCAATATCTCGCTGATGCGCCAGGCGCAGGTGGTCAAGAAGGGCGTCGCGGCCGCCAACGGCACGCCGCGCGAGTTCTGCACCATCACCGTCACCGACGGCATCGCGATGGGCCATCAGGGCATGAAGGCATCGCTCGTCTCGCGCGACGTGATCGCCGACTCGGTCGAACTGACGATGCGCGGCCATTGCTATGACGCGCTGGTCGGCCTTGCCGGCTGCGACAAGTCGCTGCCCGGCATGATGATGGCCATGGTGCGGCTCAACGTGCCGTCGATCTTCATCTATGGCGGCTCGATCCTGCCCGGCACGTGGCGCGGCCGCCAGATCACCATCCAGGACGTCTTCGAGGCGGTCGGCCAGCATTCGGTCGGCGCGATCTCGGACGAGGACCTGCTCGAGGTCGAGCAGGCGGCCTGTCCGTCGGCCGGCGCCTGCGGCGCCCAGTTTACCGCCAACACGATGGCCACCGTCGCCGAGGCGATCGGGCTCGCGCTGCCATATTCCTGCGGCGCGCCGGCGCCCTACGAGATGCGCGACCGGTTCAACTACGCCTCCGGCGAAAAGATCATGGAACTGGTCGCCGAGAACATCCGACCGCGCGACATCGTCACGCTGAAGGCGCTGGAGAATGCGGCGGCGGTCGTCTCGGCGACCGGCGGTTCCACCAATGCGGCGCTGCACCTGCCGGCGATCGCGCATGAGGCGGGCATCGCCTTCGATCTCTTCGACGTCGCCCGCATCTTCGAGAAGACGCCCTACATCGCCGATTTGAAGCCCGGCGGCCGCTATGTCGCCAAGGACATGTTCGAGGCCGGCGGCATTCCGCTCCTGATGAAGACCATGCTGGAGCATGGCTACCTGCATGGCGACTGCATGACGGTGACCGGCCGTACTGTTGCCGAAAACATGGAGCATGTTCGCTGGAACGACGCGCAGGACGTGGTGCGCCCGGCCAACAGGCCGATCACCGCGACCGGGGGCGTCGTCGGCCTGAAGGGCAATCTGGCTCCCGACGGCGCGATCGTGAAGGTGGCCGGCATGAGCAATCTCAAATTCACGGGTCCGGCGCGCTGCTTCGATTCGGAAGAAGAATGCTTTGCGGCCGTCACCGACCGGACTTATCGCGAAGGCGAGGTTCTGGTCATCCGCTATGAGGGTCCGAAGGGCGGCCCGGGCATGCGCGAGATGCTGTCGACGACTGCCGCGCTCTACGGGCAGGGGATGGGCGACAAGGTCGCGCTGATCACCGACGGCCGATTTTCGGGTGCGACGCGCGGCTTTTGCATCGGCCATGTCGGTCCCGAAGCTGCGGTCGGCGGCCCGATCGGGCTTCTGCGCGATGGCGACATGATCACGATCGACGCCATGACGGGGGAATTGTCGGTGGCGCTGGGCGACGACGAACTCGCCGATCGCCGCAAGGACTGGACATCGCGCCAGACGGATTATCAGTCCGGCGTGATCTGGAAATATGCGCAGACCGTCGGGTCGGCGCGCGAGGGAGCCGTCACCCATCCGGGCGGCGCCAGAGAAACGCATTGCTATGCTGATATCTGATTTGGTCAGGGCCGGGCTGGTTGCCGTATCGCTTGCCGGAAGCATTCTCGGCAGCGTGACGACGGCGTTCGCGCTCGACGAGCAGGTCCTGGCCGAGCAGGGCGCCGGCGAAAAGCGCAGCCCCTGGGCCGTATTCCGCTTCGGCTTTTCCGCCTACAAGAATGGCGACAAGGACGAAGCCGCCGAGGCTTACCGCTATGCGGCCGAGAACGGCCAGTTGGGCGCCCAGTGGAAACTCGCCCGCATGTATGCGCAGGGCGACGGCGTCACCCAGAACGACTATGAGGCGTTCCGCTTCTACCAGGAGATCGTCCAGCAGGAGGTCGAGCCCGGCAGCCCCGACGATTCGTATGTCGCCGACGCGCTCGTCGCGCTGGCCGGTTATCTGAAGCGTGGCATTCCCGACTCGCCGGTCACGGCCAATCCGGTCGCGGCGCAGGAATACTACATGCGTGCGGCTGCAAGCTACCGCCATCCGGATGCGCAATACGAGATCGGCCGCATGTTCCTGGGCGGGGAGGGGTTCAAGCCCAACGTCCAGCAGGCAGCGCGCTGGCTGCAGCTTGCTGCGGAAAAGGGCCATGCCGGCGCCGAGGCGACGCTCGGCAATCTCCTGTTCCAGAGCGGTCGCGTCGTGCGCGGCCTTGCGATGATGACGGCGGCGCTGCATCGCGCCTCGCCCGCCGATCAGATCTGGATTCGCAACATGCAGGAAGAGGCTTTCGCGCTGGCGCCCGAAGCCGACCGCCGCACTGCCATCGCCCTTGCCGAAGACATACTGGCGCAGGGCACGAACTGACCCTATCTGACCGGCTTCACATCGGGGCGCGATGGCCAGCCCGGCCATTGCCGAGGCAACAAAGCACTTGTGTTTTGATCCTGCACTCGCTAATCGCCCCGCATCCTTTTAACCCAAACCGCACACATCGCGCCCAAGGGAAGACTGATTATGGCGAAAGGTAAATTCGAGCGTAACAAGCCGCATGTGAACATTGGCACGATCGGCCACGTCGATCACGGCAAGACGTCGCTGACGGCGGCGATCACGAAGTTCTTCGGCGAGTTCAAGGCGTATGACCAGATCGACGCCGCTCCGGAAGAGAAGGCCCGCGGCATCACGATCTCGACGGCGCATGTCGAGTACGAGACGGAAGCCCGCCACTACGCCCACGTCGACTGCCCCGGACACGCCGACTATGTGAAGAACATGATCACCGGCGCGGCGCAGATGGACGGCGCGATCCTGGTGTGCTCGGCCGCCGATGGCCCGATGCCGCAGACCCGCGAGCACATCCTGCTCGCCCGCCAGGTCGGCGTGCCGGCCGTGGTGGTGTTCCTGAACAAGGTCGATCAGGTCGACGACGCCGAGCTGCTCGAGTTGGTCGAGCTCGAGGTTCGCGAGCTGCTGTCGTCCTACGACTTCCCGGGCGACGACATTCCGATCGTCAAGGGTTCGGCGCTGGCCGCTCTCGAAGACTCCAACAAGGAGATCGGCGAGGACGCGATCCGCAAGCTGANGCCTACATCCCGACGCCGGAGCGTCCGATCGACCAGCCGTTCCTGATGCCGATCGAGGACGTGTTCTCGATCTCGGGCCGCGGCACGGTGGTGACCGGCCGCGTCGAGCGCGGCATCGTCAAGGTTGGCGAGGAAGTCGAGATCGTCGGCATCCGCGACACCAAGAAGACGACGGTGACGGGCGTCGAGATGTTCCGCAAGCTGCTCGACCAGGGCCAGGCCGGCGACAACATCGGCGCGCTGATCCGCGGCGTCGATCGTGAAGGCGTCGAGCGCGGTCAGGTTCTGTGCAAGCCGGGTTCGGTGAAGCCGCACAAGAAGTTCGTGGCCGAAGCCTACATCCTGACGAAGGAAGAGGGTGGCCGTCACACGCCGTTCTTCACCAACTACCGTCCGCAGTTCTACTTCCGCACGACGGACGTGACGGGCATCGTGACGCTGCCGGAAGGCACCGAGATGGTGATGCCGGGCGACAACATCACGGTCGACGTCGAACTGATCGTCCCGATCGCGATGGAAGAGAAGCTGCGCTTCGCCATCCGCGAAGGCGGCCGCACGGTTGGTGCAGGGATCGTTGCCTCGATCACCGAGTAATCGGCGCACGAGCTTTTGACAATTGATGCGGGCGGCCTTCGGGCCGCCCGTTTTCGTTTGGCGGATTGACGTTGCGTTGCCCGAATCGGATGGGATAAAATGCGCTGCACGCTGCATCCGATGCTTGAAATGCGCGGGCAGTTGTGGGAGAAGCCACCCACCTGAAGGGGTATAGCTCAGTTGGTAGAGCGGCGGTCTCCAAAACCGCAGGTCGCGGGTTCAAGCCCTGCTGCCCCTGCCAGGTTCTCCCAAGCCAAATCGAACAAAGCGCTTGCATCGGCGCGGAATCGAATCTATCTACAGCCCACGAACACGCGGTGCGTGGAGCCGGCGAGCGGCTTTACGCGCCCGAATTGCATGGACAAAGCATTTCTTTGATTCGTTGCGAGGTTCCCAGATTTGGCTGGCGCGCGCTGGTGTGTCGGCAGGACTGTTCGAGATAAATGGGAAGGGCGTGGCCTCGGCCGCGCACCGGACCTGACAAGAAAATGAGCGGCAGATGGCGTCCAAGACCACCAATCCATTCACCTTTCTCCAGCAGGTGCGGACGGAAACGTCCAAGGTGACGTGGCCCTCGCGGCGCGAGACCCTGATCTCGACGATCATGGTCCTGGTGTTTGCCCTCATCGCATCGATCTTCTTTTTCGTCGCCGACCAGGTGATGGCGTGGGGCATCGAGTTGATCCTCGGGATCGCTCGCTAAGACCTGCCAATACGGAGAGCCATTCAGAATGACTGCGCGGTGGTACATCGTCCACGCTTACTCGAATTTCGAGAAGAAGGTCGCCGAGGATATCGAGCACAAGGCCAAGCAGAAGGGCTTGTCTGACAAGATCGAGCAGATCGTCGTTCCGACCGAAAAGGTCGTCGAAATCCGTCGCGGCAAGAAGGTCGATGCCGAGCGCAAGTTCTTCCCCGGTTACGTGCTGATGAAGGCACAGTTGACCGATGCGGTGATCAGCCTCGTCAAGAACACGCCGCGCGTGACCGGCTTCCTCGGCGAGGACCGCACGACGGCCAAGCCGGTTCCGATTTCCGAGGCGGAGGCGAACCGCATCCTGCACCAGGTGCAGGAAGGCGTCGAGCGCCCGAAACCGTCGGTGACCTTCGAGATCGGCGAAGCGGTGCGCGTCTCGGACGGCCCGTTCGCATCGTTCAACGGAACGGTGCAGGAAGTCGAAGAGGAGCGTTCGCGCCTCAAGGTGGAAGTTTCGATCTTCGGGCGCGCCGTGCCCGTCGATCTGGAATTCGGTCAGGTCGAAAAGGTCTGACGGAAGCGGGCCGGTTTCGGTCCGAGTAGGTGGCTGGCGCGAGCGCCGGTCATCGGGTGGAAGGTGAGGCGGCCTGGCCGGCCGTTCATATCCGCACCACCGAGCTGCAAAACCGCCGGCATGCCGGCATAACGACAAAAGGCAGATGAGATATGGCTAAGAAGATTGCAGGCCAGCTCAAGCTTCAGGTCCCCGCCGGGTCCGCGACGCCGTCGCCCCCGATCGGTCCTGCGCTTGGTCAGCGCGGCATCAACATCATGGAGTTCTGCAAGGCGTTCAACGCGCAGAGCCAGGAGATGGAGAAGGGTTCGCCCATCCCCGTCGTGATCACCTATTACCAGGACAAGTCCTTCACCTTCGCGATGAAGACGCCGCCGGTGTCGTACTTCCTGAAGAAGGCCGTGAACCTGAAGTCGGGCTCCAAAGAGCCGGGCAAGTCGGTGGCCGGCAAGATTTCGCGCGACAAGGTCCGCGAGATCGCCGAAGCCAAGATGAAGGATCTCAACGCCAACGACGTTGATGCTGCAATGCGCATGGTCGAGGGCTCCGCCCGTTCCATGGGCCTGGAAGTGGTGGGCTGATCATGGCGATTAAAGCAGGAAAGCGCATCACCAAGGCGCGTGAAGGCATCGACGTCGACAAGCAGTACGGCCTTTCGGAAGCCATCGGCCTTCTGAAGGACCGCGCGACCGCCAAGTTCGACGAGACGATCGAAGTCGCGATGAATCTCGGCGTCGACCCGCGCCACGCCGACCAGATGGTCCGCGGCGTCGTCAACCTGCCGAACGGCACGGGCCGTACGGTTCGCGTTGCCGTTTTCGCGCGTGGTGACAAGGCTGACGAAGCCAAGGCCGCCGGCGCCGACATCGTCGGTGCGGAAGACCTGGTCGAGACCGTCCAGAAGGGCGAGATCAACTTCGACCGCTGCATCGCCACCCCGGACATGATGCCGCTCGTCGGCCGTCTCGGCAAGGTTCTCGGTCCGCGCGGCATGATGCCGAACCCGAAGGTCGGCACAGTGACCCCGGACGTCGCTGCGGCCGTCAAGGCCTCCAAGGGCGGCGCCGTCGAGTTCCGCGTCGAAAAGGCCGGCATCGTTCACGCCGGCGTCGGCAAGGCTTCCTTCGACGCCAAGGCGCTCGAAGAGAACGTCCGCGCCTTCGCCGATGCGGTGATCAAGGCGAAGCCGACGGGTGCCAAGGGCAACTACGTCAAGAAGGTCGCGCTGTCGTCGACCATGGGTCCGGGCCTCAAGCTCGACCCGTCGAGCGTGACGGCACCGTCCGCATAATCGGCTGGCTTGCCAGCCCAAGAAATTCCGGGCCTCACGGGGCCCGGATCTCCGGGATCACAAGTCCCGGAAATCCTGTCCGAGATTGCAGACGGCTTTTCGAAAGAGAAGCCTTAATTCGCAAGGGTCTGCATGAGACGGGTGAGAGGCTTTTTTACGGGCGTCAGCCCATGGAAAAGGTTCGAACCGTGTGTGCCTTTTGTCTGACAAGCCGGCTTCGGCCGGTCTGGAGAAAAGGGGGCAGGATCCTCGAACGTCGTTCGGGCGATCCTTTCGAGGAAGGCCCGATCGGCAAAGGCAACCCGGCAATCGCTTCGGCGGTTGCCAATTGGAGATAGGCAGTGGAAAGAGCGGAAAAGCGCGAATTCGTCACAAGCCTGAACGACGTGTTTGCTAGCACGGGTTCAGTCGTTGTGGCCCACTATGCCGGGCTCACCGTTGCGCAGATGAACGATCTTCGTTCCAAGATGCGTGAAGCCGGTGGCACGGTAAAGGTCGCGAAGAACCGTCTTGCCAAGATCGCTCTTCAGGGTACGCCGTCCGAAAACATTCAGGATCTGTTCAAGGGACAGACCCTGATCGCGTATTCGGACGATCCGGTTGTGGCCCCCAAGGTCGCGTCCGACTTCGCCAAGACGAATGACAAGCTTGTCATCATCGGCGGAGCCATGGGCGAGACCGCGCTCGACGCCGACAGGGTGAAGGCTCTTGCCTCGCTTCCGTCGCTCGACGAGCTCCGGGCCAAGATTGTCGGGATGGTTCAGACCCCGGCAACCCGGATTGCACAGGTCGTCAACGCACCGGCGGGTCAGCTCGCCCGGGTGTTCGGCGCCTACGCCCGGAAGGACGAGAACGCTTAAGGCTGTTCTTCGCTGTCAAATATCCAACACACATTCGAACTCAATCAAGGAACTGAAAAAATGGCTGATCTCGCAAAGATCGTTGAAGACCTGTCGAGCCTGACCGTCCTCGAGGCGGCTGAGCTGTCGAAGATGCTCGAAGAGAAGTGGGGCGTTTCCGCCGCTGCTCCGGTTGCCGTCGCTGCTGCCGGTGGTGCCGGCGCTGCTGCCGCCGCTGAAGAAGAGAAGACCGAGTTCGACGTCATCCTGACGGATGCCGGCGCGCAGAAGATCAACGTCATCAAGGAAGTCCGTGCGATCACGGGTCTCGGCCTCAAGGAAGCCAAGGACCTCGTCGAAGGCGCGCCGAAGGCCGTCAAGGAAGCCGTCTCCAAGGACGAAGCTGCCAAGCTCAAGGCGCAGCTCGAAGGCGCCGGCGCCAAGGTCGACGTGAAGTAAGACCCGTCGTGGGTTCTGTCGGTGGGCGGCACCAGCCGCCCACCGGTCCCACCGGGAAAAGTGGAATTTGAAAACCTCTTTCCTGTGGGCCGGAAACGGCTTTCAGGAAACGGGTTTTTGCCCGTTTTTGATGGATACCCGCCGACATTCTTCCGGCGGTGCGTGGTTGGCAGATTGCCAAGAGGCAGCAAGGAGCGACGATGGCCCAGACCCAGACGTTCAACGGTCGCAGGCGCGTACGCAAGTTCTTCGGAAATATTCCGGAAGTTGCGGAGATGCCGAACCTCATCGAGGTTCAGAAAGCATCCTATGATCAGTTCCTCATGGTGGCGGAGCCCAAGGGCGGCCGTCCGGACGAGGGACTGCAGGCGGTTTTCAAGTCGGTGTTCCCGATTCAGGACTTCGCCGGCACCGCGATGCTGGAATTCGTCAAGTATGAGTTCGAGGCCCCCAAATTCGACGTCGATGAATGCCGGCAGCGCGACCTGACCTTCGCTGCGCCGCTGAAGGTGACGTTGCGCCTGATCGTGTTCGATGTCGACGAGGATACCGGCGCACGCTCGATCAAGGACATCAAGGAGCAGGACGTCTACATGGGCGACATGCCGCTCATGACGTCCAACGGCACCTTCATCGTCAACGGCACCGAGCGCGTCATCGTCTCGCAGATGCACCGCTCGCCGGGCGTCTTCTTCGATCACGACAAGGGCAAGTCGCATTCGTCGGGCAAGCTTTTGTTCGCCGCCCGCGTCATTCCCTATCGCGGTTCGTGGCTCGACATCGAGTTCGACTCGAAGGACGTCGTGCATGCGCGCATCGACCGCCGCCGCAAGATCCCGGCGACGTCGCTCCTGATGGCGCTCGGCATGGACGGCGAGGAAATCCTCTCGACCTTCTACAACAAGCTCGTCTTCGAGCGGGCCGCCGATCACTGGCGCATCCCGTTTTCTGCCGATCGCTTCCGCGGCATGAAGGCCGTCACCGACCTGGTCGACGCCGACACCGGCGAGATCGTCGTCGAGGCTGGCAAGAAGATCACGGCCCGTCAGGCCAAGCAGCTTGCCGAAAAGGGCCTCAAGGCCATCAAGGCGACCGAGGACGACCTGTTCGGCTCGTATCTGGCCGAGGACATCGTCAATTCCGAAACCGGCGAGATCTATCTCGAGGCCGGCGACGAGATCGACGAGAAGACCCTCAAGGTTCTGATCGAGGCCGGCCACGAGGAAATCAGCGTTCTCGACATCGACCACGTCAATGTCGGCGCCTACATCCGCAACACGCTCGCCGTCGACAAGAACGAGAGCCGCCAGGACGCGCTGTTCGACATCTATCGCGTCATGCGTCCGGGCGAGCCGCCCACCATCGACACCGCCGAGGCGATGTTCAACTCGCTGTTCTTCGATTCCGAGCGTTACGACCTTTCGGCCGTCGGTCGCGTCAAGATGAACATGCGTCTGGAACTCGACGCTGCAGACACCGTGCGCGTCCTGCGCAAGGAAGACATCCTGGCGGTCGTCAAGACGCTGGTGGAACTGCGCGACGGCAAGGGCGAGATCGACGACATCGACAATCTCGGCAATCGCCGCGTGCGTTCGGTCGGCGAACTCATGGAGAACCAGTACCGCGTCGGCCTGCTTCGCATGGAGCGCGCGATCAAGGAGCGCATGTCGTCGATCGAGATCGACACCGTCATGCCGCAGGATTTGATCAACGCGAAGCCGGCGGCCGCCGCCGTGCGCGAGTTCTTCGGTTCCTCGCAGCTCTCGCAGTTCATGGATCAAACCAACCCGCTTTCCGAGATCACGCACAAGCGCCGTCTCTCGGCGCTCGGGCCCGGTGGTCTGACGCGTGAGCGTGCTGGCTTCGAGGTGCGCGACGTGCACCCGACGCATTACGGCCGCATCTGCCCGATCGAGACGCCGGAAGGCCCGAATATCGGTCTGATCAACTCGCTCGCGACCTTCGCCCGGGTCAACAAGTACGGCTTCATCGAGAGCCCGTACCGCAAGATCAAGGACGGCAAGGTCACGCTCGACGTGGTCTATCTGTCGGCGATGGAAGAGGCCAAGCACTACGTCGCTCAGGCGAATGCCGAGCTCGACGAGCATGGTCAGTTCACGGACGAGTTCGTCATCTGCCGCCACGCCGGCGAAGTGATGATGGCCCCGCGCGAGAACGTCGATCTGATGGACGTGTCGCCGAAGCAGCTCGTTTCGGTCGCCGCGGCGCTGATCCCGTTCCTCGAGAACGACGACGCCAACCGCGCGCTGATGGGCTCGAACATGCAGCGTCAGGCCGTGCCGCTGGTGCGCGCCGAAGCGCCGTTCGTCGGCACCGGCATGGAGCCGATCGTCGCTCGTGACTCGGGCGCTGCCATCGGCGCACGCCGTGGCGGCGTTGTCGACCAGGTCGACGCGACGCGTATCGTCATCCGCGCGACGGAAGATCTCGATCCGGGCAAGTCCGGCGTCGATATCTACCGCCTGATGAAGTTCCAGCGTTCGAACCAGTCGACCTGCATCAACCAGCGTCCGCTGGTGAAGGTGGGCGACAAGGTCAACAAGGGCGACATCCTGGCCGACGGGCCGTCGACGGATCTCGGCGATCTCGCGCTCGGCCGCAACGTGCTCGTCGCGTTCATGCCCTGGAACGGCTACAACTACGAGGACTCGATCCTGCTCTCCGAGCGCATCGTGGCCGACGACGTCTTCACCTCGATCCACATCGAGGAGTTCGAGGTCATGGCGCGCGACACCAAACTCGGGCCGGAAGAAATCACGCGCGACATTCCGAACGTTTCGGAAGAGGCGCTGAAGAACCTGGACGAAGCCGGCATCACCTATATCGGTGCCGAGGTTCAGCCGGGCGACATTCTGGTCGGCAAGATCACGCCGAAGGGCGAAAGCCCGATGACGCCGGAGGAAAAGCTCCTGCGCGCCATCTTCGGCGAAAAGGCCTCGGACGTCCGCGACACCTCCATGCGCATGCCGCCCGGAGCGTTCGGCACGGTCGTCGAAGTGCGTGTCTTCAATCGCCACGGCGTTGAGAAGGACGAGCGCGCGATGGCTATCGAGCGCGAAGAGATCGAGACGCTCGCAAAGGATCGCGACGACGAGCAGGCCATCCTCGACCGTAACGTGTACAGCCGTTTGGCCGACATGCTGACGGGACAGGACGTCATCGCGGGCCCGAAGGGCTACAAGAAGGGCGCGGCGCTCAGCCGTGAGACGCTGACCGACTACCCGCGTTCGCAGTGGTGGCAGTTCGCCGTCGGCGACGAGAAGCTGCAGAGCGAGCTCGAAGCCCTGCGCGGCCAGTACGACGAGTCCAAGAAGGCGCTCGAGCAGCGCTTCATGGACAAGGTCGAGAAGGTGCAGCGCGGCGACGAGATGCCGCCCGGCGTCATGAAGATGGTCAAGGTCTTCGTCGCCGTGAAGCGCAAGATGCAGCCCGGCGACAAGATGGCCGGCCGTCACGGCAACAAGGGCGTCGTGTCGCGGATCGTCGCGGTCGAGGACATGCCGTTCCTCGAGGACGGCACCCATGCCGACATCGTGCTCAATCCGTTGGGCGTGCCGTCGCGCATGAATGTCGGGCAGATTCTCGAAACGCATCTCGGCTGGGCCTGTGCCGGCATGGGACGCAAGATCGGTGAGCTGATCGAGGCCTATAACGAGAATGGCGAGATCAAGCATCTGCGTGCCACGATCGAGGACATCATCCCAGCCAACGACCGCAACGAACCGGTCCGCGACTATGATGACGAGTCGATCCTGCGTCTGGCGGACCAGATGAAGCACGGCGTCACCATCGCGACGCCGGTCTTCGACGGCGCCAACGAGGCGGACATCAACGAGCTGCTGACGCAGGCGGGGCTTCATACGAGCGGACAGTCGACCGTCTATGACGGCCGTACGGGCGAGCCGTTCGACCGCAAGGTGACGATGGGCTACATCTACATGCTCAAGCTTCACCACCTGGTCGACGACAAGATCCACGCCCGCTCGATCGGACCCTACTCGCTCGTCACCCAGCAGCCGCTGGGCGGCAAGGCGCAGTTCGGTGGCCAGCGCTTCGGCGAGATGGAGGTCTGGGCGCTCGAGGCTTACGGCGCCGCCTACACGCTGCAGGAAATGCTGACCGTGAAGTCGGACGACGTGGCGGGCCGCACCAAGGTCTACGAGGCCATCGTACGCGGCGACGACACGTTCGAGGCGGGCATTCCCGAGAGCTTCAACGTTCTCGTCAAGGAAATGCGCTCGCTCGGCCTCAACGTCGAACTGGAAAACACCCAGGCCGACCTCGAGCAGCAGCAGTTGCCCGACGCGGCGGAATAAGGATCGGGGCGCCGCAGCGATGCGGCGCCCGTCCTCTCGCCGGTCCGGTGGGGCCGGTGTCCAGATATCGAGATATTCAAACGATCAGGGCGCGTCGCGCCTCATCGTTTTTCCAGGGAAGGGGCGTTTCGCCCCGATAAGGAGAACGGCATGAACCAAGAGGTCATGAATCTTTTCAATCCTCAGGCGCCGGCCCAGACCTTCGATTCCATCCGGATTTCGCTGGCCAGCCCGGACAAGATTCTCTCCTGGTCCTACGGCGAGATCAAGAAGCCGGAAACCATCAACTACCGTACGTTCAAGCCCGAACGCGACGGCCTTTTCTGCGCGCGCATCTTCGGCCCGATCAAGGACTACGAGTGCCTGTGCGGCAAGTACAAGCGCATGAAGTACAAAGGCGTCATCTGCGAGAAGTGCGGCGTCGAGGTCACGCTGTCGCGCGTGCGCCGTGAGCGCATGGGCCACATCGAGCTCGCTGCGCCCGTCGCGCATATCTGGTTCCTGAAGTCGCTGCCGAGCCGCATCGGCACGCTTCTCGACATGACGCTGAAGGACATCGAGCGCGTTCTCTATTTCGAGAACTACATCGTCACCGAGCCGGGCCTGACCGCGCTGAAGGAGCACCAGCTTCTCAGCGAGGAAGACTACATGATGGCCGTCGACGAATATGGCGAGGATTCGTTCACCGCCATGATCGGCGCCGAGGCGATCCACGACCTTCTCGCGTCCATGGACCTCGAGAAGATCGCGGGCGACCTGCGTTCCGAACTCGCGACCACGACGTCGGACCTGAAGCAGAAGAAGCTTCTGAAGCGCCTCAAGGTCGTCGAGAACTTCATGGAATCGGGCAATCGTCCCGAGTGGATGATCATGAAGATCGTTCCCGTCATCCCGCCGGACCTGCGCCCGCTGGTTCCGCTCGATGGCGGCCGTTTCGCGACGTCGGATTTGAACGATCTCTATCGCCGCGTGATCAACCGCAACAACCGCCTGAAGCGCCTGATCGAGCTTCGCGCGCCGGGTATCATCATCCGCAACGAAAAGCGCATGCTGCAGGAGGCCGTCGACGCTCTGTTCGACAATGGCCGCCGCGGCCGCGTCATCACCGGCGCCAACAAGCGTCCGCTGAAGTCGCTGTCGGACATGCTCAAGGGCAAGCAGGGCCGGTTCCGCCAGAACCTGCTCGGCAAGCGTGTCGACTATTCGGGCCGTTCGGTCATCGTGACCGGTCCGGAGCTCAAGCTGCACCAGTGCGGCCTGCCGAAGAAGATGGCGCTCGAACTCTTCAAGCCCTTCATCTACGCCCGTCTCGACGCCAAGGGTTACTCCTCGACCGTCAAGCAGGCGAAGAAGCTGGTCGAGAAGGAGCGTCCGGAAGTCTGGGACATCCTCGACGAGGTCATCCGCGAGCACCCGGTTCTCCTGAACCGCGCGCCGACGCTGCACCGTCTGGGCATCCAGGCCTTCGAGCCGATCCTGATCGAAGGCAAGGCGATCCAGCTTCACCCGCTCGTCTGCACGGCGTTCAATGCCGACTTCGACGGCGACCAGATGGCCGTTCACGTCCCGCTTTCGCTGGAAGCCCAGCTCGAAGCGCGCGTGCTCATGATGTCGACGAACAACATCCTGCACCCGGCCTCGGGCGCACCGATCATCGTGCCGTCGCAGGACATGGTTCTCGGCCTCTACTATCTGTCGATCGTCAACGACAACGAGCCGGGCGAGGGCATGGTCTTCGCCGACATGGGCGAGATGCAGCACGCGCTCGAGACCAAGGCCGTGACGCTTCACGCCAAGATCAAGGGTCGTTTCCGCTCGGTCGACGCCGAAGGCAAGGTCACGTCGAAAATCTACGACACGACGCCGGGCCGCATGCTCATCGGCGAGCTCTTGCCGAAGAACGTCAACGTGCCGTTCGACATCTGCAATCAGGAGATGACCAAGAAGAACATCTCCAAGATGATCGACACCGTCTACCGCCACTGCGGCCAGAAAGAGACGGTCATCTTCTGCGATCGCATCATGGCGCTGGGCTTTGCCCGTGCGTGCATGGCCGGCATTTCCTTCGGCAAGGACGACATGGTCATCCCGGACACCAAGGCCGGGCTGGTCGCGGAGACCGAGGCGCTCGCGAAGGAATACGAGCAGCAGTACAATGACGGCCTGATCACCCAGGGCGAGAAGTACAACAAGGTCGTCGACGCCTGGGCCAAGTGCTCGGAGAAGGTCGCCGACGAAATGATGGGCCGCATCAAGGCGGTCGAGTTCGACGACAACAAGCGGCAGAAGCCGATGAACTCGATCTACATGATGTCGCATTCGGGTGCGCGTGGTTCGCCGACGCAGATGCGTCAGCTCGCCGGCATGCGCGGCCTGATGGCCAAGCCTTCGGGCGAGATCATCGAGACGCCGATCATCTCGAACTTCAAGGAAGGCCTGACCGTTCTGGAGTACTTCAACTCCACCCACGGCGCCCGCAAGGGTCTGGCCGACACCGCCTTGAAGACGGCGAACTCCGGCTACCTCACGCGTCGTCTCGTCGACGTGGCGCAGGACTGCATCGTCAATGCGGTCGATTGCGGCACCGAGAACGGTCTCACCATGCAGCCGATCGTCGATGCCGGCCAGGTCGTCGCATCGCTCGGACAGCGTGTCCTGGGCCGTACGGCGCTGGAGGACATCCTGCACCCGGTCAGCGGCGACGTGCTCGTCAAGGGCGGCACGCTCATCGACGAGCGTGACGTGGACGTGATCGAGAAAGCCGGCATCCAGGCCGTCCGCATCCGTTCGGCGCTCACCTGCGAAGTGCGCACCGGCGTCTGCGCGGTCTGCTACGGCCGTGACCTTGCACGCGGCACGCCCGTCAACCAGGGCGAGGCCGTCGGCGTCATCGCGGCGCAGTCGATCGGCGAGCCGGGCACGCAGCTCACCATGCGTACCTTCCACATGGGCGGTACGGCGCAGGTGGTGGACTCGTCCTTCCTGGAAGCGTCCTACGAAGGCCTGGTCAAGATCCGCAACCGCAACGTGGTGCGCAACTCGGACGGCCACCTGGTCGTCATGGGCCGCAACATGGCTGTCGTCATCTCCGATGAGGCCGGCAAGGAGCGTGCGGTCCACCGCGTCACCTATGGTTCGCGCATCTTCGTGGACGAGGGCGACAAGGTGAAGCGCGGCCAGCGTATCGCCGAGTGGGACCCCTATACCCGCCCGGTCCTGACCGAAGTTGGCGGCAAGGTCGTGTTCGAAGACCTGGTCGACGGCATCTCGGTTCAGGAAACGGCCGACGAGTCGACCGGCATCACCAAGCGTGAGGTCATCGACTGGCGTTCGACGCCGCGTGGCACCGATCTGAAGCCGGCCATCACCGTGATGGACGAAAAGGGCAAGGTGCTGAAGCTGTCGAAGGGCGGCGATGCACGCTTCCTGCTTTCGGTCGAGGCGATCCTTTCGGTCGAGCCGGATGCGACCGTCCAGCCGGGCGACGTGATTGCGCGTGTTCCGATGGAAAGCGCGAAGACCAAGGACATCACCGGCGGTCTGCCGCGTGTTGCCGAACTCTTCGAGGCGCGTCGTCCGAAGGACCACGCCGTCATCGCCGAGATCGACGGTACGGTCCGCTTCGGCCGCGACTACAAGAACAAGCGTCGCATCGTCATCGAGCCGCATGACTCGGAAGTCGAGGCCGTCGAATACCTGATCCCGAAGGGCAAGCCGTTCCATCTCCAAGAAGGCGATTCCATCGAGAAGGGCGACTACATCCTGGACGGCAACCCGGCACCGCACGACATCCTGGCGATCAAGGGCGTGGAGGCTCTGGCTTCCTACCTCGTCAACGAGATCCAGGAAGTCTACCGGTTGCAGGGCGTCGTGATCAACGACAAGCACATCGAGGTGATCGTTCGCCAGATGCTGCAGAAGGTCGAGATTACGGAGCAGGGCGACTCGCAGTACATCCCGGGCGACCACGTCGACTCGATCGAGCTCGACGAGGTCAATGAGCGCCTGATCGAGGAAAAGAAGAAGCCTGCCGCCGGCGACCCCGTGCTGCTCGGCATCACCAAGGCCTCGCTGCAGACGCCGTCCTTCATCTCGGCCGCGTCCTTCCAGGAAACGACCCGCGTCCTCACCGAGGCGGCCGTTGCCGGCAAGATGGACACGCTGCAGGGCCTGAAGGAGAACGTCATCGTCGGTCGTCTGATCCCCGCCGGCACCGGCGGCCAGATGAGCGCGATCCGTCGCATCGCGTCCTCGCGCGACGATCTGATCCTCGACGAGCGCCGCAAGTCGTCGGGTGCCGAGATGGCCAACCCGATGCTGGCGGACATGTCGGACGCGCCTGCCGAGTAAGGCAAGCGACGTCACCTGAAACAAAAGGCCGCCGGAGCGATCCGGCGGCCTTTTTCATGCGGCTTGCAAGCGGCCCGCGGCGGTGGCACGGTTCGGCATCAACAGGTCAGCAATCGATGGATCTCACTCACCTCGCCATCTTCGCAGGCGCGCTGGCGATTTCGGCCGGCTCGCCCGGCCCGAGCATCGCGGCGCTCGTCGCGCGCGTCCTGACGCGTGGCTATTCCGACGTCATGCCGTTCCTGTTCGCCATGTGGCTGGGGGAGGCGATCTGGCTCGCCTGCGCGGTGTTCGGACTGGTGGCGATCGCGCAGACCTTCCAGGGCCTTTTCGCCGTAATCAGTTATGCCGGCATTGCCTATCTTCTCTATCTCGCCTGGAAGATGTGGACCGCGCCGTCGACGATCGAGGAACAGGAGATCGCACCGCGAACTTCGCCGCTGCGCATGTTCCTCGCCGGCTTCGCTGTCACCATCGGCAATCCGAAGATCATGGTCTTCTATGTCGCGCTCCTGCCGGTCATCATCGACCTGTCGCAGGTGACGCTGCTGGCATGGGCGGAACTGACCGCAACGATGCTGGTGGTGCTGGTCGTGGTCGACCTTGCCTGGGTTCTGCTCGCCTCGCGCGCGCGCCGGTTCATCCGGTCGCCGCGCGCGGTGCGGCTCACCAACCGGGCAGGGGCCACCGTCATGGCCGCCGCGGCGGCCGCGATGGCGACGTCCAAATAGGCTCAGCCGACCTGGACGATCGCGATCTCGCCCTCGATCGCGCCCTGCCACGCCGACATGTGCGGCTCCTCGTCCGGCATGCCTTCGAGTTCACCGATCTGGTCGAGTTCGGCGCGCGCATAGCCTTCCCTTGCGAGGGCCTCGAGCGTCATCCGGACCGCGCTGTCGTCGTCGGGCGCGCGCAGGAGGACGTTGATTCTCTCGGCCGGCGCGGAATCGCTTCGCCACACGCGGCCGACGATGATGGTGACTCGCGGCTCTTCATTGTCGTTCATGGCGCCATTCCGATCTTGATTCCTTTAGCCGGTCATTCCATATGGCGCTGGATGGGACAACCTCCTTCTGTCGGGCGGCGTTTTCGCTTCGTTTTCGGCTCGTTTGCGATATTTTCTTTCGCAGGGGCCGAACGGACGACGTATCTCGACCGTTCGGGCCGAATGGGGTTGACGATCCGGTGGCTTAGGGTTAGAAGCCGCCTCGTCTGAGCCGATGTGAGACTCTCCTTTCCGAAGCGACGCGCTTTGGAGTTTGTCTCAAACAGGGTTCGTTATTACGAGCGACGACACATTTCCGGCTTGCAAGAAGCGGTGACGCTTCCTCTGCGTTTGTTGGGCGAAACCGCAAGTGCGGTATTTTGCCCGAATTCGTGCATGGAATTGATGCCGCTGGCCGCCCTGACGGGCTTGAGACACGAGATTGAGAGAAAGAGGAAGGTTTAATGCCTACCGTCAACCAGCTGATCCGCAAGCCGCGCATTGCGCCGGTGAAGCGCAACAAGGTTCCGGCCATGCAGGCCAACCCGCAGAAGCGCGGTGTTTGCACGCGTGTCTACACGACGACGCCGAAGAAGCCGAACTCCGCTCTGCGTAAAGTTGCGAAGATCCGCCTCGTCAATGGCTTCGAAGTGATTGGCTACATCCCGGGCGAAGGTCACAACCTTCAGGAGCACTCCGTGGTCATGATCCGCGGCGGTCGCGTCAAGGATCTTCCCGGCGTGCGCTACCACATCATCCGCGGCGTTCTCGACACCCAGGGCGTCAAGAACCGCAAGCAGCGTCGTTCGAAGTACGGCGCCAAGCGTCCGAAGTAAGGTTTTCCGGCTGGGGCGGTTCGTCCGCCGGCCGCGATCGTGAGAGACGAGAGACATGTCCCGACGCCACCGTGCAGAAAAGCGTGAGATCAACCCGGACCCGAAGTTCGGCGACCTGGTGATCACCAAGTTCATGAACGCCGTCATGTTCGACGGCAAGAAGTCGGCTGCCGAGCGCATCGTCTATGGCGCGCTGGAGCAGCTCGAGACCCGCGCCAAGGCCGAGCCGGTCGCGCTGTTCCACACTGCGCTCGACAATGTCGCGCCGCATGTGGAAGTGCGTTCGCGCCGCGTCGGTGGTGCGACCTACCAGGTTCCGGTCGACGTTCGTCCGGAGCGCCGTCAGGCCCTGGCCATCCGCTGGCTGATCACCGCTGCCCGCAACCGCAACGAGACCACCATGATCGATCGCCTTTCCGGCGAACTCATGGATGCCTCGAACAATCGCGGCACGGCAGTCAAGAAGCGTGAAGACACGCACAAGATGGCCGAAGCCAACCGCGCCTTCGCGCATTACCGCTGGTAATTCCGGCGTAAGGGAAAGGCACAATCATGGCCCGCGAATACAAGATCGAAGACTACCGCAATTTCGGTATCATGGCGCATATCGACGCCGGCAAGACGACGACCACCGAGCGGATTCTGTTCTACACCGGCAAGTCGCACAAGATCGGCGAAGTCCATGACGGCGCCGCGACCATGGACTGGATGGAGCAGGAGCAGGAGCGCGGCATCACGATCACGTCCGCCGCGACGACCACGTTCTGGCAGGGCCGTGACGGCAAGAAGCGCCGCTTCAACATCATCGACACTCCCGGCCACGTCGACTTCACCATCGAAGTCGAGCGTTCGCTGCGCGTGCTCGACGGTGCGATCGCGCTCCTCGACGCCAATGCCGGTGTCGAGCCGCAGACCGAGACCGTCTGGCGCCAGGCCGACAAGTATCATGTCCCGCGCATGATCTTCTGCAACAAGATGGACAAGATCGGCGCGGACTTCTACCGCTCGGTCGAGATGGTCAAGAGCCGCCTCGGCGCGACTCCGGTCGTCGTCCAGCTTCCGATCGGTGCCGAGAACGAGTTCGCCGGCGTCGTCGACCTGATCGAGATGAACGCCCTCGTCTGGAAGTCCGAAAACCTCGGCGCCGAATGGGATGTCGTCGAGATCCCGGACGACCTGAAGGAAAAGGCCGCCCAGTTCCGCGAGCAGATGATCGAAACCGCCGTCGAAATGGACGAAGGCGCGCTCGAGCGTTACCTCGAAGGCGAGATGCCGTCGAACGACGAACTGCGCGCGCTGATCCGCAAGGGCACGATCGCTGTCAAATTCTTCCCGATGTTCTGTGGCTCCGCCTTCAAGAACAAGGGCGTGCAGCCGCTTCTCGACGGCGTCGTCGACTTCCTGCCGTCCCCGGTCGAAGTTCCGGCCATCAAGGGCATCGATCCGAAGACGGAAGCCGAAGTCGCTCGCAAGTCTTCGGACGAAGAGCCGCTTTCGATGCTCGCTTTCAAGATCATGAACGACCCGTTCGTCGGTTCGCTCACCTTCTGCCGCATCTACTCCGGCGTTCTCAAGAAGGGCGTTTCGCTCGAGAACACGGTCAAGGAGAAGAAGGAGCGCATCGGCCGCATGCTTCAGATGCACTCGAACTCGCGTTCGGACATCGAAGAAGCGTTTGCCGGCGATATCGTCGCGCTTGCAGGTCTCAAGGACACGACGACGGGCGACACGCTTTGCGATCCGCTGAAGCCGGTCATCCTGGAGCGCATGGAATTCCCCGATCCGGTCATCCAGATCGCGATCGAGCCGAAGACCAAGGGCGATCAGGAGAAGATGGGCCTCGCGCTCAACCGTCTCGCGGCAGAGGACCCGTCCTTCCGCGTCAAGACGGACGAGGAAAGCGGCCAGACCATCATCGCCGGCATGGGCGAGCTTCACCTCGACATTCTCGTCGATCGCATGAAGCGCGAGTTCAAGGTCGAGGCGAATGTGGGCGCACCGCAGGTCGCCTATCGCGAGACGATCACGCGGGTTGCCGAAGTCGACTACACGCACAAGAAGCAGACCGGCGGTACGGGCCAGTTCGCCCGCGTCAAGCTGGTGTTCGAGCCGAACCCGGACTCGGAAGATTTCGTCTTCGAATCCAAGATCGTCGGCGGCGCGGTTCCGAAGGAATACATTCCGGGCGTCCAGAAGGGCATCCAGAGCGTTCTGTCCTCGGGTCCGGTTGCGGGCTTCCCGATGCTCGGCGTCAAGGCGACGCTCATGGACGGTGCCTTCCACGACGTCGACTCCTCGGTGCTGGCGTTCGAAATCGCGTCCCGCGCGGCCTTCCGTGAAGGCGCTCAGAAGGCTGGTGCACAGCTTCTGGAGCCGATCATGAAGGTCGAGGTCGTGACGCCGGAAGATTACGTCGGCTCGGTTATCGGTGATTTGAACGGTCGTCGTGGCCAGATCCAGGGGCAGGAAGCACGTGGTGTCGCGGTCGTCATCAATGCGATGGTGCCGCTGGCAAACATGTTCAAGTACGTCGATACGCTGCGTTCGATGTCGCAGGGCCGCGCCCAGTACACGATGCAGTTCGACCATTACGAGCCGGTCCCGCAGGCCGTCGCTCAGGAAATCCAGAAGAAATACGCGTAAGCGCCTGTCGGGCTTCGCATAATCGAACACAAAGCCTGACAAGGCGAACTAGAATGGAGAATTCACATGGCTAAAGGTAAATTCGAGCGTAACAAGCCGCATGTGAACATTGGCACGATCGGCCACGTCGATCACGGCAAGACGTCGCTGACGGCGGCGATCACGAAGTTCTTCGGCGAGTTCAAGGCGTATGACCAGATCGACGCCGCTCCGGAAGAAAAGGCCCGCGGCATCACGATCTCGACGGCGCATGTCGAGTACGAGACGGAAGCGCGCCACTACGCCCACGTCGACTGCCCCGGCCACGCCGACTATGTGAAGAACATGATCACCGGCGCGGCGCAGATGGACGGCGCGATCCTGGTGTGCTCGGCCGCCGATGGCCCGATGCCGCAGACCCGCGAGCACATCCTGCTCGCCCGCCAGGTCGGCGTGCCGGCCGTGGTGGTGTTCCTGAACAAGGTCGACCAGGTCGACGACGCCGAGCTGCTCGAGCTGGTCGAACTGGAAGTTCGCGAGCTTCTGTCGTCCTACGACTTCCCGGGCGACGACATTCCGATCGTCAAGGGTTCGGCGCTGGCCGCCCTCGAAGACTCCAACAAGGAGATCGGCGAGGACGCGATCCGCAAGCTGATGGCCGAAGTCGACGCCTACATCCCGACGCCGGAGCGTCCGATCGACCAGCCCTTCCTGATGCCGATCGAGGACGTGTTCTCGATCTCGGGCCGTGGCACGGTGGTGACCGGCCGCGTCGAGCGCGGCATCGTCAAGGTTGGCGAGGAAGTCGAGATCGTCGGCATCCGCGACACCAAGAAGACGACGGTGACGGGCGTCGAGATGTTCCGCAAGCTGCTCGACCAGGGCCAGGCCGGCGACAACATCGGCGCGCTGATCCGCGGCGTCGACCGTGAAGGCGTCGAGCGCGGTCAGGTTCTGTGCAAGCCGGGTTCGGTGAAGCCGCACAAGAAGTTCGTGGCCGAAGCCTACATCCTGACGAAGGAAGAGGGTGGCCGTCACACGCCGTTCTTCACCAACTACCGTCCGCAGTTCTACTTCCGCACGACGGACGTGACGGGCATCGTGACGCTGCCGGAAGGCACGGAGATGGTGATGCCGGGCGACAACATCACGGTCGACGTCGAACTGATCGTCCCGATCGCGATGGAAGAGAAGCTGCGCTTCGCCATCCGCGAAGGCGGCCGCACCGTCGGCGCTGGCATCGTCGCTTCGATCACGGAATAACTGGATAGCAGTCTGTCGCGGGCGCGGGATCGCTCCCGCGCCGCGAAAGACTTGAAGGAAGAAACGCATGAACGGACAGAACATCCGCATTCGCCTCAAGGCGTTTGACCACCGCGTGCTGGATGCTTCGACGCGCGAAATCGTGTCGACGGCCAAACGCACCGGCGCCAACGTTCGTGGCCCCATTCCGCTGCCGACGCGCATCGAGAAGTTCACGGTCAACCGTTCGCCGCACATCGACAAGAAGAGCCGCGAACAGTTCGAGATGCGCACCCACAAGCGTCTTCTCGATATCGTTGATCCGACCCCGCAGACCGTCGACGCGCTGATGAAGCTCGATCTGGCCGCCGGCGTGGACGTCGAGATCAAGCTCTAACGAGCAAGACACGAACCGGCCGGGCGACGAGCCCCAGGGTTCCTCTGAAGAAAGAACGAGAAAATGCGTTCAGGTGTAATTGCACAGAAAGTCGGGATGACGCGCGTCTATAACGACGCAGGCGAGCATGTGCCGGTCACCGTTCTCCGCATGGAGAACTGCCAGGTCGTCGCTCAGCGCACCCAGGAGAAGAACGGCTACACGGCCGTCCAGCTCGGCGTTGGCCTTGCCAAGGTCAAGAACACGTCGAAGGCCATGCGCGGCCACTTCGCCGCTGCAAGCGTCGAGCCGAAGTCCCAGCTCGCGGAATTCCGCGTGTCGGAAGACAACATGCTCGACATCGGTGCCGAGATCACCGCGGAGCACTTTGTCGCCGGCCAGAAGGTCGACGTGACGGGTACCTCGGTCGGCAAGGGTTTCCAGGGTGTCATGAAGCGTCACAATTTCGGTGGCGGTCGTGCAACCCACGGTAACTCGGTCTCGCACCGCGCACATGGTTCGACCGGTCAGCGTCAGGACCCGGGCAAGGTGTTCAAGGGCAAGAAGATGGCCGGCCACATGGGTGCGACCCGCGTGACGACCCAGAATCTGGAAATCGTGTCGACCGACCTTGATCGCGGCCTGATCCTGATCCGCGGCGCCGTTCCCGGCTCCAAGGGCGCCTGGATCGTCGTCCGTGACGCGGTGAAGTCGGCCATGCCGGACAACGCGCCGAAGCCGGCCGCGATCCGCGCTGCAAACAAGAGCCAGGCTTCTGAAGCGCCGGCTGCTGAAGGAGCCGAATGATGGATCTCAAGGTCACCACGCTATCCGGCGACGACGCCGGCAAGCTGAAGCTCTCGGAAGAGATCTTCGGCCTTGAGCCCCGCGAAGACATTCTGCAGCGCGTCGTGCGCTGGCAGCTTGCCAAGAAGCAGCAGGGCACGCACAAGGCAAAGGGCCGCGCGGAAATTTCGCGCACTGGCGCCAAGATGTACAAGCAGAAGGGTACGGGCCGCGCCCGTCACCATTCGGCACGCGCTCCGCAGTTCCGCGGCGGCGGCAAGGCCCACGGCCCGGTCGTTCGCAGCCACGAGCACGATCTTCCCAAGAAGGTTCGCGCGCTTGGCCTGCGTCATGCGCTCTCGGCCAAGGCCAAGTCGTCCGACCTGATCATCATCGATGATCTGACCGTGGGCGAGGCCAAGACGAAGCTGCTCATCACAAACTTCGCCAAGCTCGGCTTGACGAATGCCTTGATGATCGGCGGCGCCGAGATCGACCAGAACTTCAAGCGTGCTGCGTCGAACATCGCGAATATCGACGTGCTGCCGGTTCAGGGCATCAACGTTTACGACATCCTGCGCCGTGGAAAGCTCGTGCTCTCCAAGGCCGCGATCGAAGCTCTCGAGGAGCGGTTCAAATGACGGATCTTCGCCACTACGACGTGATCGTCTCTCCGTCGATCACCGAGAAGTCGACCATGGCTTCGGAGTACAACCAGGTGGTTTTCAACGTTGCCCGCAAGGCGACGAAGACCGAGATCAAGGCCGCCATCGAGGCTCTGTTCGGCGTGAAGGTCACCGGCGTCAACACGCTCGTGCGCAAGGGCAAGGTGAAGCGTTTCCGCGGCACCGTCGGGCGCACCAGTGACGTCAAGAAGGCGATCGTGACTTTGGCCGACGGACAGTCGATCGACGTCTCGACGGGCCTCTGAGCGACCGGAAGGACAGGAAAATGGCACTCAAGAAATTCAATCCGGTAACGCCAGGCACCCGCCAGTTGGTCATCGTCGACCGCTCGGGCCTCTACAAGGGCAAGCCCGTCAAGGGTCTGACCGAGGGTCTGAAGTCGGCCGGCGGCCGCAACAATGCCGGTCGGGTCACTGCCCGTTACCAGGGCGGCGGTCACAAGCGTACCTACCGCATCATCGACTTTAAGCGTCGCAAGCATGACGTGTCGGCAACGGTCGAACGGATCGAGTACGATCCGAACCGCACCGCCTTCATCGCGCTCTTGAAGTACGAGGACGGCGAGCTCGCCTACATCCTGGCGCCGCAGCGCCTGGCCGTCGGCGACAAGGTTGCCGCGGGCTCCAAGGCGCTCGACGTCAAGCCGGGCAATGCGATGCCGCTCGGCACGATGCCGGTCGGCACGATCGTCCACAATGTCGAGCTGAAGCCGGGCAAGGGCGGTCAAGTCGCTCGTTCGGCAGGGTCCTACGCCCAGCTCGTCGGTCGCGACCAGGGCATGGCGATTCTTCGCCTGAACTCGGGCGAACAGCGTCTCGTCCACGGCTCGTGCATGGCGACTGTCGGTGCGGTTTCGAACCCGGACCACGGCAACATCAATCTCGGCAAGGCCGGCCGTTCGCGCTGGCTCGGCAAGCGTCCTCATGTTCGCGGCGTCGCGATGAACCCGGTCGACCATCCGCATGGCGGTGGTGAAGGCCGCACCTCGGGCGGCCGTCATCCGGTCACGCCGTGGGGCAAGCCGACCAAGGGCAAGAAGACGCGGTCCAACAAGTCGACCGACAAGTTCATCATGCGCTCGCGCCACGCGCGCAAGAGCTAAGGAAAGGGTGTCAACGTGACCCGTTCAGTTTGGAAAGGCCCGTTCGTCGACGGCTATCTGCTCAAGAAGGCGGATAAGGTTCGTGACGGCGGCCGCAACGAGGTGATCAAGATGTGGAGCCGCCGCTCCACCATCCTGCCGCAGTTCGTCGGCCTCACCTTTGGTGTCTATAACGGCCAGAAGCATATTCCCGTCTCCGTGAACGAGGAAATGGTCGGCCACAAATTCGGTGAGTTCGCCCCGACCCGTACCTATTACGGCCATGGCGCGGACAAGAAGGCAAAGAGGAAGTAACGATGGGCAAGGCCAAGGCTCCGCGCAGGCTTGCTGACAACGAGGCACGCGCCGTTCTGCGTACCATTCGCGTCAGCCCGCAGAAGCTCAATCTCGTTGCTGCCATGATCCGCGGCAAGAAGGTTGGCACTGCGCTGAACGAACTCGAATTTTCGCGCAAGCGCATCGCAGAGACCGTCAAGAAGACGCTCGAATCGGCGATTGCGAACGCAGAAAACAATCACGACCTCGATGTCGACGCGCTGGTGGTTGCCGAGGCCTATGTCGGCAAGTCGATCGTCATGAAGCGCTTCCATGCTCGTGGCCGCGGCCGTGCATCGCGCATCGAGAAGCCGTTCTCGCATCTGACGATCGTCGTTCGTGAAGTCGAAGAGAAAGTGGAGGCCGCCTGATGGGCCAGAAAATCAATCCGATCGGTCTGCGCCTCGGCATCAACCGTACCTGGGATTCGCGCTGGTACGCGAACACCGGCGAGTACGGCAAGCTTCTCCACGAAGACCTGAAGATTCGCGCCTATCTCGAGAAGGAGCTGAAGCAGGCTGCCGTTTCGAAGGTCGTGATCGAGCGTCCGCACAGGAAGTGCCGCGTGACGATCCATGCGGCCCGTCCGGGCCTCATCATCGGCAAGAAGGGCGCGGACATCGAGAAGCTTCGCAAGAAGCTGACCGAGATGACCAAGTCTGACACGCATCTCAACATCGTCGAGGTTCGCAAGCCGGAGATCGACGCCACGCTGATCGCCCAGTCGATCGCGCAGCAGCTCGAGCGCCGCGTCGCGTTCCGCCGCGCCATGAAGCGTGCTGTCCAGTCGGCCATGCGTCTTGGCGCTGAAGGCATCCGCATCAATTGCGGCGGCCGTCTCGGCGGCGCGGAAATCGCGCGTATGGAATGGTACCGCGAAGGTCGCGTTCCGCTTCACACGCTGCGCGCCGATGTCGATTACGGCACGGCCGAGGCACAGACTGCATACGGCATCTGCGGCGTGAAGGTCTGGGTGTTCAAGGGCGAGATCCTCGAGCACGACCCGATGGCTTCGGAACGTCGCGCCATTGAAGGCGATGCGCAGGGCGGCTCGGGCCGTCGTCGCGAAAACGCCTGAATGGCATAGCTATTTTGGAGAATTAGAATGCTGCAGCCAAAGCGCACGAAGTTCCGCAAGCAGTTCAAGGGCCGTATCCACGGCACCGCGAAGGGCGGAACGGACCTCAATTTCGGCGGGTTCGGTCTGAAGGCGCTTGAGCCGAACCGGGTCACCGCCCGTGAGATCGAAGCCGCCCGCCGTGCCATCACGCGTCAGATGAAGCGTCAGGGCCGTGTCTGGATTCGGGTGTTCCCGGATCTGCCGGTGACGTCGAAGCCGACCGAAGTCCGCATGGGCAAGGGCAAGGGTTCGGTCGATTACTGGGCAGCCCGCGTCAAGCCGGGTCGCGTCATGTTCGAGATCGACGGTGTCTCCGAGGAGATCGCCCGCGAGGCGCTTCGTCTCGGCGCTGCCAAGCTTTCGGTTCGCACGCGCTTCGTACAGCGCATCGCAGAGTAGGAAAGGGCTGATCATGAAGGCCTCTGACGTTCGGGCAAAGACGCTCGATGAGCTCAATGACGACCTGGCTGCGCTGAAGAAGGAGCAGTTCAACCTGCGCTTCCAAAAGGCGACCGGCCAGATCGAGAAAACCGCGCGCGTGAAGGAAGTCCGTCGGGACATCGCGCGCATCAAGACGATCGCTGCCGAGAAGTCGGCCGGCAAGAAGGCTTAAGGACGAAGAACATGCCAAAGCGCATCATGCAGGGCACGGTCGTCTCGGACAAGAACGACAAGACGGTCGTGGTCAAGATCGAGCGTCGCTTCACCCATCCGGTGATGAAGAAGACCGTTCGCCAGACGAAGAAGTACAAGGCGCACGACGAGAACAACGCCTGCAAGGTGGGCGATTTCGTCTTCATCCAGGAGTCGGCGCCGATCTCCAAGGACAAGAAGTGGGTCGTGATCGAAAATCCGTCCCAGGCGGCCTCGGCCGAGTAAGAACGAAACTTGATAAAGCCGGAGAGTGCGTATATGAGCCGCTCTCCAACGAATAAGAAGGCGGCCAGTCATGATTCAGATGCAAACAAACCTCGACGTGGCGGATAATTCCGGCGCACGTCGTGTCATGTGCATCAAGGTGCTGGGCGGCTCGAAGCGGAAGTATGCCTCCGTTGGCGACATCATTGTCGTCTCCGTGAAGGAAGCCATTCCGCGCGGCCGCGTTAAGAAGGGTGACGTGATGAAGGCGGTCGTGGTTCGCACGGCCAAGGACATCCGTCGTCCGGACGGCAGCGTGATCCGTTTCGACAAGAACGCAGCCGTTCTCGTCGATAACAAGAAAGAGCCGGTGGGCACTCGTATCTTCGGTCCCGTTCCGCGCGAGCTTCGCGCGAAGAACCACATGAAGATCATTTCGCTTGCACCGGAAGTGCTTTAAGGGGCCGGGAAGATGCAGAAGATTCGTAAGGGCGACAAGGTCGTCGTTCTGGCCGGCAAGGACAAGGGCCGTACCGGTGAAGTCGTGCAGGTGATGCCGAAGGAAGACAAGGCTGTCGTCCGCGGCGTCAACATGATTGCGCGCCACCAGAAGCAGTCCGCTTCGCAGGAAGGCGGCATCATCCGCAAGGAAGCCCCCCTCCATCTGTCCAATATCGCGATCGCCGACCCCAAGGACAACAAGCCGACCCGCGTCGGCTTCGATTTCCGCGACGGCAAGAAGGTCCGTATCGCCAAGCGTTCCGGAGAAGTGATCAATGGCTGAGTCCAAGTATGAGCCCCGGCTCAAGAAGCTCTACGGCGAGACGATCCGCAAGGCGCTCCAGGAAGAGTTCAACTACGCCAACGAGATGATGATCCCGCGTCTCGACAAAGTGGTCATCAACATGGGCGTCGGCGAAGCGACCGGCGATTCCAAGAAGCCTTCGGTCGCCGCGGAAGATCTCGCGATGATCGCCGGCCAGAAGCCCGTCGTCACGCGTGCCCGCACGTCGATCGCCGGCTTCAAGGTGCGTGAAGGCATGCCGATCGGCGCCAAGGTCACCCTTCGCCAGGACCGCATGTACGATTTCATCGATCGTCTGGTGACGATCGCTCTTCCGCGCGTTCGCGACTTCCGGGGCCTCAACCCCAAGAGCTTCGACGGCCGTGGCAACTTCGCCATGGGCGTGAAGGAGCACATCGTGTTCCCCGAGATCAATTACGACAAGGTCGACCAGATCTGGGGAATGGACATCATCGTTTGTACGACTGCCCGGTCGGATGACGAGGCACGAGCACTGCTCAAGGCCTTGAACTTCCCGTTCCGCCAGTAACGGCAGCGAATAAAGGACATATCTGAATGGCTAAGACCAGCTCAGTCGAGAAGAACCAGAAGCGCGCGAAGCTTGTGAAGCGTTTCGCCAACAAGCGCGCCGATCTGAAGGCGATCATCATGGACCAGGACCGTCCGATGGATGAGCGCTTCCGTGCGCAGCTCGAACTCGCAGCCCTGCCGCGCAACTCGTCGAAGACCCGCGTGCGCAATCGCTGCGAAGTCACCGGTCGTCCGCGCGCCTACTACCGCAAGCTCAAGATGAGCCGTATTGCGATGCGCGAGCTCGGCAATAACGGCCTCATCCCCGGCCTCGTCAAGTCAAGCTGGTAAGGAGGATATTCCATGTCCATGAGTGATCCTCTCGGCGATATGCTGACCCGCATCCGCAACGCCTACGGCCGCAAGAAGACCAAGGTCTCCACGCCCGCCTCTCGCCTGCGCGCCCGCGTTCTCGAAGTCCTGAAGTCCGAAGGCTACATCCGCGACTACGCCCAGGTCGACTATGACAACGGCAAGTCGGAAATCGAGATCGAGCTGAAGTACTTTGAAGGCCAGCCGGTGATCCGCGAGATCGCCCGCGTGTCGAAGCCGGGCCGTCGCGTTTACGTGTCGGTCAAGTCGATCCCGCAGGTTGCCAACGGTCTCGGCATTGCCATTCTCTCCACGCCGAAGGGCGTCATGGCGGACCATCAGGCCCGCGAAGAGAACGTCGGCGGCGAGATTCTCTGCCAGATCTTCTGATCGGCTTCTCGAAACATAAGAAGAAGACGAGGACAACGACATGTCTCGTATCGGCAAGAAGCCTCTCTCCGTCCCGCAGGGCGTGACCGCGACCGTCGATGGCCGCACCGTCAGCGCCAAGGGCCCGAAGGGCGAACTGAAATACGTCGTCAACGACGAAGTTCTGGTCAAGCTGGAAGACGGCGCGATCCAGGTTTCGCCGCGTGACGAATCCAAGGATGCGCGTTCGAAGTGGGGCATGTCCCGCACCCGGATCGAGAACATCCTCCAGGGCGTCAAGGACGGCTTCGAGCGCAAGCTCGAGATCACCGGCGTCGGCTACCGTGCCGCCATGCAGGGCAAGAACCTGCAACTCGCACTCGGTTTCAGCCACGACGTCGTCTACCAGACGCCCGAAGGCATCACGATCCAGGTCACCAAGCCGACCGAGATCGTGGTCAGCGGCATTGACAAGCAGCAGGTTGGTCAGGTAGCAGCCGAAATCCGTGAGTACCGTCCGCCGGAGCCCTACAAGGGCAAGGGCGTTCGTTATGCCGGCGAACGTATCGTTCGCAAGGAAGGCAAGAAGAAGTAAAATCGAAACGCCACGGGGTGCGGCCGCGGGAAGCATTTGCTTACCGCACAGGGCCGGCCCCGTTTTTCAAGGCAGGGAATTGAATAATGGCTTCCAAGGAATCCGCGCTCAAGCGCGCTTCGCGCGTTCGTCGCCAGATCAAGAAGGTCGCAGGCGAGCGTCCGCGTCTTTCGGTCCACCGTTCGTCGAAGCACATCTATGTGCAGCTCATCGATGACGCCAACGGCCACACGATCGCTTCGGCTTCGACGCTTGAGAAGGACCTCAAGGGTTCGCTCAAGACCGGCGCCGACTCGGCTGCTGCGGCTGCCGTCGGCAAGCTCGTCGCCGAACGCGCCGTCAAGGCCGGCGTCAAGGACGTCGTTTTCGATCGCGGGGCGTACATCTATCACGGCCGCGTCAAGGCGCTTGCCGATGCCGCCCGCGAAGGCGGTCTGAACTTCTAACCGGGCAGGGGCGGTACTTCCGCCCCGGTCTTTTTTGCAACCCGTGCTTCCGGAAAAAAATAAGGACAGGATATGGCACAGGATCGTAGGGAAGGTGGTCGCGGACGCGACCGCGAAGAGCGCGACGACGGGTTCGTCGACAAGCTGGTTCACATCAACCGCGTCGCCAAGGTGGTCAAGGGTGGCCGTCGCTTCGGCTTCGCCGCCCTCGTCGTCGTCGGCGACCAGAAGGGCCGCGTCGGCTTCGGTCACGGCAAGGCGCGCGAAGTGCCGGAAGCCATCCGCAAGGCTACCGAAAGCGCCAAGCGCGACATGATCTTCGTGCCGCTGCGCGATGGTCGTACGCTGCACCATGACGTCAATGGCCGTCACGGCGCCGGCAAGGTTCTGCTGCGCACCGCCAAGGCCGGTACGGGCATCATCGCGGGTGGCCCGATGCGCGCCGTCTTCGAAACGCTCGGCATGCACGACGTCGTCGCCAAGTCGATGGGTTCCTCGAACCCGTACAACATGGTTCGCGCCACGTTCGACGCGCTGAAGCACCAGCTTCACCCGAAGGACGTCGCAGCCCAGCGCGGCATCAAGTACTCGACGCTTCAGGCGCGCCGCGGCGCTGCCGTGTCGTCCGAAGAGTAGGATTGGTTAGATGGCCAAGAAGGCAAAGACGCTGACGGTCGAGCAGATCGGTAGCCCCATTCGCCGTCCGGACGCGCAGCGCGCAACGCTCGTCGGTCTCGGACTGAACAAGATGCATCGTCGCCGCACCCTGGAGGATACCCCTTCGGTTCGCGGCATGATCGCCAAGGTGCAGCACCTCGTCCGCGTCGTGGACGAGGCGTAAGCAGGAGCGACAGACATGAAACTCAACGAACTTCGTGACGTCGACGGCGCAACGCACTCGCGCAAGCGCGTCGGTCGCGGCATCGGCTCCGGCAAGGGCAAGACCTCCGGCCGTGGCGTGAAGGGCCAGAGCTCGCGCTCGGGCGTCGCCATCAACGGCTTCGAGGGCGGCCAGATGCCGATCTATCGTCGCCTGCCGAAGCGCGGCTTCAAGAACCCGTTCAGCAAGAGCTTCAACGAGATCTCGGTCGGCAAGGTTCAGGAAGCCATCGATTCGGGTCGTCTCGACGGCAAGAAGGCCGTGACGATCGAAGCGCTGGTCGAGGCCCGCCTTATCCGCCGCGCCAAGGACGGCGTTCGCCTCCTCGGCTCGGGCGAGATCAAGTCGAAGGTCTCCTTCGACATCGCCGGCGCTTCCAAGTCGGCGATCGAGAAGGTCGAGAAGGCCGGCGGCTCCGTCAAGGTGCCGGAAAAGGCCGCCGCCGAGTAATCGCGGTGCGCAACTGAAATACCCTAGCGGCGGCCTTCGAGCCGCCGCTTGCATATTGTCGGGCGTGGCCTTATGTCGTGCCTTCCACGGCTTGCACCGACGGACAGTGCGTGACAGGTTTTCCGCGCGCCGGCTTTTCCTCGGCTGATCCGCCTGCGTTCGGAGAGACTAATGGCATCTGCAGCAGAACAACTTGCCGCAAATCTGAATTTCGCGGCCTTCTCGAAGGCCGAAGACCTCAAGAAGCGAATCTGGTTCACGCTGGGTGCGCTGCTGGTCTATCGGCTCGGCACCTACATCCCGATGCCGGGCATCAATCCGGACGCATTCGCGCAGGCATTCCAGCAGCAGTCGGGTGGCGTGCTCGGCATGTTCAACATGTTCGCCGGCGGCGCCGTCGAGCGCATGGCGATCTTTGCGCTGGGCATCATGCCCTACATTTCCGCCTCCATCATCATGCAGCTCATGACGGCCGTCGTGCCGACGCTCGAGCAGTTGAAGAAGGAAGGCGAGCAGGGCCGCAAGGTCATCAACCAGTATACGCGCTACGGCACGGTGCTCCTGGCGACGGTCCAGGCATACGGCATCGCCGTCGGCCTCGAGGGCGGCGCGAACATCGTCACCGATCCGGGCTGGTTCTTCCGCATTTCGGCCGTCATCACGCTGGTCGGCGGCACCATGTTCCTGATGTGGCTCGGCGAGCAGATCACCGCGCGTGGCCTCGGCAACGGCATTTCGCTGATCATCTTCGCCGGCATCGTGGCGGGGCTGCCGTCTGCGATCTCCGGAACGCTCGAACTCGGCCGCACCGGCGCGCTTTCGACCGGCCTCATCCTCGCGATCCTTACGCTCGCGGTCGTCCTCATCGGCATCATCGTCTTCTTCGAGCGCGCCCAGCGACGGCTCCTGATCCAGTATCCGAAGCGCCAGGTCGGCAACCGCATGTTCCAGGGCGACACGTCGCATCTGCCGCTGAAGCTCAACACTGCGGGTGTCATTCCGGCGATCTTCGCGTCCTCGCTGCTGCTTCTGCCAGCGACCGCCGCCGGCTTCTCGGACACGACGAACCTGCCGGCCTGGGCGAACTCGGTTCTTGCCGCGCTCGGCCATGGCCAGCCGCTCTACATGTTGCTCTACGCCGGCCTGATCGGTTTCTTCGCCTTCTTCTACACGGCGATCGTCTTCAATCCGAAGGACACCGCAGATCAGCTCAAGAAGCATTCGGGCTTCATTCCCGGCTATCGTCCCGGCGAGCGCACGGCCGAGTATATCGACTATGTGCTGACTCGCATTACGGTCGTCGGCGCGATCTATCTGATCGTGGTCTGTCTGGTTCCCGAGTTCCTGATCTCGGCTACCGGCGTGCCGTTCTATCTCGGCGGGACGTCGTTGCTGATCGTCGTCAGCGTCACGCTCGACACGGTCGCCCAGATGCAGGGCCACCTCATTGCCCATCAGTATGAAGGGCTGATCAAGAAGTCGAAGCTCCGGGGGGGCAAGAGGGGACGATGAGACTGATACTGCTTGGACCGCCCGGCGCGGGGAAGGGAACGCAGGCGCAGCGACTGGTCGAGCGTCATGGCATACCGCAGCTTTCCACGGGGGACATGCTGCGCTCGGCCGTCGCCAACGGCACCGAGATCGGCAAGCGCGCCAAGGCCATCATGGATTCGGGCGAACTCGTCTCGGATGCGGTCGTCAACCAGATCGTTTCCGATCGCATCGACGAGCCGGACTGCCGCAAGGGGTTCATCCTCGACGGCTTCCCGCGCACGGTGGCGCAGGCCGAAGCCCTGGCGGAAATGCTGGCGCACAAGGGCCAGAAGCTCGATGCCGTGATCGAACTCAAGGTCGATGAGACGGCGCTGGTCGAGCGGATGAAGAAGCGGGTCGCGGACACGCTGGCAGCCGGCGGCTCGGTTCGGGCCGACGACAATCCCGAATCGTTCGCCAAGCGCCTCGACGAGTACCGCCAGAAGACGGCGCCTCTCTCTGCGCATTATCGCCAGACAGGCGAACTGGTCACCATCGACGGCATGCAGGACATGGACACCGTCACCGCCGAGATCGAGGATATTCTCGTCAAGGCGAACTGAAGTCGGGCGGGGTTGACCCGCCGGCCGAGTTGCCCTATAGCGGCGCGTCTCCCAATTCGTGAACGGGGCGCGCTGCTTTGGTGCTGGCGCCCCTCATGGCGCAGGAAAACACCCGCAAGGGCCGGCCTCCACCGGACGCGGGCATAAACAGAAATTTCGGCAAAAGCCGACCCGAGATGGAGAAGAAGATGGCCCGTATAGCTGGCGTCAACATTCCGACCAACAAGCGCGTCATCATCGCGCTTCAGTACATTCACGGCATCGGCGCGAAGTTCGCTTCCGAGATCGTCGAGAAGGTCGGCATTCCCGTCGATCGTCGCGTCAATCAGCTCACCGACGCCGAAGTGCTGCAGATCCGCGAAGCGATCGACCGCGACTACAAGGTCGAGGGCGATCTGCGCCGCGAAGTCTCGATGAACATCAAGCGTCTGATGGACCTGGGCTGCTACCGCGGCCTGCGCCACCGTCGTTCGCTGCCGGTTCGCGGCCAGCGCACGCACACCAACGCCCGCACCCGCAAGGGTCCGGCGAAGGCCATTCAGGGCAAGAAGAAGTAATTCGGAGGTGAGTAGGGGAGTAGGGGAGTAAGGGAGTATGTGTTGACGTTCCGGCCAGGCCGCGACGTTCCACCTACTCCCCTAACGACCTACTCCCTTACTCCCCTTCCAAGGTGGAGCCGCTGGCATTACGGCGGCGAAGAGATCATCGAAAGGAAGACCATGGCCAAGGAAGCCGGACGCGTCCGCCGTCGCGAACGCAAGAACATCTCGACGGGCATCGCGCACGTCAACTCGACCTTCAACAACACCATGATCACCATCACCGACGCGCAGGGCAATGCGATTGCCTGGTCGTCGGCCGGTGCCCAGGGCTTCAAGGGTTCGCGCAAGTCGACCCCGTTCGCCGCGCAGGTCGCTGCCGAAGATTGCGCCAAGAAGGCGCAGGAGCACGGCATGCGCACGCTCGAGGTCGAGGTCTGCGGCCCCGGTTCGGGTCGTGAATCGGCTCTTCGCGCGCTGCAGGCCGCGGGCTTCATGATCACGTCCATCCGCGACGTGACGCCGATCCCGCACAATGGTTGCCGCCCACGCAAGAAGCGCCGCGTCTAATTCATCATCAGCGCATGAGCGCCGTTCGCGGCGCTCCTCTGCGTTTTCCAGATTGCCCGTCACGATTGGATGGTGGCGGGGAAACGGAAGGAAACCGGAATGATCCAGAAAAACTGGCAGGAACTCATCAAGCCGAACAAGGTCGAGTTCAAGTCCAAGGGCCGCACCATGACCACGCTCGTCGCCGAGCCGTTGGAGCGTGGTTTCGGCCTGACGCTCGGCAACGCGCTTCGCCGCGTGCTTCTGTCGTCGCTGCGCGGTGCGGCCGTCACGGCCGTCCAGATCGACGGCGTGCTGCATGAATTTTCGTCGATCGCGGGCGTCCGCGAGGACGTGACCGACATCGTTCTCAACATCAAGGAAATCGCCATCCGCATGGAAGGCGAGGGCCCCAAGCGTATGGTCGTGCGCAAGCAGGGTCCGGGCGTCGTCGTTGCCGGCGATATCCAGACCGTGGGCGATGTCGAGATCCTGAACCCCGACCACGTGATCTGCACGCTCGACGAGGGCGCGGAGATCCGCATGGAGTTCACGGTCGACGCGGGCAAGGGCTACGTGCCTGCCGAACGCAACCGCGCCGAAGACGCGCCGATCGGGCTCATCCCGGTCGACAGCCTCTACTCGCCGGTCCGCAAGGTGTCGTACAAGGTCGAGAACACCCGCGAGGGCCAGGTTCTCGATTATGACAAGCTCACCATGCAGCTCGAGACGGACGGTTCGATCTCCGGCGAGGACGCCGTGGCTTTCGCTGCGCGCATCCTGCAGGACCAGCTCGGCCTCTTCGTCAATTTCGAGGAGCCGCAGAAGGAAGTCGCTTCGGAGCAGGTCACCGAGCTCGCCTTCAACCCGGCGCTCCTGAAGAAGGTCGACGAGCTGGAGCTTTCGGTCCGCTCGGCCAACTGCCTGAAGAACGACAACATCGTCTATATCGGCGACCTGATCCAGAAGACGGAGGCGGAAATGCTCCGCACGCCGAATTTCGGACGCAAGTCGTTGAACGAGATCAAGGAAGTTCTTGCCTCGATGGGTCTCCATCTGGGCATGGAAGTGGCCGACTGGCCACCGGAGAACATCGACGATCTCGCCAAGCGCTACGAAGATCAGTATTGAGGCTTTGTGCCTCGCATCAAATGTGAAGGAGCAAGCTCATGCGCCACGGAAATTCCGGCCGTAAGCTGAACCGTACCGCCAGCCACCGCAAGGCCATGTTCGCCAACATGGCTGCGTCCCTCATCGAGCACGAGCAGATCGTGACGACCCTGCCGAAGGCGAAGGAACTTCGCCCGATCGTGGAAAAGCTCGTCACGCTCGGCAAGCGCGGTGACCTGCACGCCCGTCGTCAGGTCATCTCGTCGACCCGTTCGGAAGCCGCTGCCAAGCGTCTCTTCGACGACATCGCGCCGCGCTATGCCGACCGTCACGGCGGCTATTTGCGCATCATGAAGGCCGGCTTCCGCCACGGCGACAACGCCGCCATGGCCGTCATCGAGTTCGTCGATCGCGACGTCGACGCCAAGGGCGCCGCCGACCGCGCCCGCGTCGAGGCTGAAGAAGCCAACCGCGAGAGCGAAGCCGCATAAGCCACGGCCCTCGGGTCGATCGCATATAAAAAAACCCGCCGAGCGATCGGCGGGTTTTTTGCGTTTCGGCAATGGTCGGCTACGCGGTAGCGGCGTAGGCGCGGCCTTCCATGCGCGATCCGACCGCCCAGAATAGCAGCGCCACAGTCGCCACCGCGGCGAGCACCAGGAACGCATTCGCATAGCCGTAGTGCGCGGCGACATACCCGCCCAGCGCCGGGCTGAGGGCCGAGCCGACATTGTGCATGGTCATCACGCCGCCTATGCCAAGATTGACGTGCCCCGTTCCGCGCAGGATGCGCGCGACCATGCCGGGCGTCGCGACGCCGAGGAGGCCCGCGCCGACGCCGTCCAGCATCTGGACGGGAATCAGCGCCCACGGATTGTCCCAGTAGCCGGCGATGAGACCGCGGATGGGAAGCGCGATCAGGGCCACCATGACGACGATGCCAAAACCGCGCCGTTGCGCGACCCACGCGGCGAGGAGCGCCATCGGGATCATCGTTCCCTGCGCGATGATGATGGTCGCCGATGTGTACGCGCTCGGATCGGCGAGCCCCTGCGAGACGACCGATTGCGACAGCAGCGGCAGCATCGCGGCATTGCCGAAATGAAAGAGGAAGATTGTGATGCCGAACACAACGAGCGCGCGGGATTTCAGCAACATGCCGATGCTGGAGGGTTCGCGGTTCTGGTGCTGCGCGGATGGCTCAAGGCCGCGCGCCACGTCGTGGTCGATCTCGGACGGCTCGATCATGTAGACGCTGACGATCGAGGCGATCGCCAGGATGATCATCAGGACGAAGACCGCGATCAGGCCGAAGACATAGCCGAACGCGCCGGCGAGGATTGCCGAGACCACGTTTCCGCCGTGGTTCCAGGCCTGGTTCCGGCCGAGCTGGTGGGCAAGGCCGGTCTGGCCCACCAGTCCAAGCGTCAGCCCGGCAATGGCGGGCGCGATGATCGCCGCGAAAACGCTGGTGCCGATCTGCGACCCCGCGACGACCCAGAAGTTGGTGCTGATGAGCAGCGCCAGTGTTCCGAGGATAATCAGACCCGCCGCAGCGGCGATTATGGTGCGCTTGAACCGCGTCGCGTCGACGAGCGCGCCGAGCGGCGTCGTCGCCAGCATGCCGGCCAGGCCGCCAAGCGTCATGACATAGCCGATCTCGTCGGCCGCCCAGCCATGGCCGATGAGGAAGACGCCGAGAAAAGGGCCGAGTCCGTCGCGGACGTCGGCGAGGAAGAAATTCATGGCGCTGAGCGCCCGGATGGAGCGTCGTGAGGGGTTCTGCATTGCGAATGTCCCTTCGGCCCGGCGGCGTCTTAGCCGATCGGTCCCTTGAAGATGAAGAAGGCTCCCGCGCAGATGAGCGCGAAGCCGACGAGGTGATTGAGGGTGAGCTGTTCGCCGAGGTAGAAGACCGAGAAGACGGCGAAGACGGTCAGGGTCAGGACTTCCTGGATGGTCTTCAGTTCAGCGGCAGAGTAGACCGCATGCCCGTAGCGGTTGGCGGGCACCGCGAAGCAGTACTCCGCAAGCGCTATCAGCCAGCTCACGCCGATGACGATGAGCAAGGGCTTTCCGGGATATTTCAGGTGACCGTACCAGGCGAACGTCATGAAGACGTTGGAGATGGCCAGGAGGCCGATCGGCATCAGATAGGCAAATGACATGGCGGCATGTTCCGATTCGGAAGATGCCCGTCATTAGTCCCTGGTCGCCAAACCTGCTTTGAACCCGCGTTGAACGGAAACCAAACGCCAGGTCAGAAAAGCCGCAGGCTCTTCATGCTCGCATGCCCGTTTCGACCGATGATGATGTGATCATGCACCGCGACGCCCAGCGGCTTGGCCGCATCGGCGATCGTCTTGGTCATCTCGATGTCCGCGCGCGATGGCGTCGGGTCGCCGGATGGGTGGTTGTGGACGAGGATGATCGCGCTTGCCGAAAGCTCCAGCGCGCGTTTGACCACTTCGCGCGGATAGACGGGCGTGTGGTCGATCGTGCCGGTCTGCTGCACCTCGTCGGCAATCAGAACGTTCTTCTTGTCGAGAAAAAGAATACGGAACTGCTCGCGCGTCTCGAAAGCCATCGCGGCTCTGCAATAGTCGATCACCTGGTTCCACGATCCGAGCAGTTCGCGTTTGCCGACTTGGCCTTTGGCGAAGAGGCCCCCGGCGGCGGCGACGAGCTTCAGGTCCAGCGCGGTCGATGCGCCGACGCCCTTGACCTCCGCAAGTAGCGCAGCATCGGCGCCCAGCACTTCGGCGAAAGAGCCGAACCGTGCTATGAGCGCCTTGGCCGTGCCCTTGGTGTCGGCACGCGGAATGGAACGGAACAGCAGGAGTTCGAGCAGCTCATAATCGGCGAGGCCCGCCGCGCCGCCCTGTTCGAAACGCCCACGCAGCCGGTCGCGATGGCCATGATAGTGCGGCTTCTCGGCCGTCCTGCGGGCAGCCTCGGGCAGCGGCGGGATCGGAACGCCCTCGATGGCGTCGGTGAGCGGGCGTTCGGCGAAGAAACCACGCTCGTCCTCGCCCTCCGCGTCGCCCATGCGCCGGTCCTCAGCTCAGGCCGGGACGGTCGAGCCCAGCGGGCGACAGCGAAAAGATTTCGCAGCCATCCTTCGTCACGCCGACCGTGTGCTCGTACTGGGCCGAAAGCGAGCGGTCGCGCGTAACGGCGGTCCAGCCGTCGGACAGAACCTTCACATGCGGGCGGCCGAGATTGATCATCGGCTCGATGGTGAAGATCATGCCTTCGCGCATCTCCACCCCCTCGTTAGAGTTGCCGTAGTGCAGGATGTTCGGTGCGTCGTGAAAGAGCCGCCCGACGCCATGCCCGCAGAAATCGCGCACCACCGAGCAGCGCTCCGCCTCGGCGAAGGACTGGATCGCCGCGCCGATCGCGCCGGTTCGTGCGCCCGGCTTCACGGCGGCGATGCCACGCATCAGGCATTCATGCGTGACCTCGAGCAGTCTCTCGGCGGCGCGCTTGATCTGCCCGACCGGATACATGCGGCTCGAATCGCCGTGCCAGCCATCGACGATGTACGTCACGTCGATATTGACGATGTCGCCTTCGCGCAGCGGCTTGGCGTCGGGAATGCCGTGGCAGACGACATGGTTGATCGAGGTGCAGGAGGCCTTGGTATAGCCGCGATAGTTGAGCGTCGCCGGCAGTGCGCCGTGATCCAAGCCGAATTCGAAGACGAAGCGGTCGATGGTTTCGGTCGTCACGCCCGGCTCGACCATCGATGCCAGTTCGTCGAGGCAGCGCGCGGTGAGCAGGCACGCCTTGCGCATGCCGGCAAAGGCGTCTTCATTGTAGAGCCGGATCTGGCCGGTGTTGCCCAGAGGGGCCGTCTCCGCGTCGAGATAGGTGACCATTTGCCGTTTACCCGCGGGCTTGTCGTCTGATTTCGGATCAGGACAGACTTGGCATCAAGCGCGGCGGCATTCAACCCCTTGGCGTGTCGAGTTCGCCGGTCTGGAGCTTGCATTGCCGGCGCCTGCGGCTAAGCCGGTCGAAAAGGAGCATGCCATGGCCGAACATTCCAGTTTCGACATCTGCGTCATCGGAGCCGGTATCGCCGGCGCGTCCGTGGCGGCAGAGCTGGCCGACAAGGCACGCGTCCTTCTCGTCGAGCGCGAGAGCCAGCCGGGCTACCATACGACCGGCCGCTCGGCGGCGCTCTTTTCCACCACTTACGGTCCCAATGTCATCCGGGCGCTGTCGCGTGCCTCCGAAGCCTTCTACAACGATCCGCCCGAAGGTTTCGACCGCCCGCTTCTCACGCCCCGGGGGGCGCTGATGATCGCACGCGACGACCAGATGGAAAGCCTCGACGCGCTCCAGCGCGAGTTGGCCGGCGCGGCGGGCGTCGAACGCCTCGACGGGGCCGCGGCACGCGCGCTCGTCCCGCTTCTTCGCAGCGGTCATGTCGCAGCGGCCATCTTCGAGCATTTCGCGCAGGACATCGACGTGCATGCCCTCCATCAAGGCTATCTGCGCCAGTTCCGCACCCGTGGCGGCAGCTTCGTCACCAGCGCAGCCGTCGATGCGATCGGGCGCGGCAGTGGCGGCTGGACGATCGAGGCCGGGTCGAATGCTTTCCAGGCCACCACCATCGTCAACGCGGCCGGCGCGTGGGGCGATGTTGTCGCCGAGACGGCAGGGATAGCCCCCGTCGGTCTCGTGCCGAAGCGCCGCACCGCGGCGATGATCGCGCTGCCGGAGGGCACGAACGCGCATCACTGGCCGATGGTCATCGATATCGACGAGGAATTCTACGCCAAGCCCGATGCCGGGCGGCTCCTGATCTCGCCCGCCGACGAAACGCCGTCTGAGCCTTGCGACGCGCAGCCGGACGAGTACGACGTGGCCGTGGCGGTCGACCGCGTCGAAACCGCATTCGATATCCAGGTGCGGCGGATCGAAAACAAGTGGGCAGGTCTGCGCACTTTCGCGGCCGACAAGAACCCGGTCGTCGGGTGGGGCGACGCGGAACGAAGCTTCTTCTGGCTGGCGGGGCAGGGCGGCTACGGCATCCAGACGGCGCCCGCACTGGCAAAGCTTGCTGCCGCGCTCATCCTCGGCACCGCGCCCGAACGCGCGATCATGGACCACGGCATCGACCTGGAATCGATGTCGCCTGGCCGCGCTACGCTTCGCAAATGAGAAGAGGGGTGTTGGTACGCCCAAGGGGAATCGAACCCCTGTTTGCGCCGTGAAAGGGCGCCGTCCTAACCGCTAGACGATGGGCGCGTACAACGAGGCGGTTTATAATAAGCTTCGCCGGAACGCACAACCCGGCAGCACCGGTTTTTCCAACTTTTTGTCCTGAAATGCGCGTTACGCAACGTCGCGACGAGCGATCAGCCGCGTCGGCGGCAACGCCAGTTCCAGTCGCGTTCGGGTCCGACGTCCACATGCACGGATTCAGTGTGGCAATAGGTTCCTACACCGCCGCGTCCGGGCATCGAGCGCACATATTCGGCAAGCGTCCATTTGCTGACGCCGGCGACCTGGATGTCGGCGGCAGCGCAAGCCATGTGCAGCGAATTGCGCGCGCCGCGGGCACGCCGGTTGCGTTCGGCGCTGCGGAAGCCCGAAGTAATGACAACCTTCTGGCCGAACCGGCTTTCGATCGACTTCAGGACGCGTACGAGGGACGGGCGCAGGCACGAGACGTCGACGTCGTCATGCTGCTTCATGAGGCCGTTCGGGGCGAGCCGCGCTAGGCCCGGCGCATACGCGACCTGATAAAGTCCGCCATCTTCGTTCAGGTCGATGTCGCTGTCGTCGTCGATGCCGTTCCGACGCGTGATTTCGAACAGGTTCGCATTGTCGCGTACGCCGGGCAGGGCGTTCTCGCTGATCGAGGCGGTGCTGATCATCACCGGTCGGGACTGCTTCGTTGCCGTGGAAACCGGCGCGCGATTGGCTTCCAGGTCGATGATCGGCTTCGGTGCCTCGACCGCCTGCTGGGCGGGAGCGGGAGCCTGCTGGGGCACGATCGGCGAAGGTGCGGACTGGGCTGGTTGCTGGGAGAAGAAGGCTGACAGGAAACCGCGCTTTTGCGGCTCGGGAGCTGCGGTGGGCGCCGGCTGGACGGCGACTTCCGGCTCGGCCGTGGGCGCAGGTTCGGTCGTTGCCGAGAGCGCATCTGCGTCGGCGGGTTCATTCGTCGCGGCGGCGGCAACCTGCGCCTCGCCATCTGCGGGCGTGGTGGCCGGATCGGCGCTCGTGGCGATTTCGCGATTGGTCATCGTCGGGACGGAAGCGATCTCTTCGGGAAGGCTCGGGTCGGTCTCGTCGAACACGAAGCTCGGCGCTGCCTCGGTTGCGGCAACATCGGTCGCGGTCGCAGAAGCTTCGCCAGTGGCTGCCGCGACGGTGGGCTGCGCGGCCTGCGGCATGGCAACGCCAGTCGCGCCATATTGTGGATTGAAGCCGAACATCGCCATGTCGGTGTCGGATGTCGCCGAACAGGAAGCGAGAAGGGTCGCAGTCAACGCTGCAAGCACAGCACGATTGAGGGCGCTATGGCGGCGCGAACCTTCTGCAGACAATGCGTGTCCCCTTGGTGCGTCTCGTTGGGGCTGGCTTTCGCGTCGAAACAAGCGAGCGCAAAGCATCCGGCCGGGTCGAGACCTATCGGAATTGACTGTCGAGCACAACACCCGACCCGCGCAGCGGCCTTGCCGTGTCAAGCCGCCGAATCATTGGATTCACAACTTGGCGCCTGCGCCGATCGTCGCGGAGTATTGGTGAATTCGTGCCGTCTGTCTACACCCGCACCCTGACGTAATCCCCAGGTGCGTCAGCTAGAACCTCGGTATTTTTCCCGATTTTCCGCGCTTTGGCCGTCTTGTCGTCCTGCGTGCGAATCCAGGTGTCCCAATGCGGCCACCACGAGCCCGGTGTTTCGGTCGCCTTCGCGACCCAGTCGTCGAAATCACCTTTGGGCGCGTCGCCGGACCAGAACTGGTACTTCCCGGCAGCGGGCGGGTTGACGACGCCTGCGATGTGGCCGGACCCCGCCATGACATAGTCGACCTCTCCGCCGAAAAGGGCGCTGCCGACGAAGACCGACTTCGCAGGCGCGATATGGTCTTCCTTCGTCGCCAGATTGTAGATCGGGATCTTCACATCCTTGAGCGACAGCGTCTTGCCGGCGAGCTTCATCTTGCCGGTCGCCAGATTGTTCTCGAGATAGCAGTTGCGCAGGTAGAAGGAGTGGTTGGCCGCGCTCATGCGCGTCGAATCGGAATTCCAGTAGAGAAGATCGAACGGCATCGGCGTCTTGCCGCGCATGTAGTTGTTGACGACGTAGGGCCAGATCAAATCGCCTGCGCGCAGCATGTTGAATGCCGTCGCCATCTTGGTGCCGTCGAGATAGCCGCGCGTTTCCATTGCGCGTTCGAGCGCGCCGATCTGCTCCTCGTCGACGAAGACCTTGAGGTCGCCGGCATGGGTGAAGTCGACCTGCGTGGTGAAGAAGGTCGCGGTGGCGATGCGCTTTTCGCCCTGCTTGGCGAACAGTGCGAGCGCAGCCGCGAGCAGCGTGCCGCCGACGCAATAGCCGATCGCGTTGACCTGCTTTTCGCCGGTCGCCTTCTCGACCGTATCGAGGGCGAACTGGACGCCGTCGCGGATATATTCCTCCCAGCCGGTGCGCGCATGCCGCTCATCAGGGTTGACCCACGAGATCACGAAGACCGTGTGCCCCTGTTCGACCGCCCAGCGGATGAAGGATTTCTCCGGGTTGAGATCGAGGATGTAGAACTTGTTGATCCAGGGCGGGCAGATGAGGAGAGGGCGCTTCAGCACGTCCTTCGTCGCCGGCTCGTACTGGATGATCTCGGCGACGTCGGAGCGCGCGACCACCTTTCCCGGCGTCGTCGCGATGTTCTTGCCGATCTCGAAGCGCGACGCGTCGGACTGGCGCAGCTTGAGGTCGCCCTTGCCGGCCGCGATGTCCTCGGCCAACATCTTCAGGCCGCGCACGAGGTTCGCGCCGTTGCTCGACACCGTCTCGCGGAACAGTTCCGGGTTCGTCAGGATGAAGTTCGAGGGCGATATGGCGTGGCTGATCTGCTTGACGTAAAAGCCTGCCTTGTGGCGCGTATGCTCGTCCAGCCCGTCCGCATGCTCGACCAGGTCGTTCGCCCAGCGCGAGGTCACGAGATAGGTCTGTTTCAGGAAGTCGAAAAAGGCGTTCCGGCCCCAGTCGGGGTCCTTGAAGCGCTTGTCGGGTGCTTCTGGCGCGGCAGGGGCGTCGGGATCGGCGATCTTCGCCATCGACCGCGTCCACGCTTCCATGTAGCCCGAATAAAGTCGCGTCTGCGCTTCCAGCGCGCGCGACGGGTCGGACAGCCAGTATTCGGTGAGCCTGGAGAAGGTCTTGACCATGTCGGCCATCGGCTCAGCCACCGTGTCGCGAACTTCGCCGGCCTCGCGCGGTGCCGTCCATGCAGCCGCCACCTTTCCGGCCTCTTCCATCATGTGGGAGACGTTGACCGCGAACTCCTCGGGGTCCTTGACGAGGTAGTCCTCGATACCCGGAGCGTCCGCCTTCTGCGTACCTTGCGTCGTCTTGGGGCCGGCCATGATTTTTGCGCTTCCTCCCGGCGGCATTTTCTTTACAGACTAACACGATGGGACGCGGGCGGTCCAACGAATGCAACCGCCCGAAGGACGGAAAGAGGAAGAATGGCCGGTCATCTCATTTCGAAGCTTTCGGGCGCGGCGGCGGCCCTCGCCGTTGCCCTTTCTGCGTGCGCCGCCCCGCAGGCCGACCCGGGCGTGTCCGCCTCGACAGCCTCGGTCGGATCGGGCGTCTATCCCAATCTCAACGTTCCGCTGCAGCCGGCGACGGCCCAGATCACGCCCGCGGAACGCGCCGCGACCGCCGACGAACTGCGCGCCCGCCGCGACAGTCAGGCCGCGACCGATTCGGCGCCGGCCTCTTCGGCGGCGCAATTGCGCCGGATCGGCAGCTCGCATGCACAGGGCGCGATCAGCCGCATCGAACGCAACTGACGACGGTCGGCCGTCTCGACCGTCGCCCTGAAACTGTGTATAGCCGCCACCATTCCCTCTAGCCGCGCCGGGTTTGCCCAATGGAAGAGTTTCACAAGGTCCGCCGTCTTCCGCCTTACGTGTTCGAGCAGGTCAACCGGCTGAAGGCCTCGGCCCGCGCCAAGGGCGCCGACATCATCGATCTGGGGATGGGCAATCCCGACCTGCCGACGCCGAAGGCGATCGTCGACAAGCTGGTCGACGTGGTGCGCGATCCGCGCACGCATCGCTATTCGTCCTCGCGCGGCATTCCCGGCCTGCGCCGCGCGCAGGCGAATTACTATGCGCGTCGTTTCGGCGTGAAGCTCAATGCCGACACGCAGATCGTCGCCACGCTCGGCTCCAAGGAAGGCTTCGCCAACATGGCGCAGGCGATCACCGCGCCCGGCGACGTGATCCTCTGCCCCAACCCGACCTATCCGATCCACGCCTTCGGCTTCATCATGTCGGGCGGTGTCATCCGCTCGATGCAGGTCGAGCCCGACAACGGCTTCATCCCGGCGCTCGAGCGCGCGATCAAGCACTCGATCCCCAAGCCGCTCGCGCTGATCATGAACTACCCGTCGAACCCGACGGCGCATGTCGCCTCGCTCGACTTCTACAAGGATGTCGTCGCCTTCGCCCGCAAGCACGACCTGATCATCCTGTCCGATCTCGCCTATGCCGAGATCTATTTCGACGGCGCGCCGCCGCCTTCTATCCTGCAGGTTCCAGGCGCGATGGACATCGCGGTCGAATTCACCTCGATGTCGAAGACCTTCTCCATGCCCGGCTGGCGCATGGGCTTTGCAGTCGGCAATGAGCGCCTGATCTCGGCCCTGACGCGCGTCAAATCCTATCTCGACTACGGCGCCTTCACGCCGATCCAGGTTGCGGCGACGGCAGCCCTCAACGGCGATGGCGCCGAGGTGGAGGAAGTCCGCAAGGTCTATCACCGCCGCCGCGACGTGATGGTCGATGCGTTCGGCCGCGCCGGCTGGACGATTCCGGCACCTGCCGCGACGATGTTCGCCTGGGCGCCGATCCCGGACCAATACAAGCATCTCGGCTCGCTGGAGTTTTCGAAGCTCCTCGTCGAAAAGGCCGATGTTGCCGTCGCGCCGGGCATCGGCTTCGGCGAACATGGCGACGACTATGTGCGCCTTGCGCTGGTCGAGAACGAGCATCGCATCCGCCAGGCGGCGCGCTCGATCAAGAAGTTCATGGGGGCCTCGGCTCCCGCGCCCGACAATGTGGTGCAGATCGGCGCCCGGCGCTGAGCAGGACGAAAACGGAATATTGAAAGGACGATTCGGGGCATGAGCGAAGCATTGCGTGTGGGTATCGCCGGTTTGGGTACGGTCGGCGCTTCGGTCGTCCGGCTGGTCACCGAGAGGGCGGCAGAACTCACCCGCCAGTGTGGCCGGCCGATCTCGATCGTCGCCGTCGCCGCACGTGACAGGACACGCGACCGCGGCATCTCGCTTGATGGCATGCAGTGGTTCGACGATCCGGTTGCGCTCGCCAAGTCGAAGGACATCGACGTCTTCGTCGAACTGATCGGCGGCGACGAAGGTCCGGCGCGCGAAGCGGTCAAGGCCGCGCTCGACGCCGGCCATCACGTTGTCACCGCCAACAAGGCGCTGCTGGCCAAGCACGGCCTCGCGCTTGCCGAGGCGGCCGAAAAGCGCGGCGTGCTCCTCAACTACGAGGCGGCGGTCGCCGGCGGAATTCCCGTCATCAAGACCATGCGCGAGGCGCTTGCCGGCAACACGGTGCTGCGCGTCTTCGGCATCCTCAACGGCACCTGCAACTACATCCTGACCCGCATGGAGGCCGAGGGCATCTCCTTCGAAGACTGCCTCGCCGACGCCCAGCGGCTCGGCTACGCAGAAGCGGACCCGACCTTCGACATCGAGGGCAACGACACCGCCCACAAGCTTGCGATCCTCACCAGCCTTGCCTTCGGCACCAAGATCGCCGCCGACGACATCTATATGGAAGGCATCTCGAACATCACGCAGGCGGACATCCGCGCCGCATCCGAGCTCGGCTACCGCATCAAGCTCCTCGGCGTCGCGCAGAAGACCGAGACCGGCATCGAGCAGCGCGTCCACCCGACCATGGTGCCGACCGCGTCGGTCATCGCGCAGGTCCACGGCGTCACCAACGCGGTCGCCATCGAGACCGACATTCTGGGCGAGCTGCTGCTCTCCGGCCCCGGCGCCGGCGGCAACGCCACCGCCTCGGCCGTCATCGGCGACATTGCCGACATTGCCAAGAGCCGTCCCGGCTTCCAGCACGGCCCCGTCTTCGGCCGCCCCGCCAAGGAACTCGCGCCGTGCAAGAAGGCGAAGATGCGCGCCCATGCCGGCGGCTATTTCATCCGCCTCACGGTGTACGACCGCACCGGCGTCTTCGCCGCACTCGCGCGCCGCATGGCCGACAACGACATTTCGCTGGAATCGATCGTGCAGCACTCCGACCGGGATGCCGGCGCGGACCGCAAGACCGTCATTCTCGTCACGCATGAGACGACGGAAGCGGCCGTGCGCAAGGCGATCGACGGGGTGACGAAGGATGGCCATCTCGTCGATATGCCGCAGGTCATCCGCATCGAGCGTGCCGGCTGATGGCGCACCGGGCAGCGCGTTGACCCTGGAGCGGCGGCACTTCTTCGACGTGCGCCGATCGGTGCGGGGGCTGGCCTGGGAACACCGGCTCGATCCGCGCCAGGAGAACATCGCCCTCGCCATCGCCCAGTCGCATGGCGTGCCGGACATAGTTGCGCGCGTGCTCGCCGCGCGCGGGGTCGGGCTCGACGAGACACCGCGCTTTCTCGATCCGACCATCCGCGACCTCCTTCCCGATCCCTCGTCGCTGACCGACATGGACAAGGCCGCCGAACGCATCGCAGACGCGGTCCAGCGCCGCGAACCGGTCGCGATCTTCGGCGACTACGACGTCGATGGCGCGTGCTCGTCGGCGCTGATGAAGCGCTATCTCGCGCATTTCGGCGTGCCGGCCGAAATCTACATCCCTGACCGCATCTTCGAAGGCTACGGCCCGAACCCCGACGCCATGCGTGACCTCGTTGCGCGTGGTGCGAAGTTGATCGTCACCGTCGACTGCGGCACCAACAGTGCGCCCTCCGTCGATGCCGCCAACGAGGCGGGCGCGGATGTCGTCGTCCTCGACCATCACCAGGTCGGCGGGCCACTTCCGGCCGCCATCGCCGTCGTCAATCCCAACCGCGAGGACGATTTGTCGGGGCAGGGGCATCTATGCGCGGCCGGCGTCGTCTTCGTCACGCTGGTGCGCGTTACCAGCATCCTGCGCACGCGCGGCCGCACCGATCTGCCCGACCTTCTGTCGATGCTCGATTTGGTCGCGCTGGCGACGGTCTGCGACGTCGTTCCGCTCATCGGGGTCAACCGGGCCTTCGTGGTGAAGGGGCTGGCCGCCGCGCGTCGGCTCGGCAATCCGGGCATCGCAGCTCTCGCGCGGGTCTCCAAGATCGGCGAGCCGCTCAATGTTTTCCATTTCGGCTTCATCATCGGCCCGCGCATCAATGCCGGCGGGCGCATCGGGGATGCGGCGCTCGGCTCGAAGCTCCTTGCCTGCGACGATCCCATTGAGGCCGGCACGATCGCCGAAACGCTTGACCGCCTGAACCAGGAGCGGCAAGCGATGGAAGCGGTGATGCTTCTCGATGCCAAGGCGCAGGCCGATGCCGAACTCGTCCATGGCGACGGGCCGGGCGTGCTGGTCGCCGTCAGCGACAACTGGCATCCCGGCATCGTCGGCCTTCTCGCCTCGCGGCTGAAGGACCATGCGCGCCGTCCCGCCTTTGCCATTTCGTTCAACGCGAACGGTGTCGGCAGCGGCTCGGGCCGCTCCGTGCCCGGCTTCGACCTCGGCCGTCTCGTGCGCGATGCGGTCGATGCCGGCCTGCTCGTCAAGGGCGGTGGCCACGCAATGGCCGCCGGCATCACGGTCAGGCGCGAGAAGCTCGGCGAATTGCGCGCCTTCTTCGAGGAACGAGCGGCTTCGCAGGTCAAGGATCTGCGCGAGGGTGAGACATTGAAGATCGACGCTGCGCTTTCCGCCGAGGGCGCACGTTTCGATCTCCTCGACGCGATGGAGACCGCAGGACCCTTCGGCGCCGGTCACCCCCAGCCCATCCTCGCCCTCCCGCGCCACCGCATCCTCGACGCGCGTGCCGTGGGCACCGGCCATCTGCGCGTCGAACTGGCATCGGAAATGGGTGGGCGTTTACAGGCCATGGCGTTTCGGTCGGCCGAGACCGACCTCGGCCATTTCCTGGCGACGTCACGCGGCCAGACGGTGCATGTCGCCGGCTCGATTGCGTCCAACTACTGGAACGGCTCGCGCTCCGTGCAGTTCAGGATTCTCGACGCGGCAAGGGCCTAGGCAAGCACGTTCTGCAGCCGGTCCAACTCGGCAAGCTGCGCACGCGTCGCGTCGTAGCCGAGCTTGATCAGTTCGTCGGCGCGGTGAAACTCCGTCAGCCCGATATGGCCGAGCTTGGGCTGCAGCGACAGGTCAGGCGGATCGCCGGCAAGGCGCGAACGCGAAATGCGGTCCTGGATGATGTTGAACGCCTCGACCATGACGCCGGTGATGCCGAGCCGCGCCTCGCGGTCGCGCGGGCCCTTGTCGACGATCAGCGGCGTCTTCTTTCCGTCGGCCATTTCCTCGCCATCCGCCGGCATGTCGGCCGAGTGCTTGATGACGGCGGCGCGGCCGAAAAGATCGTAGTGGAGGTTGACCGCGACGACGAGCGGCTGCTCGTGCGCGCGGCAGACGGAGACCGGCACCGGATTGACCAGCGCGCCGTCGACCAGCACGCGCTTGTTGCAAACGACCGGCTCGAACACGCCGGGCAGGGCATAGGACGCGCGCATCGCCGTGATCAGTGATCCGCTCGACAGCCAGATTTCGTGGCCGGTGCGGATTTCGGCCGCGACGCAGACGAAAGGACGCGGCAGATCGGCGAAGGTCAGGCCTTCCAGATGCTCCTGCATCCGCGCCGTCAGGCGCATCCCGCCGAGCAGGCCGGAGCCGCGCAGGTTGAAGTCGAGCAGGCCGAATATCCGTCGCTTCGTCAGCGAACGGGCGAAATCTTCCAGTTCGTCCAGCTTGCCGGCGAGATAGCAGCCGCCGACCAGTGCGCCGATCGAGGTTCCGGCGATCATGTTGATGCGAATGCCGGCTTCATCGAGCGCGCGCAGCACACCGATATGCGCCCAGCCACGTGCCGCGCCGCCGCCCAGCGCAAGCGCGACGCCCATCGGCTCCGGCCGTTCCGGAAGCTTGATCTCGGGCGAGGACGGCAGGGCTGCCCCTGCTTCCGGCTTGCTCATGAAGGACGCCCAGTCGAGCATCGGTTGCTCCATCTCAGATCGGGCCATACTGACAAGATATGGTATCCGAAGGATGAAGACGAGCGATGCGCCAGAGCAATCGCCTATTTGGTGTAGATGGTTCCGGGGTCGAATTTCGGCGCTGCGTCGATGACGAGACGAACGCCGCCATCCGCCTTCTCGGCCCTGCGATAAAAGCAAGAACGCCGCCCTGTGTGGCAGGTCGCATCGTGCCCGGCGACCTCGACGCGCAGCCATATCGCGTCCTGGTCGCAGTCCGTCCGCAGTTCGACGATCGTCTGCAAATTGCCGGACGTCTCGCCCTTTTTCCAGAGCTGGTTGCGCGAGCGCGACCAGTAATGCGCGATGCCCGTCTCCAGTGACAGCGCCAGCGCCTCGGCATTCATGTGCGCGACCATCAGCACCGTGCCCTCATGCGCATCGGTCACGACGGCGGTAATGAGGCCGGCAGCGTCGAAGCGCGGCGTGAAGGCGTCGCCCTCTTCGAGCGCCGCCTTGGAAGTCGGAGGCGATTGGAACTGCATGATATCCGTTGGGAATCGAGTGACGGTCAGGGCGCGCGGAAGTCGCGCAGCGACATCAAAAAGCGTGCCTGCTCCTCCGGATGGTCGCGGAACGCACCCGTGAAAGTCGACGTCATGGTGCTCGAGCCGGACTTGCGAATGCCGCGCATGGCCATGCACATATGCTCGGCTTCGATCACGACGGCCACGCCGCGGGGCGTCAATGCGTCCTGGATCACGCCGGCGATCTGCGCTGTCATCGCCTCCTGCGTCTGCAGGCGGTGGGCGAAGATATCGACGACCCGCGCGATCTTCGACAGGCCGACGACCTTGCCGTCCGGCAGGTAGCCGACATGCGCCTTGCCGATGATCGGCACCATGTGGTGCTCGCAGTGCGAGTGAAACGGAATGTCGCGGATCAGGACGAGATCGTCATAGCCCGCAACTTCTTCGAAAGTGCGGCCCAGCTCTTCGAACGGGTCCTGATCGTAGCCGGAAAACATTTCCCGATAGGCTTTTGCGACGCGTTTAGGCGTATCGACCAGCCCTTCGCGGTCCGGATTGTCTCCGGTCCAGCGCAGGAGGACGCGCACCGCCGCTTCGACTTCGACCTGTGTCGGGCGCGGCTGCTGTTCGAGGGTCGTATCGGCGTCGGCACGGTTGGGGAATGATTTCACAATTGCGTCCATGAAAGGCGTCTCCCGTAGTTCCCCTCTACGGAGGAACGAGTTGAACGGACCACAGCCTTTCCCGGATTTTTTGGCAGATCCTGCCGTCGATCCGAAATGGCGTGCATGCGGCCAACCCTCTTTCGCCGGCACGGCTTGTCGGGTCGATCGCACAACCACTATATATTCGCCTATCGGCCGATGAAAAGGCATGGCAGCGGCGACGATTTGTTCAGCCGCGCCGCAGGAGCTGGAAACTGCGATGATCGACGACGTCTACAACGCGAAAATCCTGGGGTTTGCGGGCAACATCGAACGGCTCGGCCGCCTGTCCGACCCGGACGCGAGCGCGACCGCCCATTCCAAGCTCTGCGGCTCGACCGTCACCATTGATCTCAGAATGGACGGCGACGAGGTGGTCGATTTTGCCCATGAGGTGAAGGCCTGTGCGCTCGGGCAGGCATCCTCCTCCATCATGGCTCGCCACGTCGTCGGCGCCCGCGCCGACGAATTGCGCTCCGTGCGCGAGACGATGCGTCGCATGCTCAAAGAAAACGGCACGCCGCCCGAAGGCCGCTTCGCCGACCTGCGCTACCTCGAGCCCGTTCGCGACTATAAGGCCCGCCACGCCTCGACCATGCTCACCTTCGACGCCGTCGTCGACGCCATCGACCAGATCGAGAAGAAGCGCGCCGGACAGGCGGCGTAGGAGAAAAAACATGCGCCCATCCGAATCGCTTGCCAGGCACCGGGATGAGGTGCTCGCCGTCATCGCCCGCTACCCCGTCGACAATCCGTGCCTTTATGGTTCGGTGGCGCGAGGTAGCGACTCCGAGGGCAGCGATATCGACATTCTCGTCGAGGATCGCGAGCCCATGTCGACATTCGAACTTGCCGATCTGGAACTCGAACTGGAAGCGCTTCTCAATACGAGGGTCGATGTGCGGCTGCGGGCCGACCTGTCGAAGGATGTTGCCGGCCGCGTGGCGAGCGACCTTCGGCCGCTGTGATCGAAGACAGATGATCAGCCGCTCGCGCAACTGGTCCGGCGCCTGGCCGCGCACGCCGGGGCGGGTGTTCGGCACCGGTTTCGTCCGCCTCTACCAGCTCACGCTCTCCGGCTTCGTCGGCAATTCGTGCCGGCATTATCCGACCTGTTCGGAATTCGCCTATGAGGCCATCGCGCGGCATGGCTTGTGGCGCGGCGGGTTCATAGGGCTCTTTCGTGTCATGCGGTGCGGGCCCGGCGGCACGCACGGCATCGACCTCGTGCCCGAACGGCTCGACCGCGATCAGGCATGGTACGCGCCGTGGCGTCTTTGGCGCGTAAGCCGCAAGAGTGGCGCCGCCTGACCTTGTCCGTGCCCGATTGATCGGCTAAACGCGCGGACATCGACAACCACCTGCGCTCGTTTGCAGGACTGGATAGGAAGCATTCCATGCCTGAAGTCTCCCTGACATTTCCCGATGGTTCCGTTCGCGCGCACGATGCCGCGGCGACGGGGGCCGATCTCGCAAACTCCATCTCCAAGTCGCTGGCCAAGAAGGCGGTCGCCTATGCGGTCGATGGCCAGGTGCGCGACCTGTCCGAGCCGCTCGGCGCCGATGGCGCGGTCGAGATCATCACGCGCAGCGACCTGCGCGCGCTGGAGCTGATCCGCCACGACGCCGCACACGTGTTGGCTGAGGCGGTGCAGGAGCTTTGGCCGGGCACGCAGGTCACCATCGGCCCCGTCATCGAGAACGGCTTCTACTACGATTTCGCACGCGACACGCCCTTCACGCTCGACGACCTGCCGGTCATCGAGAAGAAGATGCGCGAGATTATCGGTCGCAACAAACCCTTCACCAGAGAAGTCTGGACGCGTGACAAGGCGCGGCAGGTCTTCGCCGACAAGGGCGAGGCCTACAAGGTCGAACTGATCGACGCCATTCCCGCCGACCAAGACCTGAAGATTTACGCGCAGGGCGACTGGTTCGACCTTTGCCGCGGGCCGCACATGGCCTCGACGGGCCAGGTCGGCAATGCCTTCAAGCTGATGAAGGTCGCCGGCGCCTACTGGCGCGGCGATTCCAACAATCCGATGCTGACGCGCATCTACGGCACGGCCTGGGCCGAACAAGCCGAGCTCGACGCCTATCTCCACATGCTGGAGGAGGCGGAGAAGCGCGATCATCGCCGGCTCGGGCGCGAAATGGACCTTTTCCATTTTCAGGAGGAAGGGCCGGGCGTCGTCTTCTGGCACGCCAAGGGCTGGCGCATGTTCCAGAAGCTGACGGCCTATATGCGCCGCCGGCTCGAAGGCGACTATGACGAGGTCAATGCGCCGCAGGTGCTCGATTCCTCGCTCTGGCAGACGTCGGGTCACTGGGGCTGGTACAAGGAAAACATGTTCGCCGTGCAGTCGGCAGACCCGAAGGCCGAGGACCAGCGCGTCTTCGCCCTGAAGCCGATGAACTGTCCGGGCCACGTCCAGATATTCAAGCACGGCTTGAAGTCCTACCGCGAACTGCCGATCCGCCTTGCAGAATTCGGCACGGTTCACCGGTACGAGCCTTCAGGCGCGCTGCATGGCCTGATGCGCGTTCGCGGCTTCACGCAGGACGACGCGCACATCTTCTGCACCGACGAGCAGATGGCGGCCGAATGCCTGAAGATCAATGATCTGATCCTCTCGGTCTACGAGGATTTCGGCTTTGACGAGATCGTCGTGAAGCTCTCGACACGCCCGGAGAAGCGGGTCGGTTCCGACGCGCTCTGGGATCGCGCCGAATCCGTCATGATGGACGTGCTCAAGCAGATCGAGGCGCAATCGGGCGGGCGCATCAAGACCGGTATCCTGCCGGGCGAGGGCGCATTCTACGGGCCGAAGTTCGAATATACGCTGCGCGATGCGATCGGCCGCGAATGGCAGTGCGGCACGACGCAGGTCGACTTCAACCTGCCGGAACGCTTCGGCGCCTTCTACATCGACAAGGATTCGGAAAAGAAGCAGCCGGTAATGATCCACCGCGCCATCTGTGGGTCGATGGAACGCTTCCTCGGTATCCTGATCGAGAACTTCGCCGGTCACTTCCCGCTCTGGTTCGCGCCAGTGCAGGTCGTCGTCGCGACGATCACCTCCGACGCCGACGACTACGCGAACTCGGTCGTCGCCAAGCTCAAGGCCGCCGGCATCCATGCCGAGCCGGATTTGCGCAACGAGAAGATCAACTACAAGGTCCGCGAGCACTCGATGGCCAAGGTCCCGGTGATCCTCGTCTGCGGCAAGCGCGAGGCGGAGGAGGCCACGGTCAACATGCGCCGTCTCGGCTCGCGCGACCAGCAATCGCTGTCGCTGGCCGACGCGCTGGAGAAGTTGCGGGAGGAAGCGATCGCGCCGGACCTGAAGCGGATTGCTGCCGCAAATTGATCGAATGGGGGCGGCGTCAGCCGCCCCTTTTCACATGGCTGTCATGGCGTCGAGCGACACTTCGCCTCATGATCGCGATTCGCCGCCAGCGCCTCTTTCCCGAACTGACTTACGCCAATGAGGGCCACCGCCGGCTGCAGCGTTTCCTGATCGAGCATATCGAGAGCCTTTCGGGGCGCGACCGCTTCGCAGCGCTCTACGACATCTGGCGCCGCGACGTCGCGCCAGGCGGTGTCGACCTCTTCTCCACCATGCTGCGCATGGTCGGGATCGAGCTTCGCATCGATGGCGTCTGGCCGCCGGCGCGCCTGCCCGACACGCCTCTGGTCATGGTCGCGAACCATCCGTTCGGAATTGCCGATGGCATCGCGATTCTGGCGCTCGCCGAGCGGCTCGGTCAGCCGTTCCGCGTGATGATCCACAAGGATCTGATGCGGATTTCGGAGATGGCGCCCTACGCGTTGCCGATCGACTTCTCCGAAACGCGCGAGGCGGTCGCCGCCAATCTGGCCGTGCGCAACGAGGCGCTGCGTCTCCTCAAGGAGGGCGTCACCATCGTGGTCTTCCCGGCAGGCGGCGTCGCCACCGCGACGCGGATCGTCGGGAAGGCGAGCGATCTGGAATGGAAGATGTTCCCGGCCCGGTTGGTTCGCGATGCGTGCGCATCGGTCGTGCCGCTGCATTTCGCGGGCCAGAACAGCCGCTGGTTTCACCTTGCGAGCCGTTTTTCGATGACGCTGCGGACCGCCCTTCTGATCCCGGAATTCACGAAGCGCGCCGGCCGCCCGATGGACGTGCGGATCGGCCCCGTCATTCACGCCGACGAATTCGATCGCGAGCGCAAGGCGGTCCTTGCACGGATGTACCGGGCGGTTTTCGACCTTGCCACCGACCGCCGATCCCGCCCGGCAGCGCCGGCCGCCATCGGCGATCTCTCGATCGGCTAATCGCCGGAAGCGTCGATCCGCTCGCCGCCATTTTCGTCGGCAATGACCTCGACATCGCTGTTGCGGCCGGCAACGACCCTGAATTCGCGCTGGTAAAGGCGTTCGCGGTTGCGTGCGACGGCGACATACTCGCCTTCCGCGAGCACCATCGAGGCGAATGCGCCAACGCTTTCGCGCACGATGTCGCCCGAATCGGTCAGCACCGCCCAGGATGTGTCGGCGATTGCCTCGCCGCCCGCCTCGCGCACCAGCTTCATGGTAATCTCGGCCGCCTTGTGCTCGACGGTCGCCTCGGTCAACTGGCCGGCCTCGACACGGATGTCGGAGCGGATCACGGCATTGACGTTCCCGTAGGTCGAGACGACGTGGTAGGTGCCGCTGTTGAGACGCACGACGGCCTTGGGGCTGACATTCGGCACGATCAGCGCACGCTCGCCCGCTGCATCGCCGGCACCTTCATAGATCGAGAAACGCAGTTTGTCGGGCGGAATGCCGGCACCGCCCGAGAGCACGGCGTCGAGCTTCAGCCCGCCTGCGTCGAGCACGAACTGCTCGTCGCGTGCATTGGGGCCGAGGGTGATGCGCTTCGTGGCGCCCGCCCGGCCGAACGTCGCATGGACGAGGTAGCTGCCCGGATCGAGTTGGAAATTGCTGGTGCCGCCCTGCGCGGTCGCGATCAGCGGCAGGCGCCCGTCCGGGCCCGGTTCCGGCCGGAAGACGCGCCAGACCATGCCGCGTTCGATCTCCGAACCCTCTCCCGTCAGTCGGGCCGACAAGGTGAGCGATCCGGCGCCGGGCATGGCGAGCGGTACTCCGATCGACGGCGCGGCATATCCGGTGATGCCGGGCAATTCGATCTGCGGCAAGGGCGAGGGGAGCTGAATCTGCGGCAGCGCGCCGACGCCGCCGTCGGGCTGCGACTGGATCGGGGGCAGCGAAAGGGGTGGCGGTGTCGTCGCGCCGGGAATTTCGAGCCGTGGCATGCCGCCGCTCGGCGCTCCGAAACCCAGATTGCGGCCAGGACCTGGTCCACCACCGAACCCGCCCCCAAGGCCGCCGGGTCCGCCATCCTGCGCCTGCGCCGGCAGGGCGCCCGCCAGGACGGCGAGAAGGACGGCGCGGATCAGTCGCATTGTGAACGGTCTGGCACGGGAAACATGCCTTGCGTTGAACCCGAAACCGGTGGCAATTTCAAGGCTCCAGACCGCGCCGACGTGCCGGTTCGTTCACCGTGCGATCGCCGTTCTTCCCGCCGGTTCAATCCCTTGGAAGAGGAAACCCAGATTTGACGTCTTCGACGATCGAATTCCTTCTCAACAGGAAGTCCGCTCCCATCGCCGAGTTGCACGCGCCCGGGCCCTCCGACGATGAAATCCGTACGCTCCTGACCATCGCCGCGCGCGTGCCCGATCATGGCCGGCTGGCGCCCTGGCGGTTCATCGTCTATCGCGGCGAAGCGCGGGAACGCGTCGGCGAAAAGCTTGCGGAACTCGCCGAAAAACGCGAAGGCCCGCTCACCGATGCACGCCGCGAGCAGGAGCGCACGCGCTTTTCGCGCGCGCCGCTCGTCATCGGCGTCGTTCACGTGCCGCGCGAGAATCTGAAGATCCCGCAATGGGAGATGTTCCTGTCCGGCGGTGCCGTCGCGATGAACCTCCTCGTTGCAGCCGGCGCCATGGGCTATGGCGCGAACTGGATCACCAACTGGTATTCGGATGTCGAAGAGGGCAGGGCGATTCTAGGCCTCAAACCGGAGGAGCGCGTCATCGGCTTCGTCCATATCGGCTCCTTCGACGGCGAGGCGTTCGAGCGCCCGCGCCCCGACATCGACGCGCTGATCACCGAATTCGGAGCCGCTTCCTGATGTTCTACGAACCGAAGAACGGCCACGGCCTGCCGCACGATCCGTCGAAGGCGATCGTCTCGCCCCGCCCGATCGGCTGGGTCTCGACACTGTCCGGCGAGGGCGCACTGAACCTTGCACCCTACTCCTTCTTCAACGCGCTGACGACCACGCCCTTCCTCGTCATGTTCTCTTCGGAAGGCGAGAAGGACAGCGTCGTCAATGCGCGGGCAACGGGCGAGTTCGTCATCAACCTTGCCAGCCGCGATCTTGCCGAGGCGATGAACGCCAGCGCTGTCGACGCGCCGTACGGCACGAGCGAGTTCGACTACGCCAGGCTCGAAACCGCGCCGTCGACGCTGGTCGCACCCCCGCGCGTCGCGCATGCCCATGCCGCGCTCGAATGCAAGGTCACCGAGATTTTCCGCCCGGTCGGTCTGAACGGCGAGCCTTCGGCCGCAACCGTCGTCATCGGCGAAGTCATCGGCGTCTATATCGACGACGGTGTCCTGACGAACGGCCTCTTCGATGTCGTCAAGGCGGGCAATCTCGCCCGCCTCGGCTACATGGACTATACGTCTGTCACCGAAACCTTCGCCATGCGCCGCCCTCGCTGGAACGCCGACTAGGCAGTCCCGGCAGCCTGCGCGCGCGCGATCAGGCGTTCGGCGCGCCGCAGGTGGGGACGGTCGTACATTGCGCCATCGATGCCGACGACGCCGGGGTTGCCGGCCGCAGCAAACGCATCGATCACCGCGTGCGCATGGGCGACCGCGTCGGCCGACGGCGTGAAGACCTCGTTGATGATCGGCACCTGCGCCGGATGGATCGCCATCCGCCCGGTGAACCCATCGCGGATGCCGGCTACGCAGTCCTTGCGAAAGGCATCCTTGTCGCGGAAATTCGGGAACACCGTGTCGATCGCGGCTGCCTGCGCTGCGCTCGCGGCCAGCAGCGTCACCGCCCGCGCCAGTTTGAAGATTTCGGTGTAGACGCCCGTCTCGTCCCGCGTCGCGCTTGCGCCGATATCGGCCGAAAGATCCTCCGCGCCCCAGGTCAGCGCGCCGAGCCGGGCATGAGCGCGGTAGGTCGAACCGGCGAGCACGCTCGCGCCCGTCTCGGTGATGATCGGAATGATCCGCGTAGCCCCGTCCTCGATTCCGTGGTCGGCTTCGTGGACGCGCAGCTTGACAGACAGATGCTCCAGATCGGCATATCCGCTGCATTTCGGCAGCATGATCGCATCGGGCCGCGCAGCCATCACGGCCGCGAGATCGTCATCGGTGAGGCCGGTCGTCAAATCGTTGACGCGGACGACGAGCAGAGGTCCGGTCGGCCGCCGGTTTGCAACGAAGTCGCGCGAGAGTTCGCGCGCCGCCGGCTTGTTGGCCGCAGATACCGAATCCTCCAGGTCGAGGATCAGCGCGTCGGCGCCGGAGTTGAGCCCCTTGTCGAGCTTGCGCTCCGAATCGCCGGGAACGAAAAGCAGCGAGCGCATCAGGCGGGCTTCCTCAGCATCATGGCCTGGCGCGTGCATTTCGCCACCAGCACGTCGTTCTGGTTATAGGCGCGGTGCTCGAATTCGACGATGCCGCGATCGGCCTTCGACTTCGACGGCCGTACGCTCTTCACCTCGGTCTCCACGCGCACCGTGTCGCCGTGGAAGAGCGGATGCGGAAACACCGTGTCGGTCATGCCGAGATTTCCGATCGTGGTGCCGAGCGTGGTGTCATGCACCGAAATGCCGATCATCAGGCCGAGCGTGAACAGCGAGTTGACCAGCGGCTTGCCCCACTCGCTCTTCGCCGCGAAATCGAAATCGATGTGGAGCGGCTGCGGGTTCAGCGTCATGGCCGAGAACAGCATGTTGTCGCTCTCGGTGACCGACTTGGTCAGCGTATGCCGGATAACGTGTCCCGGCACGAATTCCTCGAGGTAAAGTCCTGCCATGAAAGGCTCCTCCTGATCGCGAACGTGACGCGTTAAAGAACATGGTGAACCGTTCGTAAACCAATTCGGGCTAGCGTCCACGCATAGTTTGCGAAGGGGGCGGGCGTGACGACGGCAATCGCGGAAACATATCTACGCTCGACGCGCGCATCCGAGCGCGCCGCTGCCGCCGCATATCTCGCCAACGCCGCTCTTGCCGCCGAGACGCCCCGCGACGACCGCCATGCCGCCATCTCCGCGCTGACGCTCCTCGCCGACGACCCATCGCCGAACGTGCGCGCCGCCATCGCCCTGGCGCTTGCCGGCAGCCGCCGCGCGCCGCTGCACATCGTCCTGCACCTCGCCAAGGACCAGCCCTCCGTCGCAGCGCCGATCCTCCTGCGCTCGCCGCTCTTGACCGAGGGTGACCTCGTCGAGCTCGTCGCCACGCTCGACGCGCGCGGACAGACCGTGATCGCACGGCGGGCAGGGCTCACTCCCGGTGTCACCGCAACGCTTTCGGCCTTCGGACCGCGTGAGGCCGTCATCGAACTCGCCCGCAACGACGACGCCGAAATCCTGCCCTCGGCCTTCCGTCAGATGGTCGAACGCTTCGGCTGCGACGCCGAATTGCGCGAGATCCTGATCCGCCAGGCGCGGCTGCCCGTCGATTGCCGCCACAGGCTCCTCGCCAGCATCGGTGATGTCCTCAGCCAATCGGCCTTCGTCAAGGCGACGATCGGTTCGGAGCGCGCGGCGCGCGTCACGCGCGATGCCTGTGCCCGTTCGACCGTCTCTCTCGTCGAAGGCGCGCGGACGGCGGAGATGTCCGAACTCGTCGCACGCCTGCGCGAGACGGGGCATCTCACCACCGCTTTCGTCCTGCGCTGCATGGCGCTGGGCAAGATGGAGTTCTTCGTTCATCTCGTCGCGCATCTCTCGACCGTTCCGCAGGAGCGCGTACGCACGATCCTCGTCTCGGGCCGCGACCTCGCCATCACGGCCCTTTTCGAGAAGGCCGGGTTTGCAGCGCCAATCCACCAGCCACTCGTCGGCGCCATCCATGTCTGGCGCTCGGTCGCGCGCGGCGACCGGATCGCCGGCGTCCGGGAGGCGAGCCAGGCGATGATCGATGCGATGGGCGAGGAGAATTCTTCGCAGGCCGGCCCGGTCGTCAGCCTGCTGCGCCAGGTCCAGGCCGACGCGATGCGCGCGGCCGCGACTGAAACGGTGCGGATCGCCGCTTAGACCGGCGGGCATTCCGACGAATGCCAAGTATGCCGCTCTAGCTGTCTTTCCCATCCGCATTTGTGCGACGCCAGACGATTCCGTCTGGCTGCAAATGCTCTAGATATCCAGTTCGCCAGCGAACTCGGCATTGTCCTGGATGAAGCGGAAGCGCAGTTCGGGCTTGGTACCCATCAGCGCATCCATGGACGCCCTGGTCGCGTCCTCGCTCTCGTGGACCTCGACGCGCAGCAAGGTCCGCTTGCGCTTGTCCATCGTCGTTTCCTTGAGCTGGCTCGCCAGCATCTCGCCCAAACCCTTGAACCGGCCGAGCTCGACCTTGCCGCGCCCGGTGAATTCGGTGCGCATCAATTCATCTTTATGCGCGTCATCCCGCGCGTACATCGTCTTGCCGCCCTGCGTCAGCTTGTAGAGCGGCGGCACGGCCATATAGAGATGCCCGCCGCGCACGAGCTCCGGCATCTCCTGATAGAAGAAGGTGATCAGCAGCGAGGCGATGTGCGCGCCGTCGACATCCGCGTCGGTCATGATGATCACGCGGTCGTAGCGCAAATCCTCCTCGCGGTATTTCGACCGCGTGCCGCAGCCGAGCGCCTGGATCAGGTCGGCGATCTGCTGGTTGGCGGTCAGCTTCTCGCGCCCGGCGCTCGCCACGTTCAGAATCTTGCCGCGCAGCGGCAGCACGGCCTGGCTCGCCCGGTCGCGTGCCTGCTTGGCCGAGCCGCCGGCCGAGTCGCCCTCGACGATGAAGAGTTCGGCGCCCGCCGCCGCGTTCTGCGTGCAGTCGGCCAGCTTGCCGGGCAGGCGCAGCTTGCGCACCGCGCTCTTGCGGCTGACTTCCTTTTCCTGGCGGCGTTTGACGCGTTCATCGGCGCGCGCGATGACCCATTCCAGAAGCTTCGAGGCTTCCTGCGGATTGTCGGCGAGCCAGTGGTCGAAGGGATCGCGCACCGCGTTTTCGACGATGCGCTGCGCTTCGCCGGTCGCCAGCCTGTCCTTGGTCTGGCCGACGAATTCGGGTTCGCGGATGAAGACCGACAGCATGCCGGCCGCCGAGATCATCACGTCCTCGGAGGTGACGATCGATGCACGCTTGTTGCCGGTCAGTTCCGCATAAGCGCGCAAGCCGCGCAGCAGCGCATTGCGCAAGCCCGTTTCGTGGGTGCCACCTTCCGGAGTCGGGATTGTGTTGCAATAGGAGTTGAGGAAGCCATCGCCGCCGTGCCAGGTGACGGCCCATTCGAGCGAACCATGTCCGTTCGACTTCTCGCTCTTGCCCGAAAAGGGCTCGCGCGTGACCTGGTATTCGGTGCCCAGCGAGGCGAGGAGGTAGTCCTTCAACCCGCCGGGGAAGTGGAACGTCGCCTTGTCAGGCGTCTTGTCCTTCTCGCCGATCAGCGTCGGATCGCACGACCAGCGGATTTCGACGCCGCCGAAGAGATAGGCCTTGGAACGCGCCATCTTGTAGAGCCGCGCGGGCTCGAAGCGCGCATTGGCGCCGAAGATCTGCGCGTCGGGATGGAAACGCACCTTCGTACCGCGCCGGTTCTGCACGTCGCCGAGAAACTCCAGCCCGCCTTGCGGAATGCCGCGCGAGAAGCGCTGGCGGTAGAGCTTGCGCCCGCGCGCGACCTCGACCTCGAGATCGTCCGACAGCGCGTTGACCACCGAGACGCCGACGCCGTGGAGGCCACCCGACGTCTCGTAGACCTTCGAATCGAATTTTCCGCCCGCATGCAGCGTCGTCATGATGACTTCGAGCGCGGACTTGTCCTTGAATTTCGGGTGCGGGTCGACCGGAATGCCGCGGCCGTTGTCGGTCACCGACAGGAAGCCGTCGGCCGAAAGCTCGACCTCGATGAAGGTCGCGTGGCCGGCCACCGCCTCGTCCATCGAATTGTCGATCACTTCGGCGAAGAGGTGGTGCAGCGCCTTTTCATCGGTGCCGCCGATATACATGCCCGGCCGCCGGCGCACCGGCTCCAGCCCTTCCAGCACCTCGATGTCGGCAGCGCTGTAGCCGTCGCTGGCGTCCTTCGTCGCAACGGCCGCCGGTGGCGCCGCGCGCTTCGCCGCGGCGACGATCGGGTCGGCGGGACGCGCCGCGGGCTTGGCCGGCGTCGAGGCGTCGAGGTCGCCGAAGAGGTCGTTGTTGTCGTCCATGGGCGGCAGGTTGGTCCGTTCGCGAATCAGATCGAGCGTGCTCGCAGGGCTGTCATCATAGCCGGGGGCCTTCTAATGCAGGAGATCGCGGCAAAAATGAAGGGGCGCGTTCCCGATTCGTCCACAGGCAAGAGCGCTGGTCAGCCAAGCGGGCCATGCAGGGCAAGACCTTGGAGCTTGCGGATCAGGTCGACGCGCGAGTTGGATTCCGTCTTTGCGTAGATGTGCTTGATCTGCGTCCGCACGGTTTCCACGGAAATTCCATGCCGCTCCGCGATCATCCGCGCCGATAGCCCCTCGATCAGGCCGAGGACCACCCGCTGCTCGGCGCCGGACAACTGAAACAGCTTGCCGACATCTTCGATGTCGGTTGCTCGCAGTTCCCGCGCCATCGGTTCGATGAGAACGAGGATGGACGGCCCCTCGAAAAAGGCGGGAACGGGGTCCTTCTCGATCGACACCAGGGTTATGCGTTCCGTTCGCGAAACGAAGGTCAGCGTCTTGGGCCCCACATAATCGCGCCTGCACATCAGCCGAAGCGCGTCGTCGGCTCCGGGCACTTTCAGCCGCAAGCTGCGCCCGAGCGTGCGAATGCTGGTGCCGTCCATCATCATTTCGCGGGCCGCAGGCGAGGCGGCCGTGACCATTCGATCCTCGTTCACGACGAGCGCGCCCGCGCTGATGGCATCGAGTATCGAATGGCCGACTGGCCCGATCGCCTCACGCGCGACGGATCGCCTGTAGAATGAGAAAGCGCGCCGCAGATGGGGCGAGATTTCGCCGAACATCCGTGCCAGCGGTTCGTTCTCGTTACCGTCCGCCTGCCCGGTGAAACCGATCAGGAAAAAGAAGCAGGACGGATCGCGGATCGCGGTCACGCCAACGGCCGATTCGATGCCCTGCGGCCGCAAATAGTCGTTGTAGAATTCGCTCTTCAGGAAGATTTCGCGCGCGCAAAGAGCATCGGCAACTGTCCCCAGATCGACAGGCCGCTCCAGCGCGGCCGGTGTCAGGGGGTTCACATTTACGTAGTAGTCGCGGAAGCTGACCGCATCCGCTTCGTCCATCGGTGAGGCGAGATTGAAAATGCCCTTCTTCTCGCTCGGATTGTAGCAGAACAGGCTCGCCTTGCCGCCGGGAACGCGGGCCGCGAAATTGCCGACAAAACTCTCCCAGCTCGTCCGTCCAACCAGACAAGCATAGATTTCATCGACGACCGCTTCGGTTTGAGGAGATGACATAGCAGTCCCCGCCGTTCACGGAATTTTGAGGTCTAAACCAGTTTGACGCAAGTCCATGGCTCGAGGCACGCGTCGGCCGTCTCGCGTGAAACCGTGCAAACTTTCGAAACGAAGTAATTCAATGAAAACGTTTCACAGTTAAAGCATCGGCAAGGATAGCTGGTGAGGGGCAGGGAAGTGACGGTCAATTACGCATCGCTTCTGCTTGCCACCGCGATTTCCGGCATCTGCCTCGCCGCGACGATGATGGGCTTCTGGTTTACCGCCAAGCGCGATTCCTTCAAGCTCACCTGGTCGCTGGGCGTGCTGACGCTCGTCGCCCATGTCCTCGCCTACACGATCTATGCCGAGAACCCGCATCCGGTCATAGGCGCCTTCGTCGTGGCGCTCCTGCCGCTCGGCCTGTCGATCATCCACGGCGCGGCGCACCAGTTCGTTCAGCAGAACCCCTCGCTCAACCGCGTTGCGGTCACGTCGCTGATCTCGCTCGGGCTCGCCCTTCCGCCGCTCGCACTCGGCTATGACGGTATCGCCTTCATCGTCCAGAACCTCGCAGCCGCCATCCTCCTGTCCATGTCCGGGCATGTCTATTTCAGCCATCGCCGCGAAGCGCCGACGGCGCTGATGCTGATGGCTGGCCTCTATCATCTGGCAGCGCTGTCCTTCGCGGCCTGCGGGCTCGTGTTGATCGTCGGCCAGCAATGGACGCTTGGCGGCGTACCGGAAAACTGGGCCGAGCGCGTCAACATCGTCGTCGCCATCCTCGCCATGACCGGCGGCGGAGCGCTCTCCATCGCGCTCGACCAAACGCGCCTTGCGCAACTGCACAAGGCCGAGGCGATCACCGACGCGCTGACCGGCCTCCTCAATCGCCGGGGCCTGGCGCAGATGACCGCCGGCCAGACCTACGGGCCCTTCGCGGCCGTCGCGATCTTCGACCTCGATCACTTCAAGAGCGTCAACGACACGCATGGCCATGCCGCGGGCGACGCAGTGCTCTGCGACTTCGCCCGCATTCTCGACCAGGGCAAGCGCGGACGCGACATCGCCGCGCGTCTTGGCGGCGAGGAATTCGCGCTGGTCATGCCGCGCGTGACCGACGATCAGGCGGCGGCGACCGTGCGCCGCATCTGCGCCATGCTCGCGGCCGAGACCTTCGAGGCCAAGGGCCGCGCCTTCCGCTGCACGGCCAGCGCCGGCATCGTCTTCGGCGACGCTGCACGGCCGGGTGTCGACGCGCTCATTGCGCGCGCCGACGAAGCGCTCTATGCGGCCAAGAATTCCGGCCGCAACCGCATCGAGATCGCGCGGATCGCCGGTTAACTCGCCAAAGCCTCCATCGGCGGACACGAGCAGACCAGGTTACGGTCACCGGCCACATTGTCGATGCGCGAGACGGGCGGCCAGTATTTCGACGCCATGTTCGCGTCGCCGGCCGGGAATCCAGCCTCGATTCGCGAATAGGGATGCACCCAGTCCGCGGCCATCACGTCGATCGCCGGGTGGGGGGCGTTGACGAGCGGATTGTCGTCCTTCGGCCACTTGCCCTCGGCTACCTTCGCCGCTTCCTTCGCGATGGCGATCATCGCGTCACAAAAGCGATCGACTTCGGCCTTGGGCTCCGATTCCGTCGGCTCGACCATCAGCGTGCCAGCGACCGGCCACGACATGGTCGGCGCGTGGAAGCCATAGTCGATCAGGCGCTTGGCGATGTCCTCGACCGAAACGCCGGCGCTTTCCTTCAGCACCCGCGTGTCGAGGATGCACTCATGCGCGACGCGCCCGTTGCGGCCGCGATAGAGCACCGGGAAATGCGGCTCCAGCCGTTCGGCGATGTAGTTGGCCGAAAGGATGGCGAGTTCCGTCGCGCGCTTGAGGCCCGGTGCGCCCATCATCCGGATATACATCCAGGTGATCGGCAGGATCGAGGCCGAGCCGAAGGGGGCCGCCGCGACGGCATGGCGCGAGCCGTCCGCCACATGGCCCGGCAGGAATTTCGCCAGATGCGCCTTGACGCCGATCGGCCCGATGCCGGGGCCGCCCCCGCCATGGGGAATGCAGAACGTCTTGTGCAAATTCATGTGGCAGACGTCGGCGCCGAGATCGCCCGGCCGCGCAAGGCCGACCATCGCGTTCAGATTGGCGCCGTCGAAATAGACCTGGCCGCCATGGTCGTGGACGATCTTGCAGATGTCGCGCACGCCTTCCTCGAACACGCCATGCGTCGAGGGATAGGTCAGCATCAGCGCCGCCAGCCTGTCCGCATGCTGGTCGGCCTTCGCCTTCAGGTCGTCGAAATCGACGTCGCCGTGGTCCGTGCACTTGACCACGACGATATCCATTCCGGCCATCGAGGCGCTGGCCGGGTTGGTGCCATGGGCGGAGGAGGGGATCAGGCAGACGATACGGTTCTCGTCGCCACGCGCGCGGTGATAGCGGCGGATGGCGAGGAGGCCGGCATATTCGCCCTGGCTGCCGGCATTCGGCTGCAGCGACACCGCGTCGAAACCGGTGATCTCGGCCAGCCACGCCTCGAGCTGGTCGAACATGGCCTTGTAGCCCTCGGCACTTCCCTCCGGCGCGAAGGGGTGCAGGTTGGCGACGCCGGCCCAACTCACCGGCATCATCTCGGCAGCCGCGTTGAGCTTCATCGTGCACGAGCCGAGCGGGATCATTGCCCGGTCGAGCGCCAGATCCTTGTCGGCGAGGCGGCGCAGGAAGCGCATCATCTCGGTCTCGGAGCGGTTCTCATGGAAGACCGGCTGGCTCATGAACGAGCCGGAACGCTTGCCCGGCAGCCGCGCCTCCGCCGCCTCCGGCAGCTTGACGCCGAAGAGGTCGGCGATGGCGGCGAGGTCGGCCTCCGTCGACGTTTCGTCGAAGCTGATGCCGATCCGGCCGTCCTCGAAGTCGCGCAGCCAAAGCCCACGCTCCATGGTCTTCTCGACGATCGCCTCGGCGTGCTTCGTCGTCACGGTCACCGTGTCGAAGAACCGGTCGCCCGCAACCTCGACGCCCTTGGCCTTCAGCCCGGCATGAAGCCGCGTCGCGAAGCCATGGATGCGGTTCGCGATTTCCTGCAGGCCTTGCGGGCCGTGCCAGACCGCATACGCGGCAGCCATGTTGGCGAGCAGCGCTTGCGCCGTGCAGATGTTTGACGTCGCCTTGTCACGGCGGATGTGCTGCTCGCGCGTCTGGAGCGCGAGGCGATAGCCGACGCGCTCGCCCGCATCGACCGACTGGCCGACGAGACGGCCCGGCATCAGCCGCGTGAAGCGGTCCTCGACCGCGCAGTAGGCCGCATGCGGTCCGCCATTGCCCATCGGCACGCCGAAGCGCTGCATCGAACCCACCGCGATCTCCGCGCCGAGCGAGGCGGGCGTCTGCGTGAGAGCCAACGCCAGCGGATCGGCGACGAAGATGACGACCGTGCCCGACTTCTTGGCGGTGGCGATTTCGTCCTTATGGTCGCCATAGACGCCGTTCGTGTCCGGCCAGGGCACGATCAGCGCCGCCGTCTCGTCATCGACCGGATCGCAGCCGATCGCCATCCCAAGCGGCTCGGCGCGCGTCTCGACGACGTCGAGCGTCTGCGGATGCAGCGCGCCCGCGATCGAGATCTTCAGGCGCTTCATGCGGTGATGGCGGAACGCGATGCCGACGGCCTCGGCCACCGCCGTCGCCTCGTCCAGCAGCGAGGAGGAGGCGACCGGCAGGCCGGTCAGTTCCGTCACCAGCGTCTGGAAATGGAAAAGCATCTCCAGCCGCCCCTGGCTGATCTCGGCTTGATAGGGCGTATAGGCCGTGTACCAGGCCGGGTTCTCGAACAGATTGCGCTGGATGACCGGCGGCACATGCGTGCCGTGGTAGCCCGCGCCGATGAAGCTCCTGGCGACGACGTTCTTCTCCATCATGCCGGAAAGCTCCGCGAGCGCTTCCTGCTCGCTGGCCGGCGCTGGCAGATCGAGCGGCGCCTCCAGCCGGATGGACTTGGGAACGGCCTGACTGATCAGCGTGTCGATGGAGGTGACGCCAAGCGTCTTCAGCATGTCGCGCTGGTCGGCGGGGCCGGGGCCGATATGGCGATTGGCAAAGCTGGTGCTCATTGGTCGCTCTCCGTCAGGCCGTCGTAGCGTCATAGGCGGCGCGGTCCATCAGGCCCTCGAGCGCGGCCTTGTCGGCGAGCTTCATCTTCCACAGCCAGCCATCCTTTTCGGCAGCCGAATTGACGAGGCCGGGATTGTCGGACAGCCCGTCATTGACCTCCGTCACCTCGCCGGCGAGCGGCGCGTAGACGTCCGACGCGGCCTTCACCGATTCGACGACGACGACCGTGTCGCCCTTGTCGACGGTCCGGCCCTTTTCGGGCAGTTCGACGAAGACGAGATCGCCGAGCTGTTCCTGCGCGTAATTGGTGATCCCGACGGTCGCAATGTCGCCCTCGACGCGAACCCATTCATGATCTTCGGTGAAATAAGTCTGGGCCATCTGCGTCATCCTTTGCGCATGCGATGTGGCTGGAACGGAAGAGGGTGGAGCGCGAGGGGCAGGCGGTTGCCGCGCACCTCCGCGAAGATCGGTTGGTCGAGTGCGTCGACGTCGACGCTGCCCATGGCGACAGGCCCGCCGAAGGACGGGCCGAACCCGCCCGACGTGATCGATCCGACCGGCGCGCCGTCACCATCGACCAGCGCTGCGCCGGCGCGCACCGGCTGGCGGCCCTCCGGCTTCAGGCCGACGCGCTTGCGACGCGGCCCTGCGGCAATCGCAGCGGCGAGCGCATCGGCGCCGACATATGCGCCGCCTGTGCGCAGCGCCTTTGGAATCGCCCAGATCAGCCCGGCATCGACCGGGTTCGTGTCCGGCGTGATGTCCTGCCCGTGCAGGCACAGCCCGGCCTCGAGCCGCAAGCTGTCGCGCGCGGCGAGCCCGATCCATTCGACGCGCGGATCGGCCGCGAGTTGTTCGGCGAGCGCCTGCGCCGCATCGAGCGAAGCGGCAATCTCGAACCCGTCCTCGCCGGTATAGCCACTGCGCGCGATGAAGCCGCCATCGGCGGTTTCCTTGCCGTTCATGAAGCCAAGACCAGCGATATCGAGCCCGGCATCGTGCGCGACGGCCTCGGCCTGCGGCCCCTGCAACGCCAGAAACACACGTTCGAGCGCTTCCACAGTGCAATTGAAGCCCGATGCGATTTCGCGCAGATGCGCCTCGTCAGTCTGCGCATTGCCGGCATTGGCAACGACGACGAAGCGGTCGTCGCCAACCCGCGTGACGATCAAATCGTCGAGGATGCCGGCCTGGTCATTCAGGAAGAAGGTGTATTTCGACTGTCCTGTAGCCAGCGCACCGGCCTCGATCGGGCAGGCGCGCGACAATGCTTCCGCAGCCTCGCGACCCGAGACCACAAACAGCTTCATGTGCGAGATGTCGAACAGCCCCGCCGCCTCGCGGCAATGGAGGTGTTCCTTCATGACGCCTGCGGGATAGGACAGCGGCATCGACCAGCCGGCGAAGCCGCCGAATTTGGCGCCCGCCGCTGCGTGCAGCTCATGCAAGGGGAGTCGTTTCAGTTCGCCCGGTTCCGCCATTCGGCCTCCAAAGGTCGCACGCATCCAGCCGCTCGCGCGGCATGTTCGTGCCCCTCTGTCGGAAGCCTGAGAGACTCGCGCGACCGGAACTCTGTCGGCAGCGCTTACACCTTCGGCGCGGGGTGAAAACCCCGACTTTCCAGAGCGTCTTGGCCGGCAGACGGTTCTTTTGCCTGAGAGATTTCGGGCGATTTCCCCTTCGGCGGCGATCCCGGCGAATGCCCGAACCGCTCTCTCCCGCAAACCGGCGGAGTGCAAGCACCCCTGACGGAATCGACGCTAGACGATTGCGCCGGCCTTGTCACCCTCGCGGGCAAATATCCGCAACTCATCCTCGATCTGCGAAATCACCGCCGCGCTCTGGGCGTGCAGTCGTTTCAACTCGGACAATTGTGCGGTGATCGCGCGCACCGTGTCGTCGCGCGCATCCTCTTCCACCGGCGCGGTGCCGACGCCGTAGAGCAGCCAGGACAGGCTGACATTGAGCACGCCCGCCAGCATCGACAGGCGATTGGCGCGTGGCTGCGAACGATCGGTTTCCCAAGCCTGCAGCGTCGCGGTCTGGACGCCAAGCCGGCGCGCAAGCTGCGCTGTGGTCATTCCGACTGCGTCGCGGGCGCGTGAAAGGCGTCCGCCGAGCGTGTCGAGGTCGGGATTTTCGGAATAGATCGTCGCGGTGTCAGGCACCTGTGCCACCCCTTGGGTTGTATCTTGATTGCATGCGCAGGGCCGGTCGGCAGCGCGCGCCCAAGCATGGCCCATCGAGGCACCCATCGCAACCGCCCGACCGGTTCCCCAATTCCACCCGTATATTAGCAGCTCATGCTAATGTCATTTGACAGCGCCGAGACGGTCCGCATGCCATCTGAGATGATCGTCCATGAAGGTCGAGATGAAGAAATAGGAATGGTCGTAGCCGTCCTGCATTCGCAAGGTCAGCCCGATCTCCGTCCCTTTCACGGTCTCCTCGAACAGCCACGGCCGCAACCCGTCGTCGAGAAAGCCGTCGGACGTGCCCTGGTCGATCAGGAACTCAGGGAACCGCGCGCCGTCCTCGACCAGCGCCGTCGCGTCGTAGGGCCGCCACGCGGCCTCATCTGTCCCGAGATACTTTTCGAAGGCCGGCTTCGACCAGCCGGCGGTCGACGGTTGAACGATCGGCGCAAAGGCAGAGCATGATCGGAACCGGTCTGGGTGCTTGAGCGCGATGGTCATCGCGCCATGTCCGCCCATCGAATGGCCGAAGATCGACTGGCGCTCCATGTCCGCCGGGAAATTCGCCGCGATCAGACTGGGCAATTCCTGCGTGACGTAGGAATACATCCGGTAGTGCTTCGCAAACGGCTCGTTGGCCGCATCGACATAGAAGCCCGCGCCCTTGCCGAACTGCCAGTTGTCCGGCTCGTCCGCCACGCCATCGCCGCGCGGGCTCGTGTCCGGGCAGATGATGATCAGGCCGAGTTCGGCCGCCAGTCGGCGGTATTCACCCTTGTCCATGACGTTGGCATGCGTGCAGGTGAGGCCCGACAGATACCAGAGGACCGGGCAGGGACCATCCTTCGCCTGCGGCGGCACGAAGACCGCGAATGTCATGTCGCAGCCGCATGTCTCGGACGCATGCGAATAGACGCCCTGAACGCCGCCATGGGCTTTCGCTTCCGATATCGTCTTCATCAGTCCCTCATTTCGAATTCAATGCGCGCCGGATCGTCCGGTCCAGCGTCTCCAGAAAGCGCGACCGATCCTTGGGCGAGAAGGCTGCGTTGTAGCCCTTGATCTCGCCGCTCTCGCGCAAATTCTGCTTCAGGTCGCGCATCGCCACCGCCATGCCGATCGTCTCGGGCGTGAAGGGCTGGCCGGTCATGCCGATGACGTGGCAGCCCTTTTCGACGCCGCGGGCGGCAAGCGGAATGTCGGCGGTGATCACGATGTCGTTGGCCACCGCGTTGTCGACGATCCAGTCGTCGGCGGCGTCGAAACCGGCCGAGACGACCACATTGCGCACCATCGGGTCGCGCGAGGGGCGCAATCCGCCATTGGCCACGAACGTCACGACGAGCTCGTGGCGTTCGGCAACCTTCAGCACCTCGTTCTTGACCGGACAGGCATCCGCGTCGACGAAAATCGTGGGTTTGTTCACCTTTGCCCCGCCGCCTGTTTCAAAAAGGCGCCCAGCGCCGCGTCATAGGCGGCCGGTCCCGATTTCCAGGAGAGAATGTGGTCGGCATCCGTGCGCAGATACTCTGTCGCGCCGGTGCGCCGCTTCACCATCGCCTCGGTGCCGGCCGCCGGCACGATACGATCCGCTGAACCATGCGAAACGAAGACGGGGCCGGAAAATTCGGAGATCGTCTCCGTAACGTCCGTCCCGGCAATTGCGAGGCCATTGCGCAACGCAAACAGCCGCATTCCGACCGGAGCGAGCACCTTCGGCAACGGAGCGCCCGCTTTTTCCATCTGGCTGACGAGCACGGCGGGGAAGTCGAATGCCGGCGCGTCGAAGGCGAGGCCGGAAACGCGTTCGGCCCGGCCGGAGCGTCGCATGAACTGGCCGACGATGCCGCCACCCATGGATTCGCCGAGCAGCACGAGGGAAGTTGCGCCGCGCCCGAGGGCATAGTCGGCCGCAGCTTCGAGGTCCCGCCACTCCGTCAGACCGAAGGCGTAAAAGCCGCTCGGATCACGCGGGGCGTCTTCGTCATTGCGGTAGGAGACGAGCAGGGTCGGCATGTCGGCCGCGCGAAAGTGCGGCAGGAAGCGATAGCCGTTCTCGCGGCGACCTCCGATGCCGTGAACGATGATGCCCCAGGTCGTCTCGTGCAGGCCGCCATGTTCGGGCAGGACGAGCCATGCCGGCAGCGGGCCGAGTTCGCTTTCGATGACGACGTCCTCATAGGCGAAGTCGAGGGCGACCGCCGGATTTCCCTTGAAGCCGATATCGAACGGTGTCTCCGGCGCGGGCCAGCCATCGCCCTGTGCGGTCGAGCCGCCAACCCGCAATACGCCCTCAAGCGTCGTTGCGGTGTGCCAGCCCCCATATCCAAGGAAGATGCCGGCCGCCAACAGCAGCGAAAGCAGCGACCCGACCACAACGCGCTTCATCTGTCCCCCAAACGATCGATCATTTGAGAGGGATTATAGTCATATGCCCAAGTCACCGGAAGGCTCGTCGCCCGATCATTCCGGCAGATGGCAGCGGATCAGCTCGGCACTGTCGGCCGTTGCGTCATAGGAGATCGACAGCCGGTTCTGATCGGGCATGGTGAATGTGATCTGGCGGTCTTCCTCCATGCCCTCCGCAATGCACGACGCATTGAAAGTCGCGCTCCCGTTGGCAAGGGGAGCGGCATCGATGTTGCAGACGCTTTCATGACGCCGCATCGTCGTCGGCGTGATCACGGCGAATATTTCGACGGCTTCGCGGTCGATACGCGCGCAACTTGATGCCTCCGCGGCCCATACGCCTACATAATCGGGCCCGACGCCGGCCGAGAGGGCGCGTGCAGCGGCACGCGTATCCGCGCGCAGCTCCTCGGCAGGGGCCAGTTCGGCATCCGGATCGCCTGTCTCGGGCTGCGCATCCTCAGTCGTTGATTGATTGATCCGCGCTTCGAGTTCACGAGCTGCGCGTTCGAGGTCGCCGCGTGCCCGTTCGACGATTTCGCCCACCGAAGCGCCGATCTGGCCGGCAACCTCGCCTGCACGGTCGAGCGTCGGACCGGCATCTTCCAGCGCCTGCTCGGCGCGGGTGCGTGCCTCTCCGGCCAGCCGCCCCGCTTCACTTGCCGCCTCTTCGGCCGCCTCGCGCATGCGCGACAGCGCGTCGCCGGCCGCCTCCTCGGCATCGTCCAGCGTCTGGTCGAGGTCGGGGTTGGCCGGTTCGGTCTGCGCCGGCGGCGTCGGCTGGGCCTGTGAGGTCGCCGTCTCGTCCTCGCCGCACGCGGCAAGGGCCATCAGCGAAACGCCTGCCGCAGCAAGCATGATCTTCTTTGCGAACATTTGTTTTCCCCGATTGTCGAAAGCGAGCGGCCGGCACATGGCCGATGGCTCGCGCATCAACGCACCAACGCCGGAAAGGTGCCCTGAGACCGCGTCAGTAAACGACGACGCTGCGGATCGATTCGCCCGAATGCATCAGGTCGAACCCCTTGTTGATCTCGTCGAGCGACAGCGTGTGGGTGATCATCGGGTCAATCTCGATCTTGCCTTCCATGTACCAGTCGACGATCTTCGGCACGTCCGTGCGTCCGCGCGCGCCGCCGAAGGCCGTGCCTTTCCAGGTGCGCCCGGTGACGAGCTGGAACGGACGCGTGGAAATTTCCTGGCCGGCGCCCGCGACGCCGATGACGATCGATTCGCCCCATCCGCGGTGAGCGGATTCAAGCGCTTGGCGCATGACCTTCACGTTGCCGGTGCAGTCGAACGTATAGTCCGCTCCTCCGATCTGGTCTGCGCCGCGCTTGGTCAAGTTGACGAGATACGGCACGATATCGCCGTCGACTTCGCTCGGATTGACGAAATGCGTCATGCCGAACCGCTCGCCCCATTCCTTCTTGGCATTGTTCAGGTCGACGCCGATGATCATGTCGGCACCGGCAAGCCGCAGGCCCTGGATGACGTTGAGGCCGATGCCGCCGAGCCCGAAGACGATCGCGGTCGCGCCGATTTCCACCTTGGCGGTGTTGATCACCGCGCCGATGCCGGTCGTCACGCCGCAGCCGATGTAGCAGATCTTGTCGAAGGGCGCGTCGGGGTGGACCTTGGCGAGCGCGATCTCGGGCAGGACGGTGTGGTTGGCGAAGGTCGAGCAGCCCATGTAGTGGAAGATCTTGTCCTTGCCGATCGAGAAGCGGCTCGTCCCATCCGGCATCACGCCCTGGCCCTGGGTCGAGCGAATCGCGGTGCACAGATTCGTCTTGCGCGACAGGCAGGAGGGGCAGGAGCGGCATTCGGGCGTATAGAGCGGGATGACATGGTCGCCCTTCTTCAGGCTCGTCACGCCCGGACCGACATCGACGACGACGCCGGCGCCCTCGTGACCGAGAATCGCCGGAAAGATGCCTTCCGGGTCAGCGCCGGAGAGGGTGAATTCGTCCGTATGGCAGATGCCCGTCGCCTTGATCTCGACCAGCACTTCGCCGGCGCGCGGGCCTTCGAGGTCGACCTCCATGATCTCGAGCGGCTTTCCAGCAGCGATGGCGACGGCGGCGCGGGTCTTCATGGCGTTTCCTCGGCGTTTTTCTGTTGCTACAAGGTTTTCAGGAATTTGGCCCGCGTTCAAGCAGCCTCGTGTGAACGGAGCGTCGCAGGTGGTCGAAAATCTTCTGCTTGGTACGCTGGTGATCGCCGCAACGGTCGTGATCCATGCGATCGGATTGATCGAGGTGACGCGCTGGTCGTCGGCGCTGACGGATGTGCTGCGCGTCGACCACCGGCGCAATCGCATCGTCGCCATGGTCGCGACCGTGCTCGGCACCTTTGTCGTGCTGGCCGTCGAAATCTGGCTCTGGGCGCTCGTCCATTTCGCGCTCGGCAGCTTCGCCGACATCGAAACCGCGCTTTATTTCTCGATCGTCTCCTTTTCCACACTCGGCTATGGCGACGTCATCCCGCCGGAGCGATGGCGCGTCTTTGCGGCGCTGGAAGGCATCAACGGCTTCCTTCTCATCGGCTGGTCGACTGCCTATTTGATTGCGGCTGGCATGCGCATCGGCCCGTTCCGTTCCGGCGAACATTTCTGACGGCGCGTCTGTTGGAAACGTCGCCCGCAGGGTGGACATCGAGCCGGCCGGGTCCGACAATAGTCACCGACTCTTCTTGCGAAAGCCCGACATGACCGCCAGCCCGACCAGCGCTGTTTCGAACCGCTTTGTCCATCTTCGGGTCCATTCGGCCTATTCGCTCCTCGAAGGCGCGCTGCCGGTCGGCAAGATCGTCGGCCACGCGGTCAAGGACCAGGCGCCGGCCATCGGCATTGCCGATACCAACAATCTCTTCGGCGCGCTCGAATTCGCGCAGAAGGCGGTCAAGGACGGCGTGCAGCCCATCGTCGGCTGCCAGATCGACGTCAATTTCGGCGACGCGCAGGATAATGGCCGCAACGCGCGCAAGCACGATCGCGGGCTGACGCCGCTGGTGCTGATCGCGGCGAACGAGCGCGGCTACGCCAATCTGGTCGACCTCGTCTCGAAATCCTATCTCGACGTGCCGGCCGGCGAACCCGTCCAGGTGCTCGCCGAGTGGCTGCCGGAGCGCAGCGAGGGCATTATCTGCCTCACCGGCAGCGACCGTGGCCCGATCGGCGCGGCGCTCAAGGCCGAGCAGCCGGGGCTCGCCGAACAGCGCATTCTCCAGTTGAAGGACTGGTACGGCGACCGCCTCTATGTCGAGCTTCAGCGCCCCACAGGCTACGACCGCGTGCTGGAAGCGGCGACCATCGAACTCGCCTACGCGCACGATTTGCCGCTCGTCGCCACCAACGAGGCCTTCTTCCCCGCCGCCTCCGACTACGACGCCCATGACGCGCTGATGGCGATCGCGGAGGGCTCCGTCGTCGCCGTCGACGAGCGCCGCCGGCTGACGCCCGACCACTTCCTGCGCACGCAAAAGGAGATGGCTGCGCTTTTCGCCGATCTCCCGGAAGCGCTCGCATCGACCGTCGAGATCGCCCGGCGCTGCTCCTACTATCCGAGGACGCGCGACCCCATCCTGCCGCGCTTCACCGGCAATGATGCGGCCGACGCCGATGCCGCGCTCCAGGCGGAAGCCGACGAACTCGCCCGCCAGGCACGCGAAGGCCTCGACGCGCGCCTTGCCGCGCACGGCCCCACCAAGGGCTATACGGTCGAGCAATATCGCGAACGGCTGGAATTCGAGATCGGCATCATCACGCGGATGAAGTTTCCCGGCTACTTCCTGATCGTCGCGGACTTCATCAAATGGGGCAAGGCGCAAGGGATTCCGGTCGGCCCCGGCCGCGGCTCGGGCGCAGGGTCGCTGGTCGCCTATGCGCTGACGATCACCGACGTCGATCCGCTGCGCTTCTCGCTCCTCTTCGAGCGCTTCCTCAATCCCGAGCGCGTGTCGATGCCCGATTTCGACATCGACTTCTGCCAGGACCGGCGCGAGGAGGTGATCCGCTACGTGCAGGGCAAGTACGGGCGCGAGCAGGTCGGCCAGATCATCACCTTCGGAACGCTGCAGGCCCGCGCCGTGCTGCGCGACGTCGGCCGCGTCCTCCAGATGCCCTACGGCCAGGTCGATCGGCTGTGCAAGATGGTGCCGGCCAATCCCGCCAATCCGGTCAAGCTCAAGGATGCCATCGAGGGCGAGCCGCGCTTTGCCGAGGAGGTCGAGAAGGAGCCGATCGTCCAGAACCTCCTCGACATCGCGATGAAGCTCGAAGGCCTCTACCGCCACGCCTCGACGCACGCCGCCGGCATCGTCATCGGCGACCGGCCGCTCTGGCAACTCGTGCCGATGTACCGCGATCCGCGCTCCGACATGCCGGTCACCCAGTTCAACATGAAATGGGTCGAGCAGGCGGGGCTGGTGAAGTTCGACTTCCTCGGCCTCAAGACGCTGACCGTGTTGCAGACCGCGGTCGACCTCATCAAGCGGCGCGGCGTCGACATCGACCTTGCGACCATCCCGCTCGACGACGAGAAGACCTACGCCATGCTCTCGCGCGGCGAAACGGTCGGCGTGTTCCAGGTGGAATCTGCCGGCATGCGCAAGGCGCTGGTCGGCATGAAGCCGGACTGCATCGAGGACATCATTGCGCTCGTCGCGCTCTATCGCCCCGGCCCGATGGAGAACATCCCGACCTACAACGCCCGCAAGCATGGCGAGGAGGAGATCGAGTCGATCCATCCGAAGATCGACCACCTGGTGAAAGAGACCCAAGGCGTCATCGTCTACCAGGAACAGGTGATGCAGATCGCGCAGGAGCTGTCCGGCTATTCGCTCGGCGAGGCCGATCTCCTTCGCCGCGCCATGGGCAAGAAAATCCGCGCCGAGATGGACAAGCAGCGCGTGCGCTTCGTCGACGGCGCGATGGAGCGCGGCGTCGGCAAGTCGCAGGCCAATTTCATCTTCGACCTGCTCGCCAAGTTCGCCGACTACGGCTTCAACAAGTCGCACGCCGCCGCCTACGCCATCGTCTCCTACCAGACGGCGTATCTGAAGGCGCATTACCCGACCGAATTCCTCGCCGCGTCGATGACGTACGACATGAACAACACCGAAAAACTGTCTGATTTCAGACAGGATGCGATGCGGCTCGGCATCGAAGTCGTGCCGCCGTCGGTGATGACGAGCCACCGCCCGTTCGAGGTCGGCGAAAAGAAGATCTTCTACGCCCTCGCCGCCATCAAGGGCGTCGGCGAGGGCGCGGTCGACCACATCGTGGCGCTGCGCAAGGAGAAGTCGTTCGAGAGCCTCGAGGATTTCTGCTCGCGCATCGACCCCAAGATCGTCGGCAAACGCGTCTTCGAAAGCCTGATCGCCGCCGGCGCCTTCGACTGTTTCGGCCATGACCGCGCGGCACTTGCCTCCGGGCTCGACAGGATGATGGGGCTCGCCGCGCGCGCCAGCGACAATGCCGCGTCGGGCCAGACCGACATTTTCGGTCAGGCGCTCGGCGCCGAGCCGGAAAAGCTGCATTTGCCGCTGGCCGAGCCGTGGCTGCCGGCCGATCGCCTGCACCGCGAGTTCAACGCCGTCGGCTTCTACCTCTCGGCCCATCCGCTCGACGAATACAAGAAGACGCTCGAAAAGCTGCGCGTGCAGGGCTGGGCGGAGTTCCAGGCCGCCGTCAAGCGCGGAGCATCGGCCGGACGGCTCGCCGGCACGATCACCTCGCGGCAGGAGCGTCGCACCAAGACCGGCAACAAGATGGGCATCATCATGCTGTCCGATGCCACCGGTCAATACGAGGCCGTGCTCTTCTCCGAGATGCTGGCGCAATACCGCGACCTTCTCGAGCCCGGCAAGTCCGTCGTCGTGACCGTCGCGGCCGAAAACCGTCCCGAAGGCGTCAATCTGCGCGTCCAGACGATGGCGTCGCTGGAAGAGGAGGCCAGCCGCATCCAGAAGGCGCTGCGCATTTTCCTGCGCGATCCGTCGCCGCTGTCGACACTGACCGGTCAGTTGTCGCAGCGCGGCGAAGGGCAGGTCAGCTTCGTCGTCATCCGCGAAGGCGGGCAGGGCGAAATCGAGGTCGAGCTTCCCGACCGCTACCGCCTGTCGCCGCAGATCGCCTCGGCGATGAAGGCCGTTCCCGGCGTCGTCGACGTCGAACTCGTCTGACGATCCATCACGGACCATGTACTTGCGTCATGGGAATTGTGGCCTTCCAGGATCGAAAGGCCGGATTTCGCGCGTTCTGTCTCCGACGAAGCTCAAATTCGAAAGGATAGACATGCGCGCCTTGTCCGCACTCATCGTCGCGGCGGCCATGACGGCTGCAGTACCGGCCCACGCATCGGAAGCCGAATTCCTCGAAACGCTTGAGGGCAACTGGGCCGGCAGCGGCTCCATTCGCCTGAAGCCGGATCAGGAGCCGGTCAACGTCAATTGCGACCTGTCCTCCGACGCGTCGGCAGAGCGGCTGTCCATGGACGGAAACTGCAACGCGATGATCGTCATGTCGCGCGCGATCGGCGCCGACCTTTCGGTCGACGGCGAGACCTATTCGGGCACCTATACCGGCTCGCCGCGCGGGCCTGCCAGCCTGTCGGGCAACCGCAGCGGCGACACGGTCAATCTCGCCGTCGCATGGCCCGAGACGGGCCGCGAGGCGAGCATGCAGCTTTCCTCCTCCGGCAATGCCCTGCAGATCGTCACGACCGAGGCCCATCCCGAGACGGGCGAGCCCGTCGTCACCGCGCAGCTTTCCTTCGAGCGACAGTAGTAGTCAGTTCGCTCTCGGCGGCCGCCCGTTGCGCGGCCGCCCGAACGTGTAGCCCGTCTCGACGATCGTATTGCCGAATTTTTCCCGCAGCCGGTCCATCGCGCCTTCCGCCTTCGCGGCTTTCGCTCCGCGCAGATCGACGAGGTCGGGTGGATCGGCTCGCGCGGCGTCCGCCAACTCGCTGACGCCGATGCCGAGCAGGCGGAACCGGGTGCCGTCGAGTTCGTGCTTCAGCATTTCGAGGCCGGTCTGGAAAATCCGCTCGGCGAGTTGGGTCGGGTCCGCCAGCGCGCGGTTGCGTGTGCGGGTCTTGAAGTCGGTCGTCTTCAGCTTCAGGACGACGGTCCGTCCCGCGATCTGATGGCTTTTCAGCCGCCGCGACACCTTTTCGCTCAGCGCACGCAGCACCGGAACGAGATCTTCGCTGCGCGACAGGTCGACATCGAATGTCGTCTCCGCCGATACGCTCTTCGCCTCCCGGTCGGCCGAGACGCGCCGCACGTCCTCGCCGCGCGAGAGGTGGAAAAGCCGGTCGCCCATCGTTCCGTAGCGCTTCAGGAGATCGCCGCGCTCCATCTTCTGCAACTGCCCGATGGTGCGCACGCCGTCGCGCTCCAGTACGGCCTCGAACGCCTTGCCGACGCCCCAGATCATCGAGACCGGCTGTCCCGCGAGGAATTCGAGCGCCTCCGCCTCGCCGATGACCGCAAAGCCCCGCGGCTTCCTCAAGTCCGAGGCGACCTTTGCTAGAAACTTGCAGTAGGAGAGCCCGACCGAGACCGAAATGCCGATCTCCCGCTCCACCGACAGCGCAAATTGCCCAAGCACCAGCGCAGGCGGGCGCCCGTGCAGCATTTCGGTGCCGCCGAGGTCGAGAAAGGCCTCGTCGATCGAGAGAGGTTCAACCAGCGGCGTCAGCGCTTCCATCATCTGGCGCACCTCGCGTCCGACGCGCACATATTTGTCCATGTCCGGCTTGATCACCACGGCCTCCGGGCAGGCCTGCAGCGCCTTGAACATCGGCATCGCGGAGCGCACACCCTTGATGCGCGCAATGTAGCAGGCGGTGGAGACGACGCCGCGCGTTCCGCCGCCGATGATCACCGGCTTGTCGCGAAGCGCCGGATTGTCCCGTTTTTCCACCGCCGCATAGAATGCGTCGCAGTCGATATGTGCCAGATGCAGCGCATAAAGCTCATCATGACGCACGATGCGCGGGCTGCCACAGGCATCGCAGCGCGGTGCATTCCCGCGCTGAAGCGTCAGGCAATCGCGGCAGAATCCATGAGACGGATGATTGACAGTCGGGCGCATCGATGTGAACATAAAGTGAACAAATATCGTAGGACGATGCGCAGAGCGCCGCAAGCGAATTGCGTGTCCTTGCACCGGCAGAAAGGCACTGGAATGGACACCGACATCCTTCCCTTGACGCCGGAGCGCTGGCCGGCCTTCGAAGACCTCTTCGGCAGGCAGGGCGCGTGTTATGGCTGCTGGTGCGTCCACTTCCGGCTGCCGCCCGCCGCGCGGCGGGTCAACGACCGCGAGGCGAACAAGGCGTTCATGAAGAGGCGGATCGAGGACGGCCCGCCGCCGGGCCTGCTGGCGTTCGACAATGGCCGCGCCGTCGGCTGGATGCAGATCGGTCCGCGGGCCGACGTGCCGGAGTGGAACAACAAGGGCAGGGCATCCGCGCCGCTCGATGTCGATCCTGCGGACGCGGCGGCATGGGCGATCTCCTGCTTCTTCCTGCGCTCGTCCGCCCGCGGCAAGGGCTTGACGCATCGGCTGGTCGCGGCCGGGCTCGACTTCGCCCGCCAGAACGGCGCCCGTCTCGTCGAGGCCTGCCCGATCCGGCAGTCGAAGGATTCGCGGTCGATCGGCCTTTTCGTCGGCTCGGCCCGTGTCTTCGAACAGGCGGGTTTCGAAACGGTCGCCGAGCGCAAGGAAGGCCGTCCCCTGATGCGCTACGCGCTCACCCCCGCGTCGTGACCGCCGATCCCGAGCGCACGCTCGATCATCGGCAGCGCCTCGGCCCAGTCATGGACGACGATTGCGAATTCGGGCGGAGGCGGCATCAACTCGCGCAGGCTGTTGTCAGCCATCAGATGGAACAGCGCCGCATCCGGCACGCTCTCATGCGCCGAGATCAGGTTGCGCGGCTGGTCGTCGACAAAGGCGACCGGACGGAGCGTCTCGCCCCGCAGCCGCGCGACGGCCGGACCCTTCGCCATCTCGGTCGTCAGCAGCGGGTAGGGCAGGCCGAGCGCGTCGAGGTGGCGGCGGCGCGCATCACGGAAGCGGTGCGGCATTGCTGTCAAGAGCACGATCTCCGCGCGTCGTGCGATCTGCGCCATGGCATCGGCAGCGCCGTCCGTCACGGTCTGCCAGTCGGCCTGGCCGTGGAAGAAATCGTCGACCAGCGTACGTACATGCTCGATTTCGGCGACGTTGCCGTTCTCGACATGGAAGATGTTGCCATGCAGCGCGAAGCTGTCGAGCCTGAGGTCAAAACCCTTCGACTTGAGATAGCGCGGGAACGGCTTGATGAAGTCGAGGATGACGTCGTCGACGTCGAGGATCAGCAGCGGCCGGTCGTCGGCCGCCAGTTCTTCGATCTGGCGCAGTGTTTCCGGATCGTCGCTCATGAGGAAATCTCGTATCCGTCTTCGCCGGCCGGGAGCGCGCGCATCGCACGGCCGACATCCTGCGGCGCGATGCCGCTCGCCTCGGAAAATTTCATCAGCGTCGGCTCATGCGCCAGGATGAACTGCAGCACGCCTGCGAGAAAGCCCGGCTCGCCCGCCGCGCGGCGGATGTCGTGTGCGGCGATGCCGGTCAGATCGAGAAAGCGGGGCAAGAGTTCCGGATCGCCGGCGATGAAGCCCAGCGCCTGGATGGCAATGCCATCGGCCGCTTCCCGCGCCAGCTTCTTGTCGCTGCGCCCCGAATCCGACATGGTCCTGATCATGCGGCTGGGTTAGCCTGCACCATCCTTGCGATCAAGCATCGCGCGATGACTTGTTTCAAGAGTTTGCGTTTCGTCAATCAAATCACGCTAACATTTCGGCGGGGTCGAAACCGTTCGGCGCCTGGACTGTCGAGGACTTATGACCAAGAAGGTGATGATCGTCGAGGACAATGAGCTCAACATGAAGCTCTTTCGCGACCTCATCGAAGCGTCGGGCTACGAGACCGTGCGCACGCGCAACGGGCTCGAAGCACTCGACCTTGCGCGCGAGCATCGTCCGGACCTGATCCTGATGGACATTCAGCTTCCCGAGGTTTCGGGGCTGGAGGTCACCAAATGGCTGAAGGACGACGACGATCTTCGCTCGATCCCGGTCATCGCGGTGACGGCCTTCGCCATGAAGGGGGACGAGGAGCGTATCCGGCAGGGCGGCTGCGAGGCCTATATCTCGAAGCCGATCTCGGTCGCGCGCTTCATCGAGACGATCAAGTCCTATCTGGGCGATGCGTGAGAAGCCGGCCGGGCGGCCGGACAAGGGGTTGAAATGACGGCGCGGATACTTGTTGTCGACGACATTCCGGCGAATGTGAAGCTTCTCGAAGCGCGGCTCCTCGCCGAGTATTTCGAAGTGCTCACCGCCAGCAATGGCCGCGACGCGCTCGAAATCTGCGAGGCGGGCCGCGCCGACGTGGTGCTGCTCGACGTCATGATGCCCGACATGGACGGGTTCGAGGTCTGCCGCCGCCTGAAGACGGATTCGGCCACCGCCCACATTCCGGTCGTCATGGTCACCGCGCTCGACCAGGCCGCCGACCGCGTCCGCGGGCTCGAAGTCGGCGCCGATGACTTCCTGACCAAGCCCGCCAACGACCTCCAGCTCATGACCCGCGTCAAGAGCCTCGTGCGCCTCAAGATGCTCACCGACGAATTGCGCATGCGCGCCTCGACGACGCGCAATATCGGCATCGAGGAGCTCTTGAAGAAGCGCGACATCTCGGCCGACGCGCCGATCCGCGCTCTGCTCGTCGATGATCGCGCGTCCTCCGTCGAGCAGATCGAGAAGTATCTGCGCGGCGTCTGCACGCTCGACGTGGTGTCCGATCCGCAGGCAGCCGTCATCGAGGCGGCCGAGAAGCCCTATGAATGCGTGCTGATTTCCACCGCGCTTGCCGATTACGATCCGCTGCGGCTCTGCTCGCAACTCCGCACGCTCGACCGCACGCGCTTCCTGCCGATCATCCTGATCGCCGGGCAGGACGAGAACCAGCGCCTCGTACGTGCGCTCGAACTCGGCATCAACGATTACGTCACGCGGCCCGTCGACCGGCAGGAGCTGATCGCGCGCCTGCGCACGCAGGTCAAGCGCAAGCGCTACAACGACCAGCTCCGCTCCTCGGTGACGCAAACAATCGAGATGGCGGTGACCGACGGTCTGACCGGCCTTCACAACCGCCGCTATCTCGACAGTCACCTCGCGAGCCTCGCCGCCAAGGCGCGCAGCCGCGGCAAGCCGCTCTCGGTGCTGATCACCGACATCGACCGCTTCAAGTCGATCAACGACACGCATGGCCACGATGCCGGCGACGACATCCTGCGCGAGTTCGCCATGCGGCTACGCCAAAGCGTTCGCGGCTTCGATCTTGCCTGCCGCTATGGAGGCGAGGAGTTCGTCATCGTCATGCCGGACACCGATCCGGCGCTGGCCGAAAAGGTCGCCGAGCGCATCCGCGAGCAGATCGCGCGCAATCCGTTCACCATCGAGCAGGGCGGCAAGACGCTCGAGGTCACGATCTCGGTCGGCGTCGCCTCGCTGAAGGGCGAGCCGGACACCGCCAGCGACATGATGAAGCGCGCGGATATCGCGCTCTACCAGGCCAAGAATGCCGGCCGTAACCGCGTCGTCGCCAGCGCCGCCTAGTCAAGGCGGCGACTAGACCGTCAAGGCGCTTCGGCGCGCGCGTTTACCTTAATGCGTGACAGTTGCCGTCAAAGTTAAGAAATTATTGATTTTCCACCGGTCTTGCGCGACTGTGAAGCCATCAGGGCAGCAAACGAGGGCACCTGCCCGGCGAGCTACCCCATGATGCTCAGGTCCGCCGCATCTCCTGGGTCCGTGGGGTCGGCCGGTCGACACTGACACCTTAGTGGCCTCCTCGTACCACTGTCAGCCGTCGGCCGGCCCCTTTCTTTTTTCCCGCCAGAAACGCAAAACGCCGCCCGAGGGCGGCGCTTGAAACCGATCAGAAGCTTGAGGCTTACTTGATCTTGGTTTCCTTGAACTCGACGTGCTTGCGCGCGATCGGATCGTACTTCCGCTTCGTCATCTTGTCCGTCATCGTGCGGCTGTTCTTCGTCGTGACGTAGAAGCTGCCGGTGTCGGCGGTCGACAGAAGCTTGATCTTGATGGTTGTCGCCTTGGCCATTTTGGTCGTCCGTTTCTGAAAGAGATGTCACCGCATACGAACGGGAGCCGGGCCCGGGCGGCGGAAAACTTGGCGCGAGACATACTGGATCGTCGCCGATTGTCAACCCCGGCCGGAGCCTGAACCGAGCCGCACCGCGCCCAATCCCAGATAGCCCGCGAAGAAGATCATGATCGCATAGGCGAAACCGTTCGGCCCGAAGAGGTCCATGCCTATGCCGATCGCCTGCGGGCCGAGGAGCATGCCGATTCCGTAGCAAAGCACGAAAGCGGCGTTGGCCGAGGCGAGGTCGCGCCCGGACAGGCGCGAGCCCAAATGCGCCAGACCGACCGTATAGAGTCCCGCGACCACGCCGCCCCAGGCGAACAGCACGCCGGCCGTCAGATACCAGTCATGCGCGACGAAGGGCAGGGCCACCATGCCCGCAAGGCCGATCGCCGCGCAGATCATCAGGAGGTGGCGCCGGTCGCCGATCCGGTCGCTGATCAGGCCGAGCGGGATCTGCATCAGTACGTTGCCGAGCCCGACGGCCGTGAGGAGCAGCGCGGCATCCGCTTCCGAATAACCGATCCGCGTGCCGTAGACCGGGAAGAGCGCGAAGCCGCCCGTCTCCACCGCGCCGAATACGAGCACGGCGGCCGTCGCCATCGGCACCAGCCAGATATAGCCGACGAAGCGCGTGCCGGTCGGCGTGGTATCGATGCGTGGGCTTTCCTTCAAGGCCGCCAGCACGGGCAGGGCGGCGACCATCACGATGGCAAAGGTGATGCCGAAGGGCAGGAAGCCCTGGCTGCCGACCTGCGAAAACAGCCAGGGCCCGAAGGCGAAGCCGAGCGAGAGCACGGTCGCGTAGATGCCGAGGATGAAGCCGCGCTTCGCCGCCGGCGCCGAGGTCGCGATCCAGAATTCCGACAGGATGAAGACGATGGTGATCGAGAAATGCAGCGCCGCCCGCAGCGGAAACCACATCCAGAAATCCGGCGCGGCATAAAAGCCGATGAAGGAAACGGCGCCGACCACGATCATGGCGAGCATCGTCCACACGACGCCGAAGCGCGCTGCGAGCGGCGTCGCGCAGGGTGCGGCGACGATCGAGGCGAGGCCGGCCATAGCCGTGTTGAGCCCGATCATGGTCGCTGAATGGCCGCGGCCTTCGAGGATCACGCTCAGGAGCGGCATGCCGATGCCGATGGCGATCCCGACGACGCTGATCGAGGCGATCGCCGCCGACACCGACAGCCACTTGATGGTCTCGTCACCGGGAGCCGACGGGCCGGAATGCATGGCGTGCCGGCGCTAGATGATGTTGCGTTCGAAGCGGTCCCGGCGAAGCCGGTAGAACGGGACCTCGCCGCCGGGCTTCAATTCGGGATCGATCTTCAGCCGCGATTCGAGGTCGCCGAGTACCGTCCGCGTGATGCTCGGGATGTCGGCTTCTTTCGCTTCCGCGATCGGCAGCCAGACGAGTTCTTCGAGCTCGTGCGTCGGCCCGCCATCTTCCAGTTCGAGCGCCACTTCATCCTTCCAGACCGAGAGAAAGCGCGTATCGAAGCGGCGCACGCGGCCGGGCGGCGTGATCGCGCGGGCGACGAAGCGCAGGCCTGCCAGCGAGGGCTGGATGCCGTGCTCGACGAAGCCCTGCCAGTCGGCCTTGTTGGTCGTGAAGGGTCCGCGGCGCCCGATCAGCAGCCCGGCTTCCTCGTAGGTTTCGCGGATGGCGGAAAGCGCGATGGCGCGGGCGCGCGCGGCTGTCGCTCGGCTTCCCGTCCCGATCAGCTTGATCTCCTCGGCCGGATCGAGCGGCGTCGCGACGTCGACGCGGCTGTCGTTCGGGTCGGTGCGCCCGCCCGGAAAGACGAACTTGCCCGGCATGAAGGCATGCTTCATGTGCCGGCGACCCATCAGGACGCAGATGTCGCTGCCCTTTCGGTGGAGCAGGATCAGCGTCGCCGCATCGCGCGGCCGCTTCGGGCCGGCGCCAAGCGCGAAATCCTTGCTTTCGGCCTTGTCGATCTGGGCGCGCGTAAAACCTTCCAAGTTGTCACTCCCTCAGCGACGGTTCGATCAGAGTTCCGGGTGGTGGTCGAGCCGGTCTTCCTCACCGCCGAAACCGTGCATGTGCAGCGCCCATTGCAACCCCACGACGGCGCCCTTCACCGGCTGGAGAAGCACGATCGAGCCGATGATCGTTAGAGGCACCCAGATCGCAAGATGCTGCCAGAGGCCGAGACCGCTGGTCATCTCCACGCCCATGAAGCCGCCGACGACGATGTGGCCGACGATGAAGATCACCAGATAGGCCGGCAGGTCGTCGGCGCGATGGTGGTGAAATTCCTCACCGCATTTCGCGCATTGCGGCGTCACCTTCAGGAAGCGATCGAACAACCTTCCGTCACCGCAATTGGGGCAGCGGCACTTAAAGCCGCGCCACATCGAGCGGATGAGCGACCTGTCTTCGCGTGCGGCGTCACCGCCATAATGAATTTCGCTCATCGCCTGCTCCTCGTCGATCCACGCCCGCCCGGCCGGCGCGACTGGTCTGCGCGCCTGCGGCCCTTGGCCTTGTGAAGCGAGGCGCGCGATCCCGAGACGGGCTCCGGATCGCTCATCATCTCGAACCGCAGGCTTCCGGCCATCGGCGCAATCTCGACCAGCTTCACCTCGACCGTATCGGCAAGCCGAAAGCCCTTCCGGCTCCGTTCGCCGACCATCGCATGGGCCGCTTCGTCGTAGATATAGTAGTCGTCGCCCAGCGTTGACACCGGCACGAAGCCGTCTGCGCCAAATTGCGGCAGTTGAACGAAAAGCCCTGCCTTGGTGACCCCCGAGATGCGGCCGGTGAAGGTTTCATCGATCCGCGTCGCCAGATGCGCGGCGATGAGCCGATCGACCGTGTCGCGCTCGGCCGCCATCGCGCGGCGCTCCGTCGCCGAGATCAGGGCTGAGATTTCTTCGAGCCGGCCTTCCTCGGCCTTGGTCATCCCGTCCTTGCCAAGCCCCAATGCTGAGATCAGCGCGCGATGGACGATCAGGTCGGCATAGCGCCGGATCGGCGACGTGAAATGCGCATAGCGTTTCAGGTTCAGGCCGAAATGGCCAGCATTGTCCTTGGAATAGATCGCCTGGCTCTGGCTGCGCAGCACGACCTGGTTGACCAGTTCGTCATGCTCGCTGCCTTCGACGGCTTTCAGTATGCCATTGAACTGCGAGGGGCGCAGATTGGCGCCGCGCGCCAGCGACAGGCCGACCGTCGTCAGGAATTCGCGCAGCGATTCCTGCTTCGCCATCGAGGGCTCGTCATGGATGCGGTAGATCAGCGGCTGGCGCTTGGCCTCCAGCGTCTCGGCGGCGGCGACGTTCGCCTGGATCATAAATTCTTCGATCAGCTTGTGCGCATCAAGCCGGTCGGGCACGACCACGCGGTCGACCGTGCCATCCTCCTTCAGGAGGATCTTGCGCTCCGGCAGATCGAGATCGAGCGGCTGACGGCTCTCGCGCCCGCGTTTCAGCACGCGATAGCCGTCCCAGAGCGGCTTCAGCACATGGTCGAGAAACGGTGCCGCCTTCTCGTCGGCCGCACCATCGATCGCCGCCTGCGCCTGATTGTAGGACAGCTTGACGTGGCTGCGCATCATCACGCGATGAAACGAATGCCGCATCTTGCGCCCTTCGGCGCTGAAGACCATCCGCACAGCAAGGGCAGGGCGGTCCTCGTTCTCGCGCAGCGAGCAGAGGTCGTTCGAGATGCGCTCGGGCAGCATCGGCACGACCCGGTCGGGGAAATAGCACGAATTGCCGCGCTTCAGCGCTTCCTGGTCGAGTTCGGTTCCGGGGCGCACATAGGCCGCGACATCGGCGATGGCGACCGTGGCGACAATGCCGCCGGGGTTCGCCTCGTCCTCGTCCGGCGCGGCATGGACCGCGTCGTCATGGTCCTTGGCGTCGGCCGGGTCGATGGTGATCAGCGGCAGGTCGCGCCAGTCCTCCCGCCCATGACTGGAACCATCGAGCGTCGCCGGCCGGCAGGCTTCGGCCTCGGCAATGACTGCGTTCGGAAAGACATGCGGGATGTCGTGGCTGTGGATGGCGATCATCGAGACCGCCTTCTCGCTCGTCAGCGAGCCGACAACCTCAACCACCTTGCCCTTGGGCAGGCCGTAGCGAGCATGGCGCAGCGGCGCGACCTCGATCAGGTCGCCCGGCTTGGCTCCATTCAGATCGTCCTCGTCGATGATGAGTTCGGGCTGGCGGCGCTCGACCGGTTCCATGCGGAAGCCGCCGTCGGCCAGGTGCCGCAGCACGCCCAGCACTGCGTCGCGCTGCTTGTCGAAAATCTTGACGACGCGCGCCGTGTAGGTCGGGCCGCCCTTTTCCTCGTTCGGAAACGTCTTGGCCAGCACGCGGTCGCCGATTCCCGGCGCGGGCCCGCGCCCCTGCCGCTGCGTGCGGATCGCGACCAGCGGCGCGGCACCGAGATCGGCGGGCCATTCGGCCGGTCGCGCGATCAGCAGCCCGTCCGCGTCGCGGCTGACGACGTCCAGCACCACCATGTGCGGCAGGTCGCCGGGGCGCTTCAGCTTCTTGTCGCGCTTTTGCAGCAGGCCCTCGTCCTGCATGTCGCGCAGCATGTCCTTCAGCCAGATGCGATCGTCGCCCTTGAGACGGAACGCCTTGGCGAGTTCGCGCTTGCCGGACAGGTCCGGATTCTCGGCGATATAGGCGAGGATTTCGTCGCGGCTCGGGCGAAAGCTGTCGGACGATGTCGACCCAGCCCGCTTCACTGGGGCGGCAGACTTTCGCCCGGAAATCTTTCGCGCCAAGGGCTACTCCTTCGCCTTTGCAGGCGCCTTCTTTGCGGCAGGCTTCTTTGCTGCAGCCTTCTTCGCCGCGGACTTCTTCGCGGCCGTCTTGGCCTCGCCGTCCGCTTTCGCGGCCTTCGCCTTGGCTTTCGGCGCTGCCTTCTTCTTCGGCACCTTTGCGCCGCTCTTGGCCGCGCGCTCGGCGATCAGAACCAGAGCTTCCTCGACGGTCACGCTTTCGGGCGCCTTGCCCTTGGGCAGCGTCGCGTTGACCTTGCCCCAGTTCACATAGGGGCCGTAGCGCCCGTCACGCACGGTGATCTTGCCGCCGCCGTCCGGATGCTCGCCCAGTTCCTTCAGTGCCGTCGCCGCGCCGCGCTCGCGGCCGTTGGCGAATTTCGACTTCTTCTCGGCGATCACCGTGACGGCGCGGTTGATGCCGATCGAGAACACGTCCTCGATCGTCTCCAGATTGGCGTAGCTTCCGTCATGCAGCACGAACGGCCCGTAGCGTCCGAGCCCGGCCGAGATCATCTTGCCGCTTTCGGGATGCTTGCCGACATCGCGCGGCAGCGACAGGAGCGCCAGCGCTTTTTCATGGTCGATCGAATCCGGCGTCCAGCCCTTCGGAAGACTGGAACGCTTGGCTTCCTTGCCTTCGCCGCGCTGGACATAGGGGCCGAAGCGGCCGCTCTTCAGCGTGATTTCCTCGCCCGTATAGGGGTCCTTGCCCAGTTCCTTGTCGCCCTCGACCGCCGTGCCGTCGCCGTTTGCACCCGGTCCGTCGAGCTGGCGGGTAAAGCCGCATTCGGGATAGTTCGAGCAGCCAACGAAAGCGCCGAACTTGCCGAGCTTCAATGACAACTGCCCCGATCCGCATTTCGGGCAGACGCGCGGGTCGCTGCCGTCTTCGCGTGGCGGGAAGGCGAGCGGCGCCAGTTCGACGTTGAGCGCATCGAGAACGTCGGTAACGCGCAGTTCCTTGATGCTGTCGACATGGCCGGAAAATTCCTTCCAGAAGTCGCGCAGCACGTCCTTCCAAGCCAGCTTGCCGTCCGAGATCTGGTCGAGCTTTTCCTCCAGCGCTGCGGTGAAGTCGTACTCCACATAGCGGTCGAAGAAGCTTTCGAGGAACGAGGTGACCAGCCGGCCCTTGGCCTGCGGCACCAGCTTGCGCTTCTCGTTGGTGACGTAGTCGCGATCCTCCAGCGTCTTCAGCGTCGCCGCGTAGGTCGACGGCCGGCCGATGCCAAGCTCTTCCATCCGCTTGATCAGCGAGGCTTCCGAATAGCGCGGCGGCGGTTCGGTCGAATGCTGGGTGGCGTTGATCTGGTGGCGGGCAATGGCCTCGCCCTGCCGGATCTCGGGCAGGCGCTTGTCCTCGTCGTCCGCGTCAGTCGCGTCCTCGTCCTTCTGCTCGGTATAGGCGGCGATGAAGCCGTCGAAGCGGACCACCGAGCCGACCGCGCGCAGATTGGCGGTCTTGGCCCCGTTGGCAGCTTCGATCTCGACCGTCGTGCGCTCGATCTCGGCCGGCACCATCTGGCTGGCGATCGCGCGCTTCCAGATCATCTCGTAGAGCCGCGCCTGGTCGGCATCGAGATATTTGCGCACCTGGTCCGGCGTGCGCCAGAATTCGGTCGGGCGCACCGCCTCGTGCGCTTCCTGCGCATTCTTGGCCTTGGTCGAATAGTAGCGCGGCTTTTCCGGCAGGTAGCGCTCGCCGAAGCCGTTGCCGATCTGCTCGCGCGCCGCAGCGATCGCCTCGGGCGCCATCTGGACGCCGTCGGTTCGCATATAGGTGATGAGGCCGGTCGTCTCGCCGCCGATCTCGACGCCCTCATAGAGCCGCTGCGCGACCTGCATGGTGCGCGAGGCCGAGAAGCCGAGCCGCGAGGACGCCGCCTGCTGCAGCGTCGAGGTGGTAAAGGGCGGGGCCGGGTTGCGCTTCGTCGGCTTCGCCTCGACCGAGGCCGCCGTGAAGGTCGCGCCGTCGAGCATCGCCTTGATCTCGTCGGCCTGCGCCTTGTTGGCGATGTCGAGCTTGGCGAGCTTCTTGCCGGCATACGCGGTCAGCCGGGCCTCGAAGCGATCCTTGCGCACCGTGTCGAGCAGGGCGGCGACCTGCCAGTATTCCTCGCGCACGAAGCGTTCGATCTCGGATTCGCGGTCGCAGATCAGCCGCAGCGCCACCGACTGGACGCGACCTGCCGAGCGGGCGCCCGGCAATTTGCGCCACAGAACCGGCGACAGCGTGAAGCCGACGAGATAGTCGAGCGCCCGGCGCGCCAGATAGGCGTCGACCAGCGGCCCGTCGATCTCGCGCGGGTTGGCCATCGCCTCGGTGACCGAGGCCTTGGTGATCGCATTGAAGACGACGCGCTTGACCGGCTTGCCCTTGATGACCTTCTTCTGGTTCAGCACTTCCAGAACGTGCCAGGAAATCGCCTCGCCCTCGCGATCCGGATCGGTCGCCAGGATCAGGCTATCGGCATCCTTCATGGCCTTGGCGATGTCGCCCAGCCGCTTGGACGACGGCGAATCCACTTCCCATGACATGGCGAAATCTTCGTCGGGCCGCACCGAGCCGTCCTTGGCCGGCAGGTCGCGGACATGGCCGAAGGATGCCAGCACCGTGTAGCGCGAGCCCAGATATTTGTTGATTGTCTTGGCCTTGGCAGGCGATTCGACGACGACGACGTCCATATTTTCCGCACGATCCCCGGGCCTCCACGATGCGTGCGGCCCTTATTTGTCTTTTCGTTCTCGGAGCGTGACATGGCGGCGCAGCGTCGTCCGGTCAAGGGAAAACGCTTCTGCCGACCGTCGCACCCGATGTGATGCACGTTAAAGTTGCAATGAATTTCGATTGCAATTGATGGTGATAGCGTACATTCTAATATGACTACCGGTTGCCGTGCAGGCAAGTTCGCAGCCGGCGGAAATGACCCGTTCTGCGGTCAAGGTCGGAGCCGAAGGGAGCCCTGATGCGGGAGGCACTCACTGCGAAGACGAACAGGCTGGAATATGTCCATTCCATGCTGGTCCAGTTGCGCCGGATGGCCGCGGATGAGGACCATGAGATGCTCGTCTATCTGATCGAGATGGCCTCGACCGAAGCCAACGACATTTTGCGCGGTGCGCGTCCCTCAAGCATCCGGCGAAACCAGCGAGACAGCGCCGCCTGAATGGCGCTCGAGCCGGCCGGCAAGGTCGAGTTCGAGAAGCAGCGTCCGAACCGTTCGCGCCGGCAGGTCGGTGTGTCGAACGATATCGTCGACGGCGGTCGGGCTAGGGCTCAGCGCCTCGACGAGACGGGTGCGTTCGTCCCGTTCCGGCTCTGAAGGCAATTCGTCGAAGGCTGGTTCGAGCGGTGCGGCGTCCGGTTCTCTCAGCGCCGGGGCCGGCGCGCGACCGATCATCGGGCGTAGATGCTCCAGCACGTCGTCGCTGCCCAGCGTCAGAATCGCGCCGTCCTTCAGCAGCCCGTTCGATCCCGCCGCGCGCGGATCGAGCGGCGAGCCAGGAACGGCAAAGACGATCCGGCCGAGTTCGCCGGCCAGCCGCGCGGTGATCAGCGAACCGGAACGCTGCGCAGCCTCGACGACGACAAGCCCAAGCCCGAGCCCGGCGATCAGCCGGTTGCGGCGCGGAAAGTCGCGGGCGCGCGGCTCCCAGCCGAACGGCATTTCGGTGATCACCGCGCCCGAGCGGGCGATGCGGCCGACGAGTTCCAGGTTTTCCGGCGGGTAGGGCTTGTCGAGCCCGCCGGCGAGCACCGCCACGGTGCCGGTCTCGAGGCTCGCCCAATGCGCCGCGGCGTCGATGCCGCGCGCCAGGCCCGAGACGATCGTGAAGCCGGCCGCGCCGAGTTCGCCAGCCAGTTGGCGCGCCATCCTGGCTCCAGACGCCGACGCATTGCGCGCACCGACGATCGAGACGGCCGGTGCGGCGAACACGTCGCTGCGCCCCATCACCGTGACCAGCGGCGGTGGCACGTCCATGTGGCGCAGCATCGGCGGATAGTCCGCCTCTCCGATCACCGCGATCCGCCCGCCGAAACGCGCGACCTGTTCCATTTCGGTCTGCGCCTGTGCCGTCGTCGCAATGCGGATCTTGCGCCCGCCGCCGCGCGTGGCAAGGTCGGGCAGCGCGTCGAGGGCCGCACTTGCCGAGCCGAAGCGGTTGATCAGGTCGCGAAAGGTTGCCGGGCCCACATTGTCGGAGCGCAGGAGCCGCAGCCAGTTCAGCCTTTGCGCATCGTTGAGTTTCAGCGGTGCGGAGGCTGGTGCGTTCATCCCTTGGCGCCGATCCGGCTCTCGGTGCCGGCCATCAGGCGCCTGATGTTCTCGCGGTGTTTCCAGAACACGATCAGGCTCATCAGCGAAAAGGCGATCGAGGCGTCGCCGAAGCCGAGCAGCAGGAGCGTGATCGGCACCGCCACGCAGGCGATCAGAGCGGCGAGCGAGGAATAGCGCGTCAGGAAGGCGGTCGCGATCCAGATGATGGCAAAAACGAGAGACGCGATGCCGGAGATCGCGAGCAGGATGCCCAGATAAGTCGCCACGCCCTTGCCGCCCTTGAAGCCGAGCCAGACCGGAAACAGATGCCCGATGAAAGCACCGAACCCGGCAAGGATGCCGAGGCCGATGCCATATTGCTCAGCCAGAACGACGGCCACGGTGCCCTTCAGCGCGTCCAGCAGCAGCGTCGCCGCGGCGAGTTTCTTGTTGCCGGTGCGCAGGACATTGGTCGCGCCGATATTTCCCGACCCGATCGCGCGCACGTCGCCGAGGCCGGCCATCCGTGTCAGCAGCAGTCCGAAAGGGATCGAGCCGAGGAGATAGCCGAAGCCGAGCACTGCCAGCAGAATCATTGTCCGCCCTTCGTCGATGCGATGTCGGTGGTCATTGTTGCGCGAAGACCGTGCGGCCTGCAACCAGCGTGCGCATCACGCGGCCCTGCAATCTCGCGCCTTCGAAGGACGTGTTCTTCGACAGCGAAACGATATCGGCCTCGCTGACGACCCAGGGCGCGTCGAGATCGACGATTGCGATGTCCGCAGAAGCGCCCGGCTTGAGCGTGCCCGCGTCCAGCCCGAAGCGCTTTGCCGGGCTCGTGGAAAGCGCCTCGATGAGCCGCATCAGTCCGACATCCCCATTGTGGTGAAGGCGAAGCGCGACGGCCAGAAGCGTTTCCAGACCGATCGCCCCGCTCGCAGCCTCTGCGAACGGCAGGCGCTTGGTGTCGACGTCCTGCGGGTCGTGCCCGGAGGTGACGATGTCGATCGTTCCGGCGCGCAATGCCTCGATCATCGCCAGGCGGTCGTCTTCCGCCCGCAAGGGCGGCGCCAGCCTGAAGAAGGTGCGATACTCGCCGATGTCGTTCTCGTTCAGCGCCAGATTGTTGATCGAGACGCCGGCAGTCACGTTCGCCCCGTCCGCCTTGGCGCGGCGAATGGCATCGGCCGACATTGCGGCGGATATCTTGGCGGCGTGGTAGGCGCCTCTCGTCAGTCTAGCCAGAAGCAGGTCGCGTTCGAGCGGGATCAGTTCGGCCTCGCGCGGAATACCGGGCAGGCCGAGCCAGCTTGCGAACAGGCCCTCGTTCATCACCCCCTGCGACGCGAGATCGCGATCCTGCGTCCGGTGCGCGATGACCGCGCCGAAATCGCGCGCATAGGTCAGCGCGCGCCGCATCACGAGCGAGCTCGAGATCGTCCTGCGGCCTTCGGTGAAGAACGCCGCGCCGGCCTGCGACAGGAGGCCGATCTCGGTCATCTCCTCGCCGAGAAGGCCCTTGGTGATCGCGCCGGTCGGGATGACGTTGACGATGGCTGTGTCGCGTGCCGTTCGCCGTACGAATTCGACGAGGGCGACGTCGTCGATCACCGGGTCGGTGTCGGGCATCATGGTCAGCGTCGTGACGCCGCCGGCCGCTGCCGCAGCGCTCGCCGATGCGATCGTCTCGCGATGTTCCGCGCCGGGCTCGCCGATATGGACGGAGGTGTCGACCAGTCCCGGCATGATGGTCAGCCCGGTGCAGTCGACGATCTCGGCGCCATCGGGCGTGCCCTGGTTCAGCGCCGATGCGCCGGCTTCCGCGATTCGTCCATCGACGACAACGACAGTGCCAACTTCGTCCAGTCCGCGCGACGGATCGACAATGCGGCCGCCTTTCAGAACAACTGGCTTCATGATGGCGCCCCCTCGAGCAACGCTTCCATGACGGCCATGCGAACCGCGACGCCCATCTCCACCTGCTCCTGGATCACGCTTTGAGGACCGTCGGCGATGGCCGATGCGATCTCGACGCCGCGGTTCATCGGACCGGGATGCATCACGAGCGCCTCGGGCTTGGCCCTCGACAGCTTGGCGGCGTCGAGACCGTGAAAGCGGAAATACTCGCGCACCGACGGCACGAACGCGCCGGCCATGCGCTCGCGCTGGAGCCGCAGCATCATGACTACATCGGCGTCCGCGACCGCATCCTCGAGCCGCGAGAAGGTTTCGACGCCCATCTGGCCGATGCCCGACGGCAGGAGCGTCGATGGCGCGGCGACCTTCACGCGCGCGCCCAGCGCGTTGAGGAGGACGATGTTGGACCGCGCGACGCGGCTGTGCAGAACGTCGCCGCAGATCGCAACGGTCAATCCGGCGATGCGGCCCTTGGCGCGGCGGATCGTCAGCGCGTCGAGAAGCGCCTGCGTCGGATGTTCGTGCGCGCCGTCGCCGGCGTTGACGACCGAACAGCCGACCTTTTGCGCCAGAAGCGCGGCCGCGCCTGCCGAACCGTGGCGGATGATCAGGATGTCCGGCCGCATGGCGTTGAGCGTCATCGCCGTGTCGATCAGCGTCTCGCCCTTCTTCACCGAAGAACTTGCGACCGACATGTTCATCACGTCCGCGCCGAGCCGCTTGCCTGCGAGTTCGAAGGAGGCTTGCGTGCGCGTCGAGGCCTCGAAAAAAAGATTGATCTGCGTGCGCCCGCGCAACGTCGCGCGCTTCTTGTCGGCCCCGCGCGAGATCGCGACGGCGGCCTCCGCGCGGTCGAGCAGGTTTTCGATATCAAGCGGCGACAGGCCCTTGATGCCGAGAAGATGGCGGTGCGGGTAGGGCGGAAAGGTCGCTGGCGATGTCATGACGATCACGGCCTATAGGCAAGACCCGCCCTTGGGGCAAGCCGGTGTTGCCCCCGACAAATTTCCTCCCCGGGATTTTCATCGCGGGTCCGCCCATGCTTTGATCGCGCAAATGCTCCGCGAGCGGCGGAATTGAGATGATGCGGAAGGACGAGACGTGAACCACGAGGTGACGAACCAGACCCCGCCGATCGCGGGAACGAATGCGTGGCGTTCCGACCCGCTCCTGATGCAGCTTGGCGAAGGCTTTTCCGAAGTCGCGCGCAAGGACCTCGATCTGCTTGGCAAGTTCGCGCGCAACCCCGAGGCACTGGATCTGGCCCGGCTGGCGAACAGCGAGGCCCCCAAATTGAGGACGCATGACCGGCAGGGACGCCGGCTCGATCAGGTCGAGTTCCACCCGGCCTATCACGCGCTCATGCGCCGCTCGATCTCGCTCGGCATTCATTCGTCCATCTGGGAGAACAACGAATCCGAAAAAGGCCACCGCCACCAGATTCGCGCCGCGCGCTTCTACATGACGGCCGGGCTCGAATGCGGTCATCTTTGCCCCATCACCATGACCAGCGCCTCGCTCGCGGCGCTGATGGCGAGCCCGAAGCTCTTTCGCGAATGGGCCCCGCGCGTGACCACCCGCAAATACGACCAGGCGTCGAAGCCGCCGGTCGAAAAGTCCGGCCTGACCATCGGCATGGGGATGACCGAGAAGCAGGGTGGTACGGACGTCCGCGCCAACACGACCAGGGCCGAGCGCGTCGGCAACGGTTTTTATCGCCTGACCGGCCACAAATGGTTCATGTCGGCGCCGATGAGCGACGCGTTTCTGGTGCTCGGCCAAGCGCCGGAAGGGCTGTCGTGCTTCCTCGTACCGCGCATTCTTTCGGACGGCTCGGCGAACGGGCTTCATTTCCAGCGCCTGAAGGACAAGCTCGGCAACCGCTCCAACGCCTCGTCCGAGGTCGAGATCGACGGCGCGATCGGCGAGATGGTGGGAGAGCCGGGCGGCGGCGTGCGCACCATCATGGACATGGTCACGCTGACCCGCCTCGACTGCGCGCTCGGCAATGCCGGGATCATGCGGGCGGGACTTGCCGAGGCGGTTCATCATACCCGCCACCGGCAGGTCTTCGGCTCCGCGCTGATCGACCAGCCGCTGATGAGCCGGGTTCTGGCCGACATGGCGCTCGACGTCGCGGCCGCGACCGCGCTTTCGCTGCGCCTTGCCCGCGCCTTCGACGAGGCGGCGAACGACCGTACCGAAGCGGCCTTCGCCCGCGCCATGACGCCGGTCGTCAAATACTGGACCTGCAAGATCGCGCCGGCGCTGATTTATGAAGCGATGGAATGCCTTGGCGGCAATGGCTATGTCGAGGAAGCCCCGCTCGCCCGGCATTATCGCGAGGTGCCGGTCAATGCGATCTGGGAGGGGTCGGGCAATGTCATGGCGCTCGACGTCCTGCGCGTCCTCAAGCGAGGTCGCGGACCGTTCGAAGAGGTTCTGGGCTGGATCGAGCGGGAACTCGGTGCCAGCGGCCCCGGCACGACGCAGGTTCTTCGCGCCGCGATGGACGTCGCCGTGGAAGACGAGGGCTCGGCGCGCATCCTGACCGAGCAACTGGCGCTCGCCGCCGCCGCCGCCGAACTCAAGCGTCTTGGGGCCGGGCAGATCGCCGACGCCTTCGCCGAAACCCGCCTCGGCGGCCAGTGGCGCACGACCTACGGCATGCTCGGCGCGCGCTACGACGCGCGGATGATCGTCGATTCGCTCTACCCCGAAGTCAACTGAGCGGTGAGTGCCAGGACGGCGGGGATCGAGAAGAAGGAGAGGGCGGTCTGCAAGGTGGTGACGGCGGCGTAAAGCTCCGCATCGCCGCCCAGTTGCTTGGCCAGCAGATAGCCGTTCATCGCCGTCGGCACCGCGGCGCAGAGCGCCAGATACTGGAGCTGCGTGCCATCCAGTCCGAGGCTCCAGGCCAAGGAAATCAGGATGATCGGGAAGACGGCGAGCTTGAGGAAGACCGGCAGCCAGAGCGGGAAACGCAGCGAGGCGATGTCGGCGATGCGCAGTCCCGCGCCGATGGTGATGAGGCCCATTCCGAGCGCCGCATTGGCGACGAGGATAAGTGTCTCGTTGATCGGATCGTAGATCCGGAACGGCGCAAAACGCATCAGAATGGCGAATAATGCCGCCAGAATCAGCGGATTCAAAGCCATAGTGCGCCCGATCCGGGCCCAATTCGCGCTGGAATCGGCGAATTTCGTGACGACGAAAACCGAGAACACGTTGATGGGGATAATGATGACCGCCATCACCAGAGCGACCACGGCGCTGCCGGCCGGCGGAAACATTTTCTGCGCGATAGCCAGCGCGATAAAGCCGTTCCAGCGCATCGCCGTCTGGAACACAGACGAATATTCCGTCGCCGCCACCAGCCCCGTTCGTTTCAGGACCGGCCAGAGAAGGCCGAGCAGGGTTGCCATGATAAGGATGGACAGAACCAGAGCGACGAGCATCGCATCGAGCCGCAACCCGCCGAAATCGGCATTGTAGATCGTGATGAAGAGAAGAGCCGGATAGAGGAACCAGTAGGCGATCTGTTCGAGGCCCGGCCAGACCTTCTGGTCGATGATCGGCAGCCGCTTCAGGATGATCCCGAGAACGACGAGCAGGAAGATCGGCAGCGTGCTTTCGAAGATGGCGAGCATTTTCCGGGGATTTCTTTCGCGGCGGGAGATGTCTCGCTTAAGAGCCATGGTCCGCGATGTAAACCGTGCCGGCCGGATCGGCCGTTAACCTTAACAAAAGGTTTCGATTGCCGGTAACCAGTGCGAGGTCCAGTTTCCCTGATGGTTAAGAAAGGGATTCCATGCCACGCGCTTTGACCATCATCATCGCCTTCCACTGGGCGGCGCTGCTTTGCCTTTCGGGCGCGCGGAGCGTCGCGGCGCCGGGCACGGCTGCGCTGGGCGACGTGATCGCGACCGGGGCGGTCGCAGCGATCCATTTCATGGCCGCGCTCGCCTTCTTCTGGGCGATGGTTTCCGTTCTGATCGATTCCGACAATGAAGAGGCCGGGCAGGGCGACGTTGCGCGGATTGCCGTCGCGGTCGGGCTTCTGGCGACGACGGCGGGCGCGATCGGGCCGGCTTTGGCCGGCGACATCGCGATTCTCCAGCTTTGCGCGCTCCAGTTCGCGGGGCTGCTTGTCAGCCATCTGATCATGCAGGCCGAGCGCGGGGCGACCCGCAAGCCGGTCGGCGCCAACGACAACAGCCGCGCCGCGGCGCGCCTTCTGGCGATGCTGGCCGCGACGGATGCCAAGATCAACCGCATGACCCGGCAGGGCGCAGGCACGCCGGGAGATTTCTGGCGATGAAATACATCCTGATCTTCTGGGGCCTGCCGATGGGCTTCTTCTGGGGCTGGTACTTCCTTTCCTACAACGACATGCATTTCGGCTATCTGATGCTGAGCCGCCTGCTGCACGACCACGTCTTCGAGGTCTACGGGCAGATATTGGGCGTCGATCCGGCCTCGATCATGCCGCTCGTCATCCGCGCGTGCATCGTCGACACGGTGCTGATCTTCGCGATCTTCGCCTTCCGGCGCAGGCAGCAGATCAGGAGTTGGGCGCTTCGTCGCTATGAGCGTCATCTGGCTCGGGCAGAAGCGTCTGCAGCCGGTCGAGAACGCCCTGCAGGATGAAGGACGCGGCGGCCGAATCGATGCGCTCGCCGCGCTTCTTGCGTGATACGTCCATTTCCAGAAGCGCGCGTTCGGCCGCGACCGTCGACAGGCGCTCGTCCCAAAAGACGAAGGGCAGCTTCGTCACCCGCGCCATGTTGCGCACGAAGGCCTTGGTCGCCTGCGCGCGCGGGCCTTCCGAACCGTCCATGTTGATCGGCCAGCCGATCGCGACCGCCGCCACCTGATCCTTCTCCAGCAGCGCAAGCAGGGCTGCAGCATCCTGCGTGAACTTGGTGCGCATGATGACGGGGCGGGGGTGGGCGAAGGAATGGTGGCGATCCGAAACCGCGACGCCAATCGTCTTGGTGCCGAGGTCGAGCCCCGCGATGGGCCTGCCGTTCGAGACGGCGAGCAATTGTTCCAGATCGATGAGGTTCATGGTTCGACCACTTTGACTTCGATTGTCTCCGTCCTATCCTTCCGCGCAATCCAATCAAAGAGAGGACGGGACATGAAACTCACATGGTACGGACATTCGGCATTCAGGATCGAGGCGGGCGATGCCAAAATCCTGATCGATCCCTTCCTGACCGGCAATTCGTCATGGGGGAAGGGCTGGGAGGAAGCGGCCGAAGGCGTGACCCATGTGCTGCTCACCCATGGCCATAACGACCATCTCGGCGACACGCTGCCGATCCTCAAGAAGACCGGCGCGATGCTGGTCTCGAATTTCGAGATCTACGAATATCTCGTCAGCCAGGGCGCCGACCCCAACAAGGTCAATCCGGGCAATCACGGCGGCACGGTTGATTGCGGCGGGTTCACCACGACCTTCGTCAACGCGATCCATTCCTCGTCCTTCAGCAAGGAGGGTGGCGGCAACGTCTATCTCGGCAACCCGAACGGGCTCGTCCTGCACTTCGCCAATGGTGAATCGGTCTACCACATGGGCGACACCGACATTTTCGGCGACATGGCGCTGATCAACGAACTGCACCAGCCGAAGATCGGCCTCGTGCCGATCGGCGACCGGTTCACGATGGGCGGCGCGGTGGCCGCGATGGCCTGTCAGCGCTTCTTCGACTTCGAGACCATCGTTCCCTGCCACTACGGAACGTTTCCGATCATCGATCAGAACGCCGATAAGTTCGTCGAGGGGATGAAGGGGACGAAGGCGAAGGTGCTGGTTCCGAAGATCGGCGAGGCGACCGAAATCTAGACACGGCGGCGAGTTCATATTGCACCCATAAGCCCGCGCCTTTATAGCGCGGGCTTCACGTTCTTTTCTGCCCTTTGCCGCGGAGCAAGCATGTCCGTCGATCTCGCCACCGTCTGCCGCGTCGCGCATCTTGCGCGCATTGCCGTCACCGATCAGGAAGCCGAGCGGATGACGGGCGAACTCAACGCAATCCTCGGCTTCGTCGAACAACTCGGCGAAGTCGACGTTTCCGGCGTCGAGCCGATGACCTCGGTCACGCCGATGGAGATGAAGAAGCGTGTCGACGCCGTCACCGATGGCGGCAAGGCCGAGGACGTCGTCGCCAACGCGCCGGCGACCGACGAGAACTTCTTTCTCGTGCCGAAGGTGATCGAATAGGATGTCGGTCACGATCGCACAGGAAACGCCGCTGCAGGACGACGTGCGGCAGATGGTGGCGGAACTCAACGCCACCATGCAGCCGCTGACGCCGCCCGAATTTCAGTTCCAGTTGACCGTGGAGCAGATGGCGACGCCGGGCGTGACCGTGTTCGTCGCGCGCGACGAGGCCGGCCGCGCGATCGGCATGGCTTCGCTGAAGGCGCATGATGGGACGCTGGGCGAGGTCAAGCGCATGTACACGCTGCCTTCCGTGCGCGGCCAGCGCGTCGGTTCGCGGCTTCTTGCTCGCGTCGAGGACGAAGCCCGCGCGCTCGGGCTCGCGCGTCTGGTGCTCGAAACCGGCGAGGCGCCTGGGTTCGAGGAAGCCTGGCGCGTCTATGAGCGCGGCGGCTACGTGGTCTGCGGCGCCGTCCTCGACTATCCCGATTCCGGCTTTTCCCGTTTCTACGAAAAGAAGCTTACCCCATGACCGATTTGACCCGCCTGACGATTGCCGAGGCGCGCGCCAAGCTGCGCGCGAAGGAATTCACCTCGGCTGAACTGACGGATGCCTATCTTGGCGCGATCGACGCCGCCAATGGCGAGCTCAACGCCTATGTGAAGGTGACGCCGGACAAAGCGCGCGAGATGGCCAAGCGCTCGGACGCGAAGCTGGCCGCCGGGCAAGGCGGTGACCTCGAAGGCATCCCGCTCGGCATCAAGGACCTCTTCGGCACCGAAGGCGTCCACACGCAGGCGGCGAGCCATATCCTCGACGGCTTCGAGCCGCGCTATGAATCGACCGTGACGGCCAATCTTTGGGCGGACGGTGCGGTCATGCTCGGCAAGCTGAACATGGACGAATTCGCCATGGGCTCGTCCAACGAGACCAGCCATTACGGTCCCGTGAAGAACCCGTGGCGGGCGCAGAACTCCAATCTCGACCTCGTGCCCGGCGGCTCCTCAGGCGGCTCGGCTTCGGCGGTCTCGGCCTGGCTTTGCGCCGGCGCGACGGCGACGGACACGGGCGGCTCGATCCGCCAGCCCGCGGCGTTCACCGGCACGGTCGGCATCAAGCCGACCTATGGGCGCTGCTCGCGATGGGGCGTCGTCGCCTTTGCCTCCTCGCTCGACCAGGCCGGGCCAATCACCCGCGACGTGCGCGACGCGGCGATCATGCTGAAATCCATGGCGTCGGTCGACGAGAAGGACACCACCTCCGTCAACATCCCGGTGCCGGATTACGAGGCCGCGATCGGCCAGTCGATCAAGGGGATGCGGATCGGTATTCCCAAAGAGTATCGCGTCGAAGGCATGCCGCAGGAGATCGAGACGCTCTGGCAAAAGGGCATCGCCTGGTTGAAGGACGCCGGCGCGGAGATCGTCGACATCTCTCTGCCGCACACGAAGTACGCTCTGCCGGCCTACTACATCGTCGCGCCGGCGGAAGCTTCGTCCAATCTCGCGCGCTATGACGGGGTTCGCTACGGGCTGCGTGTGCCGGGCAAGGACATTGCCGACATGTATGAGCAGACCCGCGCCGCCGGTTTCGGCCGCGAGGTGAAACGGCGCATCATGATCGGCACCTATGTGCTCTCTGCCGGCTATTACGACGCCTATTATTTGCAGGCGCAGAAGGTGCGCACGCTGATCAAGAAGGATTTCGAGGACGTTTTCGCGGCCGGAATCGACACGATCCTGACGCCGGCGACGCCCTCCGCAGCCTTCGGCATCGCCGACGAGGACATGGCCGCCGACCCGGTGAAGATGTACCTCAACGACATCTTCACCGTCACCGTTAACATGGCGGGCCTGCCGGGCATCGCGGTGCCGGCGGGGCTGGATGCGAAGGGGCTTCCGCTCGGGCTGCAGCTTATCGGCCGGCCGTTCGAGGAGGAGACGCTGTTCCGCACCGCGCATGTGATCGAGCAGGCGGCCGGACGGTTCGAGCCGGCGAAGTGGTGGTAGGTCAGGGCGCCGGCCGGTGTTCTTCTACCTTTCCAAGATATTCTGGCTGTTCGCTCACCCTCTCAACCTGACGGGCATCCTGCTTTTCGTCGGGCTGGTTCTGCTGTTCCTGCAATGGACCCGGCTGGCCGGGGCGGCGTTTTCGGTCGCCTTCCTCGTCGTGGCGCTGTCGACCTGGACATCGCTCGGCGCGTTGATGCTGCATCCGCTGGAGGATCGTTTCGCGCGGCCCGAGCCTGTGCCCGAGCGCATCGAAGGGATCATCGTCCTGGGCGGCGGGTTCGAGGGTTCGGTCAATCTGGCGCGTGGCGGGTATGAGCTGAATTCGAGCGGCGACCGGTTCGTCGAGACGGCGGTTCTGGCGCGGCGGTATCCGCAGGTGCCGGTCGTGGTGTCGGGCGGAACCGGAACGATGGTGCTCGAGGGCGAGGGCGATGCGGACACCGCACCGCGGCTCCTGACCGCGCTCGGCATCGACGAAGGCCGGCTGGTGCTGGAAAACCGTTCGCGCAACACCGACGAGAATGCGCGGTTTTCGCGCGACATGGTGAACCCGCGGCCGGGTCAGACTTGGCTGCTCGTCACGTCTGCCTTCCACATGCCGCGCTCGGTGCTGCTGTTTCAGAAGGCGGGGTTCGAGGTCGTGCCGTGGCCGGCCGATTATCGCACGGCGGGCATCGAGACGGCGGGTCTGGCTCAGGATAACGAGATCGACAGCCTGCAGAATACCGCCATCGCCATTCGCGAATGGATCGGCCTCGTCGCCTATCGCCTGACGGGGCGCACCGACAGGCTGCTGCCCTAGGCGTCGAGGACGGCGGCGCGGGCGGCGGAGAAGAACTGCCGGCGCACCAGAACGAAGAGCGTGAAGGTGGTGGTCGCCAGGAAGAACCACGGACCGATGAACCAGCCGAGATAGCCGAGCGCGAAGAAGATCGCGCGCAGGCCGGCGTTGAAGTGCTTCCCGCCGAGCTGGTTCATCCGCGCGGCGCGCATGACGGCGCGCTCGGTCGCGGCGTCCTCGATGCCGTCCTTCACGATCGGCACCGCGCCGATCAGGATCGAGCAATAGTTGAAGAGCCGATAGGCCCAGCCGAACTTGAAGAAGGCATAGGCGAGGATGCCCGTCAGGCCGAAGACCTTTGCCTCGAAGACGGGGCGGGCGATGTCGTCGTTCGTCGGCAGGTCGCCGAGGACCGCGATGACCTGATCGGTCGAGCCCAGAAGCGCGAAGCAGCCGCCGAGCGCCAGCAGTGAGCTGGACGCGAAGAAAGCCGTGCCCTGCTGGAGGCCCATCATGATGCCGGTGTCGATCATCCGCAGGTCGCGCCGGGCCATGGTGCGCATCCATGTCTCGCGCTGTCGGTTCATGAGCGAGGTGAGCGTGGGGCGCGAAAAGAGCCGGCCCTGCGTCGCCTGCGCGAACACGATCCAGCCAATCAGAAAGTAGGCCAGCGCCACGAGGTCGAGTGGATCGAGGAGGAGGGAGTCGGGGATCATTCGATGAGCCTAGCCGATTTCGCCGGACATGCGAGCGTCATCCTTTCGCCTGATGCGTTACGAATTCGCAAATATCGCGTTACAGCTAACCCGATGATTTGTCTCAAATTGTTCGAAACAAAATGAGAAGCCTGAAATCCATGCCTTGAATTCGCCTTCTTTCAGCATTGCAAGGCGGCACGAATACGTCTACCCAGAAGCCTGCTTGAGCAGGGGACGCGATCCGCGTTTTTCGGGGGCGATGGCAAACAAAGATCTCAATAACGGGAATTCCATGGACGATAGCGTTCAGAAATCCTGCTGGGGCGTAACCGCCAAGGCAGTGATCGGCTTTGCAGGCATCATTCTCCTGGCCTGGCTGGTCGGGGGTGCAGGCGCGGAAGGCGTGGCGACGATCGCCGCTCGCTAGTTCGCGAAGCAGGCCGCGGGCTTGCACTGAAATTCGAGAGGCTGCGGAACGCGTTCCGCGGCCTTTTTCTTTGCCATGTCGCAACCGGATCAGCGAAGGTCGGGCAGTGCCTTGCGCTGTCCGCGCGGCTGGCGAAGAGTGCGCCGACACCTCCTGGAGAACCCGATGTTCCTGTCCGTCTTCGACCTCTTCAAGATCGGCATCGGCCCGTCGAGTTCGCACACGATGGGGCCGATGTCGGCGGCCGGGCGGTTTCTCGACGAGATATTGAGTGGCGACTGGCCGAAGCCGCAGGGCGCGGTGGTGTCCCGGCTTTCGGTCAGCCTGCACGGCTCGCTCGCCTTTACCGGCGTCGGGCACGGGACGGACCGGGCGGTGATCCTCGGACTGACCGGGGCGTTGCCGCAGACGGTCGACCCGGACAGGATGGATGCGGCGGTGGCCGAGGTGAGCGAGGCGAAGCGCGTGACGCCGCCCGGTCATCCGAGCTACCGGTTCGATCCTGCGAGTGATCTCGTGCTCGATCGAAAACAGCCGCTGCCTGGGCATGCGAACGGCATGGCTTTCAGCGCCTACGATTCCGATGATCGGCTGCTCCTGAAACGGATCTACTATTCGATCGGCGGCGGGTTCGTGGTTTCGGAGGAGGAGTTGCAGCGGCTGGCGGCGAAGGGGCCGGAGGGGAAGGCGGGCGAGGTGCCGCATCCGTTCCGCAATGCGCGCGAGATGCTGGCCATGGCGGAAGCTTCCGGCCGGTCGATCGCGGAGATGAAACGAGCGAACGAGGAGACGCGGCAATCGCGCGCCGAACTCGATGCCGGGCTCGACGCGATCTGGGACGCGATGCGCGGCTGCATCGAGCGGGGCTTGAGCCAGGACGGGATCATGCCGGGCGGGCTGAAGGTGCGCCGGCGCGCGCGGCACCTCCACGACACGCTGCAGGAACAGTGGCGGCAGAACCGGCCGAACCCGCTGCTCGCAAACGACTGGCTGTCGGTCTACGCGATGGCCGTGAACGAGGAGAACGCGGCAGGCGGGCGCGTCGTGACGGCGCCGACCAATGGCGCGGCGGGCGTGGTGCCGGCGGTGATGCGCTACTGGCTGCATTTCCACCCGGAGGCCGACCAGAATGGTATTCGCGATTTCCTGCTGACGGCGGCAGCGGTCGGCGGGATCATCAAGCACAATGCATCGATCTCCGGTGCCGAGGTCGGCTGCCAGGGCGAAGTGGGCTCGGCATCGGCTATGGCGGCCGCGGGGCTTTGCGCCGTCATGGGCGGCTCGCCCGAGCAGGTGGAGAATGCGGCCGAGATCGCGCTCGAACATCATCTCGGCATGACGTGCGATCCGATTGCGGGGCTCGTGCAGGTGCCGTGCATCGAACGAAATGCGCTGGGCGCGGTGAAGGCGGTGACGGCCGCTTCGCTTGCGATCAAGGGTGACGGCAAGCATTTCGTGCCGCTCGACGCGGCGATCGAGACCATGCGCCAGACCGGGCTCGACATGAACGACAAGTACAAGGAAACGAGCCTTGGTGGACTCGCGGTGAATGTCGTCGAGTGCTGAGGTCGCTTTCTGTGGACATCAAGCGATCGTGCCTTTGAGTTGCCGGAAGCCCGCGCCTATCTAGAGCCATGGCACTTCACATCCTCAAGCTCTGCGTCGGCTGCGACTCGATCGAGGACCTGCAATCATGGATCGATGAGCGGGCGGCGCGGATGCGCGCTGCCGGGCAGGCGGTCGAACATTTCCACACGACGCGAATGGTGCCGAAGCGCGTTGAGGAACTGCTCGACAGCGGATCGCTCTACTGGGTGATCAAGGGCGGCGTGCAGTGCCGACAGAAGCTGATCGACGTCAGGCCGTTCACCGATGGCGACGGGATCGGCCGCTGCCATCTGGTGCTCGACCATGAACTCACGCCGACGGTCTGGCAGCCTCGACGGCCCTTCCAGGGCTGGCGCTATTTGCGGACGGACGACGCCCCGCACGATGTCGGCGGCGGATCGGACATGCGCGAAATGCCGGCGCAGCTCCGCCGCGAACTCGCCGATCTCGGGCTTCTGTGATCGCACGTCATCTTGCCTTGGGCGGGCCGGCACCTCATTTTCATGACATGAGTGAAAAGACGCCCGCCAAACCGACGACGCTGCCGACCGAGACGCAGCGCAGCGACCCGAATGCGGTCGCATCCTTCCTGAAGCAGGCGCGCGCATTGGGCGCGGGACGTGTCGCCGGCGCGAGCAAGGGCCGCCTGATCCTGGCGCTCGACGCGACCATGAGCCGGCAGCCGACCTGGGACCTCGCCTGTGCGCTGCAGGCCGAGATGTTCGATGCGGTCGGAAAGACGGGGAGGCTTGAAGTCCAACTCGTCTACTTCCGCGGATTTGGCGAGTGCCGATCGTCGAAATTCGTCTCCGATACGGGCAAGCTCAAGGACCTGATGGTGAAGATCGACTGCCGGGGCGGACACACGCAGATCGGCAAGGTGCTCTCGCATGCGCTCACCGAGACCGAGGCGCAGAAGGTCAACGCGCTCGTCTATATCGGTGATGCGATGGAGGAAGAGGTCGACGACCTGGCGGAGAAGGCCGGACGGCTCGGGCTCAAGGGCGTTCCGGTATTCCTGTTTCAGGAGGGTCACGATCCATCTGCCGAGCGCGCTTTCAAGGAGATCGCACGGCTGACGCGAGGCGCCTGGTTCCGGTTCGACCGCAACGCGGCATCGACGCTGGCGGAGCTGCTTTCGGCGATCGCGATCTACGCCACAGGCGGCTATCCTGCGCTCGAGGCGAGGGGACGTGGTGCGGATCGCCTGCTTATCGAGAACATGCGCGGCAGAAGCGGATCATGATCTACGTCATTTCGGGTGGCGCGCTCGCGCTGTTTCTCATGTTCGTTCTTCTGCGCGCCGACGCCTCGAGGATCGCCTCGAGTTTGCGGCTGATCGGTCCGCTTGCGCTCGGCATCGTCGGCGTGGGGCTCATTCTCATTGGTCGTGCCGGCCTTGGCGGCATGGCGCTTTCGAGCGCGCTGGCCTGGTATGGCGCCGGGCGGATGCGTCGCCGCGCCAGCCCGACGCCGGGAAAGCGATCCCATGTCCGGACCGCTGCCTTGGAGATGGAACTCGACCACGATACCGGCGAACTGGACGGGGTGGTGCTGGCGGGCCGGTTCGACGGCAAGCCGCTCGGCGATCTCAGCGAACTCGAACTCTACGAGCTCCTCGCCGAACTGGCGGACGACGGCGAGAGCCGGCAGCTACTTGAGACGTATCTTGACGGCCGGCTTCCCCTCTGGCGCGATCACGCGCAGGCGGATGTCGGCGGCGGGGAAACTCGCCCGCCAGCTTCTGGCCCCATGAGCAAGCAGGAGGCCTACCAGGTCCTTGGTCTTGAAGCGGGCGCTAGCGCGGCGGATATCCGCAAGGCGCATCGGCGCCTGATGCAGCGGCTGCATCCGGACCTCGGAGGAAGCTCCTTCCTGGCTGCGCGGATCAATGAAGCCAAGGACGTTCTGTTGTCCGGTCACGGCTGATTCTCCTTCGACACGAAACACTCCCGGAGAACGGGAAACTTACATCTGTACCGCATAGCAGGCGATGCCGTAGCTCTTCAGCGAGCTGCAGGCGGACCATGCCGCGTCCTTGCCGGCGAAACCGGCGAAGCGCGCGCGGTAGTAGGTCTGGCCGTTGTGGTCGAACGTCTCGGTGAACGGATCGGCACTGCCGAGGACGTTGGACGCGCGCGACTTCGCGTTGGCGAGGAAGGACTTGGCCTCGCTTTCCGACGGCATGGACGCCACCTGGATGACCCAGCCGGCGGGCTGCGTCGAGGATGTCTGGACCGGATCGACTTCCGCACGCTCCTTGATCGCGTGAAGAGCCGCGGGCACGGCCTGCGAGGGCACCGGGGCAGGGGGCGTCGGCCGGGCGGTCGGGACCGCGCCTGCGAATGCCATCTGGATCCGGTTGGAGGCGTCGTCATTGCCCAGCGGGGCGGACGGGGCAGGAGCCATCGCAGGCGCCTGGGCTACCGGCTGTGCGGCTGCCGTCGAGGTCAAAGCGAGTTCCATCTGCGCGGCGCCGGCCGGTTCGGCCGGGCGGAACTGCGGCGCGGACATCTTCGTCGGCAGCACATTGGCGGCAGCGGCGACGGCAACGCCCTGGCTGGCCGCGCCGCGAGCAACGAGCAACTGCTTGTTGCCGCGCGAAGCCTTGGGAAGGTATTCGCGGATCAGTTCGACCATGTGATCGTCACGCGAACGTCCGGAACGGCCGCCCATCACGACAGCGACGATGGAGCGGCCATCGTCCTGCACCGACGAGACGAGGTTGAAGCCCGATGCGCGAATGTAGCCGGTCTTGATGCCATCGGCGCCGCGAACGCGACCCAGCACCCGATTGTGGTTGCCGAAGCGCTGCTTGCCGAGATTGAACTCGCGGGTGCCGAAATAGGAATAATACTGCGGATAGTGCTCGCGCAGGGCGACGCCGAGGATCGCCATGTCACGTGCGCTGGTCACCTGCTTGTTGTTCGGCAGGCCGTGGGCGTTCTGGAACGTGGTCGAATTCATGCCGAGCTGGCGCGCCTTCGTGGTCATCAGCCGGGCAAAGTTCTGCTCCGAACCACCGACGAATTCGCCGATCGCAGTGGCGATGTCATTGGCGGAACGGGTGACGAGCGAATAGATCGCGTTTTCCGCCGTGATCGTGGAGCCGGCGCGCAAGCCGATCTTGGTCGGCGGCTCGGCGGCTGCCTTGGCGCTGATCGGAATCGGCGTCGACTTGGCGACGCGACCGGACTCCATCTGCTCGAACAGCATGTAGAGCGTCATCATCTTGGTCAGCGAGGCCGGGAAGCGCTGTTCGTCGCCATAGCGATTGAACAGGACCTGCCCCGTCTTGGCGTCCATGACATAGGCCGCATAGCGCGGATTCGCCGAGGCGTGACCGACGGAGCCGGCGACCAAGGCGAGGGCGGTGAGGAAGGAAAGCAGGACCTTGAGGACGGCCTGGTGACGCGGAAGCATTCCGGCGAACGTCTGACGCACAACTACACCCATACAGATTTTGTCGGTCGCATTCTGGCGAGGATTTACATGCTGCCAACCTAGCCGCCGGAAGTTACCGATCCGTTTATGGTAACCGCTTCGTTCATAAAGCCGGCCAAATTCGAGACGTGCCTGCATTCCGGCCGCAATTGACGGGTGCTGCGTCGCACGCTACGGTTTTCGCATCGCAGCATTGCTGCTCCGTCCATTGGACCAAGAGGTTTTGGCTTATGATGCAATCCTTCGACGACGCCGGTAAGTTTGGCAAGGAAATGGCCGATAGCGGGCTGAGAAGTTTCGCTTCGGTTTCGAAGAACATGCAGGCGATCGCCGTCGAGGCGACCGAATACTCCCGACGCGCGTTCGAGCAGTCCGGTTCGGTGGTGGAAAAGCTGGTTCAGGCGAAGTCGCCCGACAAGGCGATGGAGATCCAGATGGATTTCGTACGCCAGGCCTATGAAGGCTTCGTCGGCCAGGCGACGCGAATGAGCGAGCTTTATGCCGACATGGCGAAAGAGGTCTACAAGCCCTTCGAGACGCTGGGCGTGAAGGCGCGGTGACCGCAAAGCACATCGGCGAAACGACAACGAGGCCGCGCGATTGCGCGGCCTTTTTCGTGCCGGATCGAGACGTCAAAAATATTGTCGAGGACGTGAAGCCTGGCCGTATTGTCACCATCGACACAGGGCTTACAATCGAACACGAAACACCTACATGACGCTTCCGAGGCGGGAGTGGTTGGATTGGGAAGGCGAGTGACGAGCATAGGTTCCGGCGAGCGTGCGCCCAAGGCTCAGGCGGGCGAAAACGGCAATGGCGGCCCCGGCCGCGGCACGGCGGTTATCACCCGCACGAAAGCCAAGACCAAGAAGCCCAGTCTCTACCGCGTCCTGATCCTGAACGACGACTACACGCCGATGGAATTCGTCGTGCACGTGCTCGAGCGCTTCTTCCAGAAGGATCGCGAGGCTGCGACCCGCATCATGCTCCACGTCCATAATCACGGTGTCGGCGAATGCGGCGTCTACACCTTCGAGGTGGCCGAGACCAAGGTGACGCAAGTCATGGATTTCGCTCGCCAACACCAGCATCCGCTGCAATGCGTGATGGAAAAGAAATGAGGTACTGAATGCCGGCATTCTCCCAAGGCCTCGAGCGCGCGCTGCACCAGGCGCTGACTTTCGCCAACGAACGGCATCATGAATACGCGACGCTCGAGCATCTCCTGCTGGCGCTGATCGACGACAGCGACGCGTCTGCCGTCATGCGTGCGTGCAACGTCAATGTCGACGAACTCAAGCAGACCGTCCTCACCTATATCGACACCGAACTCGACAATCTCGTCACCGGCTATGACGAGGATTCCAAGCCCACGGCCGGGTTCCAGCGCGTCATCCAGCGCGCGGTCATCCACGTGCAGTCGTCGGGCCGCGAGGAAGTTTCGGGCGCCAACGTGCTCGTCGCCATCTTCGCCGAGCGGGAAAGCCATGCGGCCTACTTCCTGCAGGAACAGCAGATGACCCGCTACGACGCGGTCAACTACATCAGCCACGGCATCGCCAAGCGGCCGGGCGGAGCGGAGGCGCGCACGCCGCGCGGGGCCGAGGAAGAGGCTGCAAGCCCGGCTTCGGAGAACGAGGAAGGCACGAAGAAGAAGCAGCAGCAGGACGCTTTGACGGCCTATTGCGTCAATCTCAACGAGAAGGCGAAGACCGGCAAGATTGACCCGCTGATCGGCCGCTCGGAAGAGATCAACCGGACCATCCAGGTGCTCTGCCGCCGCTCGAAGAACAATCCGCTCTATGTGGGCGATCCGGGCGTCGGCAAGACGGCCATCGCGGAAGGGCTCGCCAAGCGCATCGTCGAGGGCGACGTGCCCGAAGTGCTGCTCGACGCGACGATCTTCTCGCTCGACATGGGCTCGCTTCTCGCCGGAACGCGCTATCGCGGCGATTTCGAGGAGCGGCTGAAGCAGGTCGTCAAGGAACTCGAGGACTATCCGGGCGCGGTGCTCTTCATCGACGAGATCCATACCGTGATCGGCGCGGGCGCGACTTCGGGCGGCGCTATGGATGCGTCGAACCTTCTGAAGCCTGCGCTGTCGTCGGGCGCGATCCGCTGCATCGGCTCGACCACCTACAAGGAGTTCCGCCAGTTCTTCGAGAAGGACCGCGCGCTGGTGCGGCGCTTCCAGAAGATCGACGTCAAGGAACCGACCATCGAGGATGCGATCTCGATCATGAAGGGGCTGAAGCCCTATTTCGAGGACTTCCACAAGGTCAAGTACACCAACGAGGCGATCAAGGCGGCGGTGGAGCTTTCCGCGCGCTACATCTCCGACCGCAAGCTGCCGGACAAGGCGATCGACGTGGTCGACGAGACCGGCGCGTCGCAGATGCTGTTGCCGGAGAACAAGCGCAAGAAGACGATCAGCGTGAAGGAGATCGAGCAGACGATCGCCACCATGGCGCGCATTCCGCCGAAGACCGTCTCGGCCGACGACGAGAAGGTGCTGGCGACGCTCGAGGACGAGCTGAAGCGGGTCGTCTATGGGCAGGATACGGCGATCAGCGCACTGTCGTCCTCGATCAAGCTGGCGCGGGCCGGCCTGCGCGAGCCGGACAAGCCGATCGGCTCCTACCTCTTCTCGGGGCCGACGGGCGTCGGCAAGACCGAGGTCGCCAAGCAGCTTGCGGCGTCGCTCGGCGTGGAACTGCTGCGCTTCGACATGTCGGAATATATGGAACGGCACACCGTTTCACGGCTGATCGGCGCGCCTCCCGGCTATGTCGGCTTCGACCAGGGCGGCTTGCTGACAGATGGCGTCGACCAGCATCCGCATTGCGTGCTGCTGCTCGACGAGATCGAGAAGGCGCATCCGGACCTGTTCAACATCCTCTTGCAGGTCATGGATCATGGCTCGCTGACGGACCACAACGGGAAAAAGATCGACTTCCGCAACGTGATCCTGATCATGACGACCAATGCGGGCGCTTCCGACATGGCCAAGCCGGCGATCGGCTTCGGCTCGACGAAGCGCGAAGGCGACGACATGGAGGCGATCAATCGCCTGTTCTCGCCGGAATTCCGCAACCGTCTCGACGCGATCATCCCGTTCGGCTCGCTGCCGATCCCGGTCATTCACCAGGTCGTGCAGAAGTTCGTCATGCAGCTCGAGGCGCAGCTTGCCGAGCGGAGGGTGACGTTCGAGCTGACGCCGGACGCGATCGAATGGCTGGCAGACAAGGGCTATGACGAGCGCATGGGCGCGCGGCCGCTCGGCCGGGTTATCCAGGAGCACATCAAGAAGCCGCTGGCCGAGGAAGTGCTGTTCGGCAAGCTCAAGAAGGGCGGCACGGTGCGCGTTCTGGTCGAGGCCAAGGAGGACGGTTCCAAGGGCATCGTCCTCGAGAGCCTTGCCGAGGATGCGCCGGTGAAGCCGAAGAAGGAAGCGCCGGAGAATTCTCCGAAGCCGAAGAAGGCCGCGTCGCGGAAAGCCAAGGCGAAAGTCGCGGCGGCGGTCGGCGCCGATGGTGCGCCGGACAAGGCGGGCGGTAAACGGTCGAGCGTACCGCAACTGCCGCGCAAGAGCTGAGGCCGACTGACAGGAAAACCAAAAGCGGCGTCTTCGGGCGCCGCTTTTTTAACATCGCAAGTTTCCGGCCCCTGTGCTATCGGGGCCCGACATGCCTTCGCCTGCCGACTCACATATCGATTCTCCATCGCCCGACTTTTCCACGCGACTCAAATGGTTCGCGCGCGGGTGTCGTGCGTCGATGTCGGTTCCGGCGCTGATCCTGGCGAGCAGCTTCGTCGGCTTTGCCGCGCTGGCGCTTGAGGCTGGCTTCACGCTGGCGCAGACCGTGTTCATGACGGGGATCGTGTGGGCGCTTCCGGCCAAGGTGGTGCTGATCGGCGCGGTGCTGGCGGGCAACGGCATCGCCGGCGCGGCCTTTGCGGTGGCGCTGTCCTCGGTGCGGCTTGCGCCGATGGTCGTCGTGCTGGTGCCGGAACTGCGCGGGCCCCGGACCCGGACCTGGGTTCTCTATCTGCTTTCCCATTTCGTCGCCGTCACGTCCTGGGTGATCGCGCTCGAACAGATCCGCCATGTGCCGCGCGAATTCCGCACGAGCTGGTATGGCGGCGTCGGCTCGTCGCTGGTCCTGCTCAACATGATCATCGTCGCGCTGGTCTACACGCTGGCGCAAAACCTGCCGCCGATCATTTCGGCCGCGCTCTTCATGCTGACGCCGATCTACTTTCTGACCTCGCTTTGGGTGTCCGCGCGCGAGCGGGCAGGGCATGTCGCGATGGTCCTCGGTCTTCTGCTCGGGCCGCTTTTCCACATCGTCGTTCCCGATTTCAGCCTGCTGGCGACCGGGTTGGTCGGCGGATTGCTGGCCTATCTTTTCCATATCGTGGCGAAGCGCAGGAAAGCGACATGACCTTCGATGCGCTCGACGTCTGGTGGTGGCCCTATGTCTTTATCCTCGTTGCCGGATGGCTGGCGACGGATAGCTGGCGCTTTCTGGGCGTCTATCTCGGCGGGCGGATATCGGAAGAATCGGATGCGCTCGTCTTCGTGCGGTGTGTTGCGACCGCACTGGTTGCCGCCGTCATCGCCAATCTGATCGTCAATCCGAACGGGCCGCTCGCCGACACGACGCTCGAGTTGCGGGTCTTTTCGGCGATCGTGGGCTTCTGTGCCTTCCTGTGGTTCGGCAAGCGCGTGCTGATCGGCATCTTCGTGACCGAGGCCGTGCTGATCGCGGGCATGATCCTGGCGGCCGGTTAGGCGGCGATTCATCAAATTCCGGTACGGTCCTCCGTCTGAAGAGGGCCGACATGTATCTGCGCCAGGCTGAAATCACGATCCTGTTGTTTCTCGCGCCGCTGGCGCTGATCGACGGCTGGCTGATCGTCGCGAAGGACCAGGCCGTCGACTGGGCCAGCTATGCGCCCGGCGTTCTGGCGGCGTTGGTGGTGATCGCGGTGGGGCTTGCCTATCGCGCGCTCGAGCGCAGCGAAGGCATTGCGCTCGGTTCAATCGCGACGGGCCTGTTCGTCCTGTTCACGATCCTGGCGTCGATCCTGAACTACCTGCTTTTCCCGCTCGCCGCGCCCACGATCGATCCCGTCCTGGCGAGGATCGATGCACTGTTCGGTTATCACTGGCCCGACTTCGTCGCCATGTTCGGGGCTTGGCCGTGGCTCGGCACCGTGCTTGGGCGCATCTATCTGAGTTCTCTGCCTCAGCTCGTGCTGGTCGTCATTCTGCTCGGCTTCATGGAAAAGCCGGTCGCGCTTCATCGCTTTCTTCTGACAGGCATCATCGGCGCCGCACTGTCCATTGGCATCTGGTGGCTTGCACCGAGCTTCGGGCCGTCGACGATGCACGACATTCCGGGCGATCTGGCCAACAGCATCGATCTGGTCGTGCGCAACGAATACGGAGCGGAATTGCTGCGGTTGGCGATCGAAGGGTCGGCGCTGATCACGGCGAAGGACACGCTGGGCGTGATCGCATTTCCGTCATTTCACACGGTGATGGCGCTCATGGCGATTTGGTTCACGTGGGAAACGCGGCTGCGGACCCCGTTCCTCCTCGTCAATATCGCGATGATACCCGCGATCCTGGTCCATGGCGGGCATCACCTGGTCGATCTCGCAGGTGGCGTCGCTGTATTCGCCGTGGCGCTTGCGATGGCGAGAATGCTCGTTCCTGCAGGGGCCGAGCGCAGAAAGCCGGCGTTCGTCACGCGCCGTCCAGCGCAGCCCTGATCCGTTCGGCATTGGCCGCGAGGACGTCCGGCTTTTCCATCTCGCCCGAATGCGGCTTCAGCGCGACGCCGTCGAAGCGCGGAATGACGTGAAAATGGAGATGGAAGACGACCTGCCCGCCGGCCGGTTCGTTGAATTGCTGTACGGTCACGCCGTCGGCGTCGAACGCCTTGACGATCGCGCGCGACAGTTTCTGCACCGTCGCCATGACCGCCGACAGGCTTTCGGGCGCAACGTCGAGAATGTTGCGCGACGGCTCCTTCGGGATGACGAGGCAATGCCCGTTGCCGCGCGGCATGATGTCCATGAAGGCAAAGGTCGCGTCGTCTTCGTAGAGCTTCTGGGCAGGCAGTTCGCCGCGGAGGATTTTCGCGAAGATGTTGGTGTCGTCGTAGGCGGCTGACATGGAAGGCTCCGGGTTGGTGAATGGTGAATGGTGAATAGTGAATGGGGCGAGGGGATTGCAACCGTCAGCCGAAGAGAGGTTGACGGCAAGCGGCGAATTCGAGCCTCTTCCATTCACCATTCACCATTCACCATTCACCATTCACCCTTTGCGAAACGGCGCGCGCTCGCTCAAATACTCGCCGACCTCCGCCACGTCTTCGCGCTCCCGCTCCAGATAGTCCGCGACGGCATTCCTCAGCCCCGGATGCGCGATCCAGTGGGCGGAGTGGGTGGTGACGGGGAGATAGCCGCGGGCGAGCTTGTGCTCGCCCTGCGCGCCGGCCTCGACGACGGCCAGCTTGCGTTCGATGGCGAAATCGATGGCCTGGTGGTAGCAGACCTCGAAATGGAGATAGGGGTGGTGCTCGATGCAGCCCCAGTTGCGGCCGAAGAGACGGTCGCCGCCGATGAAGTTGATCGCACCGGCGATGTAGCGGCCGTCGCGCTTCGCCATGACCAGCATGATGTCGTCGGCCATCCGCTCGCCGATCAGCGAGAAGAATTGCCGATTGAGGTAGGGCCGGCCCCATTTGCGGCTGCCGGTGTCCATGTAGAAGCGGAAGAAATCGTCCCAGACTGCTTCGGTCAAATCCGGCCCGGTCAGCCATTCGATCTCGATGCCGTCGGCGAGTGCCTCGCGCCGCTCCTTGCGCAGGGCCTTGCGCTTGCGCGAGGCGAGGGTTTCGAGGAAGTCGCCGTAGGTGTCGTAGCCCTCGTTGACGAAGTGGAACTGGGTGTCGGTGCGGTGGAGATAGCCGAGGCTTTCGAGCGCGAGGGCTTCTTCCTCCTGCGCGAAGGTGACATGGACCGACGAGATGCCGAGCCGGTCACCCAGCGTCTTCAACCCTTCGCCGAGCGCGAGACGAATCGGCGCGGGATCGAGCGCGGCATCGGCCAGGAGGCGTGGGCCGGTCGCGGGGGTGAACGGAATTGCGACCTGGAGCTTGGGATAATACCGGCCGCCGGCGCGTTCGAACGCATCCGCCCAGCCATGGTCGAAGACGTATTCGCCCTGGCTGTGAGATTTGAGGTAGCAGGGGACTGCGCCGATGAGGTCGCCGGCGGCGGTTTCGAGCGCGAGATGGTGGGGCAGCCAGCCGGCGCGGGCGCCGACGCAGCCCGAATCCTCGAGCGCAGAGAGGAAGGCGTGCGACAGGAAGGGATTGTAGGGCTCGGGGCCGCCTCGCGCGGCGCCGGCCAGCTTTGCCCAGTCGGCCGCTGCGATGCCCGCCATCCCGTCCAAGACGCGGATGACGAACCCGGCTTCATGCTCACTCATCGACCAGACATCCCGACCCGCTCATTCACTCTCTAGATACGAGCCGGGATGGAGGTTGCAAGGTCGCGCGGTCAGATCGGGCCGCGGCCGTCCGGATCGAAGCCTTCGAAGGTCATCTGGTCGGCATGTGCCGCCGTCAGTTCCTCGGACTGCTTGTCGCGTACGGTCCAGGTGATGACCGGAAGGCCGAGCTTTTCGCGCACGAAGGCGACGAAGGGGCTCGGCAGGTCGTGGACGCCGTAGGAGACGAAGTCGATCGGATGGGCGAGCATCGAGAAATGCGCTTCGAGCTCTTCGGGCTTGTTGCCGTGCGCGGTGAGGCCGACCGGAACGTCGCCCGCATCCGCGACGAGCTGGCGGATCAGCCAGTGATCGAAGGACATGACCGCGGCCTTGCCGTCATAGGCCTTGACCAGAGCGAGGACAGCGGCGGCGAGGCCGTCGTCGCGGCCTTCGGTGCCCTTCAGCTCGATGACCAGCGGCACGCGGCCGGCGGTTAGGTCCAGCAGTTCCTTCAGGGTCGGCGCATGGTCGTCCGTGCCGCCGATGCGAAGGTCCGCCATCTCGCGGGCGGTCCGGTCGAGGACATGGCCCTCGGTGCCGGTCAGGCGCTTCAGATCATGGTCGTGGAAGACGACGGGGACGCCGTCCGACGACAGATGGACGTCGCACTCGATCGCGTAGTTGCGGTCGATGGCGGCCTGGAAGGCGGAGAGCGTGTTCTCCCAGCGCGTCTTGTTCAGGTCGTGGAAGCCGCGATGGGCGATGGGACGCGCGGTGAGCCAGGAAATATCGGACATTCGTGCTCAGCCCTTCGCGATCTCGAAGATGGCTTCGACCTCGACCGCCGCGTCGAGCGGCAGGCGGGCGACGCCGACGGCGGCGCGGGCATGGCGGCCGGCCTCGCCGAGGACTTCTGCGAAGAGGTCCGACGCGCCGTTGGCGACGAGGTGATGCTCGGTGAATTCGGGATCGGAGGAGACGAAGACGGTAATCTTCACCAGCCGGGCGATGCGTTCGAGGTCGCCGAGGGCGGCCTTTGCCTGCGCCAGGACGTTGATCGCGCAGTGACGCGCGGCAGTCTGTCCGGCTGCGATCTCGACTTCGCGGCCGAGGCGGCCGGTGGCCGCAAGCTTGCTGTTGTCGAACGGAAGCTGGCCGGACGTGAACAGCAGGTCGCCTGTCACCATGAAGGGCAGGTAGTTGGCGGCGGGGGCGGCGGGAGCGGGCAGGGCGATGCCAAGCTTCTCCAGGCGGCTATTGATTGTGTCGGTCATCCTGTGATCCTTGTCGAAAGGCAAGCGCCAGCTGAATCGCCTCGCTTCTGCCACGAAAACGCTTTCAGGTGCCGGCCGAGCCGACCCAGCACCCAATCGGGAGAACCGAATGTCCCTGCCACGTCTTGCACTTCTGGCGACAGTCGCCGCGCCATTCCTGCAAGGCCAGGCGTCGGCCGCGCCGCTCCTCCCGCATCGTGCGGTGTATGATCTCGGGCTCGACGATGCAACGGACAGTTCGGGAATCACCGGGCTTTCGGGCCGCATGGTCTATGAGTTCAACGGCTCTGGCTGCGAGGGCTACACCGTCACGTTCCGTTTCGTCACGCAGATCGAGGCGAACGAGACGACGCGCCTCACCGACCAGCAGACGACGACGTTCGAGGCCGGCGACGGCTCGGAATTCTCCTTCGTCACGCGCTCCTTCATCGATCGCAATCTCGACAAGGAATCGCGCGGGTCGGCCCAGATGACCGGGGACGGGACGGAGGTCTCGATCGAGATGCCGGAACCGCAGGAACATGCGCTCGAAAAGTCGCAGTTCCCGACACATCATCTGATCGAGGTGCTGGAAAAGGCGAATGCCGGCGAGAATTTCTACGAGACGACGATCTATGACGGTTCCGAGGACGGCGACAAGCTGATGACCACGACCGTCATTCTCGGCCAGAAGACCGGACTGGAGGAGGGCGACACCGAATCGGACGCGGTCGAGGCGATTGCGTCGGAGGAGTTCTGGCCGGTCGACATCGCCTATTTCGACCTGACCGACATTTCCGGCGAGGAAACGCCGACCTATCGCATCTCCATGAAGCTCTACGACAATGGCGTCACGCGCGACCTGACGATGGATTACGGCGACTTCGCCATCACCGGGCGGCTCGTCGATCTCGAACTCTTCGACGAGCCGGGCGACTGCGCTGAATGACGCGGGTTGCATCGCGTCCTCATTGCCGCTATATGCGCGGCCATTCCACACACGGGTGATGGGTTTGGCGCCGGGAGAAATCCGGCCTCGACCTCCGGTGGCGGTTCATCCGCCTGACATCCGTGGAGGCTAACCGGAAAAGGAACCAACCATGGCTACGCCAGACTTCTCCATGCGCCAGCTTCTCGAAGCTGGTGTCCACTTCGGCCACCAGACCCACCGCTGGAACCCGAAGATGGCGCCCTATATCTTCGGCGCCCGCAACAACATCCACATCATCGACCTGTCGCAGACGGTTCCGCTCCTCAACCAGGCGCTGAAGGTCGTTTCGGACACGGTCGCCCGTGGCGGACGCGTGCTGTTCGTCGGCACCAAGCGCCAGGCTTCGGAAATCGTCGCCGACGCTGCCGAGCGCTCCGCGCAATACTACGTCAATTCGCGCTGGCTGGGCGGCATGCTCACCAACTGGAAGACGATCTCGAACTCGATCCAGCGTCTGCGCAAGCTCGACGAACTGCTCGCCGGCGAAGCCCAGGGCTTCACCAAGAAGGAGCGCCTGACGCTCGACCGCGAGCGCGAGAAGCTGAACCGCGCACTCGGCGGCATCAAGGACATGGGCTCGACGCCGGACCTTATGTTCGTGATCGACACCAACAAGGAAGCGATCGCCATCCAGGAAGCGCGCCGTCTCGGCATTCCGGTCGTCGCGATCATCGATTCGAACTGCGATCCGGACAAGGTCGACTACCCGATCCCGGGCAATGACGACGCCGCACGCGCGATCTCGTTCTATTGCGACCTGATCGCCAAGGCCGCCATCGACGGCATTGCGCGCCAGCAGGGCGCGATGGGCGTGGACGTCGGTGCTTCGGCCGAAGCACCGGTCGAGCCGGCCCTCGACGAGACGCCTGCCGAAGAAGGCAAGGCCAGCTAAGGCTGTCCGCTGCATTGGACGAGGCGAACGGCGCACCTGGAATTCTCCACGGTGCGCCGCGCCATTTTATGAATTGACGAAATTGAAGAGGCGACGATGAGCATTTCTGCTGCACAGGTCAAACAGCTCCGCGACATGACGGGCGCGGGCATGATGGACTGCAAGACGGCCCTGTCCGAGACCAATGGCGATATCGAGGCGGCCGTCGACTGGCTGCGCGCCAAGGGCATCTCCAAGGCCGACAAGAAGGCCGGCCGCACGGCAGCCGAAGGCCTGGTCGGTGTTGCTTCCGATGCGACCAGCGCGGTCGTCGTCGAGGTCAATTCCGAGACCGACTTCGTTGCCCGCAACGATGCCTTCCAGACCATCGTGCGCAACATCGCCGAAGTGGCGCTGACGACCGATGGTTCGACCGATGCGCTCGGCGCTGCGACGTATCCGGGGGCCGAGAAGTCGGTTACCGACACGATCAAGGATGCGATCGGCACGATCGGCGAGAACATGAGCCTGCGCCGTTCGGCCAAGCTCACGGTTTCGAGCGGCGCGGTCGCGACCTATGTCCACAACGCGGTCGCCGACAATCTCGGCAAGCTCGGCGTTCTGGTCGCCATCGAGACGACCGGCAATGCCGATGCCGCGCGCGCCTTCGCGCGTCAGGTCGCCATGCACGTCGCCGCGACCAACCCGCTCGCGCTGACGGCCGAGGAAGTCGACGCGTCTGCCGTCGAGCGTGAAAAGGCAGTCTTCTCCGAGCAGGCCCGCCAGTCGGGCAAGCCGGAAAACATCATCGAGAAGATGGTCGAAGGCCGCCTGCGCAAGTTCTACGAGGAAGTCGTGCTCCTGAAGCAGGCCTTCGTCATGAACCCCGACGTGACCGTCGAGAAGGCGCTTGCCGATGCCGAGAAGGAAATCGGCGCGCCGGCGAAGCTGATCGGCTTCGTACGCTTTGCGCTCGGTGAGGGCATCGAGAAGGAAGAAAGCGACTTTGCAGCCGAGGTTGCGGCGGTCGCCAAGAAGTAAGCAGTCGTCCTGCACAGAAACGAAGGGCATCGCCGGGTGACACGGCGGTGCCCTTTCATGTATCTGACACCCGGTTTCCCATTCACTGCGAGAAGAGAGTTTCATGAGCCACGCCCCGCGATACAAGCGCATCCTTCTCAAGGCGTCGGGCGAGGCCCTGATGGGATCGCAGGGCTTCGGCATCGACGTGTCGGTGGCCGACCAGATCGCCGCCGATATCGCCGAGGCGCGTAAGATGGGCGTCGAGGTGGCGGTCGTCATCGGCGGCGGCAACATCTTCCGCGGCGTGGCGGTGGCGTCCAAGGGCGGTGACCGGGTGACCGGCGACCACATGGGCATGCTCGCCACCGTCATCAATTCGCTGGCGCTGCGCACCTCGCTGATCAAGCTCGGCGTCGACGCGGTCGTCCTGTCGGCGATCGCCATGCCCGAACTTTGCGAAAGCTTCTCCCAGCGCCAGGCGACCGCTTACATGGACCAGGGCAAGGTGGTGATCTTCGCGGGCGGCACCGGCAACCCGTTCTTCACCACCGATTCCGCGGCCGCGCTGCGCGCCGCAGAGATCGGCGCGGATGCGCTCTTGAAGGGCACGCAGGTGGACGGCGTCTATTCCGCCGACCCCAAGAAGGACCCGATCGCGACGCGCTTCGAGACGATCACGCATGAGGAAGTGCTGGTCAAAGGCCTGGCGATCATGGACACGGCGGCGATTGCGCTTGCGCGTGAGAACCACATTCCGATAATCGTCTACTCGATTCATGAGCAGGGCGGTCTCGGCGCCATTCTGCGCGGGGAAGGGCGCTGCACGGTCGTCGCCGACGCCTGAGCGGCAGCGGACTTTCCAGAAAATGACGGGCCGGCAAGCCAGCCAAGGGCCAGATAAAAGACGGACCGGCGCTGCCGGCAGAGGAGACGAAGATGAGCGAAGGCGTGGACTTCAAGGACCTGCAGCGCAGGATGGACGGCGCGATCTCGGCATTCAAGCATGACCTCGCATCGCTGCGGACCGGCCGCGCCTCGAGCAATCTTCTCGATCCCGTCCTCGTTCAGGCCTACGGCTCGCCGATGCCGATCAACCAGGTCGCGACCGTGACAGTGCCGGAATCGCGGATGCTTGCAGTCTCCGTCTGGGACAAGCAACTCGTCGGCGCGGTCGACCGCGCGATCCGCGAATCCAATCTCGGGCTCAACCCCATCGTCGACGGCAGCAATCTTCGCATTCCTCTGCCCGAACTCAACGAGGAGCGCCGCCGCGACCTCGTCAAGATCGCCCACCAATATACCGAGCAGGCCAAGGTGGCCGCGCGCCATGTGCGCCGCGACGGCATGGAAATCGCCAAGAAGGCGGAGAAGGACGGCGCGATCAGCCAGGACGATTCCAAGGTCCAGTCCGAGCGCGTGCAGAAGCTGACCGACGAGACGATCAAGCAGATCGACGGCCTTCTGGCCGAAAAGGAAGCCGAGATCATGCAGGTCTAGGTCGAACAGGACCTTTTCCCGAGCCTCGGAACTGGAGAGCCGGTGACCACTCCCGCGCATATCGCGATCATCATGGACGGCAACGGCCGCTGGGCGCAGGCGCGCGGGCTGCCGCGGGCTGCCGGTCATCGCGCCGGCGTCGAGGCCTTGCGCAAGACGGTTCGCAACGTTGGCGAGAGCGGCGTCAAATGGCTGACGCTCTATGCGTTTTCCTCGGAGAACTGGTCGCGGCCCGCGTCCGAGATCAGCGACCTGATGGGTCTGCTCAAGCTTTTCATCCGCCGCGATCTGGCCGATTTGCACCGCCACGGCGTACGGGTGCGCATGATCGGCGGACGGGACACGCTCGAGCCCGATATTCGTCAACTGATCGACGAGGCCGAAACGCTGACGCGCGGCAATGACGCGATGAACCTCGTCATCGCCTTCAATTACGGCTCCCGCGACGAGATCGTGCGTGGTGCGCGACACCTGGCGCAACTGGCGGCGGGCGGGCATCTCGACCCGCAATCGATCACGCCGGAAATGCTGAGCGGTGCGCTCGACACATCCGACATTCCCGATCCGGACCTGATCATCCGCACGAGCGGCGAGCAGCGCCTGTCCAATTTTCTTCTTTGGCAGGCAGCCTACAGCGAATTCGTGTTCCTGCCCTGCTTCTGGCCGGACTTCGACCGGGCCGAACTCGACCGGGCGCTGGCCTCGTTTGCCGGGCGCGAACGCCGCTTCGGCGCGGTCGATGCGCGCGGGGCGGTGTCGTGAGCGAGGCGGGGCAGACGTTCTTGACCAAGGAGCTGCGGCTGCGCATCCTGTCGGCGATCGTGATGATCGCCGTCACGCTGATCGTCACCTGGGTCGGCGACTTCTCCTTCCGCATGCTGTGCGCCGGGATCGGCGCGGCCGTCTTCTACGAATGGCTGAAGATGGCCAAGGCGCACAGCACGGCGCCCGAGCGCCAATTGTCGGGCCTGCTGATGGCGACCGCCGGCATCATCGTCCTGACGGCACCCGGTGGAGCCTTGAGCTTCGTCATGGTCGGCGCCCTGGCCGTGCTGGCGCTTTTTGCCGCGCCGATGCTGGGTTCCACGCGCTGGAACGCAGTGGGGCTCGCCTATGCGAGCCTGGCCGCGCTGTCGCTGGCGCTGCTGCGTGGAGGAGAGGTCGAGGGACTGAAGACCGTCGTCTTCGTTTTCGTCGTCGTGTGGGCGACCGACATCATGGCCTATTTCGTTGGCCGGACGTTCGGCGGTCCCAAGCTTGCCCCTGCGATTTCGCCCGGCAAGACCTGGAGCGGAGCCCTGGGCGGAACGGTGTTCGCGCTCGTCTTCGGCATGTTCGCCGCCTTCATGATGGAAACGCGACTGCCTGTCGGGGCGCTGCTCGTCCTGATCGTCGCGCTTTCGGTCGCCTCCCAGGCCGGGGACCTCTTCGAATCGTGGCTCAAGCGCCGCTTCCAGGTGAAGGATTCGAGCAAGCTCATTCCCGGTCACGGCGGGGTGATGGACCGGGTCGATGGTCTGGTTGCCGCAAGCCTGCTGCTTTACGTGATCGGGGCGGTGCTGGCCGATCCCGACCGGCCGGCGCTGGCATTCTTTTGATCGGTGGGCCGACGCGCGTCGGCAGAGCCACCGAAACGCCGCGATTTGTCCGCAACGGGCATGGCGAACGATGACATTGAAGGGGCGGTGAATTGGATTTCCTGACGGGCATATTCGGATCGGGCGGGCTCATCCTCGGCACGCTGGTCCCCTTTCTCCTCGTGCTCGCGGTCGTCGTCTTCGTCCACGAGATGGGCCACTATCTGGTCGGCCGCTGGTGCGGGATTGGCGTGGAAGCCTTCTCGATCGGATTCGGTCCGGAAATCTTCGGTTTCAACGACAGGCGCGGAACGCGCTGGAAGATCTCGGCGGTGCCGCTCGGCGGCTACGTCAAATTCGTCGGCGACATGAGCGTGACGAGCGAGCCGGATACGGAAGCGACGGCGCAGTTGACCGAAGAGCAGCGCAGGGTCGCGTTCCATACGCAGCCGGTCTGGAAGCGGGCGGCAACAGTTGCGGCCGGCCCGATCTTCAACTTCCTCCTGACGATTGCCGTCTTTGCCGTGATGTTCACCGCTTATGGCCGCTTCGTCTCGGAGCCGACCGTTGCCGAAATCCGTCCCGACAGTCCGGCCGCGGAGGCGGGCTTCGAACCGGGCGACCGCTTCGTGACCGTCAACGGCACGCGAATCTCGACCTTCGGCGACGTGCAGCGCGTCGTCTCCGCGCGCGCGGGCGACGAACTCAGCTTCGTCATGCTGCGCGATGGATCGGAAATCGAGCTGCGGGCGACGCCGGAACTGTCCGAGCAGACGGATGCGCTCGGCAACACGATTCGCATCGGCATCATCGGCGTCGTCAACAACGAGGAACTGGGTCAGCCGCGCCAGATCGTCTATGGGCCGGTCGAGGCTCTGGGCGCGGCCGTCACCGAGACGGGGCAGATCATCGCGCGTACGGGGCATTTCCTGCAGCGCTTCGTGGCCGGCCGGGAGGACAGGTGCCAGCTCGGCGGGCCGGTGCGCATTGCCGAGATGTCGGGGCAGGCGGCCTCGCTCGGGCCGATGTGGCTGGTGCAGCTCATCGCTCTTTTGTCGGTCGGGATAGGTTTCCTCAACCTTCTGCCCATTCCCCCACTGGACGGCGGCCATCTGGTCTTCTATGCCGCTGAAGCCGTTCGCGGACGACCGGTTTCGGAACGGGTGATGGAGGGGTTCTACAAGGTGGGGATGCTCGCCGTCCTGGGCTTCATGGCGTTCGTTTTCTGGAACGACATATTCGGCTGCTGACGGCTCAACACCCTGAAAATTCAGGCTCCATTTACCATGGATGGGAATTTGCGTGACGCGAATGCCACGCTTTCGGACTTAGTAAATGCAAATTAACCGGCAGCCTTGCGTGTAGGGAAAATCCGGTTAATACCGTATGGGGTTTGCGGCTCAGTTCCGTCATTCTCGCGACGGGGACAACGAGAACAAAAGGTTTCTAAGCCAAATGAAGGCAGCTTCGAATTTCAAGAGCGCCGCTTCGGCGATTGCACTTTCCACCGCTCTGGCGGCGGTCGGCACCGTTGCCGTGCAGCTCGCAAGCACGACCGCAGCATATGCGGCAGTCGTCAGCAGCATCGACGTGCGGGGGAATCAGCGCGTCAGCGACGAGACGGTGATCGGCAATCTCGGCATCCAGCCGGGCGTCCAGTTCGACAGCGCGGACATCAACGCGGCCGTCGTGCGCCTTTTCGAGACGCGGCTCTTCTCCGACGTGCGCATCAACCAGTCCGGCTCGACGCTGGTGGTAGAAGTCTCCGAATATTCGATCGTCAATCAGGTGCTGTTCCAGGGCAATTCGCGCGTCAAGGACGATGCGCTGACGGCCGCCGTTCAGCTTCGGCCGCGTGGTGCCTACTCGGCCGACGCGATGAATTCCGACATCGAAGCGATTCGCCAGGCCTATGCCCGCGTCGGTCGCGACGACACGACGGTGACCGCGCAGACGGTCGACCTCGGCGACAACCGCGTCAACGTCGTCTACCAGATCCAGGAAGGCGACCGCACCAAGATCGGTTCCATCACCTTCGAAGGCAACCAGGCGTTCAGCGACGGTCGCCTGCGTGACGTCGTCTCGACGCGCCAGTCGAACTTCCTGTCCTGGCTGACGCGCAACGACATCTATGATGCCGACCGCCTGCGTGCGGACGAGGAAACGCTGCGCCGCTTCTACTACAATCGTGGCTACGCCGATTTCCGCGTCCTGTCTTCGGATGCGCAGTTCAACGAAGCCGCCAACGAATATTCGATCGTCTTCACCATCGACGAAGGCCAGCGCTATACGTTCGGCAATGTCGCGATCGAAAGCTCGATCCCGGGCGTCGATGCGGAAAGCTATCGCCGCAGCATCGATACGCGCGAAGGCCGCGTGTATAACGCCGCGGACGTCGAAAGCTCCATCGTCGGCCTGACGGAAGACGTCGCCGGCTCGGGCTATGCGTTCGCGCAGGTCACGCCGCGCGGCAACCGCAATTTCGAGAACCGCACGATCGACGTCGTCTACACGGTCGACGAAGGCCCGCGCGCCTATGTCGAGCGGATCGAAATCCGCGGCAACACCCGCACGCGTGACTATGTCATCCGCCGCGAGTTCGACCTGAGTGAGGGCGACGCCTTCAACCAGATTCTCGTGCAGCGCGCGCGCCGTCGTCTCGAGCGTCTCGATTTCTTCGAGTCGGTCAACATCGCGACCGCGCCCGGCTCGCAGCCCGACCAGGTCGTGCTGGTGGTCGAGGTCGTCGAGAAGGCGACCGGTGAATTCTCGATCGGTGCTGGCTATTCGACCGGCGAGACGATCAACCGCGGCGCCGGCGTTTCCGTGGAAGGCTCGGTCAGCGAGCGCAACTTCCTCGGCCGCGGCCAGTTCATCCGCGTCGCCGCATCGGGCGGCCGCGATTCGCGCGACTACTCGCTGTCGTTCACGGAGCCCTATTTCCTCGGGCGCCGCATCTCGGCCGGTTTCGACATCTTCCGCCAGACGCGTGAATTCGACACCTATGAAAGCCAGGTCGATGGCGGCACGATCCGCTTCGGCCTGCCGATCACCGAGGCACTGAGCACGCAGCTCGCCTACAACTACACGCGCGAGTCCTATGACTACCGCGACGGTTGCCTCGATTCCTCCGGTGCTTTCGATCCCTCGCTGTGCAACATCTCGCCTGTCCTGCAGAGCGCGATCGAATCGCAGAGCCCGTGGATCAAGTCGTCGGTCAGCGGCGGTTTGATCTACAACACGATCGACAACATGCAGAACCCGCGTGACGGCTTCTATGCCACGTTCACGACGGAAGTCGCCGGTCTCGGTGGCGATGCGAACTGGGTCAAGTTCACGACGCGCGGCAACTACTACCGGACGCTGTCGGAAGAACTCGATCTCGTCGGCGTGCTGACGGCCGGTGCGGGTCATATCGAAGGCTTCGGCGATGACGGCCTGCGCGTCTTCGACCTGTTCCGCTCGAACGACCGCATCATCCGCGGCTTCGATTTCAACGGAATCGGGCCCTATGACGTGACGAACGGTACGATCGACCATCTCGGTGGAACGACCTATTTCCACGCGTCGGCCGAGGCGCAGTTCCCGTTCCCGGCGCTGCCGCAGAGCCTGGGTCTTCGCGGTGCGGTGTTCGCCGATGCCGCCACGCTTCACGGCAACGACTTCACGGCTCTCGGAACCGGCGCATCGCTTCGCGCTTCGGTCGGTGCGGGCATTCTCTGGGCGTCGCCCTTCGGTCCGATCCGCGTCGACTACGCGGTTCCGGTCGCCAAGGAAGACACGGACGAAGTCCAGAATTTCAGCTTCGGCATCTCGACCCGGTTCTAAGGGTGGGACGCTTTTCGGGGCGGGTCGCGCCCCGAAAGTGCAGGCATGAATGACAGATCCGCTCTTCTTTGAGCCGGCACGAACCTTTTCGGTTGGCGAGATTGCTGCGCTTACGGGCGCGGATCTCGCCAATGCCGCTTACGCCGAAACGCCGGTCAGCCGTATCGCTCCCGTCTCAGAGTCGGGCGAGGGGGCGCTCGTGTTCGTGGATGGCAAGCGCAATGCGCACCATCTGACGGGCCTGAAGGCGACTGCCGTGCTGTGCACGTCCGATATCGCCGATCAGGTTCCCTCCGGAGTGGCTGTCCTCGTCACCCGCAAGCCGCAATACGCGTTCGCAACCGTCGGGCGCCTGCTTTTCCCGACGGCTGCCAAGCCGGCGGCGCTGACGTCGGAGACCGGAATTTCGGATCGCGCCTATGTCGACCCGACCGCGCAGGTTGAGGACGGAGCGATCATCGAGCCGGGGGCCGTCGTCGGAGCAGGGGCGCATGTCGGCTCCGGAACCGTCGTCGCACCCAACGCCGTCATCGGGCGCAATTGCCGGGTCGGGCGCGATTGCTATATCGGCCCCAACGTTTCCGTTCAGTATGCGCTGGTCGGCAATCGCGTGCTGATCTATGGCGGCGCGCAGATCGGGCAGGATGGGTTCGGCTTCGTCACCGGTCCGCGCGGGCCGGAAAAGATGCCGCAGATCGGCCGGGTCATCATCCAGGACGATGTCGAGATCGGCGCGAACACGACCGTCGATCGCGGGGCCATGTCCGATACCGTGATCGGCGAGGGCAGCAAGATCGACAATCTCGTGCAGATCGCCCACAATGTACGTCTGGGGCGCGGCTGCGTGATCGCCGGCCATTGCGGCCTGTCGGGCTCGGTGACGCTGGGCGACTACGTGATGCTCGGCGGACGTGTCGGGCTTGCCGACCATGTCACGATCGGAACCGGTGCCGCGGTCGCGGCGGCCAGCGGCGTCATGCACGACATTCCGGACGGCGGCAGGTGGGGCGGTATGCCCGCCCAGCCGATGAAGGACTTCTTCCGCGAAGTCACCTATATCCGCAAACTCGTATCCGGCTCGCGAAAGACCAAGGAAGGCGGCGATGACTGACGGCAATCCGACGACGCTCGACACTTTGACCATCCAGGACTTGCTGAAGCTTCTGCCGCATCGCTATCCGTTCCTGCTGGTCGACAAGATCATCGAGATCAATGGCGACGAATCGGCCATCGGCATCAAGAACGTGACGATGAACGAGCCGCATTTCACCGGCCACTTCCCGGAATTCCCGGTGATGCCGGGGGTGCTGATCATCGAGGCAATGGCGCAGACCGCCGGGGCGATCTGCATCAACAAGACGGCTGCCGAAACGCCGTCTCTGGTCTATTTCATGACGATCGACGGCGCGAAGTTCCGCAAGCCGGTGGTGCCGGGCGACCGGCTCGAAATGCACGTGAAGAAGCTGAAGCAGCGCGGAAATATCTGGCGCTTCGGCTGCGAGGCCATCGTTGACGGCGCCAAGGTCGCGGAGGCGGAGATTTCCGCCATGATGTCGGCCAAGCAGGGCTGACGGCATGGCCGACGAGACGTTCATCCATCCCTCGGCGGTCGTCGAGACCGGTGCCAAGCTGGGTCTCGGTGTCCATGTCGGGCCGTTCTGCCATGTTGGGCCGGATGCCGAGATCGGCGATCGGGTGCGGATGGTGAGCCATGTCACGGTGCTCGGCGCGACGACGATCGGCGCCGATTGCAGGATCTGGCCGAATGCCGTTCTCGGCGGACCGCCGCAAAGCGTGCGGCACAAGGGCGGGCGCACGACGCTGACGGTTGGCACCAACTGCGAAATCCGCGAGGGCGTCACCTTCAATCTCGGCACAGATACGTCGCGCGGCGCGACGACCGTCGGCTCGAACGGCTATTTCATGGCGCAGTCGCATGTCGCGCATGACTGCATCGTAGGCGACAACGTGACGATGGCGAACTCCACCGCGCTCGGCGGGCATAGCGAAATCGGCGATTTCGTCACGATCGGCGGGCTTGCTGCCGTGCATCAGTTCGTGCGCGTCGGCCACCACGCCTTCATTGGCGGCTATGCCGCCGTCGTCGGTGACGTGATCCCATATGGGATGGCGGTCGGCGACCGGGCGAAGCTGCGCGGGCTGAACGTCATCGGCATCAAGCGGTCGGGCCATTCGCGCGCCGAACTGATGGAAATGCGCGCCGCCTACAAGATGCTCTTCGCGCCGGGACGAACGCTCGCCGAAGCGATCCCGCTCGTTGCCGCCGAATATGGTCACGCGCCCGCAGTCGCCGACATCCTCTCCTTCCTGCAGGCGCGCGGGAAGCGCTACTTCACGGTGCCGGCCCTGAGTGATCGCGGCGTCGAAACCGATGACGAGGATTGACCTGGCCGAGGGCCGGATCGGGCTGATCGCAGGCAGTGGACGCCTGCCAATCGAAATCATCGAGAGCCTCAATGCGCGCGGCGCGAAACCCTTTCTGGTCCTGATCGAGGGCGAGGCGGAGCCGCTGCCGCTCTTCACTAGCCATGAGCATGGCTGGCTGCGGGTCGAGGATTTCGGCCGGTTGGTGCCGATGCTCAAATCCGCCGGGGTCGAACGGGTCGTGATGGCGGGCGGGGTCGCGCGTCGCCCGGCGCTGAAGTCGATACGCTGGTCGTGGTCGCTCGTCTCGATGCTGCCGCGGCTCGTCACGGCGCTCGCATCCGGCGACGACGTCCTCTTGCGCACCATCATCGGGCATCTGGAAGCGCACGGCATCGCGGTGGTCGGCGCGCATGAACTGGCGCCCGACCTACTCGCAGGCGCCGGCCTGATTGCCGGGCCGAAGCCGTCGGCTGCCGACATGCGGGATGTTCACGCCGCGGCGCAAGCGGCGCGCGCGATCGGCGCGCTCGATATCGGGCAGGCCGCGATTGCGATCGGGGGACGGGCGGTCGCACTCGAAGGCATCGAGGGAACTGAAGGGCTGATCGAACGCGTTGCCGGCATGCGCGGTCACGGCCGGCTTGCCGGACGCAGCGGCGGCGTGCTCGTCAAATGCGCCAAGCCCGCACAGGATTTGCGCGCCGACCTGCCGGCGATCGGGCCGGATACGGTCGACGCCGCATTTGCGGCCGGATTGAAGGGTATCGCGCTCGACGCGGAGCGGGCTTTCATTCTGGATTTCGCAACGACCGTGGCGCGCGCGAAGGCGCACGGCGTCTTCATCTATGGCCTGAAGGGTGACGATTGATGCAGGCTTTGAAGATCGCCATCGTGGCCGGCGAGGAATCGGGCGACCTTCTGGGGGGCGACCTCGTCGACGCGATAGCGCGCCTGACGGGGCGGCCGATCGAACTCGTCGGCGTCGGCGGGCGGCATCTGGAAGCGCGCGGGCTCAACTCTTTCTTTGACGGATCGCAGATCGCATTGATGGGCGTGACCGCCGTCGTGAAGGATTTGCCTCGGCTGATCGGCCGGCTGAACCAGACCGCCAAGGCGATCGCGGCAGAGCGGCCGGACTGCCTCATCACCATCGACAGCCCGGAATTCTCGCTGCGCGTCGCGCGCAAGGTGCGCGCGATCGTGCCCACCATCCCGACGGTTCACTATGTCTGCCCGAGCGTCTGGGCGTGGCGACCGGGCAGGGCGGTGGAGATGAAGCCCTATATCGACCACATCTTGTGCCTGCTGCCTTTCGAGCCGGGCGAGCTCGAGCGGCTCGGCGGGCCATCCGGCACGTTTGTCGGCCACCGGTTGACGCAGGATGCCGGCTTGCGGCATGCCGCCGCCGCGCAGATGACGCGCGGCGATCCGGCCTGGGGGACGAAGTCGCTGCTGGTTCTTCCCGGCTCGCGCCGGGCGGAAGTGACGAGCCTGATCGGGCCGTTCGGCGAGACGGTAAGGGAACTCGTCGCGCGCGGAAACCGCTTCGAGGTGTACATTCCGACCGTGCCGAAGGTCGCGGCGCTGGTTCACGACGCGATCGCCGACTGGCCGGTGCCGACGCGGATCATCGAGGATGCAGAAGGCAAGTACGAGGCGTTCGCCCGAGCGGATGCGGCGCTTGCCGCTTCAGGTACGGTCTCGCTGGAGCTTGCGCTGGCGCGGGTGCCGCTGGTCGCCTGCTACAAGACCGATGCGATCTGGCGCGCGCTGATGAGCCTGGTGAAGACCTGGTCGGCGTCGTTGCCCAATTTGATCGCTGATTGGCCGGTCGTGCCGGAATATTACAACGAATATGTGCGGCCGGGGAACCTCGCGCGGGCGATCGAGCAGATCTGGGCGGCGACGCCGGCGCGCGCGACGCAGATGCACGGTTTCGACATCGTCGCGCAGCGGCTCCACACCGAGCGACCGGCCGGCGAGATCGGCGCCGAGGCGGTGCTGGCGACGATCGAAGCGCAGCACCGGCACTGGCAGTAGCCATTCGCGGCAACGAAAAAGGGCGGCCCGAGAGCCGCCCTTTCGCATTTCAGACGCGGTCCGATCAGACCGAATAGTACATGTCGAATTCGATCGGGTGCGGCGTCATTTCGAAACGCAGCACTTCGGCCATCTTGAGCTCGATGTAGGAATCGATCTGGTCGTCGTCGAACACGCCGCCGGCCTTCAGGAAGCCGCGATCCTTGTCGAGCGAGGTCAGCGCTTCGCGCAGCGAACCGCAGACGGTCGGGATCTTCTTCAGTTCCTTCGGCGGCAGATCGTAGAGATCCTTGTCCATGGCCTGGCCCGGGTGGATCTTGTTCTTGATGCCGTCGAGGCCGGCCATCAGCATCGCCGAGAAGGCGAGGTACGGATTGGCGGTCGGATCGGGGAAGCGGACCTCGACGCGCTTGGCCTTCGGCGAGTTGCCGAACGGAATGCGGCAGGAGGCCGAGCGGTTGCGTGCCGAATAGGCGAGCAGAACCGGGGCTTCGAAGCCGGGGACCAGACGCTTGTAGGAGTTGGTCGAGGGGTTGGTGAAGGCGTTGAGCGCCTTGGCGTGCTTGATGATGCCGCCGATGAAGAACAGGCAGTTCTCCGACAGGCCCGCATATTCGTTGCCGGCGAAGGTGGGCTTGCCGCCCTTCCAGATCGACATGTGGACGTGCATGCCCGAGCCGTTGTCGCCGTAGATCGGCTTCGGCATGAAGGTTGCCGTCTTGCCGTAGGCGTTGGCGACCTGGTGGATGACATACTTGTAGATCTGCATCTTGTCGGCGTTGCGGGTCAGCGCGTCGAACTTGATGCCGAGCTCATGCTGAGCGGCAGCCACTTCGTGGTGGTGCTTTTCGACGACGACGCCCATCTCCGACATGACCGAGAGCATCTCGGAACGCATGTCCTGCAGCGAATCGATCGGCGGAACCGGGAAATAGCCGCCCTTTACGCGCGGACGGTGGCCGAGGTTGCCGGTCTCGTATTCGGAATCGTCGTTGGACGGCAGTTCCGAGGAGTCGAGCTTGAAGCCGGTGTTGTAGGGATCGGCCTTGTACTTGACGTCGTCGAAGACGAAGAATTCGGCTTCCGGGCCGACATAGACCTCGTCGCCGAAGCCTTCCGAACGCAGATAGGCTTCGGCCTTCTTGGCGGTCGTGCGCGGATCGCGGTTGTAGGCCTCGCCCGAGACGGGATCGAGAATGTCGCAGACGATGACCATGGTCGACTGGGCGAAGAACGGGTCCATGTGCGCCGTCTCGGTGTCGGGCATGAGCACCATGTCGGACTCGTTGATGGCCTTCCAGCCACCGATCGACGAGCCGTCGAACATGACGCCATCGGCGAACATGTCTTCGTCGACGGCCGCGATGTCCATCGTCACGTGCTGCAGCTTGCCCTTGGGATCGGTGAAGCGCAGGTCGACGAACTTGACGTCCTCGTCCTTGATCCGCTTGAGGATGTCATTTGCTGTGGTCATTTTCAGTTTCCCTGTAGTTGAACTTTGAAATCCCTGATCGGCCCGCGCCTAGATGGCGTCGATGCCGGTCTCTCCCGTCCGGATGCGCACGACTTCCTCGACATTCGAGACGAAGATCTTGCCGTCGCCGATCCGCCCCGTCTGCGCCGCCTTGCGGATCGCCTCGATCGCCTGCTCGACATGGTCGTCGCCAAGCACGACCTCGATCTTCACCTTGGGAAGAAAATCGACGACGTATTCGGCCCCCCGATAAAGCTCGGTGTGACCCTTCTGGCGACCAAAGCCCTTCGCCTCGGTCACGGTGATGCCCTGAAGCCCGACTTCCTGAAGAGCTTCCTTCACCTCGTCGAGCTTGAAAGGCTTGATGATCGCCTCGATCTTTTTCATGCGAAATTGGCCTCCGATACGATAAAAACGAGGCTGACAGTCCCGTTTCGCCGAAAAGAATGCACGGTCCGTGCCAGTTTTGGCGATTCCGCGTCTCGTTTTCGGGTTTTTTGCAGAAAGCCGCGATTGCCGCGCTGGCCACAGACGGGCAAGCATGATGGCAGCGGAAAACGGGCACGGTCCGAGAGAATGTTGATCGTTGATGTGCACATGAAACAGGCAGAGTGCGAGCATAATGGGCAATGACTGATCCCCTCGCCAAGACGCCACCCCGCAATCTGCCCGAGCTTTGGGCGGCGCGCTTGCCGCGGCCGGCGCGCGATGCCCACAAATATCGACGGGGGCACGTGCTTGTGCTTTCCGGCGGGCCGCTGAACACCGGCGCCGCGCGGCTGTCGGCGAAAGGCGCGGCGCGGGCAGGAGCGGGTGCGGTCACCGTCGGATCGCCGCGCGATGCGCTGGCTGCGAACGCGGCGCATCTGACGTCGACCATGCTGGCGGAGATCGAGGATGTCGGTTCGCTGCTGGCGTTTTTGGAAGAGCGCTTTCCGCCGGCGGTGGTCATCGGTCCGGCGTTTGGGGTGGGCGGAAAGTGCCGGGCGTTCGTCGAGACGATCCTGACGAGTGCCGTTGGGGGCAGGAGCGCGACTGCGGTTCTGGACGCGGATGCGATCACCTCGTTCAAGGACGAGGCGGATCGTCTGTTCGGGCTGATCGCCCGCTCCGAGTGGAAGGTCGTCTTGACGCCGCATGAGGGCGAGTTCAGGCGACTGTTTGGGGATAAGGCGGATGGTCTGAAGGCGGATCACGCGTGCCAGGCGGCGCGGCGCTCGGGTGCGATCGTCGTCTATAAAGGGCCGAATACGACGATCGCCGCGCCGGATGGACGCATTGCCGTCAACGAGAACGGATCGCCCTTTCTGGCGACCGCCGGTTCCGGCGACGTATTGGGGGGAATGATCGCGGGGCTGGCCGGGCAGGGAATGCCGGCGTTCGAGGCGGCCTGCGCCGCCGTCTGGATTCACGCCGAGGCCGGAACGCGGTTTGGGCCGGGGCTGATCGCCGACGATTTGCCGGACATGCTGCCGGCGATCCTGCGCGAACTCCTATGAGTTCACGCGCTCCATGAAGGCCTGCGCGGCCTGCGGCGCGCGGACTTTGCCTTCGTGGATAAAATAGACGAACACGTCGCGAGGGCGCTTTTCCGGGGTCGATTTCGGGTCGGCCTTCGATAGTTCGACCGGCTCGCCGCCCTCGGCCCAGATTCGCGCACGCTCGGCCCATTGGTCGAGTTCGGCGGGCGGGTATGCCGTCGGCACGTCATCCTCGCCCTTTTGCAGGCGCGCATAGACAAAATCGGCCGTCACATCGGCGATTTCCGGATAGGTGTGGTGGTCGGCATAACAGATCGCCGCCTTGTGCTTGCGCGCCAGCGCGACGAATTCGGGAACCGCGAAGCTCTCGTGACGCACTTCGAGCACATGGCGGAAGGAAACCCCGTCGCGGCTTTCGGGCAGGAGCTTCAGGAAGTCTTCGAAATCGTCGGCCTCGAACTTCTTTGTCGGCGCGAACTGCCAGACGATCGGGCCGAGCTTGTCGCCCATTTCGGCAACTCCGGTGTCGAAGAAGCGCTGCATCGATTCGCCGGCCTCCGAAAGCACCTTGCGGTTGGTGACGAAGCGGTTGCCCTTGACCGAAAAGACGAAGCCCTCCGGTACATCCGCCGCCCATTTGGCGAAGGTCTCGGGCGTCTGGCCGCGATAGTAGGTGCCGTTGATCTCGATCGTCGGAATCTGCCGGCTGGCAAACTCGAGCTGCTTCTTCTTCGCAAGCTTGTCGGGATAGAATGTGCCTTCCCATGGCTCGAAGGTCCAGCCGCCGATGCCCGCGCGGATAAGTGCCATAATCACGCCCCAAAATTCTCAAGAAGGTTCTTGTATCTACCCAGCAAGTTAAATTGGCCCAAACTCGCGCCGCAAAGTAGCAATCACATCACCAAACACTTCGGCAATACGCCCCTTCTTAAAACGCAATTGTTGTACACCATCAAAATTTGACGCAAGCTCGATCCCTTCTTCAACGATGAGAATCGCTCGATCAAAGCCCAGCTTGCCTTGGAAAAGACCGCGCTCGTGAACAACGTTCTGCCGAGCGCGCAGGCCGTTTTCTGATGTCTTGTCCTCACCAGTTAGCACTAATAACGCGAAATTAGATGTATCCTGCATACTCTCAAGTATATCTCTTATCGTATGCCCTGCTCGATTTCCTGTCTCGTAGGACTCAACATTTATACGATGTTTGTCTTGGAGATGAGATTTGAGTTTTTGCCATTGAGTATTTCTGCCATGACCAATGAAAACACGCAGGAACTTTGCCGTCGTAATATTTTCACGAACTTCGATCATCGAACTAGGTTCGCAGTCTCGGAACGTGGCAATCAATCGATCAATTTCGCTACGATTTGTAGATGATACGGTCACATGAGTTTCTGAGTTCGTTGAGGAAACAATTACTCGACGAGAGCCACGGTCTTCGCGAACATCCAAGTAACATTCGCTAAAATCGTGACGAGAATACATCTTTATGAATTCGTCTATGGAGCCAAATATTATCTTGTCGCCTCCGCTCCAAATTTCAGCAGCCGATATGCGCAAATCCTTATTTTCAGCAATTTCGCTGAGCATCGAGCATGTCCGCTGCAATATGTCTACTTTAAATATTACGCCGGGAAATTCACTTTTTCTAGTTATGATGGGGAGATCGGGAGGAGGGGGCAGAATTTGCGATTTTGGAATGGATTCGAAAATATGAAAAACACAATGGATAAATTCGAAATCATTTGAACTGACACTTAACTCCAATGTTGATCGTCGCACGTCAATGTACACATATCGATTTTCAGACGTACCGACATGCAAATTGCTTATGTTATATTCATATTGCAATTCATTCAGATACTGATCAATATTATCTAATGTGATATCTGTATTTTCCCTTGAAATATGCAGGCGACTAAACCGCAAATCGGCAGCGTCTTTGAAGACTTGCTGCAGTAGGCTCTTTTGGGCCGATCCAGTGATTCGATAAGGATAGGTTTTGCTCTTCTGCATTTACACCTCGTCGCGGTCTTTGAACGATATACGTAATTCAACGACTAATTCTATTCCGCTGCCTCGGCCTTGCCAATGATTGGCCGGCGTTCGAGGAGTTCCTTGAGGAACTGGCCAGTGTAGCTTTTCGGCTCGGCGACGACGTCCTCGGGCGTTCCGGAGGCGACGAGTTGGCCGCCGCCGTCGCCGCCTTCCGGACCGAGGTCGAGCACCCAGTCGGCGGTCTTGATGACTTCGAGATTGTGCTCGATGACGACGACCGTGTTGCCCTGGTCGACGAGCTCGTGCAGCACTTCGAGCAGCTTGGCGACGTCGTGGAAATGAAGGCCGGTGGTCGGCTCGTCGAGGATGTAGAGCGTCTTGCCGGTCGCCTTGCGCGACAATTCCTTGGCCAGCTTGATGCGCTGCGCCTCGCCGCCCGAAAGCGTCGTTGCCTGCTGGCCGATATGGATGTAGCCGAGACCGACCTTCTTCAACGTCTCCATCTTGTCGCGCACGGCGGGTACGGCGGCGAAGAAGTCGACGCCTTCCTCGACCGTCATGTCGAGCACGTCGGCAATCGACTTGCCCTTGAAGGTGACGTCGAGCGTCTCGCGATTGTAGCGCTTGCCGTGGCAGACGTCGCAGGTGACGTAGACGTCGGGCAGGAAGTGCATCTCGATCTTGATGACGCCGTCGCCTTGGCACGCCTCGCAGCGGCCGCCCTTGACGTTGAAGGAGAAGCGGCCCGGCTGGTAGCCGCGCGCCTTGGCTTCGGGCAGGCCCGCGAACCAGTCGCGGATCGGCGTGAAGGCGCCGGTGTAGGTTGCCGGGTTGGAGCGCGGCGTGCGGCCGATGGGTGACTGATCGATGTCGATGACCTTGTCGAGGAATTCGAGGCCTTCGATCCTTTCGTGTTCGGCGGGGTGTTCGCGCGAGCCCATGATGCGGCGCGAGGCGGCCTTGAAGAGCGTCTCGATGAGGAAGGTCGACTTGCCGCCGCCCGACACGCCCGTGACGGCGGTGAAGGTGCCGAGCGGAATTTCGGCGGTGACATCGCGCAGATTGTTGCCACGCGCGCCGACGACTTTGATGCGCTTGCCCTTTTTCGATTTCCGGCGCTCGGCCGGAAGAGGAACGCCCAGCGAGCCGGACAGATACTGACCGGTCAGCGAGTTCGGGTTGGCCATGATCTCGGCCGGTTTGCCCTCGGCAATGACATTGCCACCATGGATGCCCGCAGCGGGGCCGATATCGACGACGTGGTCGGCCTGGAGAATCGCGTCTTCGTCATGCTCGACGACGATGACCGTATTGCCGAGGTCGCGAAGGTGCTTCAGCGTGTCCAGGAGGCGAGCATTGTCACGCTGGTGGAGGCCGATGGACGGCTCGTCCAACACGTAGAGCACGCCGGTAAGGCCAGAGCCGATCTGCGAGGCGAGGCGAATGCGCTGGCTCTCGCCGCCGGACAGGGTGCCGGAATTGCGCGACATGGTGAGATAGTCGAGGCCGACATCGTTCAGGAAGCGCAGGCGTTCGCGGATTTCCTTCAGAATGCGGACGGCGATCTCATTGTGCTTTTCGTTGAGCGCCTTTGGCAGTTCCTCGAACCAGCCGACCGCCTTGCGGATCGACATCTCGGTGACCTGGCCGATGTGGTGGCCGGCGATCTTGACGGCCAACGCCTCGGGCTTGAGGCGGTAGCCGTTGCAGGCCGGGCAGGGGGTTGCCGACATGAAGCGCTCGATCTCTTCGCGCATCCAGGCGGATTCGGTTTCCTTCCACCGGCGCTGAAGGTTCGGGATCACGCCCTCGAAGGTCTTCGAGGTCTTGTAGTTGCGCATGCCGTCATCATAGGAAAACTCGACCTTGCGCGAGCCGGTGCCGTGGAGGATGGCGTTGCGGCCTTCCTCGCCGATGTCGCGCCAGCGATCGCCGATCTTGAAGCCATAGGCGCGCCCGAGACCTTCGAGCGTCTGGACGTAATAGGGCGAGGACGATTTTGCCCAGGGCGCGACCGCTCCCTCGCGCAGCGATACGTGCTCCTCGGGAACGATGAGCGACGGATCGATCGCCTTCTGGCTGCCAAGGCCGTCGCAGGTGGGGCAGGCGCCGAAAGGATTGTTGAACGAAAACAGCCGCGGCTCGATCTCGGGAATGGTAAAGCCCGAGACGGGACACGCGAACTTTTCGGAGAACAGGATGCGCTCATGCGTCTCGTTCTTCGACTTGTTGACGGCGTCGGCGCCCGTCATCTGTTCACTAAGCGGCTTGTCGGCGAACTCGGCGATGACGAGACCTTCGGCAAGACGCAGCGCGGTTTCCATCGAATCCGCGAGCCGCGTCGCCAGATCGCCGCGCACCACGATGCGGTCGACCACGACGTCGATGTCGTGCTTGTATTTCTTGTCGAGCGCAGGGACGTCGGCGATCTCATAGAAGGTGCCGTCGACCTTCACGCGCTGGAAGCCCTTCTTCATCAGCTCGGCGAGTTCCTTCTTGTACTCGCCCTTCCGGCCACGCACGATCGGCGCCAGGATATAGAGACGCGTGCCTTCCTCGATTTGGAGCACCCGGTCGACCATCTGGCTGACCGTCTGGCTCTCGATCGGAAGGCCTGTCGCGGGCGAATAGGGGATGCCGATGCGCGCGAAGAGCAGGCGCATGTAGTCGTAGATTTCGGTGACGGTGCCGACCGTCGAACGCGGATTCTTCGACGTCGTCTTCTGCTCGATCGAGATGGCGGGGGAGAGGCCGTCGATCTGGTCGACGTCCGGCTTCTGCATCATTTCCAGGAACTGGCGGGCATAGGCCGACAGGCTCTCGACGTAGCGGCGCTGGCCTTCGGCATAGATCGTGTCAAAGGCGAGCGAGGACTTGCCGGAGCCTGAAACGCCCGTCATCACGATCAGGCTGTCGCGCGGCAGATCGATGTCGAGATTTTTCAGATTGTGCTCGCGCGCGCCGCGCACGGAAATGAATTTGTGGTCCGCCATGAGCCGAACGTCGCCTTCCTGATTGCGATGCCGGGAAATTGCCGTCCGGCCAAGCCGCACATGTAGGTATTCCCGCGCTTCCGTCGAGGGCGGCACGCAGGCTAGTTTCTTTTGCTGCTTTTCAATCGCCGCTTCAAGCAAAAAGAACGAAGAAGGAACATGCTCCTGACACCGATTTCGCCTTGACCTAACGGCAGGGCGAAGGCACGATGAAACCGTCAGCCGATCAAGGTCGGCGACACCCGAGAGACAATCATGAGGTGAGGCATGACTCCACCGGATAGGCTCTTCTGACTGCCTGACGCAGTCGCGCCGACCGCTTGTCGGTGATCAACCCAAAATCAGAGACGATTGTCGAACGACGTCTAGTCGCTTTCGAAATAATATATCGATACTCGGATATCGATACTGTTGCCCAAGAGGCGACAAGAAGGCCCCTCGAACCCTTGATGGTCAGGGGCCTTTGCTTTTTGCGAGCGCCGGATTTCCGCTTGATCTCAGCTTCGAGTTTCGATAGAACAAAATAAGAACATGTTTGTTGTGGAACGTCGGCACTTCGCCGGAGCGTCGTCGGGCGGCATCCATTATGGTGCCGGCACAAAGTGTATGTAATCTGGAGAGCGATATGGCAGGCAGCGTCAACAAGGTCATTCTGGTGGGCAATCTCGGGGCCGATCCGGAAACGCGCCGCCTGAACTCGGGCGATCCGGTAGTCAATCTGCGCATCGCGACTTCGGAAAGCTGGCGCGACAAAAATTCCGGCGAGCGCAAGGAAAAGACCGAGTGGCATCAGGTCGTCATCTTCAACGACAACCTCGCCAAGGTGGCCGAGCAGTATCTGAAGAAGGGCATGAAGGTCTATATCGAGGGCGCGCTCCAGACCCGTAAGTGGGAGAAGGATGGCGTCGAGCGCTATACGACCGAGATCGTGCTGCAGAAATTCCGCGGCGAACTGCAGATGCTGGATTCGCGCGGGCAGGGCGGCGATCAGGGCCAGGTCGGCTATGGTGGTGGCGGCGGATATTCGGGCGGTGGCGGCGGTGGTCGCGGCGGCGATTTCGGCCAGTCCGGTCCCTCTGACGATCGCGGTCGTGGCGGGCAGTCCGGCGGCGGTGGCGGAGGTGGCTACGGCCGCGATCTGGACGACGAAATTCCGTTCTGATCTTTCCCATTCGTTATGAATTCGCAAAGGGCCGGTGCAGATAGCGCCGGCCCTTTTTGAATTTTTGTCTCATCTTCAAAGATCAATTGAGTGGCAATTCGAACAATCGATGCCAATCTCCGGATTGCTGAAATCACCCGGCGTTGTCGGATGAATACATGGTTGCGTTTTCCCTCGATGGGCTTCTCCCAAGCCTGTCGAAGCAATGTGACCGAACATGCCGGAATTGCGAAATACTTCCGGCAATCGAAATGGAAGGGCGTAATATGCCGATGAATACGAAGATCCGCGCAGCAATTCTCGCGACCACTCTGGGCTTTGCGGGAGCGACCGCGCTTCCTGCTATCGCGCAGGAGACGATGGAAGCGCCCGCTGCACAGGCTCCCGCCGAACAGACTGCGCCCGCTGCAAACTACGACGAGGCGAAGCTGCAATCTTTCGTCGTCGCATTCCTCCAGGTCGACCAGATCAACCGGACTTACGCGCCGCAGCTTCAGGAAGCCGAGGGCGAGGACGCGCAGAACACCGTTCGCGAGCAGGCCAGCGAAGAGATGGTCGATGCGGTCGAGTCCGTCGACGGCATCACGGTCGAGGAGTACGGCACGATCATCCAGCAGGCGCAGACCGATCCGGCGCTCGCCGAGCAGATCAACACCTACATACAGGCGGCTGTCGGCCAGCCGGCGCAGCCCGCAGCACCTGCTGAACCTTCCGCAGCCCCGGCCGAGCCGGCGGCTCCGGCCGAGCCTGCGCCAGCACAGTAAGGCTCAAGCGGCCGCCATCAGCGCCTTGATGCCGTCGGCGACGAACTGGACTGCCAGCGCGGCCAGGATGACGCCAAGAAGGCGCGTGAGGATCGATCGACCGGTTTCGCCCAGAAACCGGTCGATCCGTTCTGCGGCGATGAAGACGAGCCAGGTCAGCCCGATGCAGGCGGCGATGATCGCGACCAGCAGGGCGCGATGGGGTGCGGAGTCGAAGGTGCCGGACAAGAGGACGGTCGCCGAGATCGCGCCCGGCCCGGCGATCAGCGGCAGCGCCAGCGGGAACGCGGCGATGTTGCGGATATGGTCGACGGTGATCGCGGCGTCTGCGCTCTTCTCCTTGCGCTCGTTGCGGCGCTCGAAGATCATCTCGAATGCGATGTAGAAGAGCAGAAGCCCGCCGGCCACGCGGAAGGCGGGAAGCGTGATGCCGAAGACCGCCAGGATGGTCGTGCCCGCGATGGCGAACAGCGCCAGGATGGCGAAGGCGATGACGCTTGCCCTGAGCCCGACTTGTGCGCGCTCGGCGCGGTTCATGCCGCCCGTCAGCGCCAGGAAGAGTGGCGCCAGCCCCGGCGGGTCGATCGTCACGAGAAGCGTCACGAAGGCGTTGAAGATGGCGTCGAACACGTCGGAATCCGGGGTGCGAGTGGCTCGAAGGAGCGTCCTTATCGCATGTTCGGGCCGCTGCCGCATCCTCGTGGAGGCGGATGGTGGATGAGCCCGATCGCCACACGATCGCCGCGTTTTCCCCAGTTTGTCGCGACAAATCGAATTGGGCTCGCTAACGCCTTGATAAGGCGTAGGTTATTCGGCGCCGCGTGCAGGCGACGCGTTTGGCATTTTCGGTGCCGTTCCTATATAAGTTGCCTGTGATTCATCAGCACGATCGTGAACCCACTTGACCGATTTGACGACACCGCGCGGGCCGCAGGGCGGACCGGACGACATCGAGCCGATTTCCATCATCGAGGAAATGCAGCGTTCCTATCTCGATTACGCCATGAGCGTGATCGTGAGCCGGGCGCTGCCGGACGTGCGCGACGGGCTGAAGCCGGTGCATCGGCGCATTCTCTACGCCAGCCATGAGAGCGCCTATTACTGGAACCGGAAATACGTGAAATCGGCGCGACCGGTCGCCGACGTCATGGGTAAATACCATCCGCATGGCGATGCCTCGATCTACGACGCGCTGGTGCGCATGGCGCAGGACTGGTCGCTGCGCGTGCCGCTGATCGACGGGCAGGGCAATTTCGGCTCGATCGACGGCGATCCGCCGGCGGCGATGCGCTACACGGAATCGCGCCTGACCAAGGTCGCGCACGAACTGCTCGAGGATATCGACAAGGAAACGGTCGACTGGCAGGACACCTACGATTCCTCCGGCCAGGAACCGAAGGTCCTGCCGGCGCGCTTTCCGAACCTTCTGGTCAACGGTTCGGGCGGCATCGCGGTCGGCATGGCGACGAACATCCCGCCGCACAATCTCGTCGAGGTCGTCGATGGCTGCATCGCGCTGATCGACAATCCGGCGATCGAGCTGCACGAATTGATGGAGATCATCCCCGGTCCCGATTTCCCGACCGGCGGCATCGTGCTCGGCAAGGCGGGTATCCGCAGCGCCTATGAAACGGGCCGCGGCTCGATCCTGATGCGCGGTAAGGTGCATGTCGAACCGATGCGGGGCGACCGCGAGGCGATCATCGTCACCGAGGTGCCGTTCCAGGTGAACAAGGCATCGATGATCGAGAAGATGGCCGAACTCGTGCGCGACAAGCGCATCGAGGGCATCTCGGACATTCGCGACGAATCCGACCGCCAGGGCTATCGCGTCGTCATCGAACTGAAGCGCGATGCCGTTGCCGACGTCATCTTGAACCAGCTCTACCGCTTCACGCCGCTGCAGACCTCGTTCGGCGCGAACATCGTCGCGCTGAATGGCGGCAAGCCGGAGCAGCTCAACCTGCTCGACATGCTGCGTGCCTTCGTGTTCTTCCGCGAGGACGTCGTCAGCCGGCGCACCAAGTATCTGCTGCGCAAGGCGCGCGAGCGCGCGCACGTGCTGGTTGGTCTCGCCATTGCCGTCGCCAATATCGACGAGATCATTGCGCTCATCCGCAAGGCGCCGGACCCGCAGACGGCGCGTGAACAGTTGATGACGCGGCGCTGGCCGGCGCATGACGTCGAAGCGCTGATCCGCTTGATCGATGATCCGCGCCACCGGATCAACGAGGACGGCACCTACAACCTGTCCGAAGAGCAGGCCCGCGCGATCCTCGAGCTGCGCCTGCAGCGCCTGACCGCGCTCGGCCGCGACGAGATCGCCGACGAGCTGAACGCAATCGGTGACGAGATCAAGGATTTCCTCGACATCCTGTCGTCGCGCGCCCGCATCCAGCAGATCGTCAAGGATGAATTGATCGCGGTTCGCGACGAGTTCGGCACGCCGCGGCGCACCGAGCTTGCCGAAGGCGGCGCGGACATGGACGACGAGGACCTGATCGCGCGCGAGGACATGGTCGTCACTGTCAGCCACTCCGGCTACATCAAGCGCGTGCCGCTCTCGATCTATCGGGCGCAGCGACGCGGCGGCAAAGGCCGTTCGGGCATGTCGACACGCGACGAGGATTTCGTCACGCGCCTGTTCGTCGCCAGCACGCACACGCCGATCCTATTCTTCTCCTCACGCGGCATCGTCTACAAGGAAAAGGTCTGGCGCCTGCCGATCGGCACGCCGCAGTCGCGCGGCAAGTTCCTGCGCAACATGCTGCCGCTTCAGGAAGGCGAGCGCATCACGACCATCATGCCGCTTCCGGAAGACGAGGATAGCTGGGGCAATCTCGACGTCATGTTCGCGACGACCCGGGGCACCGTTCGCCGCAACAAGCTGTCCGATTTCACGCAGGTCAACCGCAACGGCAAGATCGCGATGAAGCTCGACGAGGAGGGCGACGAGATTCTTGGCGTCTATACCTGCACCGAGCATGACGACATCCTGCTGACCGCAGGTTCTGGGCAGTGCATCCGCTTCCCGGTCACCGACGTGCGGGTGTTCCAAAGCCGCAATTCGACGGGCGTGCGCGGCATCAACCTCGGTGACGGCGACAGCGTCATCTCGATGGCGATCCTGCACCATGTCGATGCGACGCCGGCCGAGCGTGCCGCCTATCTGAAGCAGTCTGCCGCCGAACGGCGTGCAGTGACGGGCGAAGAGGAAGAAATCGCGCTGACCAACGAGGAAGTGACCGACGACGCGCAGATCGATGGCGATCGCTATGAGGAACTGAAGGCGCGGGAGGAATTCGTTCTGACCGTGAGCGAAAAGGGCTACGGCAAACGCTCGTCGTCTTACGATTTCCGCGTCATTGGCCGCGGTGGCAAGGGAATTCGCGCGACGGACGTTTCGAAGACCGGAGAAATAGGCTCACTCATCGCCGCTTTCCCGGTGGAGAACGAAGACCAGATCATGCTGGTTTCGAATGCGGGACAGGTCATCCGGGTGCCGGTCAATGGCATCCGCTTCGCCAGCCGCGCCACTAAGGGCGTGACGATCTTCAATACGGCGAAGGACGAAAAGGTCGTTTCGGTGGAGCGGATTTCGGACCCGCAGAACGACGAGGAAGAACTCGAGAGCGAAGCCGAGATCGTGGCGCAGACCGCTGCGGAGGCTGCAGGCGGTCCGAATGCGACAGGAGAGGATCAGTAGCGGTAGCGGTTGATCTTCTGCTGACGGCTCTCGACACGAACGCGCTGGGCTTCCTGATGAAGGCCGAATGCCGTGGCGATCAGCATTGCGAGGGTCATGGTGGCTGCGAGCATGATGATGATCATGGTGTGTCTCCTTGCCGAATTAACGACGAATGAATCAAAAGGTTTCATCGGCTGTCTTGACAATCGTCATTTTCCGCTGAACCCGTTCTGAGAGTGCCGTTCATCTGACGTTCACGCCGCGCCCCGGCATTTGCCATCCACGCATCGTCTGAGTAGAAGCCCTTCATGACTGAGCGCATTGCCTTTTACGCGGGATCGTTCGATCCCCTGACCAACGGCCATCTCGATGTTCTTAAGGGCGCGCTCGCGGTCGCCGACCGGATCGTCGTGGGGATCGGCGTGCAGGCTTCCAAGAAGCCGCTCTTCTCGTTCGACGAGCGCGTCGACCTGATCAAGCGGGCCTGTGCCGACGAACTCGGCGCGGAAGCGGGGCGACTTGACGTGGTTTCCTTCGATGGCCTCGTCGTGACCGCATCGCGCCAGCACGGCGCGTCGATCATGATCCGCGGCCTGCGGGACGGCACCGATCTCGACTACGAAATGCAGATGGCGGGCATGAACGAGACGATCGCGCCGGAGTTGCAGACGGTTTTCATTCCGGCAAGTCCGTCGGTCCGAACGATTACCGCCACACTCGTCCGCCAGATAGCCTCGATGGGCGGCGACATCTCGGCATTCGTGCCGACGAGCGTCGCTCCGGTGTTGCGTCAGAAATTCAGCTAGGTTCTCAGGGAGTTCGACATGTCCTTCGTCCGTTTCGCCTCGTCCACGCTCATCGCCGCCTTCATGGCGACTTCGGCGCTTGCCGCCGAGCCGGAAGATACGATGATCATCACGCTGAAGGACGGCGAGGTGACAATCGCGCTTCGGCCCGATCTCGCGCCGCAACATGTCGAACAGATCAAGACGCTGGTGGGGCAGGGCGCGTATGACAATGTCGCCTTTCACCGCGTGATCGACGGCTTCATGGCGCAGACCGGCGACGTGCAGTATGGCGACATGGAGAACGGCTACAACAGCCAGCGCGCCGGCACCGGCGGCTCCGACCTCGGCAACATCCCGGCCGAATTCTCGGCGGAGAATTTCGTTCGCGGCACCGTCGGCATGGCGCGCGCGCAGGACCCGAACTCGGCGAATTCGCAGTTTTTCATCATGTTCGACGCCGCGCCGCCGCTCGACGGGGCCTATACGATCGTCGGCGAGGTCGAGAGCGGCATGGAACTCGTCGACAACATCAAGAAGGGCGACCCGGCCATGAACGGCTCGGTCACCGACCCGGATCGCATGGTCAGCGTCCGCATGGGCGCGGCCGAATAGCCTGCGCATGAGCGCTGGCGAGTAATTCTACATTCAGACACGGAAGGAACGATATATGGCCGAGATCAAGGACCCGGAAAACACGATCGTCATGGAGACGACCAAGGGCAACGTCACGATCGAGCTCTATCCCGACCTGGCTCCCGGCCATGTCGCGCGCATCAAGGAACTGGCGCGCGCCGGCGCCTATGACGGCGTCGTCTTCCACCGCGTGATCGACGGCTTCATGGCGCAGACCGGTGACGTCAAGTTCGGCAAGAAGGGCGGCAAGGATTTCAATCCGGGCCGTGCAGGCATGGGCGGTTCGGACATGCCGGACCTCAAGGCAGAGTTCTCCAACGCCAATCACGGCCGCGGTGCCTGCTCGATGGCGCGTTCGCAGAACCCGAACTCGGCCAATTCGCAGTTCTTCATCTGCTTCGGCGATGCCGGCTTTCTCAACCGCCAATATACGGTCTGGGGCCAGGTCATCGAAGGCATGGACAATGTCGACAAGATCAAGCGCGGCGAGCCGGTGCAGGACCCCGATACGATCGTGTCGATGAAGGTCGTCGCCGACGCGTGATGCGACGCGCGGCCATGACATTGATGATGGCCCTTAGTGCCGGGAGCGCCCACGCTTCCGGCACGATTTCTTGCGCCTCCGATGGTGGTGCTTCGGTCGAACTGACGCTCGGCAGCCTGCCGGTGCTTTCCGTCGTGGGGGTCGGGATCGCGGCCGGAGAACAACGCTGGACGACGCTCGAGGACGGAGATGGGCAACCCGTCGTCGTGGGGCAGGCGGCGCGATACGGCGATCTCGTCGTCGTCGACGTCACCGATCCGAACATCGAGCGGATCGTCGCCGAGTTGCGTCTACTGTCGGCAACCGAAGAACGCGATCATGTGACGGCCGGGACACTGCGGATCGTCGGGCAGGGAGCCTATGCGCTGACCTGCGTGGGGCCCTGATTTCGATGCGCGTCGACCTCTTCGACTTTGACCTTCCGGAAGATCGGATCGCGCTGCGGCCGGCCGAGCCGCGTGATGCGGCGAAGATGCTGGTGGTCGCGTCGGACGGTCTTGCCGACCGCTCGGTGCGCGACCTGCCGTCGTTCCTGCGGCCGGGGGACATGCTCGTCTTCAACGACACCAAGGTCATACCGGCGCAACTGACGGGCCTGCGCCGTCGCGGCGAGGCCGTCAGCGAGATCGACCTGACGCTGCACATGCGCGTTGCGCCCGATAGCTGGAAGGCGTTCGCGCGCCCGGCCAAGCGGCTTAAGGTCGGCGATGTGATCGAATTCGGCCATGGCGGGTCGATGTGCCTTGCCGGGCGCCTGACTGCCGAGGTCCGCGAAAAGGGCGACGCCGGCGAGGTGACGCTGGCCTTCGACCTGTCGGGCGCGTTTCTCGACGAAGCGCTGCACGCCGTCGGTCATATTCCGTTGCCGCCCTACATTGCGTCGAAGCGCCCGGAAGACGCGCGCGACCGCGCGGACTACCAGACCGTCTATGCGCGCGAGGAGGGGGCTGTCGCCGCGCCGACGGCGGGGCTGCACTTCACGCCGGACCTGCTGGCCGCGGTGGACGATGCCGGTGCGCAGACCGCCTTCGTCACGCTCCATGTCGGCGCGGGGACGTTCCTACCCGTCAAGGCCGACGATACCGACGACCACAAGATGCATGCCGAGATCGGGACGATCGACGCCGCGACGGCCGACAGATTGAACGCCGTTCGTGCCGCGGGCGGGCGCATCGTCGCGGTCGGCACGACGTCGCTGCGGCTCCTCGAAAGCGCGGCACGCGAGGACGGTACGATCGCGCCGTGGTCCGGTCCGACCGACATCTTCATCACGCCCGGCTACCGCTTCAAGGCGGTGGACGTGCTGATGACCAATTTCCACCTGCCGCGCTCGACACTCTTCATGCTCGTCTCGGCATTCGCCGGGACAGAGCGGATGCGTTGGACCTATGCCCACGCGATCGCGAACCGCTACCGGTTCTACTCCTACGGCGATTCGAGCCTGCTCTTCAGATCGGACGATTGATGACCGAGAATTTCGAATTCCGCGTGCTGGCCACCGACGGCGCGGCGCGGCGCGGCGAGATCACCATGCCGCGCGGTACGATCCGCACGCCGGCCTTCATGCCGGTCGGGACGGGCGGGACGGTCAAGGCGATGTATCTCGACCAGGTGCGCGATCTCGGCTCGGATATCATCCTGGGCAACACATACCACCTGATGCTCCGGCCGGGCGCAGAGCGTGTCGCAAGGCTGGGCGGCTTGCATGAATTCGCACGCTGGCCGCATCCGATCCTGACGGATTCGGGCGGGTTCCAGGTCATGTCGCTGGCGCAGTTGCGCAAGATCACCGAACAGGGCGTGAAATTCCGCTCGCATATCGACGGCACGGTCTACGAGATGTCGCCGGAGCGCTCGATCGAGATTCAGGGTCTGCTCGACAGCGACATCCAGATGCAGCTCGACGAATGCACGGCGCTGCCGGCCGAGCACAAGGCGATCGAGAAGGCGATGGAGCTTTCGCTGCGCTGGGCCGAGCGGTGCAAGACCGCGTTCGGCACGCAGCCCGGCAAGGCGATGTTCGGCATCGTGCAGGGCGGCGACGTGCCGGCGCTTCGCGAACGCTCGGCGTTGGCGCTGCGCGATCTCGATCTGAAGGGCTATGCCGTCGGCGGGCTGGCGGTCGGCGAACCCCAGCAGGTGATGCTCGACATGCTGGAGGTGACCAATCCGCTTCTGCCCGAGACAAAGCCTCGCTACCTGATGGGCGTCGGAACGCCGGACGATATCCTGAAATCCGTCGCGCGCGGCATCGACATGTTCGACTGCGTGATGCCGACGCGCGCCGGTCGCCATGGGCTGGCCTATACGCGGCGCGGCAAGATCAACCTCAAGAACGCACGGCACGCCGAGGACCATCGCCCGCTCGACGAGGAAAGCGATTGCCCGGCCGCGCGGGACTACAGCCGCGCTTATCTGCATCACCTCGTCAAGTCCGGCGAATCGCTTGCCGGCATGCTGCTGACCTGGAACAATCTGTCTTATTATCAATCGCTTATGGATGATATCAGAAGTGCTATCGAAGCGGGTCGGTTCACGGACAGGGCGGGCGAGATCACCGAAAGCTGGGCGCGGGGCGATCTGCCGGCGCTTTGACGGCGTAGACGGTTCAGTCGCAGCAATCGGGATCGTCAGATGACAAAGTATCTTTCCGCCTACGGGATCGCCCTCGTCCTCTTCCTGATCCTCGATGCGCTCTGGCTCGGCGTCATCGCCCGCAATTTCTATGCAAGCCGGATGGGCGACCTTCTGCTCGACCAGCCGCGATGGGGCGTCGCAGCGGTGTTCTACGCGGTTTATATCGTCGGGCTCGTCTATTTCGGCGTTGCGGCCGGCATGGCGGCGGGGGCATGGCAGGCGGCCGCGCTCAACGGCGCGCTGTTCGGCTTCTTCGCCTATCTCACCTACAATTTCACCAATCTCTCGGTCCTGCGCGGCTATGACGGCATCGTCGCGATGGTCGACACCGGCTGGGGCACGTTCATGGGCGCGGTCGTTGCGGGCGGCACCGTTGCAATCCTGCAATGGCTCGGCCAGATCGACTGATCGCGCGAGGTTGTGTTGCGAGATTGCCGACCCCGGTGCTAGCCTTCGTCGAAGGGCACATTTGGGGTAGGTAGGGCAATGTATGATCGGCGAATTCCGGGCGTGGCGGTGGCCGCGTTCCTGTGCGTCATGGGGCTTGTGTCAAACGCGGCCGCCCAGCTTTTCGAGACGCGCGCGCAGCAGGCCTTCATGATCGATGCCGATACTGGCACGGTCCTCTTCGCCAAAGACCCCGATGCGCTGATCCCGCCGGCCTCGCTCGCCAAGCTGATGACGATGGAAGTCGTCTTCAATGCGCTCAAGACCGGTCGGCTGACGCTTCAGGAGGAGTTCTTCGTCAGCGAGAACGCATGGCGCACCGGCGGCGCGATGTCGGGCGGGTCGACCATGTTTGCCGAGGTCCGCTCGTCGATCAGCCTCGAAAACCTGATCCAAGGCGTGATCGTGCAGTCTGCAAATGACGGGTGCATCATCATCGCCGAGGGCATGGCGGGCTCGGAAGAAAATTTCGCGCAATTGATGACCGAGCGCGCCCGCGCGATCGGCATGACGCGATCGGTGTTCAAGAATTCCACCGGACTGCCCGCCGAAGGGCAGGTGGTGACGGTGCGCGAACTCGCCATGCTCGCGCATCACATCTGGACCGAATATCCGGACCAATATGCCTATTACGCGCAGGCCGAATTCACCTGGAACAACATCACCCAGCGCAATCGCAATCCGCTCCTGCGCATGAATATCGGCGCTGACGGGATGAAGACGGGCTTCACACAGGAATCGGGCTACGGCATCGTCGGATCAGTCGCGCGCGACGACCGGCGCCTCTTCGTCGCGCTGAGCGGCATGGAGAGCGACGCGGTGCGCGCCGAGGAAGCGCGTAAGATCCTCGACTGGGGCATGCGCGCCTTCGACAAGTATCAGATATTCGCGGAGAACGAGGTCGTCGGCGAGGCCAAAGTCTATGGCGGAGAGAAGGGCGGCGTCGGTCTGCGATCCAACGGGCCGATCTCGCTCTTCGTGCCTTTGACAAACCGCGACCGCCTCGTCGCGCGCATCGTCTATGACGGACCGGTCATCGCGCCGGTGGAGGAGGGCGCGCGGGTCGGCACGCTCAGGGTCTGGATCGGCGATGCGATGAGCCAGGAAACGCCGCTTTATGCCGCCGAATCGGTCGATACCGGCAAGCTCCATCAGCGCGCGCTCGATGCGATCGAGGAACTCGCCGTCGGCTGGATGCGCTGATCCACCGGTCGCATTTGGCGCGCGCCCGCATTATCTGCTAGGCGCTGGGGCGAGTTCAGCGGCCGGCGAAAGGATGCGCATTGCCACGAGGACATTTCATCACCTTCGAAGGCGGCGAGGGGGCCGGAAAGTCGACCCAGATCCGGCTTCTTGCCGACCGTCTGGAGGCGGAAGGCCACGAGGTCGTCGTCTCGCGCGAGCCCGGCGGTTCGGCGGGCGGGGAGGCGGTACGGCACGTGCTGCTTTCGGGCGCGGCCGAGCCCTTCGGGCCGGCGATGGAGGCGATGCTGTTCGCGGCAGCGCGATCCGACCATGTCGAGCAGATCATCCGGCCGGCAATTGAGGCCGGCAAGATCGTGCTTTGCGATCGCTTTCTCGATTCCTCACGCGTCTACCAGGGCGTCTCGGGGAGGCTCGACAAGGCGTTCATGGCGGCACTGGAGAGCGTCGCGATCAACGGCATGATGCCCGATCTGACGATCATCCTCGACCTTGACCCGGTGGAAGGCATGCGGCGCGCGGCAAGCCGGCGCGGCACCGACGATGCCGACCGCTACGAGAAGGAAGACCTGTCGCTGCACGAGGAGCGTCGCGAGGCCTATATCGACATCGCCCGTGCCGAGCCCGCACGCTGCGTCATCATCGACGCGTCGAAGGAGCGGGATGCGGTCGCAGATGCCGTGTGGAGCCGGGTCGAGAAGGTGATCGCGCCTGCGGGAAGCTTGCTGCAGGTCGCCGATGAGCTTTGAACGCATCGCGCCTGAGCAGTATGACAGCATTCCCGAAGTGCCCGAACCGGTGGAGCATGCCGAGTTGTTCGGGCATGTCGGGGAAGCAGACGAACTGGCGCGCGCCTACCGGACGGGCAAATTCCATCACGCGCTGATCCTTTCGGGACCGCGCGGGATCGGAAAGGCGACGTTCGCCTTTCGGCTGGCCCATCATCTGCTCGCCAATCCGCGCCCGGCCGAAGCGCCTTCGACGCTTGTGCGGCCGGACCCGGCGTCCACGCTGTTCAGGCTGATGGCGCAGGGGGCGCATCCGTCGCTTCTGCACCTGACGCGGCCTGCCGCCGATCGCGGAGCCGGGTTCAAGTCGGCCGTCACGGTCGATGAAATCCGCCGCGTCGGACGGTTTCTGTCGATGACCTCGCATGATGGTGGCTACCGGGTCGTGATCGTCGACGCCGCCGACGACATGAACCGCAACGCCGCCAATGCGCTTTTGAAGAGCCTGGAGGAACCGCCGCCGCGTACGCTCTTCCTGCTCGTCGTTCATTCCATCGGCCGAATGCTGCCGACGATCCGCTCGCGCTGCCAACTCCTGAAGCTGAAGCCGCTGGCGGGCGATGATCTCCTCGCCGCATTGCGGGCGGTTTCGCCGGGGTCCGAAGAGGTGCCGGACGATCTCGCGGCAAAGGCCTCGGGCAGCGTGCGCGAGGCGCTTTTGATGACGCAGTTCGGCGGGCTCGATATCGCCAATGCGGTCGACGCCGTGGTCTCCGGCGGCAGGTTCGATGTCGCTGCGGCCTACCGGATTGCCGACGCCGTCGGCGGACGCGATTCCACGGTCCAGTTCCGGCTGTTCAACGAGCATGTCGCTGGCATCGCCGAGGCGAGGGCGCAGGCGGCCGGCCAGGCCGGCGACGCGGAGTTGGCGGCGCGGCTCGCCGATCAATGGTCGGGCGTGCGCCAGCGCATCGTCGATACCGACACCTACAATCTCGACAAGCGCCAGCACGTCGTCGGGCTGCTCGGCCAGCTTTGCGCCGCGCGCTGATTGCGCGACTGGCCAAATGGCGGTGTGTGGTCTATGTGACCGCGACCAGATCCGAGAGCATCGGCCGATGCTCCAATGACCGAGCGAGCGCATGGCAGCCGAGAAGTTCTACATCACCACCGCGATTTCCTATCCGAACGGCAAGCCGCATATCGGCCATGCCTACGAGCTGATCGCGACGGACGCGCTGGCGCGCTTCCAGCGCCTCGACGGCAAGGACGTGCACTTCCTGACCGGCACCGACGAGCACGGCATCAAGATGCTGCAGACCGCGCGCAAGGAGGGTATTTCGCCGAAGGAGCTCGCCGACCGGAATTCTTCTGAATTCAAGAAGATGGCGACGCTTCTCAATGCGTCGAACGATGATTTTATCCGCACCAGCGAAGAGCGCCACAAACGCGCCTCGCAGGCGATCTGGAAGGCGATGGAAGCAAGCGGCGATATCTACAAGGGTGGATATGCCGGCTGGTACTCCGTGCGCGACGAAGCCTATTACGGCGAGGACGAGACGGAGGTTCGTGCGGACGACGTACGCTATGGACCGCAGGGAACGCCGGTCGAATGGGTGGAGGAGGAGAGCTATTTCTTTCGTCTGTCGGCCTATCAGGCCCGGCTGCTCGATCTTTACGAACGTCAGCCGGACTTCGTCGGGCCTGTCGAACGCCGCAACGAGGTTGCGAGCTTCGTGCGCTCCGGCCTCAAGGACCTTTCGATCTCGCGGACGACGTTCGATTGGGGCATTCCGGTGCCCGGCGACGAAAAGCACGTCATGTATGTCTGGGTCGACGCGCTGACGAACTACATCACCGCCGCCGGCTATCCCGACGAAAACGCAGAGCTTTGGCGCTATTGGCCGGCCGATCTGCACGTCATCGGCAAGGACATCACGCGCTTCCATGCCGTCTACTGGCCGGCCTTCCTGATGTCGGCCGGCATCCCGTTGCCAAAGCGCGTGTTCAGCCATGGCTTCGTCTTCAACCGCGGGGAGAAGATGTCGAAGTCGGTCGGCAACGTCATCGACCCGGCCGCGCTCGTCGAACATTACGGGCTCGATCAGTTGCGCTATTTCCTGCTGCGCGAAGTGCCGTTCGGCCAGGACGGCAACTACAGCCACGAGGCGATCGTCAACCGCACCAATGCGGACCTTGCCAACGATCTCGGCAATCTGGCGCAGCGCTCGCTGTCGATGATCGCCAAAAACTGCGCGGGCAGGGTGCCTCAGCGCGGCGAGCTTGCAGACGTCGACCGGGCGATCCTCGACCAGGCGCTGGAAGCGCTTGCAACCGCGCGCACGGCCATGGGGCACCAGGCGCTGCACACCGCGCTCGCCGCGATCTTCGGCGTCGTTGCCGAGGCCAATCGCTATTTCGCCGGACAGGAGCCATGGGCGCTGCGCAAGTCCGATCCGGCGCGCATGGAGACCGTGCTCTACACGACGGCGGAAGTGCTGCGCCGCGTCGGCATCCTCTGCCTTGCCTTCATTCCGCAGGCCGCCGACAAGCTGCTCGATCTGCTGGACGTTCCGTCCGGCGACCGCACTTTCGCCAATCTGGCCGAGGGCTGGCTTCAGCCGGGCGCCGAACTGCCGGCGCCGCAAGGCATCTTCCCGCGCTATGTGGAGCAGGAAGTGCAGGGCGCGTGACGATGCTGGTCGACAGCCATTGCCATCTCGACTTTCCAGACTTCGAGGAGGAGCGGGACGCCGTCGTCGCGCGGGCGCTCGCGGCGGGCGTACGTCGCATGGTCACGATCTCGACCCGCGTTCGCCGGTTCGACCAGATCCGCGCGATCGCCGAGGCCTATGACGAGGTCTATTGCTCGGTCGGCACGCATCCGCACAATGCCGGCGAGGAGCGGGACGTCACCGCGGCCGAACTCACCGAATTGAGCAGTCATCCGAAGGTGGTGGCGATCGGCGAGGCGGGGCTGGACTATCACTATGACAAGGCGCCGCGCGACGCGCAGGCGCATGGATTGCGCGTGCATATCGACGCGGCGCGGACCACCGGGTTGCCGCTGGTGATCCACGCGCGCGCGGCCGACGAGGACATGATTGCGATCCTGCAAGACGAATCGAGGATCGGTTCGTTTCCCTTTGTTCTGCATTGTTTTTCGTCCGGTGCGTGGCTTGCCGAAGTCGGTGTCGAGCTCGGCGGTTATGTTTCGTTTTCGGGTATCCTGACGTTCCGCAATTCGCAGGACATTCGCGACATCGCGCGCAACGTTCCGCACGACCGGCTGCTGGTCGAGACCGACGCGCCGTTCCTCGCGCCGGTGCCGCATCGCGGACGGCGTAACGAGCCTGCCTATGTCGCCGATACCGCCAAAGTGCTGGCGGAAACGATCGGCGCCGACGAGACCGAAATCCGGCGGCTGACGACCGACAATTTCTTCCGCCTGTTTTCGAAGATGCCGCGGCCCTGATGAGCGCCTTCTATCGCTTCACGATCCTTGGATGCGGCTCGTCGCCAGGCGTGCCGCGGATCACCGGCGACTGGGGCAACTGCGATCCTGCCAATCCGCGCAACCGGCGCCGGCGCGCGGCCGCTATGGTCGAGCGCATCGGGCCGGGGGGCGTCACGCGCGTCGTGATCGACACCGGGCCGGACTTTCGCGACCAGATGATCTCGGCGGGCGTGGAAGCGGTCGACGCCGCCGTCTACACGCATCCACATGCCGACCATATCCACGGCATCGACGATCTGCGGGGATTCGCTCTGGTGCAACGCAGACGCATCGACATCCAGGCCGACCGGCCGACGCTCGACCGGCTGCGCGACTCCTTCGGCTATTGCTTCGAGACGCCGCCCGGCAGTTCCTATCCGCCGATCCTGAACCCGCACGTCATCACGCATGACGACGCCTTCACGATCGACGGTCCTGGCGGCGTCATCGAATTCCTGCCGCTGCCGCAAATCCACGGCGACATCATATCGCTCGGCTTCCGGATCGGCGGTCTGGCGTATTGCTCGGACGTCAGCGCGTTTCCGGCCGAAACACTGGCGCGGTTGCAGGGCCTCGACGTGCTGATCGTCGACGCGCTTCAATACAAGCGGCATCCGAGCCATTTCTCGCTCGAGGAAGCGCTGGAAGTGATCGAGCGGTTGAAGCCGAAGCGGGCGGTGCTGACGCATATGCACATACCGCTCGACTACGACACGGTCACGGCCGAGACACCGGATCATGTCGAGCCGGCTTATGACGGAATGGTCATCGAGTTTGGCGGCTGAGGCGTTTGCCTGCGATCGGCAGGCATGCAGCAGTTCCATAATCCATCTTATGCGACTGGCGGATGTCTTATCGGACAGCGGATCGCATGTCCCTACCGACCATCGGCGTAGCGTTCGAGGCGCTCGGCAAGCGTGCCGGTATGCAACTCGAACAGATGGTTGTCGTGATCGTGGAAATAGATCGAACGGCCTTCGCCGTGCACACGACGGCGTCCCTCGCGAAGGTCGAGGTTCAAGGCGCGGACGCGGGCAAGATAGTCATCGTACTTCGTGTCGGGGATCTTGAAGGCGACGTGGTTGTAGGTTCGTCCCGGTAACGGCTCGCCCTCCATGATCGCGATCCAGACGGCATTGGTGCGTTGACCCACAAGGAAAAATCGCTCACGCGACAGGGAGAATGTGTCAGCTCCGCTGTCGTAGACCTTCCGAGCGTCGAGCACCGTGGTGAGGATCGTTTCCATGCGATCGAGATCGCGCACGATGAACGTGATGTGGCTGAGGCCTTCTACCATACTCATTGGGTGAGATAGTTGGGACCGACTGTCAATCGCGAAGGACGAAGCGCGTCGCATCCAAATAGGAGCGAGATGGCATTGGTGCGGTCGAGAAGACTCGAACTTCCACGGGTTGCCCCACAGCGACCTCAACGCTGCGCGTCTACCAATTCCGCCACGACCGCACGCCATGACCAGCCGGTCTTGACCGGCCCGGCGCAATTAGCAAATCGCCCCACCCCGCACAAGTGCGCGGGCGTGGAATTGCCGATTATTTTGCCGATTGCCGCAAGACGCAGCGTCAACGAGTGGACGCGCGCCGCGCGATCCCATACATCCGCCTGATCATGACCACGCGCGACGCCCTGCCCGCCCAGTTTCTGGCGATCCCCGGATCACCGGCCGTCGAATGGCGGATCGAGCCGGACCTGGTCGAATACCCGGCCGCGCTTGCCTTCATGGAAGAGCGCGCGGGGGCGATACGCGACGGCGCGGCCGGAGAACTCGTCTGGCTGGTCGAGCATCCGCCGCTCTATACGGCCGGGACGAGCGCAAATCCTGCCGATCTCCTCGCGGCCGAGCGGTTTCCCGTCTTCGCCGCGGGACGCGGTGGGGAGTACACCTATCACGGCCCCGGTCAGAGGGTCGCCTATGTCATGCTCGATCTGAAGCGCCGGCGCGAGGATGTCCGCGCCTTCGTGGCGGCGCTGGAGGAATGGATCATCCGCACTCTGGATCGGTTCAACGTAAAGGGCGAGCGGCGCGATGATCGGGTCGGCGTCTGGGTCGTACGGCCCAAGCGGCCGGCCTTGCCAAACGGGATGGCGGCCGAAGACAAGATCGCTGCGATCGGCATAAGGTTGCGGCGCTGGGTGTCGTTTCACGGCATCGCGCTCAATGTCGAGCCCGATCTCGCCCATTTCGATGGCATCGTCCCTTGCGGGATTCGTGGGCATGGCGTCACGAGCCTCGTCGATCTCGGCCTTCCGGTGACCATGACGGATGTCGACATGGCGATGAAGGCTGCTTTCGAAGAGGTGTTCGGCGACGTAGAGTGATCCCCTCAAGAGGAGATCGGCCATGTCGAAATCTGTCCATGTCGCCCTGCCCGTCCTTGCCGCCTTGTTGTCATTATCGGTGACGACGTCCGCTCCGGCACAACAGGCGAGCGATCTCGTCGCTCCCGAGGCGGCGACCGGCCTTCAGTCTGCTCCTCTCGTGCGCGCCCGGGAATCGATGGTGGTCTCGGCCAATCCGCTCGCCACGGAAGCCGGCATGGCGATCTTGCGCCGGGGTGGCTCCGCAGCCGACGCCGCAATAGCGGTCCAGGTCGTGCTTGGCCTGGTCGAGCCGCAATCGTCCGGTCTTGGCGGTGGCGCCTTCGCATTGTGGTACGATGGCGCCATGGGCGACCTGACCTCATACGATGCGCGCGAAACGGCGCCGGCAAGTGCGACGCCCGATCTTTTCCTCGACGACAATGGCGAACCCTTGCCCTTTTTCGAGGCGGTCGTCGGCGGACGATCCGTGGGCGTGCCCGGCGTGCCGCTCCTGCTGGAACTTCTGGCGGAACGGCACGGCAAGCTCGACCTTTCCGATAGTCTTGCCGACGCGATCGACCTTGCGGAACGCGGGTTCACGGTTTCGCCGAGGCTTGCCGGCCTGCTCGAAGCCGAGGCCGGACGGCTCGATTCCGATCCGGCCGCCTCCTCATATTTCTTCCCTGACGGAGCGGCGCTGGCAGCGGGGGACGAGTTACGCAATGGGAACTACGCGAACGTTCTGCGATCTTTCGCCGACGAGGGAGCAGCGCCCTTTTATCGTGGCGATCCAGCCGCCGCGATCGTCGATGCGGTTGCGAACCATCCAAGCAATCCCGGCGCGCTGACTCTCGACGATTTCGCCGGTTATGAGGTCGTCGAGCGCGAACCGGTCTGTGTTCCCTACCGTGACTTCGAGGTTTGCGGCATGGGCCCGCCCTCTTCCGGTGGAATGGCCGTCGGCCAGATCCTTGGTCTCGTCGAGCCTCATGACCTTCGTGCGCTGGGAGCGGACGACGTCGATGCCTGGCGGCTGATCGGCGACGCGACCCGCCTCGCCTTCGCCGACCGGAACCGCTACCTGGCCGATCCCGATTTCGTCGACGTTCCCTCCGGACTTGTCGACGCGACCTATCTCACCGAACGTGCCAAGCTATTGCAGATCGACGAAGCACTGCCCCAGGACAAAGTTGTGGCCGGCGAGCCGCTCACCAGGCGAACGGACATTATCCAGGACGGCTTGTCCTACGAGGCGCCGGCAACATCCCACTTCGTCATCGCCGATGCGGAGGGCAATGTCATTTCCGTGACGTCGTCGATCGAGAACGCATTCGGGGCGCGGCTGATGGCGAACGGCTATCTGCTCAACAACCAGCTCACCGATTTCTCCTTTCTGCCGAATGGGGATTCAGGACCCGTCGCAAACCGCGTCGAAGCATCCAAACGTCCGCGGTCCTCGATGTCGCCGACGATCGTGCTGCAGGATGGCAAGCCGATCTACGCGATCGGGTCGCCCGGCGGCGCGACCATCATCCCCTATGTCGCAAAGACGCTGGTCGCCCTGATCGACTGGCAGATGCCGATGAACGAAGCGGTCGCATTGCCTCATCTGGCCAACATTGCCGGCCCTTACTGGCTGGAGGCCGGATCGAGCGCGGAGAACTTTGCCCCTGCCCTCCAGGCTCTGGGCTACGAGACCGAGATGCGCGAGCTCAATTCGGGCCTGCACGGCATCGAATTCACGCAATCGGGGCTCGAAGGCGCCGCCGATCCACGGCGGGAGGGCACGGCGCTCGGCGACTGATCAGACTGCCACCAACCAAAGGGCGAGCGTCGTGATGAAGGCGCCTATCGAAATGAACGAGACGAGATCGTGGACCAGATCGGACATGTTGCTTTCCTCAGTTGATGATTGATCATGTTCTTGTTTTGTTCTCAAATCAACCCCTGCGCTGTGGTTTTTCGGTCTGCGGATCGTGCATTCATTCGGAAGCATGGGCAGTCTGCGAGGGAAAACAGATCGTTTTCAGTCAGTTACTCAGTTTCTGATTATGTGCGGCGACGCCCGAAGTCGCGCATGAACGGTCGATGAACGGCGCGGTAGCCCGGCATTCAGCTTCGCACTTGCATAGTTCTCTATCGTCGCAATCGTGCGACATGGTCGAGGGGTTCTGGAAATGAAGAAGTTCGCCGTCCTGGGTCTGGTCGCCGCCAGCCTTTTGGCCGCCCTGCCTGCCGTGGCGCAGGATCGTGGATATTACGGTCTGGGTGGCGGGCAGCGCCCGGGTGCGGAGTTCTTCGCGCCCGACCGCGGAGCCGGACGCTGGGACCGCGGACCGGGACGCTGGGACCGCGGCGGCTACCGCGACCGCGACGAGTGGCGCGGCCGGGGTGGTGGGTGCTCGCCGCGCGACGCGTTGCGCAAGGCCGACCGGATGGGCATCCGGCGGGCCGAAATCGTCGGCGTCGGCCGACGCTCGATCGAGATCATCGGGCGATCGCGCGGCGAACGTGTCTGGGTCGTGTTCGGCCGGGCGCCGAACTGTCCGCTGATCGGCTGATCGACGCCTATTCGTCCGGGCCGCCGGATTCGGGTCGGCCAAGTCCCATGGACTTGGCGATCTTCGACCGCTCGACCGCGTAGTTGGGAGCGACCATCGGGTAGTCGTCCGGCAGGCCCCATTTGCGTCGATACTGCTCAGGCGTCATGCCGTACCGGGCCATCAGATGGCGCGACAGGGTGCGGAACTTGCGTCCGTCCTCGAGCGAAATAATGTAGTCAGGCGTAACCGATTTGCGGATCGGCACCGCCGGCTCCAGTTGCTGTTCCGGAGCCGTTACTTTGCCCTGGGCGGAAATCGACCGGTGAACCGAGCCAATCAACCCCGATACTTCCGACGCCGGAACGGGGTTGTGACTGACATAGGCGCAGACGATCTGCGTCGTCAGTTCCAACAACCGCTCTGGTTCGACCGCACCGCCGGCGCTGATCATGTCTTCGTCGCTCATACGCATACTCCCGCCGCATCAATACAAATGGCAACACGCCGCCAAGTGTCATGCCTTGAGCGATTCGCCATATGACTATGCTAGTGCGCGACCATGTCTGCGTCAGGTCACCAGATGTATCGGCTTGTCAGGTGGTGAAGCGATGGCGAACGACGCCAGTGCACATTAAAGCAAATTGTCTAGAATGCACCAGCGATAGCGAGGTAATCCGCGGCCTTGAGGCTGGCGCCACCGACAAGCGCGCCGTCGACGTTTTCCACGGCCATGAGCTCGGCAGCGTTCGAGGATTTGACCGATCCGCCGTAAAGAAGCGGCACGGATAGCGCCGCCGCGCCGATCTTCGCCTCCAGCCGGGCGCGGATGTGCGCATGGGCGACGCCCACGTCTTCTGCCGTCGGGGTCAATCCGGTGCCGATCGCCCAGACCGGTTCATAGGCGACGATCGTGTTCTCGGCCGTGGCGCCTTCCGGGACCGAACCATCGATCTGTGCCGACAGCACGTCGAGCGTGGCGCCTGACTCGCGTTCGGCGCGAGTTTCGCCGATGCAGATGATGGGTGTAAGCCCGGCGGCCCAGGCGGCCTTGGCCTTGGCCGCAACGGCGTCGCTCGTCTCGCCATGGTCGGACCGGCGTTCGGAATGGCCCACGATCACGTAGTCCGCGCCGGCGTCCTTGAGCATATCGGCAGACACGTCGCCGGTGTGGGCGCCGGATGCGCTGGCGTGACAATCCTGCCCGCCGAGCCGGACCGGAGAGCCCGCAACGATCGGCTGCGCCCGCGCGATCAGCGTCGCCGGCAGGCACACGACGAGGTCGAGGCCGGTAAAGCCATGAGAACCGGCGACGATCGCCTGGAGCTCGGGAAGCGATGCCGCCACTCCGTTCATCTTCCAGTTGCCGGCCAATACGGGTCGTATGCGCGCGCTCATCGAATTTCCTTCGTTTGTTCCGGGTATCGATCGCTGCTTGGTAGCAAAATGCGTCGACAAAGCAATCGACAGGGCCCGCCAGTGACGGTATTCCCTCAACCAGATTTCATGATGGACCAATACGGGAAGGTCGAAAATGCTGACTTGGCTGCGCGGCAAATCCGGTTCCTTGATGGTGAAGCTGCTGCTTGGCCTCCTCGTCGTCAGTTTTGCCGTGTGGGGCATTTCCGGCCAGATCCTGACCGGCGTCGGCAACCATGTCCTTGCCGTCGGGGACACCCGCGTACAGGTGAACGAGTACCGGCTGGCCTATGATCGCCAGCTTCAGCTTCTGTCGCAGCAGTTCGGCACGCGCATATCGCGTGAGCAGGCACGCGCCTTCGGGCTCGAGCAACAGGTGCTGGCGCAACTCGTCGCCGGCGCCGTGCTCGACGAGCAGGCGCGCGAGATGGATCTCGGCCTGTCGCGCGATCGTCTGGCTGCCCTGACCGCTGAGGACCCCGCATTCCGCAATGCGAGCGGCCAGTTCGACCGCAACCAGTTCAATTTCGTGCTGCAGCAGGTGGGCATGCGTCCCGACGATTATCTGCGCAATCGCGAGCAACTGGCGATCCGTCAGCAGATCGTCGATGCAGTCGCCGATGGCATGGGCGTGCCGGACGCCTTCCTTGATGCAGTGGCGCTCTATCAGGGGGAAGACAGGACGGCGGAATATCTCATCCTCGACCGTTCGCTCGTCGAGCCGATCGAAGACCCTGCCGACGACGTTCTCCAGGCCTGGTTCGACGAGAATTCGGCGAGCTTTGCCGCGCCGGAATATCGCGCGCTCGACTATGCGAAGCTCGAACCGGAAGACATTGCCGATCCGGCTGCGATCAGCGACGAACAGGTGGCCGAGTTTTACGAAACGCACCGCAGTTCCTTCTCCGAAGCCGAGCAGCGCACCATCAGCCAGATCGTGTTCCCCAATGCGGAAGCCGCAGAGGCGGCATCTGGGCGGATCTCGTCCGACGAAGCGACGTTCGACGAAATCGCTGCCGAGCTTGGCCGTTCGGCCGGCGATCTGACCCTCGGCACCTTCACGCGTGAAGACGTGCCCGATCCCGCCATCGCCGAGGCCGCATTTGCCCTCGAGGAAGATGGCGTGAGCGACGTGGTGGCCGGGTCCTTCGGATCGCTCATCGTTCGCGTCGACGAAATTCTGGCGGAAGCCGTTCGTCCCCTGGAGGACGTCTCGGCTGAAATTCGCGAAGAAATGGCTCTCGATGAGGCCAACCGAATCCTGCTCGATGTCTATGACGCCTACGAGGATGCGCGCGCCGGGGGCGCGACGTTGCGGGAGGCTGCAAGCCAGCAGAACCTCGAAATCGTCAGTGTTCCGGCCGTCGATGCCAACGGGCTCGATCCGGATGGCGATCCGGTCGACGGCATCCCCGGTGCCGAAGAGGTGTTGGCGGCGGCATTCGAGGCCGAGCCGAATGCCGAAAATGCGCCGATCACCCTCGGTGCCAATGGCTATGTCTTCTACGAGGTCACGGACGTGACCCCTGCCCGCGACCGGGAACTGGACGAGGTTCGCGATGACGTTGTGGCTGAATGGCGCGAACAGGAAGGCCGACGTCTTCTCGTCGAACGTGCCAACGAGATCGCTGCCCAACTCGAAGACGGGGCGGCGCTTGGCGAGGTCGCGGGCGAACTCGAACTGGAAGTGCAGACCAAGCGTGGCCTGCGTCGCGGCGCCGACGATGTCGACCTTGGCCGCGAGGGCGTTGCTGCCGCTTTCTCGGTGCCCGCCCGGGGCGTCGAGACGATCGGGTCGAACGAGGGCGACCGGCAGATCGTGCTGCAGGTAAGCGAGGTGTTCGCGCCTGCCAATGCGTCCGGAGGTTCGCTCCCCGAAAATGTCGCGCAGAATTACGCAGGAGGGTTCGGCGACGACCTCCTCGACCAGCTCGTTACCCGCCTTCAGGCGCAGTATTCGGTCACGGTGAACCAGGGCGCGGTGCAACAGGCGTTGAGCTTCTGATCGATGGCGGACCTGAAGGAACATATCGCGCGGGTGGCTTCGGGGGACACGCTATCCTTCGAGGAGGCGCAAAAGGCGTTCGACATCATGATGTCGGGAGAAGCGACGCCGAGCCAGATCGGCGGTTTCCTGATGGCGCTGCGGGTGCGCGGCGAGACCGTGCCTGAAATCTCCGGCGCGGTGGCGACCATGCGCGCCAAGATGCTCCGTGTCGACGCGCCTTCGGACGCCGTCGACATCGTCGGCACCGGCGGCGATGCGTCTGGTTCCTACAATGTCTCGACCTGCGCGGCCTTCATCGTCGCGGGTGCGGGCGTGCCCGTCGCCAAGCACGGCAACCGCGCACTGTCGTCACGCTCGGGCGCAGCCGATGCGCTGGCGGCGCTCGGCGTCAACATCGAGCTTGGCGCATACGAGATCGCAATTTGCATCCGCGAGGCCGGGCTCGGCTTCATGTTCGCGCCTGCCCATCATGCCGCGATGCGCCATGTCGGGCCGAGCCGGGTCGAGCTCGGAACGCGCACGATCTTCAACATCCTTGGCCCTCTTTCCAATCCCGCGGGCGTCTCCAACCAACTCGTCGGCGTGTTCTCGCCCGTCTGGCTCGAGCCGATCGCCGAGGTGCTGAAGAGACTGGGCTCGTCGCGTGTCTGGGTCGTTCATGGCGACGGGCTCGACGAGATGACGACGGCCGGCGTCACGCAGGTCGCCGCGCTCGAAGATGGCGAAATCCATACGTTCGAGATCGAACCCGAGCAGTTCGGCCTTCGCCGTGCCCGCGCCGAAGAACTCAAGGGCGGGGATGCGCAGACGAATGCCATGGCCCTTCGCGGTGTACTCGAGGGTGCGGAAGGCGCCTACCGGGACATCGCGATGCTGAACGCTGCCGGCGCGCTCGTCGTTGCCGGTCGCGCGCGCACGCTGGAAGCCGGCCTCGAACTCGCCGCCAAATCGATCGACAGTGGCAAGGCGCGCCAGTGCCTGACGGAACTGATCGAAATTTCCAACCGCGCAAGGAGCGCGTGATGGCCGACATCCTGCGAAAGATCGAAGCCTACAAGCGCGACGAGATCGCAGCGGCCAAATCCGCCATCCCTCTCGGCGACATTCGCAAAGCGGCTGCGGACATGGCGGCGCCACGCGATTTCATCGGAGCGCTGCGCGCGAAGCACATTGACGGCAAGCCGGCGCTGATCGCCGAAATCAAGAAGGCGAGTCCTTCAAAGGGCCTGATCCGACCGGATTTCGATCCGCCGACGCTGGCGCGCGCCTATGAAGCCGGCGGTGCGGCATGTCTTTCGGTGCTGACGGATGCGCCGTCGTTTCAGGGTTCGCCCGACTTTCTGACCGCCGCCCGAGAGGCCTGTGCCCTCCCCGCGCTGCGCAAGGATTTCCTTTTCGATACGTACCAGGTGCATGAAGCCCGCGCATGGGGCGCGGATGCGATCCTGATCATCATGGCGAGCGTCGACGACGGTCTTGCACGCGACCTCGAAGACGCCGCCGAAGAACTCGGGATGGCGGCGCTGGTCGAGGTTCACGACGAGGCGGAGACCGAGCGTGCCTTGAATCTTCGGTCGCCCCTGATCGGCATCAACAACCGCAATCTGCGCACGTTCGAAGTCGATCTTGCCACATCCGAGCGTCTCGCGAAGCTGATCCCGGACGACCGCATCATCATCGGCGAGAGCGGCATCTTCACGCGGGCCGATTGCGACCGGATGCGCGTGGCTGGCATCGACACGTTCCTCGTCGGCGAAAGCCTGATGCGCCGGGACGATGTCACCGGCGCCACGCGGGAACTCCTGGGAGCACAATGAGCGGCCTCACGCATATCGGCGCAACCGGCGAAGCCCACATGGTCGATGTCGGAACCAAAGACGAGACGCAGCGCGTCGCGCTCGCGAAGGGGCACGTGCGCATGGAGCCGGCGACGCTCGACGCGATCCTGGCCGGCAATGCCAAGAAGGGCGATGTGCTCGGCACGGCACGCATCGCAGGCATCATGGCAGCCAAGAAGACGTCCGAACTCATTCCGCTGTGCCATCCGCTGCTCCTGACCAGGATCACCGTCGAGATCGAGCCAGATCATGCGCTGCCCGGCCTTCGGGTTGCCGCAGAGGTGCGGCTGAAAGGCCAGACGGGCGTCGAGATGGAGGCGTTGACGGCCGTGTCGGTCGCCTGCCTGACGATCTACGACATGGCGAAGGCGCTCGACAAGGCGATGATCATCGGCGACGTGCGGCTGGTGGAAAAGAGCGGTGGCAAGTCGGGCGATTTTCGCCGCGACGAGCAGAAGCCATGATACCGGTCGCCGAGGCGCTCGAACGGCTGCTCGGCGGCGTCGAGCCGCTCGAAAGCGAAGCAGTGGAGCTGCATTCGGCAGGTAACCGCGTCCTTTCGGCCCCGGTCCTCGCCGGCCGGACGCATCCGCCCTTCGACGCGTCCGCCATGGACGGCTACGCGGTTCGCGCGGTCGATGTCGACAGGGTCCCTGCCCGGCTGACCGTGATCGGTGAATCCGCTGCCGGCCGTCGGTTTGCAGGCAGTCTGGGCGATGGCGAGGCCGTGCGTATCTTCACCGGGGCGCCCGTCCCGCAAGGCGCCGACACGATCCTGATCCAGGAGAACGCGGAGCGTGAAGGCGATGTCGTCACCGCCATCGAGTCGGTCGCAGCCGGCCGGCATATTCGCAAGGCGGGGCTGGATTTCCATTCGGGCGATGTTCTGCTGGAGGCCGGTCGGCGGATCGATCCGCAGGCATTGGCGCTGATTGCGGCAGCCGATGCGGACCGCGTTCGTGTCGTCCGCCGGCCGAGAGTCGCGATCATCGCCACGGGCGATGAACTCGTGCAGCCGGGAGCATCGCGAACGGACGACCAGATCATCGCGTCGAACAGTTTCGGTGTCGCGCAGATCGTCCGTGATTCCGGGGGCGATGCGATCGACCTCGGTATCGTGGGCGATGATCTGGAGAGCATCGGCTCGGCGCTGGATCGGGCCGTCGCCGAGACAAGCGATGTGATCGTCACGCTCGGCGGCGCGTCGGTCGGCGATCACGACCTGACGGCGAAGGCGTTCGCTGCGAAAGGCGTGGACCTTGCCTTCTGGAAGATCGCGATGCGGCCCGGCAAGCCGCTGATGGCGGGTCGGCTGGGGCGGGCATCGGTGCTTGGCCTGCCGGGAAATCCAGTTTCGGCAATGGTTTGCGCCGATCTCTTCCTGCGTCCTTTGCTCGCCGCGTTGCAAGGATTGCCGACGGATCAGCATTTGCCGAAGGCGGCTCTCGACGGCGTTCTCGCCGAAAACGATCGCCGGCAGGACTATGTCCGCGCGATCGCACGTCTGGATGACCAAGGCGACCTGATCGTTTCGCCGCTCGCAATGCAGGATTCGTCGATGTTGCGGATCTTGGCGCGTGCGAACTGCCTGATCGTGCGCGCGCCCTACGCTCCTGCACAGCGCTCCGGCGATCCTTGCCGCATCCTGATGTTGCGGCCGATCGTGTGATCACCCGCATTTGATCGCTTCTTGCGCGTCAAGCGCGAGCGGCTCGGGAACTTACGTGGCGTCATTTCATTCTGTCACAAAGGGACATTGGTTCCACCTAGATTCGGAGGTCGTTATGAAAAAGATCCTATCCGGCTTCATTGCGCTTGCCATGGCGCTACCACTCGGCATGACGGGAACGGCGTCGGCGTTGCCGCGCGTCGAGACTTCGGCCCCGTCTGCGATCCAGCAGGTCCAGACCAATCAGGGCCAGTTTCCCGGCTCGTTTAGAGCGGTAAACCCGGATCGCCAGTTCAGCCCCTGGGCCGGCAATGTCGAGCGTCGCATCGAGCGCAGAGCCGACCGTCGCTGGGATCGCGACCGGCGCGCCGACCGCCGCTGGGACCGCGACCGTGACCGCCGGGGCGGCTACTACCGTGGGCATCGCGGCTATCGCGATTATCGCCCGGGATATCGCCGCTATGACGATGGGTTCTGGTATCCGGCCGCTGCCTTCATCACGGGCGCCATCGTCGGTGGTGCAATCGCTTCCCCGCCGCGCCGCGTCGTCCGCGACTATGGCAGCGCGCATGTCGAGTGGTGCTACAACCGCTATCGGTCCTACCGCGCCTCGGACAACACGTTCCAGCCCTATAACGGGCCACGTCGCGAGTGCCGTTCGCCCTACTATTGATCGGCCGCACGATTCGGACTTCGAAAGGCGGCTTCGGCCGCCTTTCTGCATTCAGCCCGGGAAGTCGGGAAGGCTCTTGAACGCGTTTCTGAGTGCGTCGGACCAACCTTCGGAAATCTTTCGGTAATACGGATCGTCGCCGCCGATCCGCTTCTGCAGTTCGATCTTATATGTGTCGCGGGCGAGGAACAGCATGTCGAGCGGCAGGCCGACCGACAGGTTGGATTTCAACGTGGAATCGAACGACACCATCAACAGTTTCGCGGTCTCGGCAAAGGTCATTTGTGGGTCGTAGGCGCGGACGAGGATCGGCTTGCCGTATTTCGTTTCGCCGATCTGGAAAAACGGCGTGTCGTCGGACGCTTCGATGAAGTTGCCTTCGGGATAGATCATGAAGAGGCGCGGTTCCGAGCCCTTCATCTGCCCGCCCAGAATAAAGGAAGCCCCGAACGCGTCGGCGCGCTGACCGACGGGCGCCGAATTCGAGATGACCTCCTTGACCGTGTCGCCGACGAGACGCGCGGTCTGGAACATGGAGGGCGTTTCGAGAATGGATGGCGCGCGGTCCGCGTGCGCCTTGGAGCGTTCGTCGAGCAGGCTGACGACGGATTGCGTGGTCGCCAGATTTCCGGCCGAGAGAAGAACGATGACGCGCTCGCCTTCCTTTTTCCAGACCGTCATCTTGCGAAATGTCGAAATGCTGTCGATGCCCGCATTCGTCCGCGTATCGGACATGAAGACGAGCCCTCGATCGATCTTGAGGCCAACGCAATAGGTCATCGAATCGCTGCCAGAGAAAGTGCGTATCGACGATTACTGCTCGACAGTCACACGCACTTCAAGCTGTTCGTGGGCTTGTCCCTGACGGATTCCGGCGACGGGCATCGCGTCGCGGTAGTCGCGGCCGAAAGCGACGCGGACATAGCGCTCGTCCGGGCAGATGCCGTTGGAAACGTCGAAACCGACCCAGCCGAGCCCAGGGACATGCGCCTCCGCCCAGGCGTGGGTGGCAACCTGTTGCGTCGTGTCGTCCATCAGCAGATAGCCGCTGACGTAGCGCGCCGGGAGGCCTTGCATGCGCACGGCGGCGATGAAGATGTGCGCGTGATCCTGGCAGACGCCCTGCCCGGCCGCCAGCGCCTCGTCAGCCGTGGTTTCCGACGTCGTCGACCCCGAGACATAGGCGACACGTTCCAGAACCAGATCCATCAGTTCATGGAGGCGACCAAGCGTCTCAGGGCCGCCAAGCGGCTTGGACAGCGCCGCAATGGCGGGCGACGGTGGGGTCAGCGGGGTTTCCCGCTCAAACAGCCAGAGCGGGGCGAAACCGGCATGCTGGCCGGCGACGCCGGTCTGGTCGCGCGTCGTCACCATGCCCTTCGCCGTGATGACGATCTGGGTCGCGCCCGGTTCGGTGCTCAAAAGCCGGCACTGGTTGCCGAAATGGTCGACGAAGCGCACTTCCTCGCGCGCGCCTTCATATGACAGTTCCCAGCGGTCGACCGTCTGCAGCGCATCGGTTCGGGGGATCAGCCGCACGCGCTGCAGCGCATAGGGCAGGCTCTGGTCGTAACGATAGGTCGTCTGGTGGACGATGTTGAGCAGCATCTCAGAAGAACCTGTAGTCGCGCGCGACCTGGTCGCCCAGATTGTTGGTGCGGACGAGGAAATCCGTCAGGTATTCGTGAAGCCCCTCGTCCAGCACGTCCTTGATCGTCATCCGCTTCATGCGCGCCAGCGTGTTCTCGCACATCTCGTGCGAGGCGTGGCGATTGCCGTAGTCGTTGGCGAGACCTTCGAGGCTCTCGTCGATCATGCGGTAGCAGAATGCGAGCGAACGCGGCATGCGGCGCGACAGGATTAGGAATTCGGCGATGTTGGTCGGTTTGTAGGCGGCATCATAGACCCAACGGTACGACCGGTGCGCCGAGACCGAGCGCAGGATCGACTCCCACTGGTAGTTGTCCATCGACGAGCCGACCCAGGAGATCGACGGCAGGAGTACGTAGTATTTGACGTCGAGAATACGCGCGGTGTTGTCGGCGCGCTCGACATAGAGGCCGAGTTGGCAGAAGTCGTAGATCTCGTTGCGCAGCATCGTGCCCTGGAACGCGCCGCGAATCTGCGCCGTTTCGCGCTTGATCGCGTCGAGGACCTTCGGCACCTCGCGCTCGTCGATCGGGGCCGCCAGCATGCGCCGGAACGACATCCAGGCGTCGTTGATGCTTTCCCAGGTCTCGCGGGTCAGCGCCGTTCGCACCATGCGCGCATTGGTGCGCGCGGTCTCGATCGACGACAGGACGCTCGAGCCGTTCTCGGTGTCGCGCAGAAGGTAATCGCAGACATTGGCGGCGTTGAACTCGGAGTGCTTTTGCCGGTAACCCGCCTCGACGCCGCTCGAGACGATGACCGAGGTCCATTCCTCGACGTCGCCTTCGTTGCGCGTCAGCGCCATTCGCAGGCCCGCATCGACGAGACGCGCCATGTTTTCGGCCCGCTCGATGTAGCGGGCCATCCAGTAGAGGCCATTGGCCGTGCGTCCCAGCAGCATTGCTCTCGCCCCCTCTAATCGTCCAGAACCCAGGTGTCCTTCGTGCCGCCCCCTTGCGAGGAGTTGACGACGAGGGAACCGGGCTTGAGGGCGACACGCGTCAGACCGCCGGGAACGATGCGGATGCGGTCCGACACCAGAACGAAGGGCCGCAGATCGACATGGCGCGGCGCGAGACCGGCATCCGTCAGGATCGGGCATGTCGACAGCGCGAGCGTTGGCTGGGCGATATAGTTGCTTGGCCGGGCGCGCAGCTTTTCGGCGAAAGCCTCGCGCTCCTTCTTCGAGGCGGCAGGACCGACCAGCATGCCGTAGCCGCCCGAGCCGTGCACTTCCTTGACGACGAGGTCGCCAAGGTGCTCCAGCACGTATGCGAGGCTGTCGGCCTCAGAGCATCGCCAGGTCGGGATGTTGCCGAGGATCGCCTTGCGGCCGGTATAGAACTCGACGATCTCGGGCATGTAGGAGTAGATCGCCTTGTCGTCGGCGATGCCGGTGCCGGGCGCGTTGGCAATGGTGATGTTGCCGGCGCGGTAGACATCCATGATCCCCGGCACGCCGAGGACCGAATCCGGATTGAAGGTCAGAGGATCGAGGAAATCGTCGTCGACGCGCCGGTAGAGTACGTCGATGCGCTTGTAGCCCTCGGTCGTGCGCATGGCGACATGGCCATCCACGACGCGCAGATCCTGCCCCTCGACGAGCTCGACGCCCATGTGGTCGGCGAGGAAGGCGTGCTCGAAATAGGCCGAGTTGAAGCTGCCGGGCGTCAGAACCGCGATCGTCGGCTGCTCGTCGGCCGAGCGCGGGGCGACCGCCGCCAGCGACTGGCGCAGCAATTGCGGATAGTTCTCGACGGGGCGAACCTTGATGCGTTTGAAGAGCTCGGGAAAGAGCTGCATCATCGTCTCGCGGTTCTCGATCATGTAGGAGACGCCGGAGGGCGTGCGTGCATTGTCCTCCAGAACGAAGAACTCGTTCTCGGCGGTCCGCACGATGTCCGTGCCGATGATGTGCGTATAGACGCCGGCCGGCGGCCGCACGCCGATCATTTCCGGCAGGAAAGCGACGTTGCCGGCGATCAATTCGCGCGGGATGCGCCCAGCCCGCAGGATTTCCTGGCGGTGGTAGATGTCTTCGAGGAACGCGTTCAGCGCCTGGACGCGCTGTTCGATGCCCTGCGTCAGTCGTCGCCATTCGGCGCCGGCGAGAATGCGCGGGACGATATCGAAAGGGATGAGACGCTCGGCCGCGTTCTGCTCGCCATAGACGGCGAAGGTGATGCCGGTTCGACGAAAGACGTTTTCGGCGTCTTTCATCTTCTGTCCGAGGCGCGCCGTATCCTGCTCGCTCAGCCAGTTGTCATATTCGGAATATGGATTGCGGAGCCCGGCGCTTTCCGGGCGCATTTCGTCAAAAGCTACCACGCGACAACTCCCCTGTGGTCGCATTCGAAAGCTTCGCTCAGGAAAAAGCAAGTGCTTGAAATGATGGAGCTCCCCCTTTTGCAGTCGCGCTGGGTAACCTGCCCAATCCTTGTGCGGATTGGTTCGGATTCGGCCAGCAACTAGACAGTAACGCGCCCGATCACGACGCGTTCCAGGCTGCAACGAGGTGAGATCAGTCGCGGACGATCATCGCGTCGGGGGCGCCGTGCGTCCAGGCGTGGCGAAGGATCTGGTCGAGCGAAGCGCCGCCATTCTCTTCGACGCTGACCGCGAACCATTCGTCCAAGGGGTCGGCTTCGATCGCGGCATCGGCGAGCGAGGCGAATTGGGCGGCGACGGCGAGTGCCTTGGCCTTCGAGGCGAATGTGCCCGCGGCGACGAAGGCTGGAGCGCCGGTCCCGCTGGCGGTCGACCGCGCATAGGAGGCGACGATGGCTTCGGAGTTCAGGCGATGCGCCGCGAAACTTTGAAGCGCGGCCGCGCCGCCTGCCCGTTCCTCGGCATAGGCCAGAAGACCATCGAACCCACCACCGACCGATGCGAGTGTCGGCGACGGACGCGCAGGCGCGATCGGGACGATGTCGGGAAGGACGATGTGGCCATCTGCTGCCGGCGTCGCCGTCAACTGACCGGGAAAGGGTGCTGCCTGCGGCATCGGCGCGGCGCTTGTCACGGGGGATGTCGGCGTCGAGCCGTTCATGGCGATCATGACGCCGGTCGGCAGACCATCGGACGGGCTCGGCGCTGCGCCGCCCGGGCGATAGGACGCCATCAGGTACTGGTCGTCGAGGCCGTGCAGCGGCGCGCGGCCGACATATTCCACGGCGACTTCGGCAACGCCGCTGTTCTTGTAGTCCAGCATCTCCGCCGCGCGCTGCGAAAGGTCGATCACGCGGCCCTTGGCGAACGGCCCGCGGTCGTTGACGCGCACGATGACAGAACTGCCGTTCTTCTTGTTGGTCACGCGCGCATAGCTTGGCAGCGGCATGGTCGGATGGGCCGCCGTCAGATGCGTCTTGTCGTAGACTTCGCCATTGGCCGTCAGGCGGCCGTGGAAGGCATCGCCATACCAGCTTGCCAGACCTGCGCTGCGGTAGTTCGGGTCTTCCTTCGGCGTGTACCACTTGCCACGCACCTGATAGGGGCGGCCGACCTGATCGCGACCGCCGCCGCGCGGCAGGTTTGTCGCAAGGTGCGAGACGCGCGGGCTAGCTTTCACGCCATATTCGGATTCGGCGAAATATTCCTTGGAGCGCTTCGGCTTGCCGCTGGCGACTTGCGAGGGACCGGACGAGCAGGCGGCGAGCAGTGCCGCACCACAGGTCAGAGCCAGGATCGAGCCAAGCGTCTTTGCCTTGCGGCGCCCCAGTTCGGCCATGAGTATGTCCCCGATCCCCAACGCGTCGAATATGCGCAGCCAAAATCTATTTGGACGTGTTGCCTGCGTCCACCATCGAGCAATCCTGTGGATCGCACGAATTGTTTAGCTGCGTATTAATCGATTGTGGTTGGAACCGGGCATGATTGTGGCGAGTGCGGCGTCGTTGCCGACATGGTTAAAGTTTGACTAAAACTCTCGATCGATCAGCCTTCGATCCTTGCCGTCCCGGAAAGACCGTCGTTCCTGGTCCAGGATATGGAGCTTTGGCCCGTCTGTTCGATCGCGAAGCAGAAAGTCTGGCCGTTATACCATGTCGGGAATTGCTGGCAAAGCTGGTCGCTCTCGACCCACCACCGGCCGGTTTCGCTGGGCGTGAACATGGACGCCATCGTGAAGCCGGAAATATCACCCGAAACCTCGCCGCCGGCGCCATAGCGGAGTGGCAGCTCGAGGCCGTAAGGCGTCGAGAGCAGGACACGTTTGTCACCGATCAGGCTTTCGATTTCAGGACCGCCCAATGTCTGGGCGACTGCGGGCGTGACGATCAAGGCGGCAAGCGCAATGGCCAAGGCTTTGCTATTCATCTGGCAGTTCCCGCTTTTGTGGCTATGACATCCCCATACGCATGCGCCTGCCATTTGGTTTCCCTTCAACTGGCGCAAATCGACGTGATGTCGTATCGGTCTGCATGCGGGTGAAGGGAGCGACAGACGCGTTGGCGGCCTCTCTGAGAATTGTTCTGGCGATCGCAAGCGTGCTGATGCCGGCCGAACTTCTGGCCGCCGGCGCCCGGCTTCTCGAGCCGTCGCAACCGGTCGCGTTTCCCGAACGCTTTGGGGCCGCGATGACCCGGGCCCGCCTCCACTGGTTCGTCCACGGCGCCAAGCCCTTGTCGATTGCGCTCGACACCGTCGAGACCGGACCGAGTACGATTCCCTTCTTCTGGGAGGCGCAGGACGGTTCGACCATCAGGCGGATGCCGGGCGGTTCGTTCCGGATGGAAGTCTGGTCAGCCACGACGAACTGGACAAGCTTCGTCGCCTGCGAACCCGCAGGATGGCCGGCCTATCTTTGTTCCGACGGGGCAAAGCACGAGATGTCGGCGCCCGACCTTTCAACCGTGATTTTCGGCGGGCGGACCTTTGCGCGTACGCTGCCTGCGCCCCCGGATATCGGCTCGGAGCCCGACCTGCCCTTGCAGTAAAAGCGGGGGTGCCAGCCGGCGACTTCTGTGCTATTCGCCGCCCACTTCTCCAAAAATCGCCAGATATCCGGAAGGTCCGCAGATCATGTCAGCGCCGCGCGTCTCGTTCGTCAGCCTTGGGTGCCCCAAGGCGCTGGTGGATTCCGAGCGGATCATCACGCGGCTGCGCGCCGAGGGTTACGAGATCTCCCGCAAGCATGACGGCGCGGACGTGGTGGTGGTCAACACCTGCGGCTTCCTCGATTCGGCGCGCGACGAATCGCTCGAGGCGATTGGCCAGGCGATGAAGGAGAACGGCAAGGTCATCGTCACCGGCTGCATGGGCGCGACGCCGGAGCTGATCCGCCAGAAGCACCCGAACGTCCTCGCGATCACCGGCCCGCAGGCCTATGAGAGCGTGATGGGCGCGGTGCACGAGGCGGTGCCCCCCGCGCATGAGCCGTTTCTCGACCTGATCCCGGCGCAAGGGGTTAAGCTGACACCACGCCACTACGCGTATCTCAAGATTTCCGAGGGTTGCAACAATCGCTGCACCTTCTGCATCATCCCGTCGCTGCGCGGCGACCTCGCCTCGCGCCCTGCCGGCGACGTGCTGCGCGAGGCCGAAAAGCTGGTCGCGGCGGGTGTGAAGGAAATTCTGGTCATCTCGCAGGACACGAGCGCCTATGGCGTCGACCTGAAATATCAGGAGAGCCAGTGGAAGGACCGCGCGGTCCGCACACGTTTCCTCGACCTTTGCCGGGAACTGGGAGACATGGGTGCCTGGGTGCGGCTCCATTACGTCTACCCCTACCCGTATGTCGACGAGGTCATCCCGCTGATGGCTGAGGGCAAGGTGCTGCCCTATCTCGACATTCCGTTCCAGCACGCTTCGCCAGCGGTGCTGAAAAACATGCGTCGCCCGGCCCATCAGGAAAAGACGCTCGACCGCATCCACAAATGGCGCGAGGTCTGCCCGGACCTTGCCCTGCGCTCCACCTTCATCGTCGGCTTTCCCGGCGAGACGGAGGAGGATTTCGAGATGCTGCTCGACTGGATCGACGAGGCGAAGATCGATCGCGCCGGCTGCTTCAAATACGAGCCTGTCGGTGGTGCGCGGTCCGAGGCGATGGATCTGCCCGAAGTGCCGGCCGAAGTGAAGCAGGTCCGCTGGAACCGCTTCATGGAGCGCCAGCAGAAGGTTTCCGCCAGGCTTTTGGCCAAGAAAGTCGGCAAGCGTCTACCCGTCATCATCGACGAGACGACCGGCCTGACCGCGAAGGGCCGCACGCGCTACGACGCGCCGGAGATCGACGGATCGGTTTCGGTGACCTCGCGTCGGCCGCTACGGGTCGGCGATGTCGTGACCGTCAAGATCGACCAGGCAGCCGCCTACGATCTTACCGGCACGGCCGTCTGATCACCCGTTCGACGCCATCTGCTTCTGGAAGAAGGGCGTCGCCATCGCGAGTTCGTAATCCTTCGCCGCGGCGCGCTTGTTCGCCGGGCGGTCTGCCACGCGCGCCATATAGTCGACGAAGGCCGGCTTTTCAGGCAGCACCTTCATGTGGCTCATCGTGTAGCCGATGGCCGATGCCAGTTGCGTATCGGCGGCCGTGAAGCTGTTGCCGACGGCGTAGTCGTGTTCGGTCAGTTGCCGCTCGACATAGTGCACCATGTCCTCGAACAGGCCAAACGAATAGTCGTTGCTCGCATAGGTGAGCCCGTGGGCGCGCGCCGCGAGCGCCGGGTCGAACACGGAATCGCAGTAGACGAGCATGGTGAGGTACGGCCCGCGGCGTGGATCGTCGATCGCCGGCGCAAGACCAGCCTCCGGAAAGCGATCCGCCAGATAGGCGGTGATCGCCGCGCGCTCGGTGATGGTGACGCCGTCATGGACGATCGCGGGCACCTTCTTGCTCGGCTGGATCTGCCGATACGCCTCGTCGACGCCACCTTCCTTGCGGATGTCGACGAGTTCCATCTCGTAAGGCACGCCAAGCTCTTCCAGAAGCCAGAGCATGCCTGAACTGCGGGACCAGGGCGCGTGATAGAAGGTCAGCATCGAATGTCTCCTCGCTGGATCGATGGCGCACCCTACCCCAGTGCTCCTGACAGCGGATTGTCAGGAGGATGCTCCGGAAACGAAAACGGGCGCCCGAAGGCGCCCGTTCCATTCGTCGCGAAGGTTTCGCTTACTGCGGAAGCTGGTCGTCGACGCCCTGGACGTAGAAATTCAGGCCGAGAAGCACGCCTTCCTCGGCGACCTCGCCTTCGGCGAGCCAGTCGGAGCCGTCCTGCTTCTTGATCGGGCCGGTGAAGGGGTCGAACTCGCCGGACTTGATCTTGGCTTCCGTCTCCTCGGCCAGCGCCTTCACGTCATCCGGCATGTTGGTATAGGGCGCCATCACGACGTGGCCCTCGGCCATGCCTTCCCAGACGTCGTGCTGCTCCCAGGTGCCGTCGATGACAGCCTGGATGCGCTCGATGTAGTACGGACCCCAGTCGTCGATGATCGAGGTGAGCTGGGTTTCCTTGCCGAACTCGATCATGTCCGAGGCCTGGCCGAAGGCCTTGATCCCGCGATCGGCTGCGACCTGCATCGGGCCGGTCGAGTCGGTGTGCTGGGTGATGATGTCGACGCCCTGATCGATCAGAGCTGTTGCGGCATCGGCTTCCTTGGCCGGATCGAACCAGGTGTTGGCCCAGACGACCTTGACCTGGAAGTCGGGGTTTACCGACTGCGCGCCGAGCAGGAAGGCGTTGATGCCCATCACCACTTCGGGAATCGGGAACGAGGCGATGTAGCCGGCGACGCCCGCTTCCGACATCTTGGCGGCGATCACGCCCTGGACGTAACGGCCTTCGTGGAACTTGGAGTTGTAGGTCGCGACGTTTTCGCTTTCGCGCTTGTAGCCGGTCGCGTGCTCGAACTTCACGTCCGGGAAGCGGGCCGCGATCTTGTTGGTCGGGTCCATGTAGCCGAACGACGTCGTGAAGATGATGTCGCAGCCCGAACGGGCGAAGCGCTCGATGGCACGCTCGGCATCGGCGCCTTCCGGCACGCTTTCGAGGTAGGCGGTCTCGAGCTTGTCGCCGAAATGCTCTTCGGCTTCGAGAAGGCCCTGATGGTGCTGGTACGACCAGCCGAAATCGCCGATCGGGCCGACATAGATGAAGCAGGCCTTGGTCGGATCGTCCTGCGCGGAGGCGACCGCCGGAATGAGCACGGCAGCGGAAGCTGCCAGAGCAAGAAGTGTGTTTTTCATCAAAGTTCGTCCTCTGTTGGTCACCAAGGGGGCATATCCCGTGTTTTGATTTCTAGCGATCTGGAACAAACGGCCGCCCCAAAGATGCCGGTGTGTTCACCATAGTCAGTCGCCGGTTTCGAGAGATCAGTACAAGTACGACAATCGTCGCGATATAGGGAAGTGCCGAAAGAAGCTGCGAGGGAATTCCGATGCCCAATGCCTGGGCATGGAGCTGGCCGATCGACACCGCGCCGAAGAGATAGGCGCCGGCCAGAACGCGCAGCGGACGCCATGACGCGAAGACGACCAGCGCCAGCGCGATCCAGCCGCGGCCGGCCGTCATGTTCTCAACCCATTGCGGCACGTAGACCAGCGACAGATGCGCTCCGGCCAGCCCCGCGCAGGCGCCGCCGAACAGAACCGCCAGATAGCGGATGCGCACGACCTTGATGCCGAGTGCGTGGGCGGATGCGTGGTTGTCGCCGACCGAACGCAGTGTCAGTCCCGCCTTGGTGTAGAACAGGAACCAGGCGACGCCGATGGTCAGGAAGACGGACACGTAGAAGATCAGGTCCTGGCTGAAGACCAGCCGGCCGACGATGGGGAGTTCGGACAGGAACGGCACATCGAGCCGCGGCAGGCGCACGCCTGGCTGACCGACGAAGCTTTCGCCGACCATGCCCGAAAGGCCGAGGCCGAGAAGCGTCAGCGCGAGGCCGGTGGCCACCTGGTTGGTCACGAGGGTCAGCGTCAGGAATGCGAAGAGGAGCGAGAAGAGCGCGCCGACGATGATTGCGGCGAGCGCGCCGAGGAACGGGTTGCCGGTCATCAGCGCGACGCCGAAGCCGGTCACCGCGCCCATGATCATCATGCCTTCGACGCCGAGATTGAGCACGCCCGAGCGCTCGACGACGAGTTCACCGATTGCCGCGAGAAGAAGCGGCGTCGCGGCCATCGAGACGGTGAGCAGGATGGCTTCAAACATGGGCGGCCTCCGCCTTTTGAGCGGGGCGCACGAGGCGCACGCGGTAGTGGATCAGCGTGTCGCAGGCGAGCACGAAGAACAGGATCGAGCCCTGGAAGGCACGAACCACCTTGTCCGAAAGGCCGACGGAAATCTGAGCCGCCTCGCCGCCAAGATAGGTCAAGGCGAGGATCAGGCCGGCGGCGACGATGCCGAGCGGGTTCAGGCGGCCGAGGAAGGCGACGATGATTGCGGTGAAGCCATAGCCGGGCGAAATCGTCGGGCGAAGCTGCCCGATCGCGCCGGAGACTTCCGAGATGCCGGCAAGGCCGGCCATCGCGCCGGAGACGAGGAAGGCGAAAATGACCATGCGGCCGGCCGAAAAGCCGGCGAAGCGCCCTGCCCGCGGGCTCTGGCCGATGACCTTGACCTCGAAGCCCTTCAGCGTCTTCGACAGCATGAACCAGAGGATGAGCGCCGCGACGATTGCGAAGACGAAGCCCCAATGCGCGCGGCCCGACGCCGACCAGATTTCCGGCAGGATCGCGTATTCGTGGAAGTTGCGCGTTTCGGGGAAGTTGAAGCCCTGCGGGTTGCGCCATGGGCCGCGTACCAACCAGTCGAGGAAGAGCTGGGCGACATAGACCAGCATCAGGCTCGACAGGATTTCGTTGGTGTTGAACCGCACCTTGAGGAGCGCCGGGATGAAGGCGTAGGCCGCGCCGCCCGCCATGCCCATGATCAGCATCAGCGGCAGGACGAACCAGAACTGGAAATTGGGAAAGAGCACCGGCAGGACCGAGCCGGCAATGGCGCCCATGATGAACTGGCCTTCGGCGCCGATGTTCCAGTTGCTCGACAGGAAGCAGATGGACAGGCCGACCGCGATCAGGATCAGTGGCGCGGCCTTGATCGCCAGTTCGTGCAGCGACCATGTCTCGGTCAGCGGGTCGATGAAATAGTAGTAGAGCGTTTCGACCGGGTCCTTGCCCAGCGCGGCGAAGAGGATCGCGCCGGCGACGATGGTGAGGCCGAAGGCGATGAAGGGCGACAGCGCGCTGAACAGCGTCGATTGCTGCGGCCGCTTGACGAGTTCGAGCCGCATCAGACCGCTTCCTCCTCGAACGGGCGCGGCGGGTGGGCCGCGTCGGCGCCGCCCATCAGCAACCCGATCTTTTCATAGGTCGCCTCGGCAATCGGGATCGGCGCGGACAATTGTCCGTCATGCATCACCGCGATGGCATCCGACATCTCGAACAATTCGTCGAGGTCCTGGCTGATGACGAGGACGGCCGAGCCGGAGCGGGCAAGATCGATCAGCGCCTGGCGGATGCGTGCCGCCGCGCCGGCATCGACGCCCCAGGTCGGCTGGTTGACGACCATGACCTTCGGCTCGCGATCGAGTTCGCGCCCGATGATGAACTTTTGCAAATTGCCGCCGGAAAGTGCGGAAGCTTCCGGGTCTTCCGCGCTCTTCCTGACGTCCATCGCCTCGACGATGCGCCTCGCCGCAGCCGCGATGCGGCTCGTGCGTATCGTGCCGGCGGCGCCCATATATTCGCGCGCGTCGGTGCGGTAGCGCGAGAGGAACAGGTTTTCGGAAAGCTTCATGGCCGGCGCCGCGCCGTGGCCGAGGCGTTCCTCGGGCACGAAGGCCGCACCCTTCAGACGGCGCTGCGTGATGCCAAGCCGCCCAACCGTATGGCCGGCGACGCGCACCGTATCGGCGCGGTCCTGCAGCGCCTCGCCGGAGACGGCCTCGAAGAACTCGCCTTGGCCATTGCCGGCGACCCCGGCGATGCCGAGCACCTCGCCGGCATGGACGGTGACGGAGATGTCGCGCAGTGCGACCGAAAACGGCGTCGCGGGCTTGCGGCTCAGCTTTTCGATCTCGAGCAGCGGCCGGTGATCGTTCGCTCGTGCCGGCACGTCGCGGGTGACGTTCTGGACCTCGAGCCCGACCATCATGCGCGCCAGCGAAGCGGCCGTTTCCTGCTTCGGGTCGCAGTGGCCGACGACCTTGCCGTGCCGCAGGACGGTCGCGCGGTCGCAGATGCGCTTCACCTCTTCCAAGCGGTGCGAGATGTAGAGGATCGACTTGCCCTCGCCCTTCAGCCGCTCCAGCGTCTCGAACAGCTTGTCGGCTTCCTGCGGGGTCAGCACCGAGGTCGGCTCATCGAGGATGATGAGTTCGGGTTCCTGCAGCAGGCAGCGGATGATCTCGATGCGCTGGCGCTCGCCGACCGACAAATCGCCGACATGGCTGAACGGGTCGAGCGGCAGGCCGTAGGCCTTGGAAAGATTCCGCGCGCGTTCAGCGATCTTCATGATCGGCGTGTCGTCGTCGATGGACAGCGCAATGTTCTCCGCCGCCGTCAGCGCCTCGAACAGCGAGAAATGCTGGAACACCATGCCGATGCCGAGCGCGCGCGCCTGCGCGGGGCTGGCAATGCGAACGGGCTCGCCCTTCCAGAAGATGGTGCCGGAGGCCGGCTCCAGCGAGCCGAACAGCATCTTGACCAGCGTCGACTTGCCGGCGCCGTTCTCGCCGAGAAGCGCGTGGATTTCGCCCCGACCGATGGTCAGGTCGACATCGTCGCAGGCCTTGAGCGATCCGAAAATCTTGGTCAGCCCGCGAACCGCGAGCAAGGCTTCGGTCTGGCTCGGATCGGTGTGATCCACTCAACCCCCATTTCGGCGACCTTTTCGGCCTGCCTCTTGTGTTCCCTGACGTGACCTTATGCCCGGCGGTCCAAACCCGCAAAGCTTGCCTGAATTTGAAAGTGCTTCAAGTTTCAACCGCGTGATCGGCGGTCGCCTTCAACCCTTCTTGAGGCCCAACGTGGGGAAGATCTGCATGACGATGCCGACGCAGAACAGGTAGATGCTGAGGATCGCGATGGCGATCTGCACGAATTCGGACGGGTTCATGTCCATCAGAAGCGCATAGGCCGACAGCGCGCACCAGCCCAGGAATACCCCCAGATTGAGCGGGCGCAGGCGCTGGACGCGCACCGGATGGAGAAAGTTGAGCGGCAGGAAGGTCAACAGCGCCGCGATCAGGACGACCGCGAACGAAATCCACTCGCCCGGCTCGATGACGAAGAGCGTGAAGACCACCATGTTCCAGACGACCGGGAAGCCCTTGAAGAAGTTCTCCTTCGTCTTCATGCCGGTGTCGGCGTAGTAGATCGCGCTCGACACGACGATGATCGCCGCCGAAAGGAAGGACAGCCCCTCGCCCATGAATCCGCTCTGATAGAGCGCGAATGCGGGGATCAGGACGTAGGTGACGTAGTCGATGATGTTGTCGAGGAGCTCGCCTGACCAGGTCGGGAGCACTTCCTTGACGTCGAGCTTGCGGGCGATCGGTCCGTCGATGCCGTCCACGAAGAGGGCAAGGCCGAGCCACAGGAACATCGCCGTCCATTGCTTTTCCGCCGCCGCGACCAGCGACAGGAAGGCAAGGAACGATCCCGATGCCGTCAGGAGGTGGACCGAGAAGGCGCGGGCCTGGGGCCACGTCACCTTCTTCTTCGGCTTCGGGATGCGCTGCGACAGCGGCTTTCGGTTGGTGTCCTTGCTCACGTCGAGGCCAGTCCAGCTTGCGAGGGATGGCCGGGCGGCCGTCCAATCAAAGTCGAGGCTCCGCAATGGGCCAAATCGCCCCGTTGATCAATCCCGCGCGTGAGAACATATAGCTCATATCAAACGGAAAGCAGGCTGAGACGATGGAACGTATCGAGTATGATGTCCTGATCGCGGGAACCGGCCCCGTCGGCCTGATCGCGGCGCTGGCCTTTGCCGATGCGGGATTCCGGACGGCGCTCGTCGGTCCCAAGGCGTCGACGAGCGACGGGCGCACGACCGCGATCATGGACCCTGCCCTGCGTTATCTCGACGCGCTGCTTTTGGGGCCGATGCTTGCGCAACATGGCGAACCCCTGAAGACCATGCGCATCGTCGATGCGACGTCGCGGCTCGTGCGCAGCCCGACGGTGACGTTCCGCGCAGCCGAAATCGACCTTCCCGCCTTCGGACTCAACATCGCCAATCGCGAACTCAACGCCGCGCTGGAAAGCGCCGCCGTCGCGCGCCCCGGTGTCGTCCGATACGAGGGGCTGGTGGAACGCTGGGAGACCGGCGAGCACCTTGTGGGCGCAGTTCTGTCCGATGGCTCCGAACTTTCCGCGCGGCTGGTGGTCGCTGCGGACGGGCGAAGCTCCCCTGCCCGCCTTGCCGCCGGCATCGAGGTCGATGCGCGCCCGACGGGGCAGACGGCGATCGTTCTCGCCTTCTCGCACACGCGCCCGCATTCGGGCATCTCGACGGAGTTCCACACCGAATCAGGGCCGTTCACGCAGGTTCCGCTTGCCGGCGACCGGTCCAGCCTCGTCTGGGTGGTGAAGTCGGAGGATGCCGCCGAGCTTCTCGCGCTGGACCGGGCCGAACTCGCCGACCGAGTCGAACGCCAGATGCGCTCGATGCTCGGGCGCGTCACGGTCGACGTCGATCCCCAGGCCTATCCGCTGTCCACCTCGCAGCCGCGCCGCTATGCCGACAGGCGCATCGCTCTCATCGGAGAAGCGGCCCATGTCTTCCCGCCTATCGGTGCGCAGGGCCTCAATCTGGGCATCCGCGATGTGGAAAGCCTCGTCTCGGTCGCCACTCGCCACCGGGCGGACCCGGGCGCATCGGTAGCGCTGGCCGAGTACGAAGTGCACCGCCGTCCCGATGTCGCCATGCGCGCCAATGCGGTCAATCTGCTCAACCGGTCGCTGCTCTCCGACCTGCTTCCCGCCCAGCTCGCGCGCAGCACGGTATTCGAGGCGCTTCGCGCTTTTTCGCCTTTGCGGACCTTCTTCATGCATGAAGGCATGCGCCCTGGCAGCGGTCTGCGCTCGATGCTGTCTTTCAGGACCAGGGATCGACGGGCAGCAGACCGGACTTGATGGCGTAGAGGATCAGGGTCAGCGTGGCGATGGACACGATCGTCGTGACCAGAACGCTTGCCGAAGCCCGCTCGATCCACACCTCATATTGCTGTGCGATGACGAAGACGTTGGTGGCCGTCGGCAGCGCGGCGAGCAACACGGCGGTATAGATCCACATCGGCGGAAAGCCGCCGATCGCGGTCAGGATCGCGTAGCAGATCGCGGGATGGATGACGAGCTTGAAGAGCGTGATCGGCAACAGCTCGACCGGCGCGCGCTTCAGCGGCCGAAGCGCGATCGTCACGCCCATCGCGAATAGCGCGCAGGGCGCCGCGGCGCGGGCGAAGAAGTCGATCAGCGTTTCGAGCGGAAGCGGCGGGCTGTATTGCAGCCAGGCGAGCGCAACGCCGATTGCGGAGGCGATGATGAAGGGATGCAGCGCGATCTTGCGCAGGACGTCCACGGCGACGCTGCCGAAAGACTGACGGCTGCGGTCCGCCACCGCCATCAGGAACGGCGTCATTGCGAAGTGGACGGCGTTTTCGAAGCAGAAGATCAGCGCCACAGGGACCGCGGCTTCCGGCCCGAACGCCAGAAGCGCGATGCCGGGGCCCATGTAGCCGATGTTGCCGTAGGAGGCCGCTAGCGACTGGATCGTGGTCGCGCGAAGATCGCGTGTCCTGACCCAGGCGATCGCGAACATCAGGAAGAAGACGCAATAGGTCGCCGCTACGGCGCCGAGGATGAAGCGCCAGTTTGCCAGATCCTCGAGCGGGGTGCGCGATAGAAGCTGGATGAACAAGGCGGGCAGCGCGAGATAGATGATGAAAAAATTCATCCATCCCAGCGCCTCGACCGGCTGCCTGGTCAGCCGCGCGACGAAGGCGCCGATGAAGATCATGCCGAAGAAGGGCAGAACGAGTGCGACGATTTCCGACATGGGGCCTGCAATCGGTGCGGATGGCCGCGCTTACGCAGCGATCGGCCGGGCGTCAACCCGGGCGGGATTGAATTTGCCCGTCGCCTGCGCCAAGTAGACATGTGAGGTCAGACACATGCCCGAGACAAGAAACGCAAAGTTCGCCATTGGCCAAGTCGTTCGCCACCGCATCTTCCCGTTCCGCGGTGTGATATTCGACGTCGATCCCGAGTTCGCCAACACCGAGGAATGGTATCGCGCCATTCCCGCCGACATGCGTCCGCGAAAGGATCAGCCCTTTTATCACCTGCTCGCCGAAAACGCGCAGACGGAATACGTAGCCTATGTTTCGGAGCAGAACCTCCTGCCGGACGAAACCGGCGAGCCGGTACGCCACCCGCAGCTTCGCGAGTATTTCGGAGCGCTGAGCGAGGGGCGGTACGAGCCGAAGCCCCGCGCAAGCCACTGAAACGAAAAACGGGCGGCCCGATGGCCGCCCGTTTCGATTCGTTCGCCTGAACCCGACGCCTAGTCGGTTTCGGTTGCCGCACCGGCGGCCGGAGCGGCGGTGCCGCCCTGCTTGGCACGTTCCTGCTCTTCGCGCAGGCGACGGTTGAAATCTTCCGTGTTGCGGCTGACGAAGTCCTGAAGCTGGCGCTGGCGGTCCTCGATGTCGGACTGCTGCAGCGGTGCTCCGTCGAAGGCCTGGGTGAAGCCGGACAGCGAAACCTGGATCGGATTCGGCTGGTTCTGGAAGTTCACCGACGTCAGGCGCAGGTTCGAGCCGCGCTTGAAGGAGGCGACAAGATTGTCTGTCAACTGGCCTTCCGCGATGCAGCGGTCGGGCAGACAGATCACGTAGTCGAGCTTCTGGGTCTCGCCACCGTCGATCTGCATGCCGATGCCGGGGGGCAGAAGACGGCCGGGCGGAACGGTGACCTGGAAGACGCGGCGGGCTTGGCCGCCTTCGATCTGGATCAGGCTGACGCCGGTCAGCAACTGGCCGGATTCGGAGACCATGATGTTCTGCACGTTGCAGATGTTGGTCTCTTCCTGCTGGCTGCAGGCCTTGAACCAGCCCTGCGGCAATTCAGGCTGCTGCTGGGCGCTGGCGCCCGATGTCGAAAGTGCCAGCCCCACCAGGCCAGCGGCAATCGTGGAAATCGTAGATGCGGTGGTAAGGGTCGTCATCCGAAGCGATCCTTTCGCGTAAGATCTGAGTGTCGGCACCGGCCGTGGCCCATCGATTGGCGTCGTGTTGACCAAATGCGGCGAGAGCATGACTGCCGGGGGCGTCTACACCTTATGCCGGCCGAAATCCAGAGCCACCGCCTTTTTGCCCAGAAGCTAGCGCAGATCGTCGCGTGAGGCGCTGGGTCGGTTCAAACGAGGCCGCGTATCGACTAGGCTTTCGCGAATCATCGCGCGATTTTCGGAGAGGCTAAGATGCGAGGACTTCTGGGCTTGGCAGCCGCGGCCGCGGTCATGGCGCTGCCGCTCGCGCATGCAATGGCCGAGCCGCAACATGCCATCGCCATGCATGGCGAACCGGCGCTCGCCGAAGCCTATGCCCACCTGCCCTATGCCGATCCCGACGCCCGAAAGGGCGGGCGGATCGACTACGCCGTGCAGGGGTCGTTCGACAGCCTCAATCCGTTCATCGTGCAAGGCTCGGGTGCGCGCGGCATCCTCGACCTCGAACTGGGCAACAATGTCTTCGAAACGCTCATGCAGCGCTCCTATGACGAGGCTTTCTCGCTCTATCCGCTGATCGCGAAGACGGTCGAGACGGACGATGCGCGCTCCTTCGTCGAATTCACCATCGACCCCGATGCGCGATTTTCCGACGGGGAGCCGGTCACGGCGCAGGACGTCGCCTTCACCGTCGAGCTTCTCGCCGAAAAAGGCTATCCGCGCTACGCGACGACGGCGCGCAAGATCGCCGAGACGATCGTCGAGGGCGACACGGTGCGATTCGAATTCGTCGAGCCCGACCGCGAACTGCCGCTGATCCTCGGTCTGATGCCGGTGCTGCCCGAACATGCCATCGACCGCGAGACCTTCGACCGCTCGACACTGACGCCGATGATCGGCAGCGGCCCTTACGAGATCGCCGAAGTTCGTCCGGGCGAGCGCATCGTCCTGAAGCGCGACGAGGATTATTGGGCGAAAGATCATCCCTCGAAGCGCGGTCTCGACAATTACGACGAGATCCGCATCACCTACTACCGCGACACGAACACCATGTTCGAGGCGTTCAAGAAGGGTCTCGTCGACATCCAGCTCGAGACCAATGCGCAGCGCTGGGCGACGGGCTACGACTTCCCCGCGGTCGCTTCGGGCGGCGTCGTGCAGGACGAATTCGAGACCGGGCTGCCGTCCGGCATGCAGGGCTTCGTCATGAACACGCGCCGGCCGGTCTTCCAGGATGTCGCCGTGCGACGTGCGCTGGCGGGCCTTTTCGATTTCGAATGGGTCAACCGCACGCTCCTGTCGAATGCCTATGAGCGCACCGGCTCCTACTATGCCCGCTCCGAACTCTCCTCCCTCGACCGTCACGCGAGCGAGGCCGAACTCGCACTGCTCGGCGAATTCGCCGAGACAATCGAGCCGCAGATTCTTGCCGGGGAGCATCAGCCGGCGAAGACCAATGGAAGCGGCCGGGACCGTGATTTCCTTCGAAGGGGATTCGAGGCGCTGAAGGCGGCCGGTCACACGATGCAGGACGGCCGCATGGTCGGTCCGAACGGCCGCCCCCTCGCCTTCGAAATCATGCTGCGCGGGCGCAATGGCGAGGAGATCGCGTCCGCCTGGCAGCGCACGCTGCGCGCCATCGGCATCGAACTGACCATGCGCTCGGTCGATGATGCGCAGTATCAGCAGCGGCTCCTGACATACGACTACGACGTCATCCTCCACACCTACACCTCGTCGCTCTCTCCCGGCGTGGAGCAGGTCGGGCGTTGGGGAAGTCGGGCGAAGGAGCCGCAGGGCACGATGAACTATGCCGGCGTCGCCGAGCCTGCCGTCGATGCGATGATCGGCAACCTCCTGACCGCCACGACGCGCGAGAGCTTCGTTGACGCGGTGCGCGCCTATGACCGGGTTCTTCTCAACGGCGCCTATGTCGTCCCGCTCTATCACCAGCCAGAGCTTTGGGTCGCGCGCTGGTCGCGGATCGAGCGCCCTGATAAGGTTCCGCTCTACGGCATCCACCTGCCTGCATGGTGGCGCGCGCAATAGGAACTAGCTCATGCAGCACACGGTCCCGATCTCGATCGACGTCGTTTCCGACGTCGTCTGCCCCTGGTGCTATATCGGCCTGAAGCGGCTCGATGCGGCGATGGCTCAGGCCCAAGAGGTGCCGGTCGACGTGCGCTGGCGGCCTTACCAACTCGACGCCACCATTCCGCCGGAAGGGCGCGACCGCAGGCAATACATGCTGGCGAAGTTCGGCAGCGAGGAGAAGCTTCGCGAAATTCATGCGCGCGTCGCCGAGGCTGGCCGCTCGGCCGGCATCGACTTCGCCTTCGATGCGATCAAGGTTTCGCCGAACACGCTCGACGCGCACCGGCTCATCCGCTGGGCGGCGTCCGCCGAAGGTAACCGGCAGACCGAGGTCAAGAAGCGGCTGATGCAGGCTTATTTCGAGGAAGGCCGCAATGTCGGCGACCGCGCTGTCCTCATCGACATCGCGCGCGAGGCGGGCATGGATGCGGCAGTCGTCGAGGCGCTGCTTGCGAGCGATTCCGACATCGCCGAGACCCGCGGCGAAATCGAGACCGCCCAGCAGATGGGCGTCACCGGCGTTCCCTGCTACCTCCTCGAAGGCCGCTACGCGGTCATGGGCGCGCAGGACCCGGCCGTCCTTGCCGATGCGATCCGCCAGATTTCGGCTGCCAAGGCGCGCGGTGAACTCGGATCTGCCGCCTAAGCGGCTTTGTCCGCGATCTTCGCCAGTTGGGTCATGATCACCGCCGAGCCCTGCAGGCGCTTTGCCGGTGTCGCCCAGTCGCGCACGAGCACGATCGAATGGTCCGGGCGGATCTTCGCCGCCGCCCCCTGCTCGCCGATATAGCGAACGAGTCCAGCCGGTTCCGGAAAGCTCTTGTTGCGGAACTGGATGACGACGCCCTTCGGCCCTGCGTCCAGCTTCTCGACATTGGCGCGCTTGCAAAGGCCCTTGATGAAGACGATCTTCATCAGGTGCTCGACTTCCTGCGGCAGCGGGCCGAAGCGGTCGATCAGTTCGGCGCCGAAGCCGTCGATCTCCTGCGGCGTGTCGAGGTCCGCCAGACGGCGATAGAGCGCCATGCGCAGTTGCAGGTCCGGCACGTAGCTTTCCGGGATCATGACGGCCGTGCCGACCGCGATCTGCGGCGACCACTCGCCAGAGCCCGCATCAACGTCGCCCTTCGTCTCAGCCACGGCCTCCTCCAGCATCTGCTGGTAGAGCTCGAAGCCGACTTCCTTGATATGGCCGGACTGCTCCTCGCCGAGAAGGTTGCCGGCGCCGCGAATGTCGAGATCGTGGCTGGCGAGCTGGAAGCCGGCGCCGAGCGTGTCGAGCGATTGCAAGACCTTCAGGCGGCGGTCGGCCTGTTGGGTCAGCATCTTGTTGGCCGGCAGCGTCAAAAGCGCATACGCGCGTGACTTCGAGCGACCGACGCGACCGCGGATCTGGTAGAGCTGCGCGAGGCCGAACATGTCGGCGCGGTGGACGACGAGCGTGTTGGCGGTGGGGATGTCGAGGCCGGATTCGACGATCGTGGTCGACAGGAGCACGTCGTACTGGCCGTCGTAGAAGGCGTTCATGATGTCGTCGAGTTCGCCCGCCGCCATCTGGCCATGCGCGGTGGCAACCTTCAGTTCAGGCACCTGCTCGTCGAGAAACTGCTTGATCTCGCCGAGGTCGGAGATACGCGGCACGACGTAGAAGCTCTGGCCGCCACGATAGCGCTCGCGCAAAAGCGTCTCGCGGATGACCAGCGGGTCGAAAGGCGCGATGAACGTGCGCACCGCCATGCGGTCGACCGGCGGCGTGGTGATGAGCGAGAGTTCGCGCACGCCCGTCAGCGCCAGTTGCAGCGTGCGTGGGATCGGCGTCGCGGAAAGCGTCAGCACGTGCACGTCGCTTTTCAGCTCCTTCAGCCGCTCCTTGTGCTTGACGCCGAAATGCTGCTCTTCGTCGACGATCAGCAGGCCGAGATTCTTGAAGCTCACGCCGGAGCCCAGCAGTGCATGGGTGCCGACGACGATGTCGATCGTGCCGTCCGAGATGCCCTTTTTGGTCTCTGCGAGTTCCTTCGAGCCGACCAGTCGCGAGGCCTGCCGGACCTTGACCGGAAGCCCGGCAAAGCGCTGCGAGAACGTCTTGAAATGCTGGCGGGCGAGAAGCGTCGTCGGCACGACCACGGCGACCTGGAAGCCTTCGAGCGCGGCGATGAAGGCCGCGCGCAGCGCCACCTCGGTCTTGCCGAAGCCGACATCGCCGCAGATCAGCCGGTCCATAGGGCGGCCCCGCGCCAGATCGTCCAGCACCGCGTCGATGGCGTTCTGCTGGTCGTCGGTCTCGTCATAAGGAAAGCGCGCGGCGAACTCGCCGTAGACGCCGTCCGGCGGCGCCATCACCGGCGCGGGGCGCAAGGTGCGCTCCGCCGCGATGCGGATCAGGTGCCCCGCCATTTCGAGCAGGCGCTTCTTCAGCTTCGCCTTGCGCGCCTGCCACGCCCCGCCACCGAGCTTGTCGAGCGTGGCCTCGGAGCCCTCGGCACCATAGCGCGACAGAAGCTCGATGTTCTCGACCGGCAGGAACAGCCGATCGTCGCCGGCATAGCGCAGTTCCAGGCAGTCATGCGGCGCGCCGGCGGCCGTAATCGTCTGCAAGCCGACGAAGCGGCCGATGCCGTGGTCGGCATGGACGACGATGTCGCCGGCATTGAGGGCGGCGACTTCGGCAATGAAATCAGACGCCTTCTTGCGCTTCTTCGAACGGCGCACGAGCCGATCGCCGAGAATGTCCTGCTCGGCGACGACGACCAGCTTCTCGGTCTGGAAGCCGCTTTCGAGCGGCAGGATCGCAAGGCCGATCTTGTCGGTCCCGAGCTTTTCGAGGTCGGCCAGCGAGGTGACGCGGGCGACGCCTTCGAGTTCGTGCTCGCCGAGGATCTGCGCCAGACGATCGGACGAACCTTCCGACCAGCCTGCTACGACGACCTTGCGCTTCTTGGCACGCAGGTCCGCGATGTAGCGCGCGGCGCGGTCGAAGACGTTGATCGACGGGTCCGCGCGTTCCTCGGCGAAGGACCGGCCGGCCTCGGCACCTGCGTGGATGATGCGGCGGCGGTCGACTTCCGGTGCGGCGAAGGGCGTGAATTCGAGGACGTCGCGGCCCTCGCCTGCCCCCTTGACGGCATCGGCTGAAAGGTAGAGCGCGTCCGGCGGCAGCGGCTTGTACGGTACCGCTTCGCCGACGCTGCCGGACGACTGGCGCTTGCGCGCATCGTAATAGTCGCGGATCAGCGTGTGTCGCTCGCCGATCGCCTCGCGCGAGAGATGGTCGAAGACCACCGGCGCGTCCGGCAGATAGTCGAATATGGTCTCGACCGTCTCGAAGAAGAGCGGCAGCCAGTGCTCCATGCCGGCAAAGCGCCTGCCCTCGCTGATCGAGGCGTAGAGCGCATCGTCGCGCGAAGGCGCGCCGAAGAGTTCGATGTAGTTGCGGCGAAAGCGGCTGATCGTGTCGGGTGTCAGCGCAATCTCACTCATCGGCTGCAGCCGCAATTCGCGCCGCTGGCCGGTCGTGCGCTGCGAGGCCGGGTCGAAGGCGCGGATCGATTCCAGCGTGTCGCCGAAGAAGTCGAGCCGCAGCGCTTCCTCCGCGCCGGGCGCCAGAAGGTCGAGAATGCCGCCGCGTACCGCATATTGGCCGACGTCGCGCACCGTCGCCACGCGTTCGAATCCGCTCGTCTCCAGCCTTGCGACGAGGTCGTTCATGTCGATCTGGTTGCCGGGCTTCGCGCTCAGCGTCTGGCCGGCGACGAAATCGAGCGGCGGCATCTTCTGCAGCACCGCATTGGCGCTGACGAGGACGATGGCGCGGTGCGGTTTTTTGCGAAGCGCGGCGACCGACGCCATGGCGTCCAGACGACGCGCGACCGCGTCGCTGCCGGGCGAAACGCGGTCATAGGGGAGGCAATCCCAGGCCGGCAGTTCGAGCACCGGCAGGCCGGGCGCGACGAACTGCAGGATGTCGGCGAGCGCCGGGATCTTCTGCCCGTCGCGCGCGACGAAGACGACCGGGCCATCCTGCGCAGCCGCGATCGCCGCGAGCGCAAAGGCCTCGTAGCCATCGGCGACGCCGTCGACGACTGTCGGTTCACCGGTGCGCCTGGCGGAGATGTGAATGGGATTGAGAAGCGTCATGTCAGGTGGCGAGGCTGCGGGCGTCGGTGATCATGCGGCGGACGATTTCGTTGTCCTGATGCGGCGGAACCGGCATTTCGCCGGTGATCCACTTGACGATGTCGCCATCGGATTCGCCGAGCAGGGACTCGAAGAGTTCGAGCTGCCCTTCGTCGAATTTGCCGAGTTCGCGATCGGCAAAGCCACCGATGACGAGGTCGGCCTCGCGCATCCCGCGATGCCAGGCGCGAAAACGCGCCTTGCGCTTGCGGATATCGAGAAGATCAGCGGAATTTGCGGACATGAAGGGCCTATCGGGTTGGACCGCGCATATAGCGTCTGGGAAACGCGATGTCAGCCTTTCGGCCGCGAAGTTGCGTCGATAGTATCGCGCGCCATGCGTCCGACCGAACTCGATCCCCTCTTTGCGCCCGTCACCTCGCTCGCCGGCGTCGGCGAGAAGACGGCCGAGTTGATGCGCCGTATCCTCTCGGCCGACACGACGGGCCGCGACGTGCGCGCGGCCGACCTTCTCTTCGTGCCACCCCATTCGGTGATCGACCGCACGCGCCGCCCAGGCGTCGCGCTTTCGGGCGAAGGGTCGATAGTGACGCTCGACCTCACCGTCGATCGCCACCAGGCGCCACCACGTGGCCGTGGCGCGATGCCCTACCGCGTCTTCGCCTTTGACGAGACCGGCGAGATCGCGCTCACCTTCTTCCATGCCAAGGGCCAGTGGCTTGAAAAGCTGATGCCGGTCGGCGGCGAGATCGTCGTCTCCGGCAAGGTCGAATGGTTCAACGGCCGCCCGTCGATGGTTCACCCGGACCACATCGTCGCCAAGGCGGACGCCGGAGCCCTGCCCGCGATCGAGCCGGTCTATCCAATGACGGCCGGGCTTTCGGCCAAGCTGGTGCGCAAGGCGGTTGCCTCGGCGCTGGAGCGGATGCCGATACTTCCCGAGTGGCAGGACGAGACCGTGCTTGGCCGCCACGACTTTCCCGATTTTCGCGTAGCGCTTCTCCATCTCCACCAGCCCGAAGCGCCTGCCGATTGCGATGTCGCAAGTCCGGCATGGCGGCGGCTCGCCTATGACGAGCTTCTCGCTGGCCAGATCGCGCTCGCGCTGGTGCGTCTGCGCATGAAGCGTGTCGCGGGCCAGGCTCGCCTCGGCGATGGCGCCAAGGGCGCGGCGATCCGCGACGCCCTGCCCTATGCGCTCACCGGCGCGCAACAGCGCTCGATCGCCGAGATCGAAGGCGACCTCGCCAAGCCGGATCGCATGCTACGGCTTCTCCAGGGCGATGTCGGCTCGGGCAAGACCGTCGTCGCGTTGCTTTCCATGGCGCGGATTGCCGAGGCCGGCGGCCAGTCCGCGCTGATGGCGCCGACGGAAATCCTTGCGCGCCAGCATTTTGCGACGATCGCGCCGCTGGCCGAGAAAGCCGGGCTCCGCGCCGCCATCCTCACCGGCCGCGAGAAGGGCCGCGAGCGCGCGGAAACACTTGCCGCCATCGCCGACGGGACGATCGACATCGTCATCGGCACGCACGCGATCTTCCAGGAGAGCGTCAGTTTCCACGGCCTCGCCTTCGCCGTCATCGACGAGCAGCATCGGTTCGGCGTCCACCAGCGTCTCGCCATCGGCGCCAAGGGCGCGGCGCCCGACATTCTCGTCATGACCGCGACGCCGATCCCGCGCACGCTCGTCCTCACAGCCTTCGGTGACATGGACGTCTCGCGCCTCGACGAGAAGCCGGCTGGCCGCCAGCCGATCCAGACCGTCACCCTGCCGCTCGAACGTCTTTCGGACTTGATCGCCCGGATGCGCCGCGCCGTCGACGAAGGCCAGAAGATCTACTGGATCTGCCCGCTGGTCGAGGAAGCCGAAGGCATGGACGTCATGTCCGCCGCTGACCGGCACAAGGCGTTGGCAGACATTTTCGGCCCCGACGTCGGGCTCGTCCACGGTCGAATGTCGGGCGTAGCAAAGGACGAGGCGATGGCCGATTTCAAGGCCGGCCGCACGCGTATCCTCGTGGGAACGACCGTCATCGAAGTCGGCGTCGACGTGCCCGACGCGACGATCATCGTCATCGAGCATGCCGAGCGTTTCGGCCTCGCCCAGCTTCACCAGTTGCGCGGCCGGGTCGGGCGCGGACAGGCGGCGTCGAGCTGCGTGCTCCTCTACCAGTCGCCGCTCGGCGAGGTCGCCAAGCAGCGGCTGACCGTCATGCGCGACACGGAAGACGGCTTCCGCATCGCCGAGGAAGATCTGAAACTGCGCGGCGAAGGCGAACTCCTCGGCACGCGCCAGTCTGGCACGCCCGGCTTCCAGCTTGCTCGCCTGGAACACCACGCCGACCTGTTGTCGGTCGCGCGTGACGATGCGCGGCTCTTCCTCCAGCGCGACCCCGACCTCGCCACGCCGCGCGGGCGGGCGATCCGCACGCTGCTCTATCTCTTCGGGCGCGACGACGCGATCAGGTTGATCCGCGCCGGCTGAACAGCGCAGAAGCTGCGACGACGGCCCAGCCGCCGATCAACAGCATGCCGCCGGCAGGTGCGGCCATCGGGAACAGCCGGTCGCCGAGAAATGCGCGGGCAGCAATGTCCCCGCAGAAGAGCGCGAGCCCGACCGCGAGAATCCAGGTGCCGGCAAGCTGGAGCCGGCCGAACTGAAGACCCGCCAGCACCATCAGCGCCGGTGCATGGAACAACAGCATGTCGGCCGCGGTGCCGAGCGTGCCCTCTCGGTGCGCGGCGACCGCCGAAAGTGCGACACCGCAGGCGCCGCAAAGCGCGCCGAGGCAAAAGAGAATTCGGTCGGTATGGGCCATGTTTTGTCCAGATTGCTCGACTTTCACGCGCCTGTTGCAGAACACATGAAGAACGGTTAAGTTTGTTCTGGTTTTGTTTTTCGGCGATTCTCCTTGTAAGGACTGCCATGCTCACGCGCAAGCAACACGAACTCCTGCTCTTCATCCATCAGCGGCTGAAGGAGAGCGGCGTGCCGCCCTCCTTCGACGAGATGAAGGAGGCGCTCGGTCTGGCTTCCAAGTCGGGCATCCATCGTCTCATCACGGCGCTCGAGGAGCGCGGCTTCCTGCGTCGCCTGCCAAACCGGGCACGCGCGCTCGAGGTGATCAAGCTGCCCGAATCGATCTCCCAGCAGCCGCGGCGTTTCCAGCCGAGCGTCATCCAGGGCAGCCTGTCGGAAAAGCCGGCGGTAAGGACGGAGAAGGCGCAGCCGGTTCCGGTGACACGAGCGCCGGTCGAGATTCCCGTCATGGGCCGGATCGCCGCCGGCGTCCCCATCGACGCGATCCAGCATGCGACCCGCGCGGTCGCCGTGCCGCCGGAGATGCTGGCGGGCGGCGAGCATTACGCGCTCGACGTCCATGGCGATTCGATGATCGAGGCCGGTATCCTCGATGGCGACACGGTGATCATCCGGGCGGGGCAGTCCGCGACGCCGGGCGAGATCGTCGTCGCGCTGGTGGACGATCAGGAGGCGACCTTGAAGCGCTTCCGCCGCAAGGGCGCGTCGATCGCGCTCGAAGCGGCCAATCCCGCCTACGAGACGAAGATCTACGGTTCCGAGCGCGTCAAGGTTCAGGGCAAGCTGGTCGGGCTGCTCCGCAAGTACTGAGCGACGGCGGGGTCAATCGCGGCGATAGGGCGGCATCCCGCGCGCCTCGCGGGAGAATTGGCGGTGGCTGTGCCACGGCCGGTAGGGCTCGCGAATGGCATGGATGATGTTTGGCAGGGCACCTGCGTTGCCCAATCGGATTTCCGCACTGCCCCGCCGTGCCAGGTCCTTCTTCGTCACGATCGCCGCCTCACCCGTCCGACAGACATGGCCTGCAGTCGCATCATCGATCACGATCAGCGCGGCGCTGGTACAGAATGCGAAGGCGGCGATCGCGTCCGGTACATGCGCCACTAGACGCCCTTGCTCGTCCTGCGCGACGCATGTCTTGTCCGCGCAGGAAAAGCCCGGCACGGTCGAGGCCCTGTCAATCGCTTCGGCCAGCGTCGCCGCATCGGCAGGCGATTGGAAGCGGTCCGCATCCATTCCATGCAGCCAGTTCTGGATCGTGAAGCCGTTCGGCCGGGATCGATTGACGTGAAGCGTCCGCCCCTGGCCGGCGATGGCGACGAGCCGTCCATCCTCCGAGACAAGGACATCCGGCAGGTCGCGGTTTGCGATGAGGCCGGTTCCGAGGATCAGGAATGGCAGGGCGATCAGGCGCAACTTCCCCGAGAGCGCGGTCATGGCGACGAGACCGACCGTGAGCACCGCGACGGCAGCGACGGGCAGCGAGCCGACGGCATCGATCGGCGAGCGCGCCGCAAACCAGGCGGCGATCTCGAGGACGGCCGACAGGCCTGCACCCATGATCCGGAGCGGCAAGGCCTCGAGGCCCAGCGGCATCAAGATCGCGGAGAGCACCGCAAACGGCATGACGATGGCCGAGACGATCGGCATCGCAGTCAGGTTCACCCAGAGCGCATGCGGTGAGACGCGGTGGAAGTGATAGGCGCCGTAGAGTGTCGTGGCGAGGCCGGCGACCACGGACGTCGCCGCGAGGCCGAGCATGAATTTGAGCGCTCCTATCCCGATTCGGCCCATTGCGCCGCGTTGGGGCTGAACGGCGGTGGGCGTTCGCCGCCGCTCGCTCCACCAGCCATAGGCGCCGATCAATGCCGCGGTCGCGGCGAAGGACATCTGGAAGCTGGGGCCGACGACTTCGTGCGGCGAAATCGCGATGACGATGATGGCCGAGATCGCCAGATTGCGCATCGTCAGCGCGGCGCGGTCGAACAGGATCGCGACGAGCATCACCGCAAGCATGATGTAGCTGCGCTGCGCGGCGACTTCACCGCCGGATATGCCGAGATAGAGCGTCGCCGCGATCAGCGCGATGGTTGCCGCGTACTTCTTCACCGGCCGACGCGAGGCGAAGACCGGAAAGAGCGCGAAGCCACCGCGAATGGTGACAAGAACGGTGCCCGCGACGAGCGCCATGTGCAGGCCGGAAATGGACAGTATGTGCGCGAGACCTGTTTTCCGAAGGTCCTCGTTGATCGTCTCGGGTATGCCCGCGCGAACGCCTGCGATCAAGGTTGCTGCGATTTCGGCCTCGGCACCTTCGAGGACGGCGCGCACCCGCGCGGCGATGGCGAGGCGGACGGATTCGAGGCGCACTTTCGACCTCTCGCGCCAGTCAGGTTGCGAGGACGACGAGGCGAGCACGGGATCGCGCAGGAAAAAGCCGATCGCCCCGATGCCATCGTAATAGCTGTTGTAGGCGAAGTCGTAGCCGCCAGGGCGCACCGGCCCGGATGGCGGCATCAGCCGTGCGATGCCGACGATTGTCATGCCGAGCTGCAGTTCGGGTGGCACGTTTCGCGCGGACAGGCGAACGCGCTCGGGCGCATAGCGCAGTTCCGGCCGGGCGGTCGAGATCACGTCGACGGTCAGGCGAGTGCGGCCGGTTGCCTGATGCTCGATCCGCACCACCCGTCCCGTGATTTGTGTCCCGATTTCCGACCCCATCATCGCCGTGTCGGCTCGCCAAGTTTCCACACCGGCAACCCCCGCCCCGACGATGGTGGCCAGTGTTGCGAAAACGGCGAAGGAAAATGCGGGCCGGCCCCGCGCAAGATGCCCCACGACGACCAGCGCGCCAAGGATCGCAGCGAGGAGGACGAGGGGCGGCTCGAAAGGCAGCGCTCCGTAGACGATGACGCCAAGCGCCATCGCGACAGGGATGAAGACGAAGCCTGTTCCGCGATCGCGCTCGTCGGCCACGGCGCGGGCGGCCGCGTCGCGCGAGGGAAGCGTGTGGGACGAACCCATGTGGCGCGGTGATGGCCTGGTGTCGAGGCGCGCGCCGGCTTCGGCCCGAACGGGCACAATGTCCGCTTCGTCCGCCTCGCCGGGCGGAACGAAGGCGCGCCATTCCTCGTCCTGACGCGTATCCCCGGCCATATCCCCTGCCCGCCCGCTTGCGCCTCGAGCCGCCTATGCTACATGAGCCACCACGAATGGCCACAGCGCCCGCGACGCGGCCGAGCCGTGCGCCTCCCCAAGTTCTCCAGGAGCAATCATGTCCTCCAAGGTCGTCACCCGCTTTGCCCCCTCGCCGACCGGCTATCTGCACATCGGCGGCGCGCGCACCGCGCTTTTCAACTGGCTCTATTCCAAGCACACGGGCGGCGAGATGCTGCTGCGCATCGAGGACACCGACCGCGAGCGCTCGACGGACGCGGCGACGGTCGCGATCCTCGACGGGCTGAAGTGGCTCGGCCTCGACTGGGACGGCGAGCCGGTCTCGCAGTTCGAGCGCGCCGCGCGCCATCGCGCGATCGGCGAGGAGTTGGTGAAGAGCGGCAAGGCGTATTACTGCTATGCCTCGCCCGAGGAATTGACCGAGATGCGCGAGAAGGCGCGTGCCGAGGGCAAGCCGCCGCGCTATGACGGGCGCTGGCGCGACCGCGATCCGTCCGAGGCGCCCGAGGACGTCAAGCCTGTCGTGCGCATCAAGGCGCCGCAGGACGGGTTCACCATCGTCGCCGACAAGGTTCAGGGCGAGGTTCGCTTCCCCAACAAGGACCTCGACGATTTCATCATCCTGCGCTCGGACGGCAACCCAACCTACATGCACGCCGTCGTGGTCGACGACCACGACATGGGCGTCACCCACATCATTCGCGGCGACGATCACCTGACCAACGCTGCGCGCCAGACCATCATCTACCAGGCGATGGGCTGGGACGTTCCGGTCATGGCCCACATCCCGCTGATCCACGGCGCGGATGGCGCCAAGCTGTCCAAGCGGCACGGCGCGCTCGGCGTCGAGGCCTATCGCGAGATGGGCTACTTGCCGGCGGCGCTGCGAAACTATCTCGTCCGCCTCGGCTGGAGCCATGGCGACGACGAGATCATGACGCTCGACCAGATGATCGAATGGTTCGAAATCGAGGACGTCAACAAGGGCGCGGCCCGCTTCGACTTCGCTAAGCTGGAGGCCCTCAACGGCGTCCATATGCGCCAGAGCGACGATGCCGAGCTTCTCGGCGCATTCGAGGCGACGCTGCCCTATCTTGCCGGTGGGGCCGAAATGATTGCGGCGCTGACGCCGGAGCGTCGCGCGCAGCTTCTGGCGGCGATGTCCGGCCTCAAGGATCGCGCCAAGACGCTTGTCGAGCTGAAGGACGGCGCGGCTTTCCTGTTCGCCGCGCGGCCCCTGCCGATGGAGGAGAAGGCCGAGCAGATTCTCGCCGATGGCGGCCGCGACGTCGTTCGCGACCTCCTTCCCCGCCTGGAAGCCGTCGGCGACTGGAGCGCATCCGAAACGGAAGCAGCGGTTCGCAATTATGCGGAGGAGACCGGATTGAAGCTGGGCAAGGCGGCACAACCCCTGCGCGCAGCCTTGACCGGCCGCTCCGTTTCGCCCGGCGTTTTCGACGTTCTGGCCGTTCTGGGCCGCGAGGAAAGTCTCGGTCGGCTTCGCGATCAGGCCGAAAAGTGAAGAGCTTTTCGCAGCGCAGCATGCAACTGTCGGTGAACTTGGCACGGCAATGCAAATGCGCTAGCTAGAGCGCGCACGGCGGGTCGTCGGTTATGTTTCATGACAATGATGCACTGCCAAAGAAAGTCTTCCGCATGAATGAGGTGTTGATATGACTGAAGGGACGGCGAAACTCGAATTCGGTGGCGATTCCCACGAATTCAAGGTGCGGAAAGGCTCTGTCGGTCCGGACGTCATCGACATCGCGACGCTCTACAAGAACACCGGTGCCTTCACCTACGATCCCGGCTTCACCTCGACCGCGAGCTGCGAATCGGAGATCACCTATATCGACGGCGACGAGGGCATCCTGCTCCACCGCGGCTACCCTATCGACCAGCTCGCCGAGCACGGCGATTTTCTCGAAACCTGCTACCTCCTGCTCTACGGCGAACTGCCGACCAAGGCGCAGAAGGAGGATTTCGACTATCGCGTCACGCACCACACGATGGTGCACGAGCAGCTTTCGCGCTTTTTCACCGGCTTTCGCCGCGACGCCCACCCGATGGCCGTCATGTGCGGCGTCGTCGGCGCGCTGTCGGCCTTCTATCACGACTCGACCGACATCTCGGACCCGCATCACCGCATGGTCGCCTCGATCCGGCTGATCGCGAAGATGCCGACGATCGCCGCGATGGCGTTCAAGTACCATATCGGCCAGCCCTTCGTTTATCCGAAGAACGAGCTCTCCTTCGCCGCCAACTTCCTGCACATGTGCTTCGCCGTGCCGTGCGAGGACTACAAGGTCAACCCGGTGCTGGCGCGCGCCATGGAGCGCATCTTCATCCTGCACGCCGACCACGAGCAGAACGCGTCGACCTCGACCGTGCGCCTCGCCGGCTCGTCGGGCGCCAATCCGTTCGCCTGCATCGCGGCCGGCATCGCGTGCCTATGGGGCCCTGCACATGGCGGCGCCAATGAGGCAGCGCTCAACATGCTCTCGGAGATCGGCTCGGTCGACAAGATCCCCGAATTCATCGCCCGCGCCAAGGACAAGAACGACCCGTTCCGCCTGATGGGCTTCGGCCATCGGGTCTACAAGAACTACGATCCGCGCGCCAAGATCATGCAGAAGACCACGCATGAAGTTCTCGGCGAACTCGGCATCAAGGACGATCCGCTTCTGGACGTTGCGATGGAACTCGAGCGCATCGCGCTCACCGACGAATATTTCATCGAGAAGAAGCTCTACCCGAACATCGACTTCTATTCGGGCATCACGCTGAAGGCGCTCGGCTTCCCCACGACCATGTTCACCGTTCTGTTCGCGCTCGCGCGCACGGTCGGCTGGGTCGCGCAGTGGAAGGAGATGATCGAGGACCCGAACCAGAAGATCGGTCGCCCGCGCCAGCTCTATACCGGTCATGCTGAACGCGATTACGTGCCGATCGCCAAGCGCTGATCGGCAGTATGCAGGACGACGAAGGGGCGCCGCGGCGCCCTTTTTTCATGTCCGGTTGCGGAAATCGGCGGCGACGGCGTCGCGGTCGATCATCCTGCGGTAGTCGCGCCGGATCTCGATCCATGCGAACTTCAGCGAATTCTCGACGATTTCGCGGTCATAGGCCTTGAGCTGGGGGGCGATCGGCGCCCATTCCACGAGCGTTGCGGGGCTGGTGTCGAACACGTCCGCGCCGGCGGCGACATTGTCCCAATGAATGCCACCGATCCGGGCACCGAACGCGGTGCGCCAGTCCTGCTCGGCGCCGGCGTGGGCGAGTTGTTCGGCATTGCCGCGCAGACCCGCCTCGTAGCACCGACGTGCGAGCATGTTCTTCTGTTCGCGCGACAGTCGGCCCTGCGCCCCGACATCGGCGACGGCGAAGATCGTCATGTCGGAGAGACAGGCCGCGAAGATGTGTGCCTTTGCGATGTTGATCGAGGCGATGAACTGGTCGTCCTCGAACATCGAGGGATAGCGCGTTCCCATACGAGTCTTCAGGTAGCCGTAGAGCTTCTTCTGCGCGACGAAGGCCGAGCGCGCCGAGACGAAGTGCTCGAACGTGTCGACGTCGTCCAGCTTCCGTGCGCGCGCATTGAAGCCGAACATGCCCGCCAGAACGCGGCCGGCCTCTTGTGCTTTTTCCAGTATTGCCAAGTCCTCACCTCCCTGTGGGTACGACCAATGTCTCAATTCCATTCGCCGGACACTTGACCGACACTTTGCCGTCACGATTGCGATTCCATCGCCGGGAGGCGGCAATCGGGCTGTTGGCGGAGAGGTCGCTAACACAATTTGAGGGAGGAGGACACCATGTCCGCTGACAATAGGGAAATCCCCCAGGACGTGAGAGATCGCTACTGGGCAAAGACCAGGAATCTGACGGTCGTCATTTTGATTCTCTGGTTCATCTTTTCCATCGTGGTCCCGCTGATGGTGCGGCCACTCAATGAAATCACGTTTATGGGCTTTCCGCTTGGCTTCTACATGATCTGCCAAGGTTCGCTCATTGCGTTCGTCCTGCTCGTGTTCTTCCAGAACTGGCGGCAGGACCAGATCGACGACGAATTCGGCGTCGGCGATTAAGGGGGGAATGACGCAATGAACGGGAGTTTTCTCGACAATCTCGGCCGGGTCTACGGCCTCTACACAGGCGGATTTCTCGTCTTCATCCTGCTGATGGCCGTCCTTGAACAGATGGGCGTCGGCGCCGATACGATCGGCATTCTCTTCGTCGCCTTCACCATCTTCATTTACGCGGCCATCGGCTGGATGTCGCGCACGATGGAAGTGGAAGCCTACTACGTCGCCGGTCGTCAGGTGCCCGCCGTCTACAACGGCATGGCGACTGCTGCCGACTGGATGTCCGGTGCATCCTTCGTGGCGATGGCCGGCGGCATCTATTTCGGCGGCTACAGCTATCTCGCCTTCGTCGTCGGCTGGACCGGCGGCTACATCCTCGTGAACTCGCTGATGGCGCCCTACTTGCGCAAGTTCGGCTGCTACACGGTGCCGGACTACATCGGCACGCGCTACGGCGGCAACTTCGCGCGCATTTTGGCCGTCGTCATCCTGGTCGCCGCATCCTTCACCTATGTGACGGCGCAGATCACCGCAACCGGCACGATCGCTGCGCGCGCACTGCACATTCCGTTCTCCTGGGGTGTCTGGTTCGGCCTCTTCGGCATCCTGGTCTGCTCCATGCTCGGCGGTATGCGCGCCGTCACATGGACGCAGGTCGCGCAGTACATCGTGCTGATCATCGCCTATCTGGTGCCGGTCATCTGGATGTCGAACGTCCAGGGCTTCGGCATCATTCCGCACTTCTCCTATGGCGAAGCGGTCCAGACCATCACGGAGCTCGAGGCTCAGTATGGGCTGACGGCACCGCCTGAGGGCGTTGCGGGCATGAAGGCGCTGGTCACACCGCATGTCGAACCGACGGGTGCGTTGGCCGAATGGCGCTTCATCACGCTGGCGATCTGCATGATGGCAGGTACGGCATCGCTGCCGCACATCCTGATGCGCTACTTCACCACGCCTTCCGTGCGCTCCGCCCGCAAGTCGGTCGCATGGTCGCTGCTTTTCATCTTCCTGCTGTACTTCACGGCGCCGGCTCTGGCCACGCTGACGAAGCTGCAGCTTCTCGACCCGTCGCTGCCGACGGCCATCATCGGCAAGACGATCGAGGAAGTTCAGGCCCTTGCCTGGGTCCAGAACTGGAGCAGCGTCAACTTCCTGGCGATCATCGACCACAATGGCGACGGCATTCTCCAGCTCAACGAGTTCTTCATGCGCGAAGACATCGTCGTCCTGGCAACGCCGGAAATCGCGGGCCTGCCCTACGTCATCTCCGGCCTCGTTGCCGCAGGCGGCATGGCGGCTGCAATGTCGACGGCAGACGGTCTGCTGCTCGCCATCGCCAACGCGCTCAGCCACGACCTCTACTACAAGGTCATCGACCCGAAGGCCGACACGAAGCACCGCCTGATCGTTGCGCGCGTTCTTCTGGTGATCATCGGTGCCGCAGGTGCCTTCATGGCTGCGATGCAGCTAACCGGCATTCTCGGCGCGGTTGCATGGGCTTTCTGCTTCGCCTGTTCGGGCCTCTTCTTCCCGCTCGTCCTCGGCGTGTGGTGGAAGCGGGCGAATACGCAAGGCGCGATCGCCGGCATGGCAGCGGGCTTCATCTCCGGCACGATCTACCTGTGGTACGTCTATACGGGTGGAGCGCCGATCATGGGTCTCGACGATCTGCGGTTCGGCATCATCGGCATGGCCTTCAGCCTCGTTGCGATGGTTACCGTCACCTTGATGACGCCGGAGCCCGATGCGGAAATCCAGCGCATGGTCGACGAAACCCGCATTCCGACGGGTAAGCCGATCCTGGACCCGCACTAAGGCCCGGTTGCAAACGCCGCAGGGGCGGGACATCGTCCCGCCCCTGCCCTTTTTCTCAATGAACGATTCGGTCGATGGAACAGGTACTTGGAAGTTTCCCGCTATGGGTGATCGTCGTCGACTACGTGCTCGGCGTCATCATGTGGACGCTTATCGGCCGGGCGGCGATGAATTTCTTCCTGTCGGAAGATTCGAACTTCTTCTTCATGCGCTTCTTCGTGCGCTCGACGAATCCGATCCTGCGCGTATTCCGGCCGATCACCCCAAGCTTCCTGCTCGAGCCGTTGATCCCGCTATACGTCGCGTGGTTCTTCTTCCTGTTCCGATTCTACGTGATGCCGTGGCTGCTCGGCTATTCGGTGATGGGCATGCTGTCCTTCCCGCTCGAAAGCGAAATCGCCCGCGCCATCCAGGTTTTCCTGACGCCGAGGCCCTAGCCTTTCAATGCCTCGATCAGCGCGGCTGCGGCCAGCATGTCGCGCTTCTTGGCGGCGCGCATGCGTGCCGCTTCGCCATCCTCGCCCCACTGCGCGATGTTCCAGTCCTCGTCGACATGGGCAGCCGCCCAGCCCTCTTCCGGCGAAAGCTCCCCCGCATCGACCGCGAGCGCGATCAGCGCCGAACCGGTGAGCGACGTCATGACGTGCAGCGCCGACAGGCGGAATGGTTCTTCGCGCATCTTCAGGTGAATGCCGATGGCGCCGATGGCCTCGCGCGGCTGGTCGACATGCATGACACCCTCCGCGAGAACGAACCGCGCGCCAAGGCTGGCGCGCGCCCAGTCGATGATGCCGTCCCAGGCTTCGCTTTGGCGTTCGACCAGCGATTCCGGCCCGTCGGCGCGGTAGCAGACGAGGTCGGTCGACGAGTAACGCAGGATGTCTTCGAGAACGGCCTGCGTGTCCGTCGAGACACCATCGATCGCGGTGTTGGCGATCCGCAGGACCGGCATGTCGAATGGATTGATTTCCTCGGTCTGCGCGTCGAACTCATCGGCGACGAGCCGCGCGGCGGCCTCGGTCGGCAGCGCAAGCACAGCGCGTCCTGGCGTTCGGACCTGCTTGCCATCAAGTTCCACTGCGAACGTGCCGCTGGCGGCGTCCTGCCGGACCGAAGCCGCCTTGTAGAAGCGTTTTGGAAGCGGCGTACGCATCTGCTTTTGCGCCCGCTTCATCGGATTTTCGTCCGAAACGAACGGGGTGTCGAGATCGCTCAGGATATCGCGCATGGTCGGTCCTCGAATGTTCAGCCGGGCGGAATGCGTCTGCGCACCGGGCGGTTGACGACGAAAAGCCCGGCGGCGATGAGCGTCAGAGCCGCGAATATGTTCATCGAAAGCGGCTCGTTCAACAGGAAGCCGCCGCATAGAACGCCGAAGGCAGGCGTCAGGAAGGCGAAGCTGGCAAGTCCGGTCGCCGGATAGGTCCGGATCATCCAGAACCAGAGGATGTAGGTGAAAGCGACCACGAAGATCGCTTGAAACAGCAGCGCGCCGGTTGCCAGAGCCGACACGTCGCGCAGAATCGCCCCGCCGAAAGGCAGAAGCGGGATGGCAAAGATGACGGAAACGACGAGCTGGTACATCAGCGTCTTTTCTGCCGTCGCGTCCGACAGTTTGGATTTCTTGATGACGAGCGTCGTCGCGCCCCACAATACGCCGGCGGCAAGGCACATGAGATCACCGCGCAAGGCCGAAGCGTCGGGCAGGCTGAGCTGATCGACGAAGACGAGCGCCACTCCGACGAACGCCATCGCCAGCCCGAGGAACTTGGTCGAAGTGATCCGCTCGCCGAGAAGGAAGTGCGCCCCGATCAGAACCCAGAACGGCATGGTGTTGATCATGAGCGCCCCGCGCGCCGCGGTCGTGTAGTCGAGGCCGAAGAAGATCAGCATGAACTCGATGGCAAACAGCGCGCCGGCAAGGAGTCCCGGCCACAGCGTCCCATCACGCTCGAACAGGCGGATGCCGCGCCAGACGCACCAGCCATAGACCAGAACCGCCGCGATGCCCGAGCGGGCAAGCGTCAGGAAGATGGGGCTGTAGCCGGTATTGGCGACCTTGATGGCGACCTGGTTCAGGCCCCAGGAAAAGGTCAGCATGATCATCATGGCAACGGCGAATCCGTCGATCACCGCGCGTCGGTCAATCGCCGTTCCTGCCTCGCTCATTCAGTCGTCCGCCGAATTCTCGTCGAAGCCGAGGAGGTTCCAGCTCTGCTTCATATGCGGCGGCAACTGCGCCGTGACGTCGATCTTGCCGCCATCAGGATGCGGAATGATGATGCGGCGCGCGTGAAGGTGCAGGCGCTTCTGCATGCCACCGGGGAAATCGTAATTCTTGTCGGCCTCGAAATATTTCGGATCGCCGAGGATCGGGCAGCCGATATGCGCGGCGTGGACGCGAAGCTGGTGCGTGCGGCCGGTATAGGGCTCCATTTCGAGCCACGACATCGTCTGCGCAGCCTGCTCGACGATGCGGTAGAAGGAGACGGCATGGTCCGCGCCCTTCTCGCCGTGGTCGGCGACGCGCATCCGGTCGCCGTCGATGGTGGATTCCTTGACCATCCAGGTCGAAATCTTGTCCTCGCGCTTGGGCGGCACGCCCTTGACCAGCGCCCAGTACGTCTTCTTGGTCTCGCGGTGGCGGAACGCTTCGGCCAGCTTCATCGCCGCAAGGCGCGTGCGGGCGACGACGAGGACGCCCGAGGTGTCGCGGTCGAGCCGGTGAACGAGGCGCGGCTTCTCGCCCTTCTGGCTGCGCAGCGCCTCGAGCATGGAATCGACGCTTCGCGTGATGCCTGATCCGCCCTGGACGGCCAGACCGGCCGGCTTGTCGAAGACGATGACCTTCTTGTCTTCGTAGAGCATCATCTTGGCGAGCACGTCGCCGTCGTCCTCGCCGCGCATGGTCCGCGCCGTCACCGGGCCGGCCTTCCTATCGACCGCCAACGGTGGAACCCGAACCTTCTGACCCTCCTCGAGACGCGTGTCGGACTTGACCCGTCCGCCGTCGACGCGGACCTGGCCGGAACGCAGCAGCTTTTGCAAGGGGCCGAAGCCGAGCCCGGGAAAATGCACCTTGAACCAGCGGTCGAGGCGCATTCCTGCCTCGTCCCTTGCCACTGCGATCTGTTCGACGCCTGCCATTCTTATTCTCTTTTCGCGTATGAAGAGCGCCCATAGCACTCCAGACAGGCAGGCGCGAGGTTCAGGCCGTCGAAATCTGCAATCCAGCTTCCTAACGGCCCGATTGGCGCTCCGCGCGCAGCTTCTGCCAATAGTCGAGGCGCTTCTTGATCTCGCGCTCGAAGCCGCGGTCCGGCGGGTCGTAGAATTTCTGGCGACCGAGCGCCTCGGGGAAGTAGTCCTGGCCGGAGAACGCGTCGGGCGCGTCGTGGTCGTAGAAATAGCCGGTGCCGTAGCCCTCCGACTTCATCAGCTTGGTTGGTGCATTGAGGATGTGCTTGGGCGGCAGCAGCGAGCCGTTCTCCTTGGCCGCACGCATCGCCGCCTTGTAGGCGACGTAGACGCCGTTCGATTTCGGCGCGGTGGCGAGATAGACGCATGCCTCCGCCAGCGCCAGCTCGCCTTCCGGGGACCCGAGATAGTCGTAGGCGTCCTTGGCCGCGAGCGTGATCGCCAGCGCCTGCGGATCGGCAAGTCCGATATCTTCCGAGGCCATCCGTACGAGCCGGCGGCCGAGATAGAGCGGGTCCTCGCCCGCATCCAGCATGCGCGCCAGATAATAGAGCGCGGCATCCGGGTCCGAGCCGCGCACCGACTTATGCAGCGCGGAGATCAGATTGTAGTGCCCGTCCTGTCCCTTGTCGTAGACAGGTGCCCGACGCTGGACGATGCGCTGCAGGCCTTCGGCGTCGAAGATTTCATCGCCGGCCGCTGCGCGCCAGATTTCCTCGGCGAGCGTCAGCGACGCGCGCCCGTCGCCGTCCGCCATGCGCAGGAGAACCGCGCGCGCTTCTTCATCGAGCGGCAGCGGCTTTTGTTCGTTTTCCTCGGCGCGGACCAGTAGCCGCTCGATGCTCTCGCCGTCCAGCGGATGGAACGTCAGCACCCGCGCCCGCGATAGCAGAGCGGCGTTGAGCTCGAAGGACGGGTTCTCCGTCGTCGCGCCGACGAGAACAACGGTGCCGTCTTCCATCACGGGTAGGAAGGAATCCTGCTGGGCGCGGTTGAAGCGATGAATCTCGTCGACGAAGAGAAGCGTCTGCCGCCCCTGAGTGCGCCGCAGCCGCGCCGTCTCGAACACCTTCTTCAGGTCCGCGACGCCGGAGAAGATTGCCGAAATCTGCTCGAAGGCCAGTCCCGTATCGCCGGCGAGGAGCCGTGCGACGGTCGTCTTGCCCGTTCCCGGCGGTCCCCAGAAGATCATCGAGCCGAGCGTGCCGGAGCGCAACATGCGCGTCAGTGCCCCGCCCTCGCCGGTCAGATGCTCCTGCCCGACGACGTCGGCGAGCTTTTGCGGCCGCAACCGGTCGGCGAGCGGCTGGCCCACGGGCCGCCGGTCATCCTGATCGTCACCTGTCGAGAAGAGATCGGCCAAGGGGTCCGTCCGTCAAAAACGCAGCGCCTGGCGCAGCAAACGCCCCTCGCGCTCCAGTGTAAAGCGCCACCAGCGCGTCTGCGCCGATACAGCCGTTTCGAGCGCGGCCGGGCTGTCGATTTCGTCGCCATTGACCTCGTGCACGATGTCACCGGGCCGAAGGCCGAGGCTGGCGGCAGGGGACGAGCGGTCGATCTCGACGATCGCGACGCCGCGCGCCTGTTGGGGCAGGCGCAGCCGCTGCGCGAGGCGCGGCGACAAATTCTCCACCGTCGCGCCTGCGAACGGGCTCGAACCGGCGATCTTCACCGCTCCACCCGCAGCCCCCTCCGGCGCGCGCACGAGCGTGATGTCCAGGTCGCGCTCGTGCGCCTGGCTGAGAACGCCGAGCCTTGCGGTCGAGCCGATGGCGAGTGTCGCGAGGCGGTAGCCGAGTGCGTCGGGATGCTCGATCGCGCGATCGTTCAGGGCCAGCACGACGTCGCCCGGGCGCAGGCCCGCGCCGGCGGCTGGCCCTTCCGCCGCCACGCTCGCCACCAGCGCACCGCGCGGCCGGTTCATGCCGAGCGCCTCGGCGATCTGCGGCGTCACCGCCTCGAAGGTCGCGCCAAGATAGGGCCGTTCGAAATAGTCCGACCCGCCCTTGGCGGCGTCGACGACGGCACGGACCATGTTGGACGGGATCGCGAAGCCGATGCCGATCGAGCCGCCCGACTGGCTGAAGATCGCCGTGTTGATGCCGACGACCTCGCCGCCCATATTGACCAGCGCGCCGCCCGAATTGCCGGGATTGATCGCCGCATCCGTCTGGATGAAGAAGCCGAAATCGGAAATGCCGATATGCGAGCGTGCGAGCGCGGAGACGATGCCGCTCGTCGTGGTCTGGCCGACGCCGAACGGATTGCCGATCGCGAGCACGAGGTCGCCGACCTCCAGCGCGTCGGAATCGCCGAGCGCGATCGACGCGAACTCCTCGTCGGCCTCGATCTTCAGGATCGCGAGGTCGAGCGACTCGTCTTTCAAGAGGATCTGCGAGGTGAACTCGCGCCCGTCGGGCAGCGCCACGCGCACCTCGTCGGCGTCGCGGATGACGTGGTTGTTGGTCACCACATAGCCGGACGGATCGACCATCACGCCCGAGCCGAGCGAGGATTGGACGCGTGGCGGCATCTGCCGGTTGAAGAACTGCTCGAAAAAGGGGTCGCCCATGAAGGGCGAGCGCGCCTGCACCTGCTGCGAGGCGTAGACATTGACGACGGCAGGCCCGGCCTCGGCGACCAGCGGCGCATAGGATAGCTGCATTTCGCTCTGGCTGAACGGCAGCCGGCGCTGGACGGGACGCTCGCCTTCGGGGGCCTCGGCCGGCATCTCGGTGCGCTCATTGCCGAAGCCGAACATGTCGAGCAGGCTGCGATTGCGCTCTTCCTGCGCATGCGCGGGCCCGAGCATCGTCGCTGCCATCGTCAAAGCCAAGATCAGTCGGCGCATCGCGAATCCCCTTGTCGTTTCGCGGGCAATGTCGTGTCCGATTGTGCAAAATGGAAGGCCCCGAATGCAGAAAGGGGCCCTTGCGGACCCCTTCCCTCATTCAAGCCGGACCAACGCCTTATTCGGCGTCCTTGTCCTTGGCAGCGGCCTTCTTCTTCGGCGCAGCCTTCTTCTCGGCCTTTTCCGCCTTGTCGTCGGCGTCGGCTTTCTTTTCGGCAGCCTTCTTCTTCGGTGCGGCCTTCTTTTCAGTCTTCTTGGCGTCGGCCGCTTCGTCCTCGTCCTCGGCCAGCAGTTCCTCGCGGGTCACCTTAACGTCGGTGACCTTCACTTCGTTGAGGAGGTGGTCGACGACCTTCTCCTCGAAGAGCGGGGCGCGGACATTGGCGAGCGCGGCCGGGTTGTTGCGGTAGAAGTCGTAGACTTCCTGCTGCTGGTGCTGCGGAACGCGGCGGATCTGTTCGAAGAGCGCGCGCTGCAGTTCGTCGTCGGTGACCTGCACGCCCGCCTTCTCGCCGATCTCGGCGAGGACGAGGCCGAGGCGCACGCGGCGCTCGGCAAGGCGCTGGTACTCGGCGCGTGCCTCGTCTTCCGTCGTCTCTTCGTCCTCGAAGGAGCGGCCGGCCTGTTCGAGATCGCGGGTGACCTGCGTCCAGATGTTGGTGAACTCGGCCTCGACCAGCTTGGACGGGGCTTCGAACTTGTACTCCTCGTCGAGCGCATCAAGGAGCTGGCGCTTGGCCTTCTGACGGGTCAGCGCGCCGAACTGGGTCTCGATCTGGCCCTTGATGATCTCGCGCAGCTTCTCGGCCGATTCGAGGCCGAGCTGCTGGGCGACTTCGTCGGTGATCTCGAGGTCGCCCGGCTTGGCGACTTCCTTGACGGTGACGTCGAAGGTGGCTTCCTTGCCCGCAAGGTTCTGCGCGCCGTAATCGGCCGGGAAGGTCACGTTGATCGTCTTCTCGTCGCCGGCCTTCAGGCCGACGACCTGGTCCTCGAAGCCGGGGATGAACTGGTTGGAGCCGAGCACGAGATTGGCGTCTTCGGCAGCGCCGCCGTCGAAGGCCTCGCCGTCGATCTTGCCGACGAAATCGATCGTGACGCGGTCGCCCTCGGCGGCCTTGCCCTTCTTGGTCTCGTAGGTGCGCGCGGATTCGGCGACCTTCTTGACCTGCTCCTCGATCTCCTCTTCCGGCACGTCATAGACCTGGCGGGTGATCTTGACGGACGAAAGGTCCTTGGTCTCGATCGCGGGGATGACTTCGTAGTCAATCGAGAACTCGAAATCCTGGCCGCCGGAGAGGATCTTCTCGGCTTCCTTCTCGTCCTCGGTCATGGTGACTTCGGGCTGCATCGCGGCCTTCTCGCCGCGGTCGGCGAGAATGTTGCGCGGCGAGGACGAGATGATCTCGTTGACGACTTCGGCCATGAAGGAGCGGCCATACATCTTGCGCAGGTGCTGGACCGGAACCTTGCCGGGACGGAACCCGTTCAGGCGCACCTTGCCCTTGGCGTCGGACAGCCGCTCCATGAGCTTGGCTTCCATGTCCTTGGCCGGCACGGACACCTTGATCTGGCGCTTCAGCCCGGAATTGAGCGTTTCGGTAACCTGCATCTTACAACCTTTGCTATCGCATGCTGCTGTCGCGACGGCGCGCCGCCCAGCCTGCTGAATTCTTGTGGCTTGAACGTCTCAGCCCCATCCGAACCGGGCCGACGCTCAATTTCATTTCCCGGGGTGGCCGTTGGTGCGGGTGGAGGGACTTGAACCCCCACGCTTTTCAGCGCTTGGACCTAAACCAAGTGCGTCTGCCAATTCCGCCACACCCGCTTCACGAGCAGTCAGCCCTTGAAATCGGCTGGTTCTATATCACCGGCTCATGATCGATCAAAGGAAAATTGCCCTGAAAACGGGCTTTTTTCTGGTCGCTCGAGACATCTAGAAGAGCGGTTCGCGATAGATGGCGCGGCCATCGTGGAGAAGCGCCTTGATCTGGGCCGTGCCGTCCTTATCGACAGCCGCCAGTATCTCGAAGCGATCCTGCCGCATCGCGTCCTCGATCGCCCTGCCCTCGCCCTCCGGCACGTAGTAGCGCTCGATGCCGTAGGCGACCTGAACCGTCGCCTCGCCCGAGCCGGCCTCGCTTGTGACAATGCCGCGCAGATCGATCTCGTTTTCGAGCCGTTCGGCCGCGGATGGTCCGTCGAGCACTGCTGCGACGGGTGCAAACGAGCCGTCATCGTCGCGCGACAGCCGCACGTAGACCCAGCGGCCTTTCAGGTCGCGCCCGTCCGTCTCCCCGATCAGCGACCGATCGATGCGGGAAATCGGATAGCCGAGGACGACATAGTCGCCGCGAAGGAGATCGCGCGGGTCGACCGGCTCGACGGCGAGGCGGATTTCCGTTCCTTCGCGCAGAATGCCCGCGCGGCCGAGAATCATCGAGCCGAGGAAGCCGATCTGGACCGCTGCAAGACCAAGGGCGATGGCGAGAATCCGGGCCGGGCGTCTCATGTCGATGCGCCTTCCTGCGCCGGAGGTGCCATCCGTCGCTCGAAGCGCGTCACCAACCGGGCGAAAATGGCGAGCGCGATCGCGGCGAGCGTCAGGAAACCGAATGTGCCGAGCATCGTGCCGACGGTCTGGACATAGATGAAGATGAGTTCGCCGGCGAAGGCGACATAGACCAGCCGCCGGACGCCGCTGCTCTCCTTCCCGCCAAGCAGAAGCGCTGCCGTCAGTCCGGCGAACATCAGGCTCGCGACGACCACCAGTCCCGGGCCCTCGTGCCACTCGACATGAAGAAGCACGCTGGCGAGAACGAAATACTGCAGCATCGACAGTTCGAGGCCGAGATGGGGTGCGGCACTCCTCTCGCCGCGCCAGTCGAGATGTGTCGCGGCGGCGAAGCCGAGCGCGGCCAGCGCCACGGTGACGATCGGCACCACGACGCCCCAGGCGATGAAGAGCACGGTCACATAGGCGCCGAAGGCGAGAAGCGCCAGATCGCGCGCCAGGGCGACGCGCGTATGGAGTGAAGCGATCCAGCCGGCTGCCAGCATCAGCGGGAAAAGATGCGCCGACAAAGGCAGGTTCGCTTCGATCCCGCCCCAGTCACCGAGGCCGGCTATGAGCCAGACGACGGCGAGCAGGATCGAGGCCATCGTCAGCGCGCGCGAGCGCAGCGCGACCGCCGAGACGATCGCCGACAGCCACCAGACGAGGTAAAGCCCGCTCTCGCTGCCCGACAGATGATACATCTGGCTGACCAGAGCCATGCCGGCGGCAAACGCCGCCGAGCCGATCAGCCACAGCGCGTCGGCAAGATAGCGCCTGCCCAGCATGGAGGCCCACGCACCAAGGCCGTTCGCGGTGAGGATGATGGTCGCGATCAGGCCGACCCGCGCCAGACGCGGCATCGCTTCCCAGTTCGCGGCGATGAAGATCAGGAGTGCGGCCGAAAAGAGCAGCGCCGACATCACGATCAGGACGCCGGAAACGGCAAATCCCCCGCTTCGCGTGGCGACGTCGTGACGAAGGCGCTCAGCCAGTTCGGCATCGATCAACCCGCGCTTTTTCCAGTCTTCGATTTCGCGCTGCACAAAGCGGTTGCGTCGCGTCATGCAAATTCCCTTCAAACCCCTGCCCTGGCGGGGATATGACGCCTGATGACTGCGCCCGAATCGTGGCGCCTGCCCACTTTCGACACAGCTCCTAACGGCCGTTAATGGTGCAATGCACAAACTGCATCGCAGGCATGCAGAAACTGCACTTCAAATATGCAGGTGCCGGGATTATCTGCACGTCATACCGCAAGAACAACAGCAACACGAAACGAGAACGACCATGAACCTGATCCGCAACTACCGCAACTGGCGCCGTTACCGCGACACCGTCAACGAGCTGAGCCGCCTGTCGACCCGCGAACTCAACGACCTCGGCATCGCCCGTGGCGACATTCCGTTCGTCGCCCGCAAGGCCGTCTAACGAAACAATCAGTTCCGCTCGTCCCGTCTCCTCCCCGGGGCTCGAGCGCGAAAGACCGACGATTATCCTCCTCCCGATCGTCGGTCCACATCAGCGGCGCTCCCGGTCCTCCCCCGGTGAGCGCCGTTTTCTTATCTGCGGCCCATCTGGCCGCGTCCCAGCCATTCCTCCAGACGCATGACGTCCGGGGGCCCACCCGCGGGCTCGTACCAGCTATCCACGGCCCAGCGCTGCCCGCCATTGTCGCGAATGACCGCGGTCGCGTGGAAATAGCGTCCATCGAAGATGACCCCGCGCGTCACGTTGGTCTGCACTGTGTGGTGCTTCAGCAAACCGTTCGATGCGAGATAGCGCAGGAAGGTGCGGGTGTTGGTGGATTCGTCGATGCAGTCCATCTGGCCGTGCTGGCCGGTTTGCGACAGATCGGATTTGGGCTTGTCCGCGACGCCCAGCCGTGCCGTGGCCGCATTCTCGAAGACCTGCACCGCCTTGCGGATCGCCTCGCGCTCGGCCGCGGCATCCGCATTTGCCGCGAACAGGGCGCGAAGGCGTTGCTGGTTGTCGGCCGAGAAGGTCAGTGCCGTCTGGTTGCGGCAGTCGAAGCCGTGGCAGACCGTGAGCCGGCCGGTCGACACGTTCGCGATGTCGTCACTGTAGTTGGACGAAACGGAGGTGCAGCCGGCCGCTATTGCTGCGAGGGCCGTGAGGAGAGCGAATCGCGACGACAGGGTCATCCGTCTTCGTAGCATCCGCCTCCCGCATCGCAACGGAGCTTTGATTTGCAAAGGCGCGCGCTGTGGATTATCTCGCCGCAATGAGCACACAACCTGTACACGTCATCGGCGGCGGCCTTGCCGGTTCCGAAGCCTCCTGGCAACTCGCCCAAGCCGGCGTTCCCGTCATCCTGCACGAGATGCGCCCCGTTCGCGGCACAGACGCGCACAAGACCGAAGGTCTTGCCGAACTCGTCTGTTCGAACTCGTTCCGTTCGGACGACGCCGAGATTAACGCGGTCGGGCTGCTGCACGCCGAGATGCGCCTTGCCAATTCGCTGATCATGTCCTGCGGCGACGCCAACCAGGTGCCGGCAGGCGGTGCGCTCGCGGTCGACCGCGACGGTTTTTCCGATGCCGTGACCGCGAAGCTCGAAGCCCATCCGCTCATCACCATCCTTCGCGAGGAGGTCGAGGGCCTTCCGCCCGCCGACTGGGACAAGACGATCATCGCGACCGGCCCCCTCACCGCGCCGTCGCTCGCCGCCGCCATCGCGGAGGCGACGGGGGCCGATGCGCTCGCATTTTTCGACGCCATCGCGCCGATCGTCCATTTCGACTCCATCGACCTCGACGTCGCCTGGTTCCAGTCGCGTTACGACAAGGTCGGCCCCGGCGGCACGGGCAAGGACTACATCAACTGCCCGATGGACAAGGACCAGTACCTCGCCTTTGTCCAAGCGCTGATCGACGGCGGCAAGACCGAGTTCAAGGAATGGGAAGGCACGCCCTATTTCGACGGCTGCCTGCCGATCGAGATCATGGCCGAACGGGGCGTCGAGACGCTGCGGCACGGCCCGATGAAGCCGATGGGCCTGACCAACGCGCACAATCCCGAGGTCAAGGCCTATGCCGTTGTCCAGCTTCGCCAGGACAACGCGCTCGGCACGCTCTACAACATGGTCGGCTTCCAGACGAAGCTGAAATATGCCGAGCAGACGCGCATCTTCAAGATGATCCCGGGCTTGGAAAATGCAGAGTTCGCGCGCCTTGGCGGGCTCCACCGCAACACCTATCTCAATTCGCCGACGCTGCTCGACGGCTCGCTGCAACTGAAGTCGCGGCCGGGCCTTCGCTTCGCCGGCCAGATCACCGGCTGCGAAGGTTATGTCGAGAGCGCCGCCATCGGACTTCTCGCCGGCCGCTTCGCCGCTGCCGAACGCCTGGGACGCCCCCTCCCCGTACCGCCGCTGACGACGGCTTTCGGCGCCCTGCTCAATCACATCACCGGCGGCCACATCGTCTCCGACGAGGAGCCGGGCAAGCGCTCGTTCCAGCCGATGAACGTCAATTTCGGCCTCTTCCCGCCGATCGAGGCGCCGAAGTCGGAAGGCAAGCGCTTGCGCGGCAAGGAAAAGACCAACGCCAAGCGCCGCGCCATCACCGCGCGCGCGCTCGTCGATGCGCGCGAATGGCTCGGCGTCGCGCCCGCGCGGGAAGCCGCCGAATAGCTATTCGGCGGCCGGCAAGCCGGGCTTGCCCGCCTCGCCCGGATGGCGCTTCACATACGCCGCCTTGATCGTCTGCGAGGTGTCGCGCGACCCGTCATGGCTCCAGCCCGGCGGCTGGAACAGATAGTTCAGCCGATCGGACACCGTCAGCCCCGGTTGCGCCGCATCCTTGAACATGCCAACCCATTCGTGGAACGCTACCTTCACCGGATTGTAGGTGCCGATGTTCTTGACGATGCCGTAGCGCGGCGCGTCCTCCGGCAACTCCTCGACGAATGTCCCGAACATCCGGTCCCAGATGATCAGCGTGCCGGCATAGTTGGCGTCGAGATAGCGCGGGTTGGTCGCGTGATGGACGCGGTGGTGCGATGGCGTGTTCATGATGAACTCGATCGGCCGCCACATCTTGCCCACCGTCTCGGTGTGAATCCAGAACTGCCATACAAGGTTGAAGCCGAAGACGAAGGCGATCACCGCCGGGTGGAAGCCGAGCAGCACCAGCGGCACCTGCAGAACGAACATGCCGGTGAAGAGCCCCGTCCAGCTCTGCCGCAGCGCAGTCGACAGATTGTAGTGCTGGCTGGAATGATGGTTGACGTGCTCTGCCCACACCCAGCGCACTCGGTGCGCGATCCGGTGGTAGATGTAGTAGCGCAAATCGTCGAGCAGGAAGGCGGCGAGGAACACCCACCAGCCGAGCCCGAGGTCGAACAGCCGGAACTGCCAGACCCACAAGAGCGCGGCGAACGACACGACGCCCAGCAGGATGCCGGCAACCACATTGCCGGTGCCCATGAGAAGGCTCGTCAGCGTGTCGCGGGTCGAAAAGTCCCCCTTTGCCCTCCCCGTCCGCACCAGCCAAAGCTCGATCAGCATGGCGAGGACGAAGAACGGGATCGCAAGCTGCGTCACCGATGGAAACTGATAGTCATCCATGCCGGACGGACCCGATGTGATAGCGCGGTGCGTCGAGGGCGGCTTGCGGGAACCAGCCGGCGACCTCCGCCGCGATGCCCGTGTCGTCGAAGACGTAGCGCCCGCCCCTCCAGGTGAAATCGCGCGGTGAAACGGTGATGGCCGCGTGGTCGGCGACGACGCTGGCGGCCAGGTCGGATGCGCCGATTTCCCGCGTCAGGAAATGCTGGCCGAAAATCTGGACGTAGCCGACGCGGCCCGGTGTCGAAAGGCGCAGGAACGCGACATCGCGAGTTTGCGTCAGACGCCCGTCGAGCACTTCGGTTTCGGGATAGTCGCCACGATAGGCGGCGATGGCGTCGAACACGGTCTCGAACTGGCCCGAACGGCTGCCGCCCGAATAGTGGACTGCCAGAACCACGACCGCGATGCCGACAACGACGATCGATGCGAGCAAAACAAGGCTCATATCTGGATCTCCTCCCGATCCGGACTTTGCAGGAGGCAAGCGTAGCAGCATTGACGTTTGCGTCAACGCGCCGGCCAGCCTCCAACGCCAACCTTCAGCATCTGCCACCGGCGCGCAAGCGGCCCGGCAAGACGCCCCGCCTGGCGCACGGCAGCAGCCGACGGCGCCAGGGCGATGAAGGCCGGGCGTACCGTGTCGGGAAGCGCGGCGGCTGCTGCAAGAAAAGCGCTGCGATGCTCGCGCGCGATGGCCTGCAAGCCTTCGACCGCAGCGCCGGATCGCTCCTCATGTCCCGCTTCGCCAAAATGCTGGCGGTCGAGCTTGATCGCAGCCAACAGGTCGCCCGGCAGGTAGGGCCGCAGCCGCGCCGGCTGGTTTCGCCATCGCAAAGCCTGCGTGACGGTCGCCATGCAGCCGCCATGGCCGCAGGCGTCGGCGGCACGGCTCGCCGTGTCGCGGTCGAGGACCATCGCGGCAAGCTGGAGCATGATCCCGCTCGTCTCGCCGCAATAGGCTTCGAGATCGCCGCGCGCGGGGAAACCGTCATCGTAGAGATCGAAAAGGCGGGCATCGAGATAGGTCGAAAAGGCCGTCTTCGGCAGGCCGTGGGTCTGGATCACCGTCGCAAGTTCATCGGCGAGCGGATTGCCCGTTGCACTGTTCCCTTCGGCATCGATCCGATCCTGCCACCAGCGGATGCGGATTTCGCCGGCCATCGGCTCGCGCACCTTGCCGCGCAGCGAGGCGATCTCGGCGTCGAATGCGGCAATCGCCAGAAGTGCGGCCCGCTCGTCTTGAGGCGCGAACAGGCTGGCGAAAAACCGGTCCGGATCGTTCTGGCGAACGAAATCCCGGACGAAGGCCGCGTTGTCCATCACTCGACCGCGATCAGGGCCGCGGCGACGGCGCGCTCCTCGGCGAGGAGCACGTTGAACGTACGGACGGCCGCGCCTGTCGACATCGGGTCAGCGGAGATGCCGGCTTCACGCAAGCGCTTGCGAAGATCGGCCGGCAAGGGGCGCAAATCCGGCCCCATCCCGACGAGCAGGATTTCGATCGCTTCGCTTTCGGCCAGAAGCGGTTCGAAATCGTCGATCGCTAGCGCCGCCGGGTCCGCCGGCGTCCAGCCATGAATGCCGGAGGGCAGGCAGAGAATCGATCCGCGATGCGACATGTCGGCAAAGCGGAATCCGCCATTGCCATACGCATCGATCGGCGCCCTGCCGGGAAAGTGAGCGTCCCGAATGACCAGGCCGTGCGACATCTTCGGTCAGGCCTGGCTCGGCTGTGCGGGCGGCGCATCCGACGTCTGATCCGCCTCGGTCTTCGCCGGGCGAAGATTGAACAGGATCAGCAGCGGGCCGGCAACGAACACCGACGAATAGGTGCCGACCAGGATGCCGATGATCATCGCGATGGTGAACGACGCGATGACCTCGCCGCCGAAGAGATAGAGCGCGAACAGTGCGAGCAACGTCGTCACGCCGGTCAGGATCGTCCGCGACAGGGTCTGGTTCAAGGACAGATCGAGAATGTCTGCGATCGGCATCTTCTTGAATCGCCTGAGATTTTCGCGCACGCGATCGTAGACGACGACCGTATCGTTGATCGAATAGCCGACCACCGTCAGCACCGCGGCGATACTCGTCAGGTTGAACTCGATGCCCAGCAGCACATAGAACCCGATCAGCATGATCACGTCGTGCAGGGTCGAGACGATGGCGCCGATGGCGAACTGCCACTCGAAGCGCAACCAGATATAAACCAGCATCGCCAGCATCGCGACAATGACCGCGATCGTGCCGTTTCGGGCGAGTTCGCTCGAGATGGTCGGTCCGACGATTTCGACCCGGCGGAATTCGTAGTCCGCTTCGAGCACGCTGCGAACCTGCTGAACCGCCGCCTGTTCTGCGGTGTCGCTTTCAGCATCCTGCGTGCCGATGCGGATCAAAAGCTCGTTCGGGCTGCCGAATTCCTGCACCTGCACTTCGCCGAGGTTGAGATCGGTCAAGCGGCTGCGCACGTCGCCCGCATCCGCCGGCCCTTCCCGCGACTGGACCTCGATGCTTGAGCCGCCGCGGAAGTCGATGCCGTAATTCATGTTAACGGTGAAGAACAGTGCGATCGCGGCAACCGTCAGGGCGCCCGAGATGAGGAAGCCCCAGTTGCGGACCTTCATGAACGGGATCTTGGTGTCGAACGGGATGTAGCTGACGGCGCCGGCGGGCATTTCGGTCGGGCGCTGCCTGCGAAGCCACCAGGCAATGAGCCAGCGTGTCAGCGTATAGGCGGTGAAGACGGTCGTGATGATGCCGATGGCGAGGGTGACCGCGAAGCCACGAACCGGGCCAGAGCCGAGGAAGAACAGGATCGCAGCCGCGATGAACGTGGTCAGATTGGCGTCGATGACGGTCGATAGCGCGCGCTGGAAGCCCGAATCGAGTGCCTGGACGATCGATCGTCCCTGGCGGCGCTCTTCACGCACGCGCTCGAAGATGATGACGTTCGAATCGACGGCCATGCCCATCGTCAGCACGATGCCGGCGATGCCGGGCAGCGTCAGTGTCGCGCCGAGCGTCGACAGGATCGCGACGATCATCGCGAGGTTGGCGAGAAGCGCGATGTTGGCGATGATGCCGAGCTTGCCATAGGCGACGATCATGAAGGCGAAGACGAGGAAGCCTGCCAGAAGCGAGGCAATCTGGCCGGCTTCGATCGAGTCCTGGCCGAGGCTCGGGCCGACGGTGCGTTCTTCGATGATCGTCAGATCGGCCGGCAAGGCACCGGCGCGCAACAGAACGGCGAGGTCGTTCGCGCCCTGAACCGTGAAGCTGCCGGAAATCTGACCCGAACCGCCAAGGATCGGTTCATTGATGCGGGGGGCGGAAATGACTTCGTCGTCGAGAATGATCGCGAAGGGTCGGCCGACATTCTGCTGGGTCGCCTGGCCGAAGCGCGTCGCGCCCTGATTGTCGAAGCGGAAGGAGACGACGGGTTCGTTCGTCCGCTGGTCGAAGGTCGCCTGCGCGTCGACGAGGTTTTCGCCCGAAACGATGACGCGGTTCTCGATGAGGTAGGGGACGCGCGGCTCGTCCGTCGAGTAGAGGACTCGCGTGCCTGCCGGCGGCCGTCCGTTGATCGCATCGTCGACGGAGTTGGTCTGGTCGACCATCTGGAACGTGAGCTGCGCCGTTTGGCCGAGAATTTCCTTCAGCCGTTCGGGGTCCTGAAGGCCGGGAACCTGAACGAGAATTCGGTCCTCGCCCTGGCGCTGGATGATCGGTTCCGTCGTGCCAAGTTCGTTGACGCGCCGGCCCACCACCTCGATCGACTGGTTGAGCGCGGAATTGAGCCGGTATGCGATGCCCTCATTGCTCAGCGACAGGCGGAACAGGCCCGGTTCCGTTTCGGCCAGATCGACTTCGGTCACGACGCCGGTGCCGAACAGCCCGGAAGATACGGGCTCGGCCAGCGCCTGCAGCGCCGTGCGTGCCGTTTCGATCTGGGCTTCGTCGCGAACGCGAACCTGGACGGTGCTGCCGCTTTCGGTCAGGCCCGTATACCCGACGCCCGCGTCGCGAAGCGAGGTTCGCACATCGTCCCGCACGGTCTCGAGACGATCGTTGGCGAGGCCCTGCCGGTCGATCTGGAGCAGCATGTGCGAGCCGCCCTGAAGATCGAGGCCGAGCGTCATCTGGCGCTTGGGCAGCCAATCCGGCAGAGCCGACAGCGTCGATTGCGACGCCATGTTCGGCAAGGCGAAGAGGACGCCCAGGAGCACCAAGAGCCAGATCGAGATCGTCTTCCAGCGGGAAAAGTAAAGCATTGGGCCTCGTAAGGGCAGTTTCGCAACAGGGCTTTGCCGCCCCGCGCCACACATTATCGACTTATCGGCTCAATCGAAGCAAATCCGGCGCAGACCGGCCGTATCGGTGCGCGGCGCTCGAGACCATCGAAGCTCGATGATCCCCAATTGCGACTACTTCTTGGCGTTCTGGTTGGCGACAGGTTCGCCCTTGACGCGGACATCCGCGATCATCGCGCGAAGCGACGTCACCTTGAGACCGTTGCCGAGGTCGATCTCGAGCTCGTTGTCGTCGATCACCTTGGTGACCTTGCCGATCAGGCCGCCGCCGGTGACGACCGTATCGCCGCGACGAATGGCGGTGAGCATTTCGGTGCGCTTCTTCAACTGGGTCCGCTGCGGGCGGATGATCAGGAAGTACATGATCACGAAGATCAGGAGAAAGGGCAGAATGCTGACGAAAATGTCAGGGGCGCCGCCGGCTGCCTGCGCATATGCGGGGGTCACGAACATCGATTGCTCCTGGTGAAAATACGCGAAGGGACCGCATGCGGCGGTCCCGTGAAATCGGCGCGAATATAGTCGCTAAGGCCATCAATGCAACTCTTGTTGCCGCCCGTTACACCGCTTTGCGCATGCGGGCCTGCGTGATAGAGCCGCAGCATTGCAAAAGCTGGAGGAAGAACAAGTTGGATCGCCCTGACGTCGCCCGCCTGATGACGCAACTCGAGCGCGTCGCCGAAGCCCTCGAACGCATGGGGCCGCGGCGGGTCGCGACGCCCGATTTCGATGCGGCGGACTGCTTCGTCTGGAATGCCGACGAACTTGCGCTCGATCCGGTCAGGAAGGTGAGCCGCGTCGCAATCGGCCTGATCAAGGGTGTCGACCGCGTCCGCGATATCCTGCTCGAGAATACGCAGCGCTTCGCCGTGGGTCATTCCGCCAACAACGTCCTGCTTTGGGGCGCGCGCGGAATGGGCAAGTCGTCACTGGTCAAGGCCGCGCACGCCGAAGCGGCGGCATCGTCCCCGGCCCTCAAGCTGATCGAGATCCATCGTGAGGACATCGACACCCTGCCCCGGCTGCTCGGCCTCGTGAAAGACACGCCGTACCGCTTCATCCTGTTCTGCGACGACCTGTCCTTCGATCACGACGACACGTCCTACAAATCGCTCAAGGCGGCGCTCGAAGGCGGGGTCGAGGGCCGGCCGGACAATGTCGTCTTCTACGCGACCTCCAACCGGCGCCATCTCCTGCCCCGCGACATGATCGACAATGAGCGCTCGACGGCGATCAATCCGTCGGAGGCGGTCGAGGAGAAGGTGTCGCTGTCCGACCGCTTCGGCCTCTGGCTCGGCTTCCACAAGTGCTCGCAGGACGACTATCTGGCGATGATCGACGGGTACGCCGCGCATTTTTCGCTCGACGTTCCGCGTGAGGAGTTGCATCGCGACGCGCTGGAATGGGCCACGACGCGCGGCGCGCGCTCGGGCCGGGTCGCCTGGCAGTTCACGCAGGACCTGGCGGGACGGCTCGGCCGCAGCCTTTGAGCGCAACGCAAATTGCCCGCCCCGCAAGCGGGACGGGCAGACGCGATCCTGGACTGGAGACTAAACAGGCAGCGTCGAACGCCGGCCACTTCGTGCGGCGAGGCGTCGATACCTCGCACCGCACAAATGTGGCCAAATCATTGCCCGCCTATTCGAGATAGCCGGCCGGGTTGACGGGAGCGGAGTCCTTGCGGACCTCGAAGCGCAGCTTGGGCGCCTCGGCATTGCCGCTCATGCCGGACGTTGCGATCTGCTGGCCGCGCGTGACCTTCTCACCGCGCGCCACCTTCAGGTCGCTCGCATGTCCGTAGACCGTGACGAGGCCGTTGTCGTGGCGCACCAGAACCGTGTTGCCGAATTCCTTGAGCCCGTCGCCCGCATAGATGACGACGCCGTTTTCGGCGGCCATCACCGGCGTTCCGTTCGGGACCGAGATGTCGATGCCGTCGCCGCTCTGCGCGGAGCCGAAATTCGAGATCACGCGGCCGCGAACCGGCCAGCGCATCTTGCCGACGCCGGTCGAGTCGGGCGCGACCGCCGCACCGTCCTTGACGGCCGATTCGACCGACGCCTGCGCCGAGGATGACGGCGCGTAGGCTGCCTCCTGCGCACGCGGCGGCTGCGCCGGCTGCTGCGGTGCCGGGGTCGCGTTGGTGACGACGGGGTCACGCTGCGGCGCGGCTGCAACCTGCGTCGTCGCCTGCGTGGAGCCGCCCGGAATGGTCAGCGTCTGACCGATGCGGATGAGCCCGCTGTCGAGATTGTTCGCCCGCTTGATGGCATCGGCGGAGACGCCGGTGCGCCGCGAGATTGCGGACAGCGTGTCACCGGAGGCGACTGTGTAGCTCGATCCACCTGCGGCACCGGGAGCAGGCGTTGCCTGCGGCTGCGGCTGTGCGCCCGCGCCGCCGACGGTCGGCGTCTGCGGCAGCACGGCGACCTGCGTCTGGCCCGGCTGCTGCGGCTGCGTCGGAGACGGAAGGGCATTCGACGCCGGCTGGATGGGCGCCGGCTGGTTGACTTGTGGAGCGGCGGCCATCTGCGAGCCCGAAGGCGGCGCGAGCGTCGCGCGACCGACCGGCGAAGCGGCGACGCCCTGGTTCGCGTAGACCGGCTGCGACTGCTGATAGACCGGCTGCTGCGGCTGCGCCTGGTAGACGGGCTGCCCGCTGCCGACGGTCGCCGCCGGGACCGGCGCACCGCGCTGGCCGTTGCGCGAGACCGAACCGGTATAGGTCTGGTCGACGCCGGCGACCTGCTGATTGCCCGGATAGGGCTGCGAGACCGGCGCGACGGCAGCCGCGCTGTTCGACGTCCCGGTGAAAAGTGAATCCTGGAAGCGCTGGACATTGGAGCTGCAACCGGCAGCCAGGCCGCCAACCACCGCAATTGCGGCGCTGCGCAGGAGAATCCGTCGCGTCTGATGAGAAAGGCCGAAGCACATGGCAGAACCCGCAATTACCCGATACCAATTGATCTGGATTAAAGCGCGTTAATGTTACTGGCCGGTTAAATTCGACGGCTTATTCGTGGCATTTCGAGGGAAATCAGATGACCGCGGCCACGCCTTTGACGATCGGCTGAAAACGGACGCGGCCGATGTCCTCGCGCTCGAAGCGGCTGCCGACCTTGGTCAGCCGCGCCAGTGCCTGCTCGTCCTCGGCGGGGCCGATTGCGGCGATCATGATGCCGTTGCTCGACAACTGGTCGACGAAATGGCGCGGCAGCGCGTCGAAGGCACACCAGGCGATGATGCGGTCGAACGGACCTTCGGCGGCAACGCCGGACAGGCCGTCGGCATGCCGGACGATGACATTTTGCAGACCGAGCGATTCGATTCGCGCCTGCGCCTGCTCGGCGAGGGTCTTGTATCGCTCCAGCGAGAGCACCCTGCCCGCGATCCGGCCGAGGATCGCCGCCGTGTAGCCCGAGCCCGTTCCGATTTCGCAGACGCGCAGCCCGGGCTGGACCTGGAGCGCGCCAAGGCATTGCGCCTGCAGATCGATGCCTTCGATCGCCTCGCCGCATTCGATCGGCAGGAAGCGTCGCGACCAGGCGTCGGTCTGCCACTGACTAGGGACGAAGCCCTGCCTCGGTGTCGCCTCGATCGCCGCGATCAGTTCGCGGCCGGTGATGCCCAGCGCGCGGGCGCGCAGCAGGAATGCGGCAAAGCCTTCGCGCTCGACCGTGTCCGTCATGACGCGAGCGCCTTTGCGAGTTGGTCCTTGACCTCGTGGGCGGTCAGATCGAGATGCAGTGGCGTCACCGAGATATGGTTGTCGCGCAGCGCGGCCAGGTCCGTGCCTTCGCGGATCTCGGACGGCTCGCGGCCGAATCGCAGCCAGTAATAGGGAAAGCCGCGGCCATCGCGTCGCTTGTCGAGCCAAAGGCCGTGGATGCGCTTGCCCTGGCCGGTGACGACCGCGCCCTTCACATCGCCGGGCGGACAGTTTGGGAAGTTGATGTTGAGGAAGATGCCCGCCGGAATGGAAGCGTCGAGCATGCGGCGCAGGATGGCGGGCGCATGCGTTTCGGCCGTCTCCCAGTGCAGCGTGCGGCCTTCCTCGGTCACGTTGTAGCCCTGGCTCAGCGCGATCGACGGCACTCCGAGAAGCGTTCCCTCCATCGCGCCCGCGACCGTGCCCGAATAGGTCACGTCGTCGGCGACGTTGGAGCCGGAATTGACGCCGGACAAGATCAGGTCCGGTGGCTCGGGCAGGATTTCGCGCACGCCCATGATGACGCAGTCGGTCGGCGTGCCGCGCACGGCGAAGTGCCGGTCGGATATCTTGCGCATCCGCAGCGGCTCGGACAGCGAGAGTGAGTGGGCAAAGCCCGACTGGTCGGTCTCCGGCGCCACCACCCAGACGTCGTCGGAGAGTTCCCGCGCGATCCGCTCCAGAACCTGCAATCCTTCGGCATGAATGCCGTCGTCATTGGTGAGCAGAATGCGCAAGGTGACTTCTCCTATTTGACGCCGATCTTTTCCAGCCCGCCCATATAGGACCGCAAGGCTTGCGGGACGGTGACGCTGCCGTCCTCGTTCTGGTAGTTTTCCATGACTGCGATCAGTGCGCGGCCGACCGCCGTGCCGGAACCGTTGAGCGTGTGGACGAAGCCGGTGCCCTTACCGTCCGCGCGGCGGAAGCGTGCATTCATACGCCGCGCCTGGAAGTCGCCGCAGACCGAACAGGACGAGATTTCGCGATAGGCGTTCTGACCCGGCAGCCAGACCTCGATGTCGTAGGTCTTGCGCGCGCCGAAGCCCATGTCGCCGGTGCACAAGGTCACGGTGCGGAACGGCAGGTCGAGGCGCTTCAGCACCTCCTCGGCGCAGGCCGTCATCCGCTCGTGCTCGGCGATCGATTCGTCCGGCGCGGTGATCGAGACGAGCTCGACCTTGTAGAACTGGTGCTGGCGCAGCATGCCGCGCGTGTCGCGCCCGGCCGAGCCCGCTTCCGAGCGGAAGCACGGCGTCAGCGCGGTCATGCGAAGCGGCAAGCGGTCGTTGGCCAGGATTTCCTCGCGAACCATGTTGGTCAGCGAGACTTCGGCTGTCGGAATCAGGCCGAGCCTGCCTTCGCCATGCTTGGCGAAGAACAGGTCTTCCTCGAATTTCGGAAGCTGATTGGTGCCGAACAGCGCTTCGTCGCGCACCAGCAGCGGCACCTGCATCTCGGTGTAGCCGTGCTCGCCGGTATGCAGGTCGAGCATGAACTGGCCGAGCGCGCGTTCAAGCCGTGCGATTTGCCCGGAGAGCACCGTGAAGCGTGAACCCGAAAGCTTCGCCGCGCGCTCGAAGTCCATTTCGCCGAGCGCTTCGCCGATCTCGAAATGCTCGCGCGTCCAGTTGGTCTTCGGCTTCGGCTCGCCGATCCGTCGCACCTCGACATTGTCGTTCTCGTCCTTGCCGAGCGGAACGTCGTCGAGCGGGATGTTAGGCAGGACCGCCAGCGCGTCGCTCATCTGGCGGTCGAGATCACGCTCGGTCGCCTCGCCGTTCTGGACGAAGGCCTTGATGTCGGCGACTTCGGCCTTCAGCCGCTCGGCAAGCTCCATGTCGCCAGAGCGCATCGCATTGCCGATCTCCTTGGACGCGGCGTTTCGGCGTTCCTGCTTTTCCTGCAGAGCGACGAGATGGGCGCGGCGCGCCTCGTCATGGCCGATGATTTCCTCGACCTTTGCGGCGGCCTCGTCCTTCGTCCAGCCGCGCTTTTCGAGAGCGGCGGAAAGCGCTTCGGGCTTTTCGCGAATCCATTTGATGTCGAGCATTGGCAGAGCGTCCCGGTATATGTCAGGGAGTGGCCGTGGCCGAACGATGACGGGTCCGGCGAGCGCCTAGACCTCGGAGGATGCAGCTTCCGCCTTTTCGCGGGCGATGCGCTCCAGTTCGCGCGTGCGTTCGAGCCTGCGGGCAATCCAGATGGAGACCTCGTAGAGAAGGATCGTAGGCAGCGCAAGACCGATCTGGCTGACCGGATCGGGCGGCGTGATCACGGCCGCGACGACGAAGGCGGCGACGATCATGTACTTGCGTTTGTCGGCCAGCCCCTCGGCGGTGACCATGCCGACGCGCGCCATCAGCGTCGTGACGACGGGAAGCTGGAACACCAGCCCGAACGCGAAGATCAGCGTCATGATGAGGCTGAGATATTCCGAAACGCGCGGCAGGAGCGAAATCTGGATTTCCTGGTCCGGACCCACCTGCTGCATCGACAGGAAGAACCACATCACCATCGGCGTGAAGAAGAAATAGACCAGCGCGGCGCCCATCAGGAATAGGATGGGCGATGCGATCAGGAACGGAAGGAACGCGGCGCGCTCGTTCTTGTAGAGGCCCGGCGCGACGAATTTGTAGACCTGATTGGCGATCAGGGGAAACGCCAGAACCATGCCGCCGAACATGCCCAGCTTGATCTGGGTGAAGAAGAATTCCTGCGGCGCTGTGTAGATCAGGTCGACGCTCTTCGGGTCGAGCCCCGCCCACTCGGTCGCCCACTGAAACGGAATGACGAGCAGGTTGAAGAGTTCGCGGGCGAAGAAGAAGCAGATCAGGAAGGCGACGAAAAAACCGATCAGCGCCCGGATCAGCCGCGAGCGCAGTTCGATCAGATGGTCGAGCAGCGGTGCCGAACTCGACTCGAGGTCGTCGTCTTTGGTGGTCACTTGTCCGCCTTCGCCTTGGCCGTGGTCGTCTTGGCTGCTTTCGCCGCCGGTTTTGCCTTTGCGGCGGCAGGCTTGGCCGCTGCCGCCTTCGCTGGTGCGGCCGCGCCATTGCCCTTCGCGGCAGCCTTGGCAACCGGGGTCTTTGCGGGTCGCGCGGCCTTGACCGGTGCCTTTGCCGCACCCGGAGCAGGTTTCGTCACAGACGGTGCCTTCGTCATCGCCTCGGGCATTGCCGTCGCGCCGGTCTTCAGCGGCGCTGCCGGCTGCGGCGTCGAGGCGGGCTTTTCGGCGGAGATCGGCGTTGAAGGCTTCATCGCCTTGTCGAGCCCGGACCGCACGTCCTTGGCCGCCTGCTCCATCGGGTTCAGCGCCTTCTTGATCTCGGACGCCGGATTGAGCTTGCGTGCGTCATCGGCAAGCGACTTCAGGTCCTGAAGGTCGGCTTCCTTGATCGCCTCGTCGAATTGCTTGCGGAAATCGCCCGCCATCGAGCGCACCGTCGACATCGTCTTGCCGAAAGAGCGCAGGAGGCGCGGCAAATCCTTCGGACCCACGACCACGATCAGCACGATCGCGATGACGAGGATTTCGGACCAGCTCAAGTCAATCATCATTCATGTCCGCGTCAGGCGTTGCGGCCTTCTCGCGATCAGGACGACGTCTTTCCGACCTTGTCCTTGCCGGTCGGCGCCATCGGCTCGTCGGCGCGGTGGTCGAGCGTCTTGGTCCCGACATCCTCGTCGTCGGCCATGCCCTTCTTGAAGCTCTTGATGCCCTTGGCCATGTCGCCCATCAGCTCGGGAATCTTGCCCCGGCCGAACAGGAGGAGGACGACGACGAGCACGATGAGCCAGTGCCAGATCGAGAAGCTACCCATGATCACTCTCTTTCGAACAATTCGTTCGTTCTTGACTTATGCGTTTTCGGAACGGCTTTCAAACACGAGAACATCAGACTTTCTGACGTTTAGCCAGACGTCCCGGCTCGACCGGGGCAACGCGCCGCAGCGGATGCGTGCCCGCACGTGTCGCTCAGCCCCTTGAACCGCAAGTTCCAGCAATTCCACCACCCCGAGGAAACGGCGTGATATCACCCGCGCCGGGATTTCGCCAACGCTTTCCGACACATCGAATGCCGAAAGCCGTGTGGCGACCGCAACGCCGACGCCATCTTGAAACCCGTTTGCGTCGAAAATACCGATCGGCGTCTCGACACGTCCTGACAACGCGCGGCCATCGAAAATATTCAGTTCCGAAAAGAACCCCGCCGCAAAAAGATTGACGGGGGCGTTGAACAGTTCCTCGGCGGTGCCGGTCTGGACGAGTTCGCCGTCCTTGAGGAGCGCAATCCGGTCACCCATCCGCATCGCCTCCTCCGCATCGTGCGTGACGACGATCGCCGTCGAGCGGCTCTGGCGCAGGATGCCGAGCGTTTCGGCGCGAACCTGGTCCTTGAGGCGCGAATCGAGGCCGGAGAACGGCTCGTCCATCAACAGGACGCCGGGACGTGGCGCGATCGCGCGGGCAAGCGCTACGCGCTGCTGCTCCCCGCCCGAAAGCACGTGCGGATAGGCGTCGGCGTAGGATTCGAGGCCGACGCGCTCGAGCGAGATCAACGCTTCCCGTTTCGCTTCCACGCGCGACAATGCGGTCAGCCCGAACTTCACGTTTTCGAGGATCGTCAGATGCGGAAAGAGGGCGAAATCCTGGAAGACGAGCCCGACCGAGCGTTTTTCCGGGGGGACGAACAGGTCGGGCCCGGAAATCTCACGGTCGTTGAGAAGAACGCGCCCACTCGTCTGGGTCTCGATACCGGCGGCGATCCGCAACAGCGTCGTCTTGCCGGACCCGGAGGGGCCGAGCAGGCACAGGACCTCGCCGGGCTCAGCCGTCAGCGAAACATTGCGCAGGGTCTGGGCGTGTGAATTGAAGGAATGGGAGACGTTCTCGAAGGCGAGGCGCGACGCAAAGGTCACGCCCGCGGTGACGCGCCCGTCCTGCCTGCGTTCGATCGTTTCAGCCACGTGACCTCCGACGCCGCATCCCGCGGCGTTCCGGGTCAATCATCCTCGACCTTGGGTGTCAACAGGCCGAGTTCTTCGAGATCGATGTCCGTCAGCGGTTCCTCGTCATCGCCGTAGAGGCCGGGATCGGCGGGCGGCTGGGGAATGTGGAGATTGGCCGGCAGACGGGCCGACAGGAGCCCTGCCCCGCGCAACTCGTCCATGCCAGGCAGATCGCGGATTTCGCCAAGCCCGAAGTGGTCGAGGAAGCCTTCGGTCGTGCCGTAGGTGACCGGCCGGCCCGGTGTCTTCCGGCGGCCGCGCATGCGCACCCACCCGGTCTCCAGCAGCGTGTCGAGCGTGCCCTTGGCGGTCTCGACGCCGCGGATATCCTCCATTTCGGCGCGGGTGACCGGCTGGTGGTAGGCGATGATGGCGAGGACTTCGAGGGCGGCGCGGGAGAGCTTCTTCTGTTGCACCTGGTCGCGGGCAAGGAGGAAGGAGAGGTCCGACGCAGTGCGGAACGCCCATCCATCGCCGACCCGGATCAGGTTCACGCCACGGACCGAATAGAGCTTCTGGAGTTCCGTCAGGACGGTTGCGGTATCGACGTCATTTGGGAGTTTATCCCTCAAATGACGGGCTGAAACCGGCTCGGACGAGGCGAAAATGAGCGCTTCGGCCATCCGAATGGCTTCGAAAAGTGCCGAATCGAGCGATTTCGAGCTCGTTTGTCCCGAGAATGCGATGATTTTTCCGGTGTTCTGGTCCATCTCAGGCGCTTCTCGACTTCAGATAGAGCGGGGCGAAGGCACCGTCCTGACGAACCTGAAACTGTCCTTCGCGAACGAGTTCGAGCGTCGCGGCGAACGAACTCGCAATCGCGCTCGCCCGTTCCTCCGGCGAGACGACGTAGTCGATCAGGAAGCGGTCGAGTGCCGTCCACTCGGTGAAGTTTCCGATCAGGCGTGTCAGGAGTTCGCGCGCGTCCTTCAAAGACCAGACGCCGCGCTTGGCGATTCGCACATTGGTCACTGCCGCGCGCTGGCGCTGGGAGGCGTAAGCGGTCAGGAGATCGTAGAGCGAGGCGGTGTAGGTGTTTTCGCGGCGGATCGCGATCGGTTCGGGCATGCCGCGGGCGAAGATTTCGCGGCCGAGATGGTCGCGGTTCATCAAGCGATTGCCGGCGTCGCGCATGGCTTCGAGCCGGCGCAGGCGAAATTGCAGGACGGCGGCGAGTTCGTCGCCGCTCTGGCCTTCTTCGGATTTCTTATGTGGAATCAGAAGCTTGGACTTCAGGAAGGCGAGCCAGGCGGCCATGACGAGATAGTCGGCGGCAAGCTCGATGCGCAGGTGCCGTGCGCGCTCGACGAAGGTCAGATATTGCTCGGCAAGCGCCAGCACCGAAATGCGCGCAAGATCGACCTTCTGGCCGCGGGCAAGGTGCAACAAGAGGTCGAGCGGGCCTTCGAAGCCCTCGACGTCGACGACGAGCGCCGGGTCGGATGCTGCGCGACCGTTCTCGTCCCAGAATTCCTCCAGGGGGAGAGTCGAGGCGGCAGCGGGCGTATCCTTGGCCAATCCCAATCCTTCTAGGCCGCGATCAAATCCTCGAACTCGCGGCGCAGTGCAATCCTGTCGTCGTCACCGCCATTGGCGATGGCTGCCATGGCGCGTGTCGCGCGCTGCTTCGCCTCTCCCGAAAGAACGGGCGCAGCGGCGGCGACCGGCGCCATCTCTTCCATCACGCCGTTGCAGTGAAGAACGACATCGCAGCCGGCGGCAAGCGATGCGCGGGTGCGGGTGGCGAAATCCCCAGAAAGCGCCTTCATGGACAAGTCGTCGCTCATGAGGAGGCCGTCGAAGCCGATCTCACCGCGGATGAAGTCGCGTATCGCGCGGGGCGACGTGGTCGCCGGGTTTTCAGCGTCGATCGCGGTGTAGACGACATGGGCCGTCATCGCGGCGGGCGCATCCTTCAATGCCTTGAAGGGCAGGAAATCATGATTGCGCAACTCTTCCAGCGACGCATCGACGACGGGGAGCGCGTGATGGCTGTCGGAGAAGGCGCGGCCGTGGCCGGGAATGTGCTTGATGACCGGCATCACGCCGCCTGCCAGAAGCCCGTCTGCCGCCGCCTTGCCGAGAACCGCGACAGCCTGGGGATCACGCGAATATGCGCGGTCGCCGATGACGTCGTGCGAGCCTTCGATCGGAACGTCGAGAACGGGAAGGCAATCGGCGTTGATGCCGTATTGCATCAGGTCGAGCGCGTGGAGGCGCGACATCAGCCAGGAGGCGCGAATGCCCGCTTGCTGGTCTGACGCATGGATGCGGCCAAGGACATCGGCCGGAGGATAGTGACCCGCGAGTGGCGGGCGCAGGCGCTGGACCCGGCCGCCTTCCTGATCGATGAAAACCGCCGCGTCCGGGCGGCCGATACAGTCACGCAGGTCGGCGACGAGATCGCGAATTTGCTCGGGCTCGGACAGGTTGCGCGCGAACAGGATGAACGCCCACGGCGCCTCGCCCTGGAAGAAGGCGCGCTCCTGCGGCGTCAGAACGGTGCCCGAGGCACCCAGGATGAGGGCTTTCGAATCGGTCATATCTCAACCATGGCATGGAGTTTTCGGCCGTCAATCGGCCCTTGAAGCAGAAGGCCGGGCGATGGGCCCGGCCTTGGATGTCTATCGCGAGACGAAGCAGTTGCCGCCGGCGCCCTTGAAGCTTTCGCAAAGGCCGATGGCTTCGTCGCGCGTCGCGGCGGGAATGCGCACCCGGTAGAAGGTGCCCATGCCGTCGATGTCGGCCCGCACGATGTTGACGCCCTTGCCTTCGAGGACCGAGCCGTAGCGGCGAGCGAGATCCTGATAGGCGCTCTGTGCGCCCTCGGCGGTCGGCTGCGAGGCGATCTGCATCGACCATTCGCCGACGGCGGGCGCTGCGGATGCGCTTTGCGCGACGGGCGCCTGCGTCGCGGGTGCGGCAGCGGCGACCTGGACGGGAGCCGGCTGGGCGGTGGGAGCCGCCGATGCCTGCGGCCGCGAGGGAACCACGCCGACCGTGTCCGGCATGACCGGATCGTCGGCAAGGACTTCGCCTGGCGGCACGATGGTGCCGATCGGCTGCGCATCCTGTACCAGCGGAACGGCCGTCCCCTGCCCGGCTGCGGCAGCGATCGTCGTCGCCTCGAGTTCGGCGCGCGTCGCCGCGGCGGGAACCTCGTCGCGGGGGACGAGCGTGCCGTCGGGGCGGACGACCATGGTGCGAACGCGGCGCGGTGCGATCTCGATGCTGTCTTCCTCGATAATGTCCTCGACGCTCCCGAGGCGCTCGTCGTTCTTGACCGAGGCGAGCATGTTCGTCGCGTCCGCTTCGTCGAGCATCGGAATCTCTTCCATGCCGACGAGCGGGAAATCGTTCATCGGTTCGGAGGGCGTGACGGCCGCGCGGACATCCATCGGCTCCTCGGCGGACGTGACGAGTTGCTCCTGTCCGCCGCCGGGCACGCCAGTGGCGCCGGTTGCGCGCTGGTAGGCCTGGCTGTTCTGGTTGGGAACCGTCGCGCCGCCGCGATTTTCCGGCCGCACGCGAACCGGTTCGGAGTCGGCGCGGACGACGACGGGCGTGCCGTTGCCGATTGGGCCGCCGACGGCGAAATAGCCAAGACCACCGATGATCGCGACTGCGGCGACACCGCCGAGAATGAAGTATTTGCGGCGCAGGCCATCCTTGGGTGCAGGCTGCTGGACCTCGAAATCGGCATCCGGATCGTCGTCGAAGTCCACATCGCCGAATTCGCCCGCGCCGGACTGCGTATTCTGTTCGGGCGTATAGGCGTAGTCGCCGTCAACGAAATAGCCCTGGAGCGGAACCTGTTCGGGAACAGCCGACGTGGCCGGGGTGGGCTGGGCCGTCGGGGTTTCGTCGTCCGTCGCAAGGCTGCCGAACGCCACGTCAAGTTCTGCTTCGAGGTCGTCGGGCGAGAACAGAGGCGTGACTTCCTCCTGCTCCGCGAGTTCGGGGATTTCCAGGTCGTCGACCATCGCTACCGGCTGGTCGTCGACGTCGACGGTCTCGATTTCCGGAGCGATCGGCCGATTGGCCCGCGCCATTCCAAAGAGAGGCGTCGCCGGCTGGGGCGCTTCCACAGGTCGCGACGCAGACGATTTTTCACCGCCACCGAAGCGGGCCATGGCTGCAGGAGCAAGTGCGGCCAGCATGGCGAGCGGGCCGGTCTTCTTCGTCACGACCGGCTCGTTGCTCGCCGATGTGGCATTGGCGGCGACGGGCGTCTCATCGAAGCTGTCCGTCGCCTCCGGCTCGAAAGCGCCTGGAACGTCGTCTTCCTGCCAGCCTTCGGTTTCCAGGTCGCTGAGATCGAACGTATCCGCCTCTGCGCCGTGCAGTTCGGGTTCGTCGAACTCGAGGTCGAGAGCCAGATCGATTTCGTCAGTTGCGAATTCGAGATCGGGTTCGATCGTGGATTGCGCTTCGACCATGTCAGGCTGCTGCCAATTCGGCGCAGCGTCCGCGGCGGAAAGAGCCGGCGCGGGCTCGTCACCACCCAGAAGCGCGCTCAACTCGTCCTCGAGGCTCAGCGGCTCCGGTTCGTTCGCAACGGGCGCAGGTGCCGAAATCTCAGCATGCTGGACAGGCGCGACGAAAGGCGAAACATGCGCTTCGGACGATGTCGGCTCCGGCTCGATGTCGGCTCCAAGCCAGCTTTCGATATCGTTCAGGACGTCATCGTCATCGGCAATCTCGCGCCGCAACTGCGGTTCGAAAGGCGAGGACAGTTCGGACGCTGTCGGTATCGAAACGGCTTCGACCGGGCCTTCGGTTCGCAGGTCGAAGGGCGCCCATGCAGGGGCCGGTTCCTCGTCGTGCGACAATTCGAGATCCTGGGCGTATTCGGACTGTTCTTCATGATCGGCAGCGGGGCCGGCCTGCAAGACATCGTCATGCGAAAATGCCGGGACTTCGTTCGATGCTTCGGGTTCATCCAAGATCGGATGATCGTCCTGGGCCGGTACGTCGTCGTGCGAAATTTCCCCGGCAATGTTCATTTCCGTCGGCGTCGAGGCGGAGACGTCGTCGGTTGGCCAGGCATCGGCGTGGCCAATGGCCGGCTCGTCCGCAACGGCGAGCGCGTCGGATGCGATTTCCAGATCGGGATCGAAATCGAAATCGTCGTCGGAGAAGGCTTCCAGCTCCGGTTCGGCCGCCGCGAAGTGCGGTGCGGCCGGCTCCGGAAAGGGGTCGCGATCGTCGTTCATCTCGTCAAAGGAAATCGGATCGGCAACAAGCTGCTGGGTGCCGCCGATTTCGACCTCAGGTTCACCGGCCAGGTCGAAATCCGCGAAGGCGCGGTCGAAATCGTCGGCTTCGGGCTTTTCGACCACAACCTCTTCCGCGAGTTCGGGAACCGAGGCGAACAGCGCATGGGAGCGCGCGTCGAAATCCTCCGGGACGTCTTCCTCTGCCTCGAACGAAGCGATGGGTTCGGCAGCCGCGTCGGCCGCCGACAGGGGCAGATGCGGCCCCTCGTCCGACATGTCGAGCTCGAATGCCATATCGAGATCGTCCAGTGCGGAGGGGTCGACGGGCTCATCAAGCTGCGAGTGGTCGAACTCGGGCTCATCGAAATGCGGTTCATCGAATGCGTGCGCCTCGATCGCCGGTTCGGCTTCGGCGGGCTCCGGCTCGTATTCGGGTTCGCGCGACCAGTGATCCGCAACCGTCGTTTCGACCGGAGCCTGATCCGGCTCGTCGAAATCGCCGAGCAGCTCGCGCTCCAGATCGATATCGAAGCTTTCATTGGCCGCGAAGGCCGGCTCCTGCGCGGCGGGGCGCGGCGCGTCGGCCATGCGCATCAGCTCGGCAAAGGGATCATTGTCCAGAAAACCGGACTCGTCGGGGCGCTTGAAAGGATTGTCTGCCATGCTTTTTCCCGCACTCGCACTCGGTCGGACGCCGGCGACGTCTCAATGGATCTTGGCCGCTACCAAGGCAATGTGGGCAAAAGGTGACACTTTCCCTAGAGGCAATCAGCGCATTTCGGAGGGAGCATCCGCCCCGACCAGCGCGAGCCCCGACGAAAGAACGTTGGACACCGCCTGCACCATTCCGAGCCTGGCACGCGTCAATTCTGGGTCGTTAACCTTAATAAAGCGTAAGTCATTGTTGTCCGTGCCGCGGTTCCAGTGGCCGTGGAGCGCGCTGGCAAGGTCGTAGAGATAGAATGCCAGCCGGTGCGGCTCCTGGGCAAGGGCCGCCGATTCGATCAGGCGTGGATATTCGACGAGCTTGCGGATGAGGGCCAGTTCGCCCTCGTCGGTGAGGCGATGGGCGGCCGCTTTCATCGCGGCCTCGTCGATCCAGTCCGTGCCGAGCTGTTCCTTGGCCTGGCGGAATACCGAATGGCAGCGCGCCGAGGCGTACTGCACGTAGAAGACCGGATTGTCCTTCGATTGCTCGGTGACCTTGGCGAAGTCGAAGTCCAGCGGTTCGGAGTTCTTGCGGTAGAGCATCATGAAGCGGATCGCGTCGCGGCCGACCTCGTCGACCACGTCGCGAAGGGTGACGAACTCCCCTGCCCGCTTGGACATGCGCACCGGCTCGCCGTCGCGGAAGAGCTTGACGAGTTGGCACAGCAGGACGGTGACTTCCAGCTTGTCGCCGGCCAGCGCCTTGGCAAGCGCTTCCAGCCGCTTGACGTAACCGCCATGGTCCGCGCCGAGGATGAAGACGAGTTCCTCGAAGCCGCGCTGGTACTTATCCTTCATGTAGGCGACGTCGGCGGCGAAATAGGTGAACTGGCCGTCCGACTTCATCAGCGGACGGTCGATGTCGTCGCCGACGCCAGTGGACTTGAACAGCGTCTGTTCGCGGTCTTCCCAGTCGTCCGGCAACTGGCCCTTCGGCGGCGGCAGCTTGCCCTTGTAGACGTGGCCCTTGAGGGTCAGGTCGTTGATCGCCGACAGGATCGCGCCGCCGTTCGCGCCGTGCAGGCTGCGTTCGGAGAAGAAGACGTCGTGGTGGACGTTGAGCGCGGCGAGGTCCTCGCGGATCATGGCCATCATGGCGTCGATCGTGCGGTCCTTGACGATGGCGAGCGCTTCCTCGGTCGGCATTTCGAGGAGCTTGTGGCCGAATTCCTTGGCCAGCGCCTGGCCGACCGGCACGAGATAGTCGCCCGGATAGAGCCCGGCGGGGATTTCGCCAATGCGCTCGCCGAGTGCCTCGCGGTAGCGCACCATCACCGACTGGGCGAGCACGTCGATCTGCGCGCCGGCATCGTTGATGTAGTATTCCTTGGTGACGTCATGGCCGGCAAAGGCGAGCAGATTGGCCAGCGCATCGCCGACGACGGCGCCGCGGCAATGGCCGACATGCATCGGGCCAGTGGGGTTTGCCGAGACGTATTCGACATTGACCTTGCGGCCGGCGCCAAGGCTGGAACGCCCGTAATCGGTGCCCGCGTCCAGGACCTCACCGAGGCGGGCCTGCCAGAAGGTGTCGTTCAGGCGCAGATTGACGAAGCCGGGGCCGGCGACATCGACCGCGGCGACGTCCGGGTCGGCCTTCAGCGCTTCGGCGATGCGTTCGGCCAGCGCGCGCGGGTTGGTCTTCGCCGGTTTCGCCAGCACCATCGCGGCGTTGGTCGCGAGGTCGCCGTGGCTCGGATCGCGCGGCGGCTCGACGGTCACGCGCGAAAGATCGACCGAGCCCGTCTCCGTCTGCAGGTCGAAGCTCTGCACGATCTTTTCGATCCGTGCGTTGAATTCGGCGAAGATGTTCATCGATGGCCAATCTCGTCAGATGAATTCCGCGGCGCGAGGCCCGCGCGCGATGGCGCGGCCCTAGCCCAAATCGGGGGTGTGGTCAAACAGGCGGCGGTGTTCGCGCAGCGCGTAGGTGTCGGTCATGCCGGCGAGGAAATCGCCGACATGGCGGGCACGTGCGGCTTCGTCGAGCAGCGCGCGCGGGTCGCGCCAGTCGTCCGGCAAGGCTGTGTCGTCGGCCATGTAGCGATCGAACAGATCGCGGACGATGAGGTCCGCGGAGGCGCGTACGCGCATCACTTGAGGATGGCGATACAAGTGCCCGTAAAGGAAGGTCTTCAATTCCGCTTCGGCGCGTCGCATCGGTTCGGAGAAGGTCACGAGCGTCGTGCCCGCGGCATGCACGTCGGAGGCGGATCGGGGCGCGAGGCGTTCGATCCTGGCGCTTGCGGTTGCGATGACGTCCTCGACCATCAAGGTGATCTGGCGCCGCATCAGTTCGTGGGCTGTGCGGACGGGGTCGAGCGCGGGGTATTGTTTGCGCACGCCGGCGAGGATTCCGGCGCAGAGCGGCACGTCCTCCAGCATGTCGAGCGAGATCAGCCCGGCGCGCAGGCCGTCGTCGATGTCGTGCGTGTCGTAGGCGATGTCGTCGGCGATGGCGGCCGCCTGCGCTTCGAGGCCGGCGTGTCGGTCGAGTTCGAGGTCGTGGCGTCGGTTGTATTCGGTGATGGCGGGTGGAATGTCGCCGGGCAGCGGGCCGTTGTGCTTGACGAGGCCTTCCAGCGTTTCCCACGACAGGTTGAGGCCGTCGAAATCGGCGTAGCGGCGCTCGAGTTCGGTGACGATGCGCAGCGACTGCGCATTGTGGTCGAAGCCGCCCCAGGGCCGCATCTTCTCGTCGAGTGCGTCTTCCCCCGTATGGCCAAAGGGCGTGTGGCCGAAATCGTGCACGAGCGCGACGGCTTCTGCGAGGTCTTCGTCGAGGCGCAGCGCGCGGGCCAAAGCGCGGGCGATCTGGGCGACTTCGATCGAATGGGTCAGCCGCGTGCGGAAATGGTCGCCCTCATGGGCGATGAAGACCTGCGTCTTGTGCTTGAGACGACGAAACGCGGTGGAGTGGATGATGCGGTCGCGGTCGCGCTGGAACGGGGTGCGCGTCGCGCTTTCGGGCTCCGGCACAAGGCGTCCGCGCGTTTGCGCCGGATCGCTCGCATAGGCTGCGCGCGGCCGGTAGCCGAAACCGATCTCGGTCGTGTTCACCTTGCCGTCACCCGTTGCCGCTTCGTTGACTTGTCCCCGCCGGCTTCATACCTATGGTGCGAATGCGAACGCAAGGTGACGCCATGGGCATGGACGCCAAGACCGACATGAAATCCGTCGAAGTGAGCGATGCGGCGATCGCCCGCGTGGCGGCGATCCTGCGCGACGAGCCGAGCAAGACGGCGCTGCGCGTCGCGGTCGAAGGCGGCGGCTGCTCGGGCTTTTCCTACACGTTCGATCTCGTCGACAGCCAGAACGACGACGATGTCGTCATCGAACGCGACGGCGGCAAGGTGCTGATCGACGAGATCTCGCTCGTCTATATGGGCGGGTCGGTGATCGATTTCGTCGACGATCTGATGGGCCAGTCCTTCCAGATCCGCAATCCGAACGCCGTCGCTTCCTGCGGGTGCGGCACGAGCTTTGCCATCTGAATGAAGATCGCGACCTGGAACATCAACGGCGTCAAGGCGCGGATCGACAACCTGTTGCACTGGCTCGGTGAGAGCCAGCCCGACATCGCCTGCCTGCAGGAGATCAAGTCGGTCGACGAGAATTTCCCGCGGCTGGAGATCGAAGCGCTCGGCTATCATGTCGAGACGCACGGCCAAAAGGGTTTCAACGGCGTCGCGCTCCTTTCCAAGCTGCGCTTCGACGAGGTCAATCGCGGCCTTGCCGGCGACGATGAGGATATGCAGGCGCGATTCATCGAGGGCGTGTTTTCGACCGACCGCGGTGCGCTGCGGGTCGTCTCGCTCTACCTGCCGAACGGAAACCCGGTCGGCACCGAGAAATTCCCCTACAAGCTCGGGTGGATGGAACGGCTCGAACGCTGGGCGCAAGCGCGGCTGGCGCTCGAGGAGCCGCTGGTTCTGGCAGGCGACTACAATGTCATCCCTGAGCCTTTCGATGCACGTCATCCGGAAAACTGGCTGGGCGACGCGCTTTTCCAGCCCGAGTCCCGTCAGGCGTTCCGGCGTCTGGAGAATCTGGGCTTCATCGACGCCTTCCGGTCCGTTTCCGATGCGCGGGATGCCTATTCCTTCTGGGACTACCAGGCGGGCGCCTGGCAGAAGAACAACGGCATCCGCATCGATTTCCAGATGCTCTCGCCCGAGGCCGCGGCGCGACTGCGCTCCTCCGACATCGAAAAGCATGTGCGTGCATGGGAAAAGCCGTCGGACCATGTGCCGGTGGCGATCGATCTCGACATGGGCCTGTCCCGCGCCGCGTGACGTGACGCAGCGTCATGTCTTGTGCTATGATCGAGACATGTTCGAGACCCTGCTCATTGCAACGATGACTGTCGGTGCCGCAGCCGAACCGACTGTTTCAGCCGGTCCCACATGCAACGCGAACGGGCTGGTTTTCGGCCAGGGCCAAGTCGTCTGCCTCGACATTCCCTGCGCCCCGCAATTGGCGCGTTGCGGCATGGTTCTCAACAATTCGGCCTGGATCAAGATTCAGGATGGGTGCGTCGTCAGCAGCCAGGAGCGTCCCGGCCCTGCGATCAAGGGGCTGGCCTCGACTTTCGCAGAGGCGAAACGACACCAAAAGTGATCATGCAGCCCCTTGCTCCGCAAGTCGCCTCTTGCCCTTCCGCGACCAACATTTGATAGTCGGCCGCAATTGTTCCCGTTCGGAAGATTTCGATGAGGCAATCGAATCGCGATGTGACCACCTGGGTGGCCGATCTGCAGACGCCTCCGGGCAAGTCGCTTTCATTGCTGGGCCTGCACAGCAACGCCGGAACGAGCGAAAGCTATCGCGTCTGCCGCGCCGCGCTGCAGACGGCAGTGTTTTCCGAACTGACCATTTCGATCCTCTGTCATCCCGACGGGGTCGTCTTCCCCTGCCCCGACGGGCTCGAAGAGAGTGTCCTCGATGCCCAGTTTCGTGAAAACAGATTGTCGGGGATGCCGCTCGACAGCTTGATCGAGAACGCCCTTGTCTTGCTGATCAACGAGCCTTCTGACGAAGCGCGCCGTCAATTGCAGGCCCTGCGCCTGAAGCTGGCACGCGGGCTTGCGGCGGTCGATGACCGGCTGGGCAGATTGGGCGAATGTGGCGGGATCGTATCCCACTAAAGGATAGAATCTGGAGCGGGTAGCGTGCGTCGATGGCGCCGGAAGCAGGCGTCAAACTTCAATTAACCCGTTGACTTTTAATGCGGAGTCGTTTGCCTAACGAACGGCGCGTATCCCAGTTTGGACCCGACTAGTATCCCAATCGCGGTAACGAAAACGTTACTAAGTTCGCTGCCCACAGCAACGAGCACGGTCATTATAAGCCCAGCGGAAGGCTTGCAACACTTCCGGATAAGTCAGGGGCTAAAACCAATCTGGAAGCCGATCCGCCGCGGGAAACCCCGCCGCAGACGAATGCCCTCTCCAGCGCTGTCCATTTCCGGCAGGAACTCGACCCCTGCGTCGATGAGCGCCTTCTGGACGCGCAGGCTAACCTCGAGCCCGACCGGCTCTCCTGCCTCGATGCGCACGAGCGAGCGCTTGCTGATGCCAGCCCTCTGGCAGAGCTCGGTCGTTGACATGTCAAGGGCGGAGCGCGCGGCGCGCAGGAGATCGTAGGAAGCTTGCATCAGCGACTTGTAGCCAATCCGTGTCCAAGACTCCAGGCGTCGTGACGCCTGTTCGGGCCGGTGGACGCCGGCCCCTACGACGCCGTATGGCAGAGCTCTTCACGAAGCGAATCGCCAGCCGCACCCAAGCATTCGGGCCGGCGGCGATATCCCGGAGCCATGCCATGGTCACCTTCACGAGCGACAACCCACAACAAGAATCCTTGGCCGAGATGGCGGAGCGGCTGTCGGCGCTCGCCGCCGATCTGCGGGCCATCTCTGGTGGCCGGCTGCCGGAAGACCTGGTCCAGGGATCAGCCCCCACCCTCGACCAGTGGACCCCGACGGTCCGGCCGTCCGTTTGCCTCGAAGGCCTCGTCGGGGGACACCCCGTCCTCGTAGGCCATGATCGGGCTATCCGCACGTCCGAGCTATGGTACCTCGACGCGGAGGCTGGCTGGGCCAGGACCTATTCCCGCTGGTACCGGCTCAACCAGCGCGCCCCTGTTTCAGGTCGGGGAGTTGGATCGTGATCATCGCTGACGACATCGGCAACGACCGCCATTTCCAGCGCCGACTGGCCGCAGCGGTGGCCGGGGTGCATCTGCCGTCGGAAGAAGAGCTCTTGCGCGGCATGTCCTTCTTCAAGGACCGCCTCATCGAGGATATCCGCGAATATGCAAGCCGGTTGGGCCGCGCTGCTAAGAAGCGGGCGACCTTGGGACCTGCGAGTATCCTCGCCTGCCTCGATGAACTCGCCGTCGATCCTTGCCTGGAAGCGGTGACTGTCCTCGAGGACGTGATCGCCGAGGTGGAGGACGCAAAACGGTTTCCTGTCGCTGCCTGCAGACTGCGCTGCCGCATCTACCGCGCCTGGTTCGGGGAAGAGGATGCCATGGCGCAGGTCGCCGCCGAGGCCGCGGCGCGTGCCTTCGACGACGGCCGCTACGACAGACTTCCCGAGCTGACCTGGGATGCGCTCGCTTGGGGTGCCTTGTCCGTGCGCATAGCGGGATGGAAGGACACCGGCGTTGCCATCGCCACCTCGCACACTCGCACCGATCACGAACTCCAGCGCACACGCCAGCAGTTCCGGCGCGCCTTCCAACGTGCCGTCGAGCGTGAGTTGGAGGAGCGCTTGGCGGAGAGCGACGTCAAGAAAGCAGAGCAGAAGGATGAGGACTTCGGCCTCGGGAGCGAGACGTCCGACAGCGACATTGACGACGAAAGCGTTCCGTCCCCGCGCCCCAGCATCGATGGCGTGATGATCTTGACCGGGATCGGCAATGAAACGACGTCCGAAGGAAAGAAGGTCGTCAAGGAATTCGCTTCCCTTATCGGCAAGCCCGTTCCGTTGCGCGCCCCGCCCGACCTTTCGCTTGCGCGGGAAGAACTCATCGCGGAGTTTCCCTACGCCGCCGGCATCGTCGACGCCCTGCTGAAGACGATGATCGGCCGCGACCACGTCTGGCTGCGGCCGACATTGCTGGTCGGGTCGCCAGGATGCGGAAAGACGCGGTTCGCCCGCCGCTTCGCGGAGGTCGTCGGCCTGCCCTACGAACTCGTGCCGTGCGGCGGGCTCAGCGACAGCGCGATCGGTGGCACGGCGCGGCGCTGGTCGTCCGGAGAGCCCAGCATTCCGATCATGTCCATCCGCCGGCACGGCGTCGCCAATCCATGCGTGATCCTCGACGAGATCGAGAAGGTCGGCACCAACCGCAACAACGGCAACCCGCACGATGTCCTGATCGGGCTGCTCGAGAACGAGACCGCGCAGCGCTGGCACGACCCCTATGTCGAGTCCCACTGCAATCTGAGTTTCGTCGTTTGGCTGATGACGGCCAACAGCGTTGGGCCGATTCCATCTGTCCTGCGGGACCGGTGCCGGTTCATTCGCTTTCCAGATCCGGGCCCCGACGACCTCGACATGCTGGCGCACCGGATCCTTCAGCGGCTTTATGAAGACACCGGTCACGACCGGCGTTGGGCGACGCCCCTCGATGGGGTCGAGCGCGCGGCGCTCGGCGAAGCCTGGCCGGGGGGCTCGATCCGCAGGCTGGAACGGCTCGTCGAAGGATTGATCGCAGCGCGCGATCAGTCGCAGGTGCAGCAATGACGAATCCTTCGACCACAGCGGATCAGGCAAGTGGAGACGCCGGCTCGGAACGTCACTCCTCACTGGGGCGACGCGCGCTGCCATCGAACGCGCTCCTCTACCGGCTCGCCATCCACGAGGCCGGGCATGCCGTGGCAAGGATTCAGCTCGATGCCTGCTCCCTCGAGCTGATCATGTTGGACCTCGCCCGGGAGCGCGGCGGCGGCGTCTCGTGGATTCCCGACGATGATGACGAGGCGACCGAGACGCGCCTGATAAACGAACTCATCATCATGCTGGCTGGGCGGGCGGCCGAGGAAGTCCTGGTTGGATCGGTATCTGCTTATTCCGGCGGGCCCGAGTTCAGCGATCTCGCGCAGGCGAACGAACTCGCCCTGCGCATGGAGACGGTGCTGGGGTTCGGGACGGCGCTGCCGCCGCTGCACCTGCCGACTACCGACCTCACGATGCTCCTCACCATGGACAAGGAACTGGCGGGGCGAATCCATCAGCGCCTCGCGGTATCATATGAGGGAGCTTGCGCGCTGGTCCTCCGTCAGAAGGCGGCGGTGAAGTACAAGGCGTCGATGATTCTACATGAAAGACGCTCGCGATACCCGACGCCGACGTCTGCGTCGTGGCCGGCGAGCTCTGTCGAGGCGTCGCCAACGGCGCGCTGTCTGGCGGAACACATCGCACCCGCAATGCCATGCATCTACGTCGCCGGTAACCACGAGTTCTACAAGGACTCGATCGAGGAGGGTCTGGAAGAAGGACGGCGCGCGGCGGAAGGATTCGCCAACGTCCTCTTCCTCGAGCAGGACATGGTGACAATCGGTGGCGTCTGCTTCCTCGCCGCGACGCTCTGGACTGACTAACGGATCGAAGGCCATCAACACCTGGCCATGATGAATGCCCGTGACCGCATGAACGACTACAGGGCAATAGCTGCAGAAGAAGCCGTGGATGCGCTTCGTGCCGGAGGTTGCCGCAAGGATCGATGATCAGTCGCGGCTGTTTCCTCGCGTCGGCGCACGAGGCCGTATCCTTGCCGACGGGTCGTCGCCCCCACCTGCCACGCAAAACTCGACCACACCGTGCAACGCCGCGTCCGATCTCGGGGTCCTGATCCCAGCGGGCAGGCCGGATCTCTTGATCCACGGCCACGCGCAAGACAGCTGCAACTATCGAATCCATGAGATTCGGGTCGTGTGTAACCCGCGCGGGTATCGCTACGAAAACGGGTCCTTCAACTCAAGACAGCTGAGCGATCTGGCCGTTTCAAGCGAAGCCCTAGAAGGCACGAAGTAGAGAAAGGGGTGGTGACGACTTAGTGGAAAGGAAGCTTCGGGCCCCGTTCTGGACGTTTGGGCAAACTTTGCCTGCGCCTGAAACTGAACGTTCGAGGCGCTGCCAGCCAACGTCGGGAAGGCGCCCCCATCTCGGACGTTCAGTCGCTTTGGGCGGCCTCCCTGAAGCGGACATACGTCGCCCGTGCACATCGCCAGTCTCCTAAACTGAAGATGGAACGCTACCATGGGCAGCGCGGCATCTAGCTGTTTAGTCCAGCGACTGTGCCAGCTTTTGGTGAACAAGTTCGCGCGACAACAACATTCGTCCTACAACGAGTTGATGCTGGGTCGGAAACCGGGAGGCCGATTGGAGTGAGGGATAGTATCAAAGAGAATTCTGCTACCCAGTGGATTTTGCCCACTGCAATCCCTTTCGCTGACCTAAAAGCGCGAGACCTCGAAGAGTGCATCTACTGGCTGTTCGATGCGCTTGGCGCCAAAGATCTGGAATGGCGAACCGGTGGAAGCGGCGGCGGCGCTGCTGACGGAGGCCGCGATCTCGAGGCCACCTTCTTCGTCCCAGCGCCTGACGGCGAAATGGAAGCCGAACGCTGGTGGATCGAATGCAAAGGCAGGCGCGACACGCTCGAAGCTGAGGCGGTGAAAAACGCCGTCGTCAACGCTGCGCCCGCTGGCCTGGCGAGCCTCGTCATCATCACCAACACAACGTTTACAAATCCTACCCGAGATTGGGTAAAGAGCTGGCAGGCAGCGAACCCGCGACCCCGCATCAAGCTCTGGGACAAGGACGTCCTCGAGCGCCAGTTCTCGCGACATCCATCGGTCGTGCTGCGGCTCTTCGCTGAAGCGCTAAGCACGGCCGGCCAACTCGAGGCGCTCCGCGAACGGTTCTGGAACCGGCTCGAATACACCACACCCAAGACCCTCAAGGACATATGGGCGAACCGAGCTTCGCTCGCGATCGGCCCGCTCGAGCGGATGGCGCTGGTCATCAACGAGTTCGGTCACGGTTCGATCAACGCAAGGCCATGGGCGGGCGCCGCTCAGGCCGACGAGGTCTTCGACACGCTCCAGATCGGGCTGCTCAATCTTCCTTACCTTTTCCTACGTGCGACGCGGGCGGGCGTCGACAGCTCGGCCATGATCCGCGCTTTCGCCTACCTCCTCCTCGCAACACTTCAACACGCACGCGCTGAGGCCGTCGCCGACCATGTTCTCACGCTCGTACGGAACGTAAACGGAAAGGCGGTACCGGATCACGTCGTCGAAACGCTGCTGATGCCGATCCTCGACCAGCTTGGCGGCGAGATGCAGGACACCTGCAGTTCGGATTGCCATCGCTTCTTCAGTGAGCCTCGGACCCTCGTTCGCGACGGCGACCCGTTGGAGAACTACTGGCAGCGCCTAGAGCAGGAGGGTCTGCCGGTCGACGATCAGCCAACGCGCTATGCCCGGCTCGAACGCACGACCAAGCCTTGCAAAGTCGGCTTTCCTCTGAACGAAGAGCGCACATGTCCGCTCTATCAAGTCGAACCAGCCCTCGACAATGTCGCCGAGTTCCTGACGATTATCGAACGCGTTTCGGAATTCCGGCTGTCGCAAGCCAGGCTAGAGCGCACCACTAAGTCGGCCAGATAGGGACTCTATGTCGATCGCGATCACCGCACCGCAGAAATTCGCGTTTCAAGACCTGGTCTGCATCGAGATCATGCTGCGGTTCTGCGGGCACGACGATGCCACACTGCTTGTCGAGCCTGACGGCGGCGAGGACGCCGAACTTAGGTTCACCGCTTACGGCCGGCCGATCCGCTGCGAGATCCAGGTGAAAGGCGCAGCGGGCACAGTTGCGCTCGCCGACGTCGCCGCATGCCTCGCCCACGCACCGCCGCGGCGCGCTGCCCCGACGCTCCTCGAGCGGGTGATCGGCGATCCTGATTGTCTCGCCCTCCTCGTGATGACCGGCCGTGCCGATGATGCGAGCGCGGTCTATCGCGGTGCGAGCACCTGGCATGGCGAGCAACACAACGTGTCGCGCATCAAAGCGACAGACGCCGCAGAGCTGCTCGCCGCCTTCGCCATCGCAGACGTGGCGGGCAGCGACGGCGGCGCGCTTTACGCCAAACGACAAACGCACAACGCGGCGTTCGCCGCATCGGCAGACCCTGCGGCCATCCGCGAGGCGCTCCGCCGAACTCTTATCTTTGACCAGACGGACGAGGACGGGCTAGAGACGCGTTGCGCGGAGCGCCTCAGGCGTGACCACGGGATCCCCAGTGACCGCACAGCGGCGGTCCTGCTCAGGCTACGCGCCGCAATTGGCGAGGCCAAGGCAAACAAAACGGACGCCTTCCCCCTGTTACGGAGCATCCTCGCGCGGGCCTCGCCGCCGCCGATCCGTCCGACCGATTATCTTGCGAGGGGCGACGAAGCCGCTCTCGTCGACGCTCTCTCGCAGGACAACGTCCTCTTGCTGTCCGGGACGCCCAGGGTCGGCAAGAGCTACACGGCCCGCTTTGTTGCGGCGGAATTCATGCCGCACGGCTATGACGTGCAGGAATTCGTCGACGTAGAGTCAGCGGAGCGCTTCCTGCTCGAACCGGGAGCAGCGCCGCGGCTCGCGCTTCTTGATGACCCCCTCGGGGGTGCGCAAGTCGAGGCGCAGGCGACCCGGTCGCTGGCGCGTCTCTCCAATCTGATTGGCCACACCCGTCCGCAACGCAAGCTCCTCGTCGCGCAAGGGCTCGAACCGCTGCTCGCGACCAACCGAACAGCATCGCTCGCTCAGACCATCACGGCGCACCGGCGCTGGCGCGACATCGGCAAGCTCGAAACGGCGTTTCTGGTCAGCTTGTGGCAGGCGCTGGCGGCGACCTTCGCCGTGGACGCTGCGCTGCGCGCGCGCGTCGCCGACGCGCTCAGGACCGGCGAATTATTGCTGGAGCCTGGCTGTCTTGAGCACCTCGCCGCCAACAACGATCGCCTCCTTGCGTCTGCGTCGATCGCCGATGTCGCCCGGCTAGCTCGCGAAGACGCCGCCCAGCTCGGCCGGACACTCGCTGCCGACGGGCTAGAAGATCTCGCGGTGAGCCTCGCGGTGGCGACCGCGCCACGAGAGCCAATCAGGCTTGTCGACCTGGCCTATGTGCGCGGCAGCGGCGGCGCGGGCCTGCCAGGCAAGCGCGCGGCACTGGGCACGATGATTACGATGGGCGGCCCGCCGATCCCGCTGGCGCCCCCTCCCGCTTATGACGAGCCTCCCGAGCTTGCCCTCGCCGAACAGACGGGCCTCGACGCCCTCGAACGACGACGGCTTGTCACGATCGACGCACAGCCGACCGTCGGCTTCGCGCATCCCTTCTACCGCGCCGCGGCCGAGACGCTGCTTGAGGCGCCGACCCATCACGCCGCACAAGCCATCGGTCCCGCGTTACAACGCGGGCTGTTCTGCCTGTCGCCGCAGACTTCCCGCGCCACCGCGCGCAATCTCGACTGGATCTTCGACCGGCTCCAAGCGCGTCCGACCGCGCGCGCGTCCCTCGTTGAGCAGGCCACTGAGGGGCTGCGCTCGTTCTTCCCAGCGACGCGCGATCTCTGCTTCGGCTTCCTTGTCAACCGTCTGTCCGACCTACCCGCCGAAACCCAGCGAGAGCTGCCGAGATGGATTAGTTCGGTCACGTCGGTGACGCTCGACGACCTCGAATGGAGCGAGGGCGAGGCGCATCTTCCCTATGGCGAGCAGCTCGGGACCGACTATTTCGAACGCGCCTTCCGGACCGTCCGCCGCCGCGAGGTCGCGGCCGAACTAGCCCTGCTCGATGCGCCCGAGGGCTTGGTCGGCCCCGAGCGCGCCGCCGCCGCCCTGCGTTTCCTGGCCGCCTCTCCCGAGGCCATGACCCTTACGATGGTTGGGCGCCTGCTTAGCTATGACGAGGCCGCGTTGCGTGCCGAGGCGACAAAACTCTGGTTGAGCCGGCCACGAATAGGTGACGACGAGATCCTCGACCGCATCTTCGCCGACGATCATCCAAGCTGCGCGCTCGCGGCGCTTAAGGGCGCTGTACGGGGCTGGGAGGCCAGCTCAGCCGATCGGCGGGCGCGGCACCTCGACGGTCTCGCGGCTCTCGCGTACAACGTCGCAGCCGCAGCCGCGATGCTCGACTTTCTCGTCGTCTTCGATCGCGAAGAACATACGGGCGAGCACCCGCCCTGGCCGATATTCGAGCGGCTCATGCCGGTCGTAATGGCGGCCCTGCCGCACAACGCCGCGTTCATCGAAGCAAGACTGTTTGCCGTCGCACGCAACGCACTCGGCGCGCTCTCGCCGTCATCGCTCGTCGCTCTCTGCGACGGTTGGATCGACTGGCTGGAGCGCAACGAACGTGCCGGGCGCTTGCCGAGCGAGTTCTCGCTCGGTGTCACCGAGATCCTGCTGCAGGCGACCGCGGCGGAGCCGGAACGCCGTGAATCCCGGGTCACGCGCTTGCTCGATTTCACGGGAACCGGCGCGAAGATCACCTTCATGGCCGACCTCATAGACCACTGGTCGCTGCTGCGTGACGACGAACGCGCCGCGGTCTTTGAGCGTCTGAAATGCGGTCGCTCGGATGATCGCTGGCTCCAGGCTGTTACCCTGACGCGCTCAGAGGTTCCCGACGCGGTCGTCGTGACGCTGCTCCCGGAAGGCATCGACCTTTCACAGCCGCCCACGCGATTGATCGATATGGTGCCGCCCTCGCTGATTGAGGCTGCGATCCATGTCTATAGCGGCCAGCCTCAGCCCTTGTGGTGGCTCGGCACGCATCACAGCGGCGAGGCCGTATGGGAACCGGTTGTGGAGATCATCGCGCGTCGGCCGGACCACCCGCTGTTCGAGCTCGCGTGGGAACACATTGCTTTTAACGGCGACGGCAAGCGTGTGGCGCGCATCGTCGCCGACCTGGGCGCCAAGAACGCCGAACACGCACTGAGCATTCTGCTGAGGATCAAGGTCGGGTTCACCGGCAATTTCATGCCGGAGGCCTGGGCAACGCTGCTCCGCCTCGCCGCCGACTCGCACGAATATAGCCGGTGGCTCGACCGGATGGCCGAGGCGTCGCCCGCGATCCTCGACGACATTTCCGATCTGAGACATTGGCTGAGCGACAATGGCGATCTTTGCGGCATGCTGGACCGACTGCAGAACGATTTTCTGCCCTTGGAGATGGCCAAGATTGCCTTCGATTTGCCCGACGATGTCGACGGCCGCGAGATGCAGGACAACGCGGTCAAGGTGCTGGCATTCTTGGTCCATGAGCGCCCGCCGCTGCTATTCGGCACCTGCGATCGCCTGCTCAGTTGGCTCAAGCGCGCAACGGTCGATACGGCCGAGCTCGTCACCCTGCTGCGTGAGCGGCGCGCAGCAATACTTGCCGAGCGTGAGGCTATTGAACAAGCTATGAAGCAGCCAGACCCGCAGCTCGACGGCTGGATCGATCCCTAGGTAAGTTCAGGTCGCCGTCACGCCGACGACAATCTCATATCGCCGCCGCGTTCACGTCCTTTGTGATTTCAGGGCAGCGCGCCATCAGAGCATCGAGGGCCGCGGCCTCATCCAACAACAGGCCGTCTTCGTCCATCGGCGCCTCTGAGCGGTCCGAAATCCTGGGCACGAGACAGCGGACCCGAGCTCGACCGCGATTAGTGTTCGGACTTTGGGTCGGAGATGGCGAATTCCGATCTATCTTTAGCTCATCACCAGCACTGCCATCGTGTATAGCCATTTGGACAGTGGAGGTGCATCTAAACTCTTGCGGCATTTCGTTTGACGTCGCTACAGCCTCAACCTAACCTAGAACAGGGGGCAAAGTATATGCGCGTCGGCTACGTAGAAATTGAGAATTTCCGAGGGATAAAAGAACTATGTTGGGCGCCTGCATTAGGGGTCAATTGTCTGATCGGTCCAGGAGATTCTTGTAAGACTACAATTTTGGATGCCGTCGAACTGGCGCTTTCACCTCGCCACACCTTGAGTTTCGACGATCTCGATTTTTTTGGAGGCGAGTTCAATAAAGTCGCCAAAATCATTGTTACTTTAACTGACCTGCCGGACGAATTCATTTCGGATGCGACGTATGCTCCGTATCTGAGGGGCATCTCTGACGATGGAAAGGTCGTCGACGAACCTCCTTTGCCCGAGAAGGGCCAACATGCCTTATCAATCATGCTCAGCATCGATGAGGGCCTTGAGGGAACGTGGACGCTTTGGAATGAGCGTGTTGCTGCAGGCGACATGAAAGAGCGCTCGCTGACTTATGCGCACAGAGCAAGCGTTGCCCCGGCTCGCTTGGGTGTCTATGCGGACCGACATCTGAGCTGGGGGCGGAATTCCACACTTGCCCGCATGAGCGAAGGAGCCGCGGGCACCCAGGACATTCTCGCCCGTGCTGGCCGACTTGCCCGCAATCATTTCAAAACCGAGGCGGCGGCGCTTTTCAAAAGCAGCCTCGAGAGCGTCAAGCTGGCTGCCAAGAAGGTGGGCCTCGCACTGCCGGGTACGATCGCTGCCGGTCTGGACGTGCAGAACCTTGCTATTGCAAAGGGAAGCGTCGCCATTCACGATGGGCAAGTTCCCCTTCGTGCATTGGGCATGGGATCGGCAAGGCTACTCGTCGCGGCCTTGCAGGATTACTCCAAATCGTCCTTATGCCTAACCATCATCGACGAAGTCGAGCACGGGCTCGAGCCTCACCGGATCGTTCGCCTGCTCAAGCACCTGAAATCGAAGGACCGCGTAAGTCCTCAGGTGTTCATCACTTCGCATTCGCCCATTGTTATCCGCGAGCTGAGTGTTCACGATCTGCATGTCGTCCGCCGCGCGGAGGACGGTAAGGTGACGGTTCGGCCTGCCAACAAGAGATATAGCAAGCGGGATCCCCAGGCGCCCCCTCGTTCGATGCCTGAAGCATATCTGGCTCCCACAGTGCTCATATGTGAGGGAAAGACCGAAGTCGGCCTCCTGAAGGGACTGGATGATTATTGGGTCGCCCTGCATTTCGACAACCTGGCTCTCAAAGGCATCGCGCTGGCTGACGGGGGCGGGGTCGACAATGCCCCAGCGCTGGCGGGACAGTTCTGCGGCCTGGGTTACCAGGTGGGCTTACTGTTGGATTCCGATCAGGATCCTGCGGACACCGAGATTCTTGGCAAGTTGGAAAAGGCGGGTGTCGCCGTGTTTCGTTGGGATAAGGGTTGTTCAACGGAAGATGTCCTGTTTCACCAGCTGCCCCTGGCCGCCGTCGAGATGCTCTTCGATTACACCCTCACCTTCCTCGAACAGTCAGCTATTCTCGACGCGGCCAACAAGCCCCGGCAAGCGGATGATCGCTTCACTTCCATCGATCAGGTCAGAGCCCGCCTGAGCGACGCGACCGTTCTCGACGCCTTAGCAGCTAGGGCAAAGGGGAAGAAGAGAAACGACAGCGAGGTCCTGCATGGAGCTTGGTATAAGGATATCGCGAAGGCGGAGCATATAGCGCAAAAGATCCTCGGCCCGCATCTTAAGGACGCGCGAAAGGGACTGCAGGAAACGGTGAGCGCTCTTCGGAGCTGGATCGATGACAATTCCTGACCGGATCCGGATGGCCCTGCAAGAGAAAGGCAACGGCTCGGTGGTGGCGCCGGCTGGCTACGGCAAGACAGAAACCATCGCCGACATCGTGGCGGAAACATCCTGCCGCTGTCTGCTGCTCACCCATACCCTCGCCGGCGTCGATGCGCTCCGAAAGCGCCTCCGGGAAAAGGGCGTGAGTTCCGATCGCTACCAGCTCGAAACAATTGCCGCCTGGTCCTTGAGGTACGCGGCCGCCTATCCGGTCACGTCGGGTTTCCCACGACTGGTGACTCCACGTGGGCATCAGTGGTCGACGGTCTACGCGTCTACGCGGAAGCTGCTCGACGGCCGCTCGATCGACCGGGTGATCCAAGCATCTTACGGTCTCGTTCTCGTGGATGAATACCAGGACTGTAGCGCTGACCAACACGCGGTCGTGGTGTTGTTATCGAGACTTGTGCCCACCCTCATTTTCGGAGATCCGCTGCAGAGCATCTTCGATTTTGGCGGCGAAGCAACCGTGCGCTGGCAGGAAGACGTACTGCCGGCCTTTCCTGAACTCGACGAGCTGGGCACGCCGTGGCGCTGGAAGAACAAACAGAATGATCGTCTTGCCGAATGGCTTCGCATCGTGCGGGCCGACCTACTCGCAGGCAAGGCGATCGACCTGCGCAAGGTGCCAGCCTGTGTCCAGGTTCACCACCTGGACGAACCCGGGCGATTACGGGCCTTGGAGAAAAAGGCCTGTGGCCATCGTAGCCTGTCAGACGCCAACCGGCTCGCCATTATAGGCTCGAAAAGCAGCGAACGGATGCGTGCGGCATTGGCGAAGCGGGTACATGCTCAAAACGTCGAGACGATCGAATGCAAGGATTTGCAGACAGCCTGCTCAACGATTGAGGCAACGGCTGGCATGGATCGCTTAACGTTCGTCATGGGACTGCTTCAACGGTCGATTGTCGGGGTAAACAAGACGCCTTTCCTACGCCGGATAAGCAAAATTCACAGCGGCAAGCAGATCCGCAAGTCCCTCACGGCGCCCGAAGCCGCAGCCCTGGCGATCGTGACGAGTGACAAGTTGGAGCCGATCATCGCGCTGCTCGACGAATTCCGGAATGGAAGGCGTATGTTCCGCGGTGAACTCATCTTTGCGCTCCGTGAAAGCCTTCAGCTGCGCTGCCTGCCCGGAAGCCCGTCGCTGCTGGACTGCGCCTGGCATGTGCAGGAACGCCGCCGCCATGCCGGCCGACGCTATGGCTATAAGATCGTCACCAGCACCCTCCTCGCGAAGGGCTTGGAGTATGAAAATTCGGTGATTTTCCTGACTGAGCCCGCCACGAAGGAAGATATCTATGTTGCATTGACTCGAGCGTCGCGCCGGATCGACATTGTAACGGCCGCTCTCGATCTCTCAGCCAAGTGATTGCGACCGCTGCCGTGATGGCTCACGCCAGAAGCAGCCAGTCTGCATTCGGGCCTGGGCTCTGCCGTCAGTAGCGAGCCTCACGAATGGCAAGTCTTGGCGGCGACGGAGGCACCCCCGAACCGCGGCAATGGGGTCGTTGGCCGAACGTCGGCTATCTCAGTTTTCCACCCAGAACCGGACAGGCAGCAGACGGCCCCGGATCTGCCTCTGATTGCTCACCCTGTTGAGCGGTCCGGAGATCGGACAAGCGATCCGCACGATTCGCGGATGACGAGTTCGGTAGGCAATATGATCTCGCGCCCCCCGGCACTCTCAGGGGGGGCCGAGATTCGATCCAGCAGGAGTTGTGCGCAAATACGTCCCCATGCTGGGACGTCCCAGCGTATAGCCGTTACCGGCGGTACGGAAAGTTCGGCGAGATCGGAATTGCAGCCGGCTATGACCGAGACATCCTTCCCGATCTGCAGATTGTGCATTCGGGCAGCCCGCAGAACCGCCGGCAGAAGCGACATCCCACCGGCGATGATCGCCGATGGGCGCGGCTCCGACGTCAGCACGAGCGAGGCGTGCTGGAATGCCTGTTCCGCGTAGAAGCTCTGCGCCGATACGAGCCGCGGATCGACCGGCAATCCCCGTTCGCCCATAGCTTCCTCAAAGGCCAACAGTCGCTCGCGTGCCGGACGCATCGTCGGGCGTCCCGTTAGAAATGCGATCCGGCTGTGACCCAGCGCAGCCAAATGATGGACAGCCGCCCGGATGCCATGGCGGTGATCGATGACGACCGTGTCGGCAATCGGCGAGGCGTCGCGGTCGATGTAGACGACAGGAATGCCTAGCTTGGTCAAGGCTTCGTCGACGCGCTTGTCGCCATCGGCGCTACGCGTCATCATGAGGCCGTCGACACGACGCCGGCCGAGCATGCGGGCGAGATCCCGCTCCTGCTCGGAGCTCTCGTCGATATTGGTCAAAAGTAGAGTATACCCTGCTTGGCGGATGACCGCTTCTGCAGCCCGCACGAACGCCGCGAATTCGGGTATCGAGCTGTCGCGAATGGCGCAGGCGATCTGGTGCGTCGCGCGCATCCGCATGGATTGTGCGGAGGCGTCGGGCTCATAGCCCAACTCGCGCATTGCTGTCTCCACGCGCTCGCGCAGTTCCTGGGCCACCGACGGATGGCGGTGGACGACGCGCGACACGGTGGAAATCCCGACGCCTGCCGCGGCCGCCACATCTCTGATCGTCACAGTGCTGGACATTCGTCTCTCTTCCCTGATTGCGGGCGCCCGGCCGCCCGCAATCGCGCTTCCATTCAGTTGAGAATGGCATTCGGCAACCACAAGGACAGTTGCGGGAATACCATGACCAACACAAGAAGCAGAAACATTAAGACGACGAAAGGCGTCGTACCCTTGATGACATCCCACAGCGGCGCTTTCGTGATCGACGCGAGCACGAATAGGTTGAGCCCCACGGGCGGCGTCAGCAGCGCAATCTCCATATTGATGACGACGATAATGCCGAAGTGGACTGGATCGATGCCAAATGGCTCCAGAAGCGGGATCAGCAGCGGCAGGGCGATAAGCATCACCGAGAAGACCTCGAGGAACATGCCCAGTAGGAACAGCATGACCGAGACCACGACGAGGAAGTGCCAAGGTTTGAGGTCATGCGCTTGCACGAACTGGACGATCGCCGATGCCACTCCGCTCTCGGTTACCCAGTGGCCGAAGACCAGCGCGACCACAATGATGATCATGATGGAGGCGGCCTTATAAGAGGCGTTTGCCAGAAGCGGAACAACATCGGAAAGCGTGACCGTCCGATACACGAACAGCGAAATCAGCAGCGCAGCGACGGCCGAAAGCGCGGCGGCCTCGGTAACCGTGGTGAGCCCGCCATAAATGCCGCCCAGGACGATCGCTGGTAGCGCAAATGCCGGCAGCGCCCGCACGTTGAGCCGTAAGAATTCGTCCATCGTCGCCTTCTCGGTTCGTGGGTATCCGCGCCGATTGGCATAATAAATTGCCCACGCTCCCAGGAGCGTCGCCTGTAGCAGACCGGGAATGACGCCAGCCAGAAAAAGCCGGGGAATGGATTCGTCGGCCAGTACGCCATAGACGACCATTGCAAGGCTTGGCGGGATGAGAATGCCGAGCGTGCCCGACGCCCCAACCACGCCCGCAGCAAAATGGCGATCATATCCCTGCCGCAGCATGGCAGGGACCAGAATTGTTCCCATAGCCAACGCGGTCGCAACGCTCGAACCAGCCATTGCGGAAAAGAGCATGCAGGCAATCACGCAGACGAGGCCGAGACCGCCACGAACTCGTCCGACCCAACTCATCGCGGCTTCGATGAGCGCGCGCGCAATGCCCCCGCGCTCCATGAAGACGGCTGCCACGACGAAAAAGGGCAATGCGATCAGCGTCTGGGAATTCAACTCGTCGACGATCTTCTGTGTAACGGACACCATCGGTGTCGCGTCCATCCACAGCAATGCTGCAGCTGTCAGGCCCAGGACGAGATAGATGGGAAATCCGAGAGCCATCAGGCTGCCGAACATCCCGGCGAAAATACCTCCAGCCATGGCTTAGATCTCCTCGCCGATTTGCAGTTTTTCGTCCGTAGGACCGTCGACGATCATTTCCATTGCGGCTCTGGCATGCCCAAGGGCCATCAGAAGCGCGCCAATTGGCAGGGCGGAATAGTAAACCCAGAGCGGAAAACGGATGTTGGTCGGCGACAAATCACCGAAATCCCAAGCTTCATAGGCGACCAGATAGCCGAACCAGCCCAGGAACAACGCGAAGGCAAATCCCACGACATTGGCAGCGATTTCGCTCAAATGGCGAAGGCGCGGCGGCATAACATGCAGGACCAGGTCGGCGCGCACGTGATTGCGTGAACGGCTCACGCCTCCCCATGCGAGCATAACGGCCCACATGACTCCATAGACGACGATCTCATCGGTGAAGCGCGGAGCATTTGCCGGTGAGACATAGCGCATCAGTACTGTGTAAAAGACAAGCGCCATGGCCGCGCCCATCAACCCGCCGATGATGATCGTTTCTACGCGTGCACGCCACAGATCGAACCGGCCCCGCGGCGCGGAAGAACGACGCAATTCGTCTGAAGGCGCCGAGGCTGTCTCAATCCCCATATCCTCGCTCCTCAAGTTCCTCCAACGCCATGTCGACCAAATCCTGGTCGATGCCGATGGAGGAAGCCAGCCCATCCTGGCTGCTCATGAGCTTCGTGCGAGCTGCCGCAAGCTGCTCCTCTGTCGCAGTCACAATCGTGATCCCGCTGGCTGCAACTTTCTCGCGCGCTTCGAGCTGAGCTTCATCGGCAAGGCGGCGGGTCTCCTCAATCACCTCGACCCACGCTTGGGTCATGGCCTCCTGCAGATGTGGGCTCAAGTCATCCCAGAAGCGCTGCGAAACCATCGGCACATATTGGCCGAACCACTGGTCGTCCTCGAAGGCAAAGCGCAATCCCGCATCCCAAAGCTGCGCCGATGCGATGCTTTCGTGCGTGGAGGAAACGGCGTCGACGACATCAGTCGACAGAGCGAGCGGCACGTCGGGCCAGGCGATGAGGTTGGGCACGCCACCCATATCCTCGACCCGTTTGGCGTTCGACGTCCCCCCCGATATGCGAATACGCATGCCTGCGAGATCGTCGTGCGAATTGAGGGGACGGCTTGTCGAATAATAGTGCGACATGCCGAGGCTCATCCAAGGGCCCAGAACTTTGACGCGCATTCGCTCCTCGGCTTGCGCGTTGATAGCCTCGCCAAGTTCGCCGTCGATCAAATCCAGAGTGACCTCTTGCGGAACCCCATAGAATGCGGGCAAGGACGTGAGTGCCATTGCAGGCACCATGCCATCCAGAACCCAGGTCCCTGGGACGGCCATCTCCACGCTTCCCTGGCGCAGGGCACGTCCGACGTCGCGGTCACGGTAGAGCTGCGCGCTCGGGTAAACCTCAATGACCATTTCGTCACCGACACGCTCGCGCAAAGCCTCCACGAAAAGCTCAACCCCTTCGTTTCGGACGTGGCTCGGATTGGTGTCGAGCGAGATGCGCAGCCGCTCGGCCGCCTCGACGAGGCCTGCTCCTGTCAGCGAAACAAGCGCCGTAGCAGCAAGTGCCGAGGCCTGCATTTTCCAGTTCAACCGGTATGGCATGATGTTTCTCCTCCTAGCTTTTGAATCTTCTTACTTGCGGAAATACTTATGGCCGATCCCACGCGTTACGGGCTCTCCTCCCCAAACCGTCATGGGTGTACCGTCAGTGGCACCTCCCGAACTGAGACAAGGTTCGGCATGTCTCCCAGTGACCGGAACAGCCGTGCTGCATGATCGTCTGACAGATGCGCATGGCAGCAATCCAGGAATTTTTCCTCGAGTTCATCCTCGCTCATAGGGCTTTGCCAGCTTCCCTTGGCATGAACGATAGGGACGTGAGCCACACGCCGCCCATCGCGCAACCGTACACTGACGGTGTCCGAGGGTGCGAATGGCAACCCAGGCATGGTTTCATCGGTCGTGGTACAGGTCACCTTGCGCATTGCCGCGACAACGTCGCTGCGGCCCACGAAATCGTCGGTGAGTTCGCTCAACCCGACCTTGCGCTCTACGAGCGCCGACGCCATCGCAAACTCCATCGAGAACTTCGCCTCCAGGCCGGTTTTCGGCGCGATATTGCGCAGCATCAGGCGCTGGGTGCGTCCCGTCTCGACGTGAATTTCCTCTACTTCATCGGGACGAAGGTCATGGCCTTCGGCAAGATCGATCATGGCATCGATAGAGCGGTGCGTCGCATAGCAAATCGGGTAGCGTTTGATGTGAACGCCCTGCTCCTCAAGTCGCCACTCTTGTCCCAAACCCAAATACCCTCGCGCCAAGTCAGGCGAGCCGCTGGCCGAATGAGCGCGCAGGAAGCCTGTGCGGTGTTCGAGCGCATCGGAAGAACCGGTGAAACCCGCCTTCGCCAGACGTGCCGCCATCACGCCCGCTTGCGCTGCGCGTCCGGCGTGGAGCGATTTCGTCATGGTGCCGAAATTGGCGACGAGGCCGGATGCAAGTGACGCTGCGATCGCGAGCGCATGGCCGGTCGTCTCGTCATCGAGCCGGTTGAGATAGGCGCAGGCGGCCGCGCTGGCGAGCGTACCGGAGACCGCAGTCGGATGAAATCCGCGCTCATGCATTGCGCCGGGCTCCAGATTTTCGAGAAGCGCCCACACTTCATACCCAGCGACATAGGCCGCCAGCGCCTCGGCACCACCAACATCGAGCGCCCAGCCCTCCGCCAGGATGGCAGGTGTCATGGCAACGCTCGGATGACCATCGAGCCCGACATCGTCGTAATCGAGCACATGACCGGCAACGCCGTTGACAAGGGCCGCATCTGCGGGGGAGAGCCACCGGCCCAGTGGGATCTCTGGAACACCGTCATTGGCGCGCGTTTCGTGGACCGTGTCGGCAACGAGCCGGGGTGCGGGTTCGTTGCGGCCGGCGATCATGACCGCCACGCAGTCGCGCATGCCGATCCGCGCCGCGTCAAAGCAACGCGCGGGGATATCTTGCGTCGAAAGCCCGGAGACGAACGCCGCAATGTCCATGGTCAACCCAGTCAATTTTTTTCCTCCCGGACGCAGTGGAGCCAATGCCTTTTCAATAGGATCGCGGCAGACCGAGCACGTGCTGGCCGACATAAGCGAGGATCAGATTGGTCGAGATGGGAGCGATCTGATAAAGCCGCGCCTCACGCCATTTGCGCTCGATGTCGTATTCCTTGGCGAAGGCGAAGCCGCCATGGGTCTGCATCGCTGCCTCCGCCGCGTTCCAGGTCGCTTCGGACGCCATTAGCTTGGCGATGTTCGCATCCGCTCCGCACTCGCGTCCCGCATCGAAGAGTGCGGCTGCGCGGCGGCACATCATGTCGGCGGCTTCCAACTCCGTGAAGCAGCGCGCAAGGGGGAACTGTACGCCCTGATTGGCGCCGATCGGGCGACCAAAAACCTCACGTGAGCCAGCGTACTCCTTCGCCTTCTTCAGGAGCCATCGCCCATCGCCCAGCGCTTCCGTCGCGACAAGAATGCGCTCGGCATTCATCCCGTCGAGAATGTAGCGGAAACCCTTTCCTTCCTCGCCAATGAGGCTATCGGCGGGAATTTTCATATCGTCGAAGAAGACTTCCGTCGTGTTGTGGTTGATGAGGGCGTCGATGGGATTGATCGTCAGTCCCTTGCCGAGGACCTCGCGCATGTCGACCAGAAAAACCGACAGGCCCTCTGTCTTGCGCTTCACCTCCTCAAGCGGAGTTGTGCGAGCGAGAAGAAGCATCAGGTCCGAATGGCGCGCGCGCGATGTCCACACTTTCTGGCCGTTGATGACATAGGTATCGCCGCGCCGTTCAGCGCGCGTCTTGAGTTTGGTGGTGTCCGAGCCCGTGGTAGGCTCGGTCACTCCGAACGCCTGCAAGCGCAATTCGCCTCTCGCGATAGCGGGCAGATACGTTCGCTTTTGCGCCTCGCTGCCGTGCCGAAGAAGCGTTCCCATGATGTACATCTGCGCGTGCGCGGGGCTCGCGGTACATCCCGACGCGTTGATCTCCTCAAGAATGACCGCCGCAGCACGAAGTGGCAGGCCGGACCCACCATAAGTTTCGGGAATGAGGGCACCGAGAAACCCGGCTTTCGTAAGTTCGTCGACGAACTGGCTGGGATATCCGCTTTCGCTCTCCAGCTTGCGCCAGTATTCCGAAGGATAGCGCACGCAGATGCGGCGCACCGCTTCACGCAGTTCGGGATAGTCCTCGCCTAGGGTGACAAAGACTTCGTTCTCTTCAATTTCCCTGGCTAAGGCCTGGTTTGCAGTACTCACGACTATTCCTCCCTCGCAGAGATTTCAGGATCAGGCCGCCTTTTCCACTGGCATGCGGAAGGTCTTGGGAACGCCGGCGCGCGCAATGGCGCCTCCCATCTTCTCCCCGGGCAGCCAGCGTTCCACCTTGGCGCGCAACGCAATCAGCCTCTCGATGTCGATGCCGGTATCAAAGCCCATGGCCTCGAGCATGAAGACGGTATCTTCGGTATCGATATTGCCCGTTGCGCCGGGCGCGAACGGGCAGCCGCCGAGCCCGCCGAGCGACGCGTCGAAGGCGCGGACGCCTGCGTCCAGCGCGGCAGCGACATTGGCCAAGCCAAGCCCTCGCGTGTCATGGAAGTGCGCCGCGACCGGCAGTGGCGCGACGGCGCGCACGACCGCGCTCATTAGGCGCTTTACTTGGGCGGGGTCGCCATAGCCGACTGTATCCGCCACGATGATTTCGTCGGCGCCAAGGGCAGCCAGTCGCTCGGCGATCGCGACGACCCTCTGCTCGGAAACGGCGCCCGAGATGGTACAGCCGAAAGAGGTCGCAATCCCTGCGCCAAGCCGCACACCAACGCCCGTGGCGGCATCGCGCAATTGGACGATGCGACCGAAATCGGCTATCGACTCGTCGGTGGACCGACGCACATTCGCCATGTTGTGTTCTTCCGACGCCGATAGAACGTAGTTCAGCTTTCCGACGCCCAGTTCCATTCCTCGCTGGGCGCCCCTCAAGTTGGGAACGAGCGCGGACAGCGTGCCGTTCGTCCTCGTCTCGTTCGCCCGCCGGAACACCTCATCACTGTCGGCGAACTGAGGGACTATTTTCGCCGGCACGAAGGAAGTCAGCTCGATTTCGCTGATTCCTGCGTCGAGCGCGCCGCAGCACCATTCGAGCTTGCGGTCTGAAGACAGCACCGTCTTAACCATCTGCAAACCGTCGCGCAGGCCGACCTCGCGGACATAGGCACGTTCAGTCATCTCTTCCTCCCTGATATTGCACCGGCAACGCCTAGCGCCCTTCGAAGACCGGCCGGCGCTTTTCGTTGTAGGCCAGCACGCCCTCGCGCCGGTCCTTTGTCGACACCAGCCGATTGTAGGCCTCGATTTCGAAGGCCAGCCCATCGGCGAGTGACATCTGAAGGCCTCTTGCGATCGACTGCTTGGCCTGGCGCACCGACAGCGGCGCGTTACCGGCGATATGCCGCGCAACCGCCACGGTTTCCTCCAGCAGGTCATCGCGTTCGACGATCCTGTTGACGAACCCCCAGTCGAGCGCTTCCTCCGCCGAAAAAGGCCTGCCCGTGAGAATGAGCTCCTTGGCACGGCGTTCGCCGATCGCGCGCGGCAGGTTCTGCGTTCCACCCGCGCCGGGCATGATCCCGAGCGTGACCTCCGTCAGCGCGAAGCGGGCCTGCGGGGCTGCGTAGATGAAGTCGCAGGCAGCCGCGATCTCGCACCCGCCTGCGAACGCCGCCCCGTTGACCGAGGCGAGGACGGGAAGCGGGCAGAAGAGGAGCGCGCGAAGCATGCGTTCGAACACGAGATGCTGCGCGCCCCATTCGTCGTCGCTCATGCCCCGACGCTGCTTGAGATCGCCCCCCCCGCAGAACGCCTTCTCTCCGCGCCCGGTCAGAACCACTGCACGCGCGCCTTGCGGGTCCAGCGCCAGCGTCTCGAACACGTGCATGAGGTCATACCCCATCTGCGTGTTCATGGCATTTGAGACATCGGCACGGTCGAGCGTGACGATCAGCACATGCGCGTCGCGCCACTCCAACGTGATCGTTTCATAGCTATCCTGCAGCATGACTGCTCCTCCGGTTATCGCTTTCCCCCAGAAGCGGCGCGGGACGCATGTTTCGCGGACGCGAGCCGTCGAACGATATCGGAATGCCCATGAGCGGCAGCGTATCGCCCTCCACCGGCTCGACCATGCGCAAAGCCTTGGTCTGAGGGTGGTCCATCACCTGGTCCACGGTCTGGATCGGCGCGTTGGGAACGCCGGCCGCATCTAGGAGAGCTGCGAGCGTCTGCGTGTCATGCGCTCGCGCGCTCGCCTCGATTTCGCTCAGGAGCTCTTCCCGACGGGCGACGCGGCCCGCATTCGTGGCGTAGGTGGGATCGGCTGCGAGATCTTCCCGGCCGATCGCCCCGCAAAGCTTGCGGAAGAGGTTGTCGTTGCCGGCCGCCACCATCAGCCAGCCGTCGGCGGTGCTAAAGGCCTGGTATGGTACGATCTCGGCCACACCCGAGCCGAAAGGCATGCGTACCTCGCCAGAGGCGCAGTAGCCGGCAAGATGCCCCGTCATCCAGGCCAGGCCCGTCTCGTAGAGCGAAGTTGAGACCTGCGCGCCCCGACCGGTTTTGCCGCGCTCGATCAACGCCGTGAGTATGGCAATCACCGCCCACATTCCCGCGGCCATATCCATGACCGAGACCCCGACGCGGATCGGAGGACGCCCCCCCTCTCCCGTCACGCTCATCACACCCGAAAAGGCCTGCATAAGGGGATCGTATCCCGGACGACCGGCCAGCGGCCCCTGCGAACCGAAGGCGCCGATATCGCACCAGACCAACTCGGGCGCTTCATCGCTGAGGCGATGCGGGCTCAGGCCGTAGCGATCGAGAATACCAGGGCGCAGGTTCTGGATGACGGCATCGGCCTCCGCGACTATCCGTCTCCGCAGCCCCTCCGCCTGGGTTGGGTCAGAAAAATCTACAGAAACACTCTCTTTTCCCCGGTTCATAGCGAGAAACGTTGTTGCCGCATCGTTCCAGAAAGGCGGGCCCCATCCCCGCGCATAGTCGCCACCAGACGGATTTTCCACTTTCACCACCCGCGCACCCAGATCAGCAAGAACCAGCCCCGCATATGGTGCGGCGATGCTATGGCCCAGTTCGTACACGGTAATTCCTGAAAGTGGCTGCGGTCGCTGCATGATTCCCAAGTCACTTCCCTCGTGCTGTTGTCAGGGAAACGCTATTGTGGGATTGTCGGCATGTCAAGAAAACGTTTTCTCACCATCGGAGGATAGAGATTTGGACCGGATAGCGTGGGGGCAGGAGTTTTCGTCGTTGTCGCAGCGCTTTGCTGGGCGCATTGCGGTAACCGACGACGAGGGAACAATGTCCTATCAGGAGTTGTTTTCCCGCGCGGCCGGATTGGCCAATCTTCTGCGGGAGCGAGACCTGCCCCCGGGCACTCCGGTCGCGACCTATATTGCAAACTCCCGCCAGGCCGTATGGGTCAGCTACGGGGCAATCGCAGCCGGCATCGCGGAAGCCTCGATCAACCCCATGCTCGTTGCCGACGACGTGGCCCACTGCATCGAGACCTGCGGCACCAGACTGCTGCTGACAAGCCGCGCGCGCATCGACGGGCTCGCTTCGCTGCGACAGACGATCCCCGGTCTTGAGATCGTCGCGATCGATGATATCGAAAGCGGCTGCACGACGGGGCTGGCCGGCTTTTCGGGCGAATCCGAGGCGCATGGCAAGATCATCTTCACCTCGGGAACGACCGGGCGTCCGAAGGGAGTTGTTTACACGCATCGGGGTCGCTGGCTCGCCAACATCGTGTTGCGCGCCAGCCTTCCGGTCGCGCCCGCTCCCGGGATGGACGTACTGCTTCTGACGCCGTTCTCCCACGGCGCCTCGCTCATCACCTATGCCTATCTTGATGGAGGCGCGCAGGTAACACTGCTGGACGGCTTGGACGTCGACAAGGTGGAAGCCATACTGAAAAACGGGCAGGTCGGCCAGCTTTTCGCGCCGCCAACCGTCCTCGCCAAGCTGATGACCCGGCTCGACGGGACGCGGATCGAATCGATCCACACCATCTTCTGCGGCACCGCTTCCCTGTCTCCGCAGCTTTACGAACGTGTCCGTGCGTGTTTCGGTCCTGTCGTTCGGATTACCTACGGTAAATCGGAGACTTTCAATCCCATCACCATATTGACGCCATCCGAAACCGACGCGTGGTATGCGGACGATGCCGCGGCGCGCACGACCTGCGTCGGCTGGCCGGCCAGCGGCATTGAAATTGCCATCGCGGATGAGGAGAACGAGGCAGACGGGGCCGACACTCGCGTGGGGCCCGTTATGCTGCGCGCACGCCACCAGTTCGCCGGCCTAATGGTCGACGGCGGGTTCACGCCCCACCCCGCCGACGCCTTCCACCGCACGGGAGATGTCGGCTTTCTCGACAAGCACGGGCGGCTGCATCTCGTGGGGCGGGAATCCGACCTCATCAAGACGGGCGGCTATCGGCTCAGCCCGGAAGAAGTCGAAGCCAGCCTTGGCAGAAAGCTTCTCACCTGCGAATTCGTAGTCGTGGGCCTTCCTTCCGCCTACTGGGGAGAGGTGGTGACGGCGGTTCTGATTGCGCCCGGCGCGGGTGAGTTGGACCATCTTGCGGAGGCGGCCGCCCAGATGACGCCCTACAAGCGCCCGCGCCTCTTTGCCGTTCTGGACGAGATGCCGCGCAACGCGATGGGGAAAATCGTCCGGTCGCGCGTGCGCGACGCGGTGCTCGCCCGCTACGAATTGTCCGATGGCAGTCATCCGGAGCTGCGGCAGCGGGCCTAATGTCCAAGGCACACTGCACACAAAATTCCAGGATGACGCACCTTGCCCACCCATCGATCGAAAAAATGAACCGGAAATAAAACTCATCCAGAAGTTGCCTGTCAACTGCCTCCCAGCGGTGAAGAGTGAGGTCGTTTCCGACGCGAGACCATCAGTGGAGAAGCAACTGCGGATGAGATCTGTCAAGCCAGCCCTCTTGGGAAAGGTTACTAAATGAAATTGCTAAGATACGGGGACGTAGGTTCTGAAAAGCCCGCCATCCTGGATGACAATGGCATTGTCAGGGATTTGTCCGGGGTTGTGCCGGATATCGGGGGCATCCATCTCGATGACGCAACGATAGAGCGCATTCGGATGACTGATTTGACTCGGCTTCCTGAACTGCCCCGCGGGGGTCGGATCGGGGCCTGCGTTTCGACGCCTACGAACTTCATCGCGGTTGGCCTGAACTACGCGGACCACGCGGAAGAATCCGGCATGGCAATCCCGGCCGAGCCGATCCTGTTCTCCAAGGCCCCCAACTGCATCGTTGGGCCAAATGACGATGTCGTTGCACCGGCCGGATCGGCAAAACTCGATTGGGAGATCGAACTTGCTTTGGTGATCGGAAAGAAGGCCCACAACGTGCAGAATTCGGATGCCATGTCGCATGTCGCAGGCTTCTGCATTTGCAACGATATCTCCGAGCGTGCTTGGCAAATCGAGGGGACGGGACAGTGGCTTAAAGGAAAGAGCGCGCCTACCTTCGGTCCTCTCGGGCCGTGGCTGGTAACGCGAGACGAGATCGGTGATGTCGGTAACCTGCCCATGGAACTGAAGGTGGACGGCAAGACGATGCAGTCGGGCTCGACGAAAACCATGATCTTCGACGTTCCATACTTGGTTTCCTATATCAGCAAGTTCATCGAACTGATCCCTGGTGATGTTATCACAACAGGAACCCCGCCCGGGGTCGGAATGGGCAAAAAACCGCCGGTCTACCTAAAGTCCGGCGCAACGATGGAATTGGCTATCGTGGGTCTAGGAACGCAAAGGCAGATTGTGCGCGCTGCTGGAAATAAGGGCACTGGCTAATCCGGCGGTATCGGTTGTCAGTGGCGAACCTCCGTGGTGCTCGGTGCAACGCTCGGGCAGTGCGGTCATCTTGGCGCCGCCGAAAACGGTGGACCATTCGCCAATGCAACCCCACCGCCCTCAACAAGCTGGCGGAAGAAAAGAGCATCGAATGGTTCCGTGGCCGGAGCCCGGCTTCATGCGCAACGTCTATCCCAGTCCTGTAATTGTCGGGCTTCATGAGCATGAATCAGGACCGCCACATAATCCTGTATAGCCGAAGGGCAGACTGACCCAACGAACCGTGGCAGCTCAATCAACCCAAGCGTTCAATCTGGACGGACGCCGCTGTCTCGCGATCGGCCAACTACTAAGAGTCCGTACCGGAACTGCTCATGAGTTGCGCGCGATGCGCCTGACGAGGATCATGACGGCTGCGACATAGAGGAAAGCCGTCGCGGATACGAGGGTTGCCTCGGCATCCTTCCAGAGGCGTCGGTTGCGCCTGATCCAGGCGAATAAGCGCTTGCCCCCCCATCCAGACAGCGAAGTCGACTTGATCGAGCTTTCGCTTGACGATCTCGAAGGCGATGGAGGTGGCTTCGGCGACGCGCGGTCCTTGGTAGCCAGCGTCAGCGAAAACCTTAGGGATGACGGGCAACGGCGCCGCGAAGCTTGTCATCATCCCGATTCGTCAGGTCGATTTCGTAGCGCAGGTTCTCTAGGCTGTGCTTGCGGCGGGTAGCTGGCATCCACATCAGATCTCTCCGAAAAGGCTTCGATACCCAATTCGGAATCAAGGCAACGTAGTCAAACACGTCCTGCCTTGCCTCCTCGCGTGTTCGGTAGGTTCTACGCCGGATCCTCTCGCGCTTGAGGAGATTGAAGAAGCTCTCTGCCACAGCGTTGTCGTGACAGTTCCGCGCCGGCTCATCGAGTGCTCAAGGTAGTGGTGCTCCAGGAACGCCGCCCAGTCCCTACTGGTGACTTGCGAGCCTTGATCGGAATGGACCAAGACCTTGCTCTTCGGCTTTCGACGCCACACCAAGTCGGCGCGAACCCACTGCCAAGAGACGTCTTCATCGACGTCATGCTGCTTTTCTCATGGAGAGGCTCTCGTACGTCCTCACACGTTCGCTATCCGGCTCGCTCGACGTTAACTAACTGCGCGACCAGCCCGAGCGGATGGCGCAGTTTGTGCGGCGTCAGACGCGCCACCTGGGAGCGGCACGAAAAGCCGGTCGCCGTAGTGACTTGGTCGGCGTTCATCTGTTCCTGCCACGATGCTGCGAATAGGTTTCGCGACACGTCCTGATGGCGTCTTTGATGGCCGAACAGTCCGGCCATGCCGCAGCACCCCGTCTCTGGCGTCTCGAGTTCGATGCCGATCGCACCAAACACCTCGCGCCATTGCGCCGGGCTTGCCGGTGATGCGGTGCGCTCAGTGCAGTGCGACAGCAGCCGGATGGTACCGACCGCGGAACCTAAAACTTTGGGAAAGCTGCGCTTGCCGACTTCGCCGGCAAGAAATTCCTGCACCATCTGGATCTCGGGCAACTTGATGCCCGCCTTGCGGTATTCCTGTCGCAACATCATGCCGAAAGCAGGCTCGAAGGTGAGCAGCGGTGCCCCGCTGCGCGCAGCGAGCGCGAGACGACGCGAAAGCTTTCTCGCCATCTTGTCGAAGTTGCCAAGGTCGCCAGCATTGTGGGCCGCCTTTCCGGCCGGCAGCATCGGCAGCAGACGTGGCCCGTAGCCCAGCGCCAGGAGGCCGGCGATCGCATCGCGCTGCATTCTTTCGTCGAACAGCGCCGTAAACCAATCCTGCACCAGAATGACTGTGCCTGACGGCAACGGCCGGCCCAGTTCGCTTTCGGACAGGCGAAACTCACGACCGGGATGGCGCGCCAGGGAAAGGTCGAGTTCTGTCATGCCGACAAGCGGCGCGGCAAGTCGCGTGGCCATCGGCCAGAACGGTCTGAGCAGCGGCGTGAAACGCTGGATCATAGGGCTCATGCGTTCGGCCATGAGGACAAGGCGATCGGCGAAAGGGCGTCGGTGTCGTTTGAAATAGTCGGCGTAGAACGCGGTCCGCATCGTTGGAATATCGACCTGAACCGGGCAGCTGGACGCGCAGGCTTTGCAACCTAAGCAGGTGTCGAGAACGCTCATGAGCGCTTGCTCGCGCTCGTGCAGGTCGTTCGCCCCAGCCTGTCGGGCCGTGTGCCAGCCCCTCAAGGCATCGGCTCGCCCCTTGGGACTGTGGCGTACGTCCCAGCTTGTCTTGAAACTCGGACACATCGGCGTCGCGGCCATGTAGCTCAAGCATTGAGCGTTGCCGTTGCAACGGAAGGCGAGCGCCAGCGGATCGCCGGCCGGCGCATTGAAGCGGCGAAACGGTGGCGTATCGATACCCATAATATCCGGCCCGTTGCTGACCAGCTTGCCGGGATTGTACCTGTCGGTCGGATCGAACGCCGCCTTGACGCCCTGCAACGCGCCATAGGCCTGCGCGCCTATCCAGTCGCGCAGATAGGTTCCTCGCACGCCTTTGCCATGCTCGCCCCAGAAGATACCGCCATGCTTGCGGGTCAGCGCATAGACTTTATCGGAAACGGCCAGAAGCCTGGCGCGGTCCTTTTGGGCGTCGACATCGAGAGCCGGACGGATGTGCAGGCAACCGACATCGACGTGCCCATAAATCGCATAGGTCAGGCCGTGGCCTGACAGAAGCGCCAGAAAATCGTCTAGGAAGGCCGGCAGATTTTCTGGCGGCACGACCGTATCCTCAACGAAGGCGATGGGCCGCGCGTTGCCATCCACCTTGCCGAGAAGGCCAACCGAGGCAGAGCGAACAGCCCATAGGCTGCGTACCTCGTCTGGCCCCGATGCAACGTGCACCGCGCCGGCGCCTGCCAGAGCGGCAAGGGTCGAGCGCGCATGCGCTACCCGTCGGTCTAACACCACCGCGTCGTCGCCGTTGAACTCGATGAAGACGTAAGCGATACCCTGCCCCTGGCGCGCCATGAGTGCATCGGGCAGTTTTGCGAGAATGCCGGCACGGCCCGCCATCGCCTGCACAGTCTCGTCCATCACCTCGACGGCGGTCGGATTGGCTTCGATCAGCGGGCCGGCTGCTGCCAGAGCATCGCGCATGGTGGCGAAGCCAGCGACTACCAAGCGCTTCTCAGGTTCCAACCGGCGCAGCCTGACGCGAATGCGGCTGACGATTCCGAGCGTGCCTTCGGCGCCAAGAAATAGTCGCCACCATTCGAACGTGCCATCGTGGTTGCACGCGCGTTCGAGGTCGTAACCGGTGAAGCGGCGAGTGAGGCGCGGCGTGTTTTCAATGAAGGCCTGACGGCCGGCCTCGGCGGCTGTGCGCGCCTGGTCCAGCATCACATGCGCCCAATCCGGAGGCGTCTTCAGGCTCGACAAGATTCCTTGCGGGCGAGCGATATCGAGGCCATCGATATTGTCGGATGTCTTACCATAGATGCGCGAGCCCTTGCCCGAGGCATCCGTGCTGACCATGCCGCCGATCGTGCAGCGGGTTGAGGTCGAGGTTTCCGGCGCAAAAAACCAGCCCGCGGGCCGCACCTTCTCGTTCAGATCGTCGAGCACCATGCCGGGTTCGACATCCGCCCAGCCTTCCTCCGCATCGAAGGCGATGAGGCGGTTCATGTGGCGACGCAGATCGACGACTACGCCCGCATTCAGGCTCTGGCCGTTGGTACCGGTCCCGCCTCCGCGCGCGGTGATCGCGATCGACCTGAAATCATCTTCTTCTGCGATGTCGAGCAAACGCACGAGATCGCGGTCGTCGTGCGGGGCGACGATAATGTCCGGTTCAATCTGATAGACCGAATTATCAGTCGACATCGCCGCGCGCAGCGCGCTGTCGCGGTCGATATCGCCCGCAAAACCGCCCGCGCGCAAAGCGTCAGCGAAGCGGTCGAGACGTTCGCCATCCGTCGTCGTGGTGAGTTGATGCATTGCAGGCGATCCAGCAAGAAGAGAGTTCGACCCTTTCGGGCCGATCTCTCAGCGCCCGTTAGCGCTGGCCGTCATTGACTGAGATATCTTCCGGCTTCAAGCCGCCAAGGCGGTTGTTGACGCGCGATCCCGTTGCCATGACAAGCCCGTAGAGCAACTCCTTCGGCTTGGGCGCATCGATGGCGCCAATTTCCATGCTGTTGAAGTGGCCGCGCACATAGGAGGCTTCCTTGTGGAACAGTGGCACGGGCAGGCGATAGCCCGTATAGGCAACGGTCTTGGCGGCGGGTACGATAGCCTTGCCGCCGACGACGTCGCGCATCGACCAGCCGCCCGCGACATGCCAGATCGCGCCGTGCTCAAGCTCGCCCTCCACACCGACGATCGCGCCCTTGCCATAGGCCTGGACAGCATCGCGGCCGCCCAGAGCCTCGGCAAGACGTGTGGCAAGATCCTTGCCGAGCGGCTTCAGGGCGTCCATGAAGGGCGTCAGGTCTTCGACATAGCGCCCGGCATAGGGGTTTTCGACAACCGCATAGGCTGCGCCGATGCGCAGCGGCGGGTTGGCCACGGGGCCGTTCTCGTGCATCACCGTTTCGACGTTGACGGCGAACTTGCGGACGTTGACTTCGAGGGACATGAATTACGCCTCCTTCTTCTTTTCGGATGATTGCGGACCGGATCGCACTTCGACGCCGGCCCATTGCTCGATGTGCCGCAGCACCTCGACATTGTCCTTGCGACCGCCGCCCTGCGTCATGGAGAAGGCGAGAAACTGGCGGGCGACAGGGTTGACCTGCATCGGTGCGCCGATGCGTTCGGCATCGTCGATGCACATCTTCACGTCCTTGTGCAAAAGCTCGGTCGTAAAGCGAAGTGGGAAGCTGCCGTCGAGCGCACATTGGGGAATGCGTTCCAGCGTGGCGAAGCTGCGGCCGCTCGAAACGTTGATGACGTCGAGCAGCGTCTGCGGATCAAGGCCCGCCTTGACCCCGTAGACCAGCGCCTCGCAACTGGCGATCATCGTCGTCGCGTAAAGGGTGTTGTTGACGATCTTGACCGTCTGCCCGAGGCTGGGATCCTCGCCCAGATAGAAGATGTTGCGACCGATCACGTCCAGTATTGGACGGATGCGCTCACAGGCCGCTTGCGGACCGGCCGCCATGACGGCGAGTTTGCCCTGTTCGGCATTGGCGGTGCCGCCGCTTACCGGCGCACCGATGAACTGGATAGCCGAACCTTCCAGACCGCCGGCGATCTCGCGCGTCACGGCGGGGCCGGTGGTCGACAGGTCGACGATCAGCCGCACCTTGCCGCCCGACGTCAGGCCGCCCTCGCCCAAGATCACTTCCTTGACGATGCCCGGGGTCGGCAAGGACAGCAGAACCGTTTCCACGGACGCACCGAGCTCGGCAATGCTGTCCACGGTTTTCGCGCCGGCCTTCTCAAGCGCCGCGGCGGCGCCGGGATCGACGTCGAACCCGATCACGTCAAAGCCCGCCGCCATCAGGCGCGTGGCGAAGTGCTTGCCGATATTGCCAATGCCGACCAGCCCGACCGTGCGTATCTCGTCCATGTTTGTTCCTTGATGTTCAGTTCACGCGCGTCAGGAGCGGACGCCCGCTGTAGAAGGCCTCAGCGTTCTCCACGAAACGCATCACCGATGCGTGGATCGCCTGCGGGGAGATGCCTGCAATGTGCGGTGTCAGCACCGCGTTCTCGAAGCCGAGAAGCTCGGCAGGCGGTGTCGGCTCGTGCTCATAGACGTCGAGCGCGGCGGCCCAGATGCGCTTGTCCGCCAGTGCGGATGCGACGGCGGCGGTATCGACCAGGGTGCCGCGCGCGATATTTACCACGACGCCGTCGGGGCCAAGCGCGTCGAGAACCTCGGTCGAGACGACGTGATAGGTATCCTTGCCGCCGGGCGCGGCGACGATGAGGAAATCGGACCAGCGCGCCAGGCTGACGATGTCGTCGAACCATTGGAAGCCGCAATCGTCGCGGCGCGTGCGGCTGTGATAGCCGATTTCCATGTCGAAGCCTGCCGCGCGCTTTGCCACAGCCTTGCCGATGGCGCCGAGGCCGAAGATGCCAATGCGGCGGCCAGAGACGTGCGGCGGACGCGGGATGTCGTCACGCCACAGCCCTTCGCGCACGCCCGAATTGAGGAAGGGAATGCGGCGGATCGCAGCGAGCAGGATCGCCATCGCATGGTCGGCGACGGCCGCATCATTGGTGCCGGCGGCATTGCATACGGGAATGTCACGCGCGCTCGCCGCAGGCAGGTCGACATTCTCGAAACCGACGCCGACCGTGCAGATCAGACGCAGCTTCGGCAATGCGGCGATCTCATCGGCATAGAGCCCATTGGTGCCGTTGGTCAGCACGATCTCGATCTCGTCGCCACGCGCCGCGATTTCACGCGCGCCGTTCGTGCGGTCAGCGCCCAAGTCGCCATTGGGGGCATAGATCATGTCGTAGCGCTCGCCCACGAGTTGGCGATGTTCTTCGGACAGGTAAACGAGGATGAGGAGAACAGGCTTCATGAAGGCAGTTCCGAACGGTGATTGCGAATGCTGATTACAGCGGTGGGTTGGCAGACTGTCGCGATTTGCGCAGCACCATCTGGCTGCGGACGAAGGACCAGACCGGCGCGGCAAGAAGCAGCAGCGTCAGGAATGCCAGCAGCATCGCGATCGGCCGGTCGACGAGGCCCATTAGGTCTCCGCGGGCCTTCATCAGCGACATCAGGAGATTGCGTTCGAGGATCGGCGCCAGGACGATGGCAAGAATGGCCGGCGCTATTGGAAAGCCGTAGCGGTCCATGAAGAAGGCAAGGACGCCCAGTGCGACCATGACGCCGATGTCGAACGCGGAGTTGGAGACCGCGAACGCACCTACGATCGCCAGAAGCACGATGATCGGCATCAGCGCTTCGCGAGGGATGCGCAGGATGTTGTTGGCCGATCGGATTGCCAGATAGCCAAGCGGAATCATCAGGAGATTGGCGAGAATGAAGATGATGAACAGCGCATAGGCCATGTCTGCGGTCTGCGTGAAGACCTGCGGCCCGGGCTGGATGCCCTTCATCAAAAGCACGCCGATGACGATCGCGGTGATGGCATCGCCGGGAATGCCGAAGACGAGGGTCGGGATCCAGGCACCGCCGAGCGAGGAATTATTGGCCGAGGACGCCTCGACGACGGCGCTCAGGCTCTTATCCTCCTCGGACTGGCGCTTGCTCGAGAAGCGTTTGGCGACCGCGTAGGAAATCCACGTCGCGACGCCGCCGCCGGCGCCCGGAAGTATGCCGGTGATGGTTCCAATCAGGCTGCCGCGTACGTTCGCGCGCCAGTAATCGCGCATCAGATCACGTACCTGCTTCATCAGATGAAAGTCCACCGGTTTAGCGGGCGCCTTGATGACGTTCCGGTCGACGACGAAGCGAAACACTTCGGCCAAGGCGAACATGCCGATCAGCGCCGGAACGAAGCCGATGCCGGCCTGCAATTCCGGATAGCCGAACGTATAGCGCATGCTGCCAGTGCTCAGATCCGTACCGACGGACGCGATCAGCAGGCCGATCAGAAGCGATATCATGCCTTTGAGTGGCGAACCGGCAAAGATGACCACGGCGCAGGACAGCCCGAGCGCGGCAAGCCAGAAATATTCGTCGGAACTGAAATTGGCGGCGAAGCGCGCCAGAACGGGGGCGCCGATCATCAGGACGATCGTCGCGAATAATCCGCCCAGCGCGGAAAAGACGAGGCATGCGGCAAGGCCCTTCATACCCTCCCCGCGCTGCGTCATCTTGTAGAGGTCGTCGACATAGGCGGCCGAGGAAGGCGTTCCAGGCATCCGAAGGAGCGCGGCTGGGATATCTCCTGCGAAAAGCGCCATCGCACTGGTCGCGATAATGGCTCCAAGTGCCGGCACCGGGTCCATGGCAAAGGTCAGCGGCACCAGCAGCGCCGTCGCCATCGTCGCCGACAACCCAGGAATGGCACCGACGAAAAGACCGAAGCACGAGGCAAGGAGAATGACGGTGAGGACATAAGGCGTAAAGACGAGCCCGGCCGAACTGACAAGGATATCGATCATCAGATCATGCCCGCGATCGAGAACCAGCCGCGCGGCAGCGGTACCATGAACGCCCTTGCGAAGATCAGTTCCAGCACGCCCGCCGCGATGAGTGCGAGCACGAAACAGCGAATCAAGCCGCCCCAGAACCAGAGCGAAAGGACAGTCATGATGACGCTGGCGCAGATGAAGAAGCCGGCGGTCGGCGCGGCGAGGATATAGGCGATCGGCGCGACGGCCACGAGCACCAGCCCAGCGACGTCGCGCATGCCGAGCTTTTCGGGCGTGACCTCGTCCGCGCCTCCGCCGACTGGCTTCGCCACCATGCTCGTGACAATGAGCGCGGTGCTTGCGACGGCAAGACCGAGGGAAATGACGGACGGAAAGGTCCAGGCGCCGAAGCCCATGCCCGGGACCGAGGCAAAGCCCCAGCCTTCAACGAGCGCCGCGAGTGCGACGCCCAGCAGAAGCGCGCCGATCCAGATGTCGGGCTTATTCATGCCGTCCCCTCGCCGATCTGTTATTGCGCGTAGCCGGCGGCTTCCAAAACCTGGACCGTGGAGTCGTAAGCCTGCGACATGAACTGCGTGAACTCGTCGCCACTCGCCCACGTCATGCCGTAACCGAGATTGGACATCTGCTGCTTGAACTCGTCCGAGTTATAGATGTCTTCAATGTGCCCAGCCAGGATCGAGACGGTCTGCGGGTCCATGCCCTGCGGGCCGGCAAAACCGCGCCACACTCCGGAGACAACGGGAATCCCAATTGCCTCCTCGACCGTCGGTACGTCCGGAAACGCTTCGAGGCGCTCGGCGCTCATGATCGCAAGCGAGCGGACGTTGCCCGCATCCATCAACGCGTTGGCTTCGGCAACTGACGACGGCACAAAATCGACCGCACCGGCGACGAGCTCGTTGAGAGATGGCCCTGCGCCTTCGCTGGGGATGAATACGACTGAGGTCGGGTCGACGTCGATCGCCTGCATCAGGGAAATCCATGCGATGTGCCACGGACCGCCAATACCGCTGGCAGATGCTGTGAAGCCCTGCGGATCGGTGCGAATCGCCTCAACCGCCTGCTCCAAATTCTCGAACTGCGAGGAAGACTGCACCTGCACGCCCGCCGGGTCGAAATTGACCAGCGAGATGGCGGTGAAGCTTTCATAATTGATATCGCCGCGTCCCAGCGCTTCGTAGCTGTCGAGAGAGGATGTCAGGAGGCCGATCACCGAACCATCAGCGGCCGCTCTGGCAACCTCGTTGCTTCCGACGACACCACCCGCACCCGGTCGGTTTTCGACGTTGACCGGAATTCCGAGGCGTTCGTTGAGACCGGCCGCGACCATGCGTGCAACGGCGTCCGTGCCGCCGCCAGCTCCGAAAGGCACGATAATGCGAATGGAACTTGCGGGATAGGCAGCGTCCTGAGCGCTTGCCGCCAACGGCGCCATCGCAGCCAGTGCGACTCCGGCAACCAGAATATTGCGTCTCGTAAACATGACTTCCTCCCAAAAAGACCCTTGCGGGCCATCACCTCGCAAACCGCTGCCTCCCCGCATTGGTCGTACGAAGGAATAGCGGTTGATGACATTTTCTTAAAAGCGATATATTTTCATATAAATTCATTCCATGAAGGAATGTCCTTCCCCAATTCTTTGGTTCCCGATTTTGGTCACCCTCAAGCAGCTCGAAGCGTTGTATTGGATAGGCAAGCTCGACACGTTCGAGCGCGCGGCATCAAAGCTCAACACCACGCAGTCCACCATTTCTAAACGCATACGTGAATTGGAGCTGGCGGCCCGCACGCCGCTCTTCGATCGCTCGCTGCGCACCGCAAGGATGACCGAAAAAGGCGAGGAACTTTTCATCCTCGCCGAACAGATGCTGGAACTCAGCCAGCGGGTCACCAATCTTTCGGGCCGGAGCGAGGCACCGGCACGCCAGTTACGGCTAGGCGTAACCGAACTGACAGCCTTGACGTGGCTGCCGCGTTTCATCGGGCACTTGCGCGAAATCTATCCCCGCCTCGTTATAACGGCGGAGGTCGACATGGGTCGAAACCTTTACGACCGTCTCCTGGAGGACAATCTCGATCTCATCATCGTGCCGGACGCATTCGCCGATCCGCAGATCGAAACGGTGACGCTGGCACACAGCCAGAACGTATGGATGGGCAGCCCGCGCCTAATCGGCCACGCGCGTCAAATCTCGGTCGGGGAACTCGCCGAATTCACCGTCCTTATGCAGGGCAGTCGTTCGGGGTCAGGGCAATGGGTCAGCAAATGGCTGAAGTCGCACGCGGTGGTGCTGCGCAATCAGGTTTCCAGCGACAGCCTTGTCGCTCTTCTGGGAATGGCCGTGGCCGGTCTCGGCGTGACCTATCTGCCGCGCGACTGTTTTGCACCGCTAGTCGACAACGGCAAGCTGACCGTGCTCGAAACCCAGCCAGAACTTCCGTCCATACCCTATGTCGCAATGTATCGGAAATCAGGACTAATGGACTTCAAGGAACAGATATCGCAACTGGCAAAGTCAATGTGCGACTTCTCGCAGCAGCTGCAGTAGGCAAGCTTCGTGGCCGTAGAAGTCGACCGGAGTGCGAAGTTGGCTCTGAATCATAGTTGACGAAATCGTGACATCGGCATACTCGACGCGGTACTCAGATAGACTGATCTGGCAAGACCTTACATTTTTTTTGCGCTATTTGAGCCGACCTAGCCTGTGTAGTTCACCACAATCAGGCAAGGACCGTCTTCATACAGTGCATGCTGGAACGCGACATTGAAGGCATCGAGGTCATCAGCCTCCTTGGCCGGCACGCCCATGCCTTCGGCAAGCCGAACCCAGTCGAGATCGGGCTTGTCGAGATCGATCATGGCGATGGCGTTTGGGCCCGGCACGCCGAAACCGACATTGGCGAATTCGCGGTGGAGCGTCGCATAGGTGCCGTTGGCCAGAAGCACGGTCACCACATTCGCCCGTTCACGCGCCTGCGTCCACAGCGCTTGGAGCGTATACATCGCGCTGCCGTCGGCCTGCAGGCAGACGGTCTTGCGGTTCGGGGCGGCGACTGCTGCTCCCGTCGCCAGCGGCAATCCGATACCGATCGAGCCGCCGGTTAATTGAAGATGATCGTGCGGCGCGGTCTGTCGCAGAGCCGGTAGGAGCTTGAAGCTGGCGCTGATCGACTCGTCGACGAGAATCGCGTCGTCGGGGAGGAGTGCGGCGATGGACGCGCCGAGGCCTTCGAGGGTCATGCCGCCCCGCCCTGGCTGACGCTCACCGCGCCCAAGCAGGCGATGGGCCGAGGCCGGTTTCGACGCTCCAAGGTGGTCTGCGAGCGCATCGAGGAATGTCGCGACTTCATTAGCTCGGGTCCTGACCGAAAATATTTCAGCCTCCGGCGGCAGAACGAGACTCGGCTTTCCCGGATAGGCGAAAAAGGCGACCGGCTCGGTCATGCCGCAGAAGACCGCGTGGCGAATACCGGACAGCATGTTCAGAGCCTGGTCGACGACATAGGGCACGCGCTCGACCGCCACCGTTCCTGCCCCGCGGCGGGCCCGGGCGGCGCTCGTCGGGCCGATCAGGCGGCAGCCGGTGACTTCTGCGATGCGGCCTGCGACCGAAAGGGCCGGGTCGCGCAGGCCCGGACTGCCGATGAAGAGTGCCGCGCCTTCCTTGCGCAGCGTAGCGGCCGCCTCAGCGACCAAGGCTTCGTCGGTGCGAATTTGAGGCGCGGCCCGGCCGGAGCCGGTCACCGGCTGGCCGCCCGAATTCCAGGCAACGTCGGCCGGGACGATGAGGGTGGCGACCTTGCCGCCGCCCTCGCCCGATGCCTCGATGGCTGCGGCGACGTCGCTGCCGAGCGCGGAAGCCGTCATGCTCGTGCGCACCCAGTGCGAGACGGGCCGCGCCAAGCCTTCGATGTCGCTCGACAGCGGGGCGTCGTACTGGCGATGGTAGGTGGCGTGCTCGCCGACGATGGAGAGCATCGGCGTGCCGGCCTTGCGTGCATTGTGGAGGTTGGCAATGCCGTTGGCGAACCCCGGCCCGAGATGGAGGAGCGATGCCGCCGGCCGGCCGGTCATGCGGGCGTAGCCGTCGGCCGCCCCCGTCACGACCCCTTCGAACAGCCCGAGCACGCAACGCATCCGGCTATAGCGGTCGAGCGCGCCGACGAGGTGCATTTCCGACGTGCCGGGATTGGCGAAGCACGTGTCGATGCCCGCGCCGAGCAGAGTCTCGACCAGGCTTTCCGCGCCGTTGAGCTGGTTGGATTTGGTGTCCATCGCGGCTTGCGCCTCCATTTCAGATGATCTTGCGCCCGATGGCACGTGCAGCCTCGCGCAACAGCACGACATTGCGGTCGAGTTCCGATACGAGCGGCGCCGTCAGTCCGGAAATGCTGAGCGATCCAACGAACCGACCGTCATGGCCGAAGATCGGCACGCCGAGCCCGGCAAGTCCGAGCACGAAATCGTCGATGGCGAACTCGTAGCCCTGTTCGCGAATGCGCAACGCTTCCTGCCGCAGGCTTTCGGGATCGGTGAGGCTCAGCGGCGTGCGCCTCGGCATCGGCTGGGCGAGCGCATGTTCCTGGTCTTGCGGCGACATGTAGGCCAGAAGCACGCGCGGCCCGCCGCCGCAATTCAGAGCGGTGCGCGTGCCGACCGTGAACCAGGGCGCATCGACATTGGGGATCGCCGCGCGCACCCGCTCGACGCAGAGCCCCATGCCCTCATGCGGAATCCACAGGAAGGACGTCGCGCCGATCCGGTCTGCGAGATCGCCCAGATAGGGAGCCGCGACCTCGCGCAGCTCACGGCCGGTATCGACGGCCGACGCGATTTCGAGCAGCCCGACAGTAAGAGAATAAAAGCCGTTGCGCGTGTCATGGTCGACGACGCCTGCGCTCTGCAACGTGTGCAGGAGACGGCGCGCGGTGCCTTTGTCGAGTTCGGCGGCCCGCGCCAGTTCGGTCAGCGTCCGGCGCGGCTGGGCGGCCGAAAACGCCCGCATCAGCGCAATGCCGCGCTCCAGCGCCCTGACGACGGGAACGCCGGGCTTGGCGGTCAGCCTCATCTCCGAAACAGCGATATCAGTCATGGGTGCCACACAGTGATAATGTCACTAGATGACACTTGATATCATCTATTGACACGCTTGTCCACCATTGGTCTACTCCCCGGGGTCAGGCTGACAAGACCGGGAAACGGCGTCAGGCGACAGGGAACAATCGCGATCAGGTCCGATGGAGAGTCCGATGAGAATGCGCACCTATCTTGCAGCCGGCGTCGCTGCTTTCGTGCTTGCCGTATCGTCTGCAGCCCAGGCGCAGGTCGAGGGCGGCAGCATCAGCGTGGTCGTCACGCCCGAGCCGCCGATGCTGATGCAGGCGCTCAACCAGAACGGCCCGACGAACATGATCGCTGGCAACATCTACGAATCCCTCCTGCGCTTCAACGAGGCGCTCGAGCCGCAGCCATCGCTCGCCCAGAGCTGGGAAATTTCGGAAGACGGCACCGTCTACACCTTCAAGCTGCAGGAAAACGTCACCTGGCATGATGGCGAGCCGTTCTCGGCCGACGACGTCGTCTTTTCGCTCGACGTCTTCCTGCGCGAGGTTCATCCGCGCTGGCGCCCGATCGTCAACAACCAGGTCGAAACCATCGAGAAGGTCGACGACAACACCGTCCGCCTGACGCTGAAGCAGCCCTTCGGTCCGCTCCTGCTGGCGATGGAGACGGCTTCGGCACCGATCGTTCCCAAGCACATCTACGAGGGGACGGAATTCGCTTCCAACCCGATGAACAACACGCCGATCGGCACCGGCCCGTTCAAGTTCCAGGAGTGGAACCGGGGGTCCTACGTCCACCTCGTTAAGAACGAGGACTACTGGATGGACGGCCGGCCCTATCTCGACGAAATCTACTGGCGCTTCATCCCGGATGCGGCCGCGCGCGCGGTGGCCTACGAGACCGGCGACGTGGACGTCTTGACCGGCGGTGCCGTCGACATCTTCGACGTGCCACGGCTGTCCGAACTCGAGAATTCCTGCGTGACCAGCAAAGGCTGGGAAATGTTCGCCCCGCACGCCTGGATCACAATCAACCACCGCAACGGCATTCTGGGCAACCAGCAGTTCCGCCAGGGGCTGATGCACGCGATCGACCGCGAATTCGGCCGCGACGTCGTCTGGAACGGCTTCGGCGAAATTCCGACCGGCCCGATCTCGTCGAAGACGCGCTTCTACGACGCCGACGTTCCGACCTACGAATACGACCCGGAAAAGGCGCGCGAACTGATCGAAGCGTCGGGCTATGACGGCGAGCCGGTCGAGTTCCTTGCCCTGCCCTATGGCGAGACGTGGACGCGCTGGGCCGAGGCGGTCCGCCAGAACCTCGCCGATGTCGGCGTCGACATGCAGATCGTCACGACCGACGTTCCCGGCTGGACGCAGCGCACCAGCGAGTGGAACTTCGACATGACGTTCAACTTCCTCTACCAGCTCGGCGACCCGGCGATCGGCGTTGCGCGCAGCTACATCTCGTCAAACATCATCAAGGGCAGCCCCTTTGCCAATGTCGGCGGCTATTCGAACGAGGAGGCCGACCGCCTGTTCGCAGCCGCTGCCATCACCCCAAGCGAGGACGAGCGCCAAGAGCTCTACTCGCAGATGCAGAAGCTTCTCGCCGAAGACCTGCCCGTGCTCTGGCTCCTCGAAATGGATTACCCGACGATCCACCGCTGCAACGTCAAGAACCTTGTCACCACCGCCATCGGCGTCAATGACGGGTTCCGCGACGCCTGGAAGGAATAGGCGTCTCATCTATCATTGCCGTCCGGTCGAATCGGGCCGGACGGCAAATGCGGCGGATGAGAGGATTGGCTTGAAATGGATTTGATGCGCTTCGTCGCAATGCGGCTCGGCAAGGGCGTAATCGTGCTCTTCGCCATCGCGGTCCTGAACTTCTTTCTCGTGCGGGCCGCCCCTGGGGATCCAGCCCAGGTGATGGCCGGAGAAGCTGGTGCGGGCGATGAAGTGTTCCTCGAACAGCTCCGCCAGCAATTCGGGCTCGACCGGCCGCTCTACGAGCAGCTGTGGACCTACCTCTCCAACTACGCCACCTTCGATCTCGGCTTCAGCTACCGCCAGCAGCAGCCCGTGCTCGACTTGATCCTCGACCGCCTGCCCGCGACGTTGCTCCTGACCGGCACGGCGTTCTTCATCTCGCTCGTGCTCGGTGTCGTCCTCGGTGCGCTCGCCGCACGGCGCGTCGGCAAATGGTCCGACAGCGCGATCACCACGCTGGCGCTCGTCTTCTATGCGACGCCGCTGTTCTGGATCGCGCTGATGAGCCAGATCGTCTTCTCGCTGAAATTCGGCTGGCTGCCCAATGTCGGCTTCGAGACCATCGGCGCCGGCTATATCGGCTTCGAGCGCGCGCTGGACATCGGCCGCCATCTCGTCATGCCAGCGCTGACGCTCGGCCTGTTCTTCACCGCGATCTATGCCCGCATGATGCGCGCCTCCATGCTGGAAGTCGCCGGCGCCGACTTCGTCAAGACCGCCTACGCCAAGGGCCTGTCGCCTTCCGTCATCACGCGACGTCACGTCGCGCGCAATGCCATTCTGCCGGTCGTCACGCTGGCCGGCCTGCAGGCGGGGCAACTCGTCGGCGGCGCGATCCTGACCGAAACCGTCTTCGCCTGGCCCGGCATCGGCCGGCTGATGTTCGAAGCGCTTGCCCAGCGCGACTATTCGGTCCTGCTCGGCGTCTTTTTCGTCTCGTCGGCGATGGTGGTCGTCTTCAATCTCATCACCGACATCATCTATCGCCTGGTCGACCCCCGCATCGAGGCCTCGACATGAATGCGTTCTCCCGCTTCGCCGCCAATCGTGGCGCCCTGATCGGCCTCGCGCTCCTCGTCCTGCTCGTCGCGCTCGTCGTTCTCGCGCCGATGCTCTACCCGCAATCGCCATGGCGCATGGTCGGCCGGCCGATGGGGGCGCCGCTCGACGGCAACTTTCTGCTCGGCACCGACACGCTCGGACGAGACGTCGCGGCCGGCATCGTTCACGGCGCGCGCGTGTCTCTCCTGATCGGCATCGTCTCGACCGTCGCCGCCCTTTTGATCGGCGTGCCGCTCGGCGCGGTCGCGGGTTATTTCGGCGGGATCGTCGACGACGTCGTGATGCGCTTCACCGAATTCTTCCAGACCATTCCGAGCTTCGCGCTCGCGATCGTGCTGGTGGCGATCCTGCAACCGTCGCTGCCGTCGATCGTGCTGGCCATCGCCATCGTCTCCTGGCCGCCCGTCACGCGGCTGATCCGCGGCGAGGTGCTGTCGCTTCGAACCCGCGAATACGTCCAGGCCGCAATCACCGTCGGCCAGTCGACGCCGCGCATCATCTTCACGCAGATCCTGCCCAACACGCTGGCGCCGATCATCGTCATGGCGTCGCTGATGGTGGCGACCGCCATCCTGCTCGAATCCTCCCTCTCCTTCCTCGGGCTCGGCGATCCGAACCTGATGACCTGGGGCTATATGGTCGGTGCCGGCCGCTCGCGGATCATCGACGCGTGGTGGATCAGCTTCTTTCCGGGCCTTGCGATCTTCCTCACCGTGCTGGCGCTCAACCTCGTCGGCGAAGGCATCAACGACGCGCTCAATCCGCGCCTGCGCAAGGAGGTCCGCAAATGAGCGAGCCGATCCTCAAGGTCGAACGGCTTTCGCTCTCCCTGCCGAGCGTCGCCGACCGCGCATTCGCGCTGAAGGACGCGTCCTTCGGGATCGCCGCCGGCGAGACACTATGCGTCGTCGGTGAATCCGGCTCCGGCAAGTCGATGACGGCCCATGCGGTGATGGGACTCCTGCCACCGGCGGTGAAGGTGGCCGGAGGCAGCATCAGGCTCGGCGGCCGCGAGCTTCTGGAGCTCGGCGATCGCGGCATGCGACAGGTGCGCGGCCGTCATATCGGGATGATCTTCCAGGAGCCGATGACCTCGCTCAACCCGCTGATGCGCATCGGCGACCAGATCCGCGAAATGTTCGAGGCGCACGGAGCGCTCGATGCGGGCGCCCGCCAGAAGCGCGCGCTCGACCTCATCGAGGAGGTCGGGCTGCCCGATCCGGCGCGCATCGTGCGCGTCTACCCGCACCAGCTATCCGGCGGCCAGCGCCAGCGCGTCATGATCGCCATGGCGCTCGCGCTGGAGCCCAAGCTGCTCATCGCCGACGAACCGACCACGGCGCTCGACGTCACCACGCAGGCCCAGATTCTCAAGCTGGTCGACCGGCTGCGCAGCGACCACGGTACGGCCGTGCTCTTCATCACCCATGATTTCGGCGTCGTCGCAGAGATCGCCGACCGCATCGTCGTCCTCCAGAACGGTGAAATCTGCGAGACGGGAAAGACGGCCGACGTGCTGCGCGCGCCACAGCACGACTACACGCGCAAGCTGATCGCAGCCGTGCCATCGATCACGCCGCCGCAACCGCGCACTGTCGAGCAGGCCGCGCCCGCCCTCAAGGTCGATGGCCTGGCCAAGACCTACAGGAGCGGCGGCTTCTTCACCAAGGGGCGCGAGGTCAAGGCAGTCGATGACGTCTCGTTCGAAATCCGTCCGGGCGAGACGTTGGGCCTCGTCGGCGAATCCGGCTCCGGCAAGTCGACGGTCGGGCGATGCTGCCTGCGGCTGATCGAGCCCGACGACGGCACGATCCGGCTGGAGGCCGTCGAAATCCAGGCGATGACGCAGCGCACGCTTCGCCCGCACCGGGCGCGCATCCAGATGATCTTCCAGGACCCCTACGCCTCGCTGAACCCGCGCCGGTCGGTCGGGCGGATCATCGCCGAGGGTCCGATCGCGCAAGGCGTCGACAAGAAGGCAGCGATGGCGCGCGCCCGCGAACTGCTCGATCTCGTCGGCCTGACGCCCGGCGCCGCCGATCGCTATCCGCACGAATTTTCCGGCGGGCAGCGCCAGCGCATCGGCATCGCACGCGCGCTCGCGCTCGACCCAAAAGTGCTGATCGCAGACGAGGCGGTGTCGGCCCTCGACGTCTCGGTGCAGGCGCAGATCCTCGACCTGATCCGCGACATCCAGAACCGCCTCGGCGTGGCCATACTCTTCATCACGCACGATCTGCGCGTCGCCGCCCAGATTTGCGACAGGATCGCGGTCATGCAGCGCGGTCGCATCGTCGAACTTGGGTCAACGACCGAACTCTTTGCCAACCCATCCCACGACTACACGCGCAAGCTGCTCGCCGCCGTTCCAGGCCGCGACGCCTTCGCCCATGCCAACTGAACGGAGACCATCCATGCCCCTCGCATCCGACCTGCGCGACAGGATCATTGCCGCCGTGGAGGCCGGGTTCGACGACCAGGTTGCGCGGACGCAGGAGATGATCCGCTTCCCGTCGCTGCGCGGCGAGGAGCACGCCATCCAGGATCACGTGTTCCGGCTGTTGCGCGAGCGCGGCTATGCGATGGAGCGCTTCGAGATGGACGAGGACGCGATTACGCGGCACCCCGGCGGCGCGCCGTTCACGCCTGAGCATTCGCGTGCGCCCATCGTCGTCGGCATCCACCGGCCGCGCGAGGAAAAAGGCCGCTCGCTCATCCTGCAGGCCCATGTCGACGTCGTTCCGACTGGGCCGGCGAAGATGTGGAGCCGCCCGCCATTCGAGCCCGCCGTCGAAGGTGACTGGCTCTATGGCCGCGGTGGCGCCGACATGAAGGCAGGCCACATCGCCAATATCGCGGCGCTCGATGCGTTGCGCTCCATCGGCCTGCAGCCGGCCGCGACCGTCTATATCCAGTCCGTCGTGGAAGAGGAATCGACCGGCAACGGCGCGCTGATGACGCATCTGCGCGGCTACAGGGCCGACGCCGTGCTGATCCCCGAGCCGGAAGAAGAAATGCTGGTGCGCGCCAATACCGGCGTCCTCTGGTTCCAGGTCGAACTGCGCGGGCTGCCCGTTCACGTACGCGAGATGGCGTCCGGCTCGAACGCCATCGACGCCGCCTACCGCGTGATCGCGTCGCTGCGCGAACTCGAAGCGAAGTTGAACGCGCGCAAGGGCGACCATGAGCATTTCAAGGACGAGGCGCATCCGATCAATTTGAACATCGGCAAGATCGAGGGCGGCGACTGGGCGTCCTCCGTGCCGGCCTGGTGCCGCATCGACTGCCGCATCTCGCTTTATCCCGGCACCACCGCAGAAGAAGCCGCGAAGGAAATCGAAGATCACCTGCGAGCAGCCGCGCGTGCCGACAGCTTCCTCGCCAACAACCCGCCTGAAATCATCTTCAACGGCTTCCACGCGGAAGGCTACGTGCTCGAGCCCGGCTCGGAGGCGGAGGCGGTTCTCGGCCGCGCGCACGAAGCCGCGACCGGTACGCCGCTTAAGACCTTCATGACCCCCGGCTATCTCGATACCCGTGTCTATGCGCTCTACGATCGCATTCCGGCCCTCTGCTACGGCCCGATCTCGGAGAACATCCACGGTTTCGACGAGCGCGTCAGCCTCGCGTCGCTGAAGCGCATCACCGCGGCGATGGCCCTGTTCGTCGCAGAATGGTGCGGCCTGGAAGAGTTGGATTGAAATTTCGCGTCCGAGAAAAGCACTCTGAGTATGCGAGGCTGAGCCACATTCGCGCTGTCTCGGCTGCGGATTCACCCAGCTCGATTGCACGGCCGCGCACCGTCCTGCGGTTGGCAACGCTGTGGCCGAGCGGCGGACGGCTTCCGATTAGCGCGGAGGATCGGACACTCCCTCGGTCCCCGCCACGATGGCGAGCAGCTGCTATCCCACAAGCTCAAATGGCAGTTCTTGGGATCGATGCTGCAAATGCAGGACGTCCCATTGGGGGTCGGTAGCGGACTCCCTTAAGCCACTTCCAGTATTGGCAATTCGGCCAACCGCGTCGTATATCGCGGCGTCCGCATCTCAGCCTTGAGGTGCCAGCTCTTGTCGCGGAACCCTTCGCTGGCCAGCACGAGCGACTTTTTGCCGAAGCGGTCATTGACCTGATCTAGGGCGTCCATCAGGCGGCCGTCGCGGGGACGAGTGGGTGCAAACAACATCTGTGGAGCTTCGTCAGGCCGCAGCAGGTCATCGAGGATGACGCCTGCCTTGGTGAAGCAGTAAAGCCTGTCAGTCCGCCATGACGCCCGCAGGCATCGCATTGCTGTCTCGACAAGATCGAACGTGTCTGCTGACATCGGCTTGAGCGCCATCGACTTGCTGGCATGGCGCTGCGGCCGGTCCGGTCGATGCGGGTTGGTGTGGTAGAAGATGGTCAGGGTTCCGGCGACAAGACCATGGCGACGCAGCTTCTCGGCAGCGCGGGTGGCCTGAGCGGTGATCGCTCGGCCCATTGTGTCGATGTCCGTGATCGGCGTGCCGGGTGACCGGGTCACCGCCATGCCCTTGCGCTGCGGCTCAACTTCTTCCACGTCGAGACAGCGCACGCCATTCAGCTCGGCGACCGTCCGCTCCAGGACAACGGTGCCTACTTTGCGCGCAAGTGCCATGGGCATGTCCCGCAGGTCGGCGACCGTCTTCACACCCTGCGCAAGCAGCTTGGCCTCGGTGCGACGCCCGACACCCCATACCTCGCCGACTGCGATGTGAGGCAGGCAAATGGCTCGGATCGTGGCGTCCATCATGTCGCAAACGCCGCCGAAGACAGGGTTCTTCTTCGCGACATGGTTGGCGAGCTTGGCCAGTGTCTTGGTCGGGCCGATGCCGACGCATGTCGGAATGCCTGTCAGTTGGCGCACGGCCTGACGCATGCCCCGCGCCTGTCCCACCATGCGGCCGCCAAAGCCGGACAGATCGACGAAGGTCTCGTCAATCGAATAGACTTCGAGCGATGGTGAGAAAGCATGGAGAGCGCCGACGACGCGGCGGCTCATGTCGCCGTAGAGCGTGTAATTGGACGACAGCACCTTGATGCCGTTGCGCTCGACCTTGTCGCGGAACAGGTGCAGCGGCTCGCCCATCTTGATGCCGAGGGCCTTGGCCTCATCGGACCGAGCAACGGCACAGCCATCATTATTGGAGAGCACCACGACCGGCACGCCGACCAGCCTCTGGTCGAAGACGCGCTCGCAGGAGACGTAGAAATTATTACAGTCGATCAGGGCCAACGGATCGGCCATGGGTCATTCGACCGGATAGCGACGCACGACCCCGGCGACAACGCCCCAGATCTCGCAATCCTCGGTCATGCGGATCGGCGGATAGTTCTGCTTGCGCGAGCGGGGCATCAGCCACAACTCGCCATCGCGCCGCTCGATCACCTTGACCGTGACCCCGCCTTCCACCACCGCCAGAACGATGCGCCCCGGCCGTGCCTTGCCCGCCTTGTCCACCGCGATCAGGTCACCGTTGAAGATGCCTTCATCGACGAGGCTGTCACCCGAAACCCGCCACCAGAACGTCGCGCTCTCGTGGCGAACGACCCATGCGAACGGATCGACCGTGTCCTCCTGATCGTCGGCAGCGGGCGATGGAAACCCGGCCGCGACATTGATGCTGACACGCCGATAGGAGCGGCGGTCGATGATGTTCGGGATGCGGACGGGACTGAGCATGGACACGAACATAACGCGAACAAACTTGCACGACTAGCCGTCCTGTGTCTTACCTTGCGTCGAAGCGAGGAGGAGTTGTCTCGATGATTGCAGATGAACCACAGGCCGTCCCACACCTGCCGCAGTCGCCAGCGGGCATTTTCGAGCACTGGTGCACGCATCCAGGATGCACACGCTGGGGCAGCTTCGGCTTTTCGACCGGGCGCGCGGAGCCGCGATGGTATTGCGGCGAGCACCGTGCGTTCGGCGAGGCCGTCCCCATCCAACTGCCAATGGCTGACGGGAGGGGCGCGCCTTGTGCAATCTCTACAACATCACAATTGGCCCGCAGGCGATCCTTGAACTGACGCGCGCGATGACGAACCGCGTCGGCAACCTCGAGCCGCAGGACGTCTATCCGGACTATCCAGCGCCCATCGTGCGGCAAGGCATGGATCGCGAGCGCGAGCTGGTTCGAGCGCGCTGGGGAATGCCGTCATCAAAGAAGGCGATCTTCGATGCGACCGTAAAGCGCACCGAGAAGATGCGGGCAAAGGGAAAGGACATCGACGACGAAGAGTTCAAGCGGCTGTTGGCCATCGAGCCGGACCTCGGCACCACCAACGTTCGCAACCTGACCTCGCCGCACTGGCGACCGTGGCAGGGTATCGAGAGCCGATGCGTCGTGCCTGCGACATCGTTCTCCGAATACGGCACCGTGCGCGGACCGGACGGCAAGCTGCCGCTGCATTGGTTCGCCATCGATCAGATAGCCGCTCTTCGTCTTTGCGGGCATGTGGACGAATTGGACCGGCGTGCGCAAGGCGAAGGAAGGCATGGTGACAGCCGACATCTTTGCGTTCTTGACGACCGAGCCGAACGCCGTCGTCGCGCCGATCCACCCGAAGGCGATGCCGGTGTTCCTGACGACCACCGAAGAAATCGACGTTTGGCTGCGCGCGCCATGGGATGAAGCGAAGGCGCTGCAACGGCCCCTGCCAGACGATCAGCTCGTTGAGGTCGCTGCATGAAGATCAAACCGCCCAGTCGGTCCGTGCTCGATCCTGAGCGGTTTCACGATTGCGCCGACGCGCTAGAGCCATATGTCTACGCGCTGCTTCGCATGGTCGATCATCAGCGCGCGGATTTAACTCAGCCAATTTTCACCAAGTCCGCGAAGCGGCGCGTGCTGCAGGGTCGGATGACCCAACGTGCATACGCCGGCCACTGTAGAAACGTTTCTACAACCACCATTGTTCAAGATCGGGGGTGCGTGCCGACCTCACCTAGCTGAGCCGGAGCCCGTTTGGGACACCGGATGGCCGCTCTCACGCCTGGCTCGCCATACTAGTGCTGTTGCGACCTGCGCCCGCAGCCGCGACGAAGGTCCAGGCAGTTCCTCGACCCGGCGACCGCACACCATAAGGTCCGACAGGACGTCGGCCGTCTGGCGGCATGCTTCATCCGTCTCCGCAGGCGACGTTCCCCGGGAAATGAAATGCTGACGCAGAAAGACCAGGAATTCCACCGCTTTGGAGATGTCCTCGCGTGGCACGCGACGCACGGCGCGGCTGTTGATCGCCGCCATCGTCCTTCCCTCCGCGTCGATCCAGAAGCCAGCCAACGGCGTTGCGTGCATCCACTCAGAGCTCGCCGAGGTGAGAATCTCGCACGCGTCCCCCTCGCCCGCATCGCTCATCAACAGATCATACTCATCGCTCGTGGGGGAAGGCGCCTGTTTTTTGGTAGGCCCGCCGGCCAAGCGCCCGGCATCGACGTCGCTGACCTGGTCGAGATCCGTTGCCGGCTCCTCAGCGCGCGCAGCCCAGCGCAGAGGAGGCAGAACCATCTCATGCAGCCAAGCCGCAAGGTCCTTCTTGGCCGGCCATAAGTCGATACCGCCGAGATCGTAGAGCACGTTGGTGACTTGACGCCACCGGCTACCGACAGGAAACTCGATCGGGCCGCGCTTCGCTTCAGTGGCATCCGGCGCGTGGACGAAAGAACACAGGTTGAAGAATTCCGCGCGTGCCTGACGCGCTTCCATCACGACTTTTCTGGCGAGCGAACCCTTCTGTACACGGGGAGCAGCTAGCGCATCCTCGATGGACCGCACAATGCCCTCCAGACGGCCTGCCAATTCCGGAATGTGGCTGCGCTTGGCCGCATGGAGGCGCCGAATCCCCTTCGGGCCGCCTTGTTCCGCACCGCCCTCAACTTGCCCTTGATCCGGACCGCCGGCTGCTATGATCGCCTTGGCCTTCGCGAAGGTCAGGCGCCGGCCTGCTTCGAAAATTGCAAGCAGTTCCTCCACTTTCTCCGGCTTCGAGGCGAGTTCCATCACCGTGGCTCTCTCGACCTGGGCTGCAACAATGCGCCGCCGAAAGCCGGATAGCCGCCGGGCCACCCGCATGTATTTGTAGGCGTAGCTCCGATGGTAGGCCCACCGTACAGAGCACCATTTCGAGAAGGTACCGACGCTTACCGACGTATGAACGGATAGGAGTGCTTCGCCCTTTACGAAAGTTATTTCCGTGTCGGTGCCTTCCGCCGCCTCGAGTTGCTCGTCGCCTTTAAGAACCGCCGCGCGTTCCCTCTCATCAAGGGATTCGTAAAACCTATCGACCTCGGCTTTTCCGGATGTGTGCTGCACGCCGTTGTCCTCCCGGAAGACGGTCACGCCCTATGCCATTGTAAAAGTATAACGGAATGCAGGAGTAGGGAACGACCGTTAATGGCACTGACTGCTAAGCATCGCCTGTTTCCCCGGCGACGTCGCCCCCCGCCATGGAGCGGCTGAAGGAGCTTGAAGACTGTCGGAGCAGACGATCAGCAGAGTTCGCGTGCCTCGCTTGATCTCTTGGCATTCTCTAGCAAATGCTCGGAACAAAGCCCCATCGCCACTCTCTCTGGCGCCCATAACGCCGACTCATGCGTGTCAGCCTGACCGTCTCGACGCTCGAAATGGGCTCGTTTACAGGTGGCGGCTTGCATCGCAGCGAACACTGCTACGTGCGGCCAGTCATGCACGATTGGTACGCACCCAGAAACGCTGTCAGATTGGCGCCGAGCGCGTCACAGAGATAGCCGCCCTCCTGCACTATGACCGACGGCATGCCGGGGCCGGCGATCGCGGCGGCCATCCGTGCGAACCCCGGGGTGGTCACTGAAAGTCCGCCGAATGGGTCTCCCTCGAACGCGTCAAGCCCGAGCGCGACCACTAGCGCGCTAGGGGCGAACGCTCGGATGCGGCGCAGTGCCGGCTCCAGCGCGGCCATGAACTCGTCATCGCCGGACTTGCGCGGCAGCGGCAGGTTAAGGTTGTAGCCCAGCCCCGGCCCCTCGCCCCTTTCGTCGGCGTGGCCCCAGAAGAACGGGTAAAAGCGCACCGGGTCGGCATGGATCGAGACGGTGAGCACGTCGGACCGCGCGTAGAAGATGCCCTGCGTCCCGTTGCCGTGGTGGAGGTCGACGTCGAGGATAGCTACCCTTTCCGCCCCTCCAGCCAGCAGACGCTGGGCAGCGATCGCCGAATTGTTGAAGAAGCAGAACCCACCGGCGACGTCCGCGAAGGCGTGGTGGCCGGGCGGGCGGCAAAGCGCATAGGCGGCCGACGACCCCGTCGCCACCGCGTCGGCCGCATCGACCGCGCTCCAGGCACTCCAGCACGCGCTCTGAAACGTCTCGGCAGAGATCGGACAGGCCGTATCCGCCATATGGTACCCGGCCTGGCCAACGGCCGACGCCGGATAGCTGCCGCCCCGCGCGATCGGGTGGATGTTGGGGATCACCTCCGCCGATGCCCCCGCGATGTGCTGCCAGCGCGCGTAGATGTGCTCGAGGAAATCGAGATATTCGGGCGTGTGGACCGCGGCGATGGGGCCAAGGCCGTGGTCGCGCGGGCGCTCGATCTCGAGCCCTGCCGCGCGAGCGCCAGCAAGCAGCCGCTCGACCCGTTCGGGCTGCTCCGGGTTCGGCTGGGGCGCACCGCTCGAAAGGAACGCCTTGGGATCGTGGTGCTTCTGTTCGTCAGCGTAATAGGCTTTCACGGCCGCTCCTGTTTATTTGCGCGCAGAAGGTTCTGGAATGCATCGCCATAGGCGCCATGCTCCCGCTCGTCCTCCCGATATGTGATCCCGACGCGCTCGTAGAAGGTCTGCGCACGAAGGTTGGTGACGTCGACGGATAGCCGCAGATAGGCGCCGCCGCGCTCTGCCGACCATGCCGCGACGGCGCGGACGAGCGCCTCGCCCACCCCGCGCCCGCGAAACTCGCCGGCGACGTAGAGGTCCTGAACGAAAACGCCGCCCCGCCCGAGCCATGTCGAGAAGATAGGGAAGAACAGCGCCAGTCCCGCCAGAACGCCTTCCGCTTCCGCAATCAACCCATGGAAGGCCGGCTCGGGACCGAAGCCGGCGCGACGCAGGTCTTCGGCGGTGCCGGTGATCTTCTTCCGCTGGCCGAGCGCATCGCCCAGTTGCAGGAGCGCGGCATGGATCGCCTCCACGTCCGCTTCGAGCGCCGGGCGGATTGCGATCAGGGCAGCCATCAGAATGCGACCCGGTCGCCGCCCTTCAATCCCAAGAGTTCGCGTGCCTCACCGGGCGTCGCGATCTCCAGCGAGAGAGCTTCGAGAACGGCGCGGATGCGGCGCACCTGGTCGGCATTGGATTTCGCCAACGTGCCGCGCCCATCATAAAGGCTGTCCTCCAGCCCGACGCGGACATTGCCGCCCATGGCCGCCGCCATCGTGATCATCGGCATCTGATGGCGGCCCGCCGCCAGCACCGAGAAGCTGTAGTCGTCGCCGAAAAGCTTGTCTGCGATCCGCTTCATGTGGGTGAGGTTCTCGGGATCAGCGCCGATGCCGCCCAGCACTCCGAACACGAACTGGACGAACATGTGCCCATTCACGAGACCCCGATCGCGCAGATGAGCAAGCGAATAGAGGTGCCCGACATCGTAGCATTCGAACTCGAACCGCGTTCCGCAGCCTTCGCCCAGCGCCGACAATGTGTGCTCCATGTCGGCGAAGGTGTTCTGGAAGATCGAGCTGCGCGTCGCTTCGAGCAGCTTCGGCTCCCAGTCGTGCTTCCATTCGGCCTGCTTGTCGAGCGCGGGAAAGAGCGCGAAGTTCATCGATCCCATGTTGAAGGACGACATTTCGGGCTTCGCGCGCAGGGCTGCGGCGAGCCGGTCTTCCACCGTCATCAGCGACGATCCGCCCGTCGATATATTGATCACCGCGTCCGTCGACTGCTTTATGCGCGGTAGAAACTGCATGAAGATTTTGGGATCGGCGGACGGGCGCCCATCCTTCGGATCCCGGGCATGAAGATGCAGGATCGACGCTCCGGCCTCGGCGGCCGCGATCGCATCCGACGCGATCTGGTCGGGCGTCAGCGGCAGGTAGGGCGACATGGTCGGCGTGTGGACCGAGCCGGTGACCGCGCAGGTGATGATGACCTTGCGGCCGTTGGTCTTCTTCAAAGCCATGGTCTGCCTTCAGCGATTGACGGGAAGATCGAGCTCAGCGGCGAGCGCGTCGAGTGTATCGGCCAGGATCGCGACCATTTCGCCGACCTGCGCCGCAGTGATGATGAGCGGTGGCGCGAGGATGAAATTGTCGCCCTCGATGCCGTCGCCGCGGATGCGCCGCGAATAGACGATCATGCCGCGTTCGTAGGCAAGGTCGATCAGGCGCTGGTTGGCGCTCTTCACCTTCGGCAGCGGCGCGAAGGTCTCAGGGTCCGCGACAAGGTCGGCGCCGATCAACAATCCTTTGCCACGCACGCCCGAGACGAACGGATAGCGCGTCGAAAGAGCTTCGAGCTCGCTCTTCAGTAGCTCGCCCATCGCTGCGGCGTTCTCGACGCAACCGAGACGCTCGGTTTCGTCAAGCACTGCCAGCCCCGCCGCGCAAGAGAGCGGATTGCCGGCATAGGTATAGCCGTGCTGGAAGCCGCCGGCGTCGAGCACCGGCTTGACCAGCCGCCGCGACGCGGCCATCGCGCCGAGCGGCGCGTAGCCGGAACCTATTCCCTTGGAGAGCGTGACGATGTCGGGCCGGCAGTTCCAGTGGTCGCCGCCTAGATAGCGCCCGGTGCGCCCTGCCCCGGTCATTACCTCGTCGTGGATGAGCAGGATGCCATGTTTGTCGCAGATTTCGCGGATGCGCGGGAAGTAGCTGTCGGGCGGAACAAGCGCTGCGGTAGCGGCGCCGCCGATCGGCTCCATGATGAAGGCAAGCACGCTTTCGGGACCTTCGGCGAGGATCTTTTCCTCCAGCATGTCGGCGTAGCGAAGCCCGCGCTCCTCCATCGAGAAATTGTCGCGGTCGCGATAGGCGCGCGGCGCGGGAATGGTCGGCATGTCGCGAATCTGCGGCGCGAACGTTTCGGTCAATGCGAGGTCGCCCGTCACGGCAAGAGAGCCCATCGTGCCGCCGTGATAGGAGGGGAACCGCGAAATCACCTTCCAGCGCTTCGCCTGTCCGGTGACCACCGCCCACTGCCGCGCCAGCTTGATCGCGGATTCGACCGCTTCGGACCCGCCCGAGACGAAGAAAATGCGGTCGAGATCGCCCGGCATCTTTTCGGCCATGTGGCGCGCAAGTTCCTCGGCAGGTTCGTTTTCGAAATGCAGACGGTAGGCGAAGGTCACGCGCTCCATCTGCTGTTTCATGGCGTCGATGACGTTGCGGTTGCCGTGACCGACATTGACCACCATCGCCCCGCTCGACCCGTCGATCATGCGCCGGCCCTGCGTATCCCACAGATATATGCCTTCCGCCCGGTCGACGAGCGGACGGCGAAGGCGCGTCATGTAGAAGAGGTGCGAGGCCGGGCGCGGCGGTTCGTTGGAAAGAGCGAAGGGTGTGGCAGCGGTCATGGATGCGCCTGTCGTGGAAAGGACCCGAGGTAGCGGTCGAGGACATTTGCGGTAACGCGCTCGACCATGGCGTCGCCGCGCTTGAGCGCCGCGACCCATTCGCAGCTTCCGGCGTGGAAGACCTCACCTTGGCCGCGCGTGAAATTGACGATCATGCCGCAGCCGCGCTTGACGCGGTCGACGGCGGCCTCGCCATCGTCGCCGACGAGCGTGCGGGCGACGAACTTGGCGTCGGCGTCGGAAAGGAACTGGTCATCTGCGGCGATGTCGGCGCTTTCCTCCTTCAGCGACGACATGCCGAGCGCCAGCACCTGAAGGCCCTCCGGCGCTCCGCTTTCGGGCGTCGGTTCGGGCAACCCGCCGCGGATCACGTAGTCGAGCCCGTCGACCTCGTAGCCGAAGGCGTGGCCCTCGGATCCGAGAATGTCGCCGTAATAGATGCCGGTGCCAACGAACGCCCAGTGTTCGGGTCGGTAGACGGGAAATCCGCGCGCGCCGCGCGGTGCGCATCCACCCCAGCCGACATAGAGCCCCGAAGTGGCGTTGAGCCCGAAAGTCAGCGCGCCCGGACGACCGATCGCCTCGTCTTCCCACGAGCCCGACATGCGCGTCGGATCGCCCGACTGGAACACCGGGTCCTCGGCGCGGGCGCGGTATTTGTAGCAGACCTGCCGCTTGCCGCCGTCTTCGAGACGCGTCTGCCACATGAAGTTGCCGGCGAAGCGGGCGGCGCTGCCTCCGCGCTCGACATAGCCATCGACCGCGTCGCGCATTTCCCATGTCCAGTATTCGTCATGGCCGAGAAAGGCGACGCAATCGTAGCCCTCCAGGATTTCCGGCGTGAAATGGAGTTCGTGCTGGCTGACGAGATCGACGCCGTAGCCCTGCCGTTCGGCCCAGCGGAAGAAGTGGCTGTCATAACTCGCCCAGCCGGACGACGCGTATTTCTTGGAATAGCCGTTGGCGTAGGCCCACTCCATGTGCGGGTAGCGCGGTGCGGTGGCGACCGGCGTATGGATTTCGAGCGGCACGCGCGGCGCGTCCGGCGGCAGGACGACGAAGCCCCGGCAGAACGGACGCTCGATGCTGACCGTCGTCGCATACTGGTTGCGGTCCGGGCCGGTGATGCCCTGATAGTGGTTCGATCCGCCCCAGGTGTTGTAGGCGGTCCAGGAGCCGGTCGCGGCGACCTGCAAAACCCGGCCTGGCTTGCGGCCCAGCGAGGGGCGGACGATGAAGAAGTGATGGCAGTGGATCGGCCTGCCGTCGCGGCCCTCGGCCGTCAGCGTGAGGCGGTAGCCGCCTGACGGCCAGTCCGGATCGACCGGGAATTCGAACGACGTCTCCCACCCGCAGCCGGTGACCGAGCATTGGTCCGGCGTCTCGTGCCAGCGAGAGAAAAGGTTCTCGCGCAGCAAGATCGGCGTCTCGACGCCACCGTCACGCACGATCTCGATGCGATATCGCTCGGCGGTCGAGCTGACCTGCAGCCGGACGGTCGCGCCCGGTGCATAGGAATAGGCATCCGTATAGCACCAGATCTCACCGCGCTCGCCGTCCATGCCGGGATACTCGTAATAGTGCCCGAGGACAGCCTCGCGGCGCTGCTCGGGCGTCAGCCCGAAATCGGGAAAGTCGTTCTTGCTCATGGCGTCCATCAGGCGGCGAGATATTTGCGCAGGAAGGTGCGGGTGCGTTCGTGCTGCGGCGCGCGGAACATGTCTTGCGGCACGCCCTCCTCGACCACGACCCCGCCATCCATGAAGAGCACCCGGTCGGCGACCTCGCCGGCAAAGCGCATTTCATGGGTGACGATCAGCATGGTCATGTGCTCGGCGGCAAGCTGCCTCATGACCGCGTTGACCTCGTCGACGAGTTCGGGGTCGAGCGCCGAGGTCGCCTCGTCGAAGAGCATGACCTTGGGCTGCATGGCCAGCGCGCGGGCGATCGCCACGCGCTGCTTCTGCCCGCCGGACAGCCGCGAGGGAAATTCGTCGATCTTCTCGGCAAGCCCGACCTTGCCGAGAAGCTCTTCGGCCAAGCCACGCGCATCGCGCTTGCTCGTTCCCTTGAGAACGATCGGTCCCATGGTGATGTTGTCGAGCACGCTGAGGTGCGGGAACAGATTGAAGTGCTGGAACACCATCCCCATCTGCTGGCGCACCGCATTGATGTGCCGCTCGAAGGCCCTGCCCTTCAGTGGCTGGTTGACCAGCTCCCCGTCGAGCCAGACCTCGCCCGCGTTCAACGTTTCGAGATGGTTGATCGAGCGCAGCAGGGTCGACTTGCCAGAACCGCTCGGCCCGATGATTGCGACGATCTGGCCGCGATCGACGGACAGGTCGATGCCCTTGAGCACTTGGAGCGCGCCGAAGGATTTGCGCGCGCCCTTCACTTCGACCATCGGCCGCAAATCGGTCATCGCGAGACCTCCACTTTCCGTTCGACCCGGCGCAGGCCCGCTTCGAGGACGAGATTCAAGATGTAATAGAGCGCCGCCGCTGTGAGGTAGAACTCGAACGGACGGAACGTCTCGCTGATGCCGAGCTGGGCGGCGTGGACGAGTTCGGCGATGCCGATGACCGAAACGAGCGAGGATTCCTTCAGGAGCGCGATCATGTTGCTGCCGATCGGCGGTGCGGTGTTGCGCACGGCCTGCGGCACCACGACGTATCGCAGCGTCTGCAACCGGCTGAAGCCTATGCTGCGCGCGCCTTCGGCCTGGCCCGGATCGACCGCGACGATGCCGGCCCGCAGGATGTCGGCATTGTAGACGGCGAAATGCAGGCCGAGCCCGATGATGCCGGCGGCAAGTGCCGGGATGTCGATGCCGATCTGGACGAGGCCGTAATAGATCAGGAAGAGCTGCAGGAGCAGCGGCGTTCCCATGAACAGCCAGATGAACGACCGGACGGGATAAGTGACGATTTTCGGCGCATAGAGAAGGGTGACAGCGAAGACGATGCCGAAGATGAAGCTCACGACAGCCGACGAAACGGTGAGCACGACCGTCCACCAGACCCCCATCCACAGGATGCCCGAATAGGGAAGGACGACGGAGAAATCCAAGCCTTGCATCTGCCGCCCCTCAGACGATTTCGTAGCGCTTGTCGATCAGATCGACGGTGCGGGCGACGGCGTAGACGATGATCATGTAGAGGAGTGCCGCGACGGCGAAGATCTCGAACGGCTTGTAGGTGGAGCCGATGAAGCGCTGCGCTGTATAGGTCATCTCGATGACCGAAATCGTCGAGACGAGCGCCGATCCCTTGACCAGCGCGACCGCGTTGACGCCAAGCGGCCGGATCATCAGGCGCGCGGCCTGCGGCAGGATCACCCGGCGCATCGTGTCGAGCCGTCCGAAGCCGATCGTGCGCGCCGCTTCCGCTTGGCCGCGATCAACCGCAAGAACCGCGCCGCGGATTGATTCGGCCATGTAGGCGCCGATGTTCATGCCGAGCCCGATAACGCCTGCGGCGAAAGGCTCGAGATTGATGCCGATCTGCGGTCCGCCGAAATAGAGGATGAAGAGCTGGATCAGGCACGGCGTGCCCCGCCAGACGCTGACATAGACCGTCCCGATCATCCGCAGCGGCGCCGAACGCGACAGCTTCGCCGAAGCGGCAAGGGCTGCGACCACGAGGCCGAGCCCAAGCGCCAGGGCTGAAATCTGGATCGTGACCAGGGCGGCTTCCAGGAAGAACGGGAAGACGCGCTGCATCAGCGCAAGGTCCATGCGGAGAACTCCGGGCAAATCAGGGAGCTTCCGGGCCGGTCATCGGCCCGGAAGTCTCATGGGCGCGGGATCAGCGAATGTCGCTGCCGACCCATTCCATGGCGATCTTTTCGTAGGTGCCGTCTTCCATCATCTCGTCGAGTGCGGCCTGCATGGCTGCCTTGAGTTCCGGATTGTCCTTACGGATCGCGATGCCGATGGCGACGCTGCCGCCTTCGATGTCCGGCGTGTCGAGACGGCGGATCTTGTCGCCGGTTTCCTTGATGGCCACCATCACCGGAATGTTGTCGACTACGATGGCGTCGACGCGCCCGGCCTTCAGTTCCAGCATCAGCTCGGGAAGGCCCTTGTAGGTGCGGATGTCCCAGCCGCCCTGCTCGCGCGCCCACTTCTCGTGCGTTTCGCCCAGCGTCACGCCGAGCGTCTTGCCCTTCAGGTCATCGAGCGCCTGGACTTCGGCGTCTTCCATGACGAAGACCGCGCGGCCGGCGTGATAATAGGGGCCGACGAAGTCGACGGCCTTCTCGCGTTCGGGCGTGATCGTCATCGAGCCGACGATGGTGTCGAACTTGTTGGCGAGCAGCCCGGCGATGATGCCGTCCCAGGCCGTCGTCACGATCTCGCCCTCGACGCCCATGCGCTTGGCGATTTCCATTCCGACCGACGCGTCGAAGCCGACGACCTCGTTCTGGTCGTTGACAAAATTGAACGGCGGATACTGGCCGGTCATGGCGATCTTCATGGTGCCGGCCGACTTGATGGCCTCGAGGTCTTCGGCCATGGCGGACGATACCGCGAAGGCGGAGGCGATCAGCAGGCCGGCGGCGGCGATGCCGGAGAGAAGCGATTTCATTCGGCTTTCCTTTGTTCCTCTGGATGTGGCGCGCGAATTGATTGTCATTCTTGGGACGCGTCCAGCGACGCAACCGAACGGCATCCTTGCCTTGTCATATCCATTGCGCAAATAGATAATGGAAATAATCAGGATAGATTTCGAGAATGCTGCCGTCACGAAACGATCGACTGATCTGGGAACTCGACTGGAACCTGCTGCGGACGTTCGTGGTCATTGCGGAGGTTAAGAGCATCACCCGCGCGGCCGAGCGCCTAAACCTCAAGCAGCCGAGCGTGAGCAATGCGCTCCGCCGCCTCGAAGCTAGGCTCGGGCGCAAGCTGGTCGAGCGCGACGCGACCCGGTTCGAACTTACGGATGTCGGCCGCCTGCTCTACGAACAGAGCGTCGAGGTGTTCGGCACCATTTCGCAGCTTCCGCTTCTGATGCGGGGCGTCAGCGATGACGTGACCGGCCATGTCACTATCGCATTGGCGAGCCATGTCGTCTCGCCGCTCCTCGACCGCGCGCTCGGCGACTTCCATCGCACCTATCCGCGCGCCAGCATCACGCTATCCGTCGCGCCCAGCGTCGAGGTCGCCAAACAGGTGCGCGAGCGGCGCGCCTCGTTCGGCATATGCCTCGTCAGCCAGCGCGATCCCGCACTCGACTATCTCGCCTTTTACCGCGAGTTCTTTGGCTTCTTCTGCGGCCCCGGCCACAGGCTGTACGGGCGCCAGAACCTCACCTTGGCGGACCTGGAGGGCGAATCCTCGGTGTCTTTCCAGACCGACCACATCTCCGACGCGCTTCGTCCGGTGGCGCTTCTGCGCAGCGAGGCAAAGCTCGACGCCAACGTCGTCGGCGTCTCTTCGAGCCTGGAGGAGGTCCGGCGGATGATCCTGGCAGGATTGGGCATCGGCCCCTTGCCGCTCCATGTCGCGCGCCGCGACGTCGCCGACGGCCTGCTGTGGCCCCTTCCCCCGTACGCCGCCTCGCCCGCGATTGACATCTACCTGCTGACGAACGCGGAGAAGGTACTCAACCGCGCCGAACGCGCGCTGATCGGCGGATTGAGTGAGCTGATTGAACAGACCCCATTCGTAGACCGCACCTACGGCGCCTGATCGTCATGCGGTGCGTTGCCAGGACCGCGGTCTAGTGACAAGCGGGGTGCGTGACTGGCATCAACGGCACTCGGGATAGATAGCTCGTAGCGTAGATCGCTGACGCTGTCGATCTCAAGACCGGGCCACGACGGCGAGCTATTCAAGTTCGGCCTCTTCCTGGGCTCAAGGACTCGTTCCAGCACCGACGGCTGCTACACCTGACCGATGACGCTCGGTTGTTGGACGCCTGATTGCGGTCTTGCCCGGCAAGAGAGGGCGTCGGGCATCGTCATCGGCGAATCCTTCGGGATGCCTTCCGCTCTCGCGAGGCCTGGACCCCGCCTGGGGTGGTGACGGCGCCTTGGCTGACGTCAATACGAATAGAGATTGGAATCGTCAGCGACGCATTTCCGGCGCCCCCTCGAAGGTGACTCATTCGCGCATCATGTGCTTGTCACGGGGATTCCGAACCACGCAGGTGACTGGTTAGAGGAATCGCGTCGTTCTCGACCCCGGTAGACTTATGGCATCGTCGTAATGACAGAGGCGCTGCTGGTTCAATAGGCCGAATGACCGGCGTGAATTTTTCGGTCTTCGTGTTTACGCTTCGAGACATTCGTTTGCCAGGCCGCAAGCATCCAGAGCCGCCGGTGCGGACTAGGCAGATGCAGGATGGCATGCGGTCTCGGCGGGTCCGCCATGACCGAAACCAGAAGCGCAGGAAACCTCGGTCCGATATGGAAGAAGGTCCGCGACGGAACTCAGGACACTCTTGCCCTCCGGTGACGGCGGAGTTGCTTGAATGCTGCCTCGACCGGGTAGCGCTCGCGATTGCCCGGGATCCAGCAGGCGCGGCCTACCTTCCGATCTACGAGAGGCTGGACGCCGAGCTCGCGGCCATGCGGCGGAAGGCGGCCGTCTTGCAGCAAATCCGGGCACGGCTCGGACAGCGGAGAGCCGGCCTGCCAAAGGACCAAACCATCACGTTCTAGGAAATCTAGCCCCCTAAGGCTATAGTCCCCTTCTATCCCCAACGCCCCCGCCGCTGCTGAAAAGGACGGTCCGGCTTCCTGCGTAGACGACCATGGAACTGACGCGGTGGTCATCTCCATGAACTAGTTCGGAGCGTGGCAGAGCAGTCCATATTCGGCAACACTCGCGCGGGCTCAGACGATTGATGGGTCGAAATCGTAGGCGATCGCCCTCAGCGCCTCACGGCGCTCGCATAGCGGCACTTCGAGTGCCAGTTCGTCCCATCCGCCCTCGTGCCGGTAACCCAGTATGGCCTCCCGCACCGGCCCTCCGACCTTGTTCATGAGCAGGCGCTCATGCATCGCGCCTCTGAGCCCGACGATCGACTGGCCGCGGGACAGAAGACCGTTCTCTCGCAGGCAACGGGACGCGTGGGCGCAGTAGGAACGGGTGTTCCCGCGGTAGCGCGGAAAACCGGCCGGATTCCGGGTGAACACGGCGTGCGCGACCCCGACGAGCGGAATCCGGCGCCGCCTCGGCGCGAATAGCTCGTTCCGGATGTAGATAAAGGAGCAGCCGTCGTCCAGCGACAGGTCTTCCGGCGTAACGTCGCAGATTTCCTTGGGGAAGCATCCGGTCTCGACGAGCGCGAGCGTGATCCCGCGCGCCTCGTCGTTCATCCCGGCCAAGGCGCCCGGTACGAGGAACGCTCTGACCGCGGCTGGATTTAGCATTACGCGCATTGCGATCTCCTTTCCGAAGATCAGTTGCCGCCGGCGTCGGCGAGGATGCAAGGCCATCCCTTCTCGCCTGAGCCTGCGGGGTGCCGGCGCTGCCACGACCCTTTGACGGGACAGTGACCGGCCGGCTGCTGAGGACGTCCGCGCCGAGCACGCGCCGTCAGACGATCGCCGGGTCGAAATCGAAAGCCATCCTGCTGAGGATCCGCTCGCGGAAGGCCAGCGATCCCTTCTTGCCGTATCTCGGCCTCTCGATCTTGTGACCCATCAACACCGCGCGCACCTCCAAGTCGACGCCGCTTTCGAGCAAACGGTCGTCGAAGGAGTGTCTGAACGAATAGACGGTGTGCGCGCGGCTCGGCTTTAGACCGTTTTTAGCGAAGTACTTGTTGGCGGCCGCCGAGTACGTGCTCTCCTTGTCCTTGTAGCGGGGGAAGCCGCGAGGATGCCGCCGGATCGCCTCCAAGCTGACTCCTACCAACGGGATCTCCCGGTCCGACTGTTTGGTCTTCAACTGACGCTTGTCACCCGGGGTGGTCCGCGCCCGGATATGGATGTAGGGAACGTCCCCGTCCAGGTGAATGTCCTCCGGCGCGATGTTGCAGAGTTCACCCGGGCGGCAGCCCGTTTCCACTTGAGCCAGCGTGATGGCCCGCAGTTCGTCGTTCATTCCGGCAAGAGCACCGGGTGCGAGTATCCGGTCCCTGATCCAATCGCAGGTAAACGAGTCCCGCGTGCGCAATTTGCTTTCGCTGAAACCGAAGCCAGAGAACGGGTTGCTCCTGCCGTGATCGCCACCCAGGTGCTCGAAATAGGCCGAGTAGAGCCTGCGGACGGCGCAGAGCTGCTTGTTGCCGGTCGAAGCCGACACTGGTTTCTGGCTCGGGTCTTTCGGAGCGACACGGTCCAGCATGTTCTTGTAGAATGCGCGGCCGTCCTCCCGCGTTGTCTCCGTGACCGGCTTGTCGCCGATCACCTGCATCAGGTTGGCGATGGCACGCCTCTGCGTGGTCTCCCAGCGTTTGAGCTGGCCTGGGCTTTTCTTCGCTAGCTCGCTCCAGACGATTTCTGTCTTGTATACCTCCAGTGCGTCGTCCCAGGAGGCCTCGGGACGGTCTTCGCGGCCGAGCACGGCTGCCTCGACGGCAGGCGGCGTCGCCTCTGGCAGGATTGCGAGCACCCGCCGGACGAGGTCCTCGAACGGCCCGGAAGCGATCTCGGCGCTCGTGCGGTAGGCAAATCCCAGCGCCTCGGCGCGGCGGACGGCCGCCCTGTGCTGCCTGAGCGCCGCCTCCCCTTCGCCGCCCTCCTCGACAAGGAGCGCCGACCAGTAGTCATTGTCAGCTGCTTCGAGCACGTCGCGCTTCCGTCGCGCCATGCACAGGTCGTCGGTCTTCAGGGAAATTCGCACCAGGCCGGAGCGGGACCGGAAATCCAGTCGCGCCACCGGGGACGGTATCCGCCGCCAGTAGTAATAGATGCCGCTGCGCGGCATCAGGTACCGGTCGGGGTCTGCTACCCGGCAAAGCCGCATGACACGAACTCCTCCGTTGCCAGATGTATCCCCAGAATGTATCCCAAAAAAGGACACAGGACAATGGCAGGCCCAGAACGCAACCATTGCGAAACCGGGCTTTCTGGCGCCTTCGGAGAGGAAATTTGGAGCGGGTAGCGGGAATCGAACCCGCGTATTCAGCTTGGAAGGCTGCTGCTCTACCATTGAGCTATACCCGCCTCACGTGCAGGTTCAACTTTCGATGTGGGCCGGTGGTGGAGGGGGCTGGATTCGAACCAGCGTACGCATAGCGAACGGATTTACAGTCCGTCTCCTTTAACCACTCGGACACCCCTCCGTCAGACCACATCGGAGCCGTGCAACGAGGCTTGGCTTGCAGACCCTGCCGAGACCGAAATCCAAGCCAAATCCGCGATGGGCCTTATGGCGGCAGCGCGAAATGCTGTCAACCGCGGCCGCGCCAATTGTCCAGAAATTCGCCATGACCTTGCGTCGCCCCATGTCCAAGGTCCGTCGCGCTCGCTATAGAGGGCCATGAGCGAGAAGAAGACGCCTCCCGCCGGCACGGCGCGGGACACCCATTTCGCAAAGCTGCGCCGCAAGTTTCGCGACGAGAAGGCCGGCGGTCCGGTCTTCCGGCCGCGCGCGCCGATCGAACCCGGTGCGCAGCCCGAAGACGGCTCCGTGCGGCTTTACGGCATCCATACCGTTCGCGCGGCGCTGGACAATCCGCGCCGCAAGATCACCCGTCTGATGGTGACGCGCAATGCGCTGGCGCGGCTTGAACTTTCCGAGCCGCTGGACCTGCCCTACCCGGCCGAGATCGTCGAGCCGCGGGAGATCGACAAGCTGGTCGGCTCCGACGCCGTCCACCAGGGCGCGTTGCTCGAAGCAATGCCGCTGAAGCCGAAGCGGCTCGGCGACCTCAAGGAGACGCGCCTGCTTCTGGTGCTCGACCAGGTGACGGACCCGCACAATGTCGGCGCCATCATGCGTTCGGCCGTCGCTTTCTCGGCCGGCGCCTTGATCACCACCGGGCGGCACAGCCCGCAGGAATCGGGCGTGCTGGCGAAATCGGCCTCCGGCGCGCTGGAGCATGTCGACCATATCGAGGTGCGAAACCTCGCCGATGCGCTCGGGGAACTGGCCGAACTCGGATTCCAGACAATCGGGCTTGATTCGGACGGGCCGGCGGTGCTGGAAGAGACGTTTGCCGGGGAACGCATCGCGCTGGTGCTGGGCGCCGAGGGCAAGGGGCTGCGCCAGAAGACGCGCGAGACGGTTTCCGCCCTCGCCCGGCTGGACATGCCCGGCGCGATCCGTTCGCTCAACGTGTCGAACGCAGCGGCGATCTCGCTTTATGCCGCCCACCGGCATCTGGGCCAAACGGGGTAACTTGAGTTTGGCCAGCTTTCGTGCTGGCCTTCCCCGGGAGCGCGAAAGGCGCTGAGGGAAGAAGACACGCATCATGATCAAGACCGACATCGCGCGCCGGGTCTACAACCACACCTGGAAGCTCGATCCCATCATCCGCAGCCTGCTCGACACGGACTTCTACAAGCTCCTCATGCTGCAGATGATCCGGGGCGTCTATCCGGATGTCGATGCGACTTTTACGCTGATCAACCGGACGAAGACCGTGCGTCTGGCCGACGAGATCGACGAGGGGGAGTTGCGCGCGCAGCTCGACCATGCGCGCTCGCTGCGCTTCTCCAAGAAAGAGATGATCTGGCTCGGCGGCAACACGTTCTATGGGAAGAGCCAGATTTTCCGGCACGACTTCCTGCGTTGGCTGGCCGATTTCCGGCTGCCGGAATATGAGCTGACGCGCAAGGACGGCCAGTTCGAGCTGACCTTTCACGGCCGCTGGCACGACACGACGATGTGGGAAATCCCGGCGCTGGCGATCATCAACGAGTTGCGCTCGCGCGCGGCGCTGAAATCGATGGGCCGGTTCGCGCTCGACGTGACCTATGCGCGCGCCAAGGCGCGGGTGTGGGGAAAGGTCGAGCGGCTGCGCGCCTATCCGGACCTGCGCATCTCCGATTTCGGCACGCGGCGGCGGCATTCCCATCTGTGGCAGCGCTGGTGCGTGGAAGCCTTGAAGGAAGGCATCGGCCCCTCCTTTACCGGCACGTCGAACGTGCTCCTGGCCATGGACACCGACCTCGAGGCGCTGGGCACCAACGCGCACGAACTGCCGATGGTGCTGGCGGCGATGGCGAATTCGGATGCCGAACTGAAGACCGCGCCGTATCGCGTGCTGCAGGACTGGCAGAGTTATTATGGCGGCAACCTCCTGATCGTCCTGCCCGACGCCTTCGGCACCGAATCCTTCCTGCGCGGGGCGCCGGACTGGGTCGGCCAGTGGACCGGTTTTCGGCCTGACAGCGCGCCGGCGATCGAGGGCGGCGAGCGCATCATTCGCTGGTGGGAGGAGCACGGCATCGATCCGAAGGAGCGGCTGATCATCTTTTCGGACGGGCTCGACGTCGACACGATCGAGCGGGCGTATTTGCATTTCAACGGCCGCGTGCGCATGGCGTTCGGCTGGGGCACGAACCTGACCAACGATTTCCACGACTGTGCGCCTGAGCGCAACGAGGCGCTGAAGGCGATCTCGCTGGTCTGCAAGGTGACGTCCGTCAACGGCCGGCCGGCCGTCAAGCTTTCGGACAATCCGGAAAAGGCGACCGGCGACGCTGCCGAAATCGAGCGCTATCTGCGCGTATTCGGTGGAAAGGAACGTGTAAGACAGCCGGTAACCGTATGATAAATCAACGTTGTTGATCAAAATTCGCGCAACCGGCGAAATTGCTCAAATAGCGGCTTGAAATGCGCCGGCCGCGATGCTCACATGCGGGCAAGACGACTTTTCGATTGCCCGCAGCCGCTGCTCGCCGCAGCCCGTTTCGTGAGTAGATACGATAAGCCAGGTCCTCGAAGTTCGCGATTTGCGTACTCACTTCCACACCCAGGACGGTGTGGTCCACGCCGTCAACGGCATCAGCTTCCATCTGGACGAAGGCGAACTGCTCGCGGTGGTCGGCGAGAGCGGCTCGGGCAAGAGCGTGGCGATGATGTCGCTGATGCAACTCCTGCCGATGCCGCCGGCCGAGATCGCATCCGGCAGGGTGAATTTCCAGGGCCAGGACCTCGTCAAGCTCAAGGCTTCGCAGATCCGCCAGGTGCGTGGCTCGCGGATCGGCTTCGTCTTCCAGGACCCGATGACCTCGCTCAACCCGGTGTTCACCGTCGGCTACCAGGTCATGGAGCCGTTGCGCGAGCATATGGGCCTGTCGAAGAAGCAGGCGCGGCAACGGGCGATCGAGCTTCTGGAACTGGTCGGCATTCCGGCTGCCCGCCAGCGCATCGACGATTATCCGCACCAGTTCTCCGGCGGCATGCGCCAGCGCGTGGTCATCGCCATCGCACTGGCCTGCGATCCGAAGGTGCTGATCGCGGACGAGCCGACGACCGCGCTCGACGTGACGGTGCAGGCGCAAATCCTCGAGCTGATCAAGGAGCTGCGCCAGAAACTCGGCATGGCGATCATCTGGATCACGCACGATCTCGGCGTCGCGGCCGGCATCGCGGATCGCATCGTCGTCATGTATGGCGGGCAGATCGTCGAGCATGCCCATGTGGACGATCTGTTCGACGATCCGCAGCACCCCTATACGCGCGCGCTGCTCGATTCCCTGCCGGGCCGGCACGAGGCGCACGAGAAGCTGCGGTCCATCGCCGGCCAACCGCCGCTCCTACTGAGCCAGCCGGAATTCTGTCCGTTTTCCGCGCGTTGCAAGCATGTGTTCGACAAGTGCCTGAGGCAGAACCCGCCGCTGATCGCGGTCGATGGAGACCATCGTGCGGCGTGCTGGTGGGACCCTGAAACCGGAGGCCCGCGCGATGTCGCTTGAAACTGCGATGGCACGCCCGACGCATCATGTCCCGAGCGACGAGACGCTGGTTTCGATCGACAATCTCAAGGTCCATTTTCCGATCCACAAGGGCATCCTGCGGCGCAAGGCGGGCGCGGTGCGGGCGGTCGACGGGCTGACCTTCGAGATCAAGAAGGGCGAGACGCTGGGTCTCGTGGGCGAATCCGGTTGCGGCAAGTCGACGACCGGGCGGGCGCTGCTGCGGCTCTACCGCGCGAGTGATGGCAGGATCATCTTCGACGGCACCGACATTGCCTCGCTCGAGGGCGATGCGCTGCGAAGGCAGCGGCCGCGCATGCAGATGATCTTCCAGGACCCGCAGGCTTCGCTCAACCCGCGCATGACGGTCGGCGCGATCATTGCCGAACCGCTGGTCGAACATGGCGTGATGGACGCCAAGGGACGCAAGGCGCGGGTGCGCGAACTGCTGGATGCGGTCGGCCTCAACCCCGATTACGTCAACCGGTATCCGCATGAATTTTCTGGTGGGCAGCGCCAGCGCATCGGCATCGCGCGGGCGTTGGCGCTCGATCCGGAATTCATCGTCTGCGACGAGCCGATCGCGGCGCTGGACGTTTCGATCCAGGCGCAGGTGGTGAACCTGCTCGAGGATTTGCAGGCCAAGCTCGGCCTGACCTATCTGTTCATCAGCCACGACCTTTCCATGGTCAAGCACATCGCGGACCGCGTCGCCGTCATGTATCTCGGCAAGATCGTCGAACTTGCCGATGTCGAGACCTTATTCGCGTCGCCGAAGCACCCCTACACGAAGGCGCTGCTGTCGGCCGTGCCGGTGCCCGATCCGAAGGTCGAGGCGAACCGGCGCCGCATCATCCTGACCGGCGACATCCCCGACCCGGCGAATCCGCCAGCGGGATGCCGATTCTGCACACGATGCCCGGAGGTCTTCGACCGCTGCCGGGTCGAAGAACCAGCCTGGCGCGAGGTGCAGCCGGGCCGCTTTGCTGCATGTCATCGAGTCGAAGGAGGAGAAGCGTCGAGCGCGACGTAGGAAATTCAGCATGTCGCACCGTGGCGGATGGGAGCCAAAGCGGATGCGAAAACCGAGCAAAATCAATAATATCGCAAGGGGAAATGCAATGAAGAAACTGACGACGTTCCTGACGGGAACGGCAGCGGCCATTGCCATGACGGCTGGCGCTGCCCAGGCCGAGCGCGGAAGCGACGGCCATCTCAACATCCTCTACTGGCAGGCGGTCTCGATCCTCAACCCGTTCCTTTCGGGCGGCACGAAGGATGTCGAGGGCTCCTCGCTGGTCATCGAGCCGCTGGCGAAGTTCAACGAGGCGGGCGAAATGGTCCCTGCCCTCGTCGACGAAATTCCGACGGTCGAAAATGGCGGCGTGTCGGAAGATTTGAAGTCGGTCACCTGGGTGCTTTCGGAAGGGCTGATGTGGTCCGACGGGACACCGGTGACGGCGGAAGACGTCAAGTTCACCGCCGAATATTGCATGGCCGAGGACGGCGGCTGCCAGCAGGTCGCGAACTTCACCGACGTCGAGAGCGTCGAGGCGGTCGACGAGCGCACGGTCAAGGTCAATTTCTCGATCGCCAAGCCCTACCCGTACGGCCCGTTCGTCGGTGCGCAGTCGCCGATCATCCAGAAGGCGCAGTTCGAAAACTGCGTCGGCGCGCGCGCGCCCGAATGCACGGATGCCAATTTCGGCCCGATCGGCACCGGTCCGTTCGTCGTGACGCGCTTTGCGGCCAATGACGTCATCGAGCTCGAAGCCAACCCGAACTATCGCGATGCGGCCAAGCCCGCCTTTGCGACCGTGACGCTCAAGGGCGGCGGCGACGCGGCCTCGGCAGCGCGCGCGGTGCTTGAGACCGGCGAGTTCGACTATGCCTGGAATCTGCAGGTCGAGCCGGAAATCCTGGCGCAGATGGAAGCCGCGGGCCGCGGCGAGCTCATCTCTTCCTTCGGCACGTCGGTCGAGCGTATCAACCTCAACATGACCGATCCAAGCCCGGACAAGGGCGCCGACCGTTCGACCGTCGAGGCGGGGCCGCATCCATTCCTGTCCGATCCGGCCGTGCGCCGCGCATTGTCCATCGCCCTCGACCGCGAGTTGATCGTCGAGGCCGGCTACGGCGAGACCGGCCGTCCGACCTGCAACATCCTGCCCGCGCCAGAAGCCTATGCCTCGAAGAACGTCGACTGGTGCCTGACGCAGGACATCGAGGAGGCCAACCGCCTGCTCGACGAAGCCGGCTGGATGCCGGGCGGCGACGGCATTCGCGAAAAGGACGGCGTTCGCCTGTCGATCCTCTACTCGACCTCGACCAATTCCGTGCGTCAGGCGACACAGGCGCTGGTCAAGGACATGTGGCAGCAGATCGGCGTCGAGTCCGAACTGCGCAACGTCGACGCGGCCGTGTTCTTCGGCGGCGATCCGGCAAGCCCCGACACGTTCCAGAAGTTCTATGCGGACGTCCTGATGTACACCAACAATTTCGACGGGACCGACCCGGAGAAATACATGGCCGAATGGCTCTGCGACGATGCTCCGAAGCCGCAGAACGGTTGGCTCGGCGCCAACATTCCCCGCTTCTGCTCGGAGGAATATGACGCGCTGGTCAAGAAGATGGGCGAGACCGCCCCGCTCGAGGAGCGCCAGGCCCTCGCCATCCAGATGAACGACATCCTCACCAATGAGGGTGCGCATCTGCCGCTCGTCCACCGTGGCGACGTTTCCGCGAAGTCGACGACGCTGAACGGCGTCCTGATGAATTCGTGGGACTCGGAACTCTGGAACGCGGCCGACTGGACCCGCGCTGAGTAAACCGAACGAACTGGGCATTCGCATGTGACCATGCGGATGCCCGTTCGCGGGCATGGGGCAAAGCCGCGCGGCTGACCGCGACGGCCGGAGTTCGGTCATATGTTTCACTACACGCTGAGGCGCCTGATGTTCGCGGTGCCGACATTGTTCGTCATCAGCTTCATCATTTTCGCGCTGCTCGACCTGGCGCCCAACGATCCGACCGGCAATCTGCCGCTGACGATCCCGCCGGAAGTGCGCGAGCAGATCCGCATGTCGCTCGGCCTCGGCGAGCCGTTCCACATCCGCTACCTGAAGTGGCTGCAACAGTTCTTCATCGCCGAACCGCTGAACCTGATCGAGCGGATGTTCGGCATCGAGATCGGCAACTCGGAAGATCGCCTGCGCATACGTTCCTGGGCGACGCGCAGCCCCGTCGTCGACCTGATCATTCAGCGTATGCCGCAGACGCTCTGGGTCGTCGGCATGTCCTATGTCGTCGGCATCCTGATCGCGCTGCCGGTCGGCATCATCTCGGCCTACCGCCAGTATTCCTGGTTCGACCAGATCGGCACCTTCGTCTCGATGGTGGGCTTCTCGGTTCCGACCTTCTTCACCGGCGTGGTGCTGATCGTCGTCTTCTCGGTCTATCTCGGCTGGTTTCCCTCGATCTACGACACGACGCATCGCGTGACGGATTGGAACAGCTTCTGGATACAGGTGCGCCAGATGGTGCTGCCGGTGATGGTGCTTGCGCTCTACAACGCGGCGCAGCTCAGCCGCTTCGTGCGCGCGTCAATGCTCGACAATCTGAACCAGGACTATGTGCGCACGGCGCGCGCCAAGGGTATGAAGGAAAAGGTCGTCCTTCTCGTCCACGTCCTGCGCAACAGCCTGATCCCGGTCGTCACCGTCATCGCGCTCGGCATTCCGACGATCTTTTCGGGCGCGATCATCACCGAGCAGATCTTCCGGGTGAACGGGCTCGGCCAGCTCCTGATCATCGCGATCCAGGGCGCGGACATCCCGCTCGTCCAGACGCTGACCTTCATCTTTGCGGTGCTGATCATCCTGTGCAATCTGATCGCCGACATCCTTTACGGCATTCTGGACCCGAGGATTCGCTATGACTGATCAGGTCTCGATGGCGCCCGAGAGGATCATTCCACCGGCACCGGGCTCGCCCGTCGCCGCCGAACCGCGCAAGCAGCGCACGCTAACGGCCGATGTCTGGCGCCAGTTCCGCCAGCACAAGGGCGGCGTGATCGGCGCGATCGTGTTTCTGACGATCGTCTTTCTCGTGGTGTTCGGACCGTATATCCACGGCGTCGACCCGTCGGCGCTGAACGTGCGCGAGCGCAATGCGGGCATATCGCTGTCGCATCCGATGGGGACCGACAATCTGGGCCGCGACACCTTCGCGCAGATTTTGGCCGGGGGGCGCACGTCGCTTTCGGTCGGGGTGACGGCGATGATGCTGTCGCTGCTGCTCGGCACGACGATCGGCGTACTGGCAGGCTATTTCAAGAAGCTCGAAGGGCCGCTGATGCGGCTGACCGACCTCTTCCTCGCGCTTCCGCTGCTCCCGCTGCTGCTCGTCATCATCATGCTCTTTCGCGACACGCTGCGGCGCTCGTTCGGGCCCGAAACCGGCATCTTCATGCTGATCGTCTTCGTCATCGGCATCACGAGCTGGATGCAGACGGCGCGCATCGTGCGCGGCGCGGTGCTGTCGGTTAAAGAGCAGGAATTTGTGCTGGCGGCCAAGAGCATCGGCACGCGCGAGCGAAGGATCATCACGCGGCATATCCTTCCAAACGTGCTCTCGCCGATCATGGTGTCGGCGACGCTGGGCATCGCGACCGCGATCATCACGGAATCCGCTCTGAGCTTCCTCGGCCTCGGATTTCCGTCGGATTATCCGACCTGGGGGCGGTTGCTCTTCGATGGCGTCAACTTCATGCAGATCAACCCGTCGCGCGTCATCTGGCCGGGACTGGCGATTTCGCTGACGGTGCTTTCGGTGAACTATATCGGCGACGGTATTCGTGACGCGCTCGATCCGCGCATCCGCGGGAGATGATCAAATCCGGCGTGGAAGGTAATGCCACGTCACCACCGCGCAGACGGCCATGAGGATGGCGAGCGAGGCGAAGACGCCGCCGAGCCCGAAGAAGATGAGCACGATGGAATAGACCAGCGGCGGCATCAGCTCGGACAGGTCGAGATAGGTGCGGTAGACGGCGGTCATCTGGGCGCGTTCGTGGGTACGTACGGCGCGCATGAAGACGACGGAGCCGAGCGCATCGAGCGCGACGCCGAAGAAGGCGGTGACGAGGAGAAACGCTCCGGCGACCCAAGGCGAGGCTTCGCCAGCGACCGCTGCGACGGTGAGCCCCGCCGCCATGCCGGCGAACGCCACGGCCATGGTGCGCCGTGCGCCGAAGCGGCCGCCGAGCCGGCCCCAGAAGAGCGCCGTGAAAAGCAGCGCGTTGCCGGCCGAGACGATCAGCCCGCCGGCAAGGCTGCCCTGCCCTGTGACGACCATCAGGAGCGGCGCGTAGACGAAAAAGCTCGTCCAGAAGCAGGAACGGCCGAAGGCGATGAACCAGGCGAGCCGAAGGCGCGGCTGGGCGACGAAGCGGCCGATATTGGCGAGCGGGTTGGCCGGCTTGGTCTTGCCGGGGCGGATCGCGACGTTGTCGGACAGGCGGAAATACCAGAAGAAGCAGAGAAGCACGGCGGCGAACAGCGCGACCACGCCGTGTGCTGCCCACAGGCCAAACTGCGCATAAAGCGTGACGCCGAGCGTCGGCCCGCACATCCAGGCGATGGTGGACCAGGCCATGCGCAGCGATTCCGACTGGATGAACTGCGTCTTGCGGATGTGGTCCATGATGTAGAGGTTGAGCGTGATTGACAGCGCCGACGCGCCGATGACACGCGCGAGCATGCCGCCGAGCTGGCCCGCCAGCGTGCCCGTGACGAGGCAGAGGGAGCCGAGGCCGAGGAGCAGGACGCCGGCCGTGTAGACCCGGCGGCGCGCAAAGCGCTGGATCGCCAGCGGCATCAGGATCGTCGCCGACAGGCCGAGGAGCGCGACCAGCGTATAGGTCAGCGAGACGGCCTGCTTGCTGCGCAGGAGCTCATAGGCCTGGATCGGAATGACGCTGGCAACAGAGGCGCGGGCGAAGGATTCCAGCGTGAACAGGATCGCGAAGGTGCGTGCGCCGGGCGCGCGCGCTGCCGGAAGCCAGATCGGATGACGGACCTGCGCGACCATTCGCTGCCTCCCTGATGGAAGACGAGCTATGCGGCGGCGCAGACCGTCCGGTTATGAGGAAATCGTCATGGCGTGACGCAATTTCGTCTGGACCAAAGACCGGGTTCGAGCCGGCTCAGGCGGTGTCCCATTTCGGCGAGAAATCGAAGTCGCAGATGCGGGCGTTTTTCACGCCGAGCGCGGAGATGGCAGTCATCTCGGTATCGGTCAGTGCGAAGTCGAAGATGTCGATATTTTCGGCAAGGCGCTCCTTGCGCGTCGTGCGCGGGATGGCGACGACGCCGTCCTGCTGGACGTGCCAGCGCAGGACGATTTGGCCCGGCGTCTTGGCATGCGCCTTTGCCGCGACCGCGACGGCGGGCTCGGCGAACAGGTCGCCACCGCGCGCCAGGGGGCAGTAGGAGGTCATCGCCATGCCCGCCTTGCGGCAGGCGGCATGGACCTTCGACTGGTCGAGATAGGGATGATGCTCGACCTGGTTGGCGACGAGCGGTGCATCGGAAAGTGAAAGCGCCTCGGCGAGGAGATCGGTCGGGAAATTGGAGACGCCGATATGGCGTGCAAGCCCGTCGGCGCGGGCGCGGTTCAGCGCCTCGATCGTCTCGGCGAGCGGGACCTTCGGGTTGGGCCAGTGGATGAGCAGGAGGTCGACCTGGTCGAGCTTCAGCCTCTCTAGGCTCTCTTCAGCCGAGCGGCGGAAATCGGCGGGCGCCAGATCGGTCCACCAGACCTTGGTGGTGACGAAGACATCGTCGCGCGCGAGGCCCGAGCGACGCAGTCCCTCGCCCACATCCGCCTCGTTGCCGTAGCTGCCTGCGGTGTCTAGATGGCGGTAGCCGATGTCGAGCGCGTGGGCGACGAGATCGGCGCAGTCCTCGCCTTTCAAGGTCCAGGTGCCGAGACCGAGTGCCGGGATGCGCGCGCCGTTCGCTTCGATTTTGTGCACTTCTTCGTCCATCCTTATGCTTGGCCGTGCCCGTCGATTTCATGCTACCGACTTGTAACACCGAGATTCTTCAATGACCGAACTAGTGCACAGCCCACCCAAAAACAAATCCCGCATCGAACTGATCGACGCCGCGCGTGGGGGCGCACTGATCGCGATGGCGATCTATCATTTCGCGTGGGACCTGGAATTCTTCGGCTATGCGACGCCGGGCATGACGGCGGTCGGCGGGTGGCGGCTCTTCGCGCGGTCGATCGCCTCGTCGTTTCTGTTCCTCGTCGGGTTCAGCCTGTTGCTCGCGCATGTGCGCGGGGTGCGCTGGCGGCCGTTCTGGTGGCGGATGGTGCAGGTGGGCGGGGCAGCGGCGGCGATCACGGTCGTCACCTATTTCGCGACGCCCGACGCCTTCATCTTCTTCGGCATCCTGCACCATATCGCGCTGGCGAGCCTCGTCGGGCTCTTGTTCCTGCGCCTTCCTGCGGTGGCGCTGGTGCTGATTGCGGTCGGAGTGATTGCACTGCCGGCGTTATGGCGCAGCGATGTCTTCAACGGAATGGCGCTCGCCTGGACGGGGCTTGCGGCGGTCAATCCGCGCTCGAACGATTTCGTACCGCTGTTTCCGTGGTTCGGCGCCGTGCTGCTCGGCATGGCCGCAGCGAAGGTCGCGCGCGCTTCAGGCTGGACGGAGCGGGCGGCGGGCAAGCCCCTGCCCGGCTGGACGCGGCCCTTGCAGTTTGCAGGACAGCACAGCCTTGCCGTCTATCTTCTGCACCAGCCGGTGCTCATCGGCTTGATCTTCCTCGCCTCGCTGGTGGTGCCGCCGCAGGCCGAGGAGCCGCGCGTCGGCTTCCAGCGGGCCTGCGAGGCGCAGTGCGTTGACACGCGCGACGGGGCGTTCTGCGAAGCCTATTGCGGCTGCGTCATCGCTGAAATCGATGGCGACGCGCGCGCGGGCGAGATTTACACTGGCGCACCGAGCGAGGACGCGACGGCATGGCTGACCGAAATCGCCACGCAGTGCTCGATCGCGACGGATATGGACATGCCGGGAGAAGCCGAATGACGACGATCGATCAACCGCCAATGCGCTTTCCCTGGCCGCCGGTCATCATCATATCGGCTGCGGCGATCGCGATCATCCTCGGCACGAGCGTGCCGCTGCCCTGGCTGCGCGGGCCGTTCGCGGAATTTCTCGCCGGAGTCGGTGCGTTGATCGTCGTCGGCGGCGCGACGCTGGCGGTCCTGGCGGTGACGCGGTTTCGAAAGGTCGGAACGCCGGTCAGGCCGACGCATGCGGCGCAGCGGCTGGTGACGGACGGGCCGTTCGCGATCAGCCGCAATCCGATCTATCTGGGCGGCGTGACCATCCTGATCGGGCTGGCGCTGGTCACACACAATGCGTGGTTCATCCTCGCCGGATTCGCGGCAGGCATCGCCATCAGCCTCATCGCGATCCGCCCTGAGGAGCGCCATCTCGATCGGCGCTTCGGCAAGGCCTATCGCGATTATGCGAAGCGGGTACGGCGCTGGTTCTGATCAGGTATTGACGCCGAGCTCGGCGAGGCGTTCGACGCAGGCTTCCTCGGCGCCGTCGAGTTCCGACAGCGTTTCCTCGAGGTCCCGGCGCTTCTGGCGCAAATCCTCGCGCTTTTCCTCGATGCGCTTGATCATCAGCTTCAACTGACCAACCTCTCCGGGCGGCTCGCGATACATCTGGATGATTTCGCGGATCTCGTTGATGGAAAAACCGAGGCGCTTGCCGCGCATGATCTGCTTGATGAGATGGCGGTCGGCGGGGCGGAAGAGCCGTGTGCGGCCGCGCCGCACCGGAAGCACCAGCCCCTCATCCTCGTAGAACCGCAAGGTGCGGGTCGATACGCCGAACTCCCGCGTGAGCTCGGTGATCGTATAGAATTCCCGCATTCGCCCATCCGATCAAGCACTTGAAACCTGTGCGAGATTGCCACGGCATTTACGTAAAAGTCAATTGCGCCGGCTCACCGACATGGGGCGCATCCGGCAGCATCGGCCTGGGCGAGACGGCTAGAGTAGCCCGAACCACCACGTTGCAAGCCCGAGGAAGGCGAAGAAGCCAACGACGTCGGTGATGGTGGTGACGAACACGGCCGAAGCGACGGCGGGATCGGCGCCGACCTTGTCGAGAAGCAGCGGCACGAGAATGCCGGCGACGGCGGCGGTGAAAAGGTTGATCAGCATTGCGGTTGCGATGACGAGGCCGATGTCGTTCGAAAACCAGAATGCGGCGATGCCGCCGACGAGCACGGCGAACAAAAGGCCGTTGATGAGGCCGACGCCCATTTCGCGGCGGATAATGCGGCCGGCATTGTAAATGTCGAGGTCGCGCGTCGCGAGCGCGCGCACGGTGACGGTCATGGTCTGCGAGGCGGCATTGCCGCCCATGCCGGCGACGATCGGCATCAGAATGGCGAGCGCGACAATCTCCTGGATGGTGGCGTCGAAGAGGCCGATGACCGAGGCGGCAAGAAAGGCCATGACCAAATTGATCAGGAGCCAAGGCACGCGCGAGCGCGAGGTGGTGCGCACGGAATCCGACAGTTCCTCGTCGCCGACGCCGCCCATGCGCAGCAGATCTTCCTCGGCCTCTTCCTGGATGACGTCGACGACGTCGTCGATGGTCAGCACGCCGACGAGGCGTTCGTTCTCGTCGACGACGGCAGCGGAGAGAAGATCGTACTGCTCGAATTCCTGCGCTGCCTCTTCCTGGTCCATTGTCGCCGGGATCGCGTGACGCGTCTCGTGCATCACGTCCTCGATCCGGACCGTGCGCTGGGAGCGCAGGATGCGGTCGAGGTCGACGGCGCCCATCAGCCGGAAGGTGGGGTCGACGACGAAGATTTGCGGAAACGAATCCGGAAGATTCTTGTCCTCGCGCAGATAGTCGATCGTCTGGCCGACCGTCCAGAACGGCGGCACGGCGACGAACTCAGTCTGCATGCGCCGACCGGCAGTCTCTTCCGGATAGTCGAGCGAGCGGCGCAGCCTGATCCGCTCGGTGAACGGAAGCTGCTCGAGAATCTCGTCCTGATCCTCGCGGTCGAGGTCTTCCAGAATGTAGACCGCGTCGTCCGAATCGAGTTCCTGGACGGCCTGCGCGATCTGCGCGTTGGGCAGATGCTCGACGATGTCGAGACGGATCGCCTCGTCGACCTCGGTCAGGGCGGCAAAGTCGAACTCGTCGCCCATGAGCACGACGAGGCTGCGGCGCGCCTCGGCCGGCAGCGCTTCGAGAAGATCGCCGATTTCGGACTGGTGGAGGACGGAGACTTCGCTTTTCAGCGTATCCGCGTCCTGGCCTTCGATCGCGTCGGTGATGCGCGCAATGAAGTCCTGCCGGATCGCGCCATCTTCATTGTAGATTTCGGCCCGCACCTCTTCGCCGCCGCCGGTTTCGTTGTCGTTGGCAGTCATCGGCGCCTCCATGGGTGTTCGAATGGAGTTTGAGGATGTCGGGCGAAGCGGATGGGCAGGCCGGTTCTCGGACCGAATGGTTGGGTAGGACGAAGGCGGCAAAGCCGCAAGCCCTCGCCGACAAAAACGCCGGCGAGCGGGTGAAGGTTGCAGCGTCTTGGCTTTGGTCTCGTCAGACGGTGAGGTAGCGACGCACGTCGGGGTCGTCCAGATCGTGCGCTTCGCCGGAATGGACGATCCGGCCGCGATCCATGATGTGGATGTCGTCGGCAAGCTCGCGGCAGAAATCGAGATACTGCTCGACGAGGAGGACGGCGATGCCGGCGGAATCGCGCAGGTAGCGGATGGCGCGGCCGATATCCTTGATGATCGAGGGCTGGATGCCTTCTGTGGGCTCGTCGAGGACGAGGAGCTTCGGCCGCAGGACCAGCGCGCGGCCGATGGCGAGCTGCTGCTGCTGGCCGCCCGAAAGGTCGCCGCCGCGGCGGCCGAGCATGTCCTTCAGGGCCGGAAAGAGCCCGAAGACATGGTCGGGGATGTTGCGATCCGCGCGCTTCAGCGGCGCATAGCCGGTCTCGAGGTTTTCGCGCACGGTGAGGAGCGGAAATATCTCGCGGCCCTGCGGGACGAATGCGATGCCCGACCGGGCGCGCTCTGACGGCGCGCTCCGGTCGAGCACCTTCCCCTCGAAAGAGATCTGGCCGGTGGAGAGACGGTGGTGGCCGACGATGGCGCGCATCAGGCTGGTCTTACCGACGCCATTGCGGCCGAGGACGCAGGTGATGCGGGCGGGCTGGGCGGTGAGCGAGACGCCGCGCAGCGCGTGGGCGGCGCCGTAGTGGAGGGTGGCGTTGGTGATGGTCAGCATGGAGTGTAGTCCTGAGAATTTGAGCCAATACCCCTCATCCGACCGGGCTCCGCCCGGCCACCTTCTCCCACAAGGGGAGAAGGCAACGCGCTCTTCCTTCTCCCCTTGTGGGAGAAGGTGGCTGAACGAAGTGAAGTCGGATGAGGGGTAAGCGCTGACCTAGATTTTGCATCCACCATCCCCTCACCTCCCCAGATACACTTCGACGACGCGCGGGTCGGCGCTGACGTGGTCGAGGGAGCCCTCCGACAGCACGGAGCCTTCGTGCAGGCAGGTGACCTTGACGCCGAGTTCGCGGACGAAGTGCATATCGTGCTCGACGACGATGACGGAATGGGTCTTCGAGATGTCGCGCAGGAGACGCGCGGTTTCCTCGGTCTCGGCGTCGGTCATGCCGGCGACGGGTTCGTCTACGAGAAGGAGCTTCGGGTCCTGCGCCAGCAGCATGCCGATTTCCAGCCACTGCTTCTGGCCGTGGGAGAGGTTCGCCGCGAGGTCGTTGCGGCGGGCGGAGAGTCGTACCGTTTCGAGGATGTCGTCGAGCTTGCGCTTCGCTTCCGCCGTCTCGCGCCAGAACAGGGTCGGGAAGATCGAGCGCGGGCCTTTAAGCGCCAGGAGCAGATTGTCCTCGACCGAATGGCTTTCGAAGACGGTCGGCTTCTGGAACTTGCGGCCGATGCCCATATTGGCGATGTCGGCTTCGTCATGGCGGGTCAGGTCGATCTCGCCGTCGAAGAAGACCTCGCCGCTGTCGGGTCGGGTCTTGCCAGTGATGATGTCCATCATCGTGGTCTTGCCGGCGCCATTGGGGCCGATAATGGCGCGCATCTCGCCCTTGTCGAGGACGAGCGACAGATTGTTGATCGCCCGGAAGCCGTCAAAGGAGACGGAGACGCCGTCGAGATAGAGAATCGTGTTGGACTTCGACATGATTTTCACTCGGCCGGTTGCGGGCTGGCATCGGGCGTTGGTGGACGGCGGACTTGTGGCTTATCGGGACGCACGACCGGGAGATCTGGAGGTGTTTCCGACGCGCGGGCGGCTTTCAGCTCGCGGCGATCGTCGAAATAGCCGCCGATCGTGCCGACGATGCCTTTGGGAAGGAACAGCGTCACGGCGACGAAGAGGCCCCCGAGCGCGAACAGCCAGAGGTCCGGATAGGCGGCGGTGAACCACGTCTTTGCGTAGTTGACGATGATCGCGCCGATGATCGGGCCGACCAGCGTGCCGCGCCCGCCGACGGCGGCCCAGACGACGATCTCGATCGAATTCGCCGGAGCGAATTCGCCCGGATTGATGATGCCGACCTGCGGCACGTAGAGCGCGCCGGCGATGCCGGCGATGATAGCGGAGACGACGAAGGCGAAGAGCTTCACATATTCCGGGCGGTAGCCGATGAAGCGCGTGCGGCTTTCGGCGTCGCGCACCGCGACCATGATCTTGCCGAGCTTGGAACGGGTGATCGCGCTACAGATGACGAAGGAGAGCGCAAGTGCAATGGCCGTCGCGGCGAACAGCGCGGCGCGGGTGCCCGGCGCCTGGATCGAATAGCCGACGATCTCGCGAAAATCGGTCAGGCCGTTATTGCCGCCGAAGCCCATGTCGTTGCGGAAGAAGGCGAGCATCAGCGCGTAGGTCATGGCTTGCGTGATGATCGACAGGTAGACGCCGGTGACGCGGCTGCGGAAGGCGAACCAGCCAAAGACGAAGGCCAGCAGGCCGGGCACGACCATGACCATCAACATGGCGAACCAGAAGTTTTCAAAGCCCCACCAGTACCAAGGCAGTTCGGACCAGTTCAGGAACACCATGAAATCCGGCAGTTCGGCATTGCCGTAGACGCCGCGCGCGCCGATCTGGCGCATCAGATACATGCCCATCGCATAGCCGCCGAGCGCGAAGAACGCGCCGTGGCCGAGCGAGAGGATGCCGACATAGCCCCAGACCAGATCGAGCGCGAGCGCCAGCATGGCATAGGTCAGGTACTTGCCCATGAGCGCGACCATGTAGTTCGGGACACGTAGCGGATGGCCGACGGAAAGCAGGAGGTTCGACGCCGGGACGAGGACGGCGGCCAGCAGGAGCAGGCCGACGACCCAGTAGAGCTTCGCGCCGAGTGCGCGGTAGAAGAATTGCGTGATCATGCTTCCACCGCCCTTCCCTTTTGCGCGAAGAGGCCGCGCGGGCGCTTCTGGATGAACAGGATGATAAAGACGAGGAGCAGGATCTTCGCCAGCACCGCGCCGGCATAGGGCTCGAGGAACTTGTTGAGGACGCCGAGCGTCAGCGCGCCGACGAGCGTGCCCCAGAGATTTCCGACGCCGCCGAAGACAACGACCATGAAACTGTCGATGATGTAGCCCTGCCCCAGATTGGGCGAGACGTTGTCGATCTGCGACAGCGCCACGCCGGCCAGGCCGGCAATGCCGGAGCCGAGGCCGAAGGTCATCGCGTCGACCCATGGGGTGCGGATGCCCATGGACGAGGCCATGCGGCGGTTTTGCGTCACCGCGCGCATCTGAAGGCCGAGCGCGGTGCGCTTTAGGACCAGCAGCAGTGCGGCGAACACGATGAGGGCGAAGATGACGATGAAGAACCGGTTCCAGGTGATGGCGATGCCGTAGAAGTCGAAGGAGCCGGACATCCAGCCCGGATTGCCGACTTCGCGGTTGGATGCACCGAAGATGGTGCGGACCGATTGCTGGATGATCAGCGACAGGCCCCAGGTCGCCAGCAGCGTTTCCAGCGGGCGGCCGTAGAGAAAGCGGATGATGCCGCGCTCGATGGCGACGCCGATCAGGCCCGTGACGAGGAAGGCGGCCGGAAGGGCGAAGGCGAGCGACCAGTCGAAGAGGTCCGGGAAGGATGCACGGATGAAATTCTGGACGAGAAAGGTCGTGTAAGCACCGAGCATGACCATCTCGCCATGCGCCATGTTGATGACGCCCATGACGCCGAAGGTGATGGCAAGGCCGATCGCGGCGAGAAGCAGCACGGCGCCGAGCGATATGCCGTACCAGACGTTTTGGCCGACATCGAGAAGTGCGAGGCGGCTCTGGATGTCCGCGATGCCGCGTTCGATGGTGGGCGTCACGTCGGCATCGGCGCTGGAAAGCGCCGCCTGCAGGATGCCGAGCGCCTGTCGGTCGCCGCGCGCTGCGATCGTGTCGACGGCTTCGGCGAAGGCGGCGGGTTCGGCATCGGAGCGCAGGATGGCGACGGCGCGGGCTTCGGCCATGACTTGCAGGACGGCAGGGTTTTGCTCTTGGGCAATCGCTTCGTCGAGAAGTTCGACATTGTCGGGATCGCCGGCCTGGAACATGGCGCGTGCGGCCGTCATGCGGGTGTTGGCGTTGGGGCTCATCAGCGTGAGCTGGCCGATGGCGGTGCGCACGGCGCGGCGCAGCGAATTGTTGACACGGATGCGCTCGACGGCGGACTTGGCGATTTCGCCGAGGGGGGCGCCGGTGATCGCGTCGGTCGCTTCGAGCGGATCGCCGCGACCGGAAAGCGTGACGATCTGGCCGGTGGGTTCGACGACGTTGAGGTCGCCGGCGGCGAGTGCTTCGAGGAGTGGGACGGCGCGGGAGTCGCCGATTGCGGCGATGGCGGCGACGGTTTGGGCGCGGTCGGAGAAGCTGCCGTCGGGGAACTGGCGGGCGAGGTCTTCGAGGGATTGGGCGGATGCGGGGAGTGCGGTGAGGGTGAGGAGGATGGCCAGGAACCAACGCAGAAACTGAACGCTCAGTGCTTTGGCGCGCCCCCCTCTGGCCTGCCGGCCATCTCCCCCGCAAGGGGGGAGATCA
>NZ_AYOD01000002.1 GCF_000497755.1 Aliihoeflea sp. 2WW
TGGGAGATGGCCGGCAGGCCAGAGGGGGGCAACGTAGGGCATCAGCGAAACCGGTGATCTGCTTGGGAGTTGAGAGGCCGCACTCGTCGGCCTCTCGATGACGCGAAAAGATCAGTTTGCCGCAGCCTGCGCACCGCCGCAGGTTTCGGTCTCGGTGTTGAAGTTTCCGCAGTTGACCGGGTCGGTCCAGTCGGCTTCGAGCACCGCAGACTCCGGCAAGAAGTCGGACCAGGCGTCGCCGGGGACGAGGTCTTCGGTTTCCCAGACGACGTCGAACTGGCCGTCGTCCTGGATCTCGCCGATCAGCACCGGCTTGGTGACGTGGTGGTTGGGCAGCATGACCGCCGTGCCGCCGGTCAGGTTCGGGACCTCGACGCCGACGATGGCATCAATGACGGCGTCGGCTTCGGTGGAGCCGGCCTTCTCGACCGCTGCGACCCACATGTTGAAGCCGATATAGTGGGCTTCCATCGGGTCGTTGGTGACGCGCTCCTCGTCGCCGATGAAGGCGTGCCAGGTCTCGATGAACTCGGCGTTCTCCGGCGTGTCGACGGACATGAAGTAGTTCCAGGCGGCGAGGTGGCCGACGAGCGGGGCGGTGTCGAGGCCGGCGAGTTCCTCTTCGCCGACCGAGAAGGCGACGACCGGGATGTCCTCGGCGGCGACGCCCTGATTGCCGAGCTCGCGGTAGAACGGAACGTTGGCGTCGCCGTTGATGGTCGAGACGACAGCGGTCTTCTTGCCCGACGAGCCGAATGCCTTGATGTCGGACACGATCGTCTGCCAGTCGGAATGGCCGAACGGCGTGTAGTTGATCATGATGTCCTCGGCGGCCACGCCCTTGTCCTTGAGATAGGCCTCGAGAATCTTGTTGGTGGTCTGCGGGTAGACGTAGTCGGTCCCGGCGAGCACCCAGCGCTCGACGCCTTCGTCGTTCATCAGGTAGTCGACGGCCGGGATCGCCTGCTGGTTCGGCGAGGCGCCGGTGTAGAAGACGTTGCGCTGGCTCTCCTCGCCCTCATACTGGACGGGGTAGAACAGCAGGCCGTTCAGTTCTTCGAAGACCGGGAGCACCGACTTGCGGCAGACCGAGGTCCAGCAGCCGAAGACGGCGTCGACGCCGTTCACCTCGTACATCTCGCGCGCCTTTTCCGCGGCGAGCGGCCAGTCGGACGCGATGTCGATGACGACCGGCTCGAGCTGGCGGCCAAGCAGACCGCCCTTCTTGTTCTGCTCCTCGATGAGCATCAGCATGACGTCCTTCAAGGTCGTCTCCGAAATCGCCATCGTGCCCGACAGCGAATGGAGGACGCCGACCTTGATCGGTCCGTCCTGCGCGGCGGCAGCCGACATCAGAAGACCGCTGGCGACGGCCGCGGCTAGCGTTTGACGAATTCCCCTCATGATTGCCTCCAATGGCATTCTTGTTTGCACCGCAATATCGGTTGCAACCGGCATGCCAAGCTCGGCCATGATGAGGATGGCTGAAGGCTTCTCAACGTTTTCATGCGCTTACGGCATTTGGCTGTGCCGGTATTGGCGGAGCCGATATTGGCGTGCAGCGCGTGTTGAGGATTATCTGCGCAGTGATCTCGCTATCGTGATTAATTGTTGTGCGTCTGCGAGGTAGAGAATTTTCTGCACAAAAAAAGGGCGATATCGACATGCGATATCGCCCGAGTCCGCGGGGGATGATGGGATCAGATCGTGCCCGACGACATTTCCTTGGCGATGTGGTCGGCCTGGCGGATGGCGAGCGCGACGATGGTCAGAGTCGGATTTTCAGCCGCGCCGGTGGTGAACTGGCTGCCGTCGGAGACGAACAGGTTCGCGATGTCGTGCGTCTGGCCCCACTGGTTGACGACGCCGTCCTCCGGCTTCTCGCTCATCCGGTTCGTGCCCAGATTATGGGTCGAGGGATAGGGCGGGGTCGGGAAGGTGCGGGTCGCCCCGACCGCATCGTAGAGCGCCATGCCCTGTTGGTAGGCGTGGTTGCGCATCGCGGTGTCGTTGGGGTGATCGGTGAAGGCGACGTCCGGGACCGGCATGCCGTATTTGTCCTTCAACTCGGCATGGAGCGAAATCCGGTTGGTCTCCTGCGGCATGTCCTCGCCGACGATCCACATGCCGGCCATGTGGTCGTATTGATCGAGCGCCGACGTGAAGGACCGGCCCCATCCGCCCGGATTGAGGAAGGCGGCCATGAAGGGAAGGCCGAGCGCCAGCGTTTCGAGCTCGTAGCCGCCGACGAAGCCGCGGGACGGATCGTGCCTCGCCTCGTCGCGGATGATGCCGGCCATCGTCGTGCCGCGGTAGAAATGGACCGGCTGGTCGAAGACGGCGTAGACCGAGCCGGTCGTGTGCCGCATGTAGTTCCTGCCGACCTGGCCGGACGAGTTGGCGAGGCCGTCCGGATATTTCGACGAGGCGGAGTTGAGGAGCAGGCGCGGGCTTTCGATGGAGTTGCCGGCGACGGCGACGATGCGGGCTTTCTGTTCCTGCAGATTGCCGTCCTTGTCGGCATAGACGACGCCGGTCACCTTGCCCGAATCGTCGTGCTCGATCTTGATGACGTGGCTGTCGGGACGGACTTCAAGCTTGCCGGTCGCCTCGCCCTTGGGGATTTCGGTGTAGAGCGTCGACCATTTGGCGCCCCACTTGCAGCCCTGGAAGCAGAAGCCGGTCTGCTGGCAGCCCATGCGGTCGTCGCGGAAGTCGGAATTGATGGCCATGTTGCCGGTGTGGCAATCCTTGTAACCAAGCTTGTCGGCGCCGGCCTTCAGGATCTTGAAGTTGTTGTTGCCCGGCAGGCCCTCGATGCCGTGGGTCCGGGTGACGCCCATCTTGTCCTCGGCCTTCTCGTAGTAGGGCTCGAGATCGGCAAGCGTGATCGGCCAGTCGAGAAGGTTGGCGCCTTCGACCGCACCGTAATTCGTCAGCGTCTTGAACTCGTGTTCCTGGAAGCGCAGCGAGGCGCCGGCCCAGTGGGTGGTCGTGCCGCCGACGGCCTTGACGATCCAGGCCGGAAGATTGGGGAAGTCCTTCGACACGCGCCAATCGCCGGACGTGGTGCGGTTGTCGAGCCAGGCGAGCTGGCCGAAGCTGTCCCACTCGTCGTTGATGAAGTCCTCGTATTCGATGCGCGGCCCGGCTTCGAGCACGACCACGTCGACGCCCTTCTGAGCAAGTTCGTTGGCCAGCGTTCCGCCGCCGGCGCCCGAGCCGATGATGACGACGACCGTGTCGTCGGTAAGTGCATAAGGAGCAGGCATGATATCCTCCCGGAAACCTGTCTATGGCTGAATGGTCGGGTCGAGCGGGATCAGAGCCACTCGATGTCGTCGAAGCCGCGGGTCATGTAGCCGCCCTGGGAGAAGGACTCGCCCTCGTAGCCGAATAGCGGCCAGAGTTCCTTCTGGTTGTAGAGCCCGACGACCATTCCGCCGCGCACCGCCTGGAAGAACGGGGTGGTTTCGATCGCCTGCAGCAGCTTGACGCGGTCTTCCTCCCAACCGACACCACGATAGCCGCCCTCGCCCGCGCGCTGGTCGAGATTGGCGATGCCGGATTCGATCAGCTCCTTGTGGGCCGCGTCGCTACCGGACTTAGTGTCGTGGTCCTTCATCGCGATGGCGTAGAAACGCTCGGCGACCTGATCGTGCGGATAGACGTCGCGCGCCATCTGGATGAGCGTTGCCATCGTGTCCGGCTTCAAGGCCGTGGGCTCCATGCCCCAAGCCTGCTGCGGGCTGATGACGGCGCTGCCCGTCACGACGAGGACGAGAGCGGCGCCGCCGCCCTTCAGCAATGCCCGCCGCGAAAGAGCGGGCTCTCTTTGATAGACTGTAACCATGGTTTCCTCCCTGGCTTGCTGGTCGCGCCGATGGCGCGATTGACTGGCTTGGGCCCCGCCTCCCCGCGCGGCCCCTCAGATCATTTGTAGCGTCCGTGTCTTTGCAGCACCTCGATCTTGTATCCGTCGGGATCGGCGACGAAGAAGAACCGGGCGATGAGCCGCCCCTCGTTCTTGAACTCGACGATGTCGCGCGGGGCGAGATCATTGGCCTTGAAGCGGGCATGCTCGGCATCGAGATCGTCGACGCAAAAGGCGATGTGGCCGTAGCCGTCGCCGAGATCGTAAGGATCGGTCCGGCCCTTGTTGACAGTCAGTTCGACCTCGAAATCGGCATCCGCATTGCGCAGATAGACCAGCGTGAACGTCTCGAAATCGAGCCGGTCGGCAATGTCGAGCCCGAAGGCCGTCCTGTAGAAATCGATCGACCGCTGTTCCTCAAGAACCCGGATCATCGAATGAATTGCTTTCGCCAAATCGGCCTCCGCATCGTTGCTTCGATTAGGATTATGGTCCGTCCCGCCGGCCTGTGGTGGCAGCGGGCTACTACGGATGAAGCGGACGAAGATGCGCCGTGCTAAAGTACGACTTGCTCTCGCGCCGCCCTTCCAGGAGATTTGAAGAATTGCAGGGCGGCGTGATCGTCACGGCGTCGCTGGACGTACAAGAAAAACAATGTCGCGGAGGAAATGTCATGTGCAGGGTGTTCGCCGGACAAGATCCGGAAGGCTACCGGCCGGTCAACCGGTCGGTGCGTATAGGCGGTCATTCGACAAGCATCCAATTGGAGGCGACGTTCTGGCTGCTGCTCGACGAGATTGCGCAGTCGCAAGGGCTGTCGACGCCGAAATTCCTGTCGAAGCTCTATGACGAGGCGATCGAGATCAACGGCGAGATTCCGAACTTCGCCTCGATGCTGCGCACGACCTGCGCGCTCTATCTGCGCGGTCACCGGCCGCAGGATGGCGAACTGGAAGCGTTGCGGCACGAGGCGGCATAATTTTCGTGTAGTAGCCGGCTACCACCACTGTTGATCGGCCGGGTCTGATCTTCCTTCCGCAAGGTAATTCTGGGAGGAAGCCATGAACAAGACTAGTCTGCTCGCAGCAGCAGCACTGATGATGGCGAGCGCATCGACGCTCGCCTTTGCACAGACGCAGGATTCGAATCTCGAGCGTCTGAGCAATTTCCAGACGACGGGAACGAGCCAGTTCGAGGTCATCGAGCAGGGCGGCGAGAAGGCCGAGGCGATCCGCCGAATTCTCGAAAAGGTGCGGGTGCCGAGCGGTTTCAAGATCGACCTCTACGCGATCGTGCCGGATGCGCGGCACATGGCGGTCGGCCCGCAGGGCATCGTCACTTTCGTGGGCACGCGCAAGACCAAGGTCTGGGCCGTGACCGACCGCGACAAGGACCGGGTGGCCGACGAGGTCAAGGACTTCGCACCCTCGCTCGCCATGGCGATCCCGAACGGACCGTGCTTCTCGCCGGAGGGCGTGCTCTACATCGCCGAGCAGAACCGGGTTCTGTCCTATCCCGCCGCCGAGTTCTTCTACGAAAGCCCCGACGTCGCCGCCTTCAAAGTGATGGAGACGCTGGTGCCGGAGGCGGAGGTTTCCTACAACCACACCGCGCGCGTCTGCCGCGTCGGGCCGGACGGCAAGCTCTACATCTCGCTTGGCCAGCCCTTCAACGTGCCGCCGCCCGAGAAGAAGGAGCTCTACGAGCGCGAAGGCATCGGCGGGATCATCCGTGTCGGCCAGGACGGCAAGGGCCGCGAGGTCTACACGCACGGTGTGCGCAATTCGGTCGGTCATGACTTCAACCCGGCCAATGGCGAACTGTGGTTCACCGACAACCAGGTCGACGGCATGGGCGACGACATTCCGCCTGGGGAACTCAACCGGCAGACCGCGGCCGGCGAGCATTTCGGCTTCCCCTGGTTCGGCGGCGGGTCGATCCGCACCAACGAATACAAGAGCGAGGAGCCGCCGGCCGGGGTGATCGCGCCCGCAGTCGAGATGGACGCGCATGCGGCCGATCTCGGCATGACGTTCTATTCGGGGAACCAGTTTCCGCAGAAATATCGCGGCGGCATCTTCTCGGCGCAGCACGGCTCCTGGAACCGCACCACGCCCGTTGGCGCGCGGGTGATGTTCACCGCCGTCAACGAAGACGGCAGCGCAGGCGAGACGGAAGTGTTCGCGGAAGGCTGGCTCGACGAGAACGGCGAATATCTCGGACGTCCCGTCGACGTGGCGCAGTTGCGCGACGGCTCGATCCTCGTCTCCGACGATCTCGTCGGCGCGATCTACCGCATCTCCCACGGCAACTGACCATCGTCCGAAAGGCCTCCCGGAACAGATCCGGGAGGCCGGTCGACGCATTTTGGAGCAAACATGAAAACAGCTTTGTTGCTGGCCGGCATGATCGGCCTTTGGACATCAGGTGCACTGGCGGCCGATCCTGCCGAAGGCCGCAAGGTCGCGGCGCGCTGCCAGGCATGTCACGGCATCGACGGTATCGCCAAGCTGCCGATCGCCCCCAATCTGGCCGGCGAGAGCGCAGGCTATCTCGAAACGCAGTTGAAGGCGTTCAAGGACGGCAAGCGTGAGAACGCGATGATGACGGTCGTCGTGAAGGATCTGACCGCCGAACAGATCGCCGATGTCGCGGCCTGGTACGAATCGATCGAAGTGACGGTCAAGTTGCCGGAATAGGCCTCAAGGCTGGTCAAGCATGTCCTTGACCACCGTGGCGAGCTGCTTGAGCGAGAAGGGCTTGGGCAGGAAGCCGAACTTCGCTTCCGGCGGCAGGTTCCGGGCAAACGCATCCTCCGCGTAGCCCGACACGAAGACGAACTTGATGTCGGGCTGAATCTTCAGGAGTTCGCCGAGAAGCGTCGGCCCGTCCATTTCGGGCATCACCACGTCCGAGACGACGATGTCGACCTTGCCGGCCAGCCCGTGGAAGATTTCGAGCGCCTCGACGCCGGAAGAAGCCTCGTGGACGGTGTAGCCGCGTGACGACAGGGCGCGCACGCCGCCCATGCGCACCGCGTCCTCGTCCTCGACCAGAAGCACGGTCGCGGTGCCGGAGAGGTCCTTGGCCGCGCCGTTCGTCTTTGCAGCGGGAATTTCGGCAGGAGCTTCGCTCGCCGCCGCATCCAGCGCTGCCGCGACATGGCGAGGCAGGAAGATGCGGAAGACGGTCCCAGTGCCCTCCTCGGAGTCGCAGAAGATGTAGCCGCCGGTCTGTTTGATGATGCCGTAGACCATGGAAAGGCCGAGGCCAGTACCCTTGCCGACTTCCTTCGTGGTGAAGAACGGCTCGAAGATTTTCGAGATCACTTCGGGCGGAATGCCGGTTCCCGAATCCTCGACCTCGAGCATGACGTAGTCGGCCGGGGCCAGTTCGCGGTAGCCGAAGGCGGCGCAATCGGCGGCGAGAACGTTGCGGGTGCGGACCGCCAGCATGCCGCCCTCGGGCATCGCGTCGCGCGCGTTGACCGCCAGATTGACGACGACCTGCTCGAACTGGCCGATATCGGCCTTGACGGGCCAAAGGTCGCGTCCGTGTTCGACGGAGAGCTGGATGTCCTTGCCGACGAGGCGAACGAGGAGCATCCGCAGGTCGGCGAGGACATCGGTCAGGTTCAGCACTTCGGGACGCAGCGTCTGCTTGCGCGAGAAGGCTAGAAGCTGGCGCACGAGCGAGGCCGCGCGGTTGGCATTCTGCTTGATGTTCATGATGTCGGCGAAGGACGGGTCCGACGGCCGGTGGCTGGTCAGTAGGAGGTCCGACGCCATGATGATGGCGGTCAGGACGTTGTTGAAGTCGTGCGCGATGCCGCCGGCGAGCTGGCCCACGGCCTGCATCTTCTGGCTTTGCGCCATCTGGCCTTCGAGCGCCTTCTGCTCGGTGGTCTCGACGGCGTAGACGATCGCCGCTTCCTCGGCGCCGTCCTCGCCACCGGCGTCGGCGACGGCGTTGACGTAGAAGCGCAGATAGCGCTCCTCGTTGCCGGGCAGGACGGTGTCGATCGGCGCGATGTCGGCCTGGCCGTGCTTTGCCGCTTCCAGCGCCGACCGGAAGGCGTCGTGGTTACGCGGATGGATGACGCGCTCCAGGGGAGCGCGGCCATCGATCGCATCGCGGTCGACGACGCTGGAAAAGAGCGACAGGAACGGCGCATTGGTGCGCAGGATGCGCCCCTCGCCATCGATGCCGGCAATCGCCATCGGCGTCGAATTGAAGAAGCGGGTGAAGCGGATTTCGGAGGCGCGCAGCTCGGCAGACGAATCGGTGCCCTCGGCCCGGTTGAGAACGATCGTGCGGCTGGTCGCGGCTATGCCTTCGCGCGAACTCGCCACACGGTGCATGATGCGCACCGGTATCGCGGCGCCCGAAATGGCCATCAGGTCGAGATCGACGACCGCGTCGCGGGTCGATCCGGGCTCTGCCTTCACCGACGACAAGAGCGCCATTCCGTCACCGGCGACGATCTGGGACAGGCGGACCGAGCCGGGCACGAAGTTGGCCAGATCGATCCCGAGCCAGTCTGCGAGCGTGGCGTTGAGATAGGTCAGGCGGCCCGAGGTGTCGGACGCGAAGAAGCCGGCGGGGGCGTGGTCGAGGTGGTCGATGGCTTTTTGAAGATCGAGGAAGAAGCGTTCCTGTTCGGCGCGTTCGTCGGAGATATCGACGAGAGTCCAGAGGGCGGCGGGCTGGCGCATCTCGAGAATGCGGAAGGTGCGAGCCGAGGCGCGATACCACCGCGCACCACCCTCGCCGCCGGCACGCAGCGGGCGTGGCAGCCGAAATTCGCCATCGGCGTTGCGACCGTCGCGGATCGCGGTTGCGAGCTTGTAGATTACCTGCGCGGCTTCGGGACTATCGGCCAGAAGCGCCTCGATGGTCCGGGTCTCCTCCGGCGAGGTGGCGCCGGTCAGGTCTGCGTAGGCGCGGTTGGCGTAGAGAATGCGGCCTTTTGCATCAGTGACGACCATGCCCTGCGCCGAGCTGTCGACGAGCGCGCGCGACAGACCGTCCGAAGGCGAACGTCCGGCGACGTGGACAAAGCCGATCGCGGCCGCGAACAGGAAGCCGACGCCGATCATCGCCAGAACGCCGAGCAGGCCAAGCAACGTGTTCGCGCTCAGAAGATCGTTGAAGACGATCAGAACGACGGCGCAGATGACGAGCGCGATGATGAAACCGATCAGCCGCGACAGCGTCGACATACGGGCATTCTGGTCGACGATCGGCGCCGGATTGAGCTCGCCGCCACTCTTTTGCGCCATGAAGGCGGTCCCCCAACCGATCGGATCATTCGAGATGACACCGGCATACATCATCGCAACGCGAAGCTGCAAGGACGGCACCGGCGGCGGGGAAAGCTTCGTTCCAGTCTCGACGCAACCGGTTGACGCCTGACGCGTTGCGGAGTTTAGCGTCTACTTAATTACGAGCGGAGACAGACATGCCGACATGGTTTGAGGATATTGCGGGCCCCGGATATGCGGGGGCCGTCATGTGGACGCTGGTCGCACTCGTGGCGCTGGGCGTGATCATGCTGATCGTGAAGATCGTCCGGAGGGTTTCGGGCGGGACGTTCTCATCCTCCGGCAGCTACCGGTCGCGGCTTGCCGTGATGGATGCCGCCGAAGTCGACACGCAGCGCCGGCTCGTGCTGGTGCGCCGCGACGAAGTCGAGCATTTGATCATGATCGGCGGGCCGACCGATATCGTCATCGAGCAGAACATCACCGGCCCGGGGCGCAGTGTTCCGCAGACCGCGACAGTGTCGCCCGCTCCAGAGCGCCAGCCGGAGCCGGTGCGCGCCGAACGGCAGGTGGCCGCGCAGCCGGCCGTCGATCATCGTGAGCCCCCTGCCGCGCCGGCTCGCCGTCCGGTCGAGGTGCCGGTCGTCGAGAGGCGCCAGCCGATTGCGCCTGCGCCCTCACCCGCGCCATCCCCGTATGCACCGGTGGCGCCCGCAGCCGCGCCGCGCGTCGAACCGCGCCAGGAACCGGCAATCGCCGAACGCGTCGCTGCGAGCGAGCCGACCGTCGACGAGGCGATGGTTTCGGAATTCGAACGGGATTTCAAGTCGAGCGAGACGCCGCAACGTCGGGAGCCCTCGATCGAGGACGAGATGGATCGCCTGCTCAATGAAGCGCCGCGGGAGCGGCGCTGACCGCTACTCGTCGCGGTAGACCTTCTCGCGGCGCTCGTGACGTTCCTGCGCCTCGATGGAGAGGGTCGCGATGGGACGGGCGTCCAGGCGCTTGAGGGAGATCGGCTCGCCGGTCTCCTCGCAATAGCCGTAGGTGCCTTCGTCGATGCGCTGCAGCGCGGCGTCGATCTTGGAGATCAGCTTGCGTTGCCGGTCGCGGGCGCGAAGCTCGATGGCCCGATCGGTTTCGGACGACGCGCGATCGGCCAGGTCGGGGTGGTTGGCGTTTTCGCGCTGGAGGATGTCCAGCGTCTCGCGCGCCTCGCGCAGAATGTCGTTCTTCCAAGAAACAAGCTTGGTCCGGAAGTATGATTTCTGCCGCTCATTCATGAACGGCTCATCTTCGGATGGCATATAGTCAGACTCGATAGCCTTGCTCATCAGACTCACCCCACAGAAGCAATCCGGCGCCTATATATTCGGGCGACTTGGCCCATACAAGCACTAAGAATTGCCATCTCACGCATTTGTCAGCCTTCCGCGATTAAGCAACGGGCGGGACTAACGCTTGTGCCGGACGCGCCGGGAAGCTAGGCCTAAGCGGAATGGCGACTGGGGGACCCGATGCCGCGACTTTATCTCCTGCGTCATGCCAAGGCGCGATGGGCCGAGCCCGGACAGCGCGATTTCGACCGCTCGCTCGATCCATCCGGCGTCGCCGACGCGAGGCGGCTCGGCACTTATCTGCAGGAGAGCGAAAGCAGGCCGGAGCGGATCGCCGCCTCATCGTCGACCCGTACGCGCGAGACGGTGGCCGCTCTCGGCGACCTTTTCGCGAAGGGCGACGTCGCCTATCTGGACAGCCTCTACGAGGCGACTGCCGTGCAGGCGCTCGACATCGTCCGCAAGCAGGCCGGCGACGGCGACCTGATGATCGTCGGACACAACCCGGTGATGGAGGATCTGGCGACCGCGCTGGTCGGCGCCGATGCGGCCGCGCTGAAAGCCGGGTTTCCGACCTGCGGCCTTGCAGTCATCGCGTTCGACGTCGCGCTTTCCGCCGCCGAGCCGGGAACGGGCACGCTCGAACTCTTCTGGACGCCCGCCGGCGTGAAATAGGCCCTGCCCCTGTTGCGGCGGGCCCTGCGCACCTATCTCGTCTCCAGACAGGCAGCCCGGGAATTCGCATTTGGCATCGCAGACAAATCTGGGCGACGAAGCCCGTCTCGCACTCGAAACCTTTGCCGGCCGGACCGCCGGCCTTCTTTCGCCGTCGCTGCGGCTGGGCGTGACGGGGCTTTCGCGTGCCGGCAAGACGGTCTTCATCACCTCGCTCGTCCACAACATGCTGCATGGCGGGCGGCTGCCGATGTTCGACGCGATGAAATCCGGCCGGATCGCCAAGAGCTACCTCGAACACCAACCAGACGACGCCGTGCCGCGCTTCCAGTACGAGGATCATGTCGCAGCGCTGGTTGGCGAGCGCATATGGCCCGATTCGACCCGCGCGATCTCGGAACTGCGGCTGACGATCGACTATGAATCCGCTTCCGGCTGGGGGCGGATGTTCTCGCCCGGCCGGCTGTCGCTGGACATCGTCGACTATCCCGGCGAATGGCTGCTCGACCTGCCGCTCCTGTCGAAAAGCTACGAGGAATTTTCGCGCGATGCGGTGTCGCTCGCCGAATTGCCGGTTCGCGCGGGCCTTTCGCGCGAATGGCGTGAGCTGGCCGCGACGATCGACCCCGCCGCCGAGGCAGACGAGATGACAGCGCGGCGGCTGGCAGAGGCGTTCACGCGCTACCTCAAGGCCGGCAAGGACGATCGCAGTGCGCTTTCGACTTTGCCGCCGGGCCGTTTCCTGATGCCGGGCGACCTTGAAGGCTCGCCGGCGCTGACCTTCTCGCCCCTGCCCGCGCTTGGCGACGCAAGGCCTGCTCCCGGTTCACTTCATGCGATGATGGCGCGGCGCTACGAGGCGTATAAATCGCATGTCGTACGGCCGTTCTTCCGCGACCATGTCGCCAAACTCGACCGGCAGATCGTGCTCATCGACGCGCTGCAGGCGCTAAATGCCGGTCCTGCGGCCGTCGCCGACCTCGAACGTGCGCTGACGGAAATCCTCTCCTGCTTTCGTCCTGGCGCCCGCAACATCCTGACCGATCTGTTTTTACGCCGGATCGACCGCATCCTGATTGCCGCGACCAAGGCCGACCATCTCCATCACGAGAGTCATGACCGGCTCGAGGCGATCGTGCGGCGGCTGGCCGACCGGGCGATCTCGCGGGCGAGCGCGAGCGGGGCCGAAATCGAGGTTTTGGCGATGGCGGCCGTGCGGGCGACGCGCGAGGGCACGGTGCGCGAGAATGGCGATACGCTGCCCGTCATCATCGGAACGCCGCTTCAAGGTGAAACGATCGGCCGCGACACGTTCGACGGCGCAACCGAAACAGCCATATTTCCCGGAGACTTGCCACGCGATCCGAAGGTTGCGCTGGAGGAAAGCGGCAATCGCGCGCCGATCCGTTTCGTGCGGTTTCGGCCGCCCAAACTGGAGCGTACGAGCGAAGGGGTGACGCTGTCGCTGCCGCATATCCGGCTCGACCGGGCCTTCCAGTTCCTGCTTGGAGACCGTCTGGCATGAGCCGCGAGCGCGAACCCCAATCCTTTGCCGTGCCGGGTGCAAAGCCTGCCATGACCGTTGCGCCGCAGCGCGAGCCGCGCGCGCTTTCCGGACGCGATCTCGAGCGCATCGAGGAAGCGGAAATCGACGTCTTCGACGGGGTCGACACCGAGGCCCCGCCGCCGGCCCTGCCGCGACGGCGGCGCGGTTTGCGGCTCGGGCGCATCTTCGCGGGTGCGTTCGGCCTTCTCGTCAGCTTCGCCGTCGGGTTGTGGGCCGAGCGGGTCATCACCGACCTCTTCGCGCGATCCGAGGCCCTCGGATTCGTCGGCATCGGGCTTGCCGCAATTGCGGCTCTGGCGCTGGTCGCGATCCTCATTCGAGAGGGTTTGGCGCTGGCGCGGCTGCAATCGGTGACGCGGCTGCGCACCGAATGCGAGCGCGTGCTGCGCGACGGGCGGCTCGTCGAGGCGCGCAGTTTCGTCGACAGGCTGAAGGCGCACCTTGCCGCACGACCGGAGACCGCGGCCGGGCGCGCGCATCTCGATGCGCTGCGCGACGACGTGATGGACGGGCCGGATCTGGTGCGCCTCGCCGAAACCGAACTCGTCGCGCCGCTCGACGCCGAGGCGAAGCGCCTGATCCTCGACGCGGCCAAGCGCGTCAGCGTGGTGACGGCGGTCAGTCCGCGCGCGCTCGTTGATGTCGCCTATATCCTGTTCGAATCAGGCCGCCTGATCCGTTGGCTCGCCGAACTCTACGGCGCACGGCCCGGTACGCTCGGCTATTTCCGGTTGGTGCGAAACGTTCTGGCCCATCTGGCGGTCACCGGCGTCATGGCCGTCGGCGACGAGTTCGTCCACCAGGTCGTCGGTCAGGGGCTTGCCGCGCGGCTTTCGGCCAAGCTTGGCGAAGGCGTCGTCAATGGCGTCATGACCGTGCGCGTCGGCCTTGCGGCCATGGAAGTGGTGCGGCCCCTGCCCTTCCACGCGGTCAAGCGGCCGGGCGTCGCCGACTTCATCGCCAGCCTTGCGTCTTTTGCGACACGGCGCGGACGCGAAACATCGCCGCCGCAACAATAGGCTTGCGCACGCCGCGAAGCTGACTCATTGTCGGGCGCATTGCTGCTTCGCCGTCCAAATCATTAACCATTAGCGGCCAAGCTTCGCCGAGCCACGCCACGTTCACAGGTGCCCGTTCGATGACCGCCCTACGCCTCGCCTCTTCAGTCCTGGCGGCCACGGCCGCAACCGTGATCGGTCTTGCCGCGCCCGCAACGGCGTCGGAGAAGGACCGGAAGTTCTTTTCCTCCGTGGAAGGCTCGTGGTCGGGTCCGGGCGAAATCGTCGCCGGCAAGTACAAGGGCACGAAGTTCGTCTGCAATTTCACCGGCGCGACGCCGGGCGAAAAGGTCGGCATGTCGCTGGACGGCGGCTGCCGCGTCGGCCTTTTCACGCAGAAGATGCAGGCAAGCGTCGAGCATCAGGGCCGCTCCGGCTATCGCGGCTCGTTCATGGACGGGTCGGACGGCACGGGCCTCGACGTGGTGGGCGGCAAGGTAGATGGCCGCAAGGTCACGCTGACGCTCAACCGCAACCAGCTCAACGGCGCGATGCTGGCCCGCCTGCCCGACGACAACACCATGACCGTGACCGTCTCCGTGCTCGTCGACGAGCAGATGGTGCCGGTCATCGGCATGAACCTGAAGCGCGTCGACAGGGGCGCAGTCGGCTCGGTCGCCAATCGCTGACATGCCGGATCGGCGCTGCTGACAGCTTGACAAGATCACAAAGGACCGGGCCTCATCGCCCGGTCCTTTCGCTTTTCAGGAGGCCGTCATGGCCGTCGAGGCTGCCCACGGTGTCGATCTCGTTCCGATCGTCGCGCTTCTCGGCGCCGGCGTCCTGGCGGTGCCGCTCTTCAAACGCTTCGGCCTTGATTCCGTGCTCGGATATCTGGCCGCCGGTATCGTCATCGGGCCGTTCGGCATCGGCCTCTTCTCCGATCCGCAGTCGATCATCCACGTCGCCGAACTCGGCGTCGTCATGTTCCTGTTCGTGATCGGGCTCGAAATGCAGCCGTCACGCCTCTGGGGGCTTCGGCGCCAGATTCTCGGGCTCGGCGTGCTCCAGGTGGCTATTTGCGGGGCGCTTCTGACGGGCGCCGGCATCGCCTTCGGATTTTCTCCGCTCGTCGCATTCGTCGCCGGCATGGGGTTCGTGCTGACCTCGACGGCGATCGTCTTCCAGATTCTGAACGAACAGGGCGAATTGTCGACACCCAAGGGGCAGCGCATCGTCTCGATCCTGCTGCTGGAAGACATCGCCATCGTGCCACTGCTGGCGCTGGTCGCGTTTCTGGCGCCGGGCGGGGAGGATGGCGATGCCGGCTCGCGCGGCGTCGCGATCGCCATCGCGCTGGCGGCGATCGCCGCGCTGGTGCTCGTCGGGCGCTATCTCCTCAATCCGCTTTTCCGCATTCTGGCGCAGGCGGAGGCGCGGGAGGTGATGACGGCGGCGGCGCTGCTCGTCGTGCTCGGCTCCGCTCTCTTGATGCAGATGAGCGGGTTGTCGATGGCTATGGGTGCATTCCTCGCCGGCGTCCTCCTCTCCGAAAGCACGTTCCGGCATCAACTCGAAGCCGACATCGAGCCCTTTCGCGGCATCCTGCTCGGCTTGTTCTTCCTCGGCGTCGGGATGGCGCTCGACCTGACGGTGATCGGGCAGAATGCGGCGCTCGTGGCAGGACTCGTCGTGGTCTACATGGTCCTCAAGGGGTTCGGCATCTATGCCATCGCACGGCTGCTGCGCACGCCGCATGGCGAAGCGCTGGAGCGCGCCGGGCTGATGGCGCAGGGCGGCGAGTTCGCCTTCGTGCTTTTCGCGACTGCCGCTTCGGTCGGCGTCATCGACCAGTCGCTCAACGCCATCTTCACGGCAAACGTCATCCTGTCGATGATCCTGACGCCGTTCGTCATCATGGCGCTGCGACGGTTTATGCCGACACCGGCGCTGTCCACCGATGGCGTCGACGTCGCGGACGGCCTTGAAGGCAGCGTTCTCGTGATCGGATTCGGCCGCTTCGGCCAGATCGCGAGCCAGCCACTTCTCCTGCGCGGCATCGACGTCTCGATCATCGACAATGACGTCGAGATGATCCAGGCGGCCAGCGATTTCGGGTTCAAGGTCTATTTCGGCGACGGGACGCGGCTCGACATCCTGCATGCGGCAGGCATCGGCCGGGTCGAGGCGGTGATGATCTGCGTCGACAAGCCCGAGGCGGCGCTTCGCATCGCCGAACTCATCAAGGGAGAGTATCCGCTGTTGCCGGTCCTGGCGCGGGCCTTCGACCGCGGCTCGGCGATCTCGCTGATCAATACGGGCGTCGAGTATCAGATCCGCGAAACCCTGGAATCGGCTCTGCAGTTCGGCGCGCAGTCATTGCGCACCGTCGGGCTGGATGAGGATGAAGTTGCCGAGGTGATGCAGGAAGTGCGTGTCCGCGACGCCGCCCGTCTCGATCTGCAGGTTGCCGGCGGCATCTATGCAGGCAACGATCTGCTACGCGGCAATGTCCCCACACCGACGCCGCTGGCGACGCCGCGCCGGGCGGGTCAGGCGTTGAGCGAGGAAACCGCCGCAATTATCGTCACCGAAAAGGAAAAGGTCGGCTCGCCTTAAGGTGCCACTCGCCACCAATCCGCTGGCAGATCAAGCCGGACGATTCCGCCGGTGTCGAGCGACGTGAGCGCGTGCGAAAGCGGCTTTCCATCGACCGCGAGTGCCGGCGCGATTTCCAGCAGCGGCACGAGGACGAAGGCGCGCTCGGCGATTCGCGGGTGCGGGATCGTCAAGCCATCCTCGTGGATTGCGAGATCGCCGTAGATCAGGACGTCGAGATCGATGGCGCGCGGCCCCCAGCGTTCAGTCCGCACACGCTTCAGGGCAAGCTCGGCATCGAGGCAGGCAGCGAGCAGGTGACGCGGCGACAGGGTCGTCTCGACCTCGGCAACCGCATTCAGGAAATCCGGCTGGTCGACGAGGCCCCATGGGGGCGTGCGATAGAGCGAAGAGGCGCGGATGACCGCGATTTCGTCGGAGGCATCGAGCATGGCGAGCGCGGTCGCCATCGCCGCCTGCGGATCGCCCAGATTGCCGCCCAGGCCGAGATAAGCCCGCACCTTATTGCGGCCAGACAATATTGACCTCGACGTAATCGAGAACGCCGGGAACGGGCGCACTTGGCTTGCGGACCGTGATCGAGGCCTTCGTCACCTGCGGGAAACGCGCGCAGAGCGCCTTGGCGACATCGACGGCGAGCTTCTCGATCAGGAACCGGCGGGCGCCGGTGACGACGCGCTCGATCTCGACGAAGGCCGCACCGTAATCGACCGTCCCCTCGATGGAATCGCTGTCGAGCGAGCCTTCGGGCACGATCGTCAGTTCAGCATCGATATAGAAGCGCTGGCCGAGGGTTTCCTCTTCGACGAAGACGCCGTGGCGGGCGAAGAACGCGCAGTTCTTCAGTCGGATCGTGTACATGGTCGAAGGTAACTCCCGTCAGGCGTGCCGTGCCAGTATGGCGTCGGCGACCTTTAGCGCGTCGGCGTTGATCGCGACATCATGAACACGAAAAACAGCGGCACCGGCAAGCCGCAATGCGACGCTCGTTGCCGCTGTACCGACGCCGCGATCTGCGGGTTCGCGACCGGTGACCTCGCCGAGGAAACGCTTGCGCGACGTGCCGACCAGCCAAGGGCTGCCAAGCTCATTCAATTCGGAAAAACGCGCGATCAAGCTGATGTTTTCGCTTGCGTCCTTGGCGAAGCCAAAGCCGGGATCAAGGACGATGGCATCGTGCCCGACGCCGGCTTCGTCGGCGATTTCCAGCGAGCGGCGGAGAAAATGGAACTGGTCGTCGACAGGGTCGGGAAGCTTCTGGCGGTCGCGCCCTGTGTGCATGATGACGAGGCCGGCGCCGGTTTGTGCGGCGATATCCGCCACTGCGCGCTCGCGCTGGAGGCCCCAGACGTCGTTGACGATGTGCGCGCCCGCATCGATCGCGAGATGTGCCGTCGCCGCGCGATAGGTGTCGATTGACAGGACGATATCGCCCCGCCCCGACAGCGCTTCGATGACCGGTAGAACGCGGTCCTGTTCTTCGGACGCCGAAACGGGCTCGGCGCCGGGACGGGTCGATTCACCGCCAATGTCGATGATGGCTGCGCCGGCCGCGGCCATTTCGTCGGCCTGCCGCAATGCGCGCTCGAGCGTGTCGAACCGGCCGCCGTCGGAAAACGAATCCGGCGTCACGTTCAGTATGCCCATGATCAGCGCGCGCGGGCCGAGCGTCAGCGTGCGGCCATGGGCGAGCGGCCAGTTGCGTTCGGCGAAGGGATCGGTCGACATGGCTTCGCTATGGAACGACCCGGCGTCCGAGATCAACGGATTTCGCGTCTTGCGCAGCAATTGTTCAGCTTTGGGTGTGATCGTGGGTGCCGATCCCGCGCAGCGAGGTTGCGCCTTTGGCGCGTGCGCCGCATGAATAGGCCAAGGAGACGACTATGAAGCACATGCTGGCGGGCGCCATCGCCATTCTCGCGACGACCCTTGCCGCCGATGCAGCTTCGGTGTCGCGTTCCTACAGCTATTTTTCGATCGGCGGCCAGACACTGAGCGAGATCGAGACCGAGTTGCAGCGGCGCGGCCCCATCCTCGGCTCGACCGGCAATCGGCACCCCGGCGCCACGCGCATGGAGTTCAAGACGCGCATCGGTTACCAGGAAAGCGGCCGCCGGTGCAGCGTGAGCGAGGCGGACGTTCAGATTTCGGCCGAAGTGCATCTGCCCCGTTGGCGCAATCGCAGCGGTGCGCAACTCGACACGGCATTGATGTGGGACACGCTTTCCGCCGACATCAAGCGTCACGAGGAGGGGCATATCGTGATCGCCCGCACCTTCGCGCAGCGCATGGAGCAGTCGCTGCTGGGCGTGCGCAATGCCGCTTCCTGCGAAGAGGCTGCCGCCACCGCCGAGGGCATCAGCAAACGCTTGCTGGCCGAGCACGACGCCGAACAGGCGCGCTACGACAATGTGGAAAGCATCAATTTCGAAAGCCGCATGCTGCGCCTTCTGGAATATCGTCTCCAGAGGATCGAGGACGCGCGTTGATCGATCCGACGACCGGCGTCAGCCCTGACGCTCGGGGATGTGGACGGTAAGGCCGTCCAGCGCGTCCGCCACGCGGATCTGGCAGGACAGGCGCGAGGTCGGACGCACGTCATAGGCGAAATCGAGCATGTCCTCCTCCATCGCCTGGGGCTCGCCGACGGCCGGCGACCATTCCTCGTCGACATAGACATGGCATGTCGCGCACGCGCAGGCACCGCCGCATTCGGCCTCGATGCCCGGCACGCCTGCCTTGATGGCGTTTTCCATGACGGTGGAGCCGTTTTCGGCCTCGACGTCGAAGCGCGTGCCGTCAAAGGCGACAAAGGTAAGCTTGGTCATTGAAAAACCTGTCGGAAGGTGGCGCGTCCGTTGACCGGCGCGGGTCGCGGCGATGACATAATGGCTGGGAACCGGGTGTCAACCCGGGGATCGAACGCGCCCCCTCACCTGTGCGCCCAGGGTGGTGGCGACGTGCCCCAGTCGATCGAGGGCCGCTGCATCGAGCAGAGGGGCCTCCAGCGCCGCCGCGCAGTCGGCCACGGCTGCGATTCCGAGCGATCGTGCGGTGCCCTTGAGTGAATGGGCTATTGCGATCCGCCTTTGCGGCCCGGCGGTAGCCAATTCACGCATTGCAGCGTCGAGTTGCAGGACGAACATCTCGAGGAGTTCACCTGCGAGGCGCGCATCGCCCATGGTCTGGCGGTCGAGATGGCTCTCGTCGATCAGGTTCGTCCGCGAATCTTTCAACTGTGTCATTCCGGGATCGTGCGCGTGGCGAATGGACGGTCCGTTAACGCGGCCGGTCGCATTCGCCCGAGTCCGCCAAGGAATCTTTCATCTGCGTTGAGGGGCGTTAACCTTATGTTTAAAGTTTTACACATGGCGGGAATTGCGAGTTCCCATCCCGGCCTTGTCCCGATACGATACGAAATGGGCGAATTGGGCCTCAACTGGCGGGTGGTTTCAAGCCGAATACGGTGACCCGCTGCGATCGTATAGGGTAGAGCGGCATGGCGATGAAACCGGCGACAAACAAGGAACTCGACACCGATATCGAGAAGGAGCTCGAAGACGCTCTCGACATCGAACTCGTCATGGATGACGAGGACGCGGAATCCGCGCAGGACGAGAGCCTCGATATCGCTGCGTCGATGGAAGATTTCGAGGCGCAGATTTCGCAGGCCGCCGAAGAACTGGCGCTGGAAAACCGCGAAACCGAGACGGCGGATACCGTACCCGCTGAGGCGGTCGCCGCCGCTGTCGCCGCCCCCGTCGTTGCGAAAGCCGCCAATGACGGCCCGACGCGGATCGCCGATCTCCAGCCCGTGGAAGCGCAGGCCTCCGCCCGCCCCTCCGCTTTCGCCGCCGCCAATGACGACCGCCAGAAGGACTACAAGTCCTTCGTCCAGAGCATTTCGAAGCCGGTGCCGAGCACCGTCTATTGGGTCGTCGCGCTTCTCTCGGTCGTCTGGGCGGCCTCGGGCCTGCTCGTCGGTCACCTCCTTTTCTCGCCGCAGATCTGGCAGATCGGCTCACTCGCCGAACTGATCGCGGCACCCTATGCGCTCGGTCTGGCGCTCGGCATCATCGTCCCGATCATTCTCTTCTGGGGCTTCGCGGTGATGATCCGCCGCGCGCAGGAAATGCGCTATGCCGCGCAATCGATGACGGAAGTCGCCTTCCGCCTCGCCGAGCCCGAGCACATCGCGACCGACCGCGTCATGATGGTCGGCCAGGCTGTTCGTCGCGAAGTGCAGGCGATGGGCGAAGGCATCGAGCGCACGCTGGCACGCGCGGTCGAACTGGAGACGCTCGTCCATACCGAGGTGAACGAACTCGAACGCGCCTATTCCGAGAATGAAACCCGCATCCGCGCGCTGGTCGACGGCCTCGGCAACGAGCGCGAAGCGGTCGTCAGCCACGCAGAGCGGGTCCGCGCATCCATTGCCGGGGCGCATGAGACGCTGAAGGACGAACTTTCGGCGGCAAGCGACGTCATCCGCAAGAACATCGTCGATGTCTCCGGACAGCTTTCCGGCACGATCGCAGATAGCGGTGCGTCGCTGATCGAGCGGATGAACCAGAGCGGTTCCTCGCTGAGCGAGGCGCTCGATCTTCGCGTCGACACCATCTCCGACCGCATCTCGACCTCCGGCGACGCGATGGCGAACCTGCTCGATACGCGCATCGCCTCGCTGACGGACGCGACCGACCAGGCCACCCGCTCGCTTTCGCAGATGCTCGACGATCGTACGACGGGCATGATCTCGCTGCTCGGCAGCTCTGCGCGCTCGCTCTCCGATGAATTCGACACGCGTCTTCGCGACATCGAGCGGACGCTCGAGGAGCGCGGCCAGTCTCTGCTTTCGCAGTTCGAAACACGCGCCCACGCGCTCGATACGGGTACCGAAAAGCTCAACGCCGCGCTCGAGGCGCGTGCCAAGCAGATCAACGACACGCTGATCGACCGCACCAAGGAAATCGCGCAGACGTTCACTGACGGCAAGCAGCAGGTCAACGTACTGCTCGACGAGACCAAGGCGCGGATCGGCGCGGACTTTACCGATCTCGTCGCCTCTACCTCCGCCATGCTTGAGACGCGCACGGCCGATTTCTCGGTCAAGCTCGGTGAAAGCCGCAACCTCATCAGCGCTGCGCTCGACGAAGATCTCGAACGCCTTGCCGAGACGCGGCAGGCGATGGACGATGCGATCACCAGCCATGTCGAACGGATGGCCGAGGGCCGCTCGCTCCTGACCAGTGCGCTCAACGACGACATCGTGCGCCTTGCCGATACGCAGCGCGAGATGGACGGAGCCATCGAGCGGCAGATTTCGGGCCTCATGGAAGGCCGCGAGCGCCTTGCGATCGCGCTCAAGGACGACATGGACCTGCTCGACGCGACGCGTCGGGGGCTCGACGATGCGGTTTCGCAGCATGTCCGCACGATCGCCGAGCGCGAATCCGACCTGACGACGGCGCTTTCCTCCGGCACGGCGCGCGTCGAGGACGCGTTCGCGAACCAGATCGACCGGATGGCCGAGCGGCAGGCGGAACTCTCCGCTGCCATTGCAGCAGACGCGGAGCGCATGGACGATCTGATCCTGCGCGGTATCGAGACGCTCGGCACACGGCAGGGCGAGTTGCAGGCTGCGATCGGCAGCGAAGTGTCCAACATCGACACCGCGTTCGACCGCCAGATCGAGCGCCTTGCCGAGCGGCAGTCCGGCCTGTCGGCCGCGATCGACGCCGACATGGAGCGCTTTTCGTCCGCGTTCGACCGCCAGTTCGACGCGCTCACCGCGCGTCAGGGCGAATTCGGCTCGCGTGTCGAGAGCGACGTGGCGCGCATCGATGAAGCGTTTGCGCGTCAGGTCGAGGCGATTTCGCAGCGCCAGTCCGAGATGGAGAATGCGGTTCATCGCGGCGCCGAGCGCTTCGGCGAACTGTTCGGTCAGCTTGCGCGCCAGCTCGGCGACCGTCAGTCCGAACTGTCGAGCGCGATCGCGGGAGATGCGCAGCAGGTCGAGGAAGTGTTCGCGCGACATATCGCGACGCTCGCGGCCCGCCAGGACGAACTGAGCGGCGCCATCGCCGCCGACCTCGGCCGGATCGACGAGACCTTCCTGCGCCAGATCGACCTCTTCGCCGAGAAGCAGAACGAGCTCGCATCGACGATCAATATCGACATGGACAAGGTCGAAGAGGCCTTCACGCGCCACATCGAGGCGCTTGGCGAGCGCCGCGCTCTCATCACCGACGCGGTGGCCACCGATGTCGCGCGGATCGAGGATGCGTTCGGACGGCAGACGAGCGTGATCGAGGAACGCACGCAGACGATGGAACGTGCGCTGAAGATCGGCGTCGATAATGTCCGCGGCGCTCTCGAAAGCAGCGCGGTCGTCGTTGCCGGCTCCTTGCGCGACAAGGTTCTGGAAGCGACCGCGGCAATGGGCGAGCAGGCCGGACAGGCCTTCGTCGACGTCGACCAGAAGATCGCCGACCGCGTCGAGCGGACTGCGGCGACGCTGGGCGCCAAGGCCGACGAGATCGCAACGCGCCTCGACGAAAGCGATCGCGCGATTGCTGGCCGGATCGAGGAGCGAGCGACCTTCATGACGGCGCGGGCCGACGAGATCGCCTCACGCTTCGAGAACACGGACCGGGCGTTGGCCGACCGCTTCGACGAGCGCACGCAGTCGCTGTTCTCGCGTGCCTCCGAAATGGTCGAGCGCTTCGCGCAGGCCGATGAAACGCTGGCATTCCGTGCCGAGCAGCGCGCCGAGGCGCTGGGCGTCAAGGCGGGTGAAGTCGTCTCCGCATTCGAGACGGCCGAGCGCAGCCTGACCTCGCGCGTCGACGATGCGGCGCAGTCGCTTGCCGCACGTGCCGGCGACTTCGCGCAGATCGTCGAGGAGGCCGACCGCAATCTCGCCGGCAAGGCCGACGAGATCCGCGTCAGCCTGCTCTCGCGCGCGGACGAGGTCGTGAACCGCTTCGACGAGGCCGGACAGTCTCTCGCCACCCGCACGGAAGATGCCGCCCGCATTCTCGAGGGCCGCGCGGACGACGTCGTCGGCCGGTTCGACGAGGCGGGCAACGCCCTTCTCTCGCGCACCGACGCGGCGGCGAACACGCTTGCTGCACGAGCCGGCGATCTGTCGAACGTCTTCGCCGATGCCGATCGCCAGATCGTCGTTCGTCTCGACGAAACGCAGGCAGCATTGTCGGCGCGGGCCGGCGAGATTGCCGGCGTGCTCGACGGCTCGGACGAGCGTCTTCAGGAACGCGCCAACGAACTCGCGCGGACCTTCGACATGGCCGAGCAGCGGATCATGGCGCGCACGCACCAGACGTCGGCCGAACTCGACGCCCGCGCGGGCGCCATCGCCGAAGCGCTGGCAGCGGCCGACCAGGCACTTGCCGATCGCACCAGCCTCCTGACCTCGCGGATCGAAAGCCAGGTGGCCTCGGCCGAAGAACGCCTGACGCATGGCGCCGCCAATGTCGGCGACCGCCTGGCCGAACAGGTCGCTCGTGTGGAATCCGAACTCGTCGAGCGCGCCAATGCGATCGCCGAGACGTTCGCGGCAATGAACCGCCACATCGACGAAAGCACCGAAGGCGCTTCCGACAAGCTCGACGAGAAGACGCGCCAGCTCAACGCGATGCTGGCCGCCCGCTCCTCCGAGATCGGCCGTATCCTTGACGAGACGGCGCGTCCGCTGGTCGAACGCTTTTCCGAGAGCAGCATCGACCTGCAGCGCAATCTCGAAGAGATCACGCAGGCCGCAGCAGAACGGCTGCAGACAGGCAACAGCGCGCTCGTGTCGGCACTCGATGCCAAGACGAGCGAGACGGTTTCCGCGGTCGAACGCGTCCAGGGTGATCTCGCGCGCGGCGTCGACGGCCTGATCGGCCGCCTGTCGGCTTCGAACGCCCGCCTTGGCGAACTCGTCGAGACGGCTTCGGCCAATCTCGGCGGCGTCGACGAGAAGCTTGCAGGCACCACGGAGCAGTTTGCCGAGACGACCGAAAAGGCCGCCCGCTCCTTCGCCTCGTCGGCCCGAATCATCGAGACGCAGGCCGGCAAGCTGTCGGAACTGTCCTCGACGACCTTGCGCGACGTGGCCGGCATCGCCTCGCGCTTCGAGGATCACGGCAAGATGCTGACCAACGCGCGGGACCTCCTGAACTCGGCGCAGTCGACCCTCGCGGCCACGCTCGACGACCGGCAGACGGCGCTCGAGACGCTTGCCTCCGGGCTCGTCAAGAAGTCCGAAGAGATCGAACGCGTGATGCGGTCTTTCGAAGGTGTCGTCGGCAAGGCGCTCGAAGGCGCCGAAGGCCGCACCAAGACGTCGACGGAGCAGATGCGCACTGCGATTTCGGAAGTCGTCGAAAGCGCGACCAAGCGTTTTGCCGATGCGACGGACGAAATCCGCAAGACGGCTGGCACGATCCGTACGGAACTCGACCAGACCCGCGCGGAACTGAAGAAGGGCGTGATGCAACTGCCGGAGGAGACCAAGGAATCCACCAGCGCCATGCGCAAGGCGGTTTCCGAGCAGATCAAGGCGCTGAAGGAGCTTTCGGAGATCGTCTCCAAGTCCGGCCGCACCTTCGACGTCTCCCCGGCGCGCATCGAACGTCAGGCCGCTCCTGCTCCCCGTCCGGCAGCGCCGGTGGCCGCTCCGCAGGCCGCGACGCAGTTGCGCGGGTCGCTCGCCGATCCGGCACCGCAGGGTCAGGGGCAGGCCGGCGGAAGCTGGGTCGGTGCCCTCCTGCGCGGCGCTTCCAAGGATGAGGCGGGCGCGCCGAAGCCGGTTCAGCCGCAGCGCTCTCCGCTGCAGATGGTCGAATCGCTCAACTCGCTTTCCGTCGACATCGCCCGCGCGATCGATCACGAGGCGTCGGTCGAACTCTGGGACCGCTACCGCAAGGGCGAGCGCAACGTCTTTACGCGCCGTCTCTATACGCTGAAGGGCCAGCAGACATTCGACGACATCCGCCGCAAGTACCAGAATGACGGTGAGTTCCGCGGCGCGGTCGACCGGTACTGCCAGGACTTCGAGAAGCTGCTTGCGGATGTTGCCAAGAACGACCGCGACAACATGATGTCGCAGACCTACCTGACGTCCGACACCGGTAAGGTCTACACCATGCTTGCCCATGCGAGCGGCCGCTTGAAGTAGGCCACCGCTGAGCCGAAGCGAGGCCGCAGCCGCCACGCGCGACTGCGGCCTTTTTCATGGGCGGCAGGTGCGCTATCAAGCTGTCTCCAGGAGACCGACACGCCATGCAGCCGTCCCGCGACATTTCCCGCCTGATCGAAATCATGACCGCGCTGCGCGACCCGCAGACGGGCTGTCCCTGGGATGTCGAGCAGGATTTCGCGTCCATTGCGCCCTATACGATCGAGGAAGCCTATGAGGTAGCCGATGCGATCGAGCGCGGCGACCTTTCGGACCTGCGCGACGAATTGGGCGATCTCCTGCTGCAGGTCGTGTTCCATTCGCGCATGGCCGAGGAACAGGGCGAATTCGCCTTCGGTGACGTGGTCGAGGCGATCACGAAGAAGATGATCCGCCGCCATCCGCATGTTTTCGGGCCGGATGCCGTTCGCGGCGCGAAGCTGGCGAAGGGCATGTGGGAGACGATCAAGGCGGAGGAGCGCGCGGAGAAGAAGACGGAACGCGAGGCGCGCGGCATCACCGTCGCCGAGCATGGCTATCTCGACGACGTACCCGTCGGCCATGCCGCGCTGACGCGGGCGCTGAAATTGCAGGAACGCGCGGCGAAGGTCGGGTTCGACTGGAAGGAGCCGGGGCCGATTCTCGACAAGATCTCGGAAGAAGTGGACGAGCTGCGCGTCGCGCTCGATGCGGGCGAGACGGCGGCGATCAAGGACGAGTTCGGCGATGTGCTCTTCGCGCTCGTCAATCTCGGCCGCCATCTCGGCATCGACGCGGAGGATGCGCTGCGCGGGACCAACGACAAGTTCCGCAAGCGCTTCCACCATGTCGAGCGGGCGCTAAACGCCAATGGAAGCAGCCTCGATGAGGCGAGCCTCGACGAGATGGAAGGTCACTGGCAGGCGGCGAAGCGCGCCTGATCTAGTCTTTTGCTGATTTCCGCCGCTTGGCGATTTCGCCGATGATGGCGGACGGAGCGCGGACAGTGAGCGCAACCGTGCCGTCCTCGCGGTCTTCCCGGGCAATGACCGCGCCGTTGCGGTAGACCCAGTCGATGGCGGGTCCATCCTGCGGGCCGAACACGAAGTCGGCTTGGTCGAGTGCACCTGCGATGCGTGATTCGACGACGTCGAGCAGGTGATCGACCCCCTCGCCCGTGATCGCCGAAATCAGGATCGGACCTTCGTCGGCCTGTTCGCGCGGAAGGTTCTGGCGTGCCTGCTCGTCGAGCAGGTCGATCTTGTTCCAGACTTCGAGAACGTGGCGGCTATCGCCCGCCTCGACGCCGAGATCGGCCAGGATACGCACAACGTCGGCGGCCTGCGCGGCGGTGTCGGGATCGGAGATGTCGCGCACATGGAGGACGAGATCGGCCTCGACCACCTCTTCCAGAGTGGCGCGGAAGGCGGCGACGAGATGGGTCGGCAGATCGGAGATGAAACCGACCGTGTCGGACAGGATCACGACACTGCCATGCGGCAGGCGCACGCGGCGCAGCGTCGGGTCGAGCGTGGCGAAGAGCATGTCCTCGGCCAGGACTTCGGAGCCGGTGAGCCGGTTGAAGAGCGTCGACTTGCCCGCATTGGTATAGCCGACGATGGCGACGATCGGATACGGCACCTTGCGGCGCTTGGCGCGGTGGAGATCGCGCGTGCGGCGCACGGTTTCGAGCTCGCGCTTCAGCCGCGTGATCTTTTCCTGCAGCATCCGCCGATCGGCCTCGATCTGCGTTTCGCCGGGGCCGCCGAGGAAGCCCGCACCGCCGCGCTGGCGCTCGAGGTGGGTCCAGGAGCGCACAAGCCGGCCGCGCTGGTAGTTCAGGTGCGCGAGGTCCACCTGCAGCACGCCTTCCTTGGTGCGCGCGCGGCGGCCGAAGATTTCGAGGATGATGCCGGTGCGGTCGAGCACCTTGGCGTTCCACGCTTTTTCGAGATTGCGCTGCTGCACCGGCGTCAGCGGATGGTCGACGACGACGAGGTCGGCTTCGAGCGCCTTCACCGCCTCGCCGATCTCCTCGACCTTGCCGCTGCCGATGAGCGTCGCGGGCTTGGGGTCCGCGATGGTCACGATCAGGCGTTCGGCGATCTCGAGCTCGATAGCGAGCGCGAGGCCGACCGCTTCTTCGAGACGCGCCTCGGGGCTGCGCTGCATCAGGGCCGCGGCAATGCGCTCGTCTTCCTGCCCGCGCGGAGCCTTGGTGAGGACGGGTACGATGACGACGGCGCGCGTCGGCGGCGCCATCGTTCCATCGTCGACGGGACCGTGTGCGCGGCGCGGCTTGCGCCCTTCGTTTTCAGGTGCGGTCAATCAGCCGTCCCGGCCGTTCTCTTCGCCTTCGAACATCTGCACGGGCTGGCTCGGCATGATGGTCGAAATGGCGTGCTTGTAGACGAGCTGCGAATGCCCGTCGCGGCGCAGGAGCACGCAGAAATTGTCGAACGAGGTCACGACACCCGTCAGCTTGACGCCGTTGATCAGGAAGATCGTGAGGGGATTCTTGCTCTTGCGTACGGAGTTGAGGAACAGGTCCTGAAGGTTTTGCGTACGTTCCGCCATTGTTTTTTTCTTTCGCCGATGCGCTGAAGCATATCTTTATAGCTGGCCGCACGGCTGTTCATTCAGGCTCTGCCCACCCGAATTCAGACATGCTGAAGTGCCAAGATAATCGGCTCTTTGCGAACGTACAACCGGCCTGAAAAGCCCGTCGACTTGAATATCCCGGCCCCGCCAAGTGGTTATCAGGCCGCAATTTTCTCCGCAACGTCAAAAAAGGCTCGTCGCAGCGAAAGTGCAACGGAGCCCGGATGCCCGTTGGCGACCGGCTGACCGTCGATTTCGACCACCGGCATGACGAGCGTCGTCGCGGCCGTGATGAAGGCCTCGCGGGCGGATTTGGCTTCATCGACGGTGAAGCCCCGCTCCTCGACTTCGAGGCCGAGCTTCTCGGCGACGCGCATCACGGTCGCGCGGGTGATGCCTTTCAGGATGCCCGACTCGGCAGGCCGGGTCTTCAGCCTGCCATCCTTCGTCACGATCCAGACATTGGTGGCGGCGCCTTCCTTGACCGTCCCGTCGGGATCGACGAACCAGGCTTCCTGGGCACCGGCTTCCTTTGCCTTCTGGCGCGCGAGCACGTTCGGCAACAGGCCGACGGACTTGATGTCGACGCGCTCCCAGCGATTTTCCGGAACAGTGATGACCTTGATACCTGTTTCGGCCCGCTTAGTCGCCGCCTGCGGGCTCGACTTCTTGGCCGTTATGACAAGCGAGGGGCGCGTGTGCGCGGCGGGGAAGACATGGTCGCGCGGCGCGACGCCGCGCGTGACTTGCAGATAGACGAGACCATTGACGACGCCGTTGCGCGAGATGACCTCGCGCATCACCGTCTGCAATGACGAGCGCGACATCGGCCAACCGATCTTCAGTTCGCTCAGCGAGCGGTCGAGCCGGTCGAGATGCGGCGTCATGTCGATGATGTAGCCGCGCGCCACCTCGCAGACCTCGTAGACGCCGTCGGCGAACTGGTAGCCCCGATCCTCGACATGAACCGCCGCATCGCGATGGGGCAAGTAGCGTCCGTTGACATAGGCGATTTTCGGCATCGGAGGTTCCTAGAAGAATTCGAGACTGACGCGGAAGAGCTGTTCGACCTGCTTCACGGCCTTGGCCATGGCGAACATCACGATACGGTCCTTCGGCTTGATGCGCATTGTGCCAGAAGGCTTGAGGACTTCGCCATTGCGATAGATCGCGCCGAGGCGGATGCCGTCGGGCAGTTCCAGTTCGCGCAATTCCGGGCCGACCAGCGGCGAGGTTTCGAGCGCCTCGGCCTCGATGATTTCGGCCGCGCCGCGCTGGATGGAATGGACGGCGCGGATGCGACCGCGACGGACATGCTGAAGCACGCGCGAGATCGTGACCGTGCGCGGGTTCACATGCGCGTCGATGCCGAGCATGTCGGTGAAGTCGTGATAGGTCGGGTTGTTGATGAGGACGAGGTTCGACTTGCAGCCGAGCTGCTTCGCCAGCACCGAGGAGAGGATGTTGACCTGGTCGTCATTGGTCACCGCGACCATCAGATCGGCGTCGGCAATGTCGGCTTCCTGGAGCAGCTTCTGGTCGAGCGCGCTGCCGTTCAGAACCACGGTACGGCGCAGTTCGTCGGCGATGGCGACGGCGCGGCGGCGCGAGGCCTCGATGATCTTGACCTTGGTGCGGCTCTGGCGAAGCTCGATCGTGCGGGCGACGTAGAGGCCGATATTGCCGCCGCCGGCGATGACGATGCGCGTCGCCTCCTGCTCCTCATGGCCGAACAGGCTGAGCGTGCGGCGGACCTGGTCCTTGGTCGTGACGACATAGGCAAGATCGCCGGCGACGAGCTGATCGGCGGAGTGCGGAATGAACAGCCGCCCTTCGCGCGAGACGCCGACGACGGTCGACGGAAGGTCCGGGAAGAGATCGGTCAACTGCGATAGCGGCGTGTTGATGACCGGGCAGTCTTCCATGCACTCAATCGCGACCATGGCGATCTTGTTGTCGGCAAAGCGCACGACGTCGGTCGCGCCCGGCAGCGCGATGCGGCGCAGCACCATCTCGCCGACCTCGAGCTCAGGCGAGATGATGACGTCGATCGGCAGGTGGTCGCGCGAGAACAGGTCCATGTAGTGCGGCTGCAAATAGGACTGCGCGCGGATGCGGGCGATCTTGGTCGGCACGTTGAAGAGCGAATGTGCGACCTGGCACGCGGTCATGTTGACCTCGTCATACAAGGTCACCGCGATGATCATGTCGGCTTCCTCGGCACCGGCGGCGGCCAGCATGTCGGGGTGCGAGCCGTGGCCGACGAAGCCGCGCGCATCGAGATTGTCGCGCACCGACTGGATCAGTTCGGGTGAGGTGTCGATGACGGAAACGTCGTTGTGCTCGGCCGAAAGGCGCTCGGCGATGCCGTAGCCCACCTGCCCTGCTCCGCAGATGATCACGCGCATGGATAGTCCGGTCCGGTCATTTCGCGTTGCCCCCTCGTGCCATCCGTTCGGTCGGCATCAAACGCCGAGAGATTTCAATTTTCGATGAAGCGCGGAGCGCTCCATGCCGATGAATTCGGCCGTGCGCGAGATGTTGCCGCCGAAGCGGTTGATCTGCGCCAGCAGATATTCCTTCTCGAACAGTTCGCGCGCCTCGCGCAACGGTAGCGCCATGATGTGCTGGTCCGACTGGGTCGGCGTGCGCGGCATCACGTCGCCGATCTCGGACGGCAGGAGGTCGGCCGTGATCGGCTTGTCCTCCTCGCCATCACGCGACAGGATCATCAGCCGTTCGATGTTGTTCTTCAACTGGCGCAGATTTCCGGGCCAATTGTGCGCCTGGAGAACTGCCATCGCATCGTTGCCGATGCGGCGCATGCGAATGCCGGCCTGCTGGGCCGTCTGACGCATGAAATGGTCGACGAGGAACGGAATGTCGTCGCGGCGCTCGGCCAGCGGCGGGACCATGACCGGCACGACCGCGAGGCGGTGATAGAGGTCCTGGCGGAAGCGGCCCTGCGCGATCAGATCTTCCAGATTGTACGCAGTCGAGGAGATGATGCGGACATCGACCTTGACGCGCTTGGTGCCGCCGACGCGCTCGAACTGCTGGTCGACGAGGACGCGCAGGATCTTGGCCTGCGTCTCGCGCGGCATGTCGGCGACTTCGTCGAGATAGAGGATGCCGCCATGCGCCTGTTCCAGCGCGCCGACCTTACGCTCGGCGCCGTTGGCTTCGGTGCCGAAGAGTTCGATCTCCATGCGCTCGGGCGTGATGGCGGCCGAGTTGACGGCGACGAAGGGCCCATCCTTGCGCGTCGAGGCGCCATGGATGGCGCGCGCCACGAGTTCCTTGCCGGAACCCGACGGGCCGATGATCATGATGCGGCTGTTGGTCGGCGAAACGCGTTCGATGGTCTGGCGAAGCTGCGCCATCGCGGTCGAGGTGCCGATCAGGTCGAAGCTGTCGCCCGACCGCTTCTTCAAGTCCGAGACTTCGCGACGAAGCTTGGAAGTCTCAAGCGCCCGTTCGGCGATCAGCACGAGCCGGTCCGCCTTGAACGGCTTTTCGATGAAATCGTAGGCGCCCTTGCGGATCGCGGAGACGGCGGTTTCGATCGTGCCGTGGCCCGAAATCATCACCACCGGCAGGTCCGGGTGCATGGTCTTGATGGAGTCGAGCAATTCGAGCCCATCCATCTTCGAGCCCTGGAGCCAGATATCGAGAAAGACCAGGCGCGGGGCACGGTCGGCGATGGACGCCAATGCGCTGTCGCTGTCGAAGGCGGTCCGTGTTTCGTGACCTTCGTCGGAAAGAATGCCGGACACGAGTTCGCGAATATCCTCCTCGTCATCGACAATCAGAATATCAGACGCCATCTGTCACCTCTTCAGTCTCGGGGGCGGTCGATGCCGCCGCCTCTTGTTTCTCCCCGAGGGGAAATACCATCCGCACCAGGGCGCCGACGCCGCCATGGAAACTGGCGGGAGCGTCGAGAAGTTGCAGCGTGCCGCCATGGTCCTCGACGATCTTCTTGACGATCGCAAGGCCAAGACCGGTGCCCTTCTCCCGCGTCGTCATGTAGGGCTCCAGGAGTCTTTGGCGATTCTCCTTCGGCAATCCCTTGCCGTTGTCGATCACCTCGACGACGGCGTTCGACCCCACACGGCGCGCGCGCACCAGGATAGCGCCCGGCCGATCCTCGATCTGCTCGATCGCCTCGGACGCGTTCTTGACGATGTTGCCGAAGGCCTGTGCGAGCAGCCGGCTGTCGAACCGGCCCATCAGGGCCTCGGGACCGAAGTCGCGTTTGAACTCGATATCCGCGCGGCTGACTTCGATCAGGAAGGAGGCTTCGCGCAGAGGTTCGCGCAGGTCGACAATCTGCATGTCCGGCTTCGGCATGCGCGCAAAGGAGGAGAACTCGTCGACCATGCGGCCGATGTCGCCGACCTGGCGGATGATCGTTTCGGTGCACTGGTCGAAGACCTCTCGGTCCTCGGTGATGACCTTGCCGTAGCGCCGGCGGATGCGCTCGGCGGAAAGCTGGATCGGCGTCAGCGGGTTCTTGATCTCGTGTGCGATCCGGCGGGCGACATCGGCCCAGGCCGAAGAGCGCTGCGCCTGGACGAGATCGGTGATGTCGTCGACCGTCACCACGTAGGAGCGCCCGCCGCCGCGCGCCGAGCTGCGCTCGGTGGTGATCTGAACGTTGAAGGTGCGCTCCGCGCCGTTGCGGAAGAAGGCGACCTGTTCGCGATAGACGGGCCGGTCGAGTTCGCGGCCCTTTTCCAGGACGCCGCCGATCTGTGGGAGGACCTCGACCAGGCGCTGGCCGACGAGCGACCTGGCGGACACCGACAGCATCTTTTCGACGGAGCGGTTGACGATGGCGATTTCGCCCCTGGGGCCGACGCCGATGACACCGGCCGAAACGCCCGAGAGAACCGCTTCGGAGAAGCGCCGGCGCTCGTCCATCACGTCCTTGGCGCGCACGAGCTGATTGCGCTGCGTTTTCAACTGGCTGATCATCTCGTTGAAGGTAAGCCCCAGCGCCCCGACATCGCCGTCCGTCTGCTTGACGGGGACCGAGACGTCGAGATTGCCGCTCGCGACTTCGTCCGCCGCGCCGATCAATTGCCGGATCGGCCGGACGATGCGGTCAGCGACGGCGATGCCGGTCCAGATCGCGGCCAGGACGACGATCAGCGTCACGCCGAGATAGAGGATGGCGAAGGCGAGTTGGGTCGTCATGCGGTTCTGTTCGAGGCCGCGATATTCGTCGGTGTTGGCGCGCACGATCTGGCGCGCACGGATGACCTCTGGATCAAGCTCGCGCACGGTAAAGAGATAGGCGTCGTCGATCTGTTGCAGACGGATGATCGCGCCGACGACATTGCGGAATCGCGGCTCGATCAGTACCGGCTGGCCGTCCGCGGCAGCGCGCAGCGCCTCGGGCGGGGCGTCGGGCATCGGAATGCCGGCCGGCGTCTCGGCCTCTATGATCAGCGAGCCGTCGGAACGGATCAGCGCCGCGTGGGCCAGTGCGCGACCGCGCACATGATTGCTCATCAATTGGCGAAAGCCGGTGCGGTCGAGGCTGTAGAGCGAACGGGCCTGGTCGAGATCGAACGCCATCGAGAGGGTCGTGCCCTGCAGGCTGCGCGAATTCTCCTGCACATAGGCTTCGGCGATCGACAGCGAGGACGAAACGATGGCGCGGGTGCGCAACTCGAACCAGCGATCGAGGCCGAGGTCGAGCGTCACCGAGGCGACGATGGCGACAAGGATCGCCGGGATGGCCGCCACCAGCGAGAACATCGCGACGATGCGGACATGCAGTCGCGATGCAGCCTTGCCGCGCCGCCGGGCCTGGTAGATGCGGATGATCTCGAAGGCGATCAGCCCGAGAAGCAGCAGGATGAAGCCGGTATTGACGCCGATAAGGATCAGCGTGTTCGACGCGTTGGGCGCAACGGGCGTCAAACCGAGCAGGATTGCGAATGAAACAGCGGCCGCGATCAGCGCGCAGACGATGGCGACGATGCCCGGCAAAAGACCCAGCCTGCGTCCCTCGACGGCGCGGCCTTCAGTCCCCAGCAATGCGCCATCGGGTGCGGTGGTCTGTATCGTCATCGTGCTCAATGTGCCCGGTAAGCGACGACTCTATGCATCGCATTGTGGCCATTGTGCAACATTTTTGGCGAGGACAGAAGGTCAGCCGCCGTTTTGTCCCTTGGCGCCGCGATAGACGTTGACGCCCAGTTCGCGGATTTTCTTGCGGAGCGTGTTTCGGTTGAGGCCGAGGAGTTCGGCCGCCTTGATCTGGTTGCCCCGCGTCGCCGTCATCGAAGCCAAGACTAGCGGGTATTCGACCTCGGTCAGGATGCGGTGATAGAGGCCCGGCGGCGGAAGTTCGGTGCCGAAACCCGAGAAATAGCGCTGCAGATGGAGCTCGACGGCCTGCGAGATGGTCAGTTGCTCGCCGTTCGGGCCGACCGTGGTCCCGTCACTTGCCTGCGCGGTCTGGAGTTCGCTTTCGATGATCTCGGCGGCGATGTCGTCCTGCGGGTAAAGCGCAGAAAGGCGGCGGACGAGGTTTTCGAGTTCGCGCACATTGCCTGGCCAGGGATAGCGCTTCATCAGGTCGATGCCGGCCGGCGCGATGCGCTTGGTCGGCAGGCCCTCGCTTTCGGCCTGCTTGAAGAAGTGGCGGACGAGGTCCGGCACGTCCTCAGAGCGCTCGCGCAACGGCGGCAGGCGCAGCGGCACGACGTTCAGCCGGTAGAACAGGTCTTCGCGGAAGAGCCCCTGGTTGATGAGGGTGCGCAGATCCTTGTTGGTGGCTGCGACGATGCGCACGTCGGTGCGGATCGGCGTGCGGCCGCCGACCGTCGTGTATTCCCCCTGCTGGAGCACGCGCAGGAGGCGCGTCTGCGCTTCCATCGGCATGTCGCCGATCTCGTCGAGGAAGAGCGTGCCGCCTTCGGCCTGTTCGAAACGACCGGACGAGCGGTTCTGCGCGCCGGTGAAGGCGCCTTTCTCGTGGCCGAAGAGTTCCGATTCGATCAGGTCGCGCGGGATCGCGGCCATGTTGATCGCAACGAAGGGGCCGTTGCGGCGACGGCCATATTCATGGAGCGCGCGGGCGACGAGTTCCTTGCCGGTGCCTGATTCGCCCGAGATCATGACGGTCAGATCCGTCTGCATCATGCGGGCGAGCATGCGGTAGATGTCCTGCATGGCGGCCGAGCGGCCGACGAGCGGCATCGATTCGGGCTGGTCCTCGCTGCGCACGTCGCTCTTGATGCGTTTCGGCTCGGCCAGCGCGCGATTGACGATCTGCAAGAGTTCGGTGAGGTCGAACGGCTTCGGCAAATATTCGTAGGCCCCGGTCTCCGAGGCGCGGATCGCGGTCATGAACGTGTTCTGCGCGCTCATGACGACGACCGGCAGGTCCGGCCGCGCCTTCTTGATACGCGGCAGCATATCGAACGCGTTCTCGTCCGGCATCACGACATCGGTGATGACGAGATCGCCCTCGCCTGCCGCGATCCAGCGCCAGAGCGTCGACGCGTTGGAGGTGACGCGGACCTCGTGCCCGACGCGCGAGAGGGCCTGGTTGAGAACGGTGCGGATCGCCGCATCGTCGTCGGCGACGAGGATGTTGCCGCGAACGGTCATGTCGTGAACTCCTGGTAGTCGCGTTCGGCGCCGCCCCTCGGCTCTCTCCAGGTCGGCATCAGGATGCGGAACGTCGTGCCGCGGCCGGTCGAATCGCATTCGATGACGCCGCCATGCTCGCCGACGATCTTGGCGACCAGCGCGAGGCCGAGGCCGGACCCGTTCTGCTTGGTGGAGATGAAGGGGTCGAACAGGATCGGGCGGATGTCTTCCTTGACGCCGGGGCCATTGTCGTGGACGCAGAACTCGAGCGGCAGGGAGATGCGGTCCTGCGTTCCCGGCACGGCGATGCGCATGCCCGGCCGAAACGCCGTCGAAAGCGTGATCTCCCCCGACGGTTCGTTTCCAAGGGCTTCGGCGGCGTTCTTCACCAGATTGAGGAAGACCTGGATCAACTGGTCGCGATTGGCGAAGACCGGGGGAAGCGACGGATCGTAGTCCTCGACGATCTTGATGCGGCTTGCAAACCCGTTGCGCGCGATCGCCTTCACATGGTCGAGGACGACATGGATGTTGACCGGATGGCGGTCGATCGGGCGTTCGTCGGAGAAGATTTCCATGCGGTCGACCAGCGAGACGATGCGGTCGGTCTCGTCCTGGATCAGGCGCGTCAGCGCGCGATCCTCGTCGCCGACGGCGGTCTCCAGCAATTGCGCTGCGCCGCGGATGCCCGAAAGCGGGTTCTTGATCTCATGCGCCAGCATGGCCGCAAGCCCGGTCACCGAACGCGCCGCGCCGCGATGCGTCATCTGACGGTCGATCTTGTCGGCCATCGACCGTTCCTGGAACATGACGACGACCGCGCCTGGAATCTCGGCGATCGGGGAGGCGTGGAGGTCGACCAGTCTGTCGGTTCCGAGACGCGGAGAGGAGATGTCGACGCGGTATTCGTTGAACGGCGCGCGGCGCTCGCGGACCTGGTTGATGAGGGTGATGAGCGGGCTCCCGAAGGGAACGAACCGCTCGATCGGATCGCGTGACAGTAGCGACGCGCTGGAGCGGAAGAAGTCCTCGGCATCGGCATTTGCAAAAACGATGCGCCCGTCCGTATCCACCATGATGACTGGATGGCGGATCGCGTTGAGGATGAGCGCGGCGGAGTTGATCGCGGACTGGCTCATGCGGCGACCGCCAGCGTGGGGGCGGCGAATGCTTCGCGCAGGCTTGCGATGACAGCGCGCGGGTCAAGCCCGGTCATGATGGCTGTTCTCATGGTTGGGTCGGTGTGCGGCGCGTGACGGTCGAGATACCAGCCGAGATGCTTGCGCGCGTGGCGCAGCCCCTGCCCGGTTCCGTAGAGCGCCAGCATGTCCTCGTAATGGGCGACGACGTAGTCGGCGAGCTTGGCCTCCCCGGGGATATCGCGCGCGGACGGGCCGCCGGCGGCCTCAATGATCTGCGCGCCTGCCCATGGCGCGCCGTAGTGCCCGCGGCCGATCATGACGGCATCGGCGCCGGAGAGCGCCAGCGCGCGCCGCGCCGTCGCTGTGTCGACGATATCGCCATTGACGACGAGCGGGACCGAGATCGCACCCTTCACCGCGCGGATCGCCTTCCAGTCCGCCTCGCCCTTGTAGAACTGCTCGCGCGTGCGGCCGTGGACGGTGATCATACGGACGCCAGCGGCGACCGCGCGCGCGGCGATGGCGGGCGCGTTGAGACTTTCGGCGTCCCAGCCGAGGCGCATCTTGACCGTGACCGGCACGTCGACGGCTCCGACGACCGCCTCGATCAACGACATCGCGTGATCGGGTTCGCGCATCAGCGCCGACCCGCAATAGCCACCGGTGACCTTCTTGGCCGGACAGCCCATGTTGATGTCGATAATGTCGGCGCCCTCGCCTGCCGCGATGCGCGCGCCTTCGGCCATCCAGTGCGCGTCGCGCCCGGCGAGCTGGACGACATGGGTCGCTACATCGGGCCGGCGGATGCGGCGCTCGGATTCGGCCCGGCCGCGCGCAAGCTCGCCGCTGGCGACCATTTCGGAGACGACCATGCCGGCGCCATGCAGAAGCGCGCGGCAGCGCATCGGCTCGTCCGTAACGCCGGAGAGCGGCGCCAGGAACACCCGATTGGGAACGCTGACAGTGCCGATATCGAGCGGCGTCGCCAGAACGCAGATTTCAGTCATGCACAAAAACCCGGCACACTCATCTTCTTGCCCAACTGATAGCCATGTTCTTTTCCCGCCGCAACTGCCGCATGCACACAGTCTGGCATTTCTGCCATGCGCTGATATGTGTGCTCGCCAAGCCGGAGACCAGAATGCAAAAGCCGAAAGTCGCAGCCATCATCGTCGCCGCCGGCCGCGGCGAGCGCGCCGGCGATCCGCAGGAAGGGCCGAAGCAGTATCGCCGGATCGGCGGCAAGGCCATCCTTGCCCATACGCTCGAGACGTTTCTGGCGCATTCCGAGATCGGGACCGTCGTCGTCGCGATCCACAAGCACGACGAAAGCCTGTTTCGTGAAGCAGTCGGCGCGCTTGCTGAGCGGGTAACGGTGGTGACGGGTGGCGCGACGCGACAGGCATCGACCTCGAACGCGATGCAGGCACTGGCCGCTGATCCGCCAGATGCTGTTCTCGTCCATGACGGCGTGCGGCCCTTCGTGGACGCCGGGCTCATCTCGCGGGTGATCGCGGGGATAGATGGTGAGACGGGCAGCCTGCCGTCGCTGCCCGTCTCGGACACGCTGAAGGAAGCTGCGCCGGACGGTCTTGTCGCCCGCACGGTTTCTCGTACCGGGCTTTTCGGGGCGCAGACGCCGCAGGGCTTTCCCTTTGCAGCCTTTCATGCCGCCCATGCCCGCGCGGCTGCTCAAGGGCGCGACGATTTCACCGACGATGCGGCCATCGCCGAATGGGCGGGCATTCCCGTGCGGCTCGTCGAAGGTTCGCCCGACAATGTCAAGCTGACCTGGGCGCGGGACATCGCCAATGCCGACACGAAGCTGAGGATCGACGCCACGATGTTTCCCGATATCCGGACCGGCAATGGTTATGACGTCCATTCCTTCGAACCGGGGGACGCGGTGGTGCTGTGCGGCGTCGCAATTCCGCACGACCGGAAATTGTCGGGCCATTCCGATGCGGATGTCGGGCTCCACGCGCTGACCGACGCGCTTCTGGCGACCTGCGGTGCGGGCGATATCGGCACGCATTTTCCGCCATCCGATCCGCAATGGAAAGGCGCGGCGTCGCACATCTTCGTCGAGGAGGCGGTGCGGATCGTCCGGGCGCGCAAGGGCCGGATCGCCAATGCCGACATCACGCTCATTTGCGAAGCGCCACGGATTGGTCCATTTAGGCAGGCAATGACGGATGCGCTCGTCGCCATGCTCGGCATTTCGCCCGACCGGGTTTCGATCAAGGCGACGACGAACGAGAAACTCGGTTTCGTCGGCCGGGGCGAAGGCATCGCCGCCATCGCCACCGCGACCGTCGCCTTTCCAGGAGTGTTGCCGGAATGATGAGTGTGCTGCCCGAACTCGCCCAGGACTTTCTCGACGCCTGCAAACGCCAGGGCGTTCTGGCCGCCACCGCCGAATCCTGTACCGGCGGGCAGATCATCGCCCTTTTGACCGACATTCCCGGTGCCTCGTCGATGATCGATTGCGGGTTCGTGACCTATTCCAACGAGGCCAAGCAGAAGATGCTGGGCGTCAAGGCCGAGACGCTGGAATCGCATGGCGCGGTGTCGGCGGAAACGGCGCGCGAGATGGCCGAGGGTGCGCTCAAGAAGTCTCACGCGGGGATCACGCTCGCGGTCACCGGTATCGCCGGACCGGATGGCGGCAGTGCGGAAAAGCCGGTCGGTCTCGTCTGGTTCGCCATCGCGCGCAAGGGCCATCCGACGCGGGTCGAAAAGCGCCAGTTCGAAGATGGCGGACGCGACCATATCCGGTCCGAGACTGTGCGGACCGCGCTGGTGATGGGGATTTCGGCGCTAAGCTGACGGGACCGCGTAGATATCGTCGGCACGCTTTTCGAAGGCTTCGGCGAACATGCGGAAGGCGCGGTCGAACATCGCGCCCATCATCGCGCCCAGAATGCGGCTCTTGAACTCGTAGTCGATGAAGAAGTGAACGGCCGTTCCGCCATCCTCGGTCGCCTCGAAGTGCCAGCGATTGTCGAGATAGCGGAACGGGCCGTCGACATAGGAGACGTCGATGATGTTCTCGGCGGGCTTCAGCACGACATTGCTGGTAAAGGTCTCGCGCAGCGCCTTGTAGCCGACCGTCATGTCGGCGATCAGCATCGTCAGGCCGTGGCGCTCCTTCTTCGAGCGCACCGACAAGGCCTCGCACATCGGCAGGAACTGCGGATATTTCTCGACATCGGCGACGAGCGCGAACATCTGCTCGGGGCTGTGGCGAACCCGCCGCGTGGTCTCGTATTTCGGCATCGTCAGGCAGCAGCGAGCTTTGCGGCACGCGCCGCCTTCAGACGGGCGAAATCGTCCCCGGCATGGTGCGAGGAGCGGGTCAGCGGGCTCGATGCGACCATCAGGAAGCCCTTGGAATAGGCGACCGTCTCGAAGGACTTGAACTCCTCCGGCGTCACGAACTTCTTGACCGCGTGATGCTTCTTGGACGGCGCGAGGTACTGGCCGATGGTGATGAAGTCGACATCGGCTGAGCGCAAATCGTCCATCAACTGGAGCACTTCGTTCCGCTCCTCGCCGAGCCCGACCATGATGCCGGATTTGGTGAAGATGGTCGGGTCGAGCTCCTTGACCTGCTGAAGCAGGCGGATCGAGTGGAAATAGCGGGCGCCGGGACGGACCGTCAGATAGTTCGACGGCACGGTCTCCAGATTGTGGTTGAAGACATCGGGACGCGCCGCGACCACGATCTCCAGTGCGCCCTTCTTGCGCAGGAAGTCGGGCGTCAGGATTTCGATCGTCGTGCCGGGCGCGGCGGCGCGGATCGCATGGATCACGTCGGCAAAATGCTGCGCGCCGCCATCGGCCAGGTCGTCGCGATCGACGGAGGTGATGACGACGTGGTTGAGCCCCATCTGCGCGACGGCGCGGCCGACGCTTGCGGGCTCCTGCGCATCGAGCGGCATCGGGATTCCGGTCGCGACGTTGCAGAAGGCGCAGGCCCGGGTGCAGATTTCACCCATGATCATGAAGGTGGCGTGCTTCTTGTCCCAGCACTCACCGATATTCGGACAACCGGCTTCCTCGCAGACCGTCACCAGCTTGTTCGACTTCACGATCTCGCGCGTTTCGAGATAGCCCTTCGATACCGGCGCCTTGACCCTGATCCATTCGGGCTTGCGCAAGACTTCCTGGTCGGGCCTGTGGGCCTTTTCCGGGTGGCGCGGGCGCGGGCGGTTGAGCGTGGTGTCGAGTACGGTGACCATGAATGCTCCGGAGCGGGTTCGCCGGTTGTCGTCACCTTGTTCTATAGGGATTTCGCCACAAAAATGTAAGGCCGCCATGAAGCATGGCGGCCTTGCAGAAAATGGATGGTCGGCTCCGTTATCGGCGTATCGCCCTCGCGATCGCGATGAGCAGGCAGGCACCGATGAAGCCGACGATCAGGTAGATCAGAATGCCGGTGCCGGTGTAGATGCCGAGAACGCTCAGCAGGAAGTTGAGGAACGCGGCACCGATGATGCCGAGAATGACGTTCATGAAGATGCCCATGTTGGACTTCATGAACTGTTCGGCGAGCCAGCCAGCAATGCCGCCCACGATGATTGCGCCCAGCAGGCCCATTCCGTTCAGATCCATTCCACTCTCCTAGTTTTGCGGGATCAGTCTGCCGGGGAAACGCAGAGATGTCGCACCGGTTCCGGGCGAATCGTTTGAAACTGCTAAATTAGGCGTTCAATGCACGGCCATAGGCGTCGAGCACGCTTTCCTTCATCATCTCGGACAGGGTGGGGTGCGGGAAGACGGTGTGCATCAGCTCTTCCTCGGTGGTTTCGAGGTTCATCGCGACGACGAAACCCTGGATGAGTTCGGTCACCTCCGCGCCGACCATGTGGGCGCCGAGTAGTTCGCCGGTCTTCTTGTCGAAGATCGTCTTGATCAGGCCCTGGTCCTCGCCGAGTGCGATCGCCTTGCCGTTGGCGGCGAAGGAGAAGCGGCCGACACGGATGTCGCGACCGGCTTCCTTGGCCTTGGCTTCGGTCAGCCCGACGGACGCGACCTGCGGGTGGCAATAGGTGCAGCCGGGAATCTTGCCCTTGTCGAGCGCGTGGACGCCCTTCACACCGGCAATCTTCTCGATGCAGATGACGCCTTCGTGCTCGGCCTTGTGGGCCAGCATCGGCGCACCTGCAACGTCGCCGATGGCGTAGATGCCGTCGACATTCGTCTTGCCGTAGCCGTCGACCACGACCGTGCCGCGCTCGATCTTCACGCCGACATCTTCCAGTCCAAGGCCCTCGACATTGCCCTGGACGCCGACGGCAGAGATCAGGCGGTCGGCGGTGATCGTCTGCGTCTTGCCGTCCTTGGTCTCGACATGAGCGGTGACGGAGTTGCCGGATTTCTCGACCTTCGTCACCTTCGCTTCGAGCAGGAATTTCATGCCCTGCTTTTCGAGCTGCTTTTGCGCCAGCTTGGAAATCTCGGCATCCTCGACCGGCATGATCTGCGGCAGAAGCTCGACGACTGTCACCTCGCCGCCCATCGTGCGATAGAACGAGGCGAACTCGATGCCGATCGCGCCCGACCCCATGACGATCAGCGATTTCGGCATTTCCTGCGGAACCATGGCCTCGAAATAGGTCCAGATCAGCTTGCCGTCCGGCTCGATGCCCGGGAGCACGCGCGGGCGCGCGCCGGTAGCGACGATGATGTGCTTGGCCGAATAGGTGCCCTCGCCCTTGGTGCCTTTTGGCGCAGGATGCTGCGGCTCCATCGGCTTCTTCGACGATTTGGAGACGACGATTTTGCCGCCCTTGGCGAGCTTTGCCTCGCCCCAGATCACGTCGACCTTGTTCTTCTTCATCAGGAAGCCGACACCGCCATTCAGCCGCGCCGAGACGCCGCGAGAGCGTTCGACGACGGCTTTCACGTCGGCCTTCACTTCGCCCGAAATCGACAGGCCGTAATCCTTGGCGTGCTCGGCATAGTGCTTGATCTCTGCCGAGCGCAGAAGCGCCTTGGTCGGGATGCAGCCCCAGTTCAGGCAGATGCCGCCCAGATGCTCGCGCTCGACGATGGCCGTCTTTAACCCGAGCTGGGCGGACCGCACGGCCGTGACGTAGCCGCCCGGGCCCGAGCCGATGATGATGACGTCGTAGTCGGTATCCGCCATGGCAGGCTCCTAGATTCCAAGCATCATGCGGACGATGGGCTCCAGCCCCCGCCCGATGGCGCGCGTGTTTTCCGCATCGAGGTGAACACCGTCGACCGGCGTCGTTTCAGCGACCGATCCGGCATCGAAGAAGCCGCAACCCCATTCGTCGGCGAGGTCGGCATAGAAACTCGCCAGCATTTGCGACTGCTCGACGCCGCCGGCGAACATGGCGCTGTATTCGGTGTTGGCGGTTTCGCACAGCGGCGGCGGGGCGACGATGAGCACCGCCGGCGGCTCGGACTGGCCGTCGCGCATGGCGTTGAACTTGATCAGTTCCACCAGCCGGCGCATGCCCTGCATTGCGGCGAGCGCCGTGCCTGCAATGGCGGGCTTCATGTCGTTCGAGCCGAGCAGGATGATGACGAGGTCGATCGGCGCGTGGGTGTAGAGAACGGTCGGCAGGATGCGCGCGCCGTTGCGGTCGCAATCGGCCAGATGCTCGTCGAAAGCCGTCGTGCGCCCGCGCAGGCCCTCGGCGATGATTTGGATATCCGAGCCAAGTGCCGCCTGCAGCACGTTCGGCCAGCGATCGGCGAACGCATGGCGTCCGCCGGTTTCGGCGTCGGAGCCCCAGGTGATGGAATCGCCGTAGCAGAGGATGGTTTTCATCAAGGTAATCCCTGCCTAGACCAGCATCCCCATCGGGTTCTCGATTAGCCGCTTGAACGCCGCGAGCAGCTCGGCTCCGAGCGCCCCATCCACCGCGCGGTGATCCGTCGAAAGCGTCACAGACATGACGTTGGCGACCTTGATCTCGCCGTTCTTCACGACCGCCCGCTCCTCGCCCGCGCCGACCGCAAGAATGGTCGCGTGGGGCGGGTTGATGACTGCGGCGAAGTCTTTGATGCCGAACATGCCGAGATTGGAGACGGCGGTCGTGCCGCCCTGATATTCTTCGGGCTTCAGCTTCTTGTTGCGCGCGCGGGCGGCCATGTCCTTCATCTCGTTGGAGATGGCGGAGAGCGACTTCTGGTCGGCCTTGCGGATGATCGGGGTGATCAGCCCGCCGGGGATCGATACGGCGACGCCGACATCGGCATGGCGGTGCTTCAGCATCCCGCCTTCGGACCACGACACGTTGGCATCCGGCACGGCGACGAGCGCCATCGCCATCGCCTTGATGACGAGGTCGTTGACGGACAGCTTGTAGGCCGGGACCTCGCCCTTTTCGGTCTTCTTGACCGGCGCCGCGTCGTTGATCTGCTTGCGCAGTGCGAGCAGCGCGTCGATCTCGCAATCGAGCGTCAGATAGAAATGCGGAACGGTCGACTTCGCCTCGACGAGGCGGCGCGCGATGGTCTTGCGCATGTTGTCGTGCGGGACGATCTCGTAGGAGCCTTCCTCGAAAAGCTTGAGGATCGCGTCGTCAGACATGCCCTTGACCGGCGCGGCGGCGGCAGGCGCAGCCTTGTCGGCTGGAGCGGCCTTGGCGACGCCGCCTTTCGAGGCGGCCTCGACGTCCGCCTTCACCACACGGCCATGCGGGCCGGAGCCGGTGACGGCGGAAAGGTCCAGCCCGGCATCCTTGGCGAGACGGCGGGCGAGCGGCGAGGCGAAGGTGCGCTCGCCGCCCGCGGATTTCTGCGGAGCGGCGGGCGCTTCGGCTTTTGCTTCCGGCTGTTTCGGCTTTTCTGCGGTCGCAGGCTCGGCAGCCTTTTGCGGCTTCGCTTCCGCCTTCGGGGCCTCCGCCTTGGCGGCCGCACCCGCATCCTCGCCCTCTTCGGCGAGGACCGCGATCAGCGCGTTGACCTTGACGCCCTCGGTGCCGGCGGGAACGACGATCTTTGCGACCGTCCCCTCGTCGACAGCCTCGACTTCCATCGTCGCCTTGTCGGTCTCGATCTCGGCAATGACGTCGCCGGGAGCGACCTTGTCGCCCTCCTTGACCAGCCATTTGGCCAGGTTGCCCTCCTCCATGGTTGGGGAGAGCGCGGGCATGGTGATGTTGATCGGCATGGTCCGCTCTCCCTCAGGCCTTGTAGGTGACGGCCTTCACGGCCTCGACGACCTCGGCGACGCTCGGCAAAGCGAGCTTTTCGAGATTGGCCGCGTAGGGCATCGGCACGTCCTTGCCGGCGACGGTGATGATCGGCGCGTCGAGATGGTCGAAGGCGCGCTGCATCACCTGGCTGGCGACATGCTCGCCGACGGAGGATTGCGGGAAGCCTTCCTCGACGGTGACGAGGCGGTTAGTCTTCTTGACGCTCTCGACCACCGTGTCGATGTCGATCGGACGGATGGTGCGCAAATCGATGATCTCGACGTCGACCCCCTCGCCCGCCAGTTGTTCGGCCGCCTTGACCGCATAGGTCATGCCGATGCCGAAGGAGACGATGGTGGCATCCTTACCAGTCTTGTGAACGCGCGCCTTGCCGATCGGCAGGACGAAATCATTCATCTTCGGCACGTCGAAGGTCTGGCCGTAGAGGATTTCGTTTTCGAGGAAGACGACCGGGTTCGGATCGCGGATCGCGGCCTTGAGGAGCCCCTTCGCATCGGCGGCCGTATAGGGCATCACGACTTTCAGGCCAGGAATGTGGCCGTACCAGGCGGCGTAGCACTGCGAATGCTGGGCGCCGACGCGGGCCGCCGCGCCGTTCGGGCCGCGGAAGACGATCGGCGCGCCCATCTGGCCGCCGGCCATATAGAGCGTCTTGGCGGCCGAGTTCACCAGATGATCGATCGCCTGCATGGCGAAGTTGAAGGTCATGAACTCGACGATCGGCTTCAGCCCAGCCATCGCCGCACCGACGCCGACGCCGGCAAAACCATGCTCGGTGATCGGCGTGTCGACGACGCGCCTGTCGCCGAACTCCTGCAGCAGCCCCTGCGTGATCTTGTAGGCGCCCTGATACTCGGCGACTTCCTCGCCCATGATGAAGACGTTGTCGTCGCGGCGCATTTCCTCGGCCATCGCGTCGCGCAAAGCTTCGCGGACGGTGGTCGGGACCATCTCGGTGCCTGCCGGAATGTCGGGATCGGCGGCGACATCCGTATTCGGAGCGGCGGGGACGGAAGCGCCGTCCTTCTTGGCTGACGGCTCCTCCGTTGCCTGCTTGTCCTTGCCGCCGGCAGCATCAGCGGCCTGCTCGGGTTCGTCGGAAGACTTGGCGGGCTTTGATGCCTTGCCGACATCGTCGGCGCTTTCGCCTTCCTCGAGCAGAACGGCGATCGGCGTGTTGACCTTCACGCCCTCCGTGCCGGCCGCGATCAGGATCTTGCCGATCGTGCCTTCATCAACGGCTTCGACTTCCATCGTCGCCTTGTCGGTCTCGATCTCGGCGATGACGTCGCCGGCGACGACCTTGTCGCCTTCGTTTTTCAGCCACTTGGCCAAGTTGCCCTCTTCCATGGTCGGCGAGAGCGCGGGCATCAAAATTTCAATCGGCATGGAGCGCGCTCCTCAAAGAAGAATGTCGGTGTAGAGCTCGGACGCATCCGGCTCCGGATCGTTCTGCGCGAACTCCGCCGAATCGGCGACGATCTCGCGAACCTCCTTGTCGATGGCCTTGAGTTCGTCCTCGGTGGCCCATTTCTTCTCGACCAGGCGCGCCTTCACCTGCTCGATCGGATCGTGCTCGGAGCGCATCTTCTGCACTTCGTCCTTGGAGCGATATTTCGCCGGGTCCGACATGGAGTGGCCGCGATAGCGGTAGGTCTGCATCTCGAGGATCATCGGGCCGTTGCCCGCACGCGCCCATTCGACCGCCATGTCGCCGGCAGCCTTGACCGCGCGCACGTCCATTCCGTCGACCTGGATGCCAGGAATGTTGAACGAAGCGCCGCGGTGCGAAAAGTCGGTCTGCGCCGAGGCGCGGGCAACCGAGGTGCCCATGGCGTAGCGGTTGTTCTCGATAATGTAGATCGACGGCAGCTTCCACAAAGCCGCCATGTTGAAGCTCTCGTAGACCTGGCCCTGGTTGGCCGCGCCATCACCGAAATAGACCAGCGAGACATTGTCGTTGCCGCGATAGCGATTGGCGAAGGCGAGGCCGGTGCCGAGCGAGACCTGGCCGCCCACAATGCCGTGACCGCCGTAAAAGTTCTTCTCCTTAGAGAACATGTGCATCGAGCCGCCCTTGCCGCGCGAATAGCCGCTGCGGCGTCCGGTCAGCTCGGCCATCACCCCGCGCGCGGTCATGCCGGTTGCGAGCATGTGGCCGTGGTCACGATAGCCGGTGATGACCTGGTCGCCGTCCTTCAGCGCCATCTGCATGCCGGTGACGACGGCTTCCTGGCCGATGTAAAGGTGACAAAAGCCGCCGATGAAGCCCATGCCGTAGAGCTGGCCCGCCTTCTCCTCGAAGCGGCGGATCAGGAGCATGTCGCGATAGGCCTTGTGTTCTTCGTCCTTCGAGAACTCGAGCGGCGGCGGTGTCTTGATCGCAGAAGTGGATTTCGCGTCGGCTTTTACGCGCGACGCTTTCTTGGCGGCTGTTGCCATGCCTTGGGTCTCCCGGAGCCTGTCTCTTTGCGGACAACCGGGCATGTGAGCAAACCCGGATATTGACCCAAGGCTAGCATGGCGACTTCGTTCCCGCTATGCCGATTTCGCATAGCGGATATTCGTCGAAGGCGCTGAAAAAACAGTGGAATTAGGTGATTAACTGAAAACGAGTTAATCAACGATCGAGATAGATCACGACTTCGTCGTCGCGCACGAGATCGAGCGCGCGGCGTGCCTGCTCATCGAGCATGTCGCGCTCGATCGTTCCATCATTGATGAGAACGAGCCGCGTTTCAAGCGCTTCGCGCTCGACGACCAGTTCGTCGAGCTCCGCCTGCAGGATGGCGACACGCTCTTCCAGACGCTGCTTCGAATTGATGCCGTAGGCCCCATGAAAGGCATGGTAGCCGAAATAAGCCAGAAAGGCCGATGCGACGACCGGCACGATCAGGCGACCGGTGTTGCGCTGCTTGTGATGACGGGTCCACATGGGGCGATTCCTTGAATAGAACCATGTGAACCCGCCATGCTTAATGGACGGTTACGAAGCGCGTCCCGAACGCAGGATCGAGCGGCCGGCATAGCGCGCCGAGCGGCCGAGTTCCTGCTCGATGCGCAGGAGCTGGTTGTACTTGGCAAGCCGGTCCGAGCGGGCAAGCGAGCCGGTCTTGATCTGCCCGCAATTGGTCGCGACGGCGAGATCGGCGATGGTCGAATCCTCGGTCTCGCCCGAGCGGTGCGACATGACCGCAGTGTAGGCCGCCTTATGCGCCGTCTCGACCGCGTCGAGCGTTTCCGACAGCGAGCCGATCTGGTTGACCTTGACGAGGATTGAATTCGCGACGCCCATGCGGATGCCGTCTTTCAATCGCGCCGAATTGGTGACGAAGAGATCGTCGCCGACGAGCTGGACCTTGTCGCCGACGAGGTCGGTCAGCGCCTTCCAGCCGTCCCAGTCGTCTTCGCCCATGCCGTCCTCGATGGAGATGATCGGGTAGGCGTCGCACAGCTTGGCGAGATATTCGGCCTGGGCCTGACCCTCACGCTTCGCGCCCTCGCCCTCATAGTCGTAGACGCCGTTCTTGAAGAACTCGGTCGCCGCGCAATCGAGCGCCAGCGCGACTTCCTCGCCCGGGTTAAAGCCGGCCTTCTCGATCGATTTGGTGACAAAATCGAGCGCGTCCTCGGCGCTCTTCAGGTTCGGCGCAAATCCGCCCTCGTCGCCGACATTGGTGTTGTGCCCGGCCTGCTTCAAATCCTTCTTCAGCGTGTGGAAGATTTCCGCACCCCAGCGCAGGGCCTCGCGGAAGCTCTCCGCGCCGACCGGCATGATCATGAATTCCTGGAAGTCGATCGGATTGTCGGCATGGGCGCCGCCATTGATGATGTTCATCATCGGAACGGGAAGGACATGGGCGCCGGCGCCGCCGACATAGCGGTAGAGCGGCAGGCCCGACGACTGCGCGGCGGCCTTGGCGACGGCGAGCGAAACGCCGAGGATCGCGTTGGCGCCGAGCCGCGCCTTGTTGGGCGTGCCGTCGAGATCGATCATCGTACGGTCGATGTGAAGCTGGTTCTCGGCTTCCATGCCGCCGATCGCCTCGAATATCTCGCCATTGGCGGCTTCGACGGCACCCTCGACGCCCTTGCCGAGATAGCGCGAGCCGCCGTCGCGCAGCTCGACCGCCTCATGCGCGCCGGTCGACGCGCCCGACGGGACGGCCGCGCGGCCGAATGCACCGTCTTCCAGCGTGACGTCGACCTCGACGGTCGGGTTGCCACGGCTGTCGAGGATTTCGCGGGCCGTGATGTCGATGATTGCGGTCATGGCGGAGGCACCTTTGGCTGGGAATGGTGCGGGTTTCTTAGCGAAAGGCTGCGAAAAGGCAATGACAAGGCGCTGAAGCCGGGCATATATCCGGTCCGGCTTGCAAGGACCAAGGCGCATGCAATCGTTCGTCATCAATCTCGATCGCGCAACGGAACGGCTGGCGCATATCGAGGCTACATTTGCACGTCTGGGTCTATCGTTCGAACGCGTTCCGGCGATCGATGGCCGACGTCTTGAAGCCGACGAGATCGACCGCTGGCAAAGACCGGGAAGTGCCGTCGGGCCTTCCGAGATCGCCTGTTTCCTCAGTCATCGGCGCTGCTGGCAAGAAATCGTTGCACGCGATCTCGCACACGCCGCCATTTTTGAGGACGACGTGCTGCTCAGTAGCGATGCCGCCGAATTCCTGAGTAGCGCAGAGTGGATCGTCAGCGACGCCCACATTGTCAAACTCGAAACAAACGGCCGCCCGACATTCGTGGCGCGAAATCCTGCAAGCACCCATTCGGGCCGTGAACTTCGGCGCCTGACCGGACCGCATTTCAACGCCGCCGCTTATATCGTGTCCCGTTCTGCAGCAGAACGACTGATCGAGGCCAGCAACGTTATCGAGATGCCGGTGGACCTGTTTCTGTTCGACGCTCGCGGGCTTCAGCACTGGCCGACCTACCAGTTGATGCCGGCCCTTTGTGCGCAGCCATTCGTCGCGCACCGCCTGAGCCTTGCACCCGGTCCGAGAGATCTGGAGCCCAGTACGATCGAAGAAGACCGCCGCCGACGCCGACCTCGCGGGTGGCGACGGTTGCGACACAAGCTGCGCCGGATAATCGAGGAATTTCGCCAGACGTCGCGGGGCTTTGTCGTCCGGCTGACGGGGCCGCACCAATGGGGCCCTGTACCCTTCAAATGAAAAGGCCCCGCGATGCGGGGCCTTTGAAGAGAATGACGGTCGATCAGTACCAGTAGGGCTGGACCTTGTAGTAATCATAGGAGGCGTCGCGCGCGGCCTTGCCGTCCGAGCCGGTCAGATCGTCGATGTCGTGCGTCGGCGCGGCCTCGAGCTGTTCGCGCGTGAAGGGTACGACGTAGCCTTCCTGGTTCTTCTCGTAGTCGAGGGCCGACCATGGAATGGCGTGGTACTTCTCGCCGATCCCGAGGAAGCCGCCGAAACCGATGACCGCGAACATGATGTTGTTGGACGTCTTGTCCAGCATCACGTCCTCGATCGAGCCGATATGCTGGCCTTCGGTGTTGTAGACATTGGTGCCGATGACGCGCGAGGCGCGGATGGCCTGGGTGTGGCCTGTTGCGGTGGTCATTGAACTGCTCCTTGGGTTGTTTCCCGTTGAGCATCCAACCGATCAACTTGGTGAATGTTCCGACGATTTTGCGATCCGGTCGAAGGCGACCAGGCGCGAAAGAAGCGCTTCCATCTGGTCGATCGGGACCATGTTCGGCCCATCGGAAGGCGCATTGTCCGGGTCCTGGTGCGTCTCGATGAAGACGCCTGCGACGCCGACCGCGACCGCTGCGCGCGCCAGCGTTTCGACGAAGCGGCGCTCGCCGCCCGACGATCCGCCCTGCCCGCCCGGCTGCTGCACCGAGTGGGTCGCGTCGAAGATCACCGGCGCGCCCGTCTCGGCCATGATCGGCAGCGAGCGCATGTCGGAGACAAGCGTATTGTAGCCGAAGGAGGCGCCGCGCTCGGTCAGGAGGACGTTGGGATTGCCCGATTCGGTCACCTTGGCGATGACGTTCTTCATGTCCCAGGGCGCGAGGAACTGGCCCTTCTTGACGTTGACGACCTTGCCGGTGTTTGCGGCTGCGATCAGAAGATCGGTCTGGCGCGACAGGAAGGCCGGGATCTGCAGGATGTCGACCACGTCCGCGACGATGCCGCACTGTTCCTCCGTGTGGACGTCGGTCAAGACGGGAAAGCCGAACTCGCGCGTCAGATCGGCGAAGACCGGCAGCGCGGCGTCGAGGCCAGCACCGCGCGTTCCCTTCAGCGAGGTACGGTTGGCCTTGTCGAAGGACGATTTGTAGACAAGGCCGAGGCCAAGCCGGTCGGTGATCTCCTTCAGCCGGCCGGCCATGTCGAAGGCATGATCGCGGCTTTCGAGCTGGCAGGGGCCCGCGATCAGGACGAATGGCGCATCGTTGGCGAAGGCTACATTGCCGACGGAGACGGTCGCGTTGGGGCGGATCATGATCTGTCCTCGAAAGTGAAAGTTGCGCCCTGCCCCGGTGCGGGCCGGACCGTCAGCGTGCGGCCTTCCCGTTCGAAGGCGATCTTTCCGGCCGCGAGCGCTGCAGCAGTCGTATCGATATCGGCGACGGCGAAGTGGATCGCGGCAAGGCGCAGCGGTCCGTCCGCAGGCTCCATCGCCAGGCGTGAATTGCCCAGACGTGCGACGATGGCGCCATTTTCAGTCGCGACCGGCGCGTGGGCGAGTACCGACAGGAAGGCTTTGTGGGTTTGCGGATCGGCGGCAGCCAGTGTCACGCCGGCAATGCCGGTCGCGCCGTTGCGATGCGTTTGGAGCGCGGCCCGTCCTGCCGTGGCCGGCGCTTCGATCCGCTGGCAGGTGAAGAAATAGGCCGCGTCGCTGTCAGGCACCGCTGCGAAGGCGAGCCGGAACGAGACCTTGCCGGACTTGCCAGCGGGGTCGACAAAGGCGCGGGAGAAATCGAGAATGGGGCCGGCAGAAACATCCGCTTTTTCAAACCCGGCATGATCGGCCCTCGCATCGTCCGTCTTGAAGACGAGCGCCGAGAAGCCATTGTCGCCGACGGCCTGCCGATAGAGTGCGTCGCGAGCGACGAAGACATTGCGGCTCGCGACCGCTTCGCGGACCTTGGCCGCATCGCCGATCGCCAGCGGCTCGAGGAAGGTGTCGTCCGCGAAATAGACGCATGAGTTGATCGTGCCGAACGGGTGCGTGCCCTGCGACGCCACCGTGAACCCGAGAGCCTCATAGCGTGAGCGCGCCGTTGCCAGGTCGGGCACAGGCAGGACGCAATGGTCGAGAAGTCGCGGCGTCAATGTCATCGCGGCGGTTTGCCCCAAAGCGGGCTCGGGTGCAAGGCTAGGGCGTCACCGGTTCCAGCGGAGCGGCCTGCGCCGTTCCGCCGCCAAGATCGGGCAGGAGCTCGGGCAACCGGAACTGCTCGAGAAAACCGGTGACGGCTTCAAGCGCGCCGTGAGCGAACATATCGCCATGACCGGCTTCCTTGAAGATGTGCAGCGATGCGAATGTCTCGTTCAAGGAAGCGAGCTTTTCGGCAAAGGTCGCGGGCGTCACCTGGTCCTGCCCGCCGGCCATCAACAGGATCGGCACGTCGATCTCGCCGATCCGCGAGCGCGTGTCGAACTGGGTGCGCACGAGCCAGACGGGCGCCCTGCCCGCCTGCTGGCGAACGGCATCGCGAAAGCTGGTGAACGGCGCTTCGAGGATCACCGCACGCGGCTTGACCTGGCTGGCGGCATAGCTCGCAATGCCTGTGCCCATCGAATATCCGTAGAGAATCGTCCCGTCGGGCGCCATGTTTTCGACCGCGAGCTTTGCAAGCAGGCCCGCGGCGTCGCCATAAAGATGCGTTTCGCTCGGTCGACCGGGATTGCCGCCATAGCCGCGATAGCCGGCGAGCAGCAGGCCGTAGCCATCTTCTGCCAGCTTGAACAGATGGCTCGGCTTCTTAACCAGATCGCCGACGCGGCCCGGAAAATAGACGATGACCGGCTTGCCGGCCTCGGGCTGCTTGTACCAGCTTCGCAGGGTCAGACCGTCATGGGTCTTCATGTCGAAGGGTTCGAGCTTGGCGTCGCTTTCCAGATGAAGGACGCTGAGCACCAGCCGTTCGCGAAAGAGGATCAGCTCCGGCACGGTCTGCATCGCGAGCGTCGCGATGCCGCAAAGCGCGACGACGAAAGCGGCGGCCATCATGCGTGGGGACTTCACGGACTTCATGCAGGTCGACGTGCCTCTTGCGAAAAATTGGCTGCCCTCGTCGAGAGCAGCCAATCATGTCCGCAATTTGTTGCACATCCGTCACATTGCGTGAAGAGGGTGCGGCCGATCGGCTCAGACGAGCCGGCTCTGCTCCACAGCGGCCTCGATGAACGAGGCGAAGAGCGGATGCGGCTCGAACGGGCGCGACTTCAGTTCCGGGTGGTACTGGACGCCGATGAACCAGGGATGGTCGGCATATTCGATCGTCTCAGGCAGGACGCCGTCGGGCGACATGCCGGAGAAGACGAGGCCGCTCTCTTCCAGCCGTTCCTTGTAATCGACGTTGACCTCGTAGCGGTGGCGGTGGCGCTCGGAAATGTCCGTCGAGCCATAGATGTCGGCGATCTTCGTGCCTTCCTTCAGCGCCGCCTTGTAGGCGCCGAGGCGCATCGTGCCGCCGAGATCGCCGGCCGCCTGGCGCTTTTCGAGCATGTTGCCCTTCAGCCATTCGGTCATCAGGCCGACGACCGGCTCCTTGGCCGGGCCGAATTCGGTCGAGGACGCGTTCTCGATGCCGGCAAGCGAGCGTGCGGCCTCGATGCACGCCATCTGCATGCCGAAGCAGATGCCGAAATACGGCACCTTGCGTTCGCGGGCGAATTTGGCCGCGAGGATCTTGCCTTCCGCGCCGCGCTCGCCGAAGCCGCCGGGCACGAGGATGCCGTGGACCTTTTCGAGGAACGGCGCGGGGTCTTCCTTCTCGAAGACCTCCGATTCGATCCAGTCGAGCTTGACCTTCACGCGGTTGGCCAGTCCGCCATGCGACAGCGCCTCGATGAGCGACTTATAGGCGTCCTTGAGGCCGGTATATTTGCCGACGACGGCAATGGTGACTTCGCCCTCTGGATTGTGCAGGCGGCTCGATACCTCCTGCCAGCGTTCCATACGCGGCTTCGGCGCCGGGTCGATGCCGAAGGCGGCCAGAACTTCCGAGTCGAGCCCTTCGGCGTGGTAGGCCATCGGCACGTCGTAGATGTGCGCGACGTCCAGCGCCTGGATGACCGCCGTCTCCCGCACATTGCAGAAGAGCGACAGCTTGCGGCGCTCCTCGGTCGGGATCGACCGGTCGGCACGCACGAGCAGGATGTCCGGCGCGATGCCGATCGAGCGCAGTTCCTTGACGGAGTGCTGGGTCGGCTTGGTCTTGAGTTCGCCGGCCGCCGGAATCCAGGGCATCAGCGTCAGATGGATATAGACCGCCTGTCCGCGCGGCAAATCGTTGCCGAGCTGGCGGATCGCTTCGAGGAACGGCATCGCCTCGATATCGCCAACCGTGCCGCCGATCTCGCAGAGGACGAAGTCGTAGTCTTCGTTGCCTTCGAGAACGAAATTCTTGATCTCGTCGGTGACGTGCGGAATGACCTGCACGGTCGCGCCGAGATAATCGCCGCGCCGCTCGCGCTCGATGATGTTCTTATAGATCCGGCCGGTGGTGATATTGTCCTGCTGGTTGGCAGAACGGCCGGTGAAGCGCTCATAGTGACCGAGATCGAGATCGGTCTCTGCGCCGTCATCGGTGACGAACACCTCGCCATGCTGATAGGGCGACATCGTGCCCGGATCGACATTGAGATAGGGATCTAGCTTGCGCAGTCTCACGCGATAGCCACGGGCCTGCAGAAGTGCGGCGAGTGCCGCTGCTGCAATGCCTTTGCCAAGGGAGGAGACCACGCCGCCGGTGATGAATACATATCGCGCCATGGGAGTCGGTGCTTACCGTCACAAATGAAAATGCGCCAGCCAAAAATCTTCGGCCGGCGCATTTAGGGGTGGAAGAAGGGATCAGAGAACGACGACTTCGGCGCCGACGCGGACCCGCGAATAGAGATCCATGACGTGCTCGTTGATCATGCGGAAGCAGCCGTTCGACGAGGCGCTGCCGATGGTCTCGGGCTGGTTGGTGCCATGAATGCGCACATGGGTGTCGACCTTGTCCTGATGCAAATAGATCGCGCGCGCGCCCAACGGATTGTCCGGCCCGCCATTCATGCCGTCCTTGTACTGGCCGTATTTCTTCGGCTCGCGCTCCTGCATCGCCTTGGTCGGGAACCAGCGCGGCCATTCCTGCTTGTCGCCGACCCTGGCGGTTCCCTTGAACTCCAGCCCGTCCTTGCCGACCGCGATCGCATAGCGGCGCGCCGAGCGGCGATCCTCGACGAGGTAGAGGACGCGGGCCTGCGGATCGATGACGATGGTGCCGGGCTCATAGCCCGAAAAGGCGACGACGACCGGCATCTGCTCGGGCTTCGGCGTGAACTTGCGGACCTTCTCCCGCTCGCCGAGCACTTCGTCGAGCGCGCGGGTCTCAGGCAGAAGCTCCGTCTCCATCGGCCGCATGAAGCCGGTCGAGACCATCGTCGTCGACCGCAATTCGCCGATATTGCCTTCGGTCTTGACGGTGGCGACGTCCTGAGCGGGCAAAGCGGGCGCCGGTGCTGCCATACGCGCCGGCTGTGGCTTGACGACCTGGCGCGGCGCAACGGGCACCGCCTTCTCCTGCGGGAACACGAATACCGGCGGCGGCTCCTGCGAGAAGGACTGGGTTGCGAAGCCGGCAAGAAGGATTGCCAGAGCGAGACGCTTGATCATGTGGAAAGCCCCTTGGCGCCGCACGCGCATATGCGTCCACGACAGGGCGCGGACATGAAGCATCATATCAAATCACCGGCCAGGCTCTCAAGGGTTGCAAGGCCATGGATGCTGCGCCGCAAACGAAATCGGGCGGCTGTGATCGTAAGTACACAGCCGCCCGACGAGAGTTCTCAAAGTGGAATCAGTTGCCGGTGGGGACCTGGTCTTCGCCGGCCGGCGCCGCGTCCGTTGCGGGTGCGGCAGGCGCTTCGTCCGTTGCAGGCGCAGCAGGCTCGTCCCCGGCCGGCGCCGCGCGGCCGGCGCTGCGCCATCGTCCGAAGACGGCGCGGCCGGAGCGGCCGGAGCTGCCGGAGCGCTCGGGACGTCGTCGCCGCCAAGCTGATCGAGAACGCCGCCTGCGCCCGAGGGTGCCTGCTGGCCTTCCTGCTGCGTCGGGATGCGGTCGAGGAAGTCGGTCGGCTGCTCGCCGTAGCGTGCCAGGAGGGAAAGTCCGAGCGAGGTCGCGAAGAAGATCGCCGCAAGGATGCCGGTCGCCCGCGTCAGCGGATTGCCCGAGCCGCGCGCCGCAGCGAAATTGCCGCCGCCCCCACCGCCGATGCCGAGGCCGCCGCCTTCGGAGCGCTGCAGCAGCACGACGGCCACCAGCGCCAGAACGACGAGCAAATGGATGACGATGAGGATGGTTTGCATAAGGAAATCCGGGTGATCTGTTCTCTCCCGCGAAAGGTTACGCGGGGCGACGCGGCTCAATACACGGCTTCAGCCGCCATTCCAAGTCCTATATGGGCACGCCCTATATGGCTGGCGCATACCTGTTCTTTCAAGTCCGAAGCGTCGATTGCAGACCGAAACCCTGCATCAGCCGGTCGATCGCAAAATCCGCCCTGCCCGAGGTGAAGATCGCACGGTCGGGAACATCGCGCCCGCCGGCACCTGCCGGACTGTTTTCGAGCAGCGCCAGAACGCGCCGCGCGATCGCCTCGGCCGGGTCGAGCCAGTCGACCGGCCATGGTGCCAGCCGCCGGAAAACGTTCGCCAGGAAGGGATAGTGCGTGCAGGCGAGGACGACGATGTCGGTGCGCCGCCCGTCCTGCTCGATGAAGCAAGGCTCGATCTCGGCGCGGATCGCCTCTAAGTTGATAGTTTCACCGCGAATGTGCTGTTCGGCAAAGCGGGCGAGCGACTGGCTGCCGACGAGCCGGACGTGGCACTTGGTCGCGAAGGACTGGATCAGGTTGCGCGTATAGGCGCGCTTGACCGTGCCGGGCGTCGCCAGAACCGAAATGAGGCCAGTATGGGTTCGCTCCGCCGCCGGCTTGATAGCGGGGACGGTGCCGACGAACGGCGTCGAGGGATAGGACGCGCGCAGATCGTCCAGCACCAGCGTCGAGGCGGTGTTGCAGGGGATGGCGAAGACCAGCGGGTCGTGCTCGGCGATGAGCTTGCCGGCGAGTTCGACGATGCGCGCCTTCAGCGCCTCTTCCTCCCAGTCGCCATAAGGAAACGCCGCGTCATCGGCGACATAGACGAAACGCCGGTCTGGCATCAAAACGCGCGCTTCGCGCAGGACGGTGAGGCCGCCGATGCCCGAATCGAACAGGATGATCGGCCGGTCAGCCATCCGCGTCTCCCGGCTCGCGACCCTGCGCATCGGCCTCGGCCTTGCGCTTGGAGTAACCTGCGCCGCGCGGCTCTTTCGGAGAGTAATAGTCGAGCGAATTCAGGACGCCGCGCAGCGCCTTGATCTCGGCGACGCTGAAGCCCGGCCGGGTCAGCACCGCACGCAACGCGTCGACCATGCGCGGTTTCTTGGCCGCCGGTCGGAAATAGCCGCGCGCATCGAGCGCCGACTCCAGATGGTCGAAGAAGCCGGCGAAGATCGCCTTCGGTGCCTGCTCGATGACGGGGCCGGAAAACGGCACCTGCTCGGTCTCCGCGCCGCTCTTCATCCATTCATAGGACATCAGCAGAACCGCCTGCGCGATGTTGAGCGAGGCGAAGGCGGGATTGACCGGGAAGGTGACGATCTCGTCGGCGAGCGCCACCTCCTCATTGTCGAGGCCGAAGCGTTCGCGCCCGAAGAGGATGCCGATCCCCTCGCCCGCGCCGAACCTGCGGCGCAGTTCGCCTGCCGCCGACACCGGGCCGCGCACCGGCTTGAAGCCGTCGCGCTGCCGCGCCGTCGTGGCGAGCACGTAGTTCAGATCGGCAATCGCCTCGGCCAACGTGTCGAAGACGCGGACCTTGTCGATGACGTGGTCGGCCTTCGAGGCGGCGGCGCGCGCCTTCTCGCTCGGCCAGCCGTCGCGCGGGTTGACGAGGCGCAGCTCGGCCAGGCCGAAATTCGCCATGGCGCGGGCGACCATGCCGATATTCTCGCCAAGCTGAGGCTCGACGAGGATGATCGCCGGGCCTTCCTGGATGAGCGTGCGGTCGCGGTCGGTGCCTGCCATGTCGTTTCCGTCGATGAATGTGGAATCACAACTGGCACAGGCGCGGAAAAAACGGAACAGGGGTCAGCGGACGAAGTCGCGGATGGCGCCGGCCACGGCGTCCGGCTGCTCGTGCAATATCCAGTGGCCGCTCTCGGCAAAGCGTCTGACGGTCAGTTGCGGTGCATAGTCGCCAAGGTCGTCGATCGTCGCCGGCCGCAACGCCTCGTCCGCCTCGCCCCAGAGCAGCAGATGCGGCATGCGGACGAGAAAGGATTCGCGCGGCATGTCGTCGATCGGCGACGGGATTGCCGGCTCGCCGACGCCCGGAACCGCGATCGGCGAGGCGCGGTACCAGTTGAGCATTCCCGTCATCGCGCCCGGCCGGCTCCACGCCTCCAGATACCTCGCGCGCTCCTCGCCGGTCATCCAGCCCGTCTTCGAAAATCCCGACAGCATGTTGAATGTGCGACGATATTCGTCCTCGGCCATGCGGGCTTCGGCGCCATCCGCCCGCAAGCGGTTCATATACTGGCTGGCGCGCCTTTGCTCCGGATCGTCGGAGATCGCGCGCTGGAACAGCGCCGGGTGCACGCCATTTGCAATGACGAGATGCGACAGGCGGTCGGGATGCGCGAACGCGTACGCATAGGCGATCGACGCGCCCCAGTCGTGGCCGGCGAGCACGAAGGGCCGGCCGGGCGACAAATGATCGGCGAGCGCCGCAAGATCGGTGACGACGTGCTTCGAGCGATAGGCGTCCACGCCCTGCGGCTTGTCGGAAAGGTTGAAACCGCGCTGGTCGGGCGCGACGACGTGGAACTCGCCGGCAAGCGCACGCATCACGCCTTCCCATGCCGCCCAATATTCGGGGAAGCCATGCAGGCAGACGATCAGCGGTTTTCCACGCTCCCCTATCTCGGCGACGTTCAGGGAAACCTGCCCGGTATCGAACCTGAAAAATCGAGTGTCGACGCTCATCTGGACCTCCTCGCGCTACGTCCAAAGCCCTGTATCCCGGCGGCTTTGCCTTCCGGGCGCACAATGCTATAGGGGCCGCAAATTCCCGGGCGTGCCCGTTTCAGGTCGCGCCTTCTCCCAACAGACAGCGAGGCATTTCTCATGGCGAAGATCAAGGTGGCAAATCCGGTCGTCGAACTCGACGGCGACGAGATGACACGGATCATCTGGCAGTTCATCAAGGACAAGCTGATCCACCCCTACCTTGATATCGACCTGAAATATTACGACCTCGGCATGGAAAGCCGCGACGCGACCGACGATCAGATCACGATCGATGCGGCCGAAGCGATCAAGAAGTATGGCGTCGGCGTCAAATGCGCCACGATCACGCCGGACGAGGCCCGCGTCGAGGAATTCGGCCTCAAGAAGATGTGGCGTTCGCCGAACGGCACGATCCGCAACATTCTCGGCGGCACCATCTTCCGCGAGCCGATCATCATGAAGAACGTCCCGCGCCTCGTTCCGGGCTGGACGCAGCCGATCATCGTCGGCCGTCACGCCTTCGGCGACCAGTACCGCGCGACCGATTTCAAGTTCCCCGGCGCCGGCAAGCTTACGATCAGGTTCGTCGGCGAGGACGGCCAGGTTATCGAGCACGAAGTCTTCGACGCACCGGGCTCTGGCGTCGCGATGGCAATGTACAATCTCGACGATTCGATCCGCGAATTCGCGCGCGCCTCGCTGAACTACGGCCTGCTGCGCGGCTATCCGGTTTACCTTTCGACCAAGAACACGATCCTCAAGGCCTATGACGGCCGCTTCAAGGACATCTTCCAGGAGGTCTACGAGACCGAGTTCCTGGAGAAGTTCAAGGAAAAGAAGATCACCTACGAGCACCGCCTGATCGACGACATGGTCGCGGCTTCGCTCAAGTGGTCGGGCGGCTATGTCTGGGCCTGCAAGAACTATGACGGCGACGTCCAGTCGGACACGGTCGCGCAGGGCTTCGGCTCGCTCGGCCTGATGACCTCGGTCCTGATGACGCCGGACGGCCAGACCGTCGAGGCCGAAGCTGCGCATGGCACGGTCACGCGTCACTTCCGTCAGCACGAGAAGGGTCAGGAGACCTCGACCAACTCGATCGCGTCGATCTTCGCCTGGACGCGCGGCCTCGCACACCGCGCCAAGCTCGACGACAATGCCGAACTGAAGAACTTCGCCGAGACTCTGGAGCGCGTGTGCATCGAGACCGTCGAATCCGGCCACATGACCAAGGATCTCGCGCTTCTGATCGGCGCCGACCAGCCTTGGCTCTCGACGTCCGGCTTCCTCGACAAGGTCGATGAGAACCTGCAGAAGGCGATGGCGGCCTAGAGGCCAGTTTCCAAGGCTAAGCGAACGGGGCGGCTTCAGAGCCGCCCTTTTCTTTTGTCGCGCGCCCGCAGTCGAACCAATCTGCGCCTCGCGCATTGAGGGCAAGTATCAATGCCAAGGAGCAAATCCATGTTCGCCAAGACCGTTACCCTCGCCTTCGTCTCCTCCGCCCTTCTCGCCGGCTCCGCCTTCGCCCAGACGGCATGGGTCGAGATCGAAGACAACGTCCAGGTTTCCGCGTTCAACGCCACCGTCGACCAGATCGATGACTGGGACGTCTATGCCGGCGGCGAGAAGGTCGGCGAAGTCGAAGAGGTGGTCGGCACGGAAGCCGGGACCGCGACCGCGCTGGTCGTCGACTTCGAAGGCAATGGCGGATTTGCCGACCAGGACATGGTGATCCCGCTCGACCAGTTCGCCTGGGAGAACAACCAGCTCGTGCTCAATGCCGATGCTGCCGCGGTCGGTTCGATGGAAGTCTGGAACGACTAAGCAAGGCCACGCTCAAAATGACGAAAGCCGCGGCATTGCCGCGGCTTTTTTCATTGTGCGCTGACGAAAATCAGCCGGCGAGCGCTTCGCGAACCGCGGCGATGGCCGCATCCGCATTGGCTGCGTCGGGGCCGCCGGCCTGTGCCATGTCCGGCCGGCCACCCCCACCCTTCCCGCCGATTGCGGCGGAGGCGGCACGAACGAGATCGACCGCACTGTAGCGGCCGGTCAGATCGCTGGTGACGCCGACGACGACGCTCGCCTTGCCGTCATCCGTGCCGACGAAGACGACGATGCCGGACCCGACCGACGACTTGCCCTCGTCTGCCAGCGGCTTCAAATCCTTGGCCGACACACCCGAGACGACGCGGCCGAGGAAGCCGACGCCCGCCACGGTCTCAGCTTCCTGCCCGCCGGCCGGACCCGCGCCGCCGCCGAGCGCCAGCTTCTTGCGGGCGTCGGCAAGTTCGCGCTCGAGCTTCTTGCGCTCGTCGAGAACGGCTTCGAGGCGAGTGACGACATCCGCCGGCGCGACCTTCAGCGCGGCGGCTGCCGCCTTCAGGCGCTTGTCCTGTTCGTCGAGATGCTGCCGCGCGGCTTCGCCCGTCAGCGCCTCGATGCGCCGGACGCCCGATGCCACGGCGCCTTCGGCCAGAAGACGCACGATGCCGATATCGCCGGTGGCGGCGACATGCGTTCCGCCGCAAAGCTCGGTCGAATAGCTCTTGCCGGCTTTGTCGCCATGAAGCGCCGTGCCCATCGACACGACGCGGACCTCGTCGCCATACTTTTCGCCGAAGAGCGCCATGGCGCCTTCTGCGATCGCGTCGTCGACGGCCATCAGCCTCGTCGTCACCGGGGCGTTCTGCAGCACGATCTCGTTGGCGAGTTCCTCGACTCGCGCCAGTTCCTCGGGCGCGATGGGCTTGGGATGCGAAAAATCGAAGCGCAGGCGGTCGGGCGCGACGAGCGAACCCTTCTGCGCAACGTGCGTGCCGAGCACTTCGCGCAGCGCCTCGTGGACGAGGTGCGTGGCGGAGTGATTGCGGCGGATGCGGGCGCGGCGCGCGGCGTCGACCTTGAGTTCGACCGAAGCGCCGATCTTCACCGTACCCGACGCGACGCGTCCGAAATGGACGAACAGGCCGTCGGCCTTCTTCTGCGTGTCGGTGACGTCGATTGCGAAGCCTTCGCCCAGGATGCGGCCGGTGTCGCCCACCTGGCCGCCGGATTCGCCGTAGAATGGCGTCTGGTTGACGACGATCGCGACGTCTTCGCCCTCTGAAGCACCTTCTGCCTGCGTGCCGCCCTTGACGATCGCGGCGATGACGCCTTCGGCCGCTTCGGTGTCATAGCCGAGGAATTCGCTTGCGCCGACCTTGTCGCGGATGCCGAACCAGACGGTTTCGGTTGCCGCTTCGCCGGAGCCTGCCCAATTGGCGCGCGCCTCGGCCTTCTGTCGCTCCATCGCCGCGGAAAACGCGTCGGTGTCGACGGAAATGCCGCGCTGGCGCAGCGCGTCCTGCGTCAGGTCGAGCGGGAAGCCGTAGGTGTCGTAGAGCTTGAACGCCGTCTCGCCATCGAGGCGGTCGCCCTCACCGAGCTTTTCGGTCGCATCCGACAGGAGGCCAAGGCCGCGCGCGAGCGTCTTGCGGAAGCGCGATTCCTCGAGCTTCAGGGTCTCGGTGATGAGCGCCTGGCCGCGCACGAGTTCGGGATAGGCTTGGCCCATCTCGCGCACGAGCGCAGGCACGAGGCGCCACATCAGCGGATCTGCTGCGCCCAGAAGCTGCGCGTGCCGCATCGCGCGACGCATGATGCGGCGCAGGACATAGCCGCGGCCCTCGTTCGACGGCAGGACGCCATCGGCGATGAGGAAGCTCGCCGCGCGCAGATGGTCGGCGATGACCCGGTGGCTTGCGCGGTTCTTGCCTTCGGCCTTGACGCCCGTCGCTTCTTCGGAAGCGCGGATCAGGGCCTTGAAGAGGTCGATGTCGTAATTGTCGTGAACGCCCTGAAGGACGGCCGCGATGCGCTCCAGCCCCATGCCGGTGTCGATTGAGGGACGCGGCAGGTCGATGCGCTGTTCCTTCGAAATCTGCTCGTACTGCATGAAGACGAGGTTCCAGATCTCGATGAAGCGGTCGCCATCCTCATCCGGGCTGCCGGGAGGGCCGCCAGGAATGCCTTCGCCGTGGTCGTAGAAGATTTCGGAACACGGGCCGCAGGGGCCGGTATCGCCCATGGCCCAGAAATTGTCGCTCGTCGCGATGCGGATGATGCGGTCGTCGCCAAGCCCGGCGATCTTCTTCCAGAGCGCGGCCGCTTCGTCGTCCGTGTGGTAGACGGTCACGACCAGACGGGTCGGATCGATGCCGTATTCCCTGGTGATCAGGTTCCAGGCGAACGTGATCGCCTCTTTCTTGAAGTAGTCTCCGAACGAGAAATTGCCCAGCATCTCGAAGAAGGTGTGATGGCGCGCGGTGTAACCGACATTGTCGAGATCGTTGTGCTTGCCGCCGGCACGCACGCACTTCTGCGCCGTCGCCGCGCGCGAATAGGGTCGCGTCTCAAGCCCGGTGAAGACGTTCTTGAACTGGACCATGCCCGCATTGGTGAACATCAGCGTCGGATCGTTGCGCGGGACGAGCGGGCTCGACGCAACCGCCTCGTGACCGTTCTTCCGGAAATAGTCGAGGAAGGTCGATCGGATTTCGTTGACGCCACTCATCTGCGAACCTTTACGTGCTGACTGCCCGCGGAAACCGGGAGAGAACGCCTTTTAGCGTCAGGCAATTGGGCTGTCCAGAAATCAGCACCGAACGCCTGGCCGATTGCGCGAAGCGGCGGCGGCTCCTCCAAAATGCGAATGAAAAAGGCCGCCGGAACATCCGACGGCCTTCTTCGTCAACGCGACCGCCCGGACTTACATGCCGGCGGCGTCATCAAAATCGGCATCGTCTTCGCCGTCGCCATCACGCTTTGCCTCGAGAAACTTTTCCGCGATCAGGCCGGCATTCTGGCGAAGCGCCAGTTCGATCTCGCGGGCAGCCTCCGGATTGTCGCGCAGGAACTGTTTGGCGTTCTCGCGACCCTGGCCAAGACGTTGCGAATTGTAGGAGAACCAGGCGCCCGACTTCTCCACCACGCCAGCCTTGACGCCAAGATCGACCAGTTCGCCGACCTTCGACACGCCCTCGCCATACAAGATGTCGAATTCGACCTGCTTGAAGGGCGGTGCAAGCTTGTTCTTGACGACCTTGACGCGGGTCTGGTTGCCGACGACCTCGTCGCGATCCTTGACTGAGCCGATGCGGCGGATGTCGAGGCGGACCGAGGCGTAGAACTTAAGCGCGTTGCCACCCGTCGTGGTTTCCGGCGACCCGAACATGACGCCGATCTTCATGCGGATCTGGTTGATGAAGATGACCATGGTGTTGGACCGAGAAATCGACGCGGTCAGCTTGCGCAGCGCCTGGCTCATCAGGCGTGCCTGCAGGCCCGGCAGCGAATCGCCCATCTCGCCTTCGATTTCGGCGCGCGGCGTCAGGGCGGCGACCGAATCGACCACCAGCACGTCGATCGCTCCGGAGCGGACCAGCGTGTCGCAGATTTCCAGCGCCTGCTCGCCCGTATCGGGCTGCGAGATCAGCAGGTTTTCAAGGTCGACACCCAGCTTACGGGCATAGACGGGATCGAGCGCATGCTCGGCATCGACGAAGGCGCAGATGCCACCCTTCTTCTGCGCTTCGGCAACCGTATGCAGCGCAAGCGTCGTCTTGCCCGAGCTTTCCGGCCCATAAATCTCGACAATTCGCCCTTTCGGCAAGCCGCCGACGCCCAGTGCGATATCGAGACCGAGCGAACCGGTGGGAATGGTCGCGATTTCCACCACCTGCTCGTTCGCGCCGAGCCGCATGATCGAGCCCTTGCCGAACGCACGCTCGATCTGCGAAAGCGCAGCGTCGAGTGCCTTTGTCTTGTCCACAGATCTGTCCTCTACAAGCCGCAATGAATTCTGAGCCATGATACATACCCCGTGCTGGTCAGCGAAGATGGACAGTTCCGTGTCCCGTAGATTTTTGTACCTTTTTTGTTCCCTTTTTGCAAGCGGGGTCAAGTCACTGGAATATATGGATTTAGTCGGACAGGTTCGAAATATGTTCTCCTTCTTCCGCAACGTCGTCGGCCGTCCCGCCCGCGCGATTCCGACGGCCGGCGCGCGGGTGGCGCCATGATCGGGCGATGTTCGATTCTTGCCGTGGGCGGCGCTCATATCGACCGGCGTGGTGTCGTCTCAGGCCCCTATCGTCCGGGTGCCTCCAATCCCGGTGCGATGCGCGAGGAGGTCGGCGGCGGCGCGTTCAACGCGTTGCGCAATGCCTGTCGCCTCGGCGCGCAAGGCGCAATGCTGTCGGTTCGCGGCGGCGATGCCGCCGGGCAGATGGTCGAGCGTGCGATCATCGCCGCCGGCATCGGCGACATTTCCGCGACATTCCTGGACCGCTCGACGCCGAGCTACACCGCAATCCTCGAAGAAACGGGCGAGCTCGTCTGCGGCTTTGCCGACATGGCGCTTTACGAGCAGGCCTTCGACAAGCAATTGCGCAGGCATCCCTTCCGCGATGCCATCGGCGGTACGGATGGCATTTTGACCGATGCCAACCTGCCGCAGCCCGCGCTCGAGCGGCTTGCCGGATCGATCGGGGCGCTGCCCCTTTTTGCGATCGGTGTCTCGCCGGCCAAAATTCAGCGGTTGAAGCCGATCCTCGGGTCGCTGTCGATGCTGTTCATGAACCGGAACGAGGCATGCGCGCTCAGCGGGCTTGGCGCAGGCGCACCCGACGAAGCTCTGGGCCGTGCGCTTTCCGAGAAGGGTCTTGCGCGTTCCGTGATCACCGCCGGCAGCGGCGGGCTGCTCCTGCTCGACGCAGGTCGCCTTGCGAAGCTGACGCCGCCCGATGTGAGGAACGTGCGCGACGTCACCGGTGCCGGCGATGCGCTGGCCGGCGTGACGATGGCGCGCATGCTGCAAGGGCTGGACTTCCACGAAGCGGTGCGCCATGGCATCGCCGCCGCGTCGCTGACGATCGAGAGCGAAACCGTCGTCGCGGATTTCGACGAGGCCAAATTGCTGAAACGCCTGGCCGACGTGCCGGAAGTCATCGGAGCCTGACATGACGCCAAGCCAAGCCTATCTCGACTATTCCACGGAAGTCTCCGCTGCCAAGCATGCCGGAAAACCAATCGTCGCGCTCGAAAGCACGATCATCACGCATGGCATGCCCTATCCGCAGAATGGCGAAATGGCTGCGCGTGTCGAGGCGATCATCCGCGAGGAAGGCGCCGTGCCGGCAACGATCGCCATCGTCGACGGGCGAATCAAGATCGGACTGACCGACGCCGAGCGCGACGCCCTCGCGCAGGCCAGGAATGTGATGAAGCTCTCGCGTGCCGACCTTGCCTTTGCCGTGGCGCAGAAGAAGACAGGGGGCACCACGGTCGCCGCGACGATGATCGCCGCTGAACTCGCCGGCATCCAGGTCTTTGCGACGGGCGGCATCGGCGGCGTCCACAAGGGCGCCGAGACGAGCTTCGACATTTCGGCCGATCTCGACGAACTGGCACGCACGCCGGTCATCGTGGTCTCCGCCGGCGCGAAGGCGATTCTCGACGTCGAAAAGACGCTCGAAGTGCTGGAGACGCGCGGCGTCCCGGTCGTCGGTTACCGCACGGACGTCATGCCGGCCTTCTGGTCGTCGCGCTCTGCCCTCCCCGCTCCGTTGCGCCTCGACGAGGCGAGCGACATCGCGGGGTTCCACCTGACGCGTCAGGAACTCGGTCTTCGCGGCGGCATGCTGATCGCCAATCCGGTGCCGCAGGACCAGGAAATTCCGGCCGAAATCATGGCCGGGCATATCGCGCAGGCGCAAGCCGAGCTTGGCCCCAAGGGCATCACGGGCAAGGCGGTGACACCGTATCTGCTCGGCCGGCTGCTCGAACTCACCGATGGCGCGAGCCTCAAGACGAACATCGCGCTGGTCGAGAACAACGCCCGGCTGGCGGCGAAGATCGCCAAGGCGCTCTAAGCAAAGAAAAAGCCCCGGAAATCCGGGGCTTTTTGCTTCGGTCAGGTGATCGGCGCGAGGTAGATTTCGACGCGGCGGTTCTGCTGGCGGCCTTCCGGCGTCGCGTTGGAGGTCACCGGCTGGCGGTCGCCGAAGCCGTTGACCGCGAAGCGACGGCCGTCGATGCCCTGCGCGTTGAGATAGTTCGCGACCGAAAGCGCACGGCGCTCCGACAGGCCCTGATTGTAGGACGGGTTGCCGGTCGAATCGGTGTGGCCGTTGACGTCCACGATGGTCTGCTCGTAGCGGCGCAGGACGAGGGCGACTGAATTGAGCGTGTTGTAGAATTCGCCGCGCACCTGATCCTGATCGGTATCGAACGTGACGTTGGACGGCATGTTGAGGATGATCTGGTCGCCCTGACGCGTGACCGATACGCCGGTGCCCTGAAGCTGCTGGCGCAGCTCGTCTTCCTGCCGGTCCATGTAGTTGCCGATCGCGCCGCCGCCGAGCGCGCCGACACCGGCGCCGATGAGTACGGCGTTGCGCTGTGCACGGTCGCTGCCACCGACGGCAAGGCCGGCGAGCGCGCCGAGGCCCGCACCGATCGCAGCACCGCCGGCCGTATTCGACATGCGCTGCTCACCGGTGAACGGATCGGTCGTGCACCCGGCAGCGAAAATGAGAGCCGTCGCGGCGACGGCGAGCTTCATCGAAGTCAAGATTCCCTCCAGCATTTGCCCTGAGCGTGCGGAAACACCCCGAATCCGCTGCATATCGTCTTCTAGCATCGATTGCGGCGGATTCGCGATCCCGTCCTGCCATCAAGCTGGAATGCGACCGGATTCCGTGCATTATGCCGCCAAACTCACGAGAGCCTGCCTGCCGATGCATAAGACCGTTCCACTCGTCGCCGCCTTCACTCTGCTGGCTGCTGCCGGCTGCACGACCTTGAATGAAGGGCTCGAAGCGGAAGTGGTCAATTCGATCCGCTATGACGATACGCCTTGCCCGCAACTGATCGGCGAGCGAAACGCGCTGGCTACACAATATGGCGTGTCGCAGACCGTTCAGCGCACGCCGGCAACAGAATCGCGATTCATGGGCGTCGGTCCGCTGATTCCTGATCTGCGTGCCGAGGAGGTGCGGCAGCGCAATCTGGCCATCGGCCAGATCGATGCGATGAACCGTTCGCTGACGCGCCGCGCCTGTATCGGCGAAGCGGCGGCTACATAGCCGAAATCGCCCACGGCACGAGTTCGCTGATCGCCTGCGAGAACGCCTGGTCGAGGGCTGCGGCGTAGGCAATGTTGCCTGTTCCGGCAACGGGCGCCTGGGCGGTGAACAGCCGCGATGCGCGCACCGATCCGTTGCGATCGTTCAGCACCTTGACGAACAGCCCGACATCGGCCCGCGCTCCGCCGTCGACGCGAACGCCGAAGGAGCGGATTTCAGTCACGATCTGGTAGTCGATCGCCAGTCCCTGGCCCGGCAGCCCGACCCCCGCGAGACGCCCGGAAGCCTGGAACGCCTCGGACAACCGCACCTGCACGACGCGCGGCAGTCGGTCCGACCATTGCGCGCCGGACAGATATTCGATCGAGCCGGGCGACGTGCGGATCACGATCTCCTGACCGTCGAGCGACTGCAGGGCGGTCGGCTCGGCGATCAGGATCTGGGTCCGGCCGCGCTGCGGACCGCTTGCAGCGGTGGCGGTCGTGGTCAGTTCGAACGTGTCGAGCGGCGCCGGGCCTCCACCGAGGAGCGCACAGCCGGACAAGGAAAGGGCGAGACCGGCCATGGCCAGAAAACGAAAACGCAATGTCACAGATCGACCCCCGAGATGATGGATTGAGCGAGGCGGATGCAACCGGCGCGCGCACACCCAGCCCTAGAATTGTCATTTGACATAATTGGTTCCCTCATCGGCGCTGGCGTCCGTCGAACTGGCGCACCTCGCCGGCACCCCCGCCCAGAATGCGCTGCGGATTTCGCTCGAGATCGGTGATCGCCCGTTCGATGCGGTTGATCGACTGGCGCGTGTCGCGGACCAGTCCGTCGACCTCGCGCAAGCCCTGCCCCGTGAAGCGAGAGAGATTACCCGAAATGACCCCCACCTGCTGGTTCAGCGTGTTTGCGACCTGACGATAGGCGGCAAGCGTCGCACTCGCATCGGCGATCAGACCTTGCGTGTTTTCTGAGCCCAGCACGTCGTCGACGCGCGCGTCGATCGTGTTCGCCATGCCGCGGAACGCATCGAGCGTCTGGCGTGCATCGGCGATAAGTCCTTCGGTCTCTTCCGAGCCGAGAAGGCTGTCGATGCGCTCGTTCAGCGTGTCGGCGACCTGGCGGAAGCTGCGCAGCGTGTCGCGCGTATCGGCGATCACGCCATCGGCCTGCCCCGAGCCGAGCAGGTCGTCGACGCGCACGAGAACGGAATCGACACGAAGCGAAGCCTGGTTGAGCCGTTCGCCCAGAAGACGCGCATCGGAGATGATCGCGTCGATATCGTCGGAACGGCCGCTGACGGTCTCGGCCACCGACGAGACGTCGGCCGCGGCCTGGCGGATGGTGTCGCTGGCGGCGGAGAAATTGGTCACGACCTCGCCGATCACCTGCGGATCGACCTCGCCGATGATCGCCTCGACATTGGCGACGGCGCCATCGACGCGCGCGAACGTGCCCTGCGCGCTCTCGGTCAATTCGGCGACCGATGCGGACGCGCGGTCGACATTGGCCATGATGTTGGCAAGCCCGTCGCCAGCCACGCGCAGATCACCGGTGAATTCCTCGACGTTCGAAACCACGGCGTTGATCCGGTCGGGATCGATGGCGGCGATGAAGGTTTCGGCCGCACCGAGCGTCGATTCGAGCTGGCCGGAGACCCTTGCGAGCGTTCCCGAGAGCTCGGAAACACTGGCCAGAAACGTGTCGATGCCTTCCGCATTGCGTCCGAGTGCTTCGGAGAAGCGCTGTGCGTTGCGGGCGGACTCGACCAGCGGACCGCGCACATCGGTTGCGAATCCTTCGAATTCCGTCAGGACCGAATCGGCCCGGCGGAAGATCGACTGGGCGCTCTCCAGAAGATTGGTCACGGCCGAAGGGTTCGCCGTCAGTTCCGCGACGGTGTTGTTGGCATCGGCCTCGTCGAGAAGGCTCGGCTCGTCGAGATTGGCGCCGCGCAATTCGATGTTCGCCTGGCCTGTCAGGCCTGCGAGGCCGACATCGACCTGCGTCGAGCGGGTGATGGGCGTCAGCCGGTCGATCTCGGCATCGGCGATCGCGGCTGCCGGGTTGCGCGGATCGATATAGACGCGGCGGATGTCGCCGACACGCACGCCGTTGAACAGGATCGCGCTGCCCCGCCCGAGGCCCGAAGCCGAACCGGGAATGAGGATGCGAACCTGCGCCGTCTCGCCGCGCTCGCCGACCGCAGCCGTCCAGTAGACGAAGGCGAAGGCGGACAGGATGGCGACCAGCGTGAAGATGCCGACGGTGACGTAATTGGCACGTGTTTCCATTCAGATTCTCTCGTTCAACCGCGCGCGGACATGTCGATCTGGCGCGCGCGTTTTCCGCGGAAATAGGATTGCACCCACGGCTCGTCGTAGTTCATCAATTCTTCGACGGTCCCGTCGACCATCACCTGCTTGTTGCCAAGAATGGCGATGCGGTCGCAGACCGAAAACAGGCTGTCGAGGTCGTGCGTGACCATGTAGACAGTCAGCCCCATCGTGTTGCGCAGCTTGTCGACCAGTTCGTCGAAATCGGCCGCGCCGATCGGATCTAGGCCGGACGTCGGCTCGTCGAGAAAGACGATGTCGGGATCGAGCGCGAGCGCCCGCGCCAATGCGGCACGCTTGATCATGCCGCCCGAAAGCTCGGAGGGAAACTTGTCGGCAGCGTCGGGCTTCAGGCCGACCAGTTCGAGCTTCAGCATCGCCAGCTCGTCCATCAGGCGCTTCGGCAGGTCGAGATATTCGCGCATCGGGACCTGAATGTTCTCCTTCACCGTCAGCGCCGAGAAAAGCGCGCCATGCTGGAAAAGAACGCCGAGGCGCATGTCGATGGCGACGCGTTGCTGGTCCGTCACCTTGTCGATGTCGACGCCGAAGAGTTCGATCGTGCCGGCCTGCTTGCGATTGAGGCCGAGGACGGTGCGCAGAAGAACCGACTTGCCGGCGCCCGATGGCCCGATGAAGCCCAGGATTTCGCCGCGATAGACGTCGAGCGACAGGTTTTCCAGAACGGTGGTCCGACCGAACGAAACCGTCACGTCGCGCGCGCTCAGCACCACGTCCCGCCCGGTGGCGGGATGGAGATGGACCGGAGCGGTCTGGATCGTCGCTTCGCTCATTGCGGCCTCAGAAGTTGATCGCGGCGTAGAAGATGGCGAACAGGCCATCCAGCACGATGACGACGAAGATCGACTTCACGACCGAGGTCGTGACCTGCCGTCCCAGCGATTCGGCGCTTCCGCCAACTTTCATCCCCTCGACGGACCCGATGATGCCGATGATCAGCGCCATGAAGGGTGCCTTGATCAGGCCGGCCATGATCGTGCCGATGTCGATCGACGCGCGCATGCGGTCGAGAAACGCATCCGGCGTGATGCCTGAATAGACCCAGGTGACCGTCATCGCGCCGCCGATGGCCGCGAAATTGGCGAGTACCGTCAGACAGGGAAGCGCGATCACCAGCGCGACCAGTCGCGGAAAGACGAGGACGCCGACCGGATTGAGACCGATGACCGTCAGCGCATCGACCTCCTCGCGCATCTTCATCGAGCCGATTTCGGCCGTGATGGCGCTGCCGGAGCGACCGGCGACCATGATCGCGGTCAACAGCACGCCCATCTCGCGCAAGACGAGAATGCCGACGAGATCGACGACGAAGATCTCGGCGCCGAAATAGCGAAGCTGGAACGCGCCCTGCTGGGCGACGATGGCGCCGACGATGAAGGACATCAGGACGACGACGGGGATGGCGCCGACGCCCATCCGGTCGATCTGGTTAAAGATCGCGGCGAGGTTCACCGAATGGCCGCGTCCGAGTTTCAACTGGCCGCCGCGGATGGTGGCGCCCAGGATGTGCATCGACGCGAGGAAATCGCCGCGAAGGCTGTACATCGCCTTTCCCAGCCCCTCGATGGGGCGCAGGAAGATCGAGGTACGGTCGTTGGCGCGGGGTTCGACCGGCTTGCGCAGAGCTTCGCCGACAGCATCGAACAGGATGCCGAGCGACTCGGTCTGGCCGGACATGGCGACCTCGGCCCCGCGGCTGCGATGGGCATGCGCCAGGCGCTCGATCAGCCAGGCGCCGGCGGTGTCCATGCGGCCGACGCGCGACACGTCGATCGAAAGACGCTGCGCCGAACGCCGATCTTCCAGTTCGCGCATCTGCTCGTCGACGGCGGCGACGGTCTGCGTGTCCCAGTCGCCGGAGAGCATCGCGACAAGCCGACCGCCCTCGTCCCGCCACTCGACGGAGGGGCGCGTCAGATTGCTTTCGGCCGAAGCCTGACTTGCTTCCGATCCACGTTTCCTGAACATGGCGGAAGTCTTACTCACGATTTTCTCGGCTGTCACTTTGTCAACCGGGACGCGATTTCAGCACTGGAGAATTCCTCATGCGGCGTGACATTTCTGCCGAGATAGAACGGTTCCCGATCGCCGGGAGTTTCAGGATTTCAAGGGGTTCGAAGACCGAGGCGGAAGTCGTCACCTGTACGATCACCGAAGGACAGAACACCGGGCGCGGTGAATGCGTTCCCTATTCACGATATGGTGAAAGTCTCGATCAGGTTCGTGGCGCGATCGAATCGGTCATGCCGGCGATACGCGATGGGGCGGACCGGACCGCCATGATCGGTCTCTTGCCGGCCGGCGCAGCGCGCAATGCGGTCGACTGCGCGCTCTGGGACCTCGAATCGAAGATCGGCGGCCGACGCGCGCATTCGGACGTCTGCGCCATGCCGCCCCGTCCCCTGACCACCGCCATGACGATCTCGCTTGGAACACCGGACGAGATGGCGGCGCAGGCGCGCTCCAACGCGTTCCGACCCTTGCTCAAGGTCAAGGTCGGGACGGAGGACGACCGCGCGCGCATCCATGCGGTTGCGAGTTCCGCCCCGAACAGCCGGATCATCCTCGACGCCAATGAGGGCTGGACGCCGGAAAACATCCGCGAGCACATGCTCGTGGCGGCGGAGTTCAAGGTCTCGCTCATCGAGCAGCCGCTGCCGCAGGGCAAGGACGAGATCCTGCGCTCGATCCCTCACCCGGTGCCGATCTGCGCCGATGAGAGCGTCCACGGACCCGACGACCTTGAACAGCTTCTCGGGCTTTACGATGCCGTCAACATCAAGCTCGACAAGACCGGCGGGCTGACGTCTGCGATCATCCTGCGCGACCGCGCACGCTCGCTCGGCTTCGGCGTCATGGTGGGCTGCATGGTGGGAACGTCGCTGGCGATGGCGCCTGCGGTGCTGCTGGCGCAGGATGCCGATTACGTCGACCTCGACGGACCGCTTCTGCTTGCCAAAGACCGCGCGCCGGCCCTTGCCTATACGGGCTCGCTCGTCTCGCCTCCCGATCCGGCGCTCTGGGGCTAGGTCACGCGGCTTTCGCCACAGCCGCGCCGACATCGACGGGGACGAGGACCGGCGCTGCGATCTCGCCGGCCCTTGCCCAGTGGATGATCTCGAACGTGCCGTCGAAATGCTCGGCGACAGCCGTGCAGCTTTCGACCCAGTCGCCGGTGTTGACGTAGCGCACGCCGCCCACCTCCTCGATCACCGCATGGTGGATGTGGCCGCAGATCACGCCGTCCACGCCCGAACGCCGCGCCTCCTCGGCGAGCACTTCCTGAAAGGCACTGATGAAGTTCACCGCCTTCTTGACCTTCAGCTTCGCCCAGGACGAGAAGGACCAGTAGGGCAGGTTCGCCAGGCGCCGCAGGCGGGCAATGATGCGGCCGACGACGATGGCAGCGTCGTAGGCCTTGTCGCCGAGAGTGGCGAGCCAGCGATAGTTGTGGACGACGGCATCGAACTGGTCGCCGTGGATGACCAGATAACGCCGCCCGTCCGCGGCCTCGTGGATCGCGCGATCGGCAACGACGATGCCGCCGAAATGCGTTCCCTGGAAATTGCGCAGGAACTCGTCGTGATTGCCGGCGATGTAGGTGATGCGGCAGCCCTTTCGGGCCTGGCGCAGAAGCTTCTGGACGACGTCGTTATGCGCCTGCGGCCAATGCCAGGAGCGCTTCAGGCGCCAACCATCGACGATGTCGCCCACGAGGTAGATTCGGCCCGCCTCGTGATGGCGCAGAAAGTCGATCAGGTAGTCGGCCTTGGCGGGCTTCGACCCCAGATGCACGTCGGAGATGAAGAGCGTGCGGAAGCGGCGCGGCGTGGCGGTCATGAATTGCCCTCGTCATTGCGTCTTCCGCTCTATGGCGTGAGTCAGATCACAGCCATATGACGGTTGTCTTTCGAGGGTGGCTGGCGATAGGTTGGCGCCGATTTCGGCATGGCGGCAGCGAACGATTTGCGACGGCCGCGCGGGCTATCGAAAAACGAAAAGAAGACGAGCAAGGATGGGCGAGCCATGATTGATGTCGAGACGACGAAAGCACCGCCGGCGGACCTCGACGAGGCGGCGCTTTTCTACCATCGCTACCCGGCGCCCGGTAAGCTCGAAATCCAGGCGACGAAACCGCTCGGCAACCAGCGCGACCTCGCGCTCGCCTATTCGCCCGGCGTCGCCGCGCCCTGCCTTGCCATCCACGAAAACCCGGCGCTCGCCGCCGACTACACAGCCCGCTCGAACCTCGTCGCCGTCATCTCCAACGGATCGGCCGTGCTCGGGCTCGGCAATATCGGGCCGCTGGCCTCCAAGCCGGTGATGGAGGGCAAGGCGGTTCTGTTCAAGAAGTTCGCCGGGATCGACGTCTTCGACATCGAGATCGACGCGCCCGAGATCGCGCGCATGGTGGAGACCGTCTCCGCGCTCGAGCCGACCTTCGGCGGCATCAATCTCGAGGACATCAAGGCACCTGAATGCTTTGAGGTCGAGGAGCAGTTGAAGGCGCGGATGAAGATCCCCGTCTTTCACGACGACCAGCACGGCACGGCCATCATCGTCGCCGCCGCCGTCCTCAACGCGCTCGAACTTGCCGGCAAGGCCATCGGCGAGGTGAAGATCGTCACCTCCGGCGCTGGCGCGGCGGCGCTCGCCTGCCTCAACCTGCTCGTCGAGCTCGGCGCCAGCCGCGACAACATCTGGATCACCGACCGGCACGGCGTCGCCTACAAGGGCCGCGTCGAGGAGATGGACCGCTGGAAGGAGCCTTATCTCAAGGACACCAATGCGCGTACGCTCGCCGACGTCATCGGCGGTGCGGACGTCTTCCTCGGCCTTTCGGCCGCCGGTGTCCTCAAGCCCGAACTCCTGGCGGATATGGCCGAGCGGCCGCTGATCCTGGCGCTCGCCAATCCGACGCCGGAAATCATGCCGGAACTCGCCCGCGCGGCGCGTCCCGACGCGATGATCTGCACCGGGCGCTCGGATTTTCCGAACCAGGTCAACAACGTCCTCTGCTTCCCCTACATCTTCCGCGGCGCGCTCGATGTCGGCGCCACGGCGATCAACGAGCCGATGAAAATGGCCGCCGTGCGCGCCATCGCAGCGCTCGCCCGCGAGGAACCGTCAGATGTCGCCGCGCGCGCCTATTCGGGCGAGACGCCGATCTTCGGCCCCGACTTCCTCATCCCCTCGCCCTTCGATCCCCGCCTCATCCTGCGCATCGCGCCGGCCGTCGCGCGCGCAGCGATGGAAACCGGGGTCGCGACGCGTCCGATCGAGGACATGGGCGTCTATGTCGATCGGCTGACGCGTTTCGTCTTCCGTTCCGGCCTCGTGATGAAGCCGGTCTTCGCCGCGGCTCGGAACGCGACGACGAACCGCGTCATCTATTCGGACGGCGAGGACGAGCGCGTCCTGCGCGCCGCGCAGGTCGTGCTGGAGGAAAAGATCGCCCGGCCGATCCTGATCGGCCGTCCAGCCGTCATCGAGACGCGGCTGGTGCGCTACGGCCTCAAGATCAGGCCCCAGACGGACTTCGAGATCATCAATCCGGAAGACGATCCGCGCTACCGCGACTATGTCGATCTTCTGATCCGGCTTGGCGGCCGCCGCGGCGTGACCACCGAAGCCGCGCGGACGATGGTACGCACCAACAACACGGTCATCGCCGCGCTTGCCATGATGCGCGGTGAGGCGGATGCGATGATCTGCGGGCTCGAGGGACGCTTCGAGCGCCATCTTCGCAACGTCGAACTGATCATCGGCAGACGGCCGGAGGTCGCAGACCTTTCGGCGCTGTCGATGCTGATCTCGCAGCGCGGCGTGACCTTCTTTACCGACACCTATGTGACCGTCGACCCCTGCGCCGACGACATCGCAGAAATGACGATGCTCGCCGCAACGGAGATTCGTCGCTTCGGCATCGAGCCCAAGGCTGCGCTTCTTTCCCATTCCAATTTCGGCTCGCGCGATTCGGCGAGCGCTCTCAAGATGCGCCAGGCTGCCGAAATCCTTCACCGGCTTGCGCCCGACCTCATCGCCGACGGCGAAATGCACGGCGATTCCGCACTGTCCGAACCATTGCGCAACCGCGTCTTTCCGCATTCGCGCCTGACCGGAGAGGCGAACCTCCTGGTCTTCCCGAACCTCGATGCGGCGAACATCGCACTCAATACGATCAAGGCGATGACCGATTCGCTTCATGTCGGACCGATCCTGCTGGGAACGTCGCGGCCGGCTCATATCCTGACGCCGTCCGTCACCTCGCGCGGCGTCGTCAACATGACGGCGCTGGCGGTCGTCGAGGCGAGCCAGACGGCCAGCGAGGCAACGGCGGATTAACCGCAGCGCGCTATGCGTCGGGCATGATCCATGCGGTGAAATTGCGATTCGCGATGTCGGCGGCCTGCCTTGCAATGGCGTTCGCCGCGCAGCCGGCATTCGCCTGCCAACGGGTTTCGCCGTCATTTCAGGATGCGAGTTGCAAGGGCCAGCCGTTGCGTACGCGTGCCATGATCTCGAACGGCAGCCTCGTCGTGATCGGCACGTCCATGGCCGATGGCTACAAGCGGCCTGCCGTCGCCGCCGCGCCGGTCATCGAGGCCGAATTGCGCGACCTTGCCGACCAGCCGCCAGTCAGGGTCGTCGGGCCAAGCTTTCTTCCCGCCCCAGAAGCGGCAATAGATTTGCGAGCTCCGGGCCGGATTCCCGGCCGGTAAGTGCCAGCCGAAGCGGCATGAACAGCGCCCTGCCCTTGCGGCCCGTCACCTGCTTGACGCGGTCGGTCCAGATTTTCCACGTCATCTGGTCCCACGGCTCGACCGGCAGTTCGGCGAATGCCTGTCCCAAGAATTCACGGTCTTCGTCCGCCGCCGCATAGGAAGGCCGGCCCTTCGGCGACAGGATCGCCCACCACTCTTTCGCCTGTTCGAATCTGTCGAGATTGCCACGCACGGCCAGCCAGAATGGCTCTGCCTTGTCGCTATCGATGCCGAGTTCGGCCAGCCGCGGCTTGGCCGTCGCAAAGGGCATGGCGTGCAGCACGTCGCGATTGAGCCCGTCGAGATCGGCCGGATCGAACTTGGCCGCCGATTTCGACGTCGCGGCCGGGTCGAAACGGTCAGCGAGTTCGTCAAGCGAGTGAACGGCGGCGACATTCTCCGAGGTGCCGATCAGCACCGCCAGCGACGCGATCGCCAGCGGCTCGATGCCGGCTTCGCGAAGGCCCTTGATCGACAACGACCCGGTGCGCTTCGACAGCCCCTCGCCCGTGCTCGTGGTCAGGAGATTGTGGTGGCCGAAGCCGGGCGGCACGGCGCCCAGCGCCTTGAAGAGCGCGATCTGAGCGCCGGTGTTGGTGACGTGGTCGTCACCGCGGATGACGTGCGTCACGCCCATCTCGATGTCGTCGGCGACGGAGGGCAGCGTGTAGAGATAGGTGCCGTCCTCGCGCACCAACACCGGATCGGACATCGAAGCGAGATCGACCGTCTGCGGGCCGCGCACGACGTCGTCCCAGTGGACTTCGGTGCGATGCGGCGCGAACGGGTCGGCCTCGAAATTCGGCAGCAGGAAACGCCAGTGCGGCGTGCGGCCTTCTGCCTCGAGCGCGGCCTTCTCATCCGCCGTCAGCTTCAGCGCTTCGCGGCCATAGACCGGCGGCAGGCGCCGCGTCAGGCGCAGCTTGCGCTTGCGCTCCAGCTCGTCCGCCGTCTCGTAGCAGGGATAGAGCAGGCCCTTCGCCTTCAACGTCTCGACGGCCGCGTCATAGGTCGCAAAGCGGGCCGACTGGTGCACAGTCACGTCGGGCTTGATGCCGAGCCAGAAGAGATCCTTCTGGATCTGGTCGGCATATTCCTGCTTCGAGCGCGCCACGTCCGTGTCGTCGAACCGAAGGATGAACCGACCCTCGGCCTTTCGGGCGAAGAGCCAGTTGAACAGCGCCGTGCGCGCATTGCCGATATGGATATGGCCGGTCGGCGACGGCGCAAAGCGAACGGTAACGGTCATTTCGTGCTCAGCTCCGGTCGCGAAAGCGGTTGGTGATCGGATAGCGCCGGTCGCGCCCGAAATTCTTTTTCGTGATCTTCACGCCCGGCGCGGCCTGCCGCCGCTTGTATTCGGCAATGTACAGGAGATGCTCGACCCGGTGGACGAGTTCGCGGTCATGTCCTCGCGCCACGATCTCATCGACGCCCATCTCGTTCTCGACGAGGCATTCGAGAATGTCGTCGAGCACCGGATAGGGCGGCAGCGAATCCTGGTCGGTCTGATCGGGCCGAAGCTCGGCGGAGGGCGCCTTGTCGATGATGTTCTGGGGGATCACCTCGCCCGAGGGCCCGAGCGCGCCGGGCGGGACGGTGGTGTTGCGCCACGCCGACAGGCCGTAGACCTGCATCTTGTAGAGGTCCTTGATCGGATTGAAGCCGCCATTCATGTCGCCGTAAAGCGTCGCGTAGCCGACCGACATTTCCGACTTGTTGCCGGTGGTCACCACCATCGCGCCGAACTTGTTCGACACCGCCATCAGGATCACCCCGCGCGCGCGGCTCTGCAGGTTTTCCTCGGTGATCCCCTCTTCCGTGCCCTCGAAGAGCTGGCCGAGCGCATTGGAAAACCCTTCGACCGGCTCAGCGATGGCTACGATATCGTAGCGGCAGCCGAGCGCGCGGGCGCAGTCCTCGGCGTCCTTCAGCGAATCCTTCGACGTGTACCGGTAGGGCATCATGATGGTGCGGACGCGCTCCTCGCCGAGCGCATCGACGGCGAGCGCGGCGCAGATCGCCGAATCGATGCCGCCCGATAGGCCGAGCACCACGGTCTTGAAGCCGTTCTTGTTCACATAGTCGCGCAGGCCCAGCATGCAGGCGCGATAGTCCGCCTCCTGCGCCTCGGGCAGAATCGCGCGCGGACCTTCGGTGCAGGCCCACACATCGTCTTCGTCGCGCCGCCACGTCGTGACGGCCAGCGTTTCCTCGAAGGGGCTCATCTGGAAGGCGAGCGACTTGTCCGCGTTGATGGCGAAGGACGCGCCGTCGAAGATCAGCTCATCCTGCCCGCCGAGCTGGTTGGCGTAGATCAGCGGCAGGCCGCTTTCGATCACCTCGCGGATCACGACCTGCTGGCGCACGTCGGATTTGCCTCGGTAGTAGGGCGAGCCGTTGGGCACCAGAAGCAATTCGGCGCCGGCTTCCGCCAGCGTCTCGCAAACGCCGAGTTCGCCCCAGATGTCCTCGCAGATCGGGATGCCGAGCCGCACGCCGCGGAAATTGACCGGCCCCGGCATGTCCGGCCCCGGCTGAAACACGCGCTTTTCGTCGAATTCGCCATAGTTCGGCAGGTCGAGCTTGTAGCGTTCGGCGACCACCTTGCCCTTGTCGGCGACGACGATCGCATTGTGCAGCCCGCTCTTGCGGGCGAGCGGCGTGCCGATGACGATGCCCGGCCCGCCGTCCGCCGTATCCGCGACGAGGTCGCCAACCGCCTTCTCGCAGGCGGCGACGAAAGCGCGCTTCAGGACGAGATCCTCCGGCGGATAGCCGGCGATGAAGAGTTCGGTGAAAAGGACGAGGTCCGCGCCCTGCCTCGCAGCATCGGCCCGCGCCTCGCGCGCCTTGGCGAGGTTGCCGGCAATGTCGCCGACTGTCGGGTTCAACTGCGCGATGGCGATGCGAAGGATGTCGGGCGTTTCACTCATGCCGTTCGTCTAGCGCGGCCTTTGCACAGGCGCAATCAGTAGCCGCCGAGTTCCCGGTCGCCCTTTTCGAGGATCAGCGGAATGATCAGATCTTCTTCGTCGTCGAGATGGCGGGCGAGCATGGCGACGAGTCGCGCATTCTGATCGGCATAGGCGTCAGCCGCATAGCGCTGGGCGTCTGCGTCTCCGGTCAGCGCCTGCAGAAAGGCGTTTGCCGTCTCCGCATTCATTTCCAGCGCGTCGTTGATCAGATGATGATCGGCATCGAGGATGTCGAACCCGCGCTTCAGCCGTGTCTCGACGCGCGCGAAGATCGGAAAATAATGCTGGTCCTCGATATTGTGGTGGCCGTCGAGCTGGCCGAGGAAGAAATTCAGACGCGGCGCGAAGAACCGGGCGAATCCGGGCGCGTCGGTTCTGCCCTCGCGATAATCGGCGATCGAGCCCGTCAGTGTCCCACCCAGTTCGCGGAACATGTCGTGCCGCTGCAGCCACATCGACGCCATGCCGTGGACGTTGCGATGTCCGGTCCAGCTATCGCGCGGATATTTCTCGACGAGATAGCGCAGGTCCTCCGGCAACCCGGTACGGCTCTCGAGATTCGGCAGTTGGTCATTCTCGTCCATGATTCGCTCCTTGGTCGCGCAGATAGGCATGGTGGGCCTCTTGCGCCAAGAGAGACGGATTGTTCAGTCGCCGTCAGCGAAAAGCTCGCAATGGCAAATGACAGTTCCTATTTGGCGAAGGCTTCCCGAACCGGAGAAGGAACTCCTCCTTGCAAACGACCAAGCGCGCCCTTTTCCTCGTCAATCCGAATGCGCGCCGCGGGCGCGAGCCTGTCGAGCCGGTCCTGGAAAGGCTGAAAGCCGGCGGCCTCGACGTGATGGTTGAACCCTTCGAGGCGCTGCCTGAGATCGCGCGCGACGTCGTGCGATTGCGCGAACGGGCCGATCTCGTCATCGTCTGCGGCGGCGACGGGACGGTCTCGTCGGCAGCGGTGGCGGTGATGGAGTCCGGCCTGCCGATGGGCATCATGCCGATGGGAACGGCGAACGATCTCGCCCGCACGCTCAACATCCCGATGGACCTCGTCGAAGCGGCTGGCGTCATCGCGGACGGCCACGCGCGCAAGGTCGATGTCGGCACGGTCAACGGCCATGCCTTCTTCAACGTCGCCTCGATCGGTCTTTCGACCGAACTCGCCCAGAGCCTCGACCCGCAGACCAAGAAGCGCTGGGGCCGGCTCGGCTATGCGATCGCGGCGAGCCGCGTCCTGACGAAGGTGCGCCCGTTCAAGGCGACGATCACCGAAAAGGGCGACACGATCCGCGTCTCGACCTACCAGATCGCAGTCGGCAATGGCCGGCACTATGGCGGCGGCAACGTCGTCGAGGAAACCGCCGAGATCGACGACGGCCATCTCGACCTTTACAGCCTCGAACTCTCCAATGTCTGGAAGCTCGCTTTGATGCTGCGCTCGTTCCGCTCGGGCCGCCACGGCGCCTGGAACGAGGTGCGCACGGCGCGCTGCGTCGAGTTCGACATCAAGACGGACCGACCGCGCCCGGTCAACACGGATGGTGAGATCGTCACGCAGACGCCGGCCCACTTCAAGGTGCACCCGGCGGCGATCAGCATCTTCGCGCCGCTGGCAGCCGCTAGAGGCTCCGTCGGCTCAGGCAGCGCGGTCGCCGCCTGAGCACATGAGCTTGCGCCGATTTCAGGCGTTGACGGCCTGGCGCGGTGCCTGGCCGTGCTTCTTCTTGGCCAGAAGCTCGCTCACCAGGAAGGCGAGTTCGAGCGCCTGATCGGCGTTGAGACGCGGGTCGCAATGCGTGTGGTAGCGATCCTGCAAATCCTCGTCGCGCACCGCACGCGCGCCGCCGGTGCATTCGGTGACGTTCTTGCCAGTCATCTCGATATGGATGCCGCCGGCATGCGTGCCCTCGGCGGCATGAACGTCGAAGAAGGTCTGGACTTCCTTCAGGATGCGGTCGAAGGGCCGCGTCTTGTAGCCGGCGGCCGTGATGGTGTTGCCGTGCATCGGATCGCATGACCAGACGACCTTGCGGCCTTCCTTCTCGACGGCGCGGATGAGCTTCGGAAGATGGTCGCCGACCGCTTCCGACCCGAAGCGCGCGATCAGCGTCAGGCGTCCCGCTTCGTTTTCCGGATTGAGCAGGTCGATGAGCTTGATCAGCCCGTCCGGCGTCATCGACGGTCCGCATTTCAGGCCGAGCGGGTTCTTGATGCCGCGGCAGTATTCGACATGCGCATGGTCCGGCTGACGTGTGCGGTCGCCGATCCAGATCATGTGGCCTGACGTCGCGTACCAGTCGCCCGAGGTGGAATCGACGCGCGTCATCGCCTCCTCGTAGCCCAGAAGCAGCGCCTCGTGGCTCGTGTAGAAGTCGGTCTCGCGCAGCGCCGCATGCGATTCGGACGTGATGCCGACGGCATTCATGAAATCGACCGTCTCGGTGATGCGGTTCGCCAGCGCCTTGTAGCGCTCGGATTGCGGGCTGTCCGACACGAAGCCGAGCATCCACTTGTGGACGTTTTCGAGGCTGGCATAGCCGCCCTGCGCGAAGGCGCGCAGCAGGTTCAGCGTCGCGGCCGACTGGCGGTAGGCCATGCGCTGGCGCGCCGGGTTCGGCGTGCGCGCTTCCTCGTTGAACTCGATGCCGTTGATGATGTCGCCGCGGTAGGACGGCAGCGCCACGCCATCCTTCGTCTCGGTGTCGGACGAGCGCGGCTTGGCGAACTGGCCGGCGATGCGGCCGACCTTCACCACCGGCTGCGCGCCGCCGAAGGTCAGCACCACCGCCATCTGCAGGAAGACGCGGAAGAAGTCACGGATGTTATCGGCGCCGTGCTCGGCGAAGCTTTCGGCGCAATCGCCACCCTGAAGCATGAAGGCTTCGCCGGCCGAAACGGCGGCAAGCTGCTTCTTCAACTTGCGCGCTTCGCCTGCAAAAACGAGCGGCGGATAGCTGGCAAGCTGCTTTTCGGTCTCTGCAAGGGCGGCGAGATCCGGATAGGCAGGAACCTGTTGGATCGGCTTGTCACGCCAGGAATTCGGAGACCATTTCGTCATTGTCGCACCCGTTCAATATCGACTGGGGGCCGGGAATGCACCCTGCCCGTGGCGGCGTCCTTACACTACGAGAGCGGGCGATTCTACACCCGCATGACCGAAGGCGCGACCACTTCAGGCGATCAGTTCGCCGTTCTTCACGCGGTAGCTCGGCTGGTACATGGTGACGAGCTCTTCCGCCGCGGTCGGATGGACAGCCATCGTCGCGTCGAAATCTTCCTTCGTCAGCTTCGCCTTGACGGCGATGCCCAGCAATTGTGCCATCTCGCCCGCATCGACTCCGAGCACATGCGCGCCGACGACGCGGCGGCTGGCGGCATCGACGATCAGCTTCATCACCATCTTTTCCATCCGGCCCGACAGTGTATGTCGCATGGGGCGGAAGGTGGCCTTGTAGATCTCGAGCTCGTCGTACTTCTTCGCCGCATCTTCTTCCGAAAGGCCCACCGTGCCGAGTTCGGGCTGCGAGAAGACGGCGGTGGCCACCGCCTCATGGTCCGGCTTCGTCGGCTTGCCGCGGTAGACGGTATCGACGAAGCACATCGCCTCATGGATCGCGACGGGCGTCAATTGCACGCGGTCGGTCACGTCGCCGACGGCATAGATGTTCTCGACATTGGTGCGCGAATAGTCATCGACGATGATCTCGCCCTTCGGACCGGTCGTCACACCCGCTCTGTCGAGGCCGAGACCAGACGTGTTGGGCTGGCGGCCGATCGCGAGCATCACCTGGTCGACGACCAGCGTGCGGTCCGCATTGGTGTGGGCCTCGAGCCTACCATCCGGGCGCTTCTCGATCTTCGTGAAGATCTCCTTGCACAGGACCTTGATGCCCTTGGCCTCCATCTCGACGTGAAGAGCCGTGCGCAAGTCCTTGTCGAAGCGCCCCAATATCTCCTTGCCACGATAGATCAGCGTCGTCTCGACGCCGAGGCCGTGAAAAATGTTGGCGAATTCGACGCCGATATAGCCGCCACCCGCGATGACGATCGCCTTCGGCAACTCCTCCAGATGAAACGCCTCGTCGGAGGTGATGCAGTGCTCGTGGCCGGGCAGCGCCGGATGAAGGCTCGGATGGCCGCCGGTGGCGATCAGGATCGTCTCGGCCGTCACCGTGCGTCCGTCCTTCTGCAGCCGGATCGTGTGCGCATCCTCCAAGACCGCGCGGCTTTCGATGATCGTCGCGCCGGCATTTTCGAGGCCCTTGCGGTAGAGCCCTTCCAGCCGCGCGATTTCCTTGTCCTTGTTGGCGATCAGCGTCTTCCAGTCGAAGGAGCGCTCGCCGACGGTCCAGCCATAGCCGGCGGCATCCTCGAAATGTTCGGGAAACTGCGAGGCGTAGACGAACAGCTTCTTCGGCACGCAGCCGCGAATGACGCAGGTGCCGCCGAAGCGGTATTCCTCGGCGATCGCGACGCGCTTACCGAGGGAGGCCGCGACCCGCCCTGCCCGCACGCCACCCGATCCGCCGCCGATCACGAAGAGATCATAGTCGTACTGGGTCATGCGGCGGCCTTTCTAGGTTTCGGGGCAAGACTTAAGACCGCATCGCCCAAAAGAAAAGCCCGGCACATGGCCGGGCTTTCGATGCGATGAAGATCGCTCAGTTGGACTGCGCGGGTGCCGGGGCAGCCCCCGGAGCCGCTTCGCCCTGCGGCTCTGCAACCTGGCCCTGCAGTTCGCCGGCCACATCGCGCGCGAGGTCGCGGGCAATGCCCGACTGCCAGATATTCGCGGCCTGGAAGACCTGATTGGTCACTTCCGGGTGCGTCTCGATGAACTTCTGGCCGGTCGGAGACGAGTAGAACTCCGAGATCGTCGCCAGCTCTTCCTCCGAGAAGAACTGGGCGTAGGCAGCGGCGGCCTCGCGCTCCAGATCGCCGCGGCGAGCGGCCAGCGCAATCGCCTTTTCGTCGACCGTGCGCGAAATGAGGCTCACCTGGTCCGGGTTCTTCTGCGTCAGCTCGTTCTTAAGCGCCATCGCGGCCTGCGGCAGGATGTTGTCGAACTCATCCGTCATGCCGACCGCGTCGACGGCGGCTCGCGCAGCGGCGAGATGGCTTTCGGACGGCTCCTGCGAAGCGGCCGGGCCAACGGCAGATCCGAGCGCAATGGCTGCACCGACGGCAAGCGCAATGCCCGCATATCTGAAATTCATGTTCAGTCTCCTCTTTGCCGGCGCGCCCGCGCCGCTCGTTCGTCCTGACGACGCCTATACGCCGTCGATCGTCTTCACGCCATCCGGTTCGGCGACCACGGCCAGATCGGCAAGGTTCAGGAACAGCCCATGCTCCACGACGCCCGGGATCGCGTGAAGCGCATCCGAAAGTGCCAGTGGATCGGGAATACGGCCAAAAGATGCGTCGAGAATGACATGGCCGCCATCGGTGACGAAACGCTCGTCATTGCGTTCGCGGAGCACGATCGCACCCGATAGCCCGAGCCGGCTTGCCGCCGTCTCGATCGCCAGTCGCGTCGCGCCGAGGCCGAACGGATTGACCTCGACCGGCAGCGGAAACTTTCCGAGCGTTTCGACCACCTTCGACGAATCGGCAATCACGATCATCCGCTTCGAGGCGAAGGCCACGATCTTCTCGCGCAGGAGCGCTCCGCCGCCGCCCTTGACGAGCGAGAGGCCGGGTCCGATCTCGTCGGCGCCGTCGATGGTCAGGTCGAGCGCCGGTTCCTCGTCGAGCGTCGCGAGCGGCACGCCGAGATCGCGGCAGAGTTCCGCCGTGCGCTCGGATGTCGGCACGCCGATGATCCGCAGCCCCTCCGAAATCCGCACGGCGAGAAGCCGCACGAATTCCTCGGCGGTCGAGCCCGTCCCGATGCCGAGCTTCATTCCGTTTTCCACATGGGAAAGGGCGACCCGTGCCGCTTCGATCTTCAGCGCTCGCGCATCCATGTCCCGCTCCTTGGTTGGCAGACGCCGTTTAGCACCTTCATCCGTGCTGGCAAACCACCCGACCGCCTTGCGCGTGCCGCATGGCCAAGCTAGACCCGCCGCAACGGAAACCAACGGACGACCCGATGACCGCTCCCATCATTGTCTTCGACCTCGACGGCACGCTCGTCGACACCGCTCCCGACCTGATGGCGAGCCTCAATCATTGCCTGGCACTCGACGGCATGACCGTCGCCGGACCCGCCGAGTTCCGCCGCTTCGTCGGCATGGGCGGCAAGGTGATGATCGAGCGCGCCTATGCGGCGCAGCAGCGCGTCCTTTCCGACGAGCGCCTCAAGGAACTCCTCGACACGTTCATCGAACATTACGGCTCGAACATGCCCGGCGATTCGCAGCCCTATGAGGGCGTGGTCGCCGCGCTCGATCGCTTTGACGATGCGGGATACCTGACCGCGATCTGCACCAACAAGTTCGAACTGCATTCGACGCGGCTGATGCAGGGCCTCGGATTGACCGAACGCTTCCGCGCCATCTGTGGGCAGGACACGTTCGCGTTCCGCAAGCCTGACCCACGCCACCTGATCGAGACCATCGCGCGCGCCGGTGGCAATCCCGAACGCGCGATCATGGTCGGAGACTCCGAAACCGACATCAAGACGGCCAAGGCTGCGGGCATTCCCGTCGTCGCCGTCGACTTCGGCTACACGGACAAGCACGTGCGCGAATTCGAGCCGTCGCACATCATTTCGCATTTCGACGAGTTGACGGTCGACCTTGCCGACCGGCTGATCGCAGCGGCAACCTCGCCGCGCGCCAAGACCGCTTGACGGACCCCGGCGGATGCTCCTATACGCGGGCCACGTTCGGTCCGCCGGACGACTTTGAGCGCGTGGCGCTCATGGGCGCGTAGCTCAGCGGGAGAGCATTCGCTTCACACGCGAAGGGTCACAGGTTCAATCCCTGTCGCGCCCACCATTTACATATCTCACGGCAAAGTCGCTGCGCTCGTGCCTCCGATGGGTCGCGCTGGCCGCGCGACGCCCGGTCGGGCTTGCGAACCCTTCGGGTTCGAGACGCGCTGCCAGATCGAGCGTCGTCAGATCGACGGCGCCCTCGCCGCTTCGATGCGCTCCATCGCCTCGCGCGTCTTCAGGTCGCGATCGTAGACATCCGGATAGTAGCCCATCTTGCCGCCGGCTTCCGGCCATGCGGTGAAGTAGGCGACGTAGACCGGTACCTTCTGATCCAGATTGTCACGGCCGTGCTGGCCGGCCAGGCGCGAGTCGACCTTCGCACGATCCCAGCCGAGCACCGCCGCCGCCATGGCGCGCGGGTCTTCGAGGCGTACGCAGCCATTCGACAGCGCGCGGTTGTCGCGGCTGAAGAGATGCCGGTCGGGCGTGTCGTGCATGTAGATCGCGTGCTTGTTCGGGAACATGATCTTCAACTCGCCGAGCGCATTGCTCGGGCCCGGCCGCTGGCGGACATTGTAAGGGATATTGGCGCCATAGCGCGTCCAGTTGATCGCCGACGACGAGATCCGGCGGCCCTGCTGGTCCGTCACTTCGAAGCCGGACCGGTCGAGATAGGACGGGTCGGCATAGAGCTTGGGCAGGTACTTGTTGACGATGATCGAGCGCGGCACGCCCCAATAGGGGTGGAACTCGACATAGGAAATCTCGTCCTGGAAGAAGTAGGTCTGCGTCGCCTTGGTGCCGACCACAGTGCGCATCGCCAGCTTCTCAGAGCCGTCCTCGACATAGCTCGCCATCGCCGACGGTGCGTTAAGGAAAACGTAGCGATCGCCGAACTCCGACGGCAGCCAGCGAAGCTGCTCCATCGCGAGCTTCACCTTCTCGATCCGCGCCGCCTTCGATTCGCCGGCAAACGCCGTCACCGTGCGTGGCCCGATGATGCCGTCGACCTGCAGGCCGCGCTTTTCCTGCGCCGCCTTGATGACGGCGACCAGATCGTCCGAATAGATCTGGTTCGCGCGGTTGAGTTCGATCGCAGTCGCGTGCTGGGCCAAGAAGGCCTGGTCCGCCTCCTTCTCGATCACGGCGAGAATCTTCGGCAGTTCCGCGCTCGTCTGGCCAGGCCGGATGAACGTTCCTGGCGCGATGACGATGCTCTTTTCCTCGCTCGCGCGCAGTTCCTCGAGCTCGACCTGCATGGCCTTGTAGAATTCGTTCTGCGGATGAAGCGCGCGCAACGCATCGCGCGCGTCGTCGCCATCGGCGAGCTTCGACAGCAGGCCGGCATAGTTCACCGTCTTCAACTCGAAATCGTGATAGCCGGAAATACGGTTCGGATCGACGCGGCCGGCATGAATGTCGCGTGCATAGCGCAGCATCCGCGCGGACAGCGCCATCTCGAAGCGCGCCAGCGCGGCTTCATCGTTCGCACGCGGCATCGACACCGCATAGTCGCCCGGGTTGAGGCCGTAATCGTCGGCGCCTGCCAGTTCGCGCACCACGTCGCGCGCGGCCGAACTGACGCGCCCGCCCTCGGACCAGATCATCTGCGGGCGCTTCGAATAATGCGCGACGACCGCATCGCCGATCGCCTGCTCGGCGTAGAATTCGAACGTCGCCAGATCGTCGAGCGAATCGGCGATCGTTGCCTTGAGCGGTTCGGGCGAGCGCACCGCCTGTTTGCGGACGTCGATCTCGAGCTTCGGATTGGCGCCGCCGATCGAGGGAACCTGCCTGCCGTCCTGCGCCGCCATCCGCCGGCGCGGCTCGCCGCGCGCATCATTGCCTTCCAGCGCCTTTTCCACCGCTTCTTCGAGGCTTCCGCCGGCAACGGTTACCGTCCGTGACGGCGCGGCCGCAGCCTGAGTCGTTGCGCCGACCGTGCCGTGATCGATACCGGTGTTGACCAGCGCGGGATCGATCGAGATCGCGGCGAAATTCACTTTCGCGAGCGTATCGGTCTTGTAGGTGAAATATTGCGGGCCGGTGACGCGGGGCGCCTGTGGCGGTGCAGCGCGCTGAACCTGCTGCTGGACCGGGGCCTGCGGCTGCTGCTGGTATTGCGGCTCGACGTAGCGGCGCGGCGGCTGATTGAACAGGCGCTCGAAAAAGTTCTGCGCGGATGCACTCTCCACGCCGGTCAGGAGCGACGCCGCGAGCGCGGTGGAGGTCAGGGCCAGAGCCCGAAGGCGCATACGCTTGATCATGTCGTCCAATCCGTTCGAGAGTTCCAGTCGGGCGCCGCGTGGGCCGGCAAACACACAGAGCCCGACACTGGACCCGATATGGTTTCCAAATCGCAAACTCTCGCCCGCCACGACCACGATGCTAAGGATGACGGTGCGTCGGGTTCAAGGCATCCGGTGCCGCCTCGACCGGTTTTGTCGCGACCATTGCAGGAATACAACGCTCGTCCATCGCCCAAAGGCAGGCTTCAATCCGAGCCCGTTTCGCTTTAAGAGCCTGCCAACCTGTTTCTTTCCGGAGATCTTTCGCCGATGGCCGACTACGCAAGCGCCGAGCTTTTCCCCCTCGCAGCCGACGAAACGCCCTATCGCAAGCTGACCTCGGACCATGTGAGCGTCGACACCTTCCGCGGCCAGGAAATCCTGACGGTCGATGCGGAAGGGCTGCGCCTCCTGTCGGAAACCGCCTTCGCGGACATCAATCATCTGCTGCGCCCCGGCCACCTGAAGCAGCTTGCCGCGATTCTCGAAGACCCGGAAGCGACCGACAATGACCGGTTCGTCGCCTACGACCTCTTGAAGAACGCCAACATCGCTGCCGGCGGCGTGCTGCCGATGTGCCAGGACACCGGCACGGCGATCATCATGGGCAAGAAGGGCCGGCGCGTCTGGACCGAGGGCGGCGACGCCGATGCGCTCGGCCAGGGCGTGCTCGACGCCTACGAGAAGAAGAATTTGCGCTATTCGCAGCTCGCACCGCTGTCCATGTTCGAGGAGAAGAACACCAAGAACAATTTGCCGGCGCAGATCGACATCTACGAGGAAGGCGAGGACGCCTACAAGTTTCTGTTCGTTGCCAAGGGCGGTGGCTCGGCCAACAAGACCTTCCTCTACCAGGGCACGCCGTCGCTGATGACGCGCGACCGGCTGCTCGATTTCCTCAAGGAAAAGATCCTGACGCTCGGCACCGCCGCCTGCCCGCCCTATCACCTCGCCATCGTCATCGGCGGCACGTCTGCCGAGATGAACCTCAAGACCGTCAAGCTCGCCTCGACGCGCTATCTCGACGGCCTGCCGACCTCGGGCAGCGAGACCGGCCATGCGTTCCGCGACCTCGAAATGGAAGCCGAAGTCCACAAGATGACGCAGTCGATGGGCGTCGGCGCCCAGTTCGGCGGCAAGTATTTCTGCCACGACGTGCGCGTCATCCGCCTGCCCCGCCATGGCGCCTCGCTGCCGATCGGCCTCGGCGTGTCCTGCTCGGCGGACCGGCAGGCGAAGGGCAAGATCACCAGGGACGGCATTTTCCTCGAGGAGCTGGAGACCAACCCGGCCCGCTACATGCCGGACATCGACGAGGAGAAGCTGACCTCGCATGTGGTGAAGGTCGACCTCAACCAGCCGATGAGCGAGATCCTGAAAATCTTATCGGCCCAGCCCGTCAAGACGCGCGTGTCGCTCTCCGGGCCGATCATCGTCGCGCGCGACATCGCCCATGCGAAAATTCGCGAACGTCTCGAAGCCGGCGAGCCGATGCCGGACTATTTCAAGAACCATCCTATCTACTATGCCGGCCCGGCCAAGACGCCCGCCGGCTATGCGTCAGGCTCGTTCGGGCCGACGACGGCGGGTCGCATGGACAGCTATGTCGACCAGTTCCAGTCCTTCGGCGGGTCGATGGTGATGCTCGCCAAGGGCAACCGCTCGCGCCAGGTGCGCGAGGCCTGCGGCAGCCATGGCGGCTTCTATCTCGGCTCGATCGGTGGTCCTGCCGCGCGACTGGCACAGGACTGCATCAAGAAAGTGGAAGTCGTCGAATATCCCGAACTCGGCATGGAAGCGATCTGGCGCATCGAGGTCGAGGATTTCCCCGCCTTCATCGTCATCGACGACAAGGGCAACGACTTCTTCAAGGAACTGAACCTCGGCTGACGAGGAGCGCGGGAGCGTCTTGCGCTGGCGCTTCCGCGCGGCCATCATCGGCAGGTCAGGAGGCCTGCCATGAAAAAGGGCTACAAGGCATTGCTCGAAGAAGCCAATGCCGAAATCGAGGCGATATCGCCAGCGGCGGCGCAGGAACTCGCCGCGCGCGACGACGTCGTGCTGGTCGATATCCGCGATCCGCGCGAACTCGACCGCGAGGGACGCATTCCGCACACGCTGCATGCGCCGCGCGGCATGCTGGAATTCTGGATCGATCCGGAAAGCCCCTACCACAAGCCCGTCTTCGCCAGCGGCAAGACCTTCGTTTTCTTTTGCGCAGGCGGCCTGCGCTCCGCGCTCGCCACCAAGACCGCGCAGGACATGGGTCTTTCGCCCGTCAAGCACATCGAGGGCGGATTCGGCGCCTGGAAGGCGGCCGGGCTGCCCTATGATCCACCCGCCGAGCGCAAGCCTTGACCGCAACGAAACCGACCGACGCGCCGCGCCTGCCTTGGGACAATCCCCGGTTCCGCAACTGGATCGCGGTCGTGCGGGCCGAGCGCGCCGTCGTGCGCGAACTCGCCAAGGCGATCGCGCCGCTGAAGATCGGCCAGCTCGATGTGCTGATGAACCTCTACCGCCACCCCGGCCTGTCGCAGCACGATCTTGCGCGCCGGCTGCTCGTGGGGCGCTCGAACATCACGATGCTTCTGCCGCAGCTTGAAAGCCAGGGCCTGCTGCGCCGCGAACCGGACGAGAACGACCGCCGCGTCATGCGGCTCTACCTCACCGACGAGGGCGAGGCGCGGCTGATGAAGGCGATGGAAATCTACGCCGCCCTTCTCGACCGCGTCATGGCACAATCGACGCCCGACCAGTGCGAACGCCTCGGCGACCAGATGCGCCGGATCAGCGAGGCGTTGAAGGAAGACTAGTCGCGCGACAGTCCCTTCGCCGCCAGTTCGTCGACATAGGCCTGCCAGCGCGTGTCCTTCTCGTGGCCGAGTGTGTGCAGGTAGTCCCAGGTGAAGATGCCGGTGTCATGCCCGTCGTCGAAGACGATGCGCACGGCATAATTGCCGACAGGCTCCATCTTCGAGATCGCGACCTCGCGCTTGCCCGGCACGGTCACGCGTTGTTCGGGCGAGTGGCCCTGCACTTCGGCGGACGGCGAGACGACGCGCAGAAACTCCGCTTCGAGCGCGATCGGCGCGTGATTTTCGAAGAGGATCGTGAGCAGCCGCCGATCCTTCGAGACGCGCAATTCCGATGGTGGCCGCATGTGAAACCTCTTCAATCTTTCCCACCCGAATGCCTCAATTCATCGTCATGCGCCAGACTTTCGGCGCATCGGGCTTGCGCGCGGGGCAAAAGATCACGAAATTGACGGGATGGGCATCGAAGGCAATGGCATGAATTTCGGCGACACCAGCATGATCGACCCGTTCGGGCGCGCGATCTCCTATCTGCGCGTCTCGGTGACGGATCGCTGCGACTTCCGCTGCACCTATTGCATGGCGGAAGATATGACCTTCCTGCCAAAGCGCGATCTTCTCAGCCTCGAAGAACTCGACCGGCTCTGCACTGTCTTCATCGAAAAGGGCGTAAAGAAGCTGCGCCTCACCGGCGGCGAGCCGCTGGTGCGCAAGAACATCATGCACCTCGTCCGCGATCTCTCGCGCCATATCGAGAGCGGCGCACTCGAAGAACTGACGCTGACCACCAACGGCTCGCAGCTCCAGCGCTTCGCGGCCGAGCTCGCCGAATGCGGCGTCAGGCGGATCAACGTCTCGCTCGATACGCTCGACCCGGCGAAGTTCAAGCAGATCACCCGCTGGGGTGACATCTCCAAGGTCATGGCCGGCATCGACGCAGCGCAGGCGGCGGGTCTGAAGATCAAGATCAATGCGGTCGCGCTCAAGGGCTTCAACGACTACGAGATCCCCGGCATGCTGCGCTGGGCGCATGGCCGCGGCATGGATATGACGGTCATCGAGACGATGCCGATGGGCGAGATCGATGAGGACCGGACGGATCAGTACCTGCCGTTGTCCCTTCTGCGCGCGCAGCTCGAGCGCGAATTCACCTTTGCCGATATTCCCTACAAGACCGGCGGTCCCGCCCGCTATGTCGAGGTGGCGGAAACCGGTGGGCGGCTCGGCTTCATCACGCCGATGACCCACAATTTCTGCGAAAGCTGCAACCGCGTGCGTCTGACCTGCACCGGCACGCTCTACATGTGCCTTGGCCAGGACGACGCGGCCGATTTGCGCGCCGCGCTGCGCGCTTCCGAGGGCAACGAGCTTTTGTCGAACGCGATCGACGAGGCCATCGGGCGCAAGCCCAAGGGTCACGACTTCGTCATCGACCGTCGCACCAACCGGCCCTCCGTCTCGCGTCACATGAGCGTCACCGGCGGCTGATCTGGCGTAGACATTCGCGCCGCTGGTCCGTTGCGCCGAGCCACGCGGCGTCATAAGGCATCGTCGAGCCAAACGACGAGCCAGCATCCGTGAATCTTTCGCCAAACCTCCGCGCAGCCCTGTTCATGGCCATTTCGATGGCCGGGTTCACCCTCAACGATGCGCTGACGAAAACGGTCATCAGCGACATGAACGCCGCGCAGGTGATGGTGGTTCGCGGCACGTTCGCCACGATCATGATCGGCCTGCTCGCCTGGCATGGCGGCGTCCTGTCGTCGCTGTCGTCGCTCCGCCGCCCCCTCGTCGCCGTGCGGGCGACCAGCGAGATCGGCAGCACACTCTGCTTTCTCGCCGCACTCGCGCAGATGCCCCTCGCCAACGTGTCGGCGATTCTGCAGGCGCTGCCGCTCGCCGTCACCATGGGCGCAGCGCTATTCCTCAACGAACCGGTGGGCTGGCGGCGCTGGACGGCCATTCTGGTCGGTTTTGCCGGCGTCCTGATCATCGTCCGGCCCGGCTTCGAGGGCTTCAATTCCTATTCGCTGCTTGCGCTGCTTTGCGTCGCCTTCTGCGCCCTTCGCGATCTCGTGACCCGGCGCATCCCCGCGGAAATCCCCTCGCTGGCCGTTTCGTTTGCTACCGCGCTCTTCGTCACCGTCATCGGAGGGTTTCTCGTCGTGCCTGATGGGGGCTGGACCGAGTTGACCTTGACCACCACCTCGATGCTGCTGGGCGCCGCCGTCCTTCTCATTGTCGGCTACCAGTTCATCATCATGGCGATGCGCGCAGGCGACATCTCGTTCGTCGCGCCCTTCCGCTACACCGCCCTGATCTGGGCGCTTCTGCTCGGCCTGCTCGTGTTCGGCGAAGTTCCCGATGCCGCGATGCTCGTCGGAGCGTCGATCGTCGTCGCGTCCGGCCTCTACACGCTCTACCGCGAGCGCCATGCGGGCAAGACGCAGCCGGTTGCCGACACGACGTCGCCCGCAATGGCGCCTGACGGCGTTTGAGAAGCTTGAAGCGAAGGCGGATGAGGCCTATTCACACGCCATGATTAACGTGTTCATTTCGGCCCGATGACGATGCCCCTCGCCCACCGCGCGGCGACCCCACCGCACATCTTCACGCTGGTGATGGCAACGGCGTCGAGCGCGCTTGCGATGAACGTCTTCCTGCCATCCCTGCCCGCGATGGCGCGGCATTTCGATGCCGATTACTCGGTCGTACAGTTGGCTGTGGCGCTTTATCTCGTCGCGACCGCTGTGCTTCAGCTCCTGATCGGTCCGGCGTCGGACCGGTTCGGGCGCCGCCCGGTCCTGCTTTCCTGTTTTGCAGTGTTCCTGTTCGGAACCCTTGCCGCGGTCTTCGCACCAACGATCGAGATCCTGCTTGCCTGTCGCATCCTGCAGGCCTTCTCGGCTGCCGGCATGGTTCTGTCGCGCGCGATCATCCGCGATACGGTCGGTCCGGACCAGGCCGCGAGCAAGATCGGCTACGTCACCATGGGCATGACGCTCGTCCCGATGATAGGACCGATCATCGGCGGCTTCCTCGACGAGATTTACGGCTGGCAGTCGACATTTCTGCTCACCCTTGCGTTCGGCATGGCGGCGTTCGCCATCATCTGGGTCGATCTCGGCGAGACGAATCTGCGCCCGTCCGCATCGCTCTTCGCGCAGGTGCGTTCCTATCCCGAGTTGATCAAGTCGGAACGCTTCTGGGGTTACACGCTCACGGCCGCCTTCACGTCGGGCACGTTCTTCGCGTTCCTCGGCGGCGGCCCATATGTCGCGAGCGAGATCTTTGGCCTGTCGCCCTCGCAATACGGCTTCTATTTCGGCTTCGTGTCGGTCGGCTACATGGTCGGCAATTTCCTGTCCGGACGACTGTCGAGCCGCCTCGGCATCAACCGGATGCTCCTGACCGGCAACATCGTCGCGGCGACGGGCATGTCCGTGCCGCTGCTCCTCTATTTCGCCGGATACGTCTCGCCGGCGTCGCTCTTCGTGCCGGTGATGTTCGTCGGGCTCGGCAACGGCATGACGCTGCCCAACGCCATGGCCGGGATCGTCAGCGTCCGCCCGCATATCGCCGGTTCGGCTTCGGGCCTCGGCGGAGCCATGCAGATCGGCGGCGGCGCGGGTCTTTCCATGCTTGCGGGCGCGCTGCTCGGCCCTGAAACCGGCCCGGCGCCGCTGCTTTGGGTCATGCTCGCATCCTCCTGCCTCGGCATCGTCGCAGCTCTCTACGTGCTCAACGTCGCCGCACGAAAAGGCGAGCTGGCGCGATGAGCAGGGCTGGCATCGTTCTGGCCGGCGGACGGTCCACGCGCATGGGCGGCAGCGACAAGGCGATGACCTTTCTCGGCGGGCGCACGCTCCTTTCCCGGGCGGTCCAGCGCCTTGCACCGCAGGTCGATGCGCTTGCGGTCAGTTCCAACACGCTTGCGCCGGGCACGATCGACGCACCGGTTCTGGCCGATGCGGTCCAGACTTTCGAGGGCCCGCTTGCCGGCGTCCATGCCGGGCTCGAATGGGCGAGATCGCAGGGTCACACCGCCCTCGTCAGCGTTGCCGTCGACAGCCCGTTCCTTCCCGGCGATCTTGTCGAATCCCTTTCGCACGGTGACCGGAGCCGCATAATCGTCGCCCGCTCGGCCGGCCGAAACCATCCCGTCTTCGCGCTCTGGCCGATCGCCGCCCTCGATCCGCTTGCCGCATTTCTTGAACGAGCGGAAACCCGCAAGGTCATGGCATTTCTCGCGGAATTCGGTTTCGATTCGATCGAATTCGACGCCGAGCCCTTCGATCCGTTCTTCAACATCAACACGCCCGAAGACCTTGCAGAAGCGGAGCGCCTGATCAAACCATGAGCCATCGCGTCATCGGCATTACCGGCTGGAAGAATTCGGGCAAGACGACGCTGACCGAGCGGCTCGTGGCCGAGTTCGTCACCCGCGGGCTCAAGGTTTCGACCATCAAGCACGCCCATCATGCCTTCGACATCGACCAGCCCGGCACCGACTCCTTTCGCCACCGCGAAGCCGGCGCCGGCGAGGTCGCGATCGTTTCGGGCAATCGCTGGGCACTGATGCACGAACTGCGCGGCGAGAGCGAACCGTCGCTGGACGACGTCCTTGCGCGTCTGTTGCCCTGCGACCTCGTCATCGTCGAAGGCTACAAGCGCGAGGGGCACCTCAAGATCGAGACGCGCCGGCGCGACGCGAAGGACACGCGACCGCTATCGGCCGACGATCCCAACATCGTCGCGGTCGCCAGCGACCACGCATTGCCGGACGAAAACTTGCCCGTCTTCCCGATCGATGACATAGCGGCAATGGCAGATTTCATTACGTCCCGGCTGGGGCTTTGATCGACGACACAGGAGGAGAGCACGATGGCGAAGGTCGCATTTCTGGGTTTGGGCGTGATGGGATATCCCATGGCGGGATATCTGAAGACCAAGGGTGGCCACGACGTCACCGTCTACAACCGCACCGCCGCCAAGGCCGAGAAATGGGCTGCCGAGTTCTCCGGGAAGTCGGCCGCAACGCCGGCCGAGGCTGCGAGGGGCGCCGAGTTCGTGTTCTCCTGCGTCGGCAATGACGACGATCTGCGTTCGGTCGCGCTGGGCGCCGACGGTGCTTTCTCGTCAATGGCTTCCGGGTCGATCTTCATCGATAACACGACCGCGTCGGCCGAGGTCGCGCGCGAACTGGCGGCGCTGGCGAGCGATAAGGGCATCGGCTTCATCGACGCGCCCGTCTCGGGCGGCCAGGCGGGGGCCGAAAACGGCGTCCTCACCGTCATGTGTGGCGGCGACCAGGCGACTTACGACAAGGCCAAGCCCGTCATCGACGCCTATGCGCGGATGGTCGGGCTGATGGGACCTGTCGGCTCTGGGCAGCTCACCAAGATGATCAACCAGATCTGCATCGCCGGGCTCGTCCAGGGCCTGTCGGAAGGCATCGCCTTCGGCCAGCGCGCCGGGCTCGACATCGAGAAGGTCGTCGACGTCATCTCCAAGGGCGCGGCCGGATCGTGGCAGATGGAGAACCGCTGGAAGACGATGCGCGACGGCAAGTTCGACTTCGGCTTCGCGGTCGACTGGATGCGCAAGGATCTCGGCATCTGCCTCGAGGAAGCCGACCGCAATGGCGCTCAGCTTCCAGTCACCGCGCTCATCGATCAGTTCTACAAGGACGTGCAGGGCAAGGGCGGCAAGCGCTGGGATACGTCCTCGCTGATCTCGCGCCTTTCCTGATCAAGCGGCGTTGCTGGACGAGCCGCTCTCCTTGTCGAGCACCATGTAGTCGAGCGGCATTTCCGTCGTGTACTTGATCTGCTCCATGGCGAAGGAAGAGGACACGTCGCGAATCTCGATCTTGGCGATCAGGCGCTTGTAGAAGGCGTCATAGGCGGCGATGTCGGGCACGACGACGCGCAGGAGATAGTCGATGTCGCCGCTCATCCGGTAGAACTCGATGACCTCGGGAAACTCCTGGATGACCTCCGAGAACCGGCGCAGCCATTCGTGGCTGTGCGAGTTCGTGCGGATCGACACAAACACCGTCACCCGCGCATTGATCTTCACCGGATCGAGCAGCGCCACCCGCTTGCGGATGACGCCCTCTTCCTCGAGCTTCTGGATGCGCCGCCAGCACGGCGTCGTCGACAGCCCCACCTTCTTGGCGACGTCGGCCACGGCAAGCGTGGAATCTTCCTGCAGCAGACGCAGGATCTTGCGGTCGAGACGGTCCATATGAGGCTCCGATGAGAAATCTCATGCTAAAATGCAGAAGTTCTGCGCGATAGCCAAGCATGAACACCGGCCATTCGACCGCGACGAAGCAAAATTGTCCTATTCCCTCGTCGGTATTGACAATCGGATTTCGCTCCGCAGTACCGGAAGCAATTCGCTTTCGAAAAACGGGTGGCGTTTCAGCCAGCCCGTATTGCGCCATGAGGGATGCGGCAGCGGGATGATGCGCGGACTGGTGTTGCGCAGGAAGATCGCGCGCCAGTCTTCGACGTTCCGCGTCAGCGAACGGCCGAACTCCGGGCCGAGATGCCAGCGTTGCGCGTAGAGACCGATCGCCAGAACGAACTCGATCTGCGGCATGGTGGCCATCAGCGGCGCACGCCAGGCTGGCGCGCATTCGCAGCGCGGCGGCAGGTCGCCGCCCTTGGCGTCCTGCCCCGGAAAGCAAAAACCCATCGGCGCGATGGCAAAGAGCGCCGGATCGTAGAACTCCTCGCGCGAGACGCCCATCCAGTCGCGCAGACGGTCCCCAGAGCGATCATTGAACGGCAGCCCCGTCGCGTGGACCCGCGTGCCGGGCGCCTGCCCCGCGATCAGTACGCGCGCGGTCGATGACGCGACGACGACCGGGCGCGGCTCGTGCGGCAGCGGAGCCTTCAGCGGCGCATCCCGGCAGATGCGGCAAAGCCGGATGCGCCGGGCGAGTTCTTCCGCTTCGCCCAGGATCAGGCCTTGGCGCTCGGCCGCGCGGAGACCTCGGCGAACCAGCGCTTCACGTTTTCGAGGTCGGCCGGGACTTCGAGTCGCGCCGGTTTCATGAACTCGACACCGACGAGGCCGGTGATGTCGGCGATCGTGTAGTCGTCGCCCGCGATAAAGCGGCTGTCGACCAGATGGCGGTCCAGCATCTGCAGATACTCAATCGCCTTCGGCTTGTTCGCCTCACCCCATTCGGGGATCTGCGGCACTTCCCATTCCTTCATCGCCGGGTGGATATGGCGAAAGGCCTGGGCGACGGCCGACAGGAAGTGCAGTTCCATGCGCCGCTGCCACATCTCGACCTGCGCACGGCCCAGCGCGCCGGTGCCGAACAGCGGAGGTTCGGGATGAAGCTCCTCGAAATAGCGGCAGATCGCGACCGATTCGGCGAGGATCGTGCCGTCGTCGAGTTCGAGCACCGGCAGGCGCTGCAAGGGGTTGCGCTGCGTCACCGCGTCCGACTTGTGGCCCATTGCCGCCATGTCGACCGGCTCGAGCGGCACCTCGATGCCCTTTTCCGCCAGGAAAATTCGGACCCGGCGCGGGTTCGGCGCGCGGCCACCATCGTAAAGCTTCATGCTGTTCTCTCCCTCGTTCATTCCCTGTCTAGAACGGAAATCATCCGCCGTACCAGCGCATTCGATCACCGATCGAGCCACAGCCGCAGCCGGTCGAGGACCGGATCGAGCATCCCGCCATCCTCGCTCACCATGCCGCGCGTGGCGCGCCACTCGTTCGGCCGCTCGAACTTGCCCGCCCAGATCCCTCGCCCGGCCGTGCGCGCACGCAGTTCCGCGAGATCGTAGTCGCCCGACGCGACCGCCCAGCCCGTCTCGACCATCCGTGCGGCAAGGTTCACGTCGCCGGCGTGGCAGGTCGCGAGAAACCGGTCATAGCGGTCCTTGCGCCGTGTCGCGCAAGTGACCTCGCGCCCACCGATCAACTGCCGCAACCTCTCCCGCGCCTCGCGACCGCACTCATAGATCGCAAATCCGTTGTCGCAGGTCTGGTCGAGTTCCGGCGCATCCATCCCGACGAGCCGGATTCGCCCGTCACCCGTATCGAGCGTGTCGCCGTCGATCACACGGACCGTCGAGACGATCTCATGTGCTGCTCGTTGCTCGAAGTGCCAGGCGAGCGCGCCGAGAATCAGGAACATCCCGGCCGTCAGCGCCAGATCGCGCAGGCCGAGCGGCCGCATCGCGCGAGCGCCGCGCCGCCGGTGCTGCCTTGGTTTGCGAAAGGGGAGAACTGGCACGCGAAGGGTCTCTTAATTTTCTTTGGCTACACTTCGCGACGATCATTGGCGCGCATTGACTGATATCTCGTATGGCGTTTTCAGGCACGCAACTTGCCGACAAGAATATCGTGGACCGCAGGAAGGCGCATCGCAACACCGATGTCGCCAAGGCGGTCCGGCGCACGCGCGAACGCCTGTCGCAGCGCGAGGGCAATCCGGTCTTCGAGCGCGAACTCCTGAAGCTTCACGCCCGCGCGATGATCAACACGGCCGCGGCGATCCCGCTGATGGTGCTCGTCGTCATGGCGGGCGGCGCCTTCGCTGGCACCGGGCCGCAGATCGTCATCTGGGCGATCATCACCGTCGCCTGCTATCTCGGCCTCGCGCTGATCGCGCGCCGTGTCGACCGGGCCGACATCAACGAACTCGACGCCGTCGGCGTCAAGCGCTCCTTCCTGCTCGGCCATTTCGTCTCCGGGCTCGGCTGGGCGTATCTGGCGGCAATCGAATGCGTCGCATGCCAGCTCGACCAGTTCACGGTCCTCAAGACCGTCATCCTGCTGCTCGCCATTGCCTCGACCGCGCTGATCTCTCACACGCTGCGCGGCGCGCTGTTCATGACCTTCGCGCTGCCGGTCGCCGTCTTTGCCTACCTGACCGTCAACATGGCGATGCCGGTCGAGGCGATCATGGTGGCGCTGCTCGCCGTCTCGCTCGGCTTCTTCACCTTCGTCGCCCGCCACATGAACCGTTCGGCCGTCATGCTCCTTTCCTACCAGGCGGAGAAGGACGGGCTGATCGGCGAACTGGAAACGGCGAAGTCCATGTCGGACGAAGCGCGCCGCCGCGCCGAGGAGGCGAACCTTGCCAAGTCGCGCTTCCTCGCCACGATGAGCCACGAATTGCGCACGCCGCTGAACGCGATCCTCGGCTTCTCGGAAGTCATGGGCAACGAGGTTCTCGGGCCGATGCACAATGAGACCTATCGCGACTATTCGCGCGATATCAACGCGTCCGGCCAGCACCTTCTCAACCTCATCAACGAAATCCTCGACCTGTCGCGCATCGAGGCGGGCCGCTACCAGCTCAACGAAGAGCCCTTGTCGCTGACCGGCGTCGTCGAGGAATGCTGCCATCTGATGGAGCTGAAGGCGCACAAGAAGTCGATCCGCCTCGTCCAGCAGTTCGAACCGACCCTGCCGCGCCTGCTCGCCGACGAACGCTCATTGCGCCAGATCACACTCAATCTCATCTCGAACGCGGTGAAATTCGCCCCCAACGGGTCCGAAGTGCGCGTGCGCGTCGGCTGGACGGCCGGCGGCGGGCAGTATGTCTCGGTCAAGGACAACGGCCCCGGCATTCCGGCCGAGGAAATTCCCATCGTGCTGTCGGCCTTCGGCCAGGGCTCGATTGCCATCAAGAGTGCGGAACAGGGGACCGGCCTCGGCCTTCCCATCGTCCAGGGTCTGCTCGAGCTCCATGGCGGCGAGTTCCAGCTTCGCTCCAAGCTGCGCGAGGGCACCGAAGCCATCGCCATCCTACCGCCGGCGCGTGTCATGGAAGCGCTGCCCGCGCTTCCCACCCGCCAGAAGGCTGCAGCCGGCCGGCGCTAGGTCAGTTCTGGCGGATCGTCATCGAGCCGAAGGTCTGGGCGGCAGTCTTCAGCACCAGCGCGCCCATCGCTGCACCGATACCCTCGCCTTCGCCCATTTCCAGATCGAGGATCGGCTTCAGGCCGAGTGCCTGCGCCGCATGGCGCTGCCCGCGATTGGTCGTGGCGTGGCCGAGCAGGCAGTGATCGATCGCATCGGGCCGGACGCCATGGAGCACCGCCGCCGCCGCAAGTGACACGATCCCGTCGAGCACGACGGGAACGCGCTCCATGCGCGCGGCGAGGATCGCGCCGGCGATCGCCGCGATCTCGCGTCCGCCGAGCCGGCGCAGCGCCTCAAGCGGGTCCTTCACATGGCCGCCATGCAGTTCGACGGCCTTGTCGATCAGGCGGATGCGGCGTTCAGTCAGGTCAGGCTCGCCCACCGGCTCGATCCAGTCGAGCGCGGCGCGGCCGTGCAGCGCCATCAGGAGCGCCGCCGCGACCGTCTCGCCGCCGACGCCAAGGCTGCCGATGCAGATCAGATCCGCGCCGCCGGCGATCGCCTCCATGCCGAAGGCCATGGTCACGGCGCAGCCGCGCTCGTCGAAGGCGGGGCCTTCCGAGATATCGTCGACGGGCAGATGCAGCGCGAGGTCGAAGACCTTGAGGCCGAAATCGTTCGCCGCGCAGATCTGGTTGATCGCCGCGCCGCCTGCCGCGCAGAACTCGACCATCGCCTGCGTTTCGTTCGCCTGGCGCGTGTTGACACCGTGCTTCGCGATGCCGTGCGTGCCGGCGAAGAGCGTCACCATCGGCCGCGAAATCTGCGGCTGGCTGCGTCGCTGCCAACTGGCCAGCCAGACGGCGAGCTCGCCCATGCGGCCAAGCGGCACGCCCTGCCCTTCGAGAAGACGCAACCGCGCTTCCGCGTCGCGCCGCGCCCCCTTGTCCGCCTCGGGCAGGCGGCGCAGGAGGTCGCGATAGTCGTCGAATGGCAGGCCGCTGGTCATCGAATGCTCCACAAACTTTGGCTAAGCGCATACTCAAGTCGCGTCCCGATCACAATGGCGGATGGCGCCATCGTCTTGCACGGCCAAGCCATTTGGCCCATCTGTCATCCATGGCAAGGAACATTTCATGACGCCGATCGAATCGCCCTGCATTCTCGTCTGCTCCATCGACATGGCCACCGGCTATTGCTTCGGCTGCGGGCGCACGCGCGAAGAGATTGGTGCGTGGACGACGATGACGCCGCAGGCGCGGCGCGAGACGATGGCGGAACTTCCCGCGCGCATGGAAACGATGGAGCGCCGTCCGCGCCGCGAAACCCAACGCGCGCGCATGGCGCGCGAGCGCGATCTGGCGCAGGATTGATCGATGGGACGCCTCTTCTGGACCGTCATCGCAATCATGGGCATCGGGCTCGTCGCGCTGATCGCGACGGGCGACAGTGGCACGCTTTTCGGGCTAGACGGAGACAGCTTCGCGCGGACGCTCTATCTCGGACTTCTGGGCGCTGTCGTCGCCGTCGGACTGCTGGGCTCGGGCCAGCGCTTCGGCCCGATGGCGCGCACGCTGGCAATCTGGCTCGTCATCATCATGAGTTTGATGGTTGGCTATCAATATCGCTACGAGTTGCAGGACGTCGCAAGCCGCCTGACGGCCGGGCTCATACCCGGCAGCCCGCTTTCGATGGTCGGCGAGGATGGCCGCGCCGCGGTCATGATCGACCGGATGGCCAACGGCCATTTCGAAATCAGGGCGTCGATCAACGGTACGAGCGTCAACACGATCGTCGATACAGGCGCCACGACGACCGTTCTCAGCGCTGCGGACGCCCGCCGGATCGGCCTCGATCCGGAAACGCTCAGCTATACGGTGCCCGTCATGACGGCAAACGGCCAGGCACAGGCGGCGCGGATCACGCTCGATGAAATCCGCATCGGCGAAATTTCGCGCACGCGCCTGCCCGCGCTCGTGGCGGCGGAGGGTCAGCTCGACCGCACGCTTCTCGGCATGAACTTCATCGGCTCGCTGTCGGGTTTCGACATGCGCGGCGAGCGGCTGATCCTGCGCGACTGAGGATCAGGCGTAGAGGCTCCAGAAGAACCGCGCCGAGATGAAGATGCAGAACAGGCCGAAGGCGACTTCGAGCTGGCGCTTCTTCAGGGCATGGGCAATCCGAACGCCATAGGGCGTGACGATGAGCGCGATCGGGATGATCAGCGCGACGGCAATCCAGTTGATGAAGCCGGACGAGGCGATCGGCAGTTCGGGATGGCCCCAGCCGGCCCAGATGTAGCCGATCGTGCCGGGGATCGCGATCAGGACGCCGACGCCGGACGACGTCGCCACCGCCTGGTGCATCGGCCGGCCGTAGATCGTCATGAAGGTGTTGTTCATCACGCCGCCGCCAATGCCCATCAGCGTCGAGAAATAACCGATGATCACGCCCGCAACCGTGCGCCCGCCCGTCCCCGGCAGGTCGCCATTGATCTTCCAGGATTCGCGGTTGAACAAAAGCCGTACCGCGACCAGCAGCATCAGCACCGCGAAGACGATGCGCAGCCCTTCGCTCGAGATGTAGGCGGCGGTGATCGATGCGAGCACGACGCCGATCGGAACAGGAATGAGGAAGCTCTTCAGCAGGTCCATATCCACCGCGCCGCGCGCCTTGTGACCGGTGAAGGAGCGGATCGAGGTCGGGATGATGATCGCCAGCGACGAGCCGACCGCCAGGTGCATGCGCACGACTTCGTCGACGCCGAGCATGCCGAACACCTGGTAGAACACCGGCACCAGCACGGCCCCGCCGCCGATGCCAAAGATGCCGGCCATCAGGCCCGCGACCACGCCAGAGGCCGCGATTGCCGCGGCGAAGACCGCAAGCTCGCTCCACGGCAGATCAAGTCCGGACATGCGCATTCCCCCGCAATTCGTTGCGCTCGTGCGCTAACGTGACGGGAGGGGAAAGTAAACCGCTCAGGCCGCGTCGCGGCTCTGGTCCAGGTTTATTTCGGCAAAGGCGGCGTGAAGAACTTCAGGTCCGGCGCCGGCCTTCGTCGCGTCGGTCGACAGAATCTGGCGGAAGCGTCGCGCGCCGGGCAAACCGTGAAAGAGACCGACCATGTGCCGCGTGACATGGGTCAGCCGGCCGCCGTCGGCGATATGGGCCGCGCAATAGTCGGCCATGCGGTCGATGAGTTCGCGCCACTCGATCGGAGCGTCGGCCACCCCGAATACACGCTGGTCGACTTCGGCCAACAGGCCCGGATTGTGATAGGCAGCGCGGCCGAGCATCGCGCCATCCGTATGCTCCAGATGCCGCAGGCTTTCGTCGAGATCGGCGATGCCGCCATTGATGCCGACGAAATTTGCGCCGAGCCGTGCCTTCAGACGGTAGACGCGGTCGTAGTCGAGCGGCGGGATGTCCCGGTTTTCCTTCGGGCTCAATCCCTGCAGCCACGCCTTGCGCGCATGGACCCACAATGCGTCTGCACCTGCCGCCAGCACCTTGTCGGCGATCTCGTCGAGCGCAATCTCCGGGTCCTGCTCATCGACGCCGATGCGACATTTGACCGTAACCGGCACGGCCACCGCCGCCTTCATCGCCGCGACACATTCGGCCACGAGGTCCGGCGTGCGCATCAAGCACGCGCCGAACGTACCGCTCTGCACACGGTCGGACGGACAGCCGACATTGAGGTTGATCTCGTCATAGCCCCATTCGGCCGCGATCGTTGCCGCGTTGGAAAGCTTCTCCGGATCGCTGCCGCCCAGTTGCAGCGCGACGGGATGCTCTTCAGGCGCAAAGCCCAGCAGGCGCTCGCGGTTGCCGTGGATCACCGCATCGGCCACCACCATCTCGGTATAGAGAAGCGCATGACGCGTCATCTGCCGGTGGAAATACCGGCAGTGGCGATCGGTCCAGTCCATCATGGGTGCGATGGCGAAGACGGGCTGCTGGTAGAGCGGTGTTGTCAAGCGTGCGCATATCCTTTGAAGGGAGGCTGTCTAGCGGATCGAAGTTCCCATGGGAAGTTCGGCGCTTGCGCATCTTTGCGCATGCTCGAGCAATTTGCCGGCGGATTGGTCAATCGAATGTGCTATTGCCGATATATTTCGCCAGGTCGGCGCGAGTGTAAAATCTGTAATGACGATGTCACGGACAGATTTTGTTAGATGAAAAGCCTGAGAATTTTGTTCTGCTTGCCGAACCTTGCGGGTGGTGGGGCGGAGCGGATGGTCCTTACAGTCGCGGCGTCGCTCGACCGGCAGCGTTTTCGGACACGCCTGTTCGTCCACGAGCAATGGGGCCAGCACCTCGGCTCGTTGGCGCCGGATCAGGACATTCATTTCGAGCATGACCGGCCGTATCGACGCACCGATCTCGTGCGATCCTTTCTTGCGACCTTTCGGGAGGTTGGCAATGCAGCTGTCGTCGTCGGTGCCATGGAGGGTCGTGCAACGTTTCTCGCATTGCTGGCCGGTCTGCTGCGCCGACGGCCCATCGTCGTCTGGGTCCATACGGACTGGTTGCAGTTCTCGCGATACGTAAGTTGGCGGCAACGGCTCGCGCTCCGCCTCTATCGGTTTGCCGACCGCATCGTCTGCTGCTCCGTCGGTGCGCAAGAGGCGTTCGCGACAATGGTTCCCAAGGCCCGGTCCAGTCTGGTTACGATCCATAACGGCATCGATGTGGAGCGCGTGCGGCGTTTGTCCGTCGAACAGATCGCACCGGAGCACGAGGCGATCTTCGAGAAGCAGACGATCGTCGCCGTGGGACGGCTCGACGTGCATAAGGCGTACGACATCCTCATTCGTGCTCACGCTCGCCTCCGCCAGCATGTGGATTGCAACCTCGTCATTATTGGTGACGGGCCCGAGGGGGATGCACTGCGCCTCTACGCAAAAGAGCACGCCGTTGCCGATTCCGTCCATTTCCTGGGTTTCCAGAAGAACCCTTTCCGCTACATGCGGCGCGCCAGCGTCTATGCAATGTCGTCGCGCTTCGAGGGGTTTGCGCTCGTCCTCGTCGAGGCCATGACGTGCGGTGCACCGATCGTCTCGGTCGCCTGCCCCTCAGGCCCGTCAGAGGTACTCGACGATGGCAAATACGGGTTGCTTGTCGAGCCCGAGAATCCCGATGCCATCGCGCTCGCACTGAAGCAGGTCCTTACCGACGCAGATATGCGCGAGCGACTGTCCGCACTGTCGCTTGAGCGTTGTGCAGCCTTCGACATTTCCGCACTGACCCGGGAATGGACTGCTCTGTTTGACGGCCTTGCGACGACCAGCAGGAAACCCCGCAGACGACCCACGCACGCTTTGGAAGAACCAGATCTGCGGTAATCCTCGACGGGTGCGGCGCGATCATCGATCTGCGGGTGCGATCGTCAAACCGACCTTGTGGCCGTGCGAGGACCCCTCGAAGCGCGTATTCGCCGACGCGACAAGCGTGCCCCACACCGCCCGGAAATGCCAACCGTCGGTCGACCCGAGGGAATCCTCGATCTCGGGCAGCGGTGGATGGGCGTTGAGCCTCGAACTCGCGCCATCCATGTGGAAAATCGAACCGATCACACATGTTCCCGCCCTGCCCGCAACCCGCAAGGGCTCATCGCCGCGATAGGAACTGGCGGCGATGGTTGCGAAGTCGCCTCCGTCGACGATATAGGCTGTCGCAAGGTTCGCCCAGCGGTCGGTTTGCGAACTGACGGCGAGTTCGAGCGTTCCGGATGCTGTGTCCGGCACCTGCGCGACCCAGACACCGCTATAGCCATGTTCCGTGCTCGTCGCCATTTCGGCCAGCGAGAGGCCGGGGCCAAGCGTGACCGAGGACGGTCGATAGCCCGGCTGAACCGTATCGACGAAGACGACGGCGATGCGGCCGTCACGCGCCGGGCCGACATCGATGCCGCCACCATAACTGCCGCCGCCGCCCTCGCTCGTTGAGTACCGTGTCGGCGCACCGGCGGTGGCGCGGCCTCTCGGCGGTTCGGGCCACGGCGCTATGCCCGCATAGGGATGACGGCTCACCACCTCCCATGCGACCTCCTGCAATGCCAGAGCCACATCGGCGTTCAAGCCTTCGACGGGCGGGCTCAGCCGCCATGGCAAGCCGACCGGCGTCTGCCTGTTCATGGTCGCATAGTGAACCATCGTCGCGAAGTAGAACCCGATGGGCGGCAAGTGAATCCCATCGATGGGAAAGAAAGTCGCCTTGAAATCGGACACGCCCGGCAGGCCCGGCGACAGATTGGTGGCATGCAGTTGCGCGAACGCCTCGCCGACCGGCGACAGGTAGACCCGGCCCGTTCCGATGTCGCTTGCTACCTGCTCGCAGACCGGCCCGTAAGCCTCGACCGCCAGCCGTGTGATCTCACGCTTCCAAAGTTCCCAGTCCGGTTCGCCGGCCCATCCGGGGATTTCCGGCCAGATCTGATACCAGTAGACTGCGAGGTCCGGATTGGCCGCCATGCCCTGGCTTCGCCATTGCTGAAGAAGAGTCCGGGTCGAGCCGCCGGATATCGAACCTTCGATCGGCCCGCCTTCGGCCAGCATCAACTGGTCGATCGCGCCGGCCGCCAACAGGTCGCGAATGCTTTCGCCTTCCGCCGTGGCATGGTCGGCCCAATTGTAGGACAAAGGCGCCCCGTTGATGACCTGATAGGTCGCCCGATCGCCGCTGATCTGTGCATAGAGCGGTGCCATTGCCGGAGAAACCAGGGAATGGCCGACAAAACCGACGTTACGGCGCCCCGATGAAGAGTTTTGACCCGCCAGGGCAAGTCCCGGCAGGCCGGTTCCAAGACCCAGCCAGGCTGCAACCTTCAGGAGCGTGCGACGCGACAGTCGAGCGTTCATGGTTGCCAGCATATCCGACATGACGACCGCACGCTACATTTCGACGCCAGCCGGATCGACTTCCATTTGCGAGCCAATGCAATTTCCCGCGCCGCCTTGCCGCCGCTGGCGTTCCAGATTTCCCCCACCTCTCCTGGTTGTGTTCGCAATCGCGATTTGCGTGCACCAAGACAACGGGTAAGATCGAAACATAGGTCAACGGGAATTCATTCATGAATGAGGCGAAGCCGCTTCGGGTGGAGACGGAAAACATGTCGGGCGGAGACATCGTGCTCGGCAAGCTCGACGACTATATCGGCTTTCACCTGCGCCTTGCCCAGAACGCGTCGTTCCGATCCTTCCAGCGCAAGACGGGACAGACCGATCTCAGGCCGGGCTGGTTCGCGCTGCTCAGCCTCATCAAGGACAATCCCGGCATCACGCCGATGACGCTATCGCGCGCGTCCGGCCGCGACAAGTCGACCCTGACGCCGCTTCTGCGCGACATGATCCGCGACGGCTTCGTCGAAAAGCAGCCGATCGCGCGCGACCGGCGCAGCTATGCGCTCTTCGCCACGCCCGAAGGCTCCGCGCGGCTGGCGGATTTGGCACGCCATGCGGCGGAACACGACCGCCGGCTCGATCAGATCGTCGGCGACCAGAAGGCGGAGCTGCTTAACCTTTTGAGGCGAATCGCGGCCGAGATCGACTGACCGCGCTTGCGCTGCATCCGGAAAGATTGTTTGATACCAAACTAGTTTGAACGCCAACTCGGCGTTCGGCTGCAGGAGGTATCGATGCTGAAAAGTTTCGCCGACAGGCCCGGTGACACCACGAAGATGACCGCGGGCGCCGCGCTCTTCACGCGGCTCAAGGCGCTCGGCGTCGATTATGTCTTCTGCAATTCCGGCACCGACTTCCCGCCCATCATCGAAGGGCTCGCCGAAGCGTCAGCCCGCGACATCCCCCTTCCCCACGCGATCGTCATGCCGCACGAGCACGCTGCGATGGGCATGGCGCATGGCTATTATTTCGCGACCGGCAAGGCGCAGGCCGTGATCCTGCACACCAATGTCGGCCTTGCCAACGGGTCCATCGGCGCGATCAATGCGGCCGTCGACCAGGTGCCCATCCTCATGATGTCCGGCCGGACGCCGGTCACCGAGGAAGGTCGTTTCGGCGCGCGGACGGTTCCCATCGGCTGGGGGCAGGAAATGCGTGACCAGGCTGCGCTCGTGCGCGAAGCCTCCAAATGGGACTATGAGCTGCGCTTCCCCGAACAGGTCGGGCCGCTTCTCGACCGCGCGCACGCCATCTCCAATTCCCTGCCCAAGGGGCCGGTCTATCTGAGCCTGCCGCGCGAGGTTCTTTGCGAGGACGTCGATGCGGCAGGTCTCGACGCTCCGGCGTCGATGCAGCCCACACACCCGGCCGCGGACATGACGCTGATCGGCCAGGCCGCCCGGCTGCTCGCCGAAGCGCGCAATCCCCTGATCATCGCCCAGCGTGGCGCCGGCAGCGAAGCCGGCTTTGCCGCATTGTCCCAACTCGTCACCGATTGGTCGATCCCGGTTTGCCAATGGTGGGCCGTCGCGACTGCCATCGCCACCGATCATCCATGTTATGTCGGTGCCGATCCGATGCCGTGGCTTGGCGAGGCGGATGTGGTGCTGGTGCTCGATGCGCTCGCGCCGTGGTGGCCCGACATGCACCGGCCGGCGTCCGGCGCAAAATTCATTCACATGGGCCCCGATCCTCTCTTCGCGCGCACGCCGGTTCGCAATTTCCGGTCCGACGTGACGATTGCGACGTCGACCGACGAAGGCATTCTCGCGCTCGCAGCCGCGATGCGGCCGATGATGAACCGGCATGTCGGAACCAGGATGAAGCGTCAGGCGCTGCTTTCCGAGCGGGTTCCGCAAATTCGCGCCGGCACCGCAAAGGCTGCCGCGCCGAGCGAGCCGATGTCGAAGGCGTATGTCTCGAAGTGCCTGTCGGACGCGGTTGCGGGCAAGAACGCGACCATCCTGTCCGAACTCGGTTGCCCGCTCGACCCGATCGTCCTCGACCGGCACAATTCCTGGCATCAGGAGCCGCATGCGGGCGGGCTTGGCTGGTCGTTTCCCTGCGCGTTGGGAATGCAGCTCGCCGACAGGACGAAGCTCGTCGTCGCAACGATGGGCGACGGTTCCTACGTGTTCTCGAACCCGGTCGCGTGCCATCAGATTGCCGAAGCGCTCGAGCTGCCGATCCTCGTCGTCATCCTCAACAATTCGGAATGGGGGGCGGTGCGGCATTCGGTGACCGGGCTTTACCCGGATGGCTATGCCGCCAAGGCCAACCGCATGCCCTTGACCTCGCTCGACCCCTCGCCTGACTTCACAAAGGTCGCGGAAGCCAGTCGCGCCTTCGCGGTCAAGGTGACGGCGGCCGCAGATCTGCCGCGCGCGCTGGCGAACGCGATCCGGCATATCGAGGAGAAGCGCGAGCTCGCGCTGGTCGAGGTCGCGATCGGCTAATCCTGGAGGACGTCTTGGCCAAGGTCGGCAGCGTTCGGGCAGCCGATCAGCGCCAGCGTGTTGTCGATCTCGAGGCGCAGCGTCTCGATCACCTGTTCGACACCGGCCTGTCCGGCCGCAGCCAGCCCGTAGAGTGTCGCACGTCCCAGCATGACCGCATCGGCGCCGAGCGCGAGCGCCTTGACGATGTCCGCCCCTCGGCGAAAGCCGCCGTCCACCAGAAGCGCCTTTCCCTCCGGAACGTCGATCCGGTCGATCATGTCGAACCCCGCTACCACGTCCTCGAGCTGGCGCCCGCCATGGTTCGACAGCACCACGGCGTCGACCCCCAGCGAGAAGCATCGCGCGCAGTCGGCCGGATCTGTCAGTCCCTTGACGATCAGCCGATGCGGCCACCGATCGCGCAAGGCCTTCAGATCGTCCCAGTCGAAGCTCGCATCCATCTGGCGCAACATTAGCAATGCCTGACTGTTTGCGTCCGTCGCCCCTGTGCTGCGCAGATTTGCCAGTTGCGGTGCGCCGCCGCGCAACTGCTTCAGCGCCCAGCCGGGGTGGAGCGCGCAGTCGAGCGCGAAACGCGGCGTCATTTGAAACGGTACCCCGAAGCCGTTGCGAAAATCGCGGTCGCGTCGCCCACCGACCGGCACGTCGACCGTCAGGACGAGGGTTCGATATCCCGCATTCAGCGCCCGATCGACGAATTGCCGCGCGGCGTCGCGGTTGAGGACGTAGAGCTGGAACCACAGCTCGCCATCGACCTGGTGGGCGACGTCCTCGATCGACATGCTGGACGCGGTCGACAGCACGAACGGAATGCCGAACTTCGCGGCCGCGCGCGCCAGCGCCAGGTCGCCCCCCGGCATGACCGCGCCATTGAGGCCGGTCGGGCCGATCAGGAAGGGCAGCGGGAGATGGCCGCCGAGCAATGGCACCGTCAGGTCGCGCTGGCTGACATTCGTCAGCGGTTTCAATTTCAACAGGCGCCGCTCGATCGCTTCGCGATTGCGGCGGACGCCCCGCTCGTCCCCCGCCCCGCCGTCGACATAGTCGAAGATCGCGCGCGGCAGGCGTCGCTTTGCCCGCCGGCGCATGTCCTCGACGCTGGCGAAGGAAGGCGCCACGATGCTACCGCATGGTCTGCGGCAGGAAGAGCACGATTGCGGGGAAGAGGATGATCAGCCCCAGCCTGACGATGTCCGTCATCACGAACGGCATGACACCAGCATAGATTTTCTGCAGCGGCACGTCGCGCGCCAGCGAGTTGATGACGAAGACGTTCATCCCGATCGGCGGCGTGATCATGCCCAGTTCCACGGTCATCACGATGACGACGCCGAACCAGATCGGGTCGAAGCCCAGCGCCATCGCCACGGGGAACAGGATCGGGATCATCAGGATGATCATGGCCATCGCATCGAGGATGCAGCCGAGGGCGATCATGAACAGGAGGATCAGCAGAAGCGTCGGATACGCACCAAGTTCGAGGCCGAGCAGGAAGTTCGTTACCTTCTGCGGGGTCTGCGTGATGGTGAGGAAATAGCCGAACAGGATCGCGCCGATCAGGATCATGAAGATGCCGGCCGTCACCTGGATGCTTTCCAGGAGGCAGTCGAACAGACGCTTCAGAGGCAGCCGGCGGCGTGCCATGGAAATGACGATCGCCCCGGCCGCGCCCATGCCTGCGGCTTCCGACGGTGTGAAGACGCCGCCATAGATGCCGCCGATGATGAAGATGAAGAGAAGCACGATCGCCCAGACGCCACGAAGGGCCGCGAGGCGCTCACCCCAGCCGATCCGCTCCTGCACCGGGATTTCGATGCCTCGAAAGCGGATGTAGAGCTGCACGGTGACGAGGTACATCACCATGGCCAGGATGCCCGGTATCAGGCCGGCGATGAAGAGCTGGCCGATATCCTGCTCGGTCATGACGCCGTAGATCGCGAGGACGATGGAGGGCGGGATCAGGATGCCGAGCGTACCGCCCGCAGCGATCGATCCGGTCGCCAGCGTATCGGGATAGCCGTAGCGCTTCATCTCCGGCAGCGCGACCTTGGCCATGGTGGCGGCCGTCGCCACGGACGATCCGCAGATCGCCGAAAAGCCGCCGCAGGCGGTGATCGTCGCCATCGCCAGCCCGCCCTTGCGGTGGCCGAGAAAAGCGTTGGCAGCCCGGTAGAGCTCGCCGCTCATGCCCGAGGCCGAGGCCACCGCCCCCATCAGGATGAACATGGGGATCAGGCCGAGCGAATAGTCGGTGACGGTACGGATCGGTGAAATCGCCAGAAGGTTCAGGGCCGGGTCCCAGGCAGCCAGCAGGCCGAACCCGCCGACACCGACCACGCCCATCGCGACGCCGATCGGGACGCGCAGGATCAGGAGCAGGAACAGGGCGACGAAACCGCCGACCGCTACGAAATCGGTGGTCATCATGAATGTTCAGCCGGATCGCCAAGAGGGGTGACGAAGCCGCGCAGGATGCGCGCGACGAGAACGAGAAGGCAAAGCCCTATGCCGAGCCAGGCGATGCCGTAGAAAGGCCAGATCGGGATCGCGAGTTCGAACGTGGTCTGGCGCGACAAGCGGACCCGGTCGACCTGCCAGAACAGCATCCAGGCCATCGCCGCCATGAAGATGGCGAAGACGATATCGGAAAAGACGTCGAGGATGCGGCGACCCGCCGGCGGCAGGATCTGCCAGAACAGATCCACCTGAATGTGGTCCTTGCGGTATGCGGCGGCGGCGATGCCCCAGAAGATCGCCACGCCCAGCAGCAGGCGGCTGACGTCGAACGAGCCGGGAAACGGCATCTGCAGGACGTAGCGCATGACCACTGCGGCGAATGTGAGCAGGGTGATGACGGCCAGAAAGACGGCCGCCGCCCCATCGACGATCTGAACCAGGCGCCGAAGCGCAGCTTCACCCTTGTTCATCCGAGCAGTCTCCTCCTTCAGATCGCGCCGGCCGACCCCGCATCAGCGGGATCGGCCGCGCCATGGCCTTCCTCAGTAAGCAGCGTCGCGCTCTTCGAGCGCATCGACAAGGCCCTGGAAGACGGCGTCGGCATCATGCCCGGCGCCGGTGACTGCCTGGGTCCAGCTATCCTTGAGGGGAGCTGCGGCCTCGCGCCACAAGGCGACTTCCTCATCCGTGGGAACGTAGGCCTCGTGGCCGTCCATCGCGATCAGCTTTTCGCGGCCGGAATCCTCGTCGCCGGCCCACCCGGACGCCACGCGTTCGGCCCACTCGCTCGTGCAGTGGTCGTCGATCACCTGCCGCTGCGCCTCCGACAATCCTTCGTAGCGCGCCTTGTTGATCGTCCAGGCAAAGGTCGTCGCATAAAGCGGAAGGTCGAGATGGTTGGTCGCCACGCCCTCGATGCCGAAGATCAGGATCGAATTCCACGGGAAGGAAATCACGTCCGCGACGCCGCGCTCCAGCGCGTCGCGCGATTCGGGCGCCGACACCTGGAAGTTCTGTCCGCCGAGCGCCGAGACGAAAGCCGCCATCGTCGCGTGGGCGGGGCGTACGTTCAGGCCGCGCACGTCCTCGGGCACCTTGATCGCCTCGCGCGAATGGAAGGTGCCGGGCGAATGGAAGTGAACGAGGCAGGCCTTCACGTCGGCCATCTCCTGTTCGGAGTATTCGCGGTACCAGGCGTCCAGAGCAGCCGAACCTCCGGTGGCGTTCGCCACGAGAAACGGCAATTCGCCGGCCGCGATGATCGGGAAGCGGCCCGGCTGATAGCCCGGATTGACGAAGGAAATGTCGGCGATGCCGTCGCGTGCCATGTCGTAGTGATCGCCCGCCTGCCCGAGTTGCTGGGCCGGGTAGATCGTGATCTTGATGGACCCGCCGGACGCTTCCTGAATGGATTCGATCCATTCGGTCATGCCCATCACGTGCAGGGGATGCTGCGGCGGCAGCCAATGTGCGAAACGCAGTTCGACGGGCGCGTCCTGCGCCAGTGCGGCGCTGGACATCAGCGCTGCGAGGCTGGCAGCGACGAGCGGTGCGGCAAGCAACTTCTTCGACATTGGGGTTCCTCCTCCCGTTGGCGCGTACCTAGGGCCGGGAGTTCCTCCCATCCGGCCTTGGCGAGACTGGAGCCTATAACGAGGTCGACGCCGCTGGCAACCGCCTTGTTTGCCCCCAAACTATTATGTTTCAAAACAATCCGGAGGCGGCGTATTGCGGTCCAGCATTCCACTTGGCGCGGTTTCGTGCGATATCGTGCGGGACAAGACGAACTGGAAAACAAGAACAATGACGGCAAAGCTCCAGGCCGCCACCCTGCACCATCTTCCCTCTGCCGGCGCAGCCAGTGACGGGCTCAAGCGCAATCCCGGCCAGCCGCTCGATCTTGGCTGGCTCGAGGCGATGCGCCACGTCAACAAGAGCGCGCTCGAACGCCGCGTCCAGACGCTGACCAAGCGCCGCTCGATCAAGGCTGACAATCAGGCCGCATGGCTTCTCAGATCGATTTCGCTGATGGACCTGACGACGCTTTCGAGCGACGACACGCCGGACCGCGTCAAACGGCTTTGCGCCAAGGCGCTCAATCCGCTGCGCGCGGATCTGGTGGCGGGCCTCGGCCTCACCGACCGGCCCATCCGCCCGGCCGCGGTCTGCGTCTACCATCCCTTCGTCGCGACGGCGGTCGCGGCACTCGAGGGCAGCGGCATCCATGTCGCGGCCGTATCCACCGCCTTCCCGCACGGCCTTGCGCCGCTCGAGACGCGGCTTGCCGAAGTCCGCGCCTCGGTCGCCGACGGTGCCGACGAGATCGACATCGTCATCCCGCGCGGCCTCGTCTTCGGCGCCCGCTGGCAGGAACTCTATGACGAGATCGCCGCCTTCCGCGAAGCCTGCGGCGAGGCGCATCTGAAGGTCATCCTCGGCACCGGCGACCTTGCCACGCTGCGCAACGTCATGCTCGCCTCGATGGTGGCGATGATGGCCGGCGCCGATTTCATCAAGACCTCGACCGGCAAGGAAAGCGTCAACGCGACGCTGCCCGTCGGCCTCGTCATGGTCCGCGCGATCCGCGAATATTACGAGCGAACCGGCCTCTTCATCGGTTTCAAGCCGGCGGGCGGCATCTCCACCGCCAAGGCCTCGCTCGACTGGCTGGTCCTGATGCGCGAGGAGCTCGGCCGGCGCTGGCTGGAGCCGGATCTCTTCCGCTTCGGCGCATCGAGCCTTCTGACCGACATCGAGCGCCAGCTCGAACATCACCTGACCGGGCGCTACTCCGCCGCCCACCGTCACGCCATGGCCTGACGGCCGAAACCCGGAAGCTTGAGTCGTGAACATTCTGGAACGTTATGACGCCATGGAATATGGCCCCGCCCCCGAATCCCGCTCGGAAGCCGACCGCTGGCTGGCCGCGCGGGATCTGGCCGCATCGCTCTTCATCAACGGCGATTGGGTAAAGCCGGCCTCCGGCAAGACCTTCGAGACCCGCGAGCCCGCTTCGGGCAAGCTGCTCGCCACGCTCGGCGAGGCGGGCGCTGCCGATATCGACGCCGCCGTTGCGGCCGCCCGCAAGGCGCTGCCGAAATGGCAGGCGCTTTCGGGTTATGAGCGCGCGCGTCACCTCTATGCCATCGGCCGCGCGATGCAACGCCATGCACGGCTCTTCGCGGTGCTGGAATCGCTCGACAATGGCAAGCCGATCCGCGAAAGCCGCGACATCGACGTTCCGTTGGCAATCCGCCACTTCATCCATCACGCCGGCTGGGCGCAGGCGCTCGACAAGGAATTTCCCGGTCACAAGGCCGCAGGCGTCGCGGGCCAGATCATCCCCTGGAACTTCCCCCTCCTGATGCTCGGCTGGAAGATCGCGCCGGCGCTCGCCGCCGGCTGCACGGTCGTCCTCAAGCCAGCCGAATTCACGCCGCTCACCGCAATCCTGTTCGCCGAAATCTGCGCCCGCGTCGGCCTGCCCAAGGGCGTCGTCAACATCGTCCAGGGCGGGCCGGAAGCCGGCGCGGCAATCGTCGACCATGCCGACATCGACAAGATCGCCTTCACCGGCTCGTCCGAGGTCGGCAAGATCATCCGCAAGGCGACCGCCGGCACCGGCAAGAAATTGTCGCTCGAACTTGGCGGCAAGTCGGCCTTCATCGTCTTCGAGGATGCCGATCTCGATTCCGCCGTCGAAGGGCTGGTCGACGGCATCTGGTTCAACCAGGGCCAGGTCTGCTGCGCCGGCTCGCGCCTCCTCGTGCAGGAAGGCATCGCCGATCGCTTCGTCGAGAAGGTCAAGGCGCGGATGGGCAAGCTTCGGCTTGGCGATCCGCTGGACAAGAACACCGATATCGGCCCGCTCGTCGACAGGACGCAGTTGGAGCGTGTGCGCCGTCTCGTCGCGCAGGGCGCGTCCGAAGGCGCGATCTGCTGGCAGCCGGACTGCGCGGTTCCGACCGAGGGCCACTACCACCTGCCGGTTCTCGCCACCAATCTCGCACCCGCCAACGTCCTGGCGCAGGAGGAGGTGTTCGGCCCCGTTCTCGCCGCGATGACCTTCCGCACGACCGACGAAGCGGTGTCGATCGCCAACAACACCCGCTACGGCCTTGCCGCATCGATCTGGAGCGAGAATATCAACCTCGCGCTCGACGCTGCCCCCAAGCTCAAGGCCGGCGTCGTCTGGATCAACGGCACCAACATGTTCGATGCCGCCTGCGGCTTCGGCGGCTACCGCGAGAGCGGCTTCGGCCGTGAAGGCGGGCGCGAGGGCTTGGCGGAATATCTCGTCGCGCCCATGGCGAAATCGGCCGATCTCGCGCCGGCCAAGCCCGTCGAGCCCACTTCGGCCGCCGATGGCGTCGGCATCGACCGCACGGCCAAGCTCTATATCGGCGGCAAGCAGGTCCGGCCGGACGGCGCCTATTCGATGCCGGTCACCGGCGCCAAGGGACGGCTCGCCGGCGAAGTCGGCATCGGCAGCCGCAAGGACATCCGCGACGCGGTTTCCGCCGCCCACGCCGCCAAGGGTTGGGCGGCCGCCACCGGCTACAATCGCGCGCAGGTGCTCTATTTCTTCGCCGAAAATCTCGATGCCCGCGCCGGCGAATTCGCCGCGCGCATCACCGATCTCACCGGCGCATCTGCCCGCGCATCGCGCGCCGAGGTCGACCTGTCGGTCGAGCGCCTCTTCGCGCTCGCCGGCCTGGCCGACAAATATGAGGGCCGGGTCCACCAGCCCCCTGCCCGCGCGGTGACGCTCGCCCTTCACGAACCGGTCGGCGTCATCGGCGTCGTCGCCTCCGACGACCAGCCGCTTCTCGGCCTGATCTCGCTGATCGCGCCGGCGTTGACCATGGGCAACAGCGTCGTCGCCGTGCCGTCCGCCCGCCACGCGCTCGTCGCGACCGACCTCTATCAGGTCATGGAAACCTCCGACCTGCCGGCCGGCGCGGTCAACATCGTCACCGGCCCGGCCCGCGACCTCGCCAAGGTTCTGGCGATGCACGACGATGTCGACGGGCTCTGGGTGGTGGCCGACAAAGACACATGCCGGACGGCGGAAGCTGAATCCGTCGGCAATCTCAAACGGGTGTGGACATCGAATGGAAAGTCCGTCGACTGGTCGGTACAGCCGCACGATCTTCTCCTGCCGCGCGCGGTCGAGGTGAAGAATGTCTGGGTTCCGTATGGCGACTGAAACCGGGAAGCGAGCGATGGGCAAGGAAAACGGCGTTCTGGAAGATACGTTGCTGCCGCGCGACACATCGCGCTCCCTTCCCCTCTCGCTGCTGCGCGCGCGCGAAGCCGTCATGGTCCGTTTTCGACCATTGCTGGCCGTTCATGACCTGACCGAGCAGCAATGGCGCGTCATCCGCATCCTCGGCGAAACGAGCCCGCTCGACGCGACCGAGGTCGCGGAACGGGCATGCGTCCTCGCTCCCAGCCTGACCCGGATCATCAAGTCGCTCGAAGAGCGCGGCATCATCCGGCGCGAACGCGACCATGCGGATGCGCGCCGCACTCTGCTCAGCCTCAACCAGGCCGGGTTCGACCTCATCCGCGATGTGACTCCGCAAAGCGTCGCGATCTACTCGGTTCTCGAAGCCCGCTACGGCCGCGAAAAGACCGAGCATCTGATCGACATGCTGAACGAACTGGCGGCGATGAAGGACGGCGCATGAGCCGGGTCGTCCTGCACAATTATTTCCGATCCTCCACCTCCTATCGCGTCCGCATCGCGCTCAATCTCAAGGGCGTCGACTACGACTACGTCGCGCACCATCTGCGCCACGGCGAACACCGCGACCCGGCCTTTCTGGCCGTCAATGCGCAAGGATTGGTTCCGGCGCTGGTCTGGTCGGACGGCACGGTTCTCACGCAGTCGCTGGCGATCTGCGAATTTCTCGACGAAGTGATCCCGCAGCCCGCGCTTCTTCCCGCCGACCCCGCCGGCCGCGCCCGGGTTCGGGCGATCGCGCAGATGATCGCATGCGAAATCCATCCGGTGAACAATCTGCGTGTCCTCAACGCGCTCCGCGCGCGCTACGGCGCCGACGACGCTGGCGTCGCCGACTGGTTCCGGCATTGGGTCAACGAAACATTCGCGCCGCTCGAGGCGATGCTCGCGGCGAGCCCGCAGACGGGACGCTTCTGCCATGGGGACGAGCCGGGCCTGGCGGATATCTGCCTCGTCGCGCAGGTCGCAAACAATGCACGCTTCAATGTCGACATGACGCCATATCCGACCATTTCGCGCATTCGCGACGCGTGCATGGAACGGGCCGCCTTTGCAGACACTGCGCCTGCCCGGCAGCCCGACGCCGAATAGGTCAGTGGGCGGATGTCGCCGCGACTGGGGGATTGATCAGAGCAAGCCGCGCCATGGGGTCCGCCTGCACGTCGCCGAAGAAGTAGAACGATCCTGCCACGAGCGCGCCGATCAGCGCGGTGGAGATAAACCTGCCTGCCATTTTCTTATGTCCCGCTGGCGCCGGAGCGCCGTCCCTTCAAGGGACAAATGGCCGGGCTGGGGGATCGTTCCCTTCCCGGCACAATTTTCACGGGTATCGATCAGGCGACGACTTCGACGACCTTGCCTTCGGCCAGCGTGACGCGCCGGTCCATGCGGGACGCGAGTTCGTGGTTGTGCGTGGCGATCAGCGCTGACAGGCCCGACTGGCGCACGAGCGCTTCGAGCGCGTCGAAAACGTAGCCTGCCGTCGCCGGGTCGAGGTTTCCGGTCGGCTCGTCCGCCAGCAGAAGCCGAGGCGCGTTGGCGACCGCGCGGGCAATCGCCACACGCTGCTGTTCGCCGCCTGACAGTTCGGCCGGACGATGCGTACCGCGATGCCCGATCTTCATGTAGTCGAGAAGCTGGGCCGCACGCTCCGAGGCTTCCTTCGATTTCAAACCGCGAACGAGTTGCGGCATCATGATGTTCTCGAGCGCCGAGAACTCCGGGAGCAAGTGGTGGAACTGGTAGACGAAGCCGATCTCGTTGCGGCGGATCGCCGTGCGGTCGTCATCCGACAATTGCCCGCACTCCTGCCCGTTCAGCACGACGTCGCCGGAGTTCGGCCGTTCGAGCAGGCCGGCCGTGTGGAGCAGCGTCGACTTGCCGGCGCCGGACGGCGCAACAAGCGCGACCATCTCGCCTTGTCCGATCGTGAAGTCGGCGCCCTTCAGGATGACGAGCTTGCCCGCCGCATCCTCATAGAAGCGCTCGACACCCTTGAGCTGCAATACGGTCTTCGCCGCCATCATTCGTACCTCAGCGCATCGACCGGATCGAGCTTGGCAGCCCGCCATGCGGGAAAGAGCGTCGCCAGGAATGATAGCGCGAGCGCCATCAGGACCACGGAGACGGTTTCGGCGATGTCCATGCGCGCCGGCAACTGGCTCAGGAAATAGAGCTCCGGGTTGAAGATCGTCGTGCCCGAGAGCCAGGAGAAGAACTGGCGGATCGATTCGACGTTGAGGCAGACGACCACGCCGAGAACGACCCCGGCGATCGTGCCCACCACGCCGATGGCCGCGCCCGTCATGAAGAAGATCCGCATCACCGCGCCGCTCGTCGCGCCCATCGTGCGCAGGATCGCGATATCGCGCCCCTTGTCCTTCACCAGCATGAAGAGGCCGGAGATGATGTTGAGCGCGGCGACGAGCACGATCAGCGTCAGGATCATGAACATCACGTTGCGCTCGACCTGCAGCGCGGAGAAGAAGGTCTGGTTGCGCTGACGCCAGTCGGTCAGGAAGACCGGCCGCATCGCCGCGTCCTCGATCGCGGGCCGCAACTGGTCGACTGCATCGGGGTTGTCGACGAAGACCTCGATCGACTGCGCGACGCCATCCGAATTGAAGAAAAGCTGCGCCTCCTCGATCGGCATGAACACCACCGACGCGTCATATTCCGACATGCCGAGCTGGAAGACCGCGATGACGGGGTAGGACTTGACGCGCGGCGTCGTGCCGAACGGAGTCACGTCGCCGTCGGCGGACGCGAAGGTGATCGGATCGCCGACCGTGATGCCGAGAGCCTCGGCCATGCGGCTGCCGATCGCAACGCCCTGGTCGCCTGCAAAACCTTCGAGCGAGCCCTGCTGGATGTTGCCGGACACGCTGTCCATCTTGGCAAGGTCCTCGGCGCGCACGCCGCGGATCAGCGCGCCCGTTCCCGCCGTACGGCGCCCCGAGGCGAGCACCTGCCCGTCGACATGCGGGATCGCATAGCGCACACCGGCAATGCCGTTGAAGCGCGCTGCGATCTCCTCATAATCGTCGAGCCCGCTCTCGATCGGCTGGACGACGAGATGGCCGTTGATGCCGAGAATGCGGTCGAGCAGTTCGGCGCGGAACCCGTTCATCACCGCCATGACGATGATCAGCGTCGCGACGCCCAGCATGATGCCGATGAAGGAGATCATCGAGATGACCGAGATCACCGTTTCCTTGCGCTTGGAGCGCAGATAGCGCCACGCGACCATGCGCTCGAAGGCCGAAAACGGCCCGGCGCCCTTCTTCGACACCGCTTCGCTCATGCGGTAGCTCCCAGTTCGCGCACGACCGCATCGAGGGACACGGTGCGGCGCTCGCCGGTCTTGCGGTTCTTGATCTCGGCCTCGTTGGCGGCGACGCCGCGCGGGCCGACGATCACCTGCCAGGGCAGGCCGATCAGGTCGGCGGTGGCGAACTTACCGCCGGCACGGCTGTCCGTGTCGTCATAGAGCACATCGCGGCCCGACGCGCCGAGCTCGGCATGGAGCCGGTCGCAGGCCGCGTCGCAGGCGGCATCGCCCGACTTCATGTTGATCAGGCCGACATCGAACGGCGCGACGGCGTCCGGCCAGATGATGCCGTTCTCGTCGTGGCTCGCCTCGATGATGCCGGCGACGAGGCGCGACGGGCCGATGCCGTAGGAGCCCATCGAAACGAAATGCTCCTTGCCGTCCGGTCCCTGCACCTTGGCGCCCATGGGCTTCGAGTATTTCTCGCCGAAGTGGAAGATGTGGCCGACCTCGATGCCCCGCGCGGCGAGCTTGTCACCGTCGCCGACGGCGTTCCACGCGCCCTCGTCGTGCATCTCCTCGGTCGCCGCATAGGGCGTCGTCCAGCGCTGCACGATCTCGGCCATCGCCGCGTCGTCGCGAAAATCGGTGTCGGCGCCCGGCACGGTCAGGTCGAGATAGGCCTTGTCGCAGAAGACCTGGCTCTCGCCGGTCTCGGCCAGAATGATGAATTCGTGCGAAAGGTCGCCGCCGATCGGGCCGGTGTCGGCGCGCATCGGAATCGCCTTCATGCCGACGCGCGTGAAGGTGCGCAGGTAGGAAACGAACATGCGGTTATACGCCGCCTTCGAGGCTTCGTAGTCGATGTCGAACGAATAGGCGTCCTTCATCAGGAACTCGCGCGAGCGCATGACACCGAAGCGCGGGCGCACCTCGTCGCGGAACTTCCACTGGATGTGGTAGAGGTTGAGCGGCAGGTCCTTGTAGGACTTGACGTAGGAGCGGAAAATTTCCGTCACCATCTCCTCATTGGTCGGGCCGTAGAGAAGATCGCGGTTCTGGCGATCCTTGATGCGCAGCATCTCCTTGCCGTAGTCGTCGTACCGGCCGCTTTCGCGCCAAAGCTCGGCGGACTGGATGGTCGGCATCAGGATTTCGTGCGCGCCGGCCCGGTCCTGTTCCTCGCGGATGATCCGGTTGACCTTGTCGAGCACGCGCTTGCCCAGCGGCAGCCAGGTGAACGAGCCCTGCCCCTGCTGGCGGATCATGCCGGCACGCAGCATCAGCCGGTGCGAAACGATCTCGGCCTCGCGGGGGTTTTCCTTCAGGATGGGAAGAAAGTACTGCGACAAACGCATCAAGGACGTCCATTGAGAAAGAGAGAAGCGCGGAATCAAACGGCCGAACTGAGCCACGATCGCCCGCGCTTCATAGCCATTTCAGCGCCCCTTGAAAACCCGGGCGATGACGACACGCGACGGGCCCCGCACGTGCCGGAATTTTGTGCATTGCAGCACAAAATGCGGGCTTACAGCGCGAGAATTAAGGTGACATCGGTGCGACGATTGGTCTAGTCTCACCGTCATAACAGAGAAGGCGAGCATTTTATTTCGCTTTCCGACGCGGTCAAAGTCTTGGGAGGATGCGATCCTGGCGCGATTAACCCGCTGCCGCCTGTAACTGGAATGGATCGGACGCGTTCAAATTTGCAAGGCCTCGTGCCTTGCATTTTTTTTGGGCATCGAAATTAATCGATACTTGTCACGTCGTCAGGCGCCGGGCCCGATTCTGGGAATGTCGTCGAAGCTCCATCCGAATACGGACGTCGCCAGGTAGAAGGCGCCATAGATCAGTGCCGAGACGATGGTCGTGCGGATAACGGCTTTCAGCATGTGAGATCCCGCCGGCGCACTTGCCGTGGTGCCCAAGGTGACGTCCCCGTCTTCGTCCTGCGTGCGCAGGCCAAAGGGCAGCATCGCGAACAGCACCGTCCACCAGATGATGAAATAGACCGCGAAAGCGGAAATCCAGGTCATAGGTCGTCCTCATGCGGATCGCCGGCAACGGCCGCGATCATCGGTGCCGCCTCCCCTAGCCGAACTGCACCCTTGCGCAAACGTGTCGCTTGGTCGCGCGCCGTCAGACCTGTTCGAGTTCGACCAGCGTTCCCATGAAATCCTTGGGATGCAGGAAGATCACCGGCTTGCCATGGGCGCCGATCTTCGGCTCGCCGTCGCCCAGCACACGCGCGCCGGAGGCCTTCATGCGGTCGCGCGCGGCAAGAATGTCGTCCACCTCGTAGCACACGTGATGCATGCCACCCGACGGGTTCTTGTCGATGAAGGTCTGGATGCTCGACCCTTCGCCCAAGGGTTCCAGAAGCTCGATCTTGGTGTTCCCGACATCGACGAAGACCACCGTCACCCCATGCTCCGGCAGCGCCTGCGGCTCGGACACCCTCCCCCCCAGCGTATCACGGTAAAGCGCCGTCGCGGCGGCAAGGTCCGGCACGGCGAGGGCTACGTGGTTGAGGCGTCCAAGCATCGGCTCTCCCCTTGGTGAATGGTGAATGGTGAATGGTGAATGGTGAATGGTCGAACTGGAAGGGAACCATAGCGGTGTCAAGCGCGCCGCCGGCTCCCATTCACCATTCACTATTCACCATTCACCGCGATTCACCATTCACCGCCTGTCTCAGCGCGTGACGAACACCGTCACGATCGGCTTCTTGCCCCAGGCGTCATTCGCGGCCGAACGCACGGCGCGGCGCGCCGCCTCGGACACCATATCGAGATCCTTGCGGCGCTGGCGTGGGATGCTTTCCACCGCACCGATCGCCGCGTCCAACATGATGTCCTCGAGCGCTTCGCCCTTGGCATCCGTCTCGGCGACGCCGATGGCGACGATGTCGGGCTCGCCCGCCATCTCGTAGCGATCGTCGAGGACGACGTTGAGGACGACATGACCGGCGAAGGCCAGCTTGCGCCGGTCGCGCACGCCGACTTCCTGCTCGGTGCCGATGATGCGGCCATCCTTCATCAGGCGGCCGAAGGGCACGGTGCCGACGATCTCGGCCGCGCCCGGCGCAAGGCGGATCATGTCGCCATTGCGCACCTGCGCGACTTCCGGAATGCCCGCACTCGCGCCGAGCGCGCCCTGCGCCACCAGATGCGCTGCTTCGCCGTGCACCGGCACGAGGATGCGCGGCTTGACCCAGGAATACATCTTCAGGAGTTCGCTGCGGCGCGGATGCCCCGAGACGTGGACCAGCGCGTCTCCGTCCTCGACGATCTTGATGCCCTGCTCGATAAGCTGGTTCTTGATCTCGAGAATCGCCTTTTCATTGCCGGGAATGACGCGCGAGGAAAAGACCACCGTGTCGCCGGCCGTCAGCGCGACATGCTTCATCTCGTCGCGCGCAAGCTTGGCGAGTGCGGCGCGCGGCTCGCCCTGGCTGCCGGTGCACAGCACGACCACGTTCTCGCGCGGGATGTAGCCGTAGTCCTCTTCCTGCAGGAAGGGCGGCAGGCCGTCGAGATAGCCGAGTTCGCCGGCGACGTCGATAACGCGCTTCAGCGAGCGTCCGAGCACGAGCACCTGGCGCCCCGTGTCGCGCGCAGCCTCCGCGATCGAGACGATGCGGCCGACATTCGACGAGAAGGTCGTGATCGCGACGCGGCCGACTGACTTTTCGATGACGCCGCGGATGCCTTCGCTGACGGCTTGCTCGGATGGCGAATCGCCCTCGCGCATGGCATTGGTCGAATCGCAGATCAGCGCCGTCACACCCTCTTCGCCGATCTGGCGGAAGCGGTTCTCGTCGGTCATCGGCGGCAGGTTGGGGGCCGGGTCGAGCTTCCAGTCGCCGGTATGGACGACCGTTCCGACCGGCGTGCGGATCGCCAGCGAAACCGGCTCGGGGATCGAGTGCGTCACGGCGACGGCCTCGATCTCGAACGGGCCGATCTTGAAGCGCTCGCCCGCCTTGTAGATGTTGACCGGCGGCTTGACGCGCACATTGTCCGAAATGCGCTTGGCCTCCAGCATCGCCGCCGAGAACGGCGTCATCCAGACGGGCGCTTTCAGCTTCGGCCAGGTGTCGAGCAGCGCGCCGTAGTGATCCTCATGCGCGTGCGTGATGACGATGCCGCGCAACCGGTCGATCTGGCTTTCGATGAAGCGCGTGTCCGGCAGCACCAAATCGACGCCGGGCAGCGTCGGGTCCGGGAACGTCACGCCGACATCCACCACCAGCCATTCGCGCTTGGCCGCCGGCCCGAAGCCGTAGAGCGCGAAGTTCATCCCGATTTCACCGACCCCGCCAAGCGGGCAAAAGACGAGTTCGTTCTTGTCGTCTGCCATCAATCTCCTGCTTTCTCGTCTAGACTTGCGGAAGCGACGGCGCCGAAATGAACGTCGCCGGCCGCGATCCTGATTGTGTTTCCGTCATTTTCCCGGATGACGAACCGGCATTCCTCATCGATCGTCTCGAAGCGGCCGCGCACCACGCGTCCTTCCGCGCGCACCGCCACCTCCGATCCGAGACCCGCCGCCTTGGCGAGCCATTTTTCCCTGATGGCGCCAAGGCCGCGACCCTCGCGCCACAAACGCTCATTGTCGATCCACGCGTCGGACAGCGCCAGAAACAGCGTTTCGGCGTCGCAATCCGCACCGAGATCCTTCAGCGATGTTGCCGGATAAGGTGTTCCTTGCGGCGAGGATATCACGTTGACGCCAATACCGATGACCAACCCATAATTGTCGCCATCGAGCATGACCGATTCCAGCAATATACCCGAAAGCTTGGCGCCATGCGCAAGCACGTCGTTCGGCCATTTGAGCTCGAACCGCCCGCCTTGTGCAGCCGAGCCGCCATCAACGCCTACGGATATACGCGCCGCCGGAACGACTGCATCGAGTGCGTCGGCCAGCGAAAGCCCCGCGACAAAGCCAAGCGAGGCGGCATGTCTGAGTGGCACCTTCGGCCGAAGCATCAATGTCGACGACAGATTGCCGGGCGGTGTCACCCATGGACGCCCGCGCCGCCCCTTGCCACCCTGCTGGTTGGCCGAAACAACCCACAGCGGCGCGGCGGCACCGCCAGTTGCACGCTCGAGCGCAGTCGTGTTGGTCGACACGACCGTCTCGTGGACTTCCAGCGAATATCCGGCAGCGAGCGCCGAAGGTGCAAGCGCGAATGCCATGCCGTCAGAAGAAGCTGCGCGCGGCGGCCTCGGCCATGGTGCCGATCGGGCCGCCGATCAGCACGTAGAACAGAACGAACGCGCCGGACGCGCCGAGGACGAGGCGCAGTTCGCCCGCCATCGGCACGAAACCACCCGCCGGCTCGTCGAACCACATCAGCTTGATGATGCGCAGATAGTAGTAGGCGCCGACGACAGAGGCGATGACGCCGATGATCGCCAGCGGATAGAGCTGCGCTTCGATCGCGGCGAGGAAGACGTACCACTTGCCCCAGAAGCCTGCGAGCGGCGGGATGCCGGCGAGCGAGAACATCAGGATCGTCAGCAGCGTCGCCATGACGGGATTGGTCGAGGACAGGCCCGCCAGTTCGTCGATCTGTTCGACATGGCCGTCCTTGCGGCGCATGGCGAGGATGAAGGCGAAGGTGCCGAGCGTCATGGCGAGATAGATCAGCATGTAGATCGCCACGCCGCGCACGCCTGCCTGGCTGTTCGCGGCAAGGCCGACCAGCGCGAAGCCCATATGGGCGATCGACGAATAGGCCATCAGGCGCTTGATGTTGCGCTGGCCGATCGCGGCGAAGGCGCCGAGCGCCATCGAGGCGATCGAAATGAAGACGATGATCTGCTGCCAGTCCGGCGCGACCGGCTGGAATGCACCGACCGTGACGCGCACCAGAAGCGCCATGGCGGCGATCTTGGGCGCGGCGGCGAAGAAGGCCGTCACCGGCGTCGGCGCGCCTTCATAGACGTCCGGCGTCCACATGTGGAACGGGACGGCAGAGATCTTGAAGGCAAGGCCTGCGAGTACGAAGACGAGACCGAAGACGAGACCGAGCGAGCGTTCGCCACCGGACAGCGCGGCCGCGATCTCGGTGAAGCCGGTATTGCCCGTATAGCCGTAAACCAGCGAGATGCCGTAGAGCAGCATGCCCGAGGACAGCGCGCCGAGGACGAAGTATTTCAGGCCGGCTTCCGTCGAGCGAACATTGTCGCGGTTGAAGGCGGCGACGACGTAGAGCGCGAGCGACTGCAGTTCGAGGCCCATATAGAGCGTCAGCATGTCGTTTGCCGACACCATGACCATCATGCCGAGCGTCGCCAGCATGATCAGGACGGGATATTCGAACTTGTCGAACTTCTCCGCCTTGGCGAAGCCGACCGACATGACCAGCGTCACGACGGCGCCGATGACGGTCAGCACCTTCATGAACCGGGAGAACGTGTCGGCGACGAACGCGCCCGCGAAGCCCTCGCCATAGTCCGAGAAGAGCAGCATCCACGCGCCGACGCCGATCAGCACCGCGACGGCAAGTCCCGTCACCGTCATGTTTGCGCGCGGCCCCGAAAAGACGCCGATCATCAGGAGAACCATGGCGCCGACCGCCATGATGATCTCCGGCGTGACGAGGGCGAGGCTCTGGGACAGGTCTAGGGTCATGGTCTTTTCCGCGCCTTACTGCTGCGCTGCGGTCTGAAGGCCGTCGGCCGCGGCAGCTTCCGCCGCTTCGATCGACAGGTTCACATTGTTGACGAGCGCCTCCACCGAGGCGGCGGTCACGTCGAGGATCGGGGCCGGGTAGACGCCGAAGAGGATGACGAGCGCGACGAGCGGATAGATGATCGCCTTCTCGCGTCCCGACAGGTCGAGCAGCCCCTTGAGGCTCTCCTTGGTCAGCGCACCGTAGATGACGCGGCGATAGAGCCACAGCGCATAGGCGGCCGACAGGATCACGCCGAGCGTCGCGACGAGTGCCACCAGCGTATTGACCTGGAACACGCCGAGCAGCGTCAGGAACTCACCGACGAAGCCGGACGTGCCTGGCAGACCGACATTCGCCATCGTCAGGATCAGGAACACCACCGCATATTTCGGCATGTTGTTGACGAGGCCGCCATAGGCGGAAATCTCGCGGGTGTGCATCCGGTCGTAGACGACGCCGACGCACAGGAACAGCGCGCCCGAGACGAGACCGTGGCTGAGCATCTGGAAGATGCCGCCCTGGATGCCTTCCGGGTTCATCGCGAAGATGCCCATTGTCACGTAGCCCATATGGGCCACCGACGAATAGGCGATCAGCTTCTTGATATCTTCCTGCATCAGCGCGACGAGCGAGGTGTAGACGATCGCGATCGCCGACAGCCAGAAGATCAGCGGCTGGAAGTAGATCGACGCATCCGTGAACATCGGCAGCGAGAAACGCAGGAAGCCGTAGCCGCCCATCTTCAAAAGGACGGCGGCGAGGATCACCGAACCGGCCGTCGGCGCTTCGACATGCGCGTCGGGGAGCCAGGTATGGACCGGCCACATCGGCATCTTCACCGCGAAGGAGGCGAAGAAGGCGAGCCACAGCCATTGCTGCATGCCGACGGGGAAGTCGTGCGTCATCAGCGTCGGGATGTCGGTGGTGCCGGCTTCCCAGAACATCGCCATGATGGCGAGCATCATCAGGACCGAGCCGAGGAGCGTGTAGAGGAAGAACTTGAACGAGGCATAGACGCGCCGCTTGCCGCCCCACACGCCGATGATGATGAACATCGGAATCAGCACGGCTTCGAAGAAGACGTAGAAGAGCACGAGATCGAGCGCGCAGAAGACGCCGATCATCAGCGTTTCCAGGATCAGGAACGCGATCATGTATTCCTTGATGCGCTTCTCGATCGCGTGCCACGAGGCCAGGATGCAGATTGGCATCAGGAAGGTCGTCAGGATGACGAACAGCATCGAAATGCCATCGACGCCCAGATGATAGGAAATGCCCGAATCGAGCCAGTCCACCTTCTCGACCATCTGGAAGCCGGGATCGGCATTGTCGAAACCGAGCCAGATGAAGATCGAGAGCAGGAAGGTGAAGACGGTCGTCAGGAGCGCGACGTTGCGGATGTTGCGCCGCGCGGAATTCCCCTCGTCCCGGATCAGGAGGATCAGGAACGCGCCGACCAGCGGCAGGAAGGTGACCGTGGAAAGAATGGGCCAGTCGGTCATCAGAAGGAGCTCCCGAGCATCATCCACGTGACGAGCGCGGCGATGCCAATCATCATGGCGAAGGCGTAGTGGTAGAGGTAGCCGGTCTGCAGCTTGACGACGCGGTTGGTGACATCGACGACGCGCGCGGAGATGCCGTCAGGCCCAAGCCCGTCGATCACCTTGCCGTCACCGGTCTTCCACAGGAAGCGGCCGAGACGCATGGCGGGACGCACGAACAGGAAGTCGTAGAGCTCGTCGAAATACCACTTGTTCAACAGGAACTGGTAGAGGCCGTGATGGCGCGCTGCCAGTTCACGCGGCTTTTCGGGCGAGCGGATGTAGAACTCGTAGGCCGTCAGGAAGCCGATGACCATGGCGAGGAACGGCGACGCCTTCACCCAGAACGGGACTTCGTGGAATTCGTGGAGAATGTGGTTCTCCTCGGCCATGAAGATCGCGCCCTTCCAGAAGGCATCGTAGCTGTCGCCGACGAAGACGCCGTAGAAGAGCACGCCCGCAAACAACGCGCCGACGGCTAGGATGTAGAGCGGCACCAGCATGACCGGCGGCGATTCATGCACGTGGTGCATGACGTCGGCGGTCGCCCGCGGCTTGCCGTGGAAGGTCATGAAGATTAGGCGCCACGAATAGAAGCTGGTGAAGACGGCGGCGATGACGAGCAGCACGAAGGCGGGACCGGCGAACGCGTTGTGCGCGGCAAATGCGCCCTCGACGATCGCGTCCTTGGAGAAGAAGCCGGCGGTACCGATCATGGTCGCGGGAATGCCCACGCCCGTCAGCGCGATCGTGCCGATGATCATCATCCAGTAGGTGCGGGGGATGAGCCGGCGCAGACCGCCCATGCGGCGCATGTCCTGCTCGTCCGAGACGGCGTGGATGACGGAGCCCGACCCCAGGAACAGCAGCGCCTTGAAGAAGGCGTGCGTGAACAGGTGGAAGATCGCAGCGGCGTAGAAGCCGGTGCCGATCGCCACGAACATGTAGCCGAGCTGCGAACAGGTCGAATAGGCGATGACGCGCTTGATGTCGTTCTGGACGAGGCCGACGGTCGCGGCGAAGAAGGCCGTGATCGCGCCGATGAAGGTGACGACGAGCAGTGCGGTGTGGCTGAGCTCGAACACCGGCGACAGGCGCGACAGCATGAAGACGCCGGCGGTGACCATGGTGGCGGCATGGATCAGCGCGGAGACCGGCGTCGGGCCTTCCATCGCGTCCGGCAGCCAAGTGTGCAGCGGAACCTGCGCCGACTTGCCCATCGCGCCCATGAAGAGCAGCAGGCAGATGACGGTGACGGCAGTCGTCTGTTTGAGGCCATAGCCGAGGAAGTTCAGCACCACCGGCCCGGCTTCTGCACCCTCGACCGGCGCCATCGTGGCGGCAGTTGCGAAGATGGTGTCGAAATTGACCGAGCCGAACAGCACGAACAGCCCGAAAATGCCGAGCAGGAAGCCGAAATCGCCGACACGGTTGACGACGAAGGCCTTGATCGCAGCCGCGTTCGCCGACGGCTTCTTGTACCAGAAACCGATCAGCAGATAGGACGCGAGGCCGACGCCTTCCCAGCCGAAGAACATCTGGATCAGATTGTCCGACGTCACCAGCATGAGCATGGCGAAGGTGAAGAGCGACAGGTATGCGAAGAAGCGCGGCCGATGCGGGTCGTGGTGCATGTAGCCGATCGAATAGATGTGGACGAGCGCCGACACCGTGTTCACAACGACGAGCATCACCGCCGTCAGCGTGTCGATCCTCAGCGCCCAGGACACGTCCAGCGCGCCCGACTGGATGAAGCGCAGCACCGGTACGGTGAAGCTTTCCGTGTCGCCGAGCGCGACCTGGAAGAACGCGACCCAGGACAGGACCGCCGAGATCACCAGGAAACCGGACGTCACATATTCCGACGCCTTGGCACCGATCGCGCGGCCACCGAGGCCCGCGATCAGGAAGCCGAGAAGCGGAAGAAAGACGATGGCGTGATACATGAGCCCCTCAGCCCTTCATCAGATTGACGTCTTCGACCGCGATCGAGCCACGGTTGCGGAAGAAGACGACGAGAATTGCAAGACCGATGGCGGCTTCCGCCGCGGCGACCGTCAGGATGAACAGCGCGAACACCTGGCCGACCATGTCGCCCAGCGCGGCGGAGAACGCGACGAAATTGATGTTGACGGCGAGCAGGATCAGCTCGACCGACATCAGGATGACGATGACGTTCTTGCGGTTCAGGAAGATGCCGAAGACGCCGAGCGTGAAGAGCAGCGCCGAGACGGTCAGATAATGCGCGATGCCGATTTCCATCAAAGACCCCTGCCCGTTTCGACCTTCTTGACCTCGATCGCGGTTTCCGGCGTGCGTCGAACCTGCGTGGCGATGTCCTGCCGCTTGACGCCGGGCTTGTGGTGCAGCGTGAGGACGATCGCGCCGATCATGGCGACGAGCAGGATCAGCCCGGCGATCTGGAAGAAGTAGATGTAGTCCGTGTAGAGAATGTCGCCGAGCGCAGCCGTATTGTGGCGCGTTGCGGCGTCGGGAATGGGCTGCGCGATCTGCGCACCGATTTCAGGCGCGAACGCGTAGCCGCCGGCGACGATGATCAGCTCCGCCGCGAGAATGATGCCGACGAGCCCGCCCACCGGCGCATAGTGCAGCGCGCCGCGCTTCAGGCTGGCGAAGTCGACGTCCAGCATCATAACGACGAACAGGAACAGAACCGCCACGGCGCCGACATAAACGATGAGCAGGATCATCGCGAGGAACTCGGCGCCCGTCAAAAGGAACAGCCCGGCCGCGTTGAAGAAGGTCAGGATCAGATAAAGGACGGAATGCACGGGATTGCGGGACGCAATCACCATGAATGCCGCGCCCACCGCTATGAAGGCGAACACGTAGAAGAAGATCGCCTCTAGTCCTGTCAGCATGGGTTCCCCCGGATTTCATCGAAGGCCGGGCATCATCCCGGCATTGGCGTCGGCCTGCATCCGAAGCCGCGTGTCTCTTAGACGGAAGGTGTGCTTCCGTCCACTCTCCAAGCCTCAGCGATAGGGCGAGTCGATCGCGATGTTGCGCGCCAGTTCGCGCTCCCACCGGTCGCCATTCGCGAGCAGCTTGTCCTTGTCGTAATAGAGCTCCTCACGGGTCTCCGTGGCGAACTCGAAATTGGGCCCCTCGACGATGGCGTCGACCGGGCAGGCTTCCTGGCAAAAGCCGCAATAGATGCACTTCACCATATCGATGTCGTAGCGCACGGTGCGGCGCGTGCCGTCATTGCGACGCGGACCGGCCTCGATGGTGATGGCCTGCGCCGGGCAGATCGCCTCGCACAGCTTGCACGCGATGCAGCGCTCCTCGCCGTTCGGATAGCGGCGCAGCGCATGTTCGCCGCGAAAGCGCGCGCTCGTCGGCCCCTTCTCGAACGGATAGTTGAGCGTGCCCTTAGGCGCGAAGAACTGCCGCATCGACAGGAAAAAGGCCTTCACGAACTCCAGAAGGAGCAGCGATTTCGCGGCCTGGGCAAGAGCTGACATCTTCAGTCTCCGAACACGTACGGGGCTACGAAGTAGCCGATGACCGGGAGCAGCACCAACTGGGTGAACCCGGCAACATTGAGTGCGGTCTTCGTCTCGGCAAGATCGACGCGCGTGGCCAGAAGCCGCAGGAAGGCGAAATCGACGAGCGCGATTCCCAATCCCACGAGGCCTCCGATCAACGCGATGCTCATGCCGCCATCGCTTCCCACAATTTGATGAAGCTCGCGGTCGCGACGACCATGAAGAGCGAGATCGGCAGGAACACCTTCCAGCCAAGGCGCATCAACTGGTCGTAGCGGTAGCGCGGCACGAACGCCTTCACCATGGCGAACATGAAGAAGACGAAGCAGACTTTGATCAGGAACCAGATGACGCCCGGGACCCAGGTGAACGGCGCGAAGTCGAAGGGCGGCAGCCATCCACCGAGAAACAGGATCGTCGTCAGCGCGCACATCAGCACGATCGCGACATATTCGCCAAGGAAGAAGAGCAGGAACGGCGTCGAGGAATATTCGATCATGTGACCGGCGACGAGTTCCGATTCGGCTTCCACAAGGTCGAAGGGCGGCCGGTTCGTCTCGGCCAGGGCCGAGATGAAGAAGATCACGAACATCGGGAACAGCACGATGAAGTGCCAGTCCAGGAAAGAGCCCGGCAGTCCGAGCATCGTTCCGAGGCCGGTCTGCTGCGCCAATACGATGTGCGTCAGGTTCAACGAGCCGACGAGCAGCAGGACCGTGACGATGACGAAGCCGATCGAGACCTCGTAGGACACCATCTGCGCGGCCGAGCGCAGCGCGCCGAGAAACGGATACTTCGAGTTCGAGGCCCAGCCGCCCATCAGCACGCCGTAGACTTCAAGAGATGCGATGGCGAAGACGAACAGGATGCCGACATTGACGTCGGCGATCGCCCAGCCATTGGCGACCGGGATCACCGCCCAGGCCGATATCGCCAGAACAGCCGTCACCAGCGGGGCGAGCAGGAACACGCCCTTGTTGGCGCCGGACGGGATGACCGGCTCCTTGAAGACGAATTTCAACAGGTCGGCGAAGGCCTGCAAAAGGCCCCACGGACCAACGACGTTCGGGCCGCGGCGAAGCTGCACCGCCGCCCAGATTTTGCGGTCGGCATAAAGCAGATACGCGACGAGGATCAGAAGAACGACGATCAGCACGACAGACTGAAGCAGAATCAGCAGGCCGGGGCCGACATAGGTCGAGAAAAAAGTGTCCATTGCCCCTGCCCTACTCGGCTGCCTGCCTGAAACCGTCCCGGGCGAGCGCGGAGCACTCGGCCATCACGGCGGAAGCGCGCGCGATCGGGTTGGTCAGGTAGAAGTCCCTGATCGGCGACGAGAAAGCCGCCTTGTCGAAATCGGCCGTGCCGCTCTTCAGCGCCGAAACATGCGCCACGTCGCCCGCCGCGATCTCATCGATGGCAGCGAAATGCGGATACTCCGCATAAAGCGCGGCACGAAGCTGCGGCAGCGAATCGTAGGGCAGCTTGTGGCCGAGCACGTCGGAGAGAGCCCGCAGGATCGCCCAGTCCTCGCGGGCATCGCCCGGGGCGAAGCCGGCGCGGTTCGCCATCTGCACGCGCCCTTCCGTGTTGACGTAGGTGCCCGACTTTTCCGTATAGGTCGCGCCCGGCAGGATGACGTCGGCACGGTGCGCGCCAGCGTCGCCATGGCTGCCGATATAGACGGTGAAGGCCGAGCCGAGGCCGGCCATGTCGAACTCGTCCGCACCAAGCAGGAAGGCGACGTCGAGCGCGCCCATCATGCCGGCGACATCCTTGCCGCTTGTCCCCGGCACGAAGCCGAGGTCTAGCCCGCCAACGCGCGAGGCCGCATTGTGCAGGACGGCGAAGCCGTTCCACTCGGCGCTCGCCGCGCCCACGGATACGCCAAGTTCGGCCGCCAGCGCCAGCACCGCCGCGCCGTCGGCGCGTGCGATCGCACCCTGGCCGATGATGATCATCGGCCGAGCGGCATTCGACAGTACCTTGGCGAAGTCGAGATTGCCGGCGACGAGTTCACGCAGCGTCTCCGCGCCGCCGCCGATGCGCTCGGCATCATAGCGCAAATCGCCGATGTCGCCGACGACGCCGATCGGGAAGTTGCCCATTCGCCAGCGCTTGCGGATGCGCGCATTGAGCACCGATGCCTCGAAGCGCGGATTGGCGCCGATGATCAGGAGCGCGTCGGCATCCTCGATGCCTTCGATGGTTGGGTTGAAGACGTAGCTCGCGCGGCCATTGGCCGGATCGATCTTCGCGCCGTCCTGCCGGCAGTCGATATTGGCCGACCCGAGCGCGGTCATCAGGCCCTTCAGGGCATACATTTCCTCGACAGTCGCCAGATCACCCGCAATCGCGCCGATCCGGTCACCGGAGGTCTTCGCCACCGCGTCCTTGATTGCGCCGAAGGCTTCGCCCCAGCTTGCCGCCTGCAGCTTGCCGTTGCGGCGCACATAGGGGCGGTCGAGGCGCTGCGTCCTGAGGCCGTCCCAGATGAAGCGGGTCTTGTCGGAGATCCACTCCTCATTGATCGCCTCGTTGACGCGCGGCATGATGCGCATCACCTCGCGGCCGCGCGTATCGACGCGGATCGCCGAGCCGACGGCGTCCATCACGTCGATGGATTCCGTCTTGGTCAGTTCCCAGGGCCGCGCCTGGAAGGCGTAGGGCTTGGAGGTCAGCGCGCCGACCGGGCAAAGGTCGATGACGTTGCCCTGGAGTTCCGACGTCATCGCGTTTTCGAGATAGGTCGTGATCTCGGCGTCCTCGCCGCGACCGATCAGGCCGAGCTCCGAGATTCCAGCCACTTCCGTCGTGAACCTCACGCAACGCGTGCAGTGGATGCAGCGCGTCATGATCGTCTTGACGAGCGGTCCGATATACTTGTCTTCGACCGCGCGCTTGTTCTCGTGGTAGCGAGAGGCGTCGACGCCGAAGGCCATCGCCTGGTCCTGCAGGTCGCATTCGCCGCCCTGGTCGCAGATCGGGCAGTCGAGCGGATGGTTGATCAGCAGGAACTCCATCACGCCTTCGCGCGCCTTGCGCACCATCGGCGTGTTGGTGAAGATTTCCGGCGCTTCGCCGTTCGGGCCGGGGCGCAGGTCGCGCACGCCCATGGCGCAGGAGGCGGCGGGCTTCGGCGGTCCGCCCTTCACCTCGACGAGGCACATGCGGCAATTGCCGGCGATCGACAGGCGCTCGTGGAAACAGAAGCGCGGCACTTCCGCGCCCGCTTCCTCCGCCGCCTGAAGCAGCGTGTAGTGATCGGGAACCTCGATCTCTTTGCCGTCTACCTTGAGCTTCGCCATCTTGCCTCTAACCCCGGCGGCACCAGCCGCCCAACAGTTCCGGCCTCGTCGGCCGGGAAATTTCAGGACCGCTTGCGGCCCGCACCCTTTGAACCGGACTTGGGGCCGGATGCAAGGCTCTTTGCCTGCTCCACCCAGCCGTCCCGGTCAATTCGCCCGCCAAAGCCGAGCTGGTCTTCCAGCCATGCGATCTCGGCGCCCACGAGCGCCGCCACCTGACCGTAGGTCCAGATGCCGAACCCGTTCAAAACCTGCTCCAACTTCGGGCCGACGCCCGAAATCGCCTTCAGATCGTCCGGCCGGGCCGGCTTGGCCTTGCGCATTGGCGCGCGCATCGCGTTCTCGGTCGCCGCCTTCACATCGTCCAGCAGCGCTTCCGCCGCCCTCGCCGATGCGACCGACGCATCACGCGCGATCTTCTCGACATCGGCCTCGACCGTTCGCGCCAGGCTCGCAACCTCGTCGGCCGCGTTGACCGAAACCAGCTTGAGGCGCGGTAGCGGCGCCGTCGCGTTTTTCGCTTCCGTCTCCGCCAGCATGCGCCGCGAAGCCTCCGTCGCGCCCGCCATCGCGCCCATCCACAGGCCGAAAGCGTGGCTCGCCATGCCGAAGCCGATCGCGGACGCCGCCGCCATGCCGGCGACCGGATGCGCCATCAAATTCGCCATGCCGGCGAACTGATCGGGCATCGACGCCTGGCTCAGCTTGGCGAAATCGTCGAACGGGTTCTTCTCTGCCATCGCTTGGCGTCTCTACTCCGCCGCAACCAGCGCCGGCTCGGCGCGGTGGCTGTTGCGCGTGAACTCGTCGATGCGGCGCTCGATCTCGGGGCGGAAGTGCCGGATCAGACCCTGGATCGGCCATGCGGCCGCGTCGCCCAGCGCGCAGATCGTGTGGCCTTCCACTTGCTTCGTCACATCGAGCAGCATGTCGATTTCGCGCTTTTGCGCCTCGCCGCGAACCAGGCGCTCCATCACGCGCCACATCCACCCGGTGCCCTCGCGGCACGGCGTGCACTGACCGCAGCTCTCGTGCTTGTAGAAATAGGAAAGTCGCGCGATCGCCTTCACGATGTCGGTCGACTTGTCCATGACGATAACCGCCGCCGTGCCAAGGCCGGACTTGAGGTCGCGCAGCGAATCGAAATCCATCGGCGTGTCGATGATCTGCTCGGCCGGCACCAGCGGAACGGACGAGCCGCCCGGAATGACCGCGAGCAGATTGTCCCAGCCGCCGCGAATGCCACCGCAATGGCGGTCGATCAGCTCGCGGAACGGGATCGACATCTCTTCTTCGACCGTGCACGGCGTGTTGACGTGGCCGGAGACGCAGAACAGCTTGGTGCCTACATTGTTCGGACGGCCAAAGCCCGCGAACCAGCCCGCGCCGCGGCGAAGGATCGTCGGCGCGACGGCAATCGATTCAACGTTGTTCACCGTCGTCGGGCAGCCATAGAGGCCCACATTGGCCGGGAACGGCGGCTTCAGGCGCGGCTGGCCCTTCTTGCCTTCCAGGCTTTCCAGCAGCGCCGTTTCCTCGCCACAGATATAGGCGCCGGCGCCGTGATGGACGAAGACGTCGAAATCCCAGCCATTCTTGTTGTTCTTGCCGAGGAAGCCCGCATCATAGGCCTCGTCGATCGCGCGCTGAAGCGCCTCGCGCTCGCGAATGAACTCGCCGCGCACATAGATGTACGCAGTGTGCGCGCCCATCGCGAAGCCGGCGATCAGGCAGCCTTCGACCAGCGTGTGCGGATCGTGGCGCAGGATTTCGCGGTCCTTGCAGGTGCCGGGCTCGGATTCGTCCGCGTTGACGACGAGATAGTGCGGGCGCTCGTCCGATGCCGCCTTGGGCATGAACGACCACTTGAGGCCGGTCGGGAAGCCCGCACCGCCGCGTCCGCGCAGTCCCGAATCCTTCATTTCCTGAATGATCCAGTCGCGACCCTTGGCGATCAGACCGGCCGTGCCGTCCCAATGCCCGCGCGCCATCGCGCCTTTCAGCGACTTGTCGAAGCGGCCGTAAATATTGGTGAAGATGCGGTCCTTGTCCTGCAGCATCACTTGTCTCCGCCTTCATCGCCGGTCTTCGGCTTCTTCGCACGTGCCGGCTTCTTCACCTCGGCCGTGCCTTCCGGCGAGGGCTTGCCCGGCTCGGCCTTCGTCTCGGACTTCCGGCGGCGGCCGGCAGGGCCGATCGGCTCGCCTTCCATGTCTTCCGGTGCGCGATAGTCGGCGGACGTCCCGTCCTTCTTGTCGGGATGCTCGCGCGCGGTCACCTCGCCCTCGACGGACGGTTCGGCCAGGTCGGCGGCGGCCTTGTCTTCCTTCGGCGCCTCGACGCTGGCGGCCTTCTCGGCTGCCGGATCGGCCTTGACCGGCGACGGCGACTTGATCGACGGATCAGTTTCCGGAGCGGCCGTCTTCGGCTTGGCGGCCTGGGACGGCGCAACCTCCGGCTGGTCGCCGCCGGCCTTTCGCGGCTCAGACTTGCGGTTCGCCTTCAGCACGGCGTTTTCGTCGGCCAGCGACGTGAACCCGCTCTCAGGCGCGGAAAAGACGCGGTCGATCTGTGGGCCGGTCGGCACTGCATCGCCCCTGCCGGCATCGAACTCGTCGATGATCTCGGCGAGGCGCTCCGGTGTCAAATCCTCATAGGCATCCTTGAAGATCATGACCATCGGCGCATTCACGCAGGCGCCCTGGCACTCGACCTCTTCCCACGACAGCGTCCCGCCTTCGTTGAGTTGGAACTGATCGTGGTGGATCTTCGAACGGCACACGTCCATCAGCGCCTCGGACCCGCGCAGCATGCACGGCGTCGTGCCGCAGACCTGGATGTGCGCCTTGGTGCCCACTGGCTTCAACTGGAACTGCGTATAGAAGGTCGCGACTTCGAGGACGCGGATCAGCGGCATTTCAAGCATCTGGGCGACGTGCTCGATCGCCGCCCGCGTCACCCAGCCATCCTGCTCCTGTGCGCGCATCAAAAGCGGAATGACGGCCGACTGCTCGCGCCCAACCGGATATTTTTGAATGGTTTTTTCGGCCCAGTCCAAATTCTCGCCGGTGAAGGCGAAAGCTGGCGGCTGGAATTGCGGGTCTGCGAGACGGCGTACGGACATTTAGCGGTCGACCTCACCAAACACGATGTCGAGGGAGCCGAGAACGGCGGAGACGTCGGCCAGGAGATGGCCGCGGCAGAGGAAATCCATCGCCTGCAGATGTGCGAAACCGGGCGCGCGCAACTTGCAGCGATAGGGCTTGTTGGTGCCATCGGCGACCAGATAGACGCCGAACTCGCCCTTCGGCGCTTCGACGGCGGCATAGACCTCGCCGGCCGGCACGCGATAGCCCTCGGTGTAGAGCTTGAAATGGTGGATCAGCGCTTCCATCGAACGCTTCATCGCCTGCCGCTTCGGCGGCACGATCTTGCCGTCCGTCGACGAGACGGGACCGACCTTCTCGGCGCCCAGCAGAAGATCGACGCACTGGCGAATGATCTTCGCCGACTGGCGCATCTCTTCCATGCGGATCAGGTAACGGTCGAAGCAATCGCCGTTCTTGCCGATCGGCACGTCGAAATCCATCTCGGCGTAGCACTCATAGGGCTGCGACTTGCGCAGATCCCAGGCCGCGCCCGAACCGCGCACCATGACGCCCGAAAAACCCCAGGCCCAGGCGTCCTCAAGGCTGACGACGCCGATATCGACATTGCGCTGCTTGAAGATGCGGTTGCCCGTCAGAAGATCGTCCAGATCGTCCATCATCTTCAGGAACGGATCGATCCAGCGGCCGATATCCTCGACGAGCTGGTCAGGCAGGTCCTGATGGACGCCGCCCGGACGGAAATAGGCCGCATGCATGCGGCTGCCCGAAGCGCGCTCGTAGAACACGCACAGCTTCTCGCGTTCCTCGAAGCCCCAGAGCGGCGGCGTCAGCGCACCGACGTCGAGCGCCTGCGTCGTCACATTCAGGATGTGCGACATCACCCGGCCGATCTCCGAATAGAGAACCCGGATGATCTGGCCGCGCTTCGGCACTTCGATGTCGAGCAACCGCTCGACCGCAAGCGCGAACGCATGCTCCTGGTTCATCGGCGCGCAATAATCGAGCCGGTCGAAATAAGGAACGGCCTGCAGATAGGTCTTGTGCTCGATCAGCTTCTCGGTGCCGCGATGGAGCAGCCCGATATGCGGATCGACACGATCGACCACTTCGCCGTCGAGTTCGAGCACTAGACGCAACACGCCGTGGGCCGCCGGGTGCTGCGGTCCAAAGTTGATGTTGAAGTTGCGTACGGACGTTTCAGCCATGACCGCGCTCCGCGCCGTGAATGGTGAATGGTGAATGGTGAATGGTCACGAAATTCCGCGCTCCAACGAACGAACGTACTGCACGAGCCGCCTGCCGAGCGTTTGGCATCGCATCTGAACGTCTGCAACATCTTTCGATGCGACCAGCTCGACGCGGACTGACAACATCAACTGCGTTTCCAGTTCCTTGAGGGAGCCCTGCGCAATCCGAAGAAACTGAATGAAAACCTTCCGCTGCGCGCGACCAAAGCCTTCTGCGATGTTGGACGGTATCGAAACCGCAGAACGACGCATTTGCGAGGTCAGTCCAAATGCTTCCTCGCGCGGAAAGGCGCGCGTCAAGCGATAGACCAGCTCCGCAATTTCCATTGCTTCCTTCCAGACTGTCAGATCGCGATAGTCGCGTATCAGGCCCGGCTTGGCGTCCATTCACCATTCACCATTCACCATTCACTGCTTCGCCTTTTCGTCACCGGGCAGCACGTAATCCGTGCCCTCCCACGGCGAGAGGAAGTCGAAGTTGCGGAATTCCTGCTTCAGCTCGACGGGCTCGTAGACCACGCGCTTGACCTCGTCGTCGTAACGAACCTCGACGAAGCCGGTCAGCGGGAAGTCTTTGCGCAGCGGATGTCCCTCAAAACCGTAATCGGTCAGGATGCGGCGCAGGTCCGGGTGGCCGGTGAACAGGACGCCGTAGAGATCGTATGTCTCGCGCTCGAACCAGTCGGCGCCGGGGAAGACCTCGGTCGCGGACGGGATCGGATTGTCCTCGTCCGTCCTGACTTTCAAGCGGATGCGCTGGTTCGTGTAGGGCGAGAGCAGGTGATAGACGACGTCGAAACGCTTTTCGCGCGCCGGATAGTCGGCACCGCAGATATCGATGATCGACACGAAGCGGCACTGCACGTCGTTCTTCAGGAACTCGAGTACGTCGATCAGGTCGCTCGGCTCGACATGGATCGTCAGGTCGCCGAATGCGACCATGGCATCCTGAACCTGCGCGTCGAGCCGCTCCTTGATATAGGCGGCGAGGTCGTTGAGGGCTTCGCTCATGCGTCCTGTCCTAGCGCTCGATCGTGCCGGTGCGGCGGATTTTCTTCTGCAGCAGAAGAATGCCGTAGAGCAACGCTTCCGCCGAGGGCGGGCAGCCGGGCACGTAGATGTCGACCGGTACGATGCGGTCGCAGCCGCGCACGACCGAATAGGAATAGTGATAGTAGCCGCCGCCATTGGCGCACGAGCCCATCGAGATGACGTAGCGCGGCTCGGGCATCTGGTCGTAGACCTTGCGCAGCGCCGGTGCCATCTTGTTGGTCAGCGTGCCGGCGACGATCATGATGTCCGACTGGCGCGGAGACGCGCGCGGCGCCACGCCGAAGCGCTCCGAATCGTAGCGCGGCATGGAGGTGTGGATCATCTCCACGGCGCAGCATGCCAGGCCGAAGGTCATGAACATCAGCGAGCCCGAGCGTGCCCAGGTGATCAGCGCCTCGGACGAGGTGACCAGAAAGCCCTTGTCGTCCAGCTCTTCCTTCACATTCAGGAAGAACGGATCGTCAGACCCGATCGGGTTGCCCGTGCGCGGGTCGACGAGACCTTTGGGCTTCGGCGCGACGAGGGTCTGGGAGTTATCCATCAATCCCATTCCAGCGCTCCCTTTTTCCATTCGTAGATGAAGCCGATCGTCAGCACGCCCAGGAAGATCATCATCGACCAGAAGCCGAGCATGCCGATCTCGCCGAACGAGACCGCCCAGGGGAAGAGGAAGGCGACTTCGAGATCGAAGATGATGAACAGGATGGCGACGAGGTAGAAGCGGATGTCGAACTTCATGCGCGCGTCATCGAAGGCGTTGAAGCCGCACTCATAGGCCGACAGTTTTTCCGGGTCCGGGTTGCGGTAGGCCACGAGAAAGGGCGCCGCGATCAGCGCGATGCCGACGATCAGCGCCACACCCATGAAGATCACGATGGGCAGGTATGAGGCGAGCATTTCGTTCATGAACCGACTTCCCGTTGAGCGTCGATCCCTGACTATAGCGGGGTGGCGCCGAGAGAAGTAGCGCCGCTCTTTCGCAAGCCTGAAACGGGACCGGCAATGGGCCTTGTTGCAACGCGGCGAGGGTTAGCGCAGCGATCTTGAGGACGCAAGCCTAACCTTGGGCCCCGGTCACAAATCGTGAGCGCTCCCCTAGAGTGAGGCGAGCGCCGCATCCAGCTTCGGCCGCACCTCGGCCACCGCCTTGTCCTTGACCGGCCCGAACCCGCGAATCTGCATCGGCAGCGCCATCGCCTCGGCGATCGTCCCATGAGTCTGGGGCGAAAGCCGCGCGAGCGCCTCCTCGATCTTCGCCTCGTACCAGCCGATCAACCCGCGCTCCATGCGTCGCTCGACCGTGTGGCCGAAGACGTCGAGCGGCGTGCCACGCAAACGCTTCATGCGTGCCAGCATATGGAACGGCCTCCTGATCCACGGCCCGAACGATCGCTTCAGCGGCCGCCCTCGTGCATCCGTTCCAGCATTCAGCATCGGCGGCGCGAGGTGATGGACGATCTTCCAGTCGCCTTCGAATTCGGCAGCGAGCTTTTCCTCCAATCCCGTCTGCGTGTGCAGCCGCGCGACCTCGTATTCGTCCTTGTAGGCCATCAGCTTGAACAGCGAGCGCGCCACCGCTTCCGTCAGCTTCTGCGAGCCGAACCCCGCCTCCGCCGCCCGCACGCGATCGACGAGCGCGCGATAGCGCTTCGCATAGGCAGCATCCTGGTAGTCGGTCAGGAACGCCTCGCGGCGCATGACTATCTGGTCCAGCGTTTCGCCCGAAACTGGCTTCGGCTTGAACAGCCCGCCCACCGCCTCGGGATTCGCCGCCGCCAGCCGGCCGATCAGGAAGGCGCGGTGGTTCGCTTCGATCGCGACGCCGTTGAGTTCGATCGCCTGCCGCAGCGCCTCGTGGCCGACCGGCACGAGCCCGAGCTGCCAGGCGAAACCGAGCATCATGACATTCGCAAACACCGTGTCGCCCATCAGCCTGTCGGACAGCGCGTTGGCATCGACCGCCGTAAGCGCGCCCTCGCCCACCACGCCAGCGATCGCCGCCAGCCGCTGGTCCACGGCAAGGTCCGCGTCGCGCTTGCGCACGATGTCGCCGGTCGGCATCTTCGCCAGATTCACCGCCGCCTTCATGCCCGCGCGATAGGTCGCGGATGCCTTGGGCGAGGACGAGACGACGATGTCGCAGCCGATCAGCGCATCGGCCGCCCCGCCATCGATCCGCACCTGATGGATCGCCTGCGGGCTCGCCGCCAGCCTGACGAAGGACAGCACCGGGCCGAATTTTTGCGCGAACCCGGTGAAGTCGAGCACGGTCGCGCCCTTTGCTTCGAGATGCGCCGCCATGGTGACCAGTTGTCCGACCGTTACGACGCCCGTTCCACCGACGCCGGTGATGAGCAGGTCGAACGGCCTTTCCAGTGCCGGAATTTCAGGCGCTGCGATATCCGCCGCCAGCGTCGCGAGGTCGAACTCGACGCCGCCCTTTTTCCTGCGCGTCGCGCCCTCCACCGTCACGAAGCTCGGGCAGAAGCCGTTCAGGCACGAGAAATCCTTGTTGCAGGACGACTGGTTGATCCGCCTCTTGGTGCCGAACTCGGTTTCCAGCGGCTCGACCGACAGGCAGTTCGATTCGACCGAGCAGTCGCCGCAGCCCTCGCAGACGAGCTCGTTGATGACGACGAACTTCTTCGGGTCCTCCATCGTCCCGCGCTTGCGCCGCCGCCGCTTCTCGGTCGCGCAGGTCTGCTCGTAGATCAGCACCGATACGCCCGCCACGTCGCGCAGCTCGCGCTGCACCGCGTCCATCTCGCGGCGGTGATGCAGCGTCGTGCCGGCGGGGAAATCCTGCATCGAGAACTTTTCGGGATCGTCCGAGACCAGCGCGATCCTCTCCACACCCTCCGCGCGCACTTCGGCGGCGATTGCGTGGACGGAGATCGGACCGTCCACCGGCTGGCCGCCGGTCATCGCCACCGCGTCGTTGAACAAGATCTTGTAGGTGATGTTGGCCTTCGCCGCGATCGCCTGCCGGATCGCCATCGAGCCGGAATGATAATAGGTGCCCTCGCCCAGATTCTGGAACACGTGGCCCTTGCCGGTGAAGAGCGAGGACGCCGCCCAATTCACCCCCTCGCCGCCCATCTGGATCAGCGAACTCGTCTCGCGGTCCATCCACGAAGCCATGAAATGGCAGCCGATGCCGGCCAGCGCCTGCGAGCCTTCCGGCACCTTGGTCGAGGTGTTGTGCGGGCAGCCCGAACAGAAGTAAGGCGTGCGCGTCGCGCCCGGCACGTTGAGCGCGACGCGCGGCGCCTCGGCCACCCTCCGCGCCCGTTCCACAAATCCATGCCCCGGAAAAATCCCGTCGAGCCGCTTCGCCACGATCGGCACCAGCTGGCGCGGCGACAATTCACCCGTCCACGGCACCAGCCGCTCGCCCGCCTCATCGCGCTTGCCGACCATGCGCTTCGGCTTGTCGCCCGGCCAATCGTAGAAATACTCCTTGAACTGGCTCTCGATGATGCCGCGCTTTTCCTCGATGACGAGGACTTCCTCCTTGCCCCGCACGAAGTCGAGCGCGTCGCGACGCGCCAGCGGCCACACCATGCCGACCTTGTAGATGTCGATGCCGAGTTCGCGGCACTCCGCCTCGCCGATGCCGAGCAGCCGCAGCGCCTCCATCAGGTCGAGATGGCCCTTGCCGGTCGTCACGATGCCGAACTTGGCGTCGCGCACCTCATAGATGTGCCGGTCGATCGGGTTGGCCTCGGCGAAGGCGAACACCGCCTGCTTCTTCGCCTCCATCCGCTCTTCGATCTGCGGTCCGGGCAGGTCCGGCCAGCGATAGTGAAGCCCGCCCGGCGGCGGTGTGAAATCCGGCACCCTGAACGCCCGGTCGGGCCGCAATTCGAACGACGCGCCCGACTCCACCGTCTCCGAGATCGCCTTGAACCCGACCCACATGCCCGAATAGCGCGACAGAGCGTAGCCGTACTCGCCGAATTCCAGATATTCGGCGACGCTCGCCGGGTTCAGCGTCGGCATGAACCACGCCATGAAGGCGACGTCCGACTGGTGCGGCATGGAGGACGAGACGCAGCCATGGTCGTCGCCGGCGACCACCAGCACGCCACCATTGGGCGAGGAGCCATAGGCGTTGCCGTGCTTCAGCGCGTCGCCGGAGCGGTCGACGCCCGGTCCCTTGCCGTACCACATGCCGAAAACGCCCTCGACCTCGCGCTTCGGGTTGGTCTCTACCTGCTGCGAGCCGAGCACCGCCGTCGCCGCCAGGTCCTCGTTGACCGCCGGCAGGAACTCGATCCGCGCATCCTTCAGCTTGCTTCCGATCCGCCACAATTCAAGATCGAGCCCGCCCAGCGGCGAGCCACGATAGCCCGAAATGAACCCGCCGGTCGTCTTGCCGGCTTCGCGATCCCTGCGCGATTGATCGAGCGCGATCCGCACCAGCGCCTGCGTCCCCGTCATGAAGACGCGGCCGCGCTCCATCTCGTAGCGATCCTTGAGCTGGTAGCGGGCGAGTTCGCGGATGGGCTCGTGCGCGGTCATGGCTGGTCTCCCGATTGGCTGGCGACAGGATACGCCCGATCGGGTGAAAGAGCTTGCCGATTTCCAGCGGCTGGTCCACGAATAGGCAAGCCACTGCCGTCAAACCGGGACTTGCCGGTCAATTCGTTCGGATATCGCAATGCAACTGGAAGAACAGGATCGCCGCCTCCTCTCCATCCTGCAGGGGAACGGCCGCATCTCCAACCAGGATCTCGCCGACCAGGCCGGCATGTCGGCCTCCGCCTGCTGGCGCCGCGTGCGCGCGCTGGAGGAAGCTGGGATCATCAGCGATTACCGCGCCTTGCTCGATCCGGCTCAGGCAGGGCTGACGTTCCACGCCATCGTCCACGTCACCCTCACCCGCCATGAGCACGGCCATGTCGACACCTTCATCGCCGAGGTCCAGCGAAGGCCAGAAGTGCTCGACTGCTTCTCGACGACCGGCGAAGCCGACTATCACCTGCGCGTCCTCTGCACCGACCTCGACGCCTACAACGCCTTCCTCGAAGGGTTTTTGTTTCGCCTGCCGGGGATAGCGAACGTGCGCACCAATCTCGTGCTGAAAAGCATCAAGCACACAACGCGACTGGCGGTCTGATTGTTTGCATTGAGCTTCGCTCGACCCCCACCCTTTATCCCTCCCCACAAGGGGGAGGGAGTCGCCGACGCAGCGTCCTTCCCTGAAATCTCGGCGCTTCGCTGAAGGAATACATTCGGCGCCGATGCCCTCCCTCCCCCTTGTGGGGAGGGATAAAGGGTGGGGGTCCCCTTCGCCCAAACTATCCCGCCAAAAGCGCATCCATGTGCAACGCCTGAACCTCTGCCGGATACCGATACGCATCAAACGGACAGGCATTGCGGGCAATACAACCCTGCCTGCGGCACACTACCCCCTCACCCAGAACATGCCCCCGACACGCACCAACATCATATCCGTCCACATCGAACGCCCCGACCGGACACCCCGTCAAACACGGCTTCTCCCGGCATTCATCGCAAAGATGCCGCGCCTTCGATAACTCCCCCAGCACCAACGCCCGATCAAACAGCAGCGCCCCGCGATAAGCATGCCAAAGCCCGAATTCCGGATGCATGAGAACCCCAAGCGGCGACGGCTTCAGCCCTTCCGCCCGCATCGCCCATTGCTGGAACGGCAAATACGGCCGGTCGCTCGGATAAACCGCCCGCGCGCCGACAGCGTCGGCGACCCGGTCGATGACAATCAGCGACCACGCATCCAGCGGATCGGCGACGCCAACGTTCCGCGCCTGCCACTCTTGGAAATGTGGCCAGTAGTCCGCCCCGCCATGGCCGACGAGCAGAACCGCCTTTGCGGGAGCATCCTCGCCGCGGTCAAAATCGAATCCGCCACGCAGGATGAGGCCTGAGGACAACAAAAGAGCTGTGATGCGCTCGATCATCGCGCGCTCGAGGACGGAAAGGTCCGCGCCCTACGCCCCCGCGAGGGGGGAGATTATTCTCGTCGCCGACAACGCGTGATCTCCCCCCTCGCGGGGGGTCCGAAGGACGGGCCGAGACCCGTGGCTCAGCCCAGGGCGGCCGGCAGGACAGAGGGGGCCGCTGTCCCGCGACGTGGCCAAATCGGGGGCGCAACAAGCTACCCCTTCCCGTCCGGCCCTCGTATCGCCGAGCGCCAGACTTCCTTGTGGATGATGTCGGCCACTTTAGCCCGGCCTGAAACGGGCTCCTTTCAAGTGAAGGCGTCGGGCATGGACTCCTTCTTCTTCGCCATGAAATCCTTCAGCCCGTCCTCGAGGCCCGGGTCGAGATACGGCGCCTCGTAGGTGTCGAGCCAGCGGCGGGCGAGCTCGTTCGCGCGCTGCGGCGCGGTCTTCTCACCCTCGGCGAGCCATTGTTCGTAGGAATTGTTGTCGGCGATCGACGAGCGGTAGAATGCCGTCTGGAAGTTCGCCTGCGTGTGCGAGCAGCCGAGATAGTGGCTGCCGGGGCCGACCTCGCGGATCGCGTCCATCGCCTGCCCGTTTTCAGACAGGTCAACGCCGGCAGCGAATTTCTGCTGCATGCCGAGCTGGTCGACATCCATCATGAACTTCTCGTAGCAGGAGGCGAGCCCTCCCTCGAGCCAACCGGCGGCGTGGAGCACGAAGTTCGTGCCCGCCAGCACCGTCGAGTTCAGCGTGTTGGCGCTCTCATAGGCCGCCTGCGCGTCCGGGACCTTGGAGGCGCAAAGCGATCCGCCGGTACGGAACGGCAGGCCGAGACGGCGCGCAAGCTGGCCTGCGCCGTAGGATACGAGCGTCGGCTCCGGCGTGCCGAAGGTCGGCGCGCCCGACTGCATCGAGATCGACGAGGCGAAGGTACCGAACAGCACCGGCGCGCCCGGCCGCACGAGCTGCGTGAAGGAGGCGCCCGCCAGCACTTCCGCCAGAACCTGCGTCAGCGTGCCGGCCACCGTTACCGGGCTCATCGCGCCGGCAAGGATGAACGGGGTGATGATCGTCGCCTGGTTGGCGCGCGCATAGACCTTCGCCGCGCCCAGCATCGTCTCGTCGAAGACCATCGGCGAGTTGGCGTTGATCAGGTTGATGATCACCGTGTTGTCGTCGACGAACTTCTCACCGAACAGGATATTCGCCATCGCCACCGTGTCCTCCGCGCGCTCGGGCGCGGTGACCGAGCCCATGAAGGGCTTGTCGGAGAACTTCATGTGGCTGAACACCATGTCAAGATGGCGCTTGTTGACCGGCACGTCGACCGGCTCGCACACCGTGCCGCCCGAATGGTGGATCGACGGCGCCATGTAGGCGAGCTTCACGAAATTGCGGAAATCCTCGATCGTCGCATAGCGGCGGTTGCCGTCGAGATCGCGCACGAAGGGCGGGCCGTAGACGGGCGCGAAGACCGTCGCATCGCCGCCGATCTGGACGGAACGCTCGGGATTGCGTGCATGCTGGGTGAAGACGGATGGCGCGGTCTTCAAAAGTTCGCGGCAGAGCCCCTTCGGGAAATGCACGCGCTCGCCGCGCACGTCGGCGCCGGCCTGCCTCCAGAGCTCCAGCGCCTCGGCGTCGTCGCGGAATTCGATGCCGACCTCTTCGAGAACCGTGTCGGCATTGGCCTCGATCAGCGCCAGGCCTTCCTCGTTCAGCACCTCGTAGAGCGGGATCTGGCGCTTGATGTAGGTCCGCGCCGTGCGCCGCCCGCGCCACGTCCGCGCCGTGCTGCGCCCGCTTCTTCCGCGTGAGCGAGATTTTCGTCCATGTCCAACCCGTCCTTATTGCGTTCGCCGCCGGTCGCAGCGTTTTCCCGCCAATCTAGTGGAGGCCGCTTTGCGAACGGGCTTGGCCGCGCCAAACCGTGTCGCAAAATCGACACGGAATCCTGCATGTTTTCGGCCGAGTTGCACGGTCGTTTTCGTTTCCGCCGACGTCGCATTCCGACTATGGGAAATCGCCGCCGTCAGAATATGAATTGGGCACGACAAATCAGCGCGGAATGCGCCTGCCAGAGCCTTTCAGGAGTACCCGATGTCCGACGACGAAATCATCCTGTCCGAACTGTCCGACGACGAACTCGTGCAGCAGATGCACGACGATCTTTATGACGGGCTGAAGGAAGAGATCGAGGAAGGCACGAACATCCTACTCGAGCGCGGCTGGGAGCCCTACCGGGTCCTGACGGAAGCGCTGGTTGAGGGCATGCGCATCGTCGGCGAGGATTTTCGCGACGGCATCCTGTTCGTGCCCGAAGTGCTTCTGTCCGCCAACGCCATGAAGGCCGGCATGTTCATCCTGCGCCCGCTCCTGGCGGCCACCAACGCGCCGAAGCAGGGCAAGCTCGTCATCGGCACGGTCAAGGGCGACATCCACGACATCGGCAAGAACCTCGTCGGCATGATGATGGAGGGCGCCGGTTTCGACGTGGTCGACCTCGGCATCAACAACCCGGTCGAGAACTATCTGAACGCCATCGAGGAGCATCAGCCGGACATCATCGGCATGTCGGCGCTGCTGACCACCACCATGCCCTACATGAAGGTCGTCATCGACACGATGAAGGAAAAAGGCATCCGCGACGATTTCGTCGTGCTCGTCGGCGGCGCGCCGCTCAACGAGGAATTCGGCAAGGCAGTCGGTGCCGACGCCTATTGCCGCGATGCGGCGGTGGCGGTCGAGACCGCCAAGGACTTCATGAAGCGCAAGCACAATATCCGCGCTTCGGCCTGACATGAAAAAGGGCGCCGCGAGGCGCCCTTGATCGTTCCGGCTCGCGATCGAGCCCTTATTCTGCCGCGCCGGCGACGTTACGGCCTGCGGACTGCGTCGCGTCCACCGTATTGGCCGCGTCCGCACCGACGCCGCGAATGGTGTTAGCACAGCCGCTGGCCATGGCGACGACGGCGAAGACGATGGCGACACGCGAAATTGCCTTGGACATTTGATCTGCTCCCGAGATGATAAGGCATGGAAAATCCAGCTTCCAACCGTGAACGCGCCAACGGCCAAAAGGTTCTCGTCATCGCCTGCGGAATGATCGCGCGCGAGATCATCGCGGTTAAGGATGCCTTGCGCCTCGATCATCTGGACCTGACCTGCCTGCCTGCCGAGTTCCACTACCGCCCCGACCGCATCGCCCCCGCGCTCGACATCGCGATCCGAAAGGCCCGCGCCGAAGGGATTGCGAACATCTTCGTCGGCTATGCCGATTGCGGCACCGGCGGGGACATCGACAAGGTCTGCGCCGCGCATGGCGTCGAGCGGATCGACGGGCCGCACTGCTTCGCCTTCTACCAGGGACTGCCTGCCTTCGAGGCCATCACCGATGGCGACATGACCTCCTTCTACATGACCGATTTCCTCTGCCGGCACTTCGACGCCTTCTTCATGAAGCCGATGGGTCTCGACCGGCATCCCGAACTGATCGCGGATTTCTTCGGCAATTACGAGAAGGTCGTCTATCTCGCCCAGACCGACGATCCGACGCTCGAAGCCGTCGCGATCCGCGCGGCAAAGCTGCTCGGCCTTGCCTATGAGCGACGCTTCACCGGCTATGGCGATCTCGTCCCCGCCCTCAAAAAGGCGCATGAGACGGTCAGTCAAGGCGGCTGACAGCCGATTGGACCGCCCATGCTCCGCCGCCCCGCGCTCGCGCTTCTCGCGCTCTTCTCCTCCATCACCGCCTCGCTCGCCACCGGCGAGATCGAGAGCCTGATCACCGATGCCGATCGCGAGCGCCTCGCTTCTTTCGAGCGCGCCAAGGAGCAGGCGCTGGGCGAGGCAGAGGGCGCGGACAGCCAGACCGCGCTCGCCGCCCTGCGCAAGGCGGCGAGCGCCGAGGCCCTGCCCTTTGCCGATTTCGACCTGACCGGCGACTGGCAGTGCCGCACGCTCAAGGCCGGCGGGCTTGCAAAGCTCGTCGTCTATGGCTGGTTCGATTGCCGCGTCACCGATGATGGGTCCGGCTGGCGCCTTGAAAAGCTGACCGGTTCGCAGCGCACGGTCGGCCGTTTCTTCACCGAGAGCGACACGCGCCTCACCTATCTCGGCGGCTTCTTCGTCGCCGGCGACGCCGCTCCCGCATACGGCGCCGGCATCGACAGCGACCAGGTCGGCTACGCCGTGCGAACCGGCCCGGAAAGCTGGCAGATCGAGTTTCCGCTGCCGCGCTATGAATCGACGTTCGACATTCTCGAATTGAGGCGTTAGGGCGCAATCCCCGCGCAACAAATCTGTGGCATTGCTATTGTAGCGCATCCATGGCTGCCCATCTTGGCGGGCGAACGCGAATGATGATCAGGACGACATGACCGACGAACTCGCCCGCCCAGAAATGCTGCCGGTTCCCGTGCCGGCCATGGCTGCCGGCAAGTCGCGCCTGTCGCAGATTTTCCGGCGGCTGGCGGCCGAATCGGAGCATTCGGTTTCGATCGAGGAGTTGCGCGATTCGATGGGCGACCGCGGCTTCGCGATGCTGCTCGTCCTCTTTGCCGCACTCAACCTCCTGCCGCTGCCGCCCGGCTCGACGCTCGTCCTCGGCATCCCGCTGATGCTGGTGTCGGCGCAGATGATGCTCGGCTATCCGACCGCGTGGCTGCCGCGCTTCCTCTTGAACAAGTCGATCGGCGCGGATCGCTTCCGCCACGCCGTCACCTACGTCATTCCGCGCCTCGAATGGCTGGAAAGGCTGGTGCGTCCGCGGCACTGGCCGTTCGAGACGGCCGACGCCGACCGCTATCTCGGCCTTGCGACCTTCGTCCTCGCCGTCGCCGTCTTCCTGCCCATTCCGCTGGGCAACTGGCTGCCGGCATTTTCGGTCGCGGTCATCGGGCTGGCGCTGTCGGAGCGCGACGGCGTCTTCCTCGCCGTTGGGCTCGGTCTCGGCGCCCTTTCGCTCGCCATCATCGCCGCGGTCGTCGGCGCCGGCGCGTTCCTGGCGAGCGCCGTCTTCGGCGTCTAGAGTGAGATGGGCTTGGATTGAGCCGTTCTGCCGGTGGGCAATCGTGACAAGGCCGAGGGCTTCGGCGAAAGCCGTATCGGAATACGGTCAAGTCCGAAGACCGACGGATTTGGCGCGAATGCATCCGGCAGAACGGCTCAATCCAAGCCCATCTCGCTCTCGTCCGCGTCGCTTTTGAAGGCCCGCGCGTCGTCCGGCAACAAGCAGCGGCCATCGCCATGCGGCAATGCTCCGGCAGGTTTATCTCACGGAGCCTTCATGGCCGATCTGATCATCGTCTACTGGCGCGACATCCCCGCACAGGTGATCGTGCGCAAGGGGCGGCAGAACGCCAAGCGCGAACTGCCCCTGCGCTTCACCGAGGCGATCGACATGTGCGCCATGCGCACTGGCGCCGGCGAGACCGATGCGTATCTTGCCGAGTGGCGCAAGGCCGACCCGGTGCCGGTGGGAGACGACCTCGAGGCCGAGGCCGACAAGGCGCTGGGCGAATTCGACACCGCCTATGATCGCGAGCGCCTCGTTGCGCTCGTGAAAGCCGGCGGTCGGGAAGAGAACATGGCGGAGGAGCGCTGAATGACGAAGATTGCCGCATCGATCGAGGTTGCGCCCACGCAAGCCGTCGAATCCCAGGATCTGCCGGGCCTCTTCCCGGAAGGCTCGCGCGTCTACATCACCGATATCGGCAATGATTCGATCGACACGCTGGTCGCCGCCGCCAAGCGCGTGCGCGATCTCGGCTACCGTCCCGTCCCCCATTTCGCCTCGCGCCGCCTGACGACCCGCGCCGCCCTCGAAGAGCGCATCCGTCGCTCGGCGCACGAAGCCGGGATCACCGACGCCCTCGTCATCGGCGGTGGGCTCGACAGACCGGCCGGCGAGTTCGCCTCGTCGATGGAAGTCCTCGACACCGGCTTCTTCGAGAAATACGGCATCACCCATCTCGGCGTCGCCGGCCACCCCGAGGGCAGCCCGGACTTTACCGAAGCCCAAGCCATCGAGGCGCTTCGTCAGAAGCAGCATTTCGCCAGGCGCACGGGCATCGACGTACGTATCGTCACCCAGTTCGGCTTCGATCCGCAGAAATTCATCTCCTGGGCCGACGGCCTGAAGGCGCAAGGCATCGACCTGCCCGTCCATCTCGGCGTCGCCGGCCCGGCCAAGATCACCACGCTGATCAAGTTCGCCGCCATGTGCGGCGTCGGCAACTCGATCTCGTTCCTCAAGAAGAACGCCCTGTCGCTCACTGCGCTCGCCACCAGCCATTCGCCCGAAGGCATGGTCGGCCCGATCGAGAAGCACTGGCAGGCAACGCCCGGCAGCGCCATCGCGCAGATCCACGTCTTCCCCTTCGGCGGCCTGAAGAAGAGCGCCGAATGGCTCGTCGAGCGCGGTTCGTGGCCGTCGCACGCTTCGTCGCACGCCGCTCACGCATCCCGCTAATCCTCGCGCCCAAGGACCCGCAAATGACCCGCACGATCGTCGCCTCGGCGACAAGGGAAATCATCATCGGCTTCGATCAGCCCTTCTGCGTGATCGGCGAGCGGATCAATCCGACCGGCCGCAAGAAGCTTGCCGCCGAAATGGTCGCCGGCAATTTCGACACGGTGACGAAGGACGCGCTCGAACAGGTCGCCGCCGGCGCGACGATGCTCGACGTCAATGCCGGCGTCACCGCCGTCGACCCGAACGCGACCGAACCGGCGCTTCTCGTCAAGACGCTGGAGATCGTGCAGAACCTCGTCGACGTGCCGCTGTCGATCGACAGCTCCGTCTCCGCCGCCATCGAGGCTGCGCTCAAGGTCGCCAAGGGACGCCCGCTGGTCAATTCGGTCACCGGCGAGGAGGAAAAGCTCGAGGCCATCCTGCCGCTGGTCAAGAAATACAACGTCCCCGTCGTCGCCATCTCCAATGACGAGACCGGCATTTCGATGGACCCGGACGTGCGCTTCGCCGTCGCCAAGAAGATCGTCGAGCGCTGCGCCGATTTCGGCATCCCCGCCCATGACGTCGTGGTCGATCCGCTGGTCATGCCGATCGGCGCGCTGGGCGATGCCGGCCGCCAGGTCTTCGCGCTCCTGCGCCGCCTGCGCGAGGAACTGAAGGTCAACACGACGTGCGGCCTGTCCAACATCTCCTTCGGTCTGCCGCACCGCCACGGCATCAATGCCGGCTTCATCCCGATGGTCATCGGCGCCGGCATGACGAGCGCCATCATGAACCCCTGCCGCCCACAGGAAATGGAAGCCGTCCGCGCCGCCAACGTCCTCAACGGCACCGACCGCGACTGCACCACCTGGATTCGCACCTACAAGGACTACAAGCCCACCGAAGGCGGCCACGCCGTCGCCGCCCCGGTTCCTGTCAGCGCGCCCGGTGATGGCAATGGCGGCCGGCGCCGCGGGGGACGGGAAGCGCGGATGGCGCGGGGGTAAGGCGGAGGCCAGAGGGGGGTGCTGCAGCGCGCCACTCCTGCAACACGAAAGCACATCCTTGAACGCCCCCTCCAACATCAAGGACCCGCTGGTCCTCTTCATGCCCTCCGGCAAGCGCGGACGGTTCCCCGTTGGCACGACCGTTCTCGACGCCGCGCGCGACCTCGGCGTCTATGTCGAGAGCGTCTGCGGCGGGCGCGCGACGTGCGGGCGCTGCCAGGTCGAGGTGCAGGAAGGCCATTTCGCCAAGCACAAGATCTCGTCCTCCGCCGACCACATCTCGCCCTTCGGCGCCAAGGAAGAGCGTTACGCTAAGGTGCGCGACCTGAAGGAAGGCCGGCGCCTTTCCTGCTCCGCCACCATCCAGGGCGATCTCGTCATCGACGTGCCGCAGGACGTGCAGATCAATGCGCAGGTCGTGCGCAAGTCGCCGATCGATCGCGTCATCGAGCGCAATCCGGCGGTCCAGCTCTGCTATGTCGAAGTCGATGAGCCCGACATGCACAAGCCGCTGGGCGATCTCGACCGGCTGAAGGCGATGCTCGAACGCGACTGGGGCTGGCAGGACCTCCTCGTCTCGCAGCACCTCCTGCCGCAGGTCCAGTCGATCCTGCGCAAGGGCAATTGGGGCGTCACCGCCGCGATTCACCGCGATCTCGACTCATCGCGCCCCACCATCATCGCGCTTTGGCCCGGCCTCAAGAACGAAGCCTATGGCATCGCCTGCGACATCGGCTCGACGACGATCGCGATGCACCTCGTCTCGCTGCTCTCGGGCCGCATTGCCGCGACCGCCGGCACGCAGAACCCGCAGATCCGCTTCGGCGAAGACCTGATGAGCCGCGTCTCCTATGTGATGATGAACCCGGACGGGCGCGAGGCGATGACCAAGGCCGTGCGCGGCGCGGTCAACGACCTGATCGACAAGGTCTGCGCGGAAGCCGAAGTCCATCACGACACGCTGCTCGACGCCGTCTTTGTCGGCAATCCGATCATGCACCACCTCTTCCTCGGCATCGACCCGACGGAGCTCGGCCAAGCGCCCTTCGCGCTTGCCGTCTCCGGCGCGGTGCACACGTGGTCGAGCGAAATCGGCCTCAAGATCAACCACGGCGCCCGCGTCTACGTGCTGCCCTGCATCGCCGGCCATGTCGGCGCGGACGCCGCCGGCGCGACGCTCTCGGAAGGCCCGCACCGGCAGGACCGGATGATGCTCCTCGTCGATGTCGGCACCAATGCCGAGATCGTGCTCGGCAACCGCCATCGCCTCCTCGCCGCCTCCTCACCCACCGGCCCTGCCTTCGAGGGCGCGGAGATTTCATCCGGTCAACGCGCAGCTCCCGGCGCCATCGAGCGCGTGCGCATCGACCCCGACACGCTGGAGCCGAAATTCCGCGTCATCGGCGTGGACAAATGGTCGGACGAGCCGGGCTTTTTCGAGGATGCGGAGGCCGTCGGCATCACCGGAATCTGCGGCTCGGCGATCATCGAGGTCGTCGCGGAGATGTACCTGTCCGGCATCATCACCGAGGATGGCGTCGTCGACGGCTCGCTTACCGCCAAGTCGCCCCGCATCGAAGCGTCCGGCCGCACCGCGACCTACGTGCTCCACGAAGGCAAGCAGCGCATCACCGTCACGCAGAACGACGTCCGCGCGATCCAACTCGCCAAGTCGGCGCTTTATGCCGGCATCAAGCTCCTGATGGAAAAGCAGGGCGTCGAGACCGTCGACACGATCTGCTTCGCCGGCGCCTTCGGCTCCTTCATCGACCCGAAATACGCGATGGTTCTCGGCCTGATCCCCGATTGCGATCTGTCCGACGTCAAGGCGGTCGGCAACGCCGCCGGCACCGGTGCGCTGATGGCGCTTCTCAACCGCGACCATCGCCGCGAGATCGAAGACACCGTCCAGCGCATCGACAAGATCGAGACCGCGTTGGAACCCCATTTCCAGCAGCTCTTCATCGACGCGATGGCGCTGCCGAACAAGGTCGACCCGTTCCCCAAGCTCGCCGCGCAGGTGAAACTGCCCCAGCGCAAGGCAATGCCAGCCGCCGAAGGCGAAGCCCCCCGCCGCCGCTCACGCGAAGAACGCGCTGCAAGGCGCAGCCGGGACTAGCGCCTTTATCGCGCATCTAGCGCTCGGCATCTTACCCCCACCCTCTATCCCTCCCCACAAGGGGGAGGGAATCCGCCAGCGTCGCTCCTCACCCTTCAAAGCACCGCCCGGATTAAGGGATAGAGCGCCACGCCGATGCCCTCCCTCCCCCTTGTGGGGAGGGATAAAGGGTGGGGGTCCCTTTCGAAAGACTCATCCAAACGCGCCGACTCTCAAAACTTCCCCGTCTCGCGAAAACTCTCGAACGTCGCGCGAATATGGTCCGCCGCCGCCTTCACCGGCGCCGAGGCATCGGGCGCGACGATCATCGCCAGATTGTAGGTCGGCAGCAGCGGCAGGCCCTCTTCGGGCCCAAGCGCCACGATCTCCTCGCCGATGAACGACTTCGGCAGCGGTGCGACCGCGAGGTCCGACAGGATCGCCGAGCGCTGGCCTGCCGTGTGCGCGCTCATATAGGCGATGCGGTATTCGCGCCCTGCCCGGCCCAGAGCCTCCAGCGCCGCCGCCCGCCAGACGCAGCCTTCCTCCCAGATCGACACCGGCAGCGGCTCGCGCATATGCGCGCAACCGCCCTTGGCGCCGCCCCAGACGATCGGCTCGGTCAAGAGCACCTCCGCCTCGGCCGGGATCGAGCGGCAAACCGTGAACAGCGTGATGTCGAGCCCGCCCTCGTTCATGCGCCGCCGCAGATTGCCCGACTGGTCGATGACCACGTCAACTGCGATGGCCGGATGCGTCTGCGCGAAGCGTTTCAGCACATGCGGCAGCACCCGCTCCCCATAATCGTCGGGCGAGCCGAGCCGCACGACGCCGGAAATGTCGGGAATGATGAATTTCGACACCGCCTCGCGATTGAGCGCGATCAGCCGTCGCGCGTACCCGATCAGCATCTCGCCGTCATTGGTCAGCGTCACGGACCGCGCGTCGCGCGAGAACACCGACCGCCCCAATATCTCCTCCAGCTTCTTGATCTGCATCGAAACCGCCGAGGGCGTGCGGAACACCGCATTGGCAGCGGCGGTGAAGCTGCCGGTCTCCGCGATGGCCACGAACGTACGCAGCACGTCCAGATCGAGCAGCGGCATCGGATGATTGAGCGGGGCGTTCATGATCAACATTCCTGAATGATGGGATCATTTCATTTCGATTGATTGAACAATGAGGCAGGCGCATTGTCAATCCATCGAAGAGCAAGCGAACGAAAGGAGACTGCCATGTTCACGCTCTCCGCCTTCTCGCACCTGGTCGACGGCCTGCGCGCCATCCACCATCGCCAGCGCAGCGACACACTGATGCGCGACCTGTCGCCCGAGACCCGCCGCGACATCGGCTGGCCGGATCGCTTCGCCTCCGGCACCGATGGCGACCGCTTCTGGGACGGGAGGAACTTCCGATGAGCCGTTCGCTCCTGTCGCGTCTGCGCGACCATATCGCCACACGCCGCGCCCGTCGCCGCCGCCTCAACGCCTTCCTGTTCTTCTCGGACCTGCCGCACGAGATGCAGACGGATCTGATGCGCCCGTCGCTCTTCGACGCCTTTGAGGAGAACGCGCGCGACGGGTTTCCCGCCTGCCCGCATCTCCGGCTCGGCTAGGCGCCAATGCAACACCTTCGTACGGGAGTGAGGGATGTCGTTTTTGCATCGTCGGACTTCGCTTTTGCATCGCAAAATCGCGCGGCGCGTCACTATATGTGCCGGAACGACGAACGACCCCACTCCATGATGCGAAGGCCGTTGCGCGTGTCATCTATGATTGGAGACGTGTCATGAAGTTCCTGAACCGGTTTTTCGCCAAGAAGCGCTCGTCGAACATCGCGACGGCGCTCGAGCGCCAGCGGCTTGGCCGCACGATGCCCGGCCAGACCGGCGCGATGAACGCCTCGCGCCTCGGCCATTTCGTTTGATCGCTTTCATCATGTGCCTCACATGATGCCGCGCGGGACTTGAACGTCCCGCGCGGTTTTTTGCGTTGCGCGCCCTTCCCGAAACCCTGCCGACAAATTGCTGTCACCAAGCTGTCGCATTCCATTGACAGCTAAGGGTTTTCCTGTTGAGGCTGGCCGGAAAGCGACATGGAACCCAGCGTCGCGCGGCCTGTGGCGAGGTGTGGAATGAACGCCCGAAATACCGTCAAGCGTTCGATGGTCTTCTTCCTGGTTCCCGAATTCACCATGATCGCCTTCGCGACGGCCATCGAGCCGCTGCGCGCCGCAAACCGCATGCTCGGCTACTCCGCCTATCAATGGCGACTGGCCAGCGTCGACGGCAAGCCGGTCAAGGCGTCGAACTCGGTCGAATGCGCGGTCGACACATCGCTCGAAATCGAGCGGCGTAAGATGACCGGCGGCGACCGTCCATCCATGGTCATCGTCTGCTCGGGCGTCAATGTCGAGACCTATGCCAACAAGACCACCTTCGCCTGGCTGCGCGAGGAGTATAATCGCGGCGTCTCGATCGGCGGGCTGTGCACCGGCGCGCACGTGCTGGCAGCCGCCGGCCTCCTCTCCAACCGCCGCTGCGCGATTCACTGGGAAAACCTTCCCGGCTTCGCCGAAGCTTTCCCCAAGGCCAACGTCTTCGCCGATCTCTTCGAGGTCGACCAGAACATCTATACCTGCGCGGGCGGCACCGCCGCGCTCGACATGATGCTGAAGCTCATCGGCGACGATTTCGACGATCATCTCGTCAACCGCGTCTGCGAGCAGGTCCTGACCGACCGCGTCCGCAGCCCGACCGACCGCCAGCGCCTGCCGCTGCGCGCCCGCCTCGGCGTCCAGAACTCCAAGGTTCTGACCATCATCGAGCTCATGGAGGCGAACCTCACCGAGCCCCTGTCGCTGATCGAGATCGCCGACCATGTCGGCCTGTCGCGCCGCCAGATCGAACGCCTGTTCCGCCAGGAAATGGGCCGCTCCCCCGCCCGCTACTACCTCGAAATCCGTCTCGACCGCGCCCGTCATCTCCTGCTGCAATCGGCCATGCCGGTGGTCGAAGTCGCCGTCGCCTGCGGCTTCGTCTCCGCCTCGCATTTCTCCAAATGCTACCGCGAAGTCTACGCCCGCTCGCCCCAGCAGGAACGCGGCGAACGCCGGCAGTTGCTGGTGGCTTGATAGGTTCACGCCGAGGCACACTCGCGCCCAGCGGGAGCGCGTCGCCCACTGGCAGTTGCTACTAGGCCTGAGACGCTTACGCCCAGCCACCCCCCTCTGCCCTGCCGGGCATCTCCCCCTCAAGGGGGACTGTTCAAACCGGACTCTGAAGTCGCTTTCTGGCGAGGAAGATGTCGAGGGTGATCTCGAGCATGTTCTGGGACTTGGAAGCGCGCTTGGTTCGTCGGTTGAAGCGCGCGAGATTGTCTCGGAAGGAGGCGTTCGAGGACTCGATGAGGTGGGTCTGCGCCTTTGTCTGCTGGTGCGGTTCACTCGCTCCGATGCGCTCGAAGGCGAGACGGTAGCAGGAGTTGGCATCGGTGAAGATGGCGCTGATCTGACCGACTGCCGCCTTGGCCAGCTTGTAGATGGCGATGGCGCTGTGCACGCCCGTGTCGCCGATATGATAGGCGACGACCCGCCGGTGCTGGCGGCTGTAGGCGGTCCAGATCACCGCGCGGCGGGCTTTTTTTGGACGTAGGTGTAGATCTCATCCATCTCGATCACATCCGCCGTGCCGGTATCGGTCGGCAAAGCCTGGGCCAGCTTGGGCTGCATGGCCGCATGCTCCTTGCGAATCCAGTTCAGCACCGCAGCGGGCGATGCACCGAGCACCCGGCCGATCGCCCGGATGCCCATGCTGTTCATATACATCTCGATCGCCATCGCCTTGGTCTGGGCTGAGAACTTGGGCTGGCTGTCCGTGCTGTAGCGCCCACAGGCACGACACTGATAGCGCTGACGGCCAGCCTTCCTGCCGCGTTTGATCAAGTCAGTCCCATCACATCCAGAACACCGCATTCCATCCCTCCAAGGCAAATCACCAAGGAAAGAAGAATCTAAAACGAGCTTGCAGGCCAGCCGGGCCCGAAAATGGCCGTGCCGCTAAGGATTCGGCCAGTTCCACGACCGATTCATCCACCGCTTCTCGCCGATCAGGCAATCATACTCTTCGACATTCGCCACCTTCACCACCGGCGCGCGTTCCGCGTAGCTCTGCCATGTCGGCGACCACGGCCCCGCAAGCTCCAGCACCAGCTTGCGCCGCACGGCCTCGGGAAACTGCCCCCAATCGTTCACCGGAATGACGAACGACCCCGGCCCGCCGGTCACACAGTAGGAGTAGTATTCATCGAGATCCGGCACGTCGAAGACCGTGCTCATGCCGCCATTGGTCATCAGCGGCAGGCCGTTGACGACGATGCCCTGCGCCACCAGCCGGTCGCGCGCCTCGGCAACCGGGCTGCCCTGGTTGTTCGGGCCGTCGCCGGAAATGTCGACGACGCGGCGCAGGCCGCGATAGCTGCTCTCGGCGAAGAGGTCGCCGGCAAAGTCGAGCGCGCCGGAGATCGACGTGCGCCGCGCGCTGTTGGTGTTCTGCTGGCCGATCAGGACCGCCACGGCCTCGGCGTCCGCGCGCGAGGCGATCACCGTCCAGGGCACGACGAGATAATGCGATTCGTCGCCCGCCCATTCGAACATGGCGAGCGCGATCTTGCCGTAAGCCCCGTCCTCGATCGCCTGGATCACGCTCTCATGCGTCAGCGCCGCGACATAGCCGTCGCGCTGGATGCGCAGTTCCTCATAGGACATGGAAAGCGACACGTCGGCGGCCAGAACGAGCTGGACGTCGACGACTTCCTGTTCCGCGAAGGCCCGGTCGGTGGAAGCGATTGCCGTCATCAGCGCGAGTGCGACGCTGCCTGTGATCGAAGGAATGGATCGAACAGTGACGGTCATGTCACGAGGATACGCACGATCCCACAATCACAAAGTGAAAAGCCCGAACGCGCCGGGCTTCTCCATTCACGATGACGTTACGGAATTCTTGGCGAGCGCTCGTTCCAGCTTGGCGTCATCCCGCAAGCCGAAGCGAAGCGGAGGCTATGCGGGACCCACTCCGTGACCTAGAAAATTCACGGAGTGGGTCCCTGTGTATCGTGTCCATGTCATAGTGGCTGCGGGCGGGAGACCGTTGGGTCCCTGGTCTTGAGACCGATATCCGGCTCTGGTCCCCGCCCGCTTTGATACACCTGAACAGTTGCACGAGGCCGTTGGCGCGGACCTCGCATCACAGGGGCAGGCACCATGAGCATAACACCGTCCTGGATTGGAATCGACATCTCCAAGGCATGGCTCGACATCGCCGACCCGGCGCTGGAACGGGCTGCGCGGGTGGCCAATGGCGAGCCGGCGATCGCCGCGTTCGCAGCGACGCTGGCAGGACGCGACGTCATCGTCGTGTTCGAGGCGACCGGCGTCTATGACACATGCCTGCGCCATGCATTGGCGGCGGCGGGCGTCGCCTGTGTGCGGGTCAACCCGCAGCGTGCCCGCGACTTTGCCCGGGCGACGGGCCGGCTCGCCAAGACCGACGCCATCGATGCCGCAATGCTGGCCGAAATGGGCCGGGCCCTGTGCCTTGCGCCGGATCCGGTGCCAGACGGCACGCGCGAAAAGCTCAATCTTCTCAACAAGCGACGCGATCAGCTGGTGGCGATGCGCCAGCAAGAGAGACTACGCCGGATGGAGGCGGCCGACCCGGTCGTCTGCGCCGGCCTCGACGCACATCTCGACTGGCTCGATCGGGCGGTCGGCGAGATCGAGGCCGCCATTCGCGATCTCGTCAGAGCCTCGAGCGAACTCACCGAGGCCGAGACGTTGCTGCGCTCGACGCCCGGCATCGGCGAGGTCGGGGCGGCCGTCCTGATCGGGCTTCTGCCGGAACTGGGATGCCGCCCGGCCAGACAGATCGCCATGCTGGCCGGCCTCGCCCCGGTCAACCAGGACAGCGGCACGAGGCGCGGACAGCGTTCGATCCGCGGCGGCAGCGGCGCGTCCGGCAGGCACTTTACATGGCAGCCGTCGTCACTCTGCGCACCCGCTCCCCATTGAAAGCCTTCTACGACAGGCTGCGCAATGCCGGCAAACCCGCCAAGGTCGCCCTCATCGCGCTCGCCCGCAAAATCCTCGTCACGCTCAATGCAATGCTGCGGTCGAAAACACCATACGCGGCATGAAACAATACAGTTGCCGGCTCTCGCCTCGCTGCGCTCGGGCTTCGGCCGGGATGACGCCCTTCGTTGGCTTCACACATCCGCGCGCAATGCCGCATTTTCCGCGTCGAACGGGCTTTCGGCGATCACCGTCGCCTTGTGCGGTTTGCCGAGGATCTGGATTTCCAGCTCCGTTCCCTCAGCCGCGAACTCCGGCTTCACCATCGCCAGCGCGATGCTCTTGCCCACGCGCCAGCCATAGCCGCCATGGGTCGCCCGGCCGACGAGCACACCATCCTTGTGGATCGCCTCGTTGCCACGTGCGTCGCTGTCCGTCACGCCATGCACTTCGAGCGTCACGAAATTCCAGTTCGCTCCGGTCTCCTTGAGCTTCACCAGCGCGTCGCGGCCGATGAAATCGCCCTTGTCGGGATGGACGAACCGGTCGAGCCCGCTTTCCCAGGCCGAGTACTCGATCGAAAGCTCGCGCGGGATCAGGCGATAGCTCTTCTCGATCGCCATCGCCGTCATCGCGCGGATGCCGAACGGCTTGATGCCGAATTCGGCGCCCGCTTCCATCAGCGCGTCGAAGATGGCGTTCTGCTGCTCGATAGGGTGGTGCAGTTCCCAACCCAGTTCGCCGACGAAGTTGACGCGTAGCGCATGGGCCGTCGCCGTACCGACGGCGATCTGCTTGCCCGACAGCCAGTGGAAGTCCGCGTTCTTCAGGCTGGTGCGGGTGAGCTTCTTCAGGACATCGCGGCTCTTCGGGCCGGCAAGCACGAGCACGCCGTACATCTGCGTGATCGGCTGAAGGACGACCGAACCGTCGGTCGGCGCGAGCTTGGCGAGCACGTCATGGTCATGCGCCTCGTAGGCGCCGGCCGAGACGAGGTAGAACCGCCCTGGCTTCCATTCATAGACCGTGAACTCGCTCTTCACGCCGCCGGTCTTCGTCAGAAGATGCGTCAGCGCGATACGGCCCCGCTTCTTCGGAATGCGGTTGGCGAGAATCGACTCCAGCCACGCGCGCGCGCCAGAGCCGGAGACTTCCATCTTGGCGAAGGCCGACATGTCGAGCACGCCGACATTCTCATGCACGTTTTTCACTTCCGCGCCGACATGGTCGAAATAGTTCGAGCGGCGGAACGACCAGCGCTCGACGATCCGGCCGTCTTCCAGCGCAGGTGCATGGTTGTGGTTCGTCAGCACGTCGGCGCCGACGCCAAGCTCTTCCGCCGGCACCTCGTAGCCTTCAGGCGCAAACCAGTTGGCGCGCTCCCAGCCATAGACCGAGCCGAACACCGCGCCCATCTCTTTCAGCCGCGAATAGACCGGCGTCGTCTTCAAGGGGCGCGCGGCGGCGCGTTCCTCGTCGGGATAGTGCATGGTGAAGACGTTGGCGTAGGCTTCCTCGTTCTTCGCCTTGAGGTAACCCTCCGTCGCATAGGGGCCGAAGCGACGCGGGTCGACGCCCATCATGTCGATCGTCGGCTCGCCGTCGACGATCCATTCGGCAAGCTGCCAGCCGGCACCACCTGCCGCCGTCACGCCGAAGGAATGGCCCTCATTGAGCCAGAAATTCTTCAGCCCCGGCGCAGGCCCGATGATCGGCGAGCCGTCCGGCGTATAGGCGATGGCCCCGTTATAGACCTTCTTGATGCCCACTTCGCCAAAGGCCGGCACGCGTGCGATCGCCGTTTCGATATGCGGCATCAGCCGCTCGAGCTCTTCCTGGAAGAGTTCGTATTCCGATTCGTCCGAAGGCCCGTCGACATAGCAGACGGGCGCGCCGTGCTCGTAGGGTCCGAGAAGCAGGCCGCCATTTTCCTCGCGCATGTACCAAGACGAGTCGCTCTCGCGCAGCACGCCCATCTCTGGCAGGCCCTGCTTCTTGCGCTCGACGATGGCCGGATGCGGCTCGGTGACGATGTACTGGTGCTCGACAGGGATCACCGGCACGTTGAGCCCGACCATTTCGCCGGTCTTGCGCGCGAAATTGCCGGTGGCCGAAACGATGTGCTCCGCTTCGATGTCGCCCTTGTCCGTCTTCACCAGCCACTTGCCGTCGGGCGTCTGCTCGATCGCTGTCACGGTCGTGTTGCGATAGATCGTGGCGCCGCGGTCGCGCGCGCCCTTAGCCAGCGCCTGCGTCAAATCGGCCGGCTGGATGTAGCCGTCGTCGGGATGCTGGATGCCGCCCAGAAGACCGTCCGTCTCGCACAGCGGCCAGATCTCCTTGATCTGCTCGGGCGTCAGGATATTGACCGGAATGCCCAGCGTCTCGGCGACCCCCGCATAATACATGTATTCGTCCCAGCGGTCCTTGGTGCGGGCAAGGCGGATATTGGTCACCTGGGAGAAACCGACATTCATACCGGTCTCTTCCTGAAGCTCCTGGTAGAACTTCACCGAATAGCGGTGAATCTGGCCGACCGAATAGCTCATGTTGAAGAGCGGCAAGAGGCCTGCGGCGTGCCAGGTCGAGCCCGATGTCAGCTCCTTGCGCTCGATCAGGACGACGTCCGACCAGCCCTTCTTCGCAAGGTGATAGAGCGTCGAGACGCCGACCACGCCTCCACCGATGACGACCGCGCGCGCTTTGTCTTTCATGTCCCCGGATGCTCCCCGAATAAGAGATTGGCAGCGCAGCTTTCGTCGTGCGGACTGCATCGAATTTCGCGGACAATAGGATGGCGCGAAAGCCGGTTTCAGGCCTGTTTGCGACATCGCGGAAACGCCCCGCGACGCAGGCGATTTCGCGTTCGCAAACGTCGGCATAACGAAAGCCGATGGCGCTTTATTTGCGTTGGCCGGCGGGCGTGATCTATACCGTCCCCCAGTCGCAACGCTTCATTCGAGCGGGGACCCGCATGGCCGAATACTCGTTCCTTTCCCTCCTGAGGAACGCCCTTTCCGGAAACGAGGACTGGAAGCCGGCCTGGCGCAAGCCGGACCCGCGCCCGACCTATGACGTCATCGTCATCGGCGGCGGCGGACATGGCTTGTCGACCGCCTATTACCTCGCCAAGGAGCACGGCATCACCAATGTCGCCGTGCTTGAAAAGGGATATCTCGGCTCCGGCAATGTCGGCCGCAACACCACCATCGTGCGCTCGAACTACCTCCTGCCGGAAAATATCCGCTTCTACGAGCATTCGATGAAGCTGTGGGAGAACCTCTCCCACGATCTGAACTACAACGTCATGTTCTCCCAGCGCGGCGTCCTCAATCTCGCCCACACACCGGCGCAGATGGACGAGCATGCGCGGCGCGGCAACGCGATGCGCCACGAGGGCGGCGACGCGGTCCTGCTCGGCCGCGAGGAAGTCGCGCGCATGGTGCCCGGCCTCGACATGTCGGCCTCCGCCCGCTTCCCCGTCCTCGGCGGCCTCCTCCAGCCGCGCGCCGGCACCGCCCGTCACGATGCGGTCGCCTGGGGGTATGCCCGCGGCGCCGACCGTCGCGGCGTGGACATCCTTGAGAACTGCGAAGTCACCGGCTTCCTGCGCGAGGGCGAGCGCGTCGTCGGCGTCACCACCACGCGCGGCGAAATCCGCGCGAAAAAGGTCGCCGTCGCCGTCGCCGGCTCGACAGGGCGCGTCATGAAGCTCGCCGGCATCGACAATCTGCCGATCGAAAGCCACGTCCTCCAGGCCTTCGTCTCCGAGTCGCTCAAACCCCTCATCAACCAGGTCGTCACCTTCGGCGGCGGACATCTCTACGTCTCGCAGTCCGACAAGGGCGGACTGGTCTTCGGCGGCGATCTCGACGGCTACAACACCTACGCCCAGCGCGGAAACCTGCCGCTGGTCGAGGAGGTCATGAGCGAACTTCTCGCAATGTTCCCCAACCTTGCCCGCGTTCGGCTCCTGCGATCCTGGGGCGGCGTCATGGACATGTCGATGGACGGCTCGCCGATCATCACGCCCGGCCCCCTGCCCGGCATGTTCCTGAACTGCGGCTGGTGCTATGGCGGCTTCAAGGCGACGCCCGCCTCCGGCTGGTGCTTCGCGCACACCATCGCGCGCGGCGAAGCCCACCCCTTGAACGCCGCCTTCACGCTCGACCGCTTTTCCCGCGGCATCCTGATCGACGAAAAAGGCCAGGGCGCCACGCCCAAATGGCATTGAAAGTGCGCCCATGCTGATCGCCTGCCCCTATTGCGGCCCCCGCGACCTGTCCGAATTCACCTATCAGGGCGATGCCAACCGCACGCGCCCGAACCCGATGTCGAACGACCAGTCGGCCTGGAACGCCTATGTCTACGAGCGGGTCAACCCGGCCGGCGACCACCGCGAATTCTGGCAGCATTCCGGCGGCTGCCGCGCGCATCTGGCCGTTATCCGCTCGACGCTGACGCACGAAATCAAGTCCGTCGCCTTCGCCCGCGAGGCCGCGAAATGAGTCCGCGCCGCGCCCACAATGGCGGCCGCATCGACCGCTCGACGACGCTGCGCTTCACCTTCGACGGCACCGCGATGACCGGCCATGCCGGCGACACGCTCGCCTCCGCGCTTCTGGCAAACGGCATCTCGGTCGTCGGCCGCTCGTTCAAATATCACCGCCCGCGCGGCGTCTTTTCCGCCGGCATCGAAGAGCCGAACGCGCTCGTCACGGTCATCAAGGGCAAGCTGCGCGAACCGAACATTCCGGCAACGCAGGTCGAGCTCTATGACGGCCTCGCCGTCGAGAGCCAGAACCGCTTCCCATCGCTCAGCCTCGACATCGGCGCGGCGAACGGACTTGCCGGCAATCTCTTTGCCGCCGGCTTCTACTACAAGACCTTCATGGGCCCGGTCGCAGGCCCGCTGAAGGGCACGCGCTTCTGGATGCTCTGCGAGCATTTCATCCGCCGCGCCGCCGGCCTCGGCCGCGCCGGCCATGAGCCCGATACCGACCGCTACGAGAAAATGTACGGCTTTTGCGACCTGCTCGTCGTCGGCTCCGGACCCGCCGGGCTGACGGCCGCCAGGCGCGCTGCGGCGGAAGGCAAGCGCGTCTTCCTCGCCGAGCAGGAGCCCGAATTCGGCGGCACGCTGCGCTGGAAATCCGCCGCCATCGACGGCCGCCCCGCCGCCGACTGGGTCGCCGCCACCCTCGCCGAACTTCGCGCCCTGCCCAACGTCACCCTCCTGCCCCGAACCACGGTCTGGGGCTATTACGACGACAACGCCCTCGGCGCGCTCGATCGCGTCGCGGATCACAAGGCCCACGCCGCCATCGGCGAGCCGCGCCAGCGCCACTGGACCATTCGCGCCAAGGACGTCGTCCTCGCCACCGGCGCCTTCGAGCGCCCGATCGTGTTCCCCGGCAACGACCGGCCCGGCATCATGCTCGCCGCCGCCGCCGCCCGCTATGCCGCCGAATACGGCGTCCTGCCGGGCGAGCGCATCGCAGTCTTCGCCAACAATGATTCCGCATACGAGTCCGCGCTCGCGCTGAAAGACGCCGGCGCCGAGATCGCCGCCATCATCGACGTGCGCGCTGGCGTTTCCGTCGCCGCGCGCGAACTCGCCCGCGAAGCCGGCGGCGAATTGCTGCTCGGCTACGCCGTCACCAGCACGTCCGGCGCCCGGCGCCTGCGCGAGATCGAGGTCCAGGCCTTCGCCGACGGCAAGGTGAAGGAGGGAGCCACGCGGGCCTTTGCCGTCGATTGCCTCGCCGTTTCCGGCGGCTGGTCACCGGCGATCCACCTCGCCAGCCAGGCCGGCCACGCGCCGCAATGGGACGAGGCACTGCAGGCCTTCCTGCCGCCGGCCCCGACGCAAAGCTGGACCGGCGCCGGAGCCTTCACCGGCGCATTCTCTACTTCCGCCGCGCTCGGCGACGACCTCGCCGTCAACGAGCCCGAAATCGAATACGAACCCGCCCCGGTCTTCGAGATCCGCCCCACGGCCAAGAAGACCGGCAAGGCCTTCGTCGACCTCCAGCACGACGTCACCGCCTCCGACATTCGCCTCGCGCACCGCGAAGGGTTCCAGTCGGTCGAGCACCTGAAACGCTACACCACGCTCGGCATGGCCACCGATCAGGGCAAGTCGTCCAACGTGCCGGGCCTTGCGATCATGGCCGCCGCACGTGGCCTGCCGATCCTGGAAGTCGGCACCACCCGCTTCCGCCCGCCCTTCTCCGCCGTCTCGCTCGGCGCGCTTGCCGCCGACAGGCACGCGCATTTCAAGCCGGAACGGCTGACGCCGATGCACGACTGGCACGTCGCGCGCGGCGCGCGCATGTATGCCGCCGGCCTCTGGTATCGCCCGATGATCTACGGCACCGGCGGCGAGACGGTCGAGCAGGCCTATGTCCGCGAGGCCAAAGCCGTGCGCGCCTCCGTCGGCATCGTCGACGTCTCCACGCTCGGCAAGATCGCCGTCCAGGGCCCAGACGCTGCCGAGTTTCTCGACCGCGTCTACACCAACATGTTCTCCACGCTCCCCGTCGACAAGGCCCGCTACGGCCTGATGCTGCGCGAGGAAGGCATCGCCTTCGACGACGGCACGACATGGCGGCTCGGCGAGCACGATTTCCTGATGACCACGACCACGGCCAATGCCGGCAAGGTCATGCAGCATCTGGAATATTACCTCGACTGCGTCTGGCCGGATCTGCGCGTCCACGTCACCTCGGTCACCGACGAATGGGCGGGTGCGGCGGTCGCCGGCCCGAACGCGCGCCATGTGCTCGAAGCCTGCGTCGAAGGAACCGGCGTCGACCATGACGCGCTCCCCTTCATGGGCATCGTCCGAGGCGAGATCGCCGGCGCGCCGGTCATGATCTGCCGCCTCTCCTTCTCCGGCGAACTCGCCTACGAGGTCTATTGCGGCGCCGGCCACGGTCAGCACGTCTGGGACGCTCTGATGAATGCCGGCCAGGCCTTCGACATCGTCCCCTACGGTCTCGAGGCGCTCGGTACGCTGCGCATCGAAAAGGGCCACGTCACCGGCGCGGAGATCGACGGCCGTACGAGCCCGCGCGATCTCTACCTCGACTGGATGCTGTCGAAGAAGAAGCCCTATATCGGCTCGGCCATGGTCGACCGCGAAGGTCTCGTCGCGTCCGACCGCGTCCGGCTCGTCGGCGTCATCGCGCTCGACGACAGGCCGCTCCAGGGCGGCGCACACATCGTCGAACGCCTCGGCGAAGAACCGCGCGGCTCCATCGGCCACATCACCGGCTTCTGCTTCTCGCCCGCGCTCGGCAAATATATTGCGCTTGCACTGGTCAAGGGCGGCAAGGCCCGCCATGGCCAGCGTGCCTTCGTGTCGGACCCGGTGCGCAACCGCTACGGCCCGGTCGAAATCGTCAGCCACCACTTCTTCGATCCCGAAGGGAGCCGCATGCATGGTTGAGATCGTCTCCCCGCTCGAACCGGCCTATCGCCGCGGCGCGCACGGCAATCGCGACGGCGGTTCTCGCATCACCCTGTCTGAAACCCAGCCCGGCTCCATCGTCCAGCTCGCCGCATGGCCGGGCCGAGAGGACGCCATGCGCGCGGTCGTCAAGACCGTCACCGGTCTTGCGCTCGACGGAGCGCCGGGCGCCGGCGCCGTCGACGAAAGCAGCGCCGCCTTCGGCTTTGCGCCCGGCCGCTGGCTCGTCGTGGATCAGGCCGAAGGCGCCGGCCAAACGTTTCGCGAGAAGGTCAGTGCCGATCTCGGCACGGTCTGCGACCTGTCGCACGGCCGCACCGCCATAGCCGTCGAGGGCGAGAAGGCGGAACGCCTTCTGTCAAAGTTCTATGCGCTCGATTTCTCGCTCGCCGCGTTTCCAGTCGCGTCGGCGAAATCCACCGCGCACCACGACGTCTTCACGCTCATCCAGCGCACCGGCGCCGACCGCTTCGACCTCTATGTCTACCGCTCCTTCGCCCGCTCCTTCTGGCACCTCCTCTGCGCCAGTGCGGAAGAGTTCGGCTATACGGTGGAGTAACCCGTTCCCACCGTCGCTGAGCATGGCGATCAACTTTTCCTGACAATAGGCTCTCGGAACATCGCTGCATCCGTTCGGTTCGCCTCCTGAACCAACGGAGACAATCTTCCATGCCTTTCATCAAGACCGCCGACGACACCCAGATCTTCTACAATGACTGGGGCAGCGGCAAACCCGTCATTCTCATCCATGGCTGGCCGCTCGACGGCGACATGTGGGAATACAATGCCCGTGTCCTCGCCGATGCCGGCCTGCGCGTCATCTCCTATGACCGCCGCGGCTTCGGTCGGTCGAGCCAGCCCTGGACGGGCTACGACTACGACACGATGGCCGGCGACCTGAAGGCCATCATTGACGAGCTGGATTTGCGCGACGTCTCGCTCGTCGGCTTCTCGATGGGCGGCGGCGAAGTCGCCCGCTATATCGGCCGCTACGGCACCGATCGCATATCCAAGGCCATCCTCGTCTCCGCCGTCACGCCGTTCCTGCTCAAGACCGGCGACAATCCCGACGGCGTCGACAAAGGCGTGTTCGACGAGATGATCGATGGTCTCAAGGCCGACCGCCCGCATTTCCTCGCCGATTTCGGCAAGAAATTCTACGGCGCCGGAATGCTCAATTTCGACATTTCGAACGAACTCCTCGCCTGGACGAGCCAAGTCGCGATGCTCGCCTCGCCCAAGGCCACGCTCGACTGCGTCCGCGCCTTCTCCGAAACCGACTTCCGCGACGATTTGCGCAAGTTCGATGTGCCGACGCTCGTCATCCATGGCGACAACGACCAGACGGTGCCGATCGACGTCTCGGCCAACCGCGTGCGGGAGTTCCTGCCGAGCGCCGAACTCAAAATCTATGACGGCGCGCCCCACGGCCTCTACTTCACCGACAGGGACAAGCTCAACCAGGATTTGATCGATTTCATCGGCAGGTAGGGCAGCAATCTCGCGGCCATTCGCCGAAGTTTGAGAAGCGTGAGGCTCTCAAGTCCTTGGTGGAGACCCCCACCCTTTATCCCTCCCCACATGGGGGAGGGAATTCGTCAGCGTGCTGTCCAACCTTCAATGCAGCGCCCGGCTTGGGGGTTAAGCACCGCGCTCAAGCCTCCCTCCCCCTTGTGGGGAGGGATAAAGGGTGGGGGTCACTTCAAAAAACTCGTCCGAAGGACTCCACTCCACCCACCCTCACTTCACGAACGAAACGAACTCCTCCAACGGCGCCCGCTCCGACCGCAGCGTATTTTCCGGCTTCGTTTCATCCTCGAACCCCAGCGCCATGCCACAGACGATGATTTCCTCATCGGGGATGTCGAGCACCGGCCGGATCTGCCGGTGATATGGCGCGAACGCGGCCTGCGGGCAGGTGTGCAGGCCCCGGCCCCGCGCCGCGATCATGATCGATTGCAGGAACATGCCGTGGTCGATCCACGAGCCCATGTTCAGCCGCCTGTCGATGGTGAAGATCATGCCGACCGGCGCGTCGAAGAAGGAGAAGTTGCGATCGTGTTGCGCCCGCATCCGCTCGACCTCGCGCTTGCCGATGCCCAGCAGGCTGTACAGCGCGAACCCGACCGCGCGCCGGCGCGTCAGGTAGGGTTCGAAGAACTGGTCGGGATAATATTTGTACTCGTCCCAGGCGATCTTCTCGGCGCGGATGCCTGAATCGAGGATCGCGTCGGTCACCGCCTGCTTCTTCTGGCCGGTGACGACATAGACTTTCCAGGGCTGCATGTTGGTGCCGGACGGCGCGCGTGCGGCGATTTCGAGTATGTCGCGGACGGTCGCCTCGTCCACCGGCGTCGGCAGAAAAGCGCGCACCGATTTGCGCGAATTGATCGCCTCGTCGACGATTGCGGATTCATCGATGATGGAAGTCTTGGTGTCCGGAGCCAGCATCCGAATTTCCTTGCGTTGCAGGGCGCGACTCAACCCGAGGCGCCCGGTTCGCCGGGGCAGCGTGCCCCGCATAGGCCATGCCATGCCAGTGCGCAAATCCTTTGAGCCAGCATCGCGAAAGCTGTTGCCTTTTCCACCGCCCCTTGCACCCTTCCGACAAATAGGGGGAAAATCGATGAGCGAACTGCCAAGCCAGGCCCGCGTCGTGATCATCGGCGGTGGAGCCATCGGCGTCTCCGCGCTCTTCCATCTCGCCAAGGCCGGCTGGAGTGATTGCGTTCTTCTGGAGAAAAACGAGCTCACCTCCGGCTCGACATGGCACGCCGCCGGCAACGTCCCGACCTTCTCCTCCTCATGGTCGGTCATGAACATGCAGCGCTATTCGGCACAGCTTTATCGGGGCCTCGCGGACGAGGTCGGCTATCCGATGAACTACCACGTCACCGGCTCCGTGCGCCTCGCCCACACGAAGGAGCGGATGCAGGAGTTCGCGCGCGTCAAATCCATGGGCCGCCATCAGGGCATGGAGATCGACATTCTCGGCCTCGACGAACTCAAGTCCCGCTATCCCTTCCTCGAAACCCACGACCTCAAGGGCGCGCTCTACGATCCGAACGACGGCGATATCGACCCCGCGCAACTGACCCAAGCCCTGGCAAAAGGCGCGCGGGACCTTGGCGCGAAAATCGTCCGCTTCTGCCCCGTCACCGGCGTCCGCCGCGAAAAAGACCTCTGGAAGATCGAGACGCCGAAAGGCGAGATCGCCTGTGAGTATGTCGTTAACGCCGCCGGCTACCGCGCGGGCGAAGTCGGTCGGATGTTCGGCCGCGAAATCCCGATGATGGTGATGAGCCATCAATACATCCTGTTCGAGGAAATCCGCGAACTCGCCGCCTGGTCGAAGGAGGCCGGCCACAAGCTGCCGCTGCTGCGCGACGTCGATTCCTCCTACTATCTGCGGCAGGAGAAGACCGGCATGAACCTCGGCCCCTACGAGCGCAACTGCCGCGCGCACTGGGCGAGCGCCACCGATCCGATGCCCGACGACTTCTCCTTCCAGCTCTTCCCCGACGATCTCGACCGCCTCGAATGGCACCTCGAAGACGCCGTCAAGCGTGTGCCCATCCTCGGCACCGCCGGCCTGTCCAAGATCATCAACGGCCCGATCCCCTATGCGCCCGACGGCAATCCGCTGATCGGCCCGATGCCGGGCGTGCCGAACGCGTTCGAGGCCTGCGTCTTCACCTTCGGCATCGCGCAGGCGGGCGGGGCCGGCAAGGTTCTGGCCGAATGGGTCACCGAAGGCGCGACCGAATGGGACATGTGGTCCTGCGATCCGCGCCGTTTCACCAACTTCGCCGCCGCGCCCGACTATGCCGTGGCCAAGGGCATGGAGGTCTACAGCCACGAATACGCCATCCACTTCCCCCGCCATGCCTGGCCGGCGGGACGCCCCGCCAAGCTCTCCGCGATCCACGACCGCATCGCCGCCCTCGGCGCCCAGTTCGGCGCCACCAATGGCTGGGAACGCGCCAACTGGTACGCACAGCCCGGCGACGACACGTCGGAAGAATCCACCCAGACCTTCAACCGCGACGGTCCCTGGCAAGAGCGCATCCGAGAGGAATGCCACGCCGTGCGCGACGCCGCCGGCATCCTCGACCTCCCCGGCTTCTCCCGCTTCCGCCTGCAAGGCGACGGCGCCCGCGACTGGCTGTCCTCGCTCATCACCGGCGCCGTTCCGAAACCCGGCCGCATCGGCCTTGCCTATTTCGCCGACGCCAAGGGCCGCCTCGTCACCGAAATGTCGATCATGGCCCTGGACCAGAACGTCTTCTTCCTTATCACGGCAGCCGCAGCCGAACTCCACGACTTCGAGTGGCTGTCGAACAACCTGCCGCAAACCTCCGCGCTGACTCTTCAAAACGTCACCAACGCCTTCTCCTGCCAGATCCTCACCGGCCCCAACTCCCGCGCCATCCTGTCCGAAGTCACCGACGCCAACCTCTCGCTCCCCTGGCTCACGCACCAGTCCGCCCAGATCGCCGACCATTGGTGCCAGCTCGTCCGCGTCTCCTTCGCCGGCGAACTCGGCTGGGAAATCCACACCAAAACCGAAGACACCGCCCCCATCTTCGACGCCGTCTGGGCCGCCGGCCAGAACCACGGCCTCAAGCCCTTCGGCATGTTCGCGCTTGACTCACTGCGCCTCGAGAAGGGCTACCGCGCCTGGAAGCAGGACCTTTCGACCGATTACTCAGTCCTTGAGTCCGGCCTCGAACGCTTCGTCAAATGGGACAAGCCCGACTTCCTCGGCAGGTCCGCCCTCGCCGCCGAAAAGCAGCGCGACGTCGCCAAGCGCTTCGCCATCCTCACCCTTGACGCCCCCGGCGACTGCGACGCGCCCTATATGTCGACCGTCTGGCGCGATGGCGAAATCGTCGGCGAAACGACCTCCGGCGGCTGGGGTCACCGCGTGGACCAGTCGATCGCCCTTGCCATGCTGCGCTCCGATTGTGCAGAACCGGGCTCCCGGGTCGAGGTCGAGATCTTCGGCGAGCGCTTCGCCGCCACGGTCCACGGCGACGCGCCCCTCTGGGACCCGGCCAACGCCCGACTCAAAGCCTGAAGGTTCTGCCATGCCCACCCCGTCCACCCGCATTTCCGGCATCATTCCCTCCGGCAAGGATGGCTGGGAGGTGCATTTCGAGGCCTACACGCGCAAGCAGGCTGGCGAGGCGATCACCATGCTGTCGGTCGGCGACCATGATTTCGACACGCCGAGCGAAACCGTCGAGGCGTGCGTGCGGGAAGTCCGCGCCGGCCACCACCATTATACCAACCTGCCCGGCATACCGCGCCTGCGCCGCGCCATGGCGGCGGTCTCGGCCGAATCCACCGGCGTCCCGACGACCGCCGACCAGGTCCTCGCCACCCCCGGCGGCCAGTCCGCGCTCTTCGCCGCCGTCACCGCAACGCTTGATCCGGGCAGCCACGCCATCGTCGTCGCGCCCTACTACGCGACCTATCCCGGCACGTTCCGCGCCGTCGGCGCCGGCTTCACCGTCGTCGAAACCCACGCCGAAGACGGCTTCCAGCCCGACGCCGCCGCCATCGAAAAGGCGATCGAGCCCAACACCCGCGCGATCCTCATCAACTCGCCGAACAACCCGACCGGCGCGATCTACACCCGCGAAAGCCTCGAAAAGCTCGCCGACATCTGCATCCGGCACGACCTCTGGCTCCTGTCCGACGAGGTCTACTGGTCGATCACCGGCGGGCGCGAGCACATCTCGCCGCGCGCGCTGCCTGGCATGGAAGAGCGCACGCTCGTCATCAACTCCATGTCGAAGAGCCACGGCATGACCGGCTGGCGCATCGGCTGGCTCACCGGCCCTGAACCGATGATCTCGCTCCTCATCAACCTCAATCTCGTCACCACCTACGGCCTGCCGGACTTCGTCTCCCGCGCGGCAACCGAGGCCCTCGAAAACCGCTACGGCGTCGACGACATCGCCGCTCGCTACGCCGCCCGCCGCACGATTTTCCTCGACGCGCTGGCGGGGGCCAACGACATCGTCGTGCGCGGGTCCGAGGGCGGCATGTACATCATGCTCGACATCTCCGCCGTCGACCCGGACTGCGAAGCCTTCGCCTGGGCCCTGCTCGACACCGAGAAGATCGCCGTCATGCCGGGCTCCAGCTTCGGCGACGCCGCTAGCGGCCACATCCGCATCAGCCTCACCCAGCCCGACGACATCCTCCGCGACGCCGCCATCCGCCTGAAACGCTTCGTCGGTGGATACAAGCGGGACGCGGCGTAGTGGAGGGTCGGCTACCCCCACCCCCTACCCCTCCCCACAAGGGGGAGGGAGACATGCGCGCAGCGACACATTCTGCACCATCACTCCAAGCGGAACCGCAACGTC
>NZ_AYOD01000003.1 GCF_000497755.1 Aliihoeflea sp. 2WW
GCCCTCCCTCCCCCTTGTGGGGAGGGATAAAGGGTGGGGGTTCCCACGCGCAGTCGTCTCGGATTCCCGTCACGCCCGCCCCTCAAACACCAAAGGTCACCGCATGACCGCACTCCCCGCCCGCGCCCGCGCCGTCATCATCGGCGGCGGCATTTCGGGATGCTCCGTCGCCTACCACCTGGCAAAGCTCGGCTGGCGCGACATCGTGCTTCTGGAGCGCAAGCAGCTCACCTCCGGCACGACATGGCACGCTGCCGGCCTCGTCGGCCAACTCCGCGCCTCGCGCAACATGACGCGGCTGGCGAAATATTCCGCGGATCTCTACACAAAACTCGAAGCCGAGACCGGCGTCGCCACCGGCATGCGGCAGGTCGGGTCGATCACCGTCGCCCTCACCGACGAGCGCAGGCAAGAAATCTTCCGCCAGGCCTCGCTTGCCCGCGCCTTCGATGTCGACGTGCGCGAGATTTCGCCTACCGAGGTCAAGGAGATGTACCCGCATCTCAACATCGACGGCGTCAAGGCCGGCGTCCACCTGCCGCTCGACGGCCAGTCCGACCCCGCCAACATCGCCATGGCACTCGCCAAAGGTGCCCGCCAGAACGGCGCGACCATCGCCGAAAACGTCAAGGTCACGGCGGTTCACAGCAAGAACAGCCGCATCTCCGGCGTCTCATGGCAGCAGAACGGCGAAGCCGGCACCATCGAAACCGACATCGTCGTCAACTGCGCGGGCATGTGGGCGCGCGACCTCGGCGCGGCCTCGGGCGTCACGATTCCGCTCCACGCCTGCGAGCATTTCTATCTCATCACCGAACCGATCGCCGGTCTCGGTCGCCTGCCCGTCCTGCGCGTTCCCGACGAGTGCGCCTATTACAAGGAAGACGCCGGCAAGATGATGCTCGGCGCCTTCGAGCCCAAGGCCAAGGCCTGGCCGCCGGTCGGCGGGCGCATCCGCGAAGATTTCTGCTTCGACCAGTTGCAGGAGGATTTCGAACATTTCGAACCGATCCTCGAAATGGGCGTCAACCGCATGCCGATGCTGGGTTCGGCCGGCATCCACACCTTCTTCAATGGCCCTGAAAGCTTCACGCCCGACGATCGCTACTATCTCGGCGAAGCACCCGAACTTGGCGGCTATTGGGTCGCAGCCGGCTACAATTCCATCGGCATCGTCTCGTCGGGCGGCGCGGGCATGGCACTCGCCCAATGGATGAACGACGGCGAGCCGCCCTTCGACCTATGGGAAGTCGACATCCGCCGCGCCCAGCCCTTCCAGAAGAACCGGGCCTATCTGCGCGAGCGCGTCTCCGAAACGCTCGGCCTCCTCTACGCCGACCACTTCCCCTTCCGCCAAATGGAAACCTCGCGCGGCATCCGCCGCTCGCCACTTCACGAGCACCTGAAGGCGCGCGGTGCCGTCTTCGGTGAGGTCGCCGGCTGGGAGCGCGCCAATTGGTTCGCCCGCGAAGGCCAGGAGCGCGAATACCGCTATTCCTGGCAGCGCCAGAACTGGTTCGACAATCAGCGCGAAGAGCATCTGGCCATCCGCAACAATGTCGGCCTGTTCGACATGACCTCCTTCGGCAAGATTCGCGTCGAAGGCCGCGATGCCTGCGCGTTCCTCCAGCGCCTTTGCGGCAACGACATCGACGTCGAACCCGGCCGCATCGTCTATACGCAGATGCTCAACGCGCGCGGCGGCATCGAAAGCGACCTCACCGTCACCCGGCTCTCAGAAACCGCGTTCTTTCTCGTCGTACCCGGCGCGACGCTCCAGCGCGATCTCGCCTGGCTGCGCCGGCACCTTGCCGACGAGTTCGTGATCATCACCGACGTGACCGCCGCCGAAGCGGTTCTGTGCCTCATGGGGCCGCAATCGCGCGCTCTGATCCAGAAAATCAGCCCCAATGACTTCTCCAACGAAGCGAATCCGTTCGGCACGTGCCAGGAGATCGAGATCGGCATGGGCCTCGCCCGTGCTCATCGCGTCACCTATGTCGGCGAACTTGGCTGGGAACTCTACGTCCCGACCGACCAGGCCGCCCACGTCTTCGAGACGATCGAGGCCGCAGGCGCCGATGTCGGCCTGAAGCTTTGCGGCCTCCACACGCTCGACTCCTGCCGCATCGAAAAGGCCTTTCGCCATTTCGGCCACGACATCACCGACGAGGATCATGTTCTCGAAGCCGGCCTCGGCTTCGCGGTGAAGACGGCAAAGGGTGACTTCATCGGCCGCGATGCCGTGCTGCGCACGAAGGAGGCCGGCCTGTCGCGCCGGCTCGTCCAGTTCAAGCTGAACGATCCGCAACCGCTTCTCTTCCACAACGAGGCGATCGTACGGGACGGCGAGATCGTCGGCACGATCACATCCGGCAATTATGGTCACCATCTCGGCGGCGCGATCGGCCTTGGATACGTGCCGTCAAAGGGCGAAACGGCCGACGCCCTGCTGGCCTCGACCTACGAGATCGAGGTGGCGGGCATTCGCCACCCCGCAACCGCCTCACTTAAGCCGATGTACGACCCGGCCTCCGAACGCGTGCGGATGTAGGGGTCAATCGTCGAACAGGAAAATGTCCTGGCCGCACCGATAGACGGGACACTGGTTCGCATCCCGCGTCTGGACCGAGGCGATCACTGGAACGCTCGGATGACTGCAGAACTGGCGCGATGCGACATAGCGATCATAAGTAAACTGGCCGGTCGTCAGCACGACCGCACCATTGTCGACGATCAGTTGCTGCACCTGCGCGCACGACATTGCTCGGCTGTCCGGCCGGCCCTGCGCGCTCGCACCGGCAATCGTCGCCGCCATCAGAATTGCCACCAGCGAGATTCGTTTCACGGCACGTTCCTCCGTCATGTTGCCGATGCGCCTAAAGGAATGCGGCCGCCAGAAAGGCCACGAGCACGACACCGGAAACGATGATCGTCAATCGCCAGCTAAACCCGTTGCTCATTTCCGGTCCAGACCCATAATCGCGCCCGTCGCCCAGCATGATACTCGGGGCATCTGCAGGCGTCAGGCGAACCGTCGGTCCGCCATTTTCGTCATTGCTGATTTCGACGACCTTCGACTGGTCGAGGATATCGCGTTCGAAATAGGTCATCTCATCCCTTGCCCGGCTGCAGCCAGCCCGTTGGTAATCGAATTGTGTTGCCTATATGGCCGGATAACGTCTCCGATCGGGCGCGTGTTCCGCGACTTCAACGAAGGGTGAACATCATTTCCACCAGACCACTGACGATCCGCGACATCCCCTGCCCGCCTGAACGGCTCGCCGTGTTCCTCGATTTCGACGGCACGCTCGCCGACATCGTCGAACATCCCGACGACGTTCACCTGCCCGCGACCACGGCAAAAGCGCTCGCAAAACTCGAAACCCGCACGTCGGGCGCGATCGCGATCGTGACCGGCCGGCCGATCGCGCAGATCGACGCGCTGGTCGATCCGCTCGTCCTGCCGGTCGCCGGCGTCCACGGCATGGCGCGACGCGGCTTCGATGGACGGCTTCATTCGACCCAGCACGACGCCACGCTGTTCGCCGAGATCCAGACGCGCCTGACGCGCCTTCATCTCGAACTTCCCGGCACGATGATCGAGATCAAGCCCGGCTCAATCGCCTTCCACTATCGGCGTCGTCCCGAACTTGCCCCGACGATCGCCGAGACGGTCCACGACCTTCTCGGTGAACTCGAAGGCCTGGACATCCTGCACGGAAAGATGGTCGTCGAGGTCAAGGCCGGTCACGCGCACAAGGGCGATGCCATCCGCGCCTTCATGACGGAGGCACCGTTCGCCGGCCGCGTGCCGCTTTTCGCGGGCGATGACGTCACGGACGAGTTCGGCTTCGCGGCGGTTCGCGACCTGGATGGCATCGCGATCAAGATCGGACCGGGCGAAACGGCCGCCGAGTGGCGTGTCGACGATCCGGACCGCTTCAGGAAATGGCTGGAGTGCCTTGCCGATTCTGCCTAAATTTGCATCGCCATCAGATGTTGCTAAAACCATGCGCAGATTTTCGATGATCGCAATGGATCAAATAGCCGCCCGATGGGTTCGGCCGACGAGTACAGCATAGGAGATTTTGATAGTGGGTAGACTGGTGGTCGTCTCGAACCGGGTCGCGGACCTGACGAAATCGACACAGTCAGGTGGACTTGCGGTCGGCCTTGCCGATGCCCTGAAACGGCGCGGCGGGCTCTGGGTGGGCTGGAGCGGGGAAACGTCAACCGATGCGGACGACGCCGCGCCGGAACTGACGACGGCCGGGAACGTCGCGATGGCGACCATCCCGCTCACCCCGGACGACTACGCCAATTACTATCTCGGCTTCGCCAACTCCGTCCTCTGGCCGCTCTTCCACTACCGGCTCGACCTCGTCGACTTCCATTCCGAATTTCTCGACAGCTACCGGAAGGTGAACCGCCGCTTCGCCGAAGCGCTCCTCCCGCTGCTCAAGCCCGACGACACGATCTGGATTCACGACTACCACCTGATCCCGCTCGCCTCGGAGTTGCGCAAGCGCGGTTGCACGCAGCGGATCGGCTTCTTCCTGCACATCCCCTTCCCGCCGCCGGAGGTCCTCGCGGCGGCGCCGGGCCACAAATGGCTCGCCGACAGTTTCCTCGCCTATGATCTCGTCGGCTTCCAGACCCAGACGGACGTCGCGAATCTAGCCCACTATGCCGAAGACCACATGCAGCTTTCGGCACCGGTCGACGGGCGCATGTCGGGGCCGGCCGGTGATCTGCACCTCGACTGCTTCCCGATCGGCATCGACACGCAAGCCTTCGCCGAGCTCGCCGCTTCGCCCGCCGACGACGTCCAGGTCGACACGATGCGGCGCATGGTGCTCGACCGGAAACAGATCATCGGCGTCGATCGGCTCGACTATTCCAAGGGCCTGCCCGACCGGATGAAGGCGTTCGGGCGTCTGCTCGACCTCTATCCCGAGCACATGAAGAAGGTCACCTTCCTGCAGATCGCCCCGCCGACGCGCGAGGATGTCGACGCCTATGCCGACATCCGCCACGAACTGGAATCGCTGTCGGGCTCCATCAACGGCCGCTTCGCCGATTTCAACTGGACGCCGATCCGCTACATCCACCGCTCCGTCGCGCGCGAAAAGCTCGCCGCGCTCTACCGCGTCAGCCGCGCAGGGCTCGTCACGCCGCTGCGCGACGGCATGAACCTCGTTGCCAAGGAATATGTCGCCGCGCAGAACCCGGACGATCCGGGCGTGCTCATCCTGTCGAAATTCGCGGGCGCGGCGGAGGAACTCGCCGAGGCGTTGATCGTCAACCCCTACGACATCGACGCCATGGCCGCCGCCATCGACCGCGCACTGACCATGCCGATCGAGGAGCGCAAGGAGCGCCATTCGGCGCTCTACAAACGCGTTGCCGAGGGCGATGCGCTCGCCTGGCAGAAGGCCTTTCTCGACGCACTGGAAGCCGCGCCGAACGGCATCACCCTCGACGTCGCCTGACGATCACGATTTCTTGTCGGGCAGTTTCTTGCGCTTGGTCTCGGCGAGGTCTTCGAGTTGTCGCTCGCTCATCGAGTCCGCCATCTGCTTCGATGCGCCCTTCAGCTCCGATTTCTTCGTATCGCCCCGCTTGGCGGAAAGCGCGGCGCCAGCGGCTTTTTGCTGGGCTTTCGACTTGGCAGGCATGAACTTCACTCCTCAGGTCTTTCCGCCTCCAAAGCTATCCGGGCGGCCCGATGTTCCTGACGTTCTGATACGTCCTGTGACCTTCCCGCCACGATGTCGATTGGACAGGGCCGGGGCTAACCGATAGGTTGCATCGGCGCGACTGGTCGCGATTTGTTAGGAATTCATTATCAATATCACGAACTTGGCCTTGGCCTGAGTTGGTGGCGTTGGACGGGCGGATCGCAGGGGGAGCTTCGGTTTTCGCGGTTCGGCAGTCGCAGAGTTCGGGGAGTAGCCGTGTCAGGACAATTCGGGATGCGTCACCGGCTCCTCGTCGCCTCGCTGGCGGTCGCAACGGCGATGTCTCAGGTTTCTACCGCCTCCGCCTTCTTCGGCCTGTTCGGCTCGAGCGATGCCGACGAAGTCGAGGTCATCGGCGAGCCGCAGAACTACACCGCCGAAGTCACCGTGCTCGACGCCGAAACCGCGCTCGAGCGCAAGCTGCGCAATTCCTCGACGCTCTGGAACGACCGCAACGAGCCCGCCTCCGGCGCCGGTGGCCTGCTCGCCAAGGCCCGCGGCGATTATCGCCGCCTCCTTGCTGCGCTCTATACCGAGGGCCGCTATGGCGGCACGATCTCGATCCGCATCGACGGACGGGAAGCCGCCGACATCGCGCCCGATACGCCGCTCGCAAATCCGGCCACCGTCGTCGTCTCGATCGATCCAGGCCCCGAATTCCGCTTCGGCGAAGCCTCCATCATCAACGAGGCCCCGCCTCCGCAAAGCTGGCGCGACGAGGTCGACGATCCGCGCGAAGAAGGCTACGCGCCCGGCGAGGTCGCCCGCTCATCCGTCATCCTGCGCGCCGAGCGCCTGTCGGTCGAAGCCTGGCGCCAGCAGGGCCATGCCAAGGCCGAGGTGGTCGAGCGCCGCGTCGAAGCCGCACATGATGCCGACCTCCTCAATGCCCGCATCACGGTCGAGCCCGGCCGCAAAGCGTTTTACGGCCCGGTTACGGTCCAGGGCACTGAGCGGATGGACCCGGAATTCGTAGCCTTCATGGCCGGCTTGCCGCTCGGGCGCGAATACGACCCCGACGACATCAAGCGCGCCGGCGACCGCCTCGCCCGCCTCGACGTCTTCCGCGCCTCGCGCTTCCAGGAAGCCGAAACGATCGGGCCGGACGGCCTCCTGCCGATCGACCTCATCGTCCAGGAGCGCGAGCTTCGCCGCTTCGGCATCGGCGGCTCCTATTCCACGGTCGATGGCCTCGGCTTCGAGACCTACTGGCTGCACCGAAACCTGTTCGGCCGCGCCGAGCGCCTGCGCTTCGACGCGCGCGTCGCCGGCATCGGCAAGTCGCTCGACAGCGAAGGTTTCGACCCGCGCGACTTCACCTATCGCGTCGGCGCCAGTTTCGAGAAGCCGGGCGTCTTCACGCCCGACACCAACTATTTCGCCTCGCTCTTCGGTACGCGCGAGGTGCTCGACACCTACACCCGCACCGGCATCGATGCGACGTCGGGCTATTCGCACATCTTCACGGAGGAACTGGCCGGCCGCTTCGCCGTCAATGCCGGCCATGCCGAGTTCGAGGACGACGCGTTCGGGACGCGCACATTCACAACCGCCGGCCTTCTCGGCTCGCTCACCTTCGATTCTCGCGACGACGTTCCGAACCCGACACGCGGCTATTTCGCAGAAGCGATGGTCGAGCCGTTCTACGAGTTCCAATACGGCAACGCCGCGTTCCGCTCGACGCTCGAAGGCCGCACCTATTACGGCTTTGGCGCGGAAGACCGGTTCGTTCTCGCCGGTCGCGCCAAGTTCGGCACGCTGGTGGGCCCGTCCATCGGCGAAACCCCGCCGGACAAGCTCTTCTTTGCCGGCGGCGGCGGTTCGGTGCGCGGCTATGCGTTCCGCAATATCGGCGTCGAAGGTCCGGGCGGAGCGGTTATCGGCGGCAAGTCGCTGATCGAAGGCTCGGTCGAGGCGCGCGCGCAGGTCACCGACACGATCGGGCTCGTCGGCTTTGCCGATGCCGGACTGGTCGGCTCGGACTCGGTTCCCGATTTCGGTGAAGACGTGCGCATCGGCGTCGGCGCCGGCCTGCGCTATTTCACCGGGCTCGGGCCCATACGCCTCGATGTCGCGGTTCCGCTCGATCCGAGGCCGGGCGATCCATCCGTCGCCTTCTATGTTGGGATAGGACAGGCGTTTTGATCCGAATTCTCGTCGCCCTCGCATGTCTGATCTTCGCCGTTCCCGCCAGCGCGCAGGAAACGGAAGCGGAGACGCGCTCGCTTTTCACCAATTTCATCCAGAACCAGCTTTCGACGCCCAACCGCCAGATCCAGATCAGCGGTATCCAGGGCGCACTGTCGTCGAATGCCCGTATCGGCTCGATCACGGTTGCCGATCGCGAGGGCGTGTGGATGCGCATCACCAATGCGTCGATCGACTGGAGCCGCTCGGCGCTGCTCCTGCGCCAGCGGCTCGAAATCTCCTCGCTTCGCGCCGAACGGATCGACGTGATCCGCCAGCCCGTCCCCGAAGAAGGCATGCCGGCGCCCGAATCCTCCGGCTTCGCGGTTCCCGAACTGCCCGTCGCGATCAATCTCGAAAGCCTCGAAATTCCTGTTGCGACCTTCGGTCCGACCGTCTTCGGGCTCGAATCCGAACTTTCGCTCACCGGTCGCCTGCGGCTTGAAGACGGCGCGATCGACACCGCGCTGGACGTCACGCGCCTCGATGGCCCCGGCGGTCAGCTCGGGCTCTCCTTCGTCTATTCCAACACGACCGAAGTGGTCGATCTCGACCTGTCGCTCAGCGAGCCGGAAAACGGCATCGTCGCCAACGTCCTGAACATCGAGGGTCGCCCCCCGGTCGCGCTGACGCTTTCGGGCAATGGCGAGCTCGACAATCTCGACGTCCAGCTCGCGCTCGATGCCGACAGCGAGCGCATCCTCACCGGCATCGCCATGCTGCGCGAGGGTCGCGGCGGCCGCGGTTTCTCCACCCGCCTGTCGGGGCCGATCGCACAGCTCATTCCCGCGCAGTTCCGCGACTTCTTCGGCGCCGAGACCTCGCTCGAAGCGCAAGGCTTCATTCGCGACGAAGGCGGCTTCCGCCTCGATGCGCTCGACCTCGAAAGCGCGGCGCTGACGCTATCGGCCTCCGCCGAGACGACCGCCGACAGCTTCCTGCGCCGGCTTGCCATCGACGCCTCCGTCGAGGACCCGAGCGGGGACGTCGTCGTCCTCCCCGTCCCCGGTGGCGATACGACCGTCCAGCGCGCGGCGCTCACGCTTTCCTATGGCGGGGGTGCGGATGATGACTGGTCCGGTTCGCTCGATATTCGCGGCCTCGATACGGCGGGCTTTGCGGCCGAGACGATGGAACTCGACCTGTCCGGCCTCGCGCAGAACCTCGACCAGCCGAACGACCGGCGCATCACCTTCGACCTGTCCGGTGCGATCGACGGCGTCACGTCGCCCGACGAGGAAATCGCCCAGGCGCTCGGAACGCGCATCGACCTGACTTCGTCCGGCGAGTGGGCGAGTTCGCAGCCGCTCGTCCTGTCGGATACGCAGATCGAGGCCGAGGCGCTGATCCTGCGCCTTGCCGGCACGGTCGCCGAATATGTCTTCGACGGCGATATCGGGGTCGAAACGTCGAGCCTCGCCCCCTTCTCCGGCCTTGCCGGCCGCGACCTTTCCGGCGCGCTGGCGCTCAATGCGCGGGGCAGCGTCGCGCCGATCTCCGGCGGCTTCAACCTGACGCTCGACGGCACGATCGACGAATTGCGCATCGACCAAGAAGCCGCCGACAATCTGATGGGCGGGCGCACCACGATTGCAGGACGCATCGAACGCGGGGCGAACGGCCTCGTGACCGAAAACCTGCGCGTCGAGAACCAGCAGTTCAACCTCCTCGCCGACGGCACCTATGCGACGGGCGCGGCCGATTTCGACTTCCGTTTCGGCTTGACCGACCTCGCGCTCGTCTCGCCTGAGGCGTCCGGCGCGCTGACCGCCGAAGGCCGCGCGGCAGGCAGCGACGGGCTGATCAACCTGACGACGTCCGTCACGGTTCCCTCCGGCCGGCTTGCCGACAAGCAGTTGCGCGACGCCGCCATCGCCTTCGAAGGCACGCTCGAGGAAAGCGACCTCGAAGGCACCCTTGCGGGCAGCGCGTTCCTCGACGGCGTCCGTGTCGACCTGTCCTCCGCCATCGCGCTGGTCGAGGAAGAACGGCGCCTGACCGACCTCGTCTTCACCGCCGGCGGCGCGCGCCTGACGGGCTCCGTCGTGCAGGATTCGGCCGGGCTTCTCACCGGCTCGCTCGACATCGATGCCGCCGACATTTCCACGCTCGCAGCACTTGCGCTTCAGGAAGCATCCGGCGCCGTTCAGGCGTCCGTCGGGCTCGAACCCGTCGAAAACGAACAGCGCGCGACGCTCGAAGGCACGATCGACGACTTCACGCTCGGCGAAACGCGCATCGAAGCCGCCGAAATTCAGGCCGCGATCGACGATCTCTTCGGCGTCCCGCGCATCGACGGCTCGGTCGACGCGAGCGGCATTTCGGCCGGCGGGGTCGAGGTGACGACGCTTCAGGCCAATGCCAACCGGCAGGGCGAGACCACCGACTTCTCCGCCAATGCACGCCTCGACAATGGCACGACGGCCGCTGCCGAAGGTTCGCTGACGCCCGAAGGCGAAGGCTTCCGCCTCGCCCTGACGCGCATCGATCTTGCGCAGGGCAACCTTGCCGCACGTCTGCGCCAGCCTGCGAGCCTCTCGGTCATCGGCGAGACCATCACCATCGACGCGCTCGCGCTCGATGTCGGCGGCGGCAGCATCGACGCCACCGGCCGCATCGCGGAACAGATCGATCTCGACGTGACGATCGCCGCCCTGCCCCTGTCGATCGCCAACACCGTCCGCCCCGATCTCGAACTCGGCGGCACGATCGACGGCACGGCGCGCGTCACCGGCCCGCGCAGTCAGCCGGACGTGGCCTTCGACATTCGCGGCAACGCCTTGCAGGCCGCAGCCCTGCGCGATGCGGGCCTCTCCTCGCTCGGCGTGACGGCGCGCGGCACGACATCCGGCGAACGACTCAACATCGACGCGCGCGCAACGAGCCCCGAAGGGCTCGACGCAACCGTTCGCGGCTCCGCACCGCTGGGCGACGGCCAGCTTGCGCTCGACGTGACCCTCGCCGCCTTCCCGCTCGGCATCCTGAACACGGTCGTTCCCGACCAGAATCTCGGCGGCAACCTCTCGGGCACCGCGCGCGTCACCGGCACCACGTCCGACCCACAGGCCGCGTTCAATCTGAGCGCTTCGGGCCTGTCAGCCGCGCCGCTCAGCGATGCCGGCATCGGCGCGCTCAACGCCACCGCCGCCGGCAATTTCGCCAATCAGACGGTCACCCTCTCCTCGGTCAACGTCTCCGGCAATCAGGGCCTGTCGCTCTCGGCCAGCGGCGCCGTCCCGCTTCAGGGCGCGGGGCTCGCCGTGAACCTCTCGGGCGAAGCGCCGCTCTCGCTCGCCAACCGCTTCCTGATCGATCGCGGCACCCAGCTCGTCGGCACGGTCGGCCTGCAGGGTCAGGTCACCGGCTCGATATCCGATCCACAGATTCGCGGCACGGTCTCGACGCAAGGGGCGCAGATCGTCGATCCGGAAACCAACATCTCGCTGCGCGGCATCAACGTCTCGGCCAGCATCGACGGCCAGACGATCACGATCCAGTCGGCCAATGCGACGCTCGGCGCCGGCGGCACGATCACGGCGGGCGGCACGATCTCGCTCGGCGAGGGCCTTCCCGCCAATATCAACATCGCGCTCAATCAGGCCCGCTACAATGATGGCGACCTGATCGCCGCGACCGTCTCGGGCAACCTCGCCTTCACCGGCCCCCTTGCCGCCGATGCGCGCCTGTCGGGAACGGTCAATATCGAGCGGGCCGAAATCTCCGTCCCCGAGAACCTGGGCGGCGGCGCGGCCGGCATCGACGTCATCCACCGCAACCCGCCGCCCGGCGTCGCCGCGACGCTGCAGCGCGCCCGGGCCAATGACGGGACGCCTGTCCCCACCTCGCGGCCAAGCGTCATCCAGCTCGACGTGACGGTCAACGCGCCGAACCAGATCTTCGTGCGCGGTCGCGGGCTCGACGCGGAGCTTGGCGGCAGCGTGCGGGTGCTGGGCCCGGTCACCAATGTCCAGCCGGTCGGCGCTTTCGAGCTGATTCGCGGTCGTCTCGGAATTCTCGGTCAGCGCATCGAATTCGAGGAAGGCACGATCACGCTGGTCGGCGATCTCGATCCGGTGCTGAACTTTGTCGCCAGCTCCGAGAGCGACGGGACGACCGTGTTCATCACCGTCTCCGGCCGCGTCTCGGCCCTCGACATCTCCTTCTCCTCCTCCCCGCAACTGCCGGAAGATGAGGTACTTGCGCGGCTGATCTTCAACCGATCCCTTAACGAACTCTCCGCCTTCCAGATCGCGCAACTCGCCGCCGCCGCAGCAGAACTTGCCGGCGGCGGGAACTCGTCGCTGCTCGGCAGCCTGCGCAGCGCGACCGGGCTCGACGATCTCGACATCGTCACCGACAGCGAAGGCAACGCCGCGGTCCGCGCCGGACGCTACATCCAGGACAACATCTATCTGGGCGTCGAAGCGGGCGCCGGGGGGACAGCGCGGGGGACGATCAATCTCGACATCACCGACGAATTGAAGGCGCGCGGGGCGGTTGGGTCGGATGGGGATTCGAGCCTCGGCGTGTTCTTCGAACGCGATTATTAGGCTCCGGAACGCGAAAAAGGCGGCTGAAAGGCCGCCTTTTTGAGCTCAAAGTCCGCGATTTTGAGCGAAAGCCAGCTCGTTTCGAGCGGTTTTCAGCTCATTTCTTGCCCGATTTTTCCTTTTTGGGCGCGCCCGTGATGCTCGATCCGGTTGCGGAGACGGGGTCGCTCGCGGGGAACGTGTCCTCCAGACCCTCCTGCAATTCCTCTTCCTGACGCTTCTTCTCGGCGTCCTTTTCAATGTCGAGATGACGCTTCTTTTCGTTTTCCGGCATGGGAGCCTCCTGTTGGAATTCGTCGCTCCCAAAACGCGCCCGCCCCGGCGGTGGTTGCAGCATTGCTGAAATATCGACGCGTCAGACGACGACGCCGATTTCATCGAGCGGGGCGCTGATGGTGCAGCGCAGGCCATCGGGGCGGAAGTCGAGGCGGACATCGCCGCCCAGTTCTCCGGCAAGGCTGCGGCCGACGAGGCGCGAGCCGAAACCCTGGCGCGTCGGCTGGACGACCGGCGGCCCGTCCTGTTCGCTCCAGAGAAGCGCGAACCGGCCGTCGGCGCGGTCGACGGTCCATTCGATCCGGACCGAACCTTCGGCGGTCGACAAGGCGCCGTATTTGACCGCGTTGGTGGCGAGTTCGTGCAGCGCCATTGCAAGCGCCAGGGCCGACTTCGTCGAACAGCGCACGTCGGGGCCGTTCGAACGGATGCGCGGCGTGTCCTTCTGGACAAAGGGCAGGATCGCCTGCGCCACGATCTCCGCCAACGGTGCCCCCTCCCAGCTTTCGCGGGTCAGGACGTTGTGAGCGTTGGACAGTGCGATGAGGCGCGATTCGAACGTGGCGCGCAGGTCGCGGGCGACGTCGTGGCCGCGAAAGGTCTGCGAGGCGATCGACTGGACGGTCGCCAGCGTGTTCTTCACGCGGTGGTTCAGTTCGTTGATCAGCAGGCTGCGGCGCTCCTCGGCGCGCTTGCGCTCGGTCAGGTCGAAATTGACCCCCACCATGCGTTCCAGCCGCCCGCTCGCATCGCGCATCGCGATCGCGCGCGAGCCCATCCATCTGATTTCACCGGTATCGGGCCGCTGGATTCGGAAATCCACCTCGACCATCCGACCGCCCGGTCCGTCGAGCTCCGCCGCATCGGCAATGCCCATGAAGTCGTCGCCGATGGTCAATTCCCGGAAGGATGCGAGCGAAGGCTCAAAACTTTCCGGCGAGACGCCGAACAGCCGGAACTGCGCATCGTCCCAGATCATCGTATCGGTCTGCGCGTTCCACTCCCAGACGCCCATCTGGCCGGCCGAAAGCGCCAGATCCTTGCGCAGCGATATCTCGCGCAATTCCTGTTCGGCCGCCTGACGGGCGGTGTCGTCGCGGATGGTCAGGACGTTGCCGATGGTCTCGCCATTCGGCCCGAAAACCGGCTTGGCGCTGCCGATCGCCAGGATTTCGACATCGTCAGGACGGCGAATGCGCCAGCGCGCCTCGATGACGCTCTCGCCGTTCAGAACCGCACGCGCCAGCGGCAGTTCGTGCGAGGGATAGGGCTCGCCATTCTCGCGGAAGAGCTGGAACCGTGTGGCGTATTCGTCGGGCGAGATGTCGAGATGGGCGACGCCATGGATTTCGGCGGCGGAACGGTTGATGAAGGTGATGCGCCCCTTGGGATCGGTGACGATGACGCCTTCGCTCAACTGGCCGAGAAGCGCCGCCTGTTCGGCAGCGATGAGTTCCGCGCGCCGGCGTGCCTCGGACGTCGCCTCATGCGCCTCGCGCTCCTCCGTCCGGTCCCGAAGTATCTTGAGGAAGCCGCCACCGCCGCCGCCAACCAGCGGCACGATCGCGCCCGAACCCCAGAAGCGGGTTCCGTCCTTGCGCACGTGCCAGCGCTCGTTGGAGGCACGGCCGGTCGCGCGCGACAGGGCGCGCTCTTTCTGCGGAAGCTCGTTCGCCAGATCCTCCTCGGTGAAGAAGATCGTCGCGTCCATGCCGAGGATTTCGTCTTCCGTATAGCCCAGAAGGCGCTCGGCGCCGCTGTTCCAGGACAAGACCTGCCCGGAATCATTGATCAGGATGATCGCGTATTCGACCGCGCTGTCGAGGATGAGGCGCGAGCGCTCGCGGCTGCGCACGAGTTCCTGCTCCGCTTCGCGCGCTTCGGTCACGTCCCGGACGACGGCGAAGAAGCCGGTCACGCTGCCGTCTTCGCCGCGATGCGGGACATATTCCGATTCGATGTGGCGCATGCGCCCATCCGTCTGGGGGATCGCGGTGGCGAAGGAGACCTGACGCCCGGCAAGAGCGGCTTCGGCATGTTCGCGCATGTCGGCAAAGGCGCGTTTGCCGAGCACTTCGGCAATGGTCTTTCCGATCACCTGATCATCTGGACTGGCGACGCCACGACGATGTGCATCGTTGCGGAAGGTGTAGCGCATCTGGGTGTCGATGAAGGCGACCATCTGCGGCAGGCCGTTCGCCAACTGGCGGACCTGATCGACGAGGCGCAACGAGGCCACGGGCGAGCGCGCCGTCGTTGCCGGTTCCGCGAGCAACGTCACCAGGATGCCGGCGACCGGCACGTTTCCATCGCCGATCGGCGTGGCCGTCGCTGCGAACTGCCGTGGAACCATGCCCGTCACATCGACGACGTCGCGCTCGAAAGTCAGGGTGGCGGCAGAAGCGGTCTCGCGGACGCGGTCGGCCAGTTCGCGCAGGGGACGTTCGATTTGCGGATCGAGCGCATCGAGCGTCACGCCGCGATGGGTCGGATAGAGGCTCTGGTCGATGAGCGGCGTCGCCGCGTCATTGTAGACGAGGCGAAGATCCGTGCCCCAGAGAATGAACGCAGGCGCGTTCATCGTCAGGACGATGTCGCTTGCCGCGACGAGCGCGGGCGGCCATTCGGACCGCGCGCCGAGCGCCGTCAGGTTCCAGTCGAAGACGCCTGCGCCCAGCGGACGGTGAATTGCCGTCGCCAAACCCTGCCGCCCTTCGTCAGTCTCGCCCTCTCGCGCCGACACGCATATCCCCTCGATGGCCTTGCGGCTGCCCCAGCCCGTATTTCTTGGTCGTCGGTTTTGACGCTGGTGTCAACGTTATCCCCGATACCGGTCATTCGGCCGCTTCGCGCGGCAATTCCTTCCTTTCGCCGGGCCGATGCTGGTCGGCAAGCGGCGAAATTTCGGCCATCGGGAAGGCATCGACGGCGACCACGCGCGCCACCGCCTCGCGCGCCTCGACCAGACGGCGATGCTCGTCGGCGGATATGAGACCCGTTTCGACCGCCCGTTCGACCTCGCGCATGTTCGCATCGCGAAGCTTCTTTTCGATCGGTGCAACGCCGGCACGAAGATCGAATGCGCGCTCCAGGTCCTTCAAGGCGTGGTCTTCATGACCTTCACCGAGATAGAGATCCGGCGCCAGCCGATCACGCTGCGAGCCGGGCTCCATCAGCATTTCCGCGACGCGGGTGCGCGCGGCATCGCTCGGTTCGGGGTTTGGAACGCCGAGCGGGAACGCAATGGCGCGAACGAGCCAGGCCGCCCATCGTGCCGGAAGGTTGGCGAGGACGCCCTTGAAGGCGACGCCCATGCGCTGGCGGCCGCGCATCATGATGAAATCGACGAGCGGCCTGTCGGCCTCCTGTCTCCCTTCGTCCTCGAAGCGCTTCAAGACGGCGGCGCCGAGATAGATTTCCGCCAGAATGTCGCCCAGCCGCGCGGACAGCATCTCCTTGCGCTTCAGCGCACCGCCAAGCGTCAGCAAGGCAAGGTCGGACAGGAGCGCGAAGGCGGCGGCATAGCGGGAAAGCTGGCGCCAGTGACCGGAAAGCGCAGCCTTGCGCGGCGCCGGGGCGACGAGCCCGCCCGTCCAGCCGCGAACGAAGGCCTTGAGCGCGTTCAGCGCCGAATGTCCGGCATGGCGCCAGAACTGACGGTCGAACTCTTCCAGACCGCGCGCGTCGTCCCCGTCGGACAGGGCCAGAAGCTCCTTCAGCATATAGGGATGCGAACGGATGGCGCCCTGCCCGAAGATCATCAGATTGCGGGTCAGGATGTTGGCGCCCTCGACCGTGATGCCGATGGGCACGGACCGGTATTGCGGCCCCAGATAGTTCTTCGGCCCCTCGATGATGGCCTTGCCGCCATGAATGTCCATCGCATGCTCGATGGAACGGCGCATGCGGTCGGTCGCGTGAAACTTCATGATCGCGGAGATGACGGAAGGCTTGTGATCCTCGTCGAGCGCCGCGACCGTCAGGCGCCGCGCGGCGTCGATCTGATAGGCATTCGCGGCGATCTCGGCCATCGGCTCCTGGATGCCTTCGAACTTGCCGATCGGCACGTTGAACTGCGTGCGCACGCGCGCATAGGCGCCGGTGGCGCGGGCGCACATGGCGGCGGAGGCCGCAGACTGCGACGGCAGCGAAATGCCGCGACCGGCCGCTAGCGCCGTCATCAGCATCTTCCAGCCCTGACCGACGCGCTCGGGACCACCCAGCACCCATTCGAGCGGGATGAACACGTCCCTGCCGGAGAGAGGCCCGTTCTGGAACCAGGTGAAGAGCGGGACATGGCGATCACCATGGGTGACGCCGGGCGTCGAGGTCGGCAGGAGCGCGACGGTGATGCCCCGGTCCGTGCCGCCGCCAAGATGGTTGTCGGGATCGGACAGCTTGAAGGCGAGGCCCATGACAGTCGCGACGGGGCCCAGCGTGATGTAGCGCTTTTCGAAATTCAGACGGATGCCGAGGACGCGCTCGCCTTCGTGATCGCCATATTCGACGATGCCGGTGTCGGTCATGGCGGCGGCATCGGAGCCCGCCTGCGCGGAGGTCAGCCCGAAGCAGGGAATCTCGCGGCCGTCGGCAAGGCGCGGCAGCCAGTAATCGCGCTGCTCGTCAGTACCGAAGTGCATCAGGAGTTCGCCCGGGCCGAGCGAGTTCGGCACCATGACCGTGACGCCAGCCGTCACGCTCGCCGAAGATATCGTCCTGACGACCTCGGAATGGGCGGTGTTGGAAAAGCCGAGCCCGCCAAAGCGCTTCGGAATGATCATCCCGAAGAACTTCTTCTCGCGCAGGAAATCCCAGACGTGCTTCGGCAGGTCGCGGTCTTCCCAGACGAGCTTCCAGTCGTCGACCATGGCGCACAATTGCCGCACCGGCCCTTCCATGAAGGCCTGCTCCTCGGCGGAGAGGCTGGCAGGCTTCATTTCGAGAAGCTGGCCCCAGTCAGGCGTGCCGGAGAAAATCTCGCCGTCCCACCAGACCGTTCCGGCATCGATCGCATCGCGCTCGGTTTCCGAAATGGGCGGCATGACGCCCTTGGCCCAGCCGAAAATGGGCTTCGAAATGCGGTCGCGGCGAAACTCGCGGATCGTCATGGCACTCCCCCGGATCAAGCGATGCGTTGAACCTGATGGAATGCGCGGGCGGGCTGATCGTTCCGGCCGGGCCTCAATGCGTCAGGTGCAGCGCCGCGACCGCGCGGCCGATATCCGAGAAGGCCTTTTCCAGAGCGGCCGTGTTGCTGGCCATGTGGAAATTGTCCTTCTTGGTCGCGCAGTTCTCGAACAGGGTCTTAACGGCCGCGTTCGTGGTGTTGTAGAGGACCGTGAAGACCTCCACGCCCTGGGCCTTCATCTGGGTGCACATCGAACCCGTCCAGGTGTTCAGCGTCTTTTCCGCCTCGCCCTGGCTGGTCTTGCCGTCGATGCGGCTGGCGGCATTGTTCATGCCCTTGGCGCCGAGGAAGCCGTAGGAGCCGTAGTCGGACTTGTTGATCGTGTTGCTGGAACCGAATGACACGTTGGTGCCGTCGGTCATCAGGACCAGGAACTTCGAGACGCTGTCGGTGCCGAAGGGCGCGGCCTGCGTGTAGGGCGCTTCGGGCGACAGGACGCGCCAGCCCCAGGCTAGGCCTTCGGAAATATTGGTGCCCGACCCGTTCCAGAACTGCATCGCGTCGATGCCGGTGCGCACCTTTGCCATGTCGTCCGTCAACGGCACGATCGGCGTCGGGCAGGCGCGATTCGGGCCGATGGTCAGGTTGTGGGTGTCCTTGACCGACTTGCCCGGCAGATTGTTGACGACCCCGTCGATCGAATACTTGACCGTGGAACGCTGGATGTCGGTGCGGCCGGCATTCGTGTTGATGTCGAAGCCCTGGGTCTTGTGGTCGAGCCAGGCATTGTTGAAGTTCGCACCGTCATTGCCGCCGGTGGTCTGGCGCGCTCTCGGCTCGCTCGGGGCAAAATAGGGCACGAACAGCGTATCGGGCTTCGACGGATCGGGCGGTGTCAGGTCGAAATTGTAGGGAACGGGACGTGCCTCGACGCAGCCCTTCCACTCCGTCTTCGACTGGCGGAACAGTTCCCAGTGATGCGGGTACTTCTTCACATTGGCGCACATGGCGCGCATGTCCTTGGCGGCTTGCGAGGTGCCGGTTATCGAGCAGCCGGCGCTGTCATAATGGGCCCATTTCGCCATGATCGCGTTGCGCTGGGCGTCGGTCAGGTCGGCGCGGCGCTGGACGGCGTTCAAGGTCGGGCGCGCGTTGCGCATCGTGTCGTCGATGAAGTTCCAGCCATTGTAGACGGCCACGCCGGTCTTATCGATCCAGGCTTCGTCGAAGCCCTCGCCATTGATGTTGACCGCCGTCACGAAGGGAACCAGGCCGACGCGGACTTCCTGGCGCGGGTCGCCCTCGCTTTCGACAGCGTCGAGCAATGCCTTGGAGGCCTTCTTCAGGGCGTCGATGCCGCCCTGGCCCATCGAGCCGGTGTTGTCGAGGACCATGGCGATCTCGAGGGTCTTGGTCGAGCGGAACGAGGTGGCGGAGACCGTCACGCCGTCCGTGCCAATCCGGTTCATCAGGAACAGGCGGACCTTGGCATCGACGCGGCCGGTGACCTCCACATAGTTCAGCCCCTCGCGCGTCGACAGGTCGGTGACGGCGGAGCTGATGGTCGAGCCGGTGATCTGGCTCGAGATGAAATCGTCAAACAGGCGCTCGCGTTCGGCATCGGACGCGTTCTCTCGCGAGGCTGCCAGAACGGCGCTGTCGGCGATGTTCTGCAGGCGCGCTTTCGCGTTGATGATGTTGGCGGTGTCGACCGCCAGGCCGACGCCGGCGAGCAAGGCCGGAAGCAGCACTGCTGTCATGATGCCGAAATTGCCGGCTTTGGAATGCCAGAACCTGAACATGGACTTTCCCCGCTTTCGTGCGCCGACCCTGGCCCAACAAGATTAACGGAGTGGATAGGCGCGCGCGGGCGTTGCGGATTGGGTTAAGGCCGGCCTAACGGCAGGCGCAGAATTGAAGGATCGGTGAATTTCGCCGCGGCGGGGATCGACATCGGCCGTGCCCTGCCACAGTTTCGTCAAGAAGAGCCAACCCCGCGCGAAGGACGTGCCGTGACCGCCATCGTCGACTTCCTCAACAACATCTTGTGGAACTACGTGCTGGTCTACGGCCTGCTCGCCGTCGGCATCTACTTCACGGCACGCCTCGGCTTCCTGCAGTTCGTGCATTTCGGCGAGATGTTCCGCGTCATCGCCAAGAGCGAGGAAACCGACAAGCACGGCATCAGCCCGTTCCAGGCGCTGACGATCAGCCTGGCGTCGCGCGTGGGCACCGGCAACATCGCCGGCGTCGCGGTGGCGCTGTCGCTCGGCGGGCCGGGAGCGATCTTCTGGATGTGGATGGTGGCGCTGGTCGGCATGGCGACGGCCTATTCCGAATCGACGCTTGCCCAGCTCTACAAGGTCGAGAATTCAGAGGGCCAGTATCGCGGCGGGCCGGCGTTCTACATCGCGCGCGGCCTGCGGGCGCCTTGGGCGGGCGGGTTGTTCTCGATCTTCCTGATCATCTCCTTCGGCCTCGTCTTCAATGCGGTTCAGGCCAACTCGATCGCCGATGCGGTCGAAGGCGCGTTCGGCGTTCCGAAACTGTGGGTCGGGCTGGTCGTCGCGGTCATGGCAGGCGTCGTCATCTTCGGCGGCATCCGCCAGATCGCACGCGTCGCGCAGGTCGTGGTGCCGGTGATGGCCGGGCTCTATCTGCTGATGGCGGCCATCGTGCTGGCGATGAACATCTCGGAAGTGCCAGGCGTCGTCGGCATGATCTTCGCGCACGCCTTCGGACTGCAGGAAGCAGGCGCAGGCGTTGCCGGCGGCATCATGGCGGCGATGCTCAACGGGGTGAAACGCGGGCTGTTCTCCAACGAGGCCGGCATGGGCTCGGCGCCGAACATCGCGGCGGTGGCGACGCCACAGCCGCACCACCCCTCCTCCCAGGGCTTCGTCCAGGCGCTCGGCGTCTTCATCGACACGATCGTCATCTGCACGGCGACGGCGATCATGATCCTGCTTTCCGACGTCTACCAGATCGGCGGCGATATCGAGGGCGCGACGCTGACGCAGAACGCGCTGCAGGAGCAGTTCGGCGTCTTCGGGCTCTACTTCATCGCCATCGCGATCTTCTTCTTCGCGTTCACGTCGATCATCGGCAACTATTCCTATGCCGAAAATGCGATGACCTTCCTACGAGCCGACAATACCGTCGCGCTCGGTGTCCTGCGCTTCGCGCTGCTCGGCATGGTGGTCTGGGGCGCGTATGAAAGCGTCGCGACCGTCTTCAACGCAGCGGATGCGTCGATGGGTCTGATGGCGACGATCAATTTGATCGCCATCGTGCTCCTGTCGGGAACGGTCGTGAAGCTGACGCGGGACTATTTTGCGCAGCGAAAGGCCGGGAAATCGCCCCGCTTCGAGGCGCGCGACTATCCCGAACTTCAGGGTAAAATCGACAAGAACATCTGGTCCTAGCGCGGGGGTGACGCCCTACGACGCCGAAGCGGCGGCGCTTTGCTCGTCGAAGAAATCGATGACGGCCTGCGAAAAGACGTCGTTGCGATCGCCGGCGACCATGTGGCCGGCACCGCCGATATCGACATAGCGCGCATTCTTCGCCTGTCCGACGAACGCTCGCGCGGCTTCCGCGTCGACCAGTTCGGACTGCATTCCCCGGACGAGGAGGATCGGCAGATCGAGTTCGGGCAGCCGGCCGAGCACGTCCCCCAGCAGGGTGCGCGCATCGGCATCGATGCTGGCGGGGCCGCGCATGAAGGCGGGATCCCAGTGCCAGCGGAAACGGCCATCGTCGCCGAGGCGCAGATTCTTGGCGAGGCCTTCAAGCGTGCGGGGCCGCTTGCGGTTCGGCAGGTAGGCGGCGATCATGTCGGCGGCTTCGTCCAGCGAGCCGAAGCCCTCGTCCATGCGCGATCCCATGAAGCCGATGATGCGGGCGACGCCGGCGGGATTCATCTGCGGCACGATATCGACCAGCACCAGCGCGTCCATCAAGTGCCCGGTACGGCATTCGGCGAGCAGCGATGCAAGCCCGCCGAGGGAAGCGCCGACGATCGATGGCGTCAGGCCAAAACGCGGCTTCACCGCCGCGCAAAGCGCGGTTACGTCCTCGGCATAGTGGGCGAAACTGTAGTTGCCGCTGGCAACCCAGTCGCTGTCGCCATGGCCGCGAATGTCGATCGTGATCGCGCGCATGCCCTTTTCGGCAAGGCGCATAGCCGTCTTCTGCCAGGCGTGCCGCGTCTGCCCGCCGCCATGCAGCAAAATGACGGGCTGGCCGCCGCCGTCCCAGATCGAACCGGCGAGACGGTTGTCCTCGGCGCCGCGAAAGGCGATGGCGGCTTCGTCGATCAAAGCGGATGCTCCTTCAGGAAGTCCAGCGCCCGCGCCTTGAAGGTGCGGTCGCCGACGGACAGCATGTGGTCGCGGCCGACGATGTCGAATGCCTCGGCCTTCGGCATCAGACCGGCAAGGCGATGCGCGTCGCCGGCGATGTCGTCGGTGGTGCCGACGGCAATGAGGGTCGGCTGCGCGATGCGGCCGACATCCTGCGGCGACAGTTCCTGACGCGAGGTCTCGATGCAGGCGGCGAGCGCGGCGCGGTCGCTTTTCGTCTGGTCGGCGAAGGCGCGGAACATGCGCCCGCGCGGATGAGTGACATCGTCGAGCGACGGCGCGCGCAGGGCCTCTGCGATCGGGTCCCAATCCCCGACACCCTCGACCATGCCGATGCCGAGCCCGCCAAAGATGAGCGTCGCGACGCGATCCGGATGTTCAAGCGCCAGGAAGGCCGAGACGCGTGCGCCCATCGAATAACCGAAGACGTGGGCGCGCGGAATGCCGAGATGGTCGAGCAGTGCGGCCGCGTCCGAGGCCATCGCCGTCGGCGTATAGTCGGTCGTGGCGTAGCTCTTCGACGTCTCGCCATGACCGCGATGGTCGAAAGCGACGACGCGGTAGCCTTCGCGCGTCAGCGTCTGGACCCAACCGGGCTGCACCCAGTTGATGCGCAAGGTGGAGGCGAAGCCGTGGACCAGCAGGATCGGATCGGCATCGCGATCGCCCTCGTCGATGAAGGCGATGTCGAAACCATCATGATGGAAATGCTGCGTGGGACGCGGAAGGTTCAATTGCCTGCGACCTCGTCGATCGCCGGATGGTTGAGACGTGTTCCAGCGGTCAGGCCGACCCGCTCCGACGTTCCCTGGTTCAGTTCGAGAACGAAGCGGCTCGGGCCGTCCGGGGCGATCGAAGCCGTGGAGAAGGGTTCGCCCGGCAGGATATCGATCACGCGCCCATCTTCGCCGATGAAGACAAGGTCGAGCGGCGACGGCGTGTTCTGCATCCAGAAGCTGACGGGCTGCGTCTCACCGAAGACGAAGAGCATGCCGCGATCTTCGGGGAGGTCAGTGCGGAACATCAGGCCCCGGGCACGGCGTTCGCCCGTGTCGGCAATCTCGATGTCGAAGGAAACCGTCTCGCCATCTGCCTCGAAGGTCAGAGGCGCAGCGTCGACGGGCAGCTCCATCGGCGCGCCCTGAACCGCCTCCTGGGCGAGCGCGACGGGCGGCGAAGCGAATGGTGCGACGACGAAGGAAAGCGACAGGGCAAGGGCGGCGATACGTGCGTTCACGGATGATCCTTTGCAATGATGGATGCGCGCCGAGGCTGGAACGCCGTCAATGCGCGACCGGCAAAGTCCCGATATCGGGGTGAACTTCGGCAGCCATAAGGCCTTTGTCGCCGCGCCCGAAACGGACGAGGACGACCTGGCCGGGACGCAGCTCGGTTATGCCGTAGCGGCGAAGGGTTTCCATGTGGATGAAAATGTCCTCGGTGCCCTCCCCGCGTGTCAGGAAGCCGAAGCCCTTGGTCCGGTTGAACCATTTGACCAGCGCGCGCTCCAGCCCGCTTTCCGCGACGACGGCGACATGGGTGCGGTCGGCAGGTTGTTCGGACGGATGGATCGCGGTCGACGCGTCCATCGACAGAATGCGGAAGGCCTGGAGCCCGCGTTCACCGCGACGAACCATGCAGGTGACACGCGCGCCTTCAAATGCCGTCGGGTAGCCGTCCCGACGCAGGCAGGTGACATGGATCAGGATGTCGCCCAGCGAGGAATCATCGGCATGGATGAAGCCGTAACCCTTGGCGACGTCGAACCATTTGATCGCGCCGGAAGCTTCGATCAGGTCCGATCTTTCACCGTCGCTGTCAGCCGGGTTCGCCTTCGTAGTCAGACTCCCTGCCGCTGAGGCATTTTCCCCCATGCCCGACCCTTTCCAAGATACGCCACACCTGATTCTTGGCGTCTAAGATAACATCGGGCGTTCGGGTCGGTGCAAGGCCCGATTGTGGCTTTTTCGTCGCAAGGACGGCGAAATACTGGCACGACACTTGGAACGGCATATGGCGCGGCGGTTGCCACCGCGCGGGCGGAGACATATCTATCGCGTCGACGGAAAACCGGCCGCACATCTGAAAAGGATAGCAAAATGCGCTACTTGCACACGATGGTCCGCGTCAAGGACATCGACGAATCGCTCGACTTCTACTGCAACAAGCTGGGAATGCAGGAAGTTCGCCGGATCGAAAGCGAACAGGGTCGTTTCACGCTCATCTTTCTTGCCGCAGCGGAAGATGTGGAAGCCGGCAAGTCGAAGAAGGCGCCGCTACTGGAACTGACCTATAATTGGGACCCCGAAAACTATCAGGGTGGCCGGAATTTCGGCCATCTCGCCTTCGAGGTCGACGATATCTACGAGACCTGCCAGAGGCTGGCAGACATGGGCGTCGTCATCAACCGCCCGCCGCGTGACGGCAACATGGCGTTTGTCAGGTCGCCCGACGGGATTTCGGTCGAGTTGCTGCAGAAGGGTCCGGCGAAGGAAAAGGCGGAGCCCTGGGCTTCGATGGAGAATACGGGGAGCTGGTAGGGGTTTGGCGAGAGCCGGGGGTGGTGGTCGGTTTCTTTGAAGGGGACCCCCACCCTTTATCCCTCCCCACAAGGGGGAGGGAATTCGCCGGCGTTGGGTTTTTCCCGTCGATGCGGCAACTGGCTTGAAGGTTGGGCTCTACACTGATCCCCTCCCTCCCCCTTGTGGGAAGGGATACAGGGTGGGTGTCACTTCGGACGAAACCGGCATGCACGGCACGCCTGAACGCAACGGGCTTTAACGCCGCGATTGCCAGCCCTACTTGGCCATCGTCGCCTATGCAGTGGCATGGCTGAGCCGCAAACTTCGATGACACGGTGCTGTCGGCAGGCTGGTTCTTTGAAGGGGGACCCCCACCCTTTATCCCTCCCCACAAGGGGAGGGAATTCGCCGGCGTTGGGCATTTTCCGTCAATGCGGCAACTGGCTTGAGGTTAGGCTCTACGCTGATGCCCTCCCTCCCCCTTGTGGGGAGGGATACAGGGTGGGGGTCAATTCGGAAAAACCAGCGTTGCCCGTTCGGCTGACGGCCTAATCGGCCATCGTCGCCTTTGCCGTATCGATCAGGCCGTTCGCGATGCCCATGCGTTCGGCTGCTCGTTCGCGCAGATGCGGCGCGAGGCGGTCGGGGTGGTTTTCGAAGGCGAAGCGCCGGCGGGCGCGATCGAGGGCGGCGACTGTGTGCAGGCTGCCGATGCCGAGTTCGAGCGCGATGTCATGCGGGTCGGTCGACAGTTCGGGCATCAGCGTATCGAGTGCCTCGAGTATTTCCGGCGCGAGGGTCGGCTCCAGATAGGCCTGCCGGGCCGACGGCTCGAACAGCGGCGCGTTCGAGGCCTGGATGCGCTCGATCTGGTCGAGAAGATCGCCCTGGAGCGACGGAGCCGGTCCGACATCGAGACGTTCCGCCTGCTCGTGCGAAATCAGGTCGTCGAGCAGATCGCCGAAGCTCTTGGCGCGTGCGCCGGACATCGAGGCCTCCCAGCCATTCATTGTTCTCGCCTAGGTAACAGGCATTTCCTAAGAAAGGTTCCCATCGCGCAGGAGCGAAGCGCATGGGAGCCCTGCAGATATTGCACTGCACAACCGCCCTGCCCGATGCCATCTTCCGTATGGGAGGATCGAAACTTCGGAGACGATCCATGGGCATTTTCACTGAATTCTTCGCCAAGCCGCGACCGTTGCGCGCCAGCCGCCAGTCGCGCGGAATGCTGATCCTCAACGCAATGGGCAGCGCGGAACTGTCGGATCTCGGCATCAAGCCGGCCGACTTCCCGCACATCGCCCGCGACATGGCGTCCAAGCGCCGATTCTAGACATCGGCGCCAATGAATGGCTGACTTGGCGATCATGAAGGGACATGATTCGCGAGGTCAGCCCATGCGCAAGCTCGTCTCGATCGGCGTGCCTGCTCTTCTCCTGAGCACGTCCGCCTTCAGCCAGACGGCCTTCATCGACGACCGCTCGTCGCCGGATGCCGTCATCCGCTCGCTTTACAATGCCATCGACCGCAAGGAATTCGCGCGCGCTTATTCCTATTTCGCCAATCCGCCGGCCGACAGCGTCGAGGCCTATGCGGAAGGCTTTGCCGATGCCGAGACGAGCGAGCTCCTGCTCGGCGCGGCGGCGGAGGAAGGGGCGGCGGGCAGCGTCTACTACCGCCAGCCGCTGGTACTGCGATCCGTCGCCGAAGACGGGACCGAGACGGTCTATGCCGGGTGCTACACGCTTCAGGCGCCGAACCCGGCGAATTTCGCCGAAGGCTACACGCCGATGGCGATCGAGGATGGCGACCTGCAGGAAACGGACGCCGAATTCAGCCCAGAGGCCTTGCCGCAGGACTGCGCCGGCGAGGAACTGCCGCCGACCGACGCGGCGCTGCTCGAGGCGGAGCGCGTTTTTGCGGCGAGCTTTGCAGAACGCTGCGGCGGCGGGGCGATGGAGGGCGTGGCCACCGAAGAACTCGAGCCGCAAAGCTTCGAGATAGGCTATCGCTACATGCACGAGACGTCGGACGATCCGCTGCGCACGGCGCGGCTGTTCCAGTTTTTCTGCAATGGCGGGGCGTACAATATCAGCCAGGTCTACCTGATGAGCGATGGCGAGGGCCCGGTGGAGCCGGTGTCGTTCGCGGTTCCCGAACTCGACATCCGCTATGAGAACGACGATCTGGAGGGCGCGGTCGAGGAGATGACGCAGCTTGGCATGATCACGCGGACAGAACTCGTCAATTCCGGCTACGATCCGGACACGCAGGCCATCGTCTCGGCGGAGAAGTGGCGGGGCGTGGGCGACGCCTCGGCTTCGGGGCGCTGGATCTTCCGCTATGGGACGTTTTCGCTGGTCTCCTACGAGGTCGACGCGACCTATGACGGCCAGATCAATCCGGAACAGATCATCGGGTATGGCGAAGCGCCTTAGGCGCTTATCGGCGTTCGCTCATCCAGTTTATGACTTCGCGCCAGTCGGTCATGCGGATCGGCGTGCCGTGGCTGCCGCTCTCGAAACGGACGAAGCGGGCCGGGTATCCGGGGGACGCGGCGCGGATCGCGCGGAAGAAGGTTTCCTGCCGCTCGACGGGGAAGACGCGGTCGCGGCTGCCGTGGCCGAGATAGACCGGGACGCGGGCGCGGAAGGCGGGGCTTTTGAGGAAGCTCTCGTCCCAGTGCGAGCCGAGGAGGAGCAGGCCGCCGAGGCGGGGGACGAGGTCCGCATCCTGTGCCAATTGCCAGCAGATCGCGCCGCCGGCGGAGCCGCAGGCGACGAAGATCGGCGCTTGCGGTGAGGCGTTGGCGTAGGTTTTCAGGAGCGCCGCCACCTGCCCTGCGCCGGTCGCACCAAAATCGGCGAAGTCGGGCGAGAGGTAGAGGCCGCCATTTTGGGCGGCGAGGTTCTTGATGCGGTTGAAATTGCCGCCGAAGGTGAAATCGTCCACGCCCTGCCCGCGATTGCCGCCCTGGCCGTGGAGATAGGCGACGATGAAACGCGCGCCTTCCGGCTTGCCGACAGAGATGTGCGGGATGTTGCCGGCCGGTGTCTGGATGGTGACGTCACGCTGGGCGCGGCGGACGGAGAGGTCGACATAGGTGGCGTGGGCGCGGCGTTCGGGGATCTCGTCGCGGCCGTTGATGTCGCGCATTTCCTGGTAGTCGACGACGATGCGGGCGCCGTCGTCGCTCGTCTCGATGGTGGCCGGCAGCGCGAAGAGGCGGTCCTTCGAGGGCGCGAGCAGTTCGGCGGCGGCGGGGACGAGCGTGGCGGCGAGGAGTGCGGCGGCGAGGATCAGGCGGGTCATGCGTCTTCCACGATGTTGCCGCCGGCAAGGCGGACGGCGTCCTGCGTGTCGAGATCGAGGCTGGCAGCAGTGCCGAGTTCGACATCGATGACGGGCAGTGATGCGCCCTCGACGAGATGGCGGGCGCCGGTGTCGCCTTCGATCCGCTCGATCTCGGCGAAAAGTGCGCGTGGCAGGAGTACGGGATTGCCGCGCTTGCCGGCATCGGTGGCGCGGATGATGGCCTGGCCGCCCGAGCGGGCGAAGGCGTCGAGCATCGCGTCGATGGCGTTTGCGGTGACGCCAGGCATGTCGCCGAGGACGACGAGGAGGCCGCTAACTTGCGAGGGAAGCGCGCGCTCGGCTGCCTTCAGCGAGGTGGAGAGGCCATCGGCGTAGTCAGGGTTGTCGACGAAAGCGACGTCGATGCCGTCGAGGGCGGCGGCGATGCGCTCGCGCTGGTGGCCGAGGACCATGTGGGTGGCGTCGACGCGGGAGGCCGTGACGGCCTCGGCAACGCGGCGGATCAAGGGTTTGCCGTCGAACTCGGCGAGGAGCTTGTTCGGGCCGCGCATGCGGCTGGAGCGTCCGGCGGCGAGGATGGCGGCGTGAACGATCGGGCGCGTCTCGGCGGCGGCGATGTCGCGCGGCTGCGGGCGGACGGGGATTTCCATCAGGAGGCCGCCGACACCCATGGCGGCGATATCGGCGGCCGTGACGGGAATGTCGGCGATCAGGCGGTCGAGAACCCAGTCAAATCCGTTGGGCTTGGGGCTGCGGGCGCAGCCGGGTGCCCCGATGACCGTGCGGCCGGCGAGTGAGCCAAGGACTAGAAGGTTGCCGGGATCGACGGGCATCCCGGCGCGCTCGACCGTGCCGCCGGCGCGGCGGATGGCGGCGGGGATGACGTCGTCCCAATCGCAGAGCGCCGAGGCGCCGAAGACGAGGACGAGATCGATTGCGGGGTCGATGTCTCGCAGAGCGTTGGCAAGCGCCTCGTCTTCATGCGGGACGCGAAGTTCGGCATGCAAAGTACTATGCGAGCGGGACAGACGGTCGCTGGTTACACGGGCGGTCTTGTCGAGGACGCTTGGCTTGACGCCGGCAAGTGTGGTCTGGATGACCGCGACGCGGCGCGGGCGGAAGGGGTGGACGGCGAAGGCTTCGCCGGCGCCGGCAGCGTTGATGGCGGCCCGAAGGGCGGCTTCCGGGGCGGCGAAGGGGATGATCTTGACGGTCGCGACCATCTGGCCGGACTGGACGGTGTCGAACGGCGCGAGCGTGGCGATTGTCAGGGCCGGGTCGACGCGGTTGATGGCGTCGATGATCGCGCGGTCGACGGTGAAGATTCCGGCGTCGCGGGCGTGGATGTTGACGCGGCCGGTCGCCGGTTCGCGGATTTCACAGCCGTCGATGGAAAGGGCTGCGGCAAGGCGGGCGGCGGCTTCGTTTTCGGGGACGTCGCCGGATTCGAGGACGGCGCCGATGATTGTTTCGATTCCGGCGGTGCGGAGGGACGCGATGTCGGATGCCGTCAGGCGGTGCGCCTTTTTCAGCCGGAGGCCGGGCACTGCGAGAGAATGCGCGAGGAGCGCGCCTTCGGCCTGGTCGAGCGGCAGCGGGCCGAACTTCACGCCAGCGTTTCCATCTGCCGCGAGGCGCGGGTGCGCAGGGCGCCGATGATCTCGGCGAGAACCGAGACCGCGATTTCGGCGGGGCTGGCAGCGCCTATGGGAAGGCCGATCGGGGCGCGGATGCGGGCAATCTCGGCTTCGCTCAGGCCCGCCGCGACCAGGCGCTCGACGCGCTTGGCGTGCGTCTTGCGGCTGCCGAGGGCGCCGACATAGAAGCAATTGGCACGCAGTGCGGCTTCGAGCGGGTAGTCGTCGATCTTGGGGTCATGCGTGACGGCGGCGAGCGCGGTGAAAGCGTCGAGCGGGCGGGTTGCGAGCACGGTTTCCGGCCATTCGGCGCTCAAGGCGGTGTCGGGGAAGCGTTCGGGCGTGGCGAAGGCGGTACGCGGATCGATGATTTCGACGTCGAGGCCGACAAGGCGCGCCATGGGGGCAAGCGCCTGGCTGATATGGACGGCGCCGATGACGACCAGCCGCGCCGGCGGAACGTGGACGTTGAGGAACAGTTGTCGGCCGGCGACTTCGACGCTGCCGGATTTGCCGGAATCGAAGGCGCGGGTGAGTGCGGCGCCGAGGTCGCCGGTGCGCGGGTCGGACTCGCGGTGGAGCGTGGCGGCGCCGGTTTCAAGGTCGGTCGCGAGTATGACCGCGCGGCGGGCGGCGCGTTCGGCGTTGGCCTGTTTGAGAAGCTCGATATCCATGGTCAGGCAACGGGCTCGACATAGACCTTGATGCGGCCGCCGCAGGAGAGACCGACCTGCCAGGCGGTTTCGTCCGCGACGCCGAATTCGAGCATTTTCGGCGCGCGTGATTCGAGCACGTCGATGGCTTCGCCGACGACCGCGCCCTCGACGCAACCGCCCGAGACGGAGCCTTCGAAATTGCCTTCGGAATCGATGACGAGGTGGCTGCCGACGGGGCGCGGTGCCGAGCCCCACGTCTCGACGACGGTGGCTAGCGCGACCTTGCGCCCTTCGCCGACCCAGCGCTCGGCGAGCGCGAGCGGATCGGTTCCCTGTCCGAGAAGATTAGATGTCATGGCGTCTACCTCCAACCCGGATATGGTCACGCCGCCCTGCCCTTGCCAAGGGCCAGCCACTGGCGCGGGTCGGTGGTCTGGCGGCTTTTCGTCGACAGCGAGGCGACGAGGTCGGTCAAGGCGTCGAGCGAATGGACGGGGCGGAACTCGTCGACATGATCAAGCATGACCCGCACGCCGCGTGCGCGCGGCTCGAAACCGTCGAAGCGCAGGAGCGGGTTCAGCCAGATCAGGCGGCGGCAGGATTTTTGCAGGCGGTCCATCTCGCGAGCGAGCAGGTCGGTGTCGTCGCGCTCCAAGCCATCGGTAATGAGCAGCACGACGGCGCCCTGCCCCAGCACGCGCCGCGACCAGAGCCGGTTGAACTCGTGCAGCGTCTCGCCGATGCGCGTGCCGCCCGACCAGTCCTTGACGGCGGCGGCGGCCTCGGACAGCGCTTCGTCCGGGTCGCGATGGCGCATCTGACGCGTGAGATTGGTCAGGCGCGTGCCGAAGACGAAGGTGTGGACGCGGCTACGCTTTTCGCTCAGCGCGTGAAGAAAATGCAGGAAGATGCGGGAATATTGACTCATCGAGCCGGAAATATCGGCGAGGACGACGAGCGGCGGGTGGACTGTGCGCGCCGACTTGAAGCGCGGCAGCATCAGATCGCCGCCGGTGCGGAGCGCCTGGCGCATCATCGCGCGCGGGTCGGCTCGGCTGCCATGCGGATCGGGGCGGAAACGACGGGTCGTCACGTGATCGGCTGGAAGCTGCAGGCGCGCAATGGCGGCGCGCGCCTCGATGAGTTCACGCGCGCTCATCTGGGCAAAATCCTTGGCGCGCAGCACTTCGTTGCCCGAAACGGAAAAGCGGGCGTCGAACTCGATTTCGGGGATTTCCTGCTTCGTCTGGCGGTCGTTCTGGCCGAGGAGGGCTTCGGAGACGCGGCTTTCGGCCGGTTTCGGCTTCGACTTTTCCTTCATGTCCGGCGCGACGGGCGAGAACATGGCGATCATTTTCTCGATCAGCTCGCGCGAGCGCCAGTAGAGACGAAACGCCTTGTCGAAGGTGGCGTGGTCCTCGCGGCGATTCACCAGCACGGCATGAAGCGTCCAGTAGAATTCCTCGCGGGTGCCGATGCCGGCGGCGAGGACCGCTTCGATCGCATCCTTGACCGCGGCGGGGCCGACGCGCATGCCGGCCTTGCGCAAGGTTCGGGCGAAATAGACGATATTGTCGGCGATCCGGCCTTCGGCTTCGCTGCGCGCCGCGTTCATGGCTATTCGGCTGCCGCCAGTTCGGATTTGACCTCGTTCAGGATGCGCCGACCCTCACCGTGGCCGATACGGGCGATGTCGTCCTGATACTTCAAGAGTACGCCGATCGTATCCGAAACGGTTTCGGGGTCGAGCGCAACCTTGTCGAGTTCCGTCAGCGCGCTTGCCCAGTCGATCGTCTCGGCGACGCCGGGCACCTTGAAAAGGTCCATCTGGCGCAGGCGCTGGATGAAGGCAACGACTTCGGCCGACAGACGCTCGTTTGCCTGCGGCACCTTGCGGGCGACGATTTCCAGTTCGCGCTCGGCATTCGGATAATCGACCCAGTGATAGAGGCAGCGGCGCTTCAGCGCGTCGTGGATTTCGCGCGTTCGGTTGGTGGTGATGATGACGATCGGCGGCTCCTTGGCCTTGATCGTGCCGAGTTCGGGGACGGTGACCTGAAAGTCGGACAAGATCTCCAAGAGGAACGCCTCGAACGCCTCGTCGGTGCGGTCGAGTTCGTCGATGAGGAAGACCGGGGCCGCGCCCTCCTCGCCGGACAGCGCGTCGAGGACCGGGCGGCGGATCAGATACTTCTCGGAGAAGACGTTGCGCTCCATCGCGTCGCGCTTCACGTCGCCGGCGGCTTCCTCCATGCGGATTTCGATCATCTGCGCGGCGTAGTTCCACTCGTAGACGGCGGAGGAGACGTCGAGGCCTTCATAGCACTGGAGGCGGATCAGACGGCGGCCGAGGGCCGATGCGAGCACCTTAGCGATCTCGGTCTTGCCGACGCCGGCCTCGCCTTCGAGGAAGAGCGGCCGGCCCATGCGCAGGCTCAGGAAAAGTACCGTCGCGAGCGCGCGATCGCCGACATAATCGGCGGATTTCAGCAGTTCCAGCGTCTCGTCGATCGAGTTCGGTACGGGACGCGGTTGGGCTGTCGACATGGGGGCTCCGGTGAAACCGATCAGGTTTCGAGACTGTGGTAGCGGCGATCCTGATAGATCAATGGCGAAAGACTATCGCCGATGCGGATGCCTGTCACTTCACCGAAAAGTATGCGGTGGGTGGCGATTTCCTTGGTTTCGATGATGCGGCAGTCGAACGAGGTCAAGGCGCCGACGAGGACCGGGGCGCCGGTCTGGCCAGTTTCCCATTCGCCGAGCGCGAAGCGATCCTTCTGGCTCAGACCGGTCAGGCCCGAGAAGGCATCGGCAAGCGCGCGCTGTTTCGACGACAGCGTGTTGAGCGCGAAGACGCCGTTTTCGGCGAAAACGTCATTGTCCGGCTTTACGCGGCTGAGGCAGACGAGGACAGTCGGCGGGTTGTCGGATACGGAGCAGCCGGCAATGATCGTCACGCCGCGCCGCCCGGCCGTTCCGTCGGTGGTGACGACATGGACCGCACCTGCGAAACGGGCCATCGCATCGCGGTAAAGTCCGGAATCCACTTGTCTCTTGTCGAGCACGGCCACCCCTTCATCGAACACGGCGCATATAGGGCGCCGCGCAATCACCACCAAGCATGTCCTTCCCGATTAGCCGGTTGCGCGCCCGGCTGCCAGCCTTTACCTGTGAACGCAGCCTTCACAGCCCGGCCGGTCAGCAAACCATCGATGCCGCACAGTCTCAAATCCATCCTCCTTCTCGGCGCCCTGACGCTGGCCTGCTCGAGTGCCGGCGCGCAGACGCGCATCGGACTGGCCGTGCCGGGAGGCGAGACGGCGCCGCTGCTCGAAGCGCAGATGCGCGCGGGCGCACAGGCGGCAATCGACGCGGTCGATGGCGAACTCATCATCGAGACGGATGCCTGCACGAGCGAAGGGGGCAGTGCTGCGGCGCGGCGCTTCGTGGATGACGGCGTTTCGGCGGTGGTCGGATTTCTGTGCACCGACGCGATCGAGGCGGCGCTGCCGATCCTGACCGAGGCGGGCATTCCAGTCATCGCTACCGGTATCCGTACGGACAGCCTGACCGACCGGCGCGAGCGCACGGGCTGGCAGGTGTTCCGGCTCGGCCCGCGCGCCGATGCCGAACGCGAGGCCGCGGCGCGCTATGTGATCGACGACTGGCGCGGATCGCTTTTCGCCATCGTCGACGACGGCACGATCTATGGGCGCGAGATCGCGGAGACGGTTCGGATCGCGGCGGAAGAATCGGGGCTTGTGCCCGTCTTCGTCGATACGTTCCGCCCGCAACTCGACAACCAGATCGGGCTCGTCGGGCGGTTGCGGCGTTCGGGCGCGACGCATGTCTTCGTCGGCGGCGACCGCGAGGACATCGCGATCATGGCGCGCGATGCGGCCGGGCTGGACTATGCGCTGATGATCGCCGGCGGCGAAGCGCTGCGCGCGGCGGGCGAAACGCCTCTTGCCGAAGGGATCGTGATGATCGCGGCGACGCAGTGGGAAGATGCGGTTGAGCCTGACGGCGAAACGCCGGCCGAGGAACAGGGCTATTTCCTGCCGGTCCATGCGGCGGTGGAGATCGCGGTTGCGGCCTTGGAGAATGACGAGGCGATCGGCGATGGCCGGTTCGAGACGATCATCGGGCCGGTCGAGTTCGACGCGAAGGGCGACATAGAAGGCCAGATTTACCGCAGCTACCGCTTCGACGGTGCCAGCTTCGTGCCGGTGGACTGATGGCGTTCAGGGCCGGGCCGCGCAATCTGATCACCGACGTGGCGGGGCTTTCCGTCGGCAATGTGCATGACGAGAAGGTGCGCTCGGGGGTCAGCGTCGTACTTTGCGACGCGCCGGCGATCGCCAGCTACCAGGTGCTGGGCGGCGCGCCGGGGACGCGTGAAACGGATCTTCTGGAGCCGCACAATTCGGTCGAGACGGTGCATGGGATCGTGCTTTCGGGCGGCTCGGCGTTCGGGCTCGACGCGGCGTCGGGCGTGCAGGCGGCATTGCGCGAGCGGGGCATCGGCTTCGAGGTGCGCGGGCAGAAGGTGCCGATCGTGCCGGCTGCGATCCTGTTCGACCTTGCCAATCAGGGTGACAAGGATTGGGGGCGCTATCCGCCCTATCGGGAGCTCGGTTTCGAGGCCGTGGCGGCGGCGGATACGGATTTTGCCATCGGCAGCGTGGGCGCGGGCTATGGCGCGCTGACGGCGGGACTGAAGGGCGGTCTCGGCTCGGCCTCGACGGTTCTGCCGAACGGCATCACCATCGGCGCGCTGGTCGCGGTCAACCCCACCGGCTCGGTGACGGTTGGGCGAAGCCGGCATTTCTGGGCGGCGCCGTTCGAGATCGGCGACGAGTTCGGCGGGCACGGAATGCCCTCCCCGCTGCCGGCTGACGCGCAGGATGTGCTGATCAAGTTCCGCGATCCGGTTTCGCCAGTCGCCAATACGACGATCGCGGTGATCGCGACGGATGCGGCGTTGACCAAGGCGGCGGCGAAGCGGCTGGCGATCTCGGCGCATGACGGATTTGCGCGTGCGATCTGGCCGGCGCACACGCCTTATGACGGCGACCTCGTCTTTTCGCTCGCAACGGGGCGCAATCCGGCACGGCTCGATCCGGCGATGGAGATGGATTTCCATGCGGCCGCGGCGGCGACCATGGCGCGGGCGATCGCGCGGGGCGTTCATGCGGCGAGCGCCATGGCGGGTGATATGATACCGGTCTGGTCGTCGAGGACATAAGGAGACGCTGATGCGTTCGCTGATCGCCGCCATTGCGATGCTGGTTGCGGGCCCCGCCGCTGCCGGCGATACCGCCGAACTCGGCATTCTTGGCTTCAGCGCGGACGGCGCGATCTTCGCCTTCGAGGAATACGGCATCCAGGACGGGTCGGGCTTCGCCTACGCCAACCGGTATTATATCGAGACCGCGACCGATCGCTTCGTCACCGGCACGCCGATCCGGGTGCTTTCGGAGGAGCAGGACGCGTCGATCGCGGACGCGCGGGCCAAGGCACGGCTGCAGGGCGCCGACATTGTCGATGAGGACGAGCTCGCCGCTAACCGTGGCTTTACGGCCGGGGCCAATGCGGTGACCGAGATTTCAGCCGATCCGCTTGCGATGGAGGTCAATCCGCGGCCGGTGTTCCCGCCGATCGACCCGCCGCTTGCGATCCGGCTCGAGGAAATTGCGTTCGAGGTGCCGGAAAACTGTGCGTTCGCGGCCGAGCGCCATGTCGGGTTCCGGCTGCTCAAGGTGAGCCACGAAGGCGGCGTGGCGACGGAGCTTTTGCACGAGGACGAAAGCGTTCCGGCAAGCCGCAGTTGCCCGCTCGGCTACCGGATCGGTGCGGTGCAGACCTTCTTCCCGGAGGGCGGCGAGCCGGTGTTCGTGGTGCTGATCGCGGTCAGGCGCGTCGGCTTCGAGGGGCCCGATCATCGCTGGATCGCGGTGCCCGGCAAACTATAGAGCGTTGAGCCTTTGGACCTCGTCTGTTAGGGAGCGGGCGAAAGCCTCCCAAACGTCAGGACGAGACGCATGATCCCGCGCTATTCGCGGCCCGAAATGGTCGCCATCTGGTCTCCGGAAACGAAGTTCCGCATCTGGTTCGAGATCGAGGCGCATGCCTGCGACGCGCTCGCCGAGATCGGCGTCATCCCGAAGGAGGCGGCGCGGAACATCTGGGAAAAGGGTGGCGCGGCTAAATTCGATGTCGAGCGTATCGACGAGATCGAGCGCGAGACCAAGCACGACGTCATCGCGTTCCTGACCCATCTGGCCGAATTCATCGGGCCGGATTCGCGTTTCGTCCATCAGGGCATGACCTCGTCGGACGTGCTCGACACGACGCTGAACATCCAGCTCGTGCGGGCGGCGGACCTCTTGCTCGCCGACATGGACCGGGTGCTGGCGGCGCTGAAGAAACGAGCCTTCGAGCACAAGGACGACGTCAGGATCGGCCGCAGTCACGGCATCCATGCCGAGCCGACGACGATGGGGCTGACCTTCGCACGGTTCTACGCCGAGATGGCCCGCGGGCGCGACAGGCTCGTGGCCGCGCGGGCGGAGATCGCGACCGGGGCGATTTCGGGCGCGGTCGGGACCTTCGCGAACATCGACCCGAGCGTCGAAGAGCATGTCTGCGCGAAGCTGGGACTGAAACCGGAGCCGATCTCGACACAAGTCATTCCGCGCGACCGGCATGCGATGTTCTTCGCCACGCTCGGCGTCATCGCCTCGTCGATGGAGAACGTCGCGACCGAAATCCGGCATATGCAGCGCACCGAAGTTCTGGAAGCGGAGGAATTCTTCGCGCCTGGGCAGAAGGGCTCATCGGCGATGCCGCACAAGCGCAACCCGGTGCTGACGGAGAATTTGACCGGGCTCGCACGGCTCGTGCGCATGTCGGTGACACCGGCGCTGGAGAACGTGACGCTCTGGCACGAGCGCGACATCAGCCATTCCAGCGTCGAGCGGGGAATTGCGCCGGATACGACGATCACGCTCGACTTCGCGCTGAACCGGCTCGCGGGCGTCATCGAGAAGCTGGTGATCTATCCCGAGACGATGCTCGCCAACATGAACAAGTTCCGCGGGCTCGTGATGAGCCAGCGCGTTCTGCTCGCACTGACGCAGGCGGGCGTCAGCCGTGAGGATTCGTATCGGCTGGTCCAGCGCAACGCGATGCGCGTCTGGGAACAGGGCGCCGACTTCCTCGAGGAACTGCTCAAGGATTCAGACGTGCGGGCCGCGCTTTCGGAAGAGGAAATCCGCGAAAAGTTCGACCTCGGCTATCACACCAAGCATGTCGACACGATCTTCGCGCGCGTATTCGGCAATCGCTGACCGCTGCCCTGAATGCCGCGCGACGCGATGATCGCGCGCGCGGCGGCGATCAAGCAATGATCTCGATCGCAAGGAGCGTGGCCGCAAGCATTCCCGCGCCAGCGAGGAATGGCGAGCGCCACCGGTTGGCGCGAACCGCCCCAGCCTCATTTGCGATCGGCGCTCGATCGACAGCGGTCCTGACCGGCAGAGCCGCACGAACGAGCGGGGTCGGATAGACCGACGGAACGATGATCGGCTCATCGTCCCTGCTGGTGCGCTTCATCATGAGGTCGCGGGCGACCAAGGCACGCTCGATACTCGCGATCTGACTTTCGAGAAGATCGAGACGGTTGTGGATCGCGGCCATGGTGGCGTTGTCATCCGCGTGCTGATTGTTCCCGACTTGCAGCATGAGCGTTCCTCCATCGACCGGGATATACCTCACCGGCCAAATGAATCTTGAACGGGCGGATCATCGATCAATTCCCTCCAATCTGCCGCTCACAGCCTTGTGATTGAAAGAATGGGCATGTGATTGGGAACCGGAAAGCTGTCCGCACATTATTCCCGCATAGCTGCAACGGACCCCCTCACCGACGCAGCGAGACGAGAAGACCCCCTCCAGTAAGAAGTCCGCGTTTCCCCTGACGCGGACTTCTTCGCATTTGGGACCTACACAGCCTTTACCCGAATTTCCGTCCCCCACGGGTCGCGAAGCGTGCGTCCCGCGTGATCGCTCGACGCCAGTTCCACATAGGCGAGGCCGGCGCGGTCGGGATCGCGCGGGCCGGCGCCGGCGCTCGCCCAACTGTTGGCGCCGATGTGGTGGTGGTAGCCGCCGGAGGCGAGGAACACGGCCTGCGAGCCGTAGCGCGCCATCGTGTCGAAGCCGAGTTCGGAATGCCACCAGTCTTCGGCCGCTTTCGGATCGCCGACGCGCAGATGGACGTGGCCGATGACCGTCGCCTCGGGCGCGTCATGCCAGGCGGGCGTGGACGCGTCGATTTCGCCGAGCAGGTTCTCGATGTTCAGCCGCTCCGTCGCCATGGCGATGTCGCCACCGTTCTTTTTCCACGTTTCCTTCGGCCGGTCGGCATAGATCTCGATGCCGTTGCCCTCGGGGTCGTTCAGATAAAGCGCCTCGCTGACGAGGTGGTCGGACGCGCCGGTCACCGCGATGCGGTTTTCGCCGGCATGGCGGACCCAGCGGGCGAGATCCTTACGGGTGGGCAGCAGGAAGGCGGTGTGGAAGAGACCGGCGCTGCGTGGATCGTCCGGCTTTGCCGACGGAGCGCTTTCGATCTCGAGCAGTTCGCGGCCTTCGACGCCAAGAACGATGGCGCCGCTGCGGCGGGCGAGTTCGGAAAGGCCCAGCAATTGACGATAGAATTTCGCAAGCGCGTCGGCGTCGCGCGCCTTCAACCCGACTTTGGCGATATGCGTCGGCGTGGTCGCCGAGAACGGCAGTTCGGTCATGATGATCTCCTTGGCGGATGGCTCCGCAGATACCGACAAGATCGTATGCGCGACTGTTCAATGCAATTTCGATTTCGACGACAACTCGTTCGCAATTGTGGAACAGTGCCGTCGAGGTTGCGCATGGCGGCGGCGCTCGCTACATGGCGCGCCATGAAAGCCAAAGACGCCGACATCCTCATCATTCCAGGCTACACCAATTCCGGGCCGGATCACTGGCAGACGCGCTGGGAGGAAAAACTTTCGAGCGCGCGCCGGGTCGAGCAGGCCGAATGGTCGAAGCCGGTTCTGGCCGACTGGAAGGCCAGTCTCGTCGCGGCGGTGAATAGCGCCACCAAGCCGGTCGTATTGGTCGCGCATTCGCTCGGGGTCGCGACTGCGGTGCAGGCGGTTCCGGAATTTCGCAACAAGATCGCCGGCGCGTTCTTCGTCGCGCCGCCCGACGTCGCCAATCCGAACGTGCGGCCGAAGCACCTGATGACGTTCGGGCCCTATCCGCGCGACCCGCTGCCCTTTCCGTCGATCACGGTGGCGAGCCGCAACGATCCGTTCTGCGCGTTCGACGTGGCGGAGGACATCGCCGGCGCCTGGGGCTCGCTTTTCATCGACGCGGGCGAGCGCGGACACATCAATGCCGAATCCGGCCACGGACCGTGGCCGGAAGGCACGCTGACCTTCGCCAAGTTCGTCTCGCAGCTCACGCCTTAGCGGCGTCGAGCAGGGCCTGGGCGCCCATCGCGATGTAGCGCTGGTCCGACCCGAGGGCGATCAGGCGGTAGCCCATGCCCTGATAGCGGGGCGCGAGCTTCGGATCGACCAGATAGATCGCGGCCAGCTTGCCGACGGCGGTGGCGCGGCGAGCGATGTCCTCGAGCGTGGCGACCATTTCCGGCAGTGCCGGATCGACCGCCCTGCCCTCGGTCCACGCGATGGAAAAGTCGGACGGGCCGACGAAGACGCCATCGATGCCCGGCACGGCAAGAATGCCGTCGAGCGCATCCAGCGCCTGGCGGGTCTCGATCATCGCCAGCGAAAGCGTCGCCTCGTTCTGGCCCGAAAGCCAGGCGGCCGAATCGGCGATCCCGTGGCGCGGCATCGCGAAGACCGGACCCCAGGAGCGCGACCCGAGCGGCGGATATTTCATCGACCGGGCGAACGCCTCGGCGTCCTCGACCGAATTGACCATCGGCGCGATCACGGCCTCGGCGCCGAAATCGAGCGCGCGGCTTGCCATGTCGAAGCGGCCGACCGGAATGCGCACGATCGGGTGCTTGCGGGCCGAGATGACCGGGGCAAGGCCGCGCAGGACGCTGTCCTCGTGGTGGCCGCCATGCTGCATGTCGAGCGTGACGGCACCGAAGCCGGTCACTGCTACGGCCTCGACCGTCACGGCATCGGGGATGCCCGACCAGGCGGTGAAGACGGTTTGCCCGGCCCGAAGGCGCGCGGCGAGGTTCACGACGCCTCGATCTGACGGACCGCGGTCGCGAGCAGTTCCTCCATCGTGCGGCGAATCTGGTGATCGGACTGCTGCACGCCGCCTTCGTCGAAATCCTTGCGGATCTTGCGGAAGACGTCGTGGTCGCCCGCTTCCTCGAAATCCGATGCGACCACTTCGCGGGCATAGGCGTCGGCCTCGTCGCCATTCTTGCCCAGCTTTTCCGCCGCCCAGAGCCCGAGCAGCTTGTTGCGGCGCGCCATGGCCTTGAATTTCAGCTCCTCGTCATGGGCGAACTTGCGCTCGAACCCTTCTTCGCGATCCTTCAGGCTCATCGGCCAACCTCATCATCACTGCGATTTCATGCCCTTGCGGCAGCGGCCACGTTGCCCATGGACGCCACGACCAATATGGCGGCTAGAATGGCGGGGCGAAAGAGCCAATCGGTCAGCACGCGCTCGCCTGTGGGCGCGGTCATTTGGTGATTGAGCCCAGGGGTCACATGCGCTAGAGAGCGGGCAAGTTCAGTAACCTTCCGCAATTCCTGCGGATGACAGGCTGCCGGGCCCTATCCGTTCCGGCCACCGAGACCAGAGACCGCCATGAACCGTCGCCGCCGCATCTACGAAGGCAAGGCCAAGATTCTCTATGAAGGCCCCGAGCCCGGCACGCTGATCCAGTTCTTCAAGGACGACGCCACCGCCTTCAACAAGAAGAAGCACGAAGTGGTCGACGGCAAGGGCGTGCTCAACAATCGGATTTCCGAGCACATCTTCACCCATCTCAACCGGATGGGAATCCCGACCCACTTCATCCGCCGCCTGAACATGCGCGAGCAGTTGATCAAGGAAGTCGAGATCATCCCGCTCGAGGTCGTGGTGCGCAACGTGGCGGCGGGCTCGCTCGCCAAGCGGCTCGGCATCGAGGAAGGCACCGTGCTGCCGCGCTCGATCATCGAATTCTACTACAAGGCCGACGCGCTCGACGATCCGATGGTCTCCGAAGAGCACATCACGGCCTTCGGCTGGGCGGCGCCGCAGGAACTCGACGACATCATGGCGCTCGCCATTCGCGTCAACGATTTCCTCTCCGGCCTCTTCCTCGGCGTCGGCATCCAGCTCGTCGACTTCAAGATCGAATGCGGCCGCCTCTACGAGGGCGAGATGATGCGCATCGTCGTCGCCGACGAAATCTCGCCGGATTCGTGCCGGCTGTGGGACGTGGCGACGCAGGACAAGCTCGACAAGGACCGGTTCCGCCGCGATATGGGCGGCCTCGTCGAAGCCTATCAGGAAGTCGCCCGCCGCCTCGGCATCATGAACGAGAACGAGCCGCCGCGTCCGTCCGGCCCGGTGCTCGTCACGTCGGGCAACGGCAAGGGCAAGCCGCATTAATTTTCAGGAGTTGGCAGTGATCAAGGCGCGCGTGACCGTCACGCTGAAGAACGGCGTTCTCGACCCGCAGGGCAAGGCCATCGAAGGTGCGCTCGGCACGCTCGGCTTTGATGGCGTCGGCCATGTGCGGCAGGGCAAGGTGTTCGACATCGAGCTCGAAAGCGCCGACCGCGCCAAGGCCGAAGCCGATCTGAAAGCCATGTGCGACAAGCTTCTGGCGAACACGGTGATTGAGAATTACACTGTCAGCATAACCTGAGGTTGTGCGGAGCTGACTCCATGGCTGAAGTGACGAATGAGCTGATGTATGAGCTGCTGAAGCGCATTCATCATGAAATGTCCGAAATCAAATTCGACCTTCACGAAATTAAGAAGCGAATGACGGGCACGGAAGAAGCCGTCGTCGGCGTCAACCGCCGGCTCGACCGGCACGATGACCGTCTGGAGCGCATCGAGCAGCGCCTCGAACTTCGTGAACTCGCCGAACCCCACGCGCCCTACGAGCCGAAATGAAATCAGCCGTCATCCTCCTCCCCGGCCTCAACCGCGACCGCGACATGATCGCGGCGCTGACCAAGATCGGCGGCAAGGCGCCGGTCACGGTCTGGCAGACCGATACCGAAATCCCCGACGTCGACCTGATCGTCATCCCGGGCGGCTTTTCCTATGGCGACTATCTGCGCTGCGGCGCGATCGCCGCGCGGATGCCGGTGATGCGGGCGGTGGCTGAGAAGGCCGCGCAGGGCGTGACGGTGATGGGGGTCTGCAACGGCTTCCAGATCCTGCTCGAGGCTGGCCTCCTGCCGGGCGCACTGATGCGCAACGCCTCGCTGAAATTCGTCTGCCGCGAAGTGAAGCTCGAGATCGCCAATGCCGAGACACGGTTTACCGACCGCTACGCCCAGGGCCAGGTGATCCGTTGTCCGATCGCGCATCATGACGGCAATTATTTTGCCGACGAGGCGACGCTGGCGCGGATCGAGGGCGAAGGCCAGGTGGCGTTTCGCTATGCCGAGGGCACCAATCCGAACGGCTCGCTCAACGACATCGCCGGCATCGTCAACGCCGAAGGCAATGTGCTTGGCATGATGCCGCATCCTGAAAACCTGATCGAGGACGCGCATGGCGGCACCGACGGGCGCGCGCTGTTCGAGGCCGCGCTCGGGCGTGCGGCGTGAGGGCTGCGCTGGTCGCATGCGGCATCGCGCTGGCGCTGGCCGGGTGCCGAAGCTCCGCGCCGGAGCCTGAAGCCGCTTCGCGGCCGGGCGACGCCTCGGCGCTTTCGACCATGGAACGCGTCGCGGTCGCGGCGCAGCGCTGCTGGTTTCGCGCCGGCGACCCGCGATTTTCCGGGCTGATCATGTCGCCCGAACTGACATCGCATTCGGGCAAGCCGCGCATCCTCGCCGTGCCGCAGGGCAATATCGGCGGCCTGCCGAAGCTGGTCGTCGAGGCGTCCGGAAGCCCAGCGCGCATTGCCAGCTTCGGCCCGCTGATGGATGGCGGCGCTGAGGCGACACGCATTTCGTCCGACGTCACCCGCTGGGCGTCGGGCGGCACCACCTGTTCCCGCCCGGCCTGACGGAGACCCATCCGCGTGACCCTTTCGAACACGATCCCGATCACCGACGAACTGGTCGCCTCGCACGGCCTGAAGCCCGACGAATACCAGCGCATTCTCGACCTGATCGGGCGCGAGCCGAGCTTTACCGAACTCGGCATCTTTTCGGCGATGTGGAACGAGCATTGCTCGTACAAGTCCTCGAAGAAGTGGCTGAAGACGCTGCCGACCACCGGTCCACGCGTCCTCCAGGGACCCGGCGAGAATGCCGGCGTGGTCGACATCGGCGACGGGCAGGCCGTGGTCTTCAAGATGGAGAGCCACAACCACCCCTCCTATATCGAGCCCTATCAGGGCGCGGCGACCGGCGTCGGCGGTATCTTGCGCGACGTCTTCACCATGGGCGCGCGGCCGGTCGCGGCGATGAACGCGCTGCGCTTCGGCGCGCCGGATCATCCCAAGACGCAGCATCTCGTCGTGGGCGTGGTCGCGGGCGTGGGCGGCTATGGCAATTCGTTCGGCGTTCCGACGGTGGGCGGCGAGGTCGAGTTCGATCCGAGCTATAATGGCAATTGCCTCGTCAACGCCTTTGCGGCCGGACTTGCGGACACCGACAAGATCTTCCTGTCGCAGGCCAAGGGCGTCGGGCTGCCGGTCGTCTATCTCGGCGCCAAGACCGGGCGCGACGGCGTCGGCGGCGCGACGATGGCCTCGGCGGAATTCGACGACGACATCGAGGAAAAGCGCCCGACGGTGCAGGTGGGCGATCCGTTCACCGAGAAGTGCCTGCTCGAAGCCTGCCTCGAACTGATGAAGACGGGCGCGGTCATCGCGATCCAGGACATGGGCGCGGCGGGGCTGACCTGCTCGGCCGTCGAGATGGGCGCTAAGGGCGACCTCGGCATCGAACTCGACCTCGACGCGGTACCGGTGCGCGAGGAGCGCATGTCGGCCTATGAGATGATGCTTTCGGAAAGCCAGGAGCGGATGCTCATGGTGCTCAGCCCCGAAAAGGAAGAAGAGGCCGAGGCCATCTTCCGCAAATGGGGGCTCGACTTCGCCATCGTCGGCAAGACGACCGACGATCTGCGCTTTCGCGTGCTGCACCAGGGCGAGGAAGTCGCCAACCTGCCGATCAAGGAACTGGGCGACGAGGCGCCGGAATATGACCGGCCGTGGGTGGAAAGCCCGAAGGCCGCTCTGCCCGACTTTTCCGCCCTGGCCGCGATCGACCCTGCAGACGCGCTTTTGAAACTGATCGGCTCGGCGAACCTGTCGTCGCGGCGCTGGGTCTGGGAGCAATACGACACGCTGATCCAGGGCAATTCGCTGCAGCGGCCCGGCGGCGACGCCGGCGTGGTGCGCGTCGAGGGCCACGAGACCAAGGCGCTGGCCTTCGCGTCGGACGTGACGCCGCGCTATGTCGAGGCCGATCCGTTCGAGGGCGGCAAGCAGGCGGTGGCCGAATGCTGGCGTAACCTTTGCGCGACCGGCGCGCTGCCGCTGGCGGCGACGGATAATCTCAACTTCGGCAACCCCGAGCGGCCCGAGATCATGGGCCAACTCGTCGGCGCGATCAAAGGCATCGGCGAGGCCTGCCGGGCGCTCGACTTCCCGATCGTCTCGGGCAACGTGTCGCTCTACAACGAGACCAACGGCAAGGCGATCATGCCGACGCCGACCATCGGCGGCGTCGGGCTGATCGACGACTGGTCGAAGATGGCGCGGATCGGCTTTTCGGCCGAGGGCGATGCGATTCTGCTCGTCTGCAAGTCCAACATGTGGGGCACGCATCTGGCGCAATCCGCCTATATGCGCGACCTGCACGAGCGTCGCGACGGCCCGCCGCCGCCGGTCGATCTTGCCCATGAGCGCAAGGCCGGCGAATTCGTGCGCGATGCGATTCAAGATGGACGGATCACCGCCTGCCACGACCTTTCCGATGGCGGGCTTGCAGTCGCGGTTGCCGAAATGGCGATGGCCTCTAGCATCGGGGCGGCGATCAGCCTGCCGATGCCAACCGATCCGACGCCGGTTCTCTTCGGCGAAGACCAGGGCCGCTACCTTTTGACCGTGCCGCGTGCCGACAAGGAGCTTCTGCGCGAGATCATCGACGAGGGCGCGGCGCGCGGGCTTGTCGTCGCGTGGATCGGCGAGACGGGCGGCACCGAATTGAAACTGCCCGGCACGCGTGCCATATCCGTGAAGGACCTCAAGGCTCGCCACGAGTCGTGGTTCCCGGATTTCATGGACTGAAGGCAGACAGCAATGGCAATGGACGCGCACGACATCGAACGCATGATCAAGGAAGCGATTCCGGATGCGAAAGTGACGATCCGCGACCTCGCCGGCGACGGCGACCACTATGCCGCGGAAGTCGTGGCCGAAAGCTTTCGCGGCAAGAGCCGCGTGCAGCAGCACCAGATGGTCTACGACGCGCTGAAGGGAAACATGGGCGGAGTTCTGCACGCCCTCGCCCTACAGACCAGCATTCCAGACTAGCCAAACTCGACAGGCCGGTTTCCATCACCTATATCGGGTGCAAACGAATTATCGGCGGCTCGCCGCCAGGGATTGAAGACATGACCGCGATCAATCAGTTCATCGACAGCGAAGTGAAGAGCAACGATGTCGTTCTCTTCATGAAGGGCACGCCGGGCTTTCCGCAGTGCGGCTTTTCGGGACAGGTCGTCCAGATTCTCGATTATCTCGGCGTCGACTACAAGGGCGTCAACATCCTGACCTCGGACGAATTGCGCCAGGGTATCAAGGAATATTCCAACTGGCCGACGATTCCCCAGCTTTACGTGAAGGGCGAGTTCGTCGGCGGATGCGACATCATCCGCGAGATGTTCCAGGCCGGCGAACTGCAGACGTTCCTCGGCGAAAAGGGCGTCTCCGCCAAGGGCGCCGCCTAGACCAGACGCCGCGGCGTTTCTGCCGCAAGCAATTTCAGGTTCCGACGATGCGCCGGCCTTGCCCGGCGCATTTTCGTCTGGACGGCACCACTGGAACAATTCGCATGGACCAAACCCGCTCCCATGTCGCTCTGCCGACAAGCTTTCCGCTCGGCCGCAATGAGCTGATTGCACTTGCCGCGGCGCTGATGGCGCTGAATGCGCTGGCGATCGACATCATGCTGCCGGGCCTGCAGGAAATCGGCGCCAGCCTCGGCGAAAGCGACGAGAACCGCCGGCAATTCGTCATTACCGCCTATGTGACCGGTTTCGGGTTCGCGCAATTGCTGTTCGGCCCGCTTTCCGATCGGTTCGGGCGACGCGCGCCGCTGATCGTCGGGTTGTTCATCTATGTCGGCGCGGCATTTGCCTGCGCCTTTGCGCCCTCCTTCGAGACGCTGCTTGCGATGCGCTTCGTGCAGGGGCTCGGCGCGGCGGCGACGCGCGTCATCGCGATATCGCTGGTGCGCGACATCTTCGGCGGTCGCGCGATGGCCGAGGTGATGTCGCTCGTCTTCATGGTATTCATGATCGTTCCGGTGATCGCGCCGGGCGTCGGTCAGGTCGTCATGCTGTTCGGCGACTGGCCGATGATCTTCCTGTTCATGGGCGTGATGTCGGCCCTGGTGCTCGTCTGGACGTCGATGCGACTGCCCGAGACGCTGAAGCCGGAATACCGCCGTCCGTTTACCGTGCGCGCCATTGCCGACGGCTTCCGGATCGTGCTGACCAACCGCGTGTCGATCTGCTACACGGCGGCTTTCACCTGCATTTTCGGAGCGCTGTTCGGGTTCATCAATTCGGCTCAGCAGGTCTATATTGGCATCTACGGCGTCGGTGCGTGGTTCCCGGTGCTGTTCGCTATCGTCGCCGGACTGATGGCGGTTTCGTCGTATCTGAACTCGCGCCTCGTCGGCCGGCTCGGGATGCGCAAGCTCGCGCATGGCGCGCTGATCGGTTTCATCGGCGTGACGGCGATCAGCTTCTTCTGGTCGCTGACCGGCACCGTACCGCTCTGGGCGTTCACCGTGCTTTTCGCTCTCGCGATGATGCAGTTTTCGTGGATCGGATCGAACTTCAATTCGCTCGCCATGGAGCCGCTGGGACACGTCGCCGGCACGGCTTCGTCGGTGCAGGGCTTCCTGCAGACGGTGGGCGGGGGCATTTTGGGCGCCATGATCGGCCAGGCCTTCGACGGGACCGTGACGCCGCTGGCGGCAGGGTATTTCTTCGCCGGGATCGGTGCGCTGGGGATGGTGCTGCTGGCGGAGCGGGGGAAGCTGTTTCAGGCGCAGAACGAGGCCCCGGTTCGGCGGTAGGCGGTTCGGGTGGCGAATCGCTGACCCCACCCTTTATCCCTCCCCACAAGGGGGAGGGAATTCGTCGGCGTGACGTTTGCCTTTTGAACCTAGGTACCCGGTTTCGAGCATGAGGCTCGGCCATGGCGGCTCCCTCCCCCTTGTGGGGAGGGATAGAGGGTGGGGGTACGCCTCGGATAGGCCTCTCAATCCGGCGCGTTACGCGCCCTGAGCGAAAGTTCCCAAAGACGCGAAGTCGAACAGCTTGGTGTCGAGCAGGTGCGATGGGCGGACGTTGGCGAGGGCACGGATCATGGCTTCCTTGCGGCCGGGCATGCGGCGCTCCATTTCGGCGATCATCTCCTTCATCGCGTTGCGCTGCAGGCCGTCCTGGCTGCCGCAAAGGTCGCATGGAATGATCGGGAAGCGCATGGCTTCGGCGAATTTCGCCAAATCGCCTTCGGCGCAATAGGAGAGCGGGCGCAGGACCATCAGGTCGCCGTCGTCGTTCAGCAGCTTGGGCGGCATGGCGGCGAGGCGGGCGCCGTGGAAGAGGTTGAGGAAGAACGTCTCCAGAATGTCCTCGCGGTGATGGCCGAGGACGAGCGCCGAACACCCCTCCTCCCGCGCGACGCGGTAGAGATTGCCGCGGCGAAGGCGCGAGCAGAGCGCGCAGTAGGTTGCGTTTTCCGGCACCTTTTCGGTGACGATGGAATAGGTGTCACGATATTCGATGCGGTGGGCGATGCCGTGCCGCGACAGGTAGTCGGGCAGGATGTGCTTGGGGAAGTTCGGCTGGCCCTGATCGAGATTGCAGGCGAGGAGTTCGACGGGGAGCATGCCGCGCCACTGGAGATCGAGCAGGATTGCCAGAAGGCCGTAGGAATCCTTGCCGCCGGAGAGCGCGACGAGCCATTTCTCGCCCGGTTTGACCATCGCGAAATCGTCGAGCGCCTGGCGGGTGGAGCGCAGGAGGCGCTTGCGCAGCTTGTTGAACTCGACCGAGCGCGGCGCATCCGCCATCAAGGGCGGAATGGACTGCGCGTCGTCATCGTGCGGCTGGTGGAGCGTCATCGTCGCGTTAGACCAAAGCGTGGGCCAAAAAGAAAGGCCGCGTCGAAACGCGGCCCATCCGAATTCGATGATCGAAACTGATCAGCGCGAGTAGAACTCGACGACCAGGTTCGGTTCCATCTGGACGGCGAACGGAACGTCGGCCAGGCCAGGAGCGCGCACGAAGGTCGCGGTCATCTTGGAGTGATCGGCCTCGACATAGTCCGGCACGTCGCGCTCGGCGAGCTGCACCGATTCGAGCACGATCACGAGCTGCTTCGACTTCTCGCGCACCTCGATCACGTCGCCCGGACGGCAGCGGAACGAAGCGATGTTCGTGCGGCGGCCGTTGACGTTGACGTGGCCGTGGTTGACGAACTGACGGGCGGCGAAGATCGTCGGCGCGAACTTGGCGCGGTACACGACCGCATCCAGGCGCGACTCCAGCAGACCGATCAGATTGTCCGGCGTATCGCCCTTGCGACGGTCGGCTTCCTCGTAGGTCTTGCGGAACTGCTTCTCGGAGATGTCGCCGTAGTGACCCTTGAGCTTCTGCTTGGCGCGGAGCTGCAGGCCGAAGTCGGACAGCTTGCCCTTGCGGCGCTGGCCGTGCTGGCCGGGGCCGTATTCGCGCTTGTTGACCGGGGACTTCGGACGGCCCCAGATGTTTTCGCCCAAACGGCGGTCGAGCTTGTACTTTGCGGATTGGCGCTTGCTCATCGCATTCCCTTTCAAACAATTGCACCCGGATGCTCACGCACCGGGCGAAGGAAACGCGCCCTCCTCTGGCCCCCGTTTTCGGAGCCTGACAGGGCATCTCACGCAATGCGATGAAGATGCCCACGGGACACGTCAAATGAAACACCGCGCATTGCGGCGCGGCGTTGGGGTGTCTGCTATGCGAGTGCGCATATAATGTCAAGCGCAGGCGCGCATCAGCCGAAGATCAGCCCTTCGCCGATATGAAGGGCAAGGCCTGCGAGGCCACCGATAATCATGCCATTGAAGCGTATATATTGCAGATCGCGGCCGATGTTGAGTTCGATCAGACGCGTGGTCTGGGCGATGTCCCAGGCCTTGACCTGCTCGGCGATGAAGATCGCAACACCGGACTTCTGCTTTTCGACGAAGGAAGCGAGCGCGACGACGAAGCCGGCATTCATGTCGGCGCGGATGTCCGGGTCGTCGGCGAGACGGCGGCCGATTTCCATGAACATCGAGGCGAGATGGGAGCGGATGATGGAATTGTCGCTCTCGGCATCCTCCCGCAAGAATGTCGCGAGGTTCTTCCAGATCTCGTCGGCGAGCGTGGCGAGCTCGGGCCGGGCGAGCAGGTTCGCCTTGATGCGCTCGGCGCGGGCGACGTAGGCGGGATCGGTCTTCAGATCCTCGATGAAGCGCAGCGCGAAGGCGTCGAATTCCTGACGGAGCGGGTGATCGGGATCGGTGCCGGCCTCCTCCATCAGGCGGCCGGCGGAGGCGACGATCTTGTTGAGGAGATAGGCGTCGGCGCGGAAGATGTTGGCGAGCGTCGGCAGTTCGGCGCGGACGCGTTCGCGCATGACACCGAGCGTCTTTTCGTCGTTGAGGATGCCCCCGAGGACGTGGATCAGGCCGTCGAAGAGGCGCTGGTGCCGGCGCTCGGCGGTGACGGCGGAGAGGAGTTCGGCCGCGACGGGGGCGATGTCGATCTTGTCCAGACGCTCGACGACGCGCTTGCCGAGGAAGCCGCGGAGGTTTGAGTTTTCGAGCGCCGCGAGTGCCTGCGGGGTCATGCGGGTGACGAAGCCGGCGAGGTCGTCGGCATGGCGGCGCTCGCCCAGCCAATCGGCGACGAGGCGGGCGAAGTCGACCTCCTGCAGCTTGGCGTGGACGGCCTTTTCAGTAAGGAAATTGGATTCGATGAAACGGCCGAGATTGTTGGCGATGCGGTCCTTGTTGGCCGGAATGATCGCCGTGTGCGGGATCGGCAGGCCGAGCGGGCGGCGGAACAGCGCCACGACCGCATACCAGTCGGCGATGCCGCCGATGGCGGCGGCTTCGGCGAAGGCGGCGACATAGCCAAGGCCGGGATAGCCGTCCACGAATGCCCGGGCGGCGAGGAACACGGCGACGCAGACCACCAGTGCCGACGTTGCGACGGCCTTGGTTCGGCGCAGCGCGCGGGCCTTTTCGATGTCGCCGAGCGCGGCAATCTGCGCTCGGGCATGGTCTCGGTTCATACTTTTTTGCATCGCACGCACATTTTATGTTGCATTGCACAATTCCATATCTATATACGCATCACGCCTCGAGCCGAATGGGCGGGGTTCGACCATGGCTCCCTAACGAGAATGGAGATTCAAATGACCAAGACCAAGACCCAGCAGGCCGCTGCTTCCTATTTCGACGGTTTCACCCGCGCTTTCGACGACGTCGGCGCGAAGATCCAGGTTCCCGAAGCCACCCGCGACTTCTTCCGCACGCAGGCTGCGACCGCTGCCCAGCGCGCCGAGGAACTGCATCGCCAGGCCGCTTCGCTCGCCGACCAGAGCAAGACCGTTTTCGGTCCGTTCGCCGGCAGCTTCGATGCCGTGACGCGCACCATGCTCGACGCGACGCTTGCCAACACGCAGCACTATTTCGCCACCGTCGAGAAGCTTGCCGATGCCAATTCGGTCGGTGAAGCGCTGACGATCCAGGCCGATTACGTGCGCGAGGCGACCGCCGCCAACATGGAGCGCATCCGCTCCGGCGCCGACCAGGCCAAGACGCTGATGGCCGACAACGCCAAGGTCGTTCAGGACCAGGTCAAGAAGGCCGCCTGAACCAATTACCGATAAAAAAAGGCCCGGATTTTTCCGGGCCTTTTTTTGTGCCTTCAATCAGGCGGCGAGAGGTCGGGGTTGAGGCATCACCTGTGGGGCGAAGATTTCGGCGGCAGGCTCGAGCTCGATCAGCCCCACCGTCTCGCCGCCCTCGAAACGCAGCCGCGCATTAAAGCGGGAGGCAAGGCGCTTCATCGCCTGGTTCTGCGGATGGGTGGTGACGCGAAGCTGGGTGTAGCCGAGCGCGTGGGCGTGCCAGATCAGGCGCTGGAACAGCTTGCTGCCGATGCCGCGATGCTGGAGAACCTGCTCGACCGAGAATGCGATCTCGCCGGTCGGCTCGCCCTCGCCTTCTATCTCGTGCAGTTCGGCGGCGCCCAGCACCTCGTCACCTTCGACATAGCCGATCACCGTCGTGCCGGCGCGAAAAGCGCGGTCGGCATAGGCTGCGACGAATGCGTCGTTCGACGGACCGTTGAAACGGTCGCGGCGACTTTCGACATCGAGGCGGAGAAGATGTTCGCGGAACTTCGGCAGATCCGACGGGCGGAGCTGGCGGATGACGCCAAGGGGCATTTCGGTGTTGATTCTCAGGTCTTGCATATCGTCGCTCTCCTCAAGGGCTCCTCCCCTGAAGTCGAAGCAACTCGACCTACCGAATATTGTGCGTTGCAACATGAATTTCAAGGCAAATCGGCGTGAGCATGGCTGCCATGCGCCGTTAAAGATGATATTTACGCTCATGTTTTTTCATTGCGGCTTGTCTGGAACCGTTCTAAGGAATAGACAATAGGAAGCCGACCGACGGAATCGTGAAAGGCATGCCATGCGGCTGACCCGCCAGACGAATTACGCAGTGCGTATCCTGATGTATTGCGCGGCCAATCCCGGGCGGCTGAGCCGCATTCCCGAGATCGCGAGCGCTTATGGCGTCTCGGAGCTGTTCCTGTTCAAGATCCTGCAGCCGCTGGTCGAGCACGGACTGGTCGAGACGGTTCGCGGGCGCAATGGCGGCGTGCGGCTTGGACGCGCGGCGACCGAGATCACGCTGTTCGACATCGTGCGGGTGACGGAAGACAGCTTCGCCATGGCCGAATGCTTCGAGAAGGACGCGACGGAGTGCCCGCTGGTCGATGCCTGCGCGCTCAACGAAGCGTTGCGCAAGGCGCTGAACGCCTTCTTCGAGGTGCTTGAGGGGTATACGATCGAGGATCTGGTCAAAGCGCGGCCGAACATGCGCTCGCTGCTCGGCATCGATGTGGACTTGCCGCGGGTGGCGGCGAACTAGCTATCGGGCGAAGGTTTTGCGAGGCACAGGGGTGAGGCCTGGATTCCTGTGACGAGCACAGGAATGACGGCATCAAGGGTTAAGCGGGCCTTCGACCATCGCTCTATGGCGGAAACACTCCTGCCATCGTCATTCCTGTGCTTGTCACAGGAATCCAGGTCTCGGTTTTCGATGACGTCCTAAGCCCGGATCGACTGCGGCAGGACGAAGGGGACGTTTCCCAAAGGCGCGACGCCGACGCGCAGGCGGCAGTCGAAGACGGTTTCGATCAGTTCATCCGTCAGAAGATCGGCCGGAGCGCCGAAAGCGGCGACCCTGCCCTCGTTCAGCATCATCATGCGGTCGGCATACATCGCCGTCAGGTTCAGATCGTGCAGGACGGCAATGACGCCGCCGCCGCGGCGGGCGTAATCGCGCGCGACGTTCATGATGACGAGCTGGTGCTTGATGTCGAGGCTGGAGACGGGCTCGTCGAGGAAGAGGTAGCGCGCTTGTCCGTCGAGCACCGGCTCCCAGACCTGACAGAGAACGCGGGCGAGTTGCACGCGCTGCTGCTCGCCGCCTGAAAGTTCCTGATAGTGACGGCCGGCAAAACCGGAGAGGTCGACGGTCGAAAGAGCGCGGTCGGGGAGCGTTTCGAGATCGCGGTCGGCAACGCCGGAGCGACCGCCCATCAGGCCGAGCCGGACGATTTCGCGGACGGTGAAGGGGAAGGACAGGCTCGTTGCCTGCGGGAGGACGGCGCGCAGGCCGGCGGCCTGCCACGGCTTCAGCGAGCGGAGGTCGCGGCCGTCGATCCTGATCTCGCCCATTGAATCCAGATCGCCTGACAAGGCCTTGAGAAAGGTCGATTTTCCCGATCCGTTCGGGCCGACGATGGCGGTGATTTCACCGGCAATGGCGGTGAAGTCGATGCCATGCAAGATCGGCCGGCCACCGAGCGAAACCTTGACGTTGCGGGTCTCGATCATCACGGCCTCACAAGTCCAACACGCCGCGCCGGCGCAGCAAAATCCAGAGGAAGAACGGTGCGCCGACGGCAGCCGTGACGATGCCGATCGGCAGTTCGGCGGGCGCGACGATGGTGCGCGAGACGGCGTCTGCGAGAAGCAGGAGGCTTGCGCCGAGAAGCGCGGAGGCCGGCAGGAGGTAGCGATGGTCGGGGCCGATCGACAGGCGCAGGAGGTGCGGGACGACGATACCGACGAAGCCGATGCCGCCGGAAACGGCCACGGATGCACCCGTTGCGGCGGCGACGGCGACGATGGCGATGTTTTTGAGACGCTGGACGGGCACGCCGAGATGATGCGCGGCGCCCTCGCCCAGAGCGAGCGCGTTGAGGCCGCGCGCGAGGAATGGCGATGCGACGAGGGCGAGGACGATGATCGGGCCGGCGGCGAGGATTTTGGTCCATGTCGCGCCGGCGAGCGAGCCGAGGCCCCAGAAGGTCAGGTCGCGGAGCTGGTTGTCGTCGGCGAGATAAACGAGGACGCCGGAAAAGGCGCCGGCCATGGCGCCGAGCGCAATGCCGGCGAGAAGCATGGTCGCGACCGAGGTCTGACCGCGCCGCGTGGCGACCTTGTAGAGCAGGAGCGTCGTCGCGAGGCCGCCGAGAAAGGCGGCGAAGGGCAGCGCGTAGATGCCGAGAAGCGCGACGACGGGGCCGAGCGTCGTGCCGCCGAGAACGATGATCGAGATGGCGCCGAGGCCGGCGCCGGCGGAGACGCCGACGAGGCCGGGATCGGCGAGCGGGTTGCGGAACAGGCCCTGCATGACGGCGCCTGACACGGCAAGCGCCGCGCCGATGAGGATGCCGAGCGCGACGCGCGGCAGGCGGATGTCGTAGATGATGACGCGGTCGCGCGCGGAAATCTCGATGTCGCTCGACAGAGTGGCCCGGATGAGGTCGACCACCGAGGCGTCGGATGCGCCGGCCGTCAGGCTGAAGAGCGAGACGAAAACGAGCGCGCCGGCGAGGCCCAGGATCGTCAGCCGCGCGATGTGCGAGCGGTCGCCCGCCGGCCTTGCACGGCGCATGGCGGATGTCGCCTCTTGTGTCACGCTCATCTCAATCGGCTTCGGCGTGGAGTTTCGCCGCCAGTTCCTTTGCGGCGTCCGCCGTGCGCGGGCCGAAGCCGAGCAGATAGGCGCCGTCCATGCGGATGACGCGACCGGATTCGCCTGCCGGCGTCGCGGCCAGAGCGGGCTGCGTGGAGAGGTCGACAGGCGCGGGGTCGAGATTGCCGCCGCGATCCATCAGGAGGATGACGTCAGGGGCGGCGGTGACGATGGCTTCGTCGGTCAGTTGCTTGTAGCCCGGATAGTCGGTGATTGCGTTTTCGCCGCCGGCAATGCGGATCATCCCGTCGGCGGCGGTGCCGGTGCCGGATGCCATGACGCGCCCGCCCTCCATCGACAGGATGAAGAGCACGCGGGCGGGGTCGTCGATGCCCGATGCGTCCTCTTCGGCCGCCTGGAGATCGGTATCGATGCGCTTTGCCAGTTCGGCCGCTTCGTCCTCGACGCCTAAAGCTTCGCCGACCGCAGCGACCTTGGCGAGCACGCCTTCGCGGTCGAAGCTTTCCGGCACGGTGACGACGGGTACGCTTGCCGAGCGGATGACGTCCATCGCCTCGGGCGGGCCTGCGCCTTCAAGCGTCAGGATCAGGTCGGGATCGACCGACAGGACGCCTTCGGGCGATAGCGCGCGCATGTAGCCGACATCAGGCAGTTCCAGCGCTTCTTGCGGGAAGACGCTGGTGGTGTCGCGGGCGATGAGGCGGTCCTGCTGGCCTAGCGCATAGACGATCTCGGTCAGCGAGCCACCGATGGCGACGATGCGCTGCGGGCCGTCCTGCGCGAACGCCGCCGTGGAAAGCGCCAGCGTTGCGGCAAGGCCCAAGATGGTGATCCTCATAGTCGCCTCGTTCAGGCCGCGCTCGAACGCGGGATGCGCGGCAGGTTTTCCGCGATCAGGCGCCAGTCGGCGCGTTCGTCCTCGCCTTCCTTGCGCTTGCCGAAGAACTGGATGATGAGCTCGCCCTTCGCGTCATAGGCCTCGATGGAGGTGACGTGGCCCTCCTTCGTCGGCTTGCGCACACCCCACAGCTCGGCGACGTGGTCGGCGCGCAGATGAAGGTGGAAGGTCGGGTCCATGACGTTGATCCACGGTCCCATCGGCTTGACGTTCATGATCGGCCCCGAATGGATATGGATGCAGCCACGATTGCCGACGAAGCACATGATCGGGAAAGCCTGCTCGACGGCATGATTGAACATGGCGTGGAGGCCGCTTGCGTCAAGCTGCCAGGCGAAATCGTCGCCGACCAGCCCGACCGCCTCGCGGCGCGACAGCTTCAGCGAACGCAGGAGACCGATGAATTCGTGCGGATCGGTCATCGCAGCCCAACGGTCGCGCACGGCGTTGCCGTCGGCACTGGTGGGCACGAACGCGACCGGCGCGGATGGTGCGATGTCGAGTTCCTGCGACTGCGCGTCGGATGCGAGGGACGCGACGAGCTTGTGAAAGGCGTAGAGGTTGGAGGACGGGCGGAGATGTATCTTGTGGACCGCGTCGCCGGTCTTGTCGAAGAACTGGAGGCTGCGGCGGATCTCGTCGCCGTCGCGCTTTTCGACGGCAAAGCCGTGGGCCCAGACCTTCGGGAAGATGCGCAGATCGATCTCGCCGCCGAGCACCATCGCCGCATGCGGCCCGGGATGGACGTTGTCGTAGACGCCGATCTTCTCGTGGACCGCGCTTTCGTTGCGGGTCAGCGCCATGACCTCGCCGATGGCTTCGAGGCCGGCGAGGAGGTCGTCCACGCGCGGTTCGATCGCGGTTGCGCCCTCGCCCACTTGAGCTGCGACGAGTTCGGCTTCGGAAATGCCGAGCTGCGCGGCGAGATCACGCTCGCGCATCTTCGGATTGTCGGCGCGCGCCTGGCGGATCTCCCGCGGCGTCGGCTTGACGACAGCAGTCATGGAGCACCTATTTGTTGAGGATCAGCTTGCCCTGGCGGGTGATCTTGAGGCGATAGACCGCGCCTTCATGCTCGATGCAGATTTCGGTGCGCCCTTCGAACAGGTCGCGGCTCTGCACGTGACGCGGTTCGGACCGCGCCTCCTCATGCTTCCAGTCAGTTCGTGAACGCTCAGCAAATGCGTCTGGTGAATTGCTCATATTCACGGTGTCAAACCCCTCTTCGCGCCGGGCTTGCTGAAGGCTGGCTGGGCGACAGGACAAATCTCGATTGCGATTTCTTGACAGTGATAATCAGGTTTTATAGGGAAGCGCAATACCGGAGTGAATTGGTCAGGTAATGACCTCTCTCCGGCTCGAGACATGCCAGCGAGCCCAGCGCCAGCCAGCAGCAACCAGATCATTGAATCAGGAGCGTGGGTGATGACGGGCACAGGGGCATGGGGCGCAAGCTCGACGGGACGGACAAGGCGGGCAATGTGGCTTGCCAGCGTTGCATTGGTGGCGGGTTCGCCCGCCATGGCACAGGAGGAGACGGATCTGTCGGAGGCGCTTGCACGCGTGACCGTGCTCGACCAGATCACCATCGTCAGCCGGACGGGCGAAAGCCCGATCGACCAACTGGCGTCGGTGAGCCGGATCGACCGCGAGCAGATCGAGCGCCGCCAGCCAGCGACGGTGGGCGGGCTGCTGTTCGGCGTGCCTGGTATCACGGCGCAATCCGACGCCAAGCGCGCGGCTTCCAGCATCAATGTGCGCGGGTTGCAGGATTTCGGGCGCGTGTCGGTCATCGTCGACGGGGCGCGGCAGAACTTCCAGCGCTCCGGCCACGGAACGCAGAGCCTGTTCTTCCTCGACCCCGAACTCGTCCAGCAGGTCGACGTGATCCGCGGCCCGGTGGCCAACACCTATGGCTCGGGCGCGATCGGCGGCGTGGTGTTCTTCGAGACCAAGGACGCCGAGGACTTCCTCGACGACGACGAAACCTATGCCGTCTCCACCACCGGGCGCTACGAGAGCAACGGCAATGGCTGGACGACGAGCGCCGTCGGGGCCTATCGGATCAACGATGCCGTCGACGTTCTCGGCAATGTCGTCTGGCGCGATTTCGGCGACTACAAGGATGGCGGCGGCGACCGGGTCGCGGGGTCCGGCTTCGACGTTCTCAGCGGGTTGTTGAAGTCCACCATCCGGCCGAGCGAATTCTCGACGCTGAAGCTCGGCTGGACCGGTGCCGACAATGGCTGGACCGAGGGCGCGGACACCTATGACGTCGACCTTAAGCAGAACACCTGGACGGCGCGCTACAACGTCACCGACCCGGACCAGACCTGGCTCGATCTCAACGTCAACCTCGCTTACAACGCCGCCGATCTCGTCCAGACCTTCAAGACCGACACGCGCCAGTTCTCGTCCGTTACCGGCCTGCCGATCGTCATTCCGGCCGGATCGCAGACGAGCTACGACCTCGACACGCTCGGCATCGACATCTGGAACACGTCGCGGTTTTCGACCGGCCTCGTCGACCACGAACTGACCTATGGCGGCGACTGGCTGCAGGATGACGTGACGACCGCGAGCCCGGCGGGCGGCAGCGATGTCTATACGCCATCCGGCAAGCGCAACGTTGGCGGCGCCTATGTGCAGAACAAGCTGACCTATGACTGGCTCGAGGTGATCGGCGCGCTGCGCTACGACACCTACGGCCTCGACGGCACCGATGCGGAAAGCTCCGGCGACCGGCTGTCGCCGCGCCTGACGGTGGGCGTCTCGCCCTTCGACACTGAGGCGCTCGCGGGGCTGCAGTTCTACGGCACTTATGCCGAGGGCTACCGCTCGCCGACCGTCACCGAGACGCTGATCAGCGGATTGCATCCCAATGGCGTGGTGTTTCCGTTCCTGCCCAATCCGAACCTTCGCCCGGAGACGGCGAAGACGTGGGAAGCGGGCATCAACTACAGTCGTGACGGCGTCTTCGACGGGCATGACAGCCTGCGCATCAAGGCCGCCTACTTCCACAATGATATCGAGGACTATATCGGGGGGCAGAACCTGTCGCCTTTCGTCCCCGGCTCGGGCTGCCCGTTCATTCCCGGTCCCGGAGCGATCCCGATCTGCTTCCAGTACCAGAACTTCGCCGCCGCAGAGATCAGCGGTTTCGAGTTCGAGGCCGTCTACGACCAGGGACGCTTCTTCGGCGGGCTTTCGGCGTCGATCATCGACGGCTTCACCGAACAGGACGGCGTGCGCGCGGACCTCGTCACCATTCCTTCGAGCCAGGTGACGGCGCAGCTCGGCATGCGCGCCTATGAAGGGCGGCTGACATTCGGCGGCGAGGTGCAGCACAATGTGCCGCCCAGCGGCACGAGCTTTGCCGACGACTACACGCTGGTGAACCTCTTCGCCAACTACCAGGCGACCGAGAATTTCCGGCTCGACTTCCGCATCGACAACCTGTTCGATGTCAAATACGCAAATCCGCTCAACGCCTCGACGACGACCACGGTCTATGAGCCGGGCCTGTCGGTCAAGGTTGGCGCAACCATGCGCTGGGGCGGCTGATGGTGACCGGGGCGATGCACGTTCCAACGGCCTCCACCGGCGTCGCCCCGGCCCCGTCATTTCGACCGTTCAAGATCAAACCGGAGACATTCATGACATCGATCTGGAAGCGCGTATCGCTCGGCATATTCGCCGCGGCGCTGGCCTTCGGGCCGGCGGTGGCGCAGGACGCGAAAGCGCCCGTGCTGTCGCTCGAACTCAACGCGCTGCAGCCGACGGAACGCGGCTGCCGCTTCACCTTCGTCGTCGCCAACCAGCTCGAGAACGACATCACGCGCGCGGCGTTCGAGCTGGTGCTGTTCGACAAGAACGGCCTCGTCGAGCGCCTCACCGTCGTCGACTTCATGGATCTGCCACAGGGCAAGACCAAGGTGCGCCAGTTCGACTTCAGCGGCACGAAGTGCGAGGACGTCGGCCGTGTGCTCGTCAACAACGCAACCGAATGCACGGGCGAAGGCGTCGACGCTGCGACCTGCATCCGGCAGTTGGAAACAAAGTCGCAGAGCGACGTTACGTTCGGAAGCTGATGATGATTTCCCGTATGAAGACCGCTCGACCGATCGTCCTGCGCGCTGCCCTCGCCGCCCTGCTGATGGCGGGCCCGTTGGCTACCGCCCTGCCCGCCCATGCGCAGGTGCAGCAGACCGCGCCCGTCGAGGCGCCGGCAACGCAGGTGGAAACGCCGGTCGTCGCGCCGGGCGAGGAAGCCGCGGCCGTCGAGCGCGACGAGCGGCTGCCGCACGATCTTTCGCCGTGGGGCATGTTCATGGCCGCCGACTGGGTGGTGAAGTCGGTGATGATCGGGCTGATCTTCGCTTCCTTCGTGACCTGGACGATCTGGCTCGCCAAGACGCTCGAGATCGCCGGCGCCAAGCGGCGCCTTTCCTCGGCGCTCGACAAGATTCTCGACGCGCGCTCGCTGAGCGAGGCGGGGCGGTCTCTGGAGAACGGCAAGGGTCCGGCCGTGCTGATGGTTCGCGCGGCAGGCCACGAGCGGGCGATGGTGCGTGACAGCATCGACCATCACGGCCCGGCGGGCCTCAAGGAGCGCGTGACGTCGCATCTGATGCGGATCGAGGCGGAGGCACAGAGGAACATCTCGCGCGGCACCGGCATTCTGGCGACGATCGGCTCGACGGCGCCCTTCGTCGGCTTGTTCGGCACGGTCTGGGGCATCATGAACTCGTTCATCGGCATCAGCCAGGCGCAGACGACCAATCTTGCGATCGTCGCGCCGGGCATCGCGGAGGCTTTGTTCGCGACGGCTCTCGGCCTCGTCGCGGCCATTCCGGCGGTCGTGATCTACAACGCTTTCGCGCGCTCGGTCGCGGGTTATCGCCTGCTTCTCGGCCATGCGTCGGCAGCGGTGGAGCGGCTGGTCAGCCGCGACGTGGACCATGCGCGCGCCGGCGAGCCGTCGCACATGTCGCGGGCGGCGGAGTAGTCCCATGGCCGGCAGCCTCAATCGCAGCACCGAAAACGACGACATGGCCGAAAACCATGAGATCAACGTTACGCCGTTCATCGACGTGATGCTCGTGCTTCTCATCATCTTCATGGTCGCCGCACCGCTGGCGACGGTGGACATCAATGTCGACCTGCCCTCGTCCAATGCCGCGCCGCAGCCGCGCCCGGACACGCCGCTCTACGTCACGGTGCAGAGCGATCTTTCGATCAGCGTCGGCAACGAGGACGTGCGGCCCGAAGCGCTGGCCGAGGCGATCGCCGGCGCCGCTGAGGGCGATGCGGAGACGCGCATCTTCCTTCGCGCGGACCAGGCGGTTTCCTATGGCGATTTGATGGGCGTGATGAACCTCGTGCGCCTTGCAGGCTACAGCAAGATCGCGCTCGTCGGCATGGAAACGACGGGCGCGCCGCAGGCGCCAGCGCAGCCATCGGCAGACTGATCGATGAAAGCATACAACGACATCGCATGGCCAAAGGAGCTGGGGCGGCAGGCACGCCGCCAGCGCGTGCTCTGGCTCGCATCGGCGGCGGTGATCTTCGCCGCCCATGCCGGCGCGGCCTATATCGTGACCCGCGAACCGCCGACGCCGCCGATCCAGGAAGCGGGCGCGGGCGCGATCGAGATCGACATTGCCGCGCTCGGCTTTGCCGCAGCCGACCAGGTGGCGACCGGTGTCGAGAGCGAAGCGGTCGAGCCGACCACCGCCGAGGCCGTCGAGCCCGTCGATACGGCCGAGGAAGCCGAGCCGGTGGAAACGGCCGCGGTCGAACCGCAGGAGAGCGAACCGGTCGAGCCAACGGAGCCGACCGAGGCCGAGGTGACGCCTCCCGATACGGTGGAGCCGGTCGAGCCGGAGACGGTGGAAACGACGGAAGCGGAACCGGGCGAGAGCGAGCCGGTCGAAGCCGCGCCTGCCGACGTGCCTGTCGAAACCGCGCAGCCGGTGGAAGAACGCGAAGAGCTTGCGGCGGTGGTCGACGTGCCCATCCCCACGCCGCGCCCGGCCTATACGCCGCCGCCCGAGCCGCAACGCACCGAGCGTCCGCGCCAGCAGCAGCAGGCCGCGCGGCCGGCGCCGAGGCAGGGCTCGGGCGGCCAGAACCAGGCGGATACGCAACGCGGCGTGGCGGAAGGTAGCGCGGCTGCACGCGCCGCGCCGTCCGGCCAGGCGCCGCAACAAAGTGCGGCCGGCAATGCCGCCGTCTCGAACTATCCCGGACAGGTCGCGAGCCGGCTTCGGCGCTCGCTGCGCTATCCGCGCGAGGCGCAGCGGCAGGGCGTTCGCGGTGAGGTGCACGTGCAGTTCACCGTCAATGCCGGCGGCGGCGTCGGCGGCGTCAGCATCGCGCGCAGCTCCGGCTCTCCGGTGCTCGACCAGGCGGCAATGGAAACGGTGCAGCGCGCGGCGCCCTTCCCGGCCATCCCGGCGGCGGCAGGGCGCAATTCGTGGCCGTTCACCGTGCCGCTGGTCTTTTCGAGGTAACCGCGATGTCCCTTCTTGGCTTTCATGCCATGGCGGCAGCGCAAGGAGACGGGCTCCACCCGGAACTGCGTGCGCTGATGGAGCGTCGGCAGGCGCTGGAGAACGATGCGCGGATCGCCGATCTGGCGGGTTTGCGCGGCGACACCGTTCAGGCGGGGCCGAACCCGATGCCCGCGCCCGGCGCGTTCCGGCCAGGCAATGTCATCGACTTCAAATCCCGCGCGGCCGAAATCGCGGTCGACGCGGAACACGGAAACGCAGCGAAAGGAATTGCCTGATGTATATCGCCATGAACCGCTTCAAGGTGAAGAGCGGCTCGGAGACCGAGTTCGAGGATATCTGGAAGAACCGCGATTCGAAGCTTTCCGAGATGAAGGGCTTTCGCGAGTTTCACCTTCTGCGCGGGCCGGTGAACGAGGAGGAAGGCTATACGCTCTTCGCCTCACATACGGTGTGGGCGAGCCATGACGATTTCCTCGCCTGGACGAAATCGCAGAATTTTCGCGACGCACACAAGAATGCCGGCACGACCAAGCCGGCCTATATCGGTCACCCGCAGTTCGAGGGGTTTTCGATCGTCGAAGGCGCGTGAGGATGCTCGAGGAGACCGCTCGCGCGATCCCCGTCCTGCCGTCGCTGGACATCGAGCGCACGCGCCGCTTTTACGAGGAGCGGCTGGGGTTTACAGCGACGCATTACGCGGATGAGGACTATCTCATCGTCAGGCGCGGCGAGATCGAGCTGCACTTCTGGCGGACCGACGACGAGAAGCTTCCTCCGGTCTCCTCGGCCTATATTCGCGGGCGCGATGCGCTGGCACTGCGCGACGATTTTGTCGCGCGGGGCGCGGAGAAGGTGAGCCCGATCATGGCCCGCGACTGGGGCATGACCGAGTTCTACCTGTGGGACCCGGACGGCAACTTGCTGCGAATCGGGATGCCGACCGAGGAGAGCTGACTACTCGGCCGCTGCCAAGAGGCTCGCATTGCCGCCGGCGGCGGTGGTGTCGACGCAGACGGAGCGTTCGTGCGCGTAGGCGGCCGGGTAGATCGTCTCGGTGACGAGGGGCACGATCGGGCCGGATTTCTGCGCCAGCGTGCGCCGGATCGAACGGAGCGTCGCTTCATCGGCGGCGCTGGCGACGAGGTCGGCATCGAGATCAATGAGATCGAGCGGTGCGACGTGGCCGTCGAGCGCGGCGAGCGGGAGGCCTTTGCCCGTCAGCGGCTTCACGATCGCGTTGGCGCGCGGGGCGACGGCGAGGACGGCGTTGCCCGCGGCGAGCGCCTGCACGACCTGTGCGAGAAGCGCGTCTTCCGAAGGACCAAGGCAGAGGACGCGGCCGCGCGGACCGAGCGATAGCGCATTGCCCTCGCCTGTCGGTCCAGGCAGGTCGACCGGGCCGTATTCGAGCGACGCCGCAGCCGAAATCGCATCGGAAGCCTTTCCGCGCAGATGCTTGCGCAGGACGGCGATGCGGTCGAGACGGGTTGACCAGTCTCCCTTTCGGGAGTCGCGCATGTGGTCGCGAAGCGTGGTCAGCGCGAGTTCGGTGCCCGGCTCGGCGGCATCGGCGCGGGACACGGCTTTGCGGAAACGGCGCAGATAGTGCGGGCCACCGGCCTTGGGGCCAGTGCCGGACAGGCCCTCGCCGCCAAAGGGCTGCGAGCCGACGACCGCGCCGATCTGGTTTCGATTGACGTAGATGTTGCCGGCGTGGATTCGGTCGATGACGTGCTGGACGCGTGCGTCGATGCGGGTGTGGAGCCCGAAGGTCAGGCCGTAACCCGTTCTGTTTATGGCGGAAATGACGTTGTCGATCTCGTCGGCCTCGAAGGTCGCGACATGGAGGACAGGACCGAAGATTTCGCGCCCCAGTTCCTCGATGCCCTTCACGCGGAAGATGTGCGGGGCGACGAAGCGGCCGTTTGACGGGGCGTCGAGCCTTGCGGTCAGGCGGCCCTCGCCTTCGAGCTTGCGGCAATAATCGACGATGCCCCGCTGCGCCTCGACGTCGATGACGGGGCCGATGTCAGTCGCCATCGACCAGGGATCGCCGATGCGCATGGCGGCGAGCGCGCCCTTGAGCATCGCCAGCATGTGCGGCTCGACGTCCTTCTGGACGTAAAGCATGCGGAGCGCCGAGCAGCGCTGGCCGGCGGACTGGAAGGCGGAGGCGACGATGTCGCGCACGGCCTGTTCGGCAAGCGCGGTGGAATCGACGATCATGGCGTTGAGGCCGCCGGTTTCGGCGATGAGCATGGCGTCGGGCGCGGCGGTTTCGGTCAACTGGCGCTCGATCAGCCGCGCGACCTCGGTGGACCCGGTGAAGCAGACGCCGGCGATGCGCGGATCGGCCGTGAGCGGCGCGCCGACATTCGGCCCGTCCCCGATGACGAGTTGCAGCACGTCGGCGGGGATGCCGGCTTCGTGAAGGAGTTCGACGGCGCGGGCGGCGATGAGCGGGGTCTGCTCGGCGGGCTTGGCGACGACCGCATTGCCGGTGACGAGCGCGGCGGCGATTTGGCCGGTGAAGATCGCCAGCGGGAAGTTCCACGGCGAGATGCAGGCGATGACGCCGCGCGCGGCGCCGGCCTTTTCCGCCTCGCCCGCCTTTGCCGCGTAGTAGCGCAGGAAATCGACGGCCTCGCGCACTTCGGCGATGCCGTCCGGCACGGATTTGCCGGCTTCGCGGGTGGCGAGGGCGAAGAACTCGACGGCGTGCTCCTCGTAGAGATCGGCGGCGCGGCGGAGCATGTCGGCGCGGTCGCTGACGGGCGTTGCCGCCCATGCGGGCGCGGCAGCCGAGGCCCGGTCGATGGCGGCGGTGACGAATGCGGCGTCGGCCTCGCCGATTTCACCGACGATTTCGGCGGGATTGGCGGGGTTTACGATTTCGCGCATCGGGCCGTTGCCGCCTGCCTTCCAGCGGTGCGGCCCGGCGAATTTCGCGCGTTCGGCCTCAATGGCGGTTTCGGTCTCGGGGTCGGTGATGTCGAAGCCCTTGGCGTTGACCCGGCCGGCGCCGAAGATCTCGGATGGGTTGGGGAGCGCGGGATTGCGCGCAGCGCCCTGCTGCGCGACGACGTCGAACGGATCGCGGGCGATCTCCTCGGGGCGCACGCTCTCGTCGACGATCTGATGGACGAAGGACGAGTTCGCGCCGTTTTCGAGCAGGCGGCGGACGAGATAGGCGAGAAGGTCGGAATGAGCGCCGACCGGCGCATAGATGCGGCAGCGCGTGCCCTCGGCCTTGCGCACGGCCTCATGCAGTGCGTCGCCCATGCCGTGCAGGCGCTGGAACTCGAAGGCGTCGCGATCGGTGGCCATTTCGAGGATGGCGGCGACGGTGTGGGCATTGTGGGTGGCGAATTGGGGGTAGATGCGGTCCGTCATGCCGAGGAGCTTGCCCGCGCAGGCGATGTAGGAGACGTCCGTGTTCGGCTTGCGGGTGAAGACGGGGTAGCCGGCAAGGCCCATGACCTGCGCGCGCTTGATCTCCGTGTCCCAATAGGCGCCCTTGACGAGGCGAACCATGATCCTGCGGTCGAGCCTGGTCGCCAGATCGTGCAGCCAGTCGAGCACCGGCGCGGCACGCAGGCCGTAGGCCTGGACGACCACGCCGAACCCGTCCCAGCCTTCGAGGCGCGGATCGGCGAGCACCGCCTCGATCACATCGAGCGAAAGGTCGAGGCGGTCGGCCTCCTCGGCGTCGATGTTGAGGCCCATTCGGGCGTCCTTGGCGGCCAGCGCCAGCGACAGGAGGCGTTCCGTCATCACGGGCAGCATGGTCGCGCGTTGCGGGCGCTCGTAGCGCGGGTGGAGGGCGGAGAGCTTGACGGAAATGCCGGGGTTCTTGCGGATGTCGTCGGAGCGGGCCTCCTTCGCCAGAGCCCGGATCGCGTCGGCGTAGGCCTTCAAATAGCGCAGCGCGTCCTCTTCGGTGCGGGCCGCCTCGCCCAGCATGTCGTAGGAATAGAGGTTGCCCTTGCGGATTTCGCCGGCGCCGCGCTTCACCGCCTCGGCGATGTTGCGGCCGAGGACGAAATTCTCGCCCATCTCGCGCATAGCGGCGGCGACCGCGCGGCGGATGACGGGTTCGCCGACGCGGCGGACCATGCCGCGCAGCGTGCGCTCGATGCCGCCCTCGCCTTCGTCCAGCACCTTGCCGGTCAGCATCAGCGCCCAGGTCGAGGCGTTGACGAAGATGGAGCCGGAACCGCCGGAATGGGCCGACCAGTCATGCGGGGCGATCTTGTCGCGGATCAGTTCGTCGATCGTGTCGGCATCGGGGACGCGCAGCAGCGCTTCGGCAAGGCACATCAGCGCCACGCCTTCGCTGGTCGAGAGGCCGTATTCGGCGAGGAAGACTTCCATCAGTTTCGGCTCGGCATGGCCGCGGACCTGGCGGATGAGGCCGACTGCGCGGGTGGAGATGCGCGCGCGTTCTTCGGGCGAGAGATCGGCCTGGCGGACGAGGTTCTGAAGCACTTCGCCTTCATCGGCGAGCGTGTTGCGGCGGATGGCGGCGCGCGGGTCGCGGGGGGCGTCGAGCATGGGTGAGCCTCGGAAAGCAGGATGGCCTTGGATGACGCGAGAATAGCATGGCGCAGAATCGCGGCATGGCCAAACGGAGGCGCTTTGCAGGACGAATGGACTGATGATATGGCCTATCGACAACCATTCAGACTGGATAAACGGCAGTGGCGGACCATATCGATCGGATCGACCTGAACATCATCGCCGCGCTTTCCAAGGATGCGCGGTTGTCGATGGCGGAACTGGCTGGCCAGGTGGGGCTGTCGAAGACGCCGGTCGCCGCACGCGTGAAGCGGCTGGAGGCGGATGGCTATATTCGGGGCTATTCGGCGATCGTCGACCGCGAGCGGCTCGGCGAAGGGCATATAGCGTTCGTGCAGGTGAAGCTTTCGGATACGCGGTCAGCGGCGCTCGGCGAATTCAACAAGGCGGTGATGACGATCCGCGAGATCGAGCAATGCCACATGATGGCGTCGAGCTTCGACTATCTCTTGAAGGTGCGGACGCGGGATATCGTTTCGTATCGGCGGGTGTTGGGCGAGCGGATTTCGGCGTTGCCGCATGTGGCGCAGACGTCGACTTTCGTGGCGATGGAGACGGTGAAGGATCGGTGAGAGTTGGGTGGACGCTTGTGCTCTGCGGCCACCCCCCTCTGCCCTGCCGGGCATCTCCCCCTCAAGGGGGGAGATCAGTCACTTCATCGCCGCGGCCTTGCTACAGTCCCAGGCCGCCGATGCAGACATACTTCGTGTCGAGATAATCCTCGATGCCCTGATGGCCGCCTTCACGGCCGAGGCCGGATTCCTTGACGCCGCCGAAGGGGGCTTCGGGGGTGGTGATGATGCCTTCATTGACGCCGACCATGCCGTATTTCAGGCCTTCCATGACACGGAAGGCGCGGCCGAGGTCGCCGGTGTAGAAGTAGCAGGCGAGGCCGAATTCGGTGTCGTTGGCCAACTCGACCGCTTCTTCCTCCTTCTCGAAGCGGAAGACCGGGGCGACGGGGCCGAAGATTTCGTCCTTCATGAACTTCATGTCGGGCGTGGCGTCGGCGATGACCGTCGGCTCGAAGAAGGAGCCGCCGAGCTTGTGGCGGTTGCCGCCGGCGACAACCTTGCCGCCCTTGGCCTTGGCGTCGGCGACGAATTCCTCGACCTTTTCGACGGCCTTTTCGTCGATGAGCGGGCCCTGCTGGACGCCTTCCTCGAGGCCGGGGCCGACCTTCAGCTTGCTAGACGCCTTGGCGAGCTTGTCGACGAAGGCGTCATAGACGCCGGACTGGACGAAGAAGCGGTTGGTGCAGACGCAGGTCTGGCCGGAATTGCGATATTTCGCGGCGATGGCGCCTTCGACGGCGCGGTCGATGTCGGCATCGTCGAAGACCAGGAACGGCGCGTTGCCGCCGAGCTCCATCGACACCTTCTTCACCGTCGAGGCCGACTGCTGGATCAGGATCTTGCCGACTTCGGTCGAGCCGGTGAAGGTGATCTTCTTGACCAGCGGATTGGTGGAAAGCTCCTTGCCGATCTCGCTCGCGCCGCCGGTGACGACGTTGACGACGCCCTTCGGGATGCCGACTTCCTCACACAGGGCACCCCATGCAAGGCCCGAATAGGGCGTCTGGGTGGCCGGCTTGATGACCGAGGTGCAGCCGGCGGCAATCGCCGGACCGATCTTTCGCGACAGCATCGAGGACGGGAAGTTCCACGGCGTGATGGCAGCGATGACGCCCACCGGTTCCTTCGTCACCAGGATGCGGCGGTCGGCCCAGGGCGAAGGAATGACGTCGCCATAGGTGCGGCGCGCTTCCTCGGCGAACCAGAGGATATAGGCGGCCGATGCGCCGACCTCGCCTTTCGATTCGGTCAGCGACTTACCCTGCTCCATGGTCAGGAGTTCGGCGAGCACGTCCTGATTGTCCATGATCGCGTCGTGCAGCTTGCGCAGCATCTTGGAACGTTCGAGTGCGCTGGTCTTGCGGAAGGTTTTGAACGCCTCATGGGCGGCCTCGATGGCGCGGCGGGTCTCGGCGGCGCCGGATTTGGGGATGACGCCGATCTTCTGACCGTTGGCCGGATTGGTGACGTCGATCGTCTGGCCCGAATCGGCCTGCACCCACTCGCCGCCGATCAGATTGGCCTCGCGGAGAAAATGACTGGTCTTCTTGAGCATGATGCCCTCCCTCATTCGTTCAAATTGGATTGCGTGGTTGAAGATGTAAGACAGCCGGCCGGCAGGACCAAGACATTCAGCCAAAAAGGCGTTGAGCCACGGCGAGCCAAAGGAAGCTCGATGCGGCGGCGACGAGCGTCGAGATCGTCATGACGTTGGATGCGAGCGCCTGGCCGGTGCCGAAGCGCGTCGCGATCAGATAGGGATTGACGCCGGCCGGCAGCGCGGCGGCGGTGACGACGACCATGGCTGCGAGCGGCGGCAGGCCGATGACGAGCACGGCGCCCAGAGCCACCACCGGCATGACGAAAAGCTTGACCGCCGAAAGCGCGAGCCCGGCTGTCACATTGCCGGAAATGCCCATGCGCCGCAGCGACAGGCCCATCGCGAACAGCGCGAGCGGCCCGGCCGCATTGGCGAGCGCATCGACGAAGCGCATTCCGAGCGACGGCATCTCGAAGCCGGTCAGCCGCCATATCAGCGCGGCCAGAATGCCGACGATCAGCGGGTTGGAGATGAGCTTCTTCAGGAAATCCAGGATGGCGGCGAGGATGCCGGCGCTTTCCGACGAGCCGCGATTGGCCCATTCGAAGAGCGCGATCGACGTCGCCATCATGGTCGGCAGGTGGACCGCGACGATGAGCGAGAGAACCTCCAGGCCGGGCCTGCCGAAGACGCCCTGCACCAGGGGAAGACCGAGAAGAACCAGATTCGAGAACGCCGCCGATACGCCGCCGACGACGCCGGCGCGACCGTCGCGCCCGAAGACCTTCTGCGTGATGAACTGACCGCACGCCCAGGCGAAGGCGACCGCGATGAAGTAGGAGGCCCACAGAGACAGCGGCGCGGCGCCCTCGAAATCCGCCTCGATGAGCGTTCGAAAGAGCAGCATCGGAACGGCGATCGCGACGGCGAAGGCGGTCAGCGCATCACCGATCGAGGTCTTCAGGAGGCCCGTCCAGCCCGACACGTAGCCGAGCGCGACAAGTCCGAAGACGAAGAAGATTGTCTCGGTCAAAGGCGACATGATCGGGCAGTATCGCGGCCGGAACCGCGCCGCAATGGGCCAGCCGCGTCAAAAGGCGGCGGGGGCATGGTTTCGCTTCGGACCGATCGGCCTATATGAGTCGTCATGAAACCAATGGGAGACGCAATGATCCGGGCGCTCATCATCATCGCGGCGCTGGCGATGGCCCTGCCGGCACATGCGACCGAGGCAGGCTGGGCGCTCCTGCGGAACGGCGGCCAGGTCGTGCTCCTCAACCATGCCAATGCACCCGGCTCGGGTGAACCGGCTGCATTCGACATCGAGGTCTGCCGCACGCAGCGCAACCTTTCCGAACAGGGCCGCCAGCAGGCAAGGCGAATCGGCGCGCTGTTCGCGGCGCGCGCGGCGCCGGTGCAGGAGGTTCTGGCAAGCCGCTATTGCCGGACGAAGGAAACCGCCGAACTCGCCTTCGGCGCATCGCTGGTCGAAACCGTCGACTGGCTCGACCCGGTCGAGCCCGACACGCCCGAGGCCGAGGAACGCGCGCAGATCTTGCGCGAGACCATTGCCGACTATACCGGCTCGGGCATTCTGGTGCTGGTGACGCATGGCGATTTCATCCAGGCCGTGCTGGGCGCCCGTTCGCGCGAGGGCGAGGCGATCGTCGTCAACATGGGCGAAAACGGGCTTCACGCGGCGGCGCGGATCGTCTTCAACTAGAACGGGGAACTTCGGGCAGTGGCGCAAAATGCCCAGCGCCCTTTTCCTGCCGCCAAAAAGCGATTAGAGAGCGCGCGAACCACCTTTTTCAACCTCGCATCGAGGGACTGCCCGTGACATCCACTTTCGACAAGGTTGCCGACATCATCGCCGAGACGAGCGAGATCGATCGCGAGACCATCACGCCGAAGAGCCACACGATCGACGACCTCGGCATCGATTCGCTCGACTTCCTCGACATCGTCTTCGCGATCGACAAGGAATTCGGCATCAAGATCCCGCTCGAGAAGTGGACGCAGGAAGTCAACGAGGGCAAGGCCACGACGGAAGAGTATTTCGTCATGGAAAACCTCTGCGCCAAGATCGACCAGCTCGTCGCCGCCAAGGCGGCCTGAGGCCGATCCGCATGAGCGCCAGCGACGTCGTCATCACCGGCATCGGCCTCGTCTCCTGCCTCGGCGAAGGGGCGGATACGCACTGGTCTGTCCTGTCGTCCGGCAGCGCCAAGCCGGTCTATGACGCCGAGCGCTTCGCGCCCTACACGATCCACCCGCTGCCGCAGATGGACTGGAGCCAGCAGATCCCCAAGCGCGGGGACCAGCGGCAGATGGAGACCTGGCAGCGGCTCGGCACCTATACGGCCGGGCTTGCGCTGGCCGATGCGGGCATCAAGGACGACGAGGCGCTTTGCGCGTCGATGGACATGGTGGTCGCGGCCGGCGGCGGCGAACGCGACGTCGCGGTGGACGAGATCATTCTCGATGCCTCGCGCTCGCGCAACGACCACGAACTCCTGCTCAACGAGAAGCTGACGACCGAGTTGCGGCCGACGCTCTTTCTCGCCCAGCTTTCCAACCTTCTCGCCGGCAACATCTCCATCGTCCACAAGGTCACCGGCTCCTCGCGCACCTTCATGGGCGAAGAAGGCGCGGGCGTATCGGCGATCGAGACGGCGGCGGCGCGCATACGTTCCGGCCAGTCGACGCATGTGCTGGTCGGCGGCGCGTTCCAGACCGAACATCCCGACATGCTTCTCGGCTACGAGCTTGGCGGATATCTCCACCGCAAGCGCTGGAAGTCCGTGTGGCAGCGCGGCGCGAATGATGGCGGCGGCGTCATCACCGGCTCGGGCGGGGCGTTTCTCGTGCTCGAATCGCGCGAGCATGCCGAGGCCCGCGGCCACAAGGCCTATGCGCGGATCGACGCGGTGGCGTCCGGTCGCGCGCGGCGCAAGGACAATCATCTGGCTTCGGCGGTCGCGGGTCTCCTGCGCTCGCTGCCCGATTTCGCTGCGACGGAACTCGTGATTTCCGGCGCCTCGGGTGCGCATGCGCCGACCGGCGCCGAACGCCAGGCGTTGCGGGAAAACGGCAGCCACGCGGTGCGCGCCTTCTCGACGCTGACCGGCCACATGAAGGAAGCGCAGTTCCCGTTCGCCATCGCACTTGCGGCGCTGGCGCTTTCGAAGGAAGCCGCCTACCCGCCCTTCGACCCGGAGAACGAGGCCCCAGCCCGCGTCGCGCCTGCCAAGGCCGTCGCGACGGCGATCGGCTACAACCGCTTCGAAGGCGCGGCCGTCCTGGCGCGGGCTTGAGGGAGATCGCCGTGAAGACCACCGATCATCTTGGACGCCCCATCGTCGCCGTGACCGGCATCGGCGTCGTCACCTCGCTCGGCCAGGGGCTCGACGCAAACTGGGCCGCGCTGACCTCCGGCCAGTCCGGCATCCACCCGATCACGCGCTTTCCGACCGATCATCTGGCGACGACGATCTCGGGCACGGTCGACTTCCTGGCATCGAGCAAGGAAGGCGCTTCTGCGCTGACGCAGGAACTTGCCGACATTTCCGCCGACGAGGCGGTCGGCATGTCGGGCATCGCGCGCGGGAGCTTCGACGGGCCTCTCTTCCTCGCCTCGCCGCCGGTCGAGCTCGGCTGGCAGGACCGGCTGTCGCTCTATGCCTCGTCGAACGAAGATGAGGGCTACCAGCGCCTGCTGAAGGTCGCGCGCGAGAAGCTGACGGCGGAGATCTTCGACGAGGCGCAGTTCGCGACCATCGCGGACCGGCTCGCCGACAAATACGGCACGCGCGGCCTGCCGATCACGCTGTCGACCGCCTGCGCTTCGGGCGCGACGGCGATCCAGCTCGGCGTCGAGGCGATCCGGCGCGGCGAATGCGAGCGGGCGCTGGCGATCGGCGCTGACGGTTCGGCGACCGCGGAGGCGCTGATCCGCTTCTCGCTGCTCTCCGCGCTCTCGACCGCAAACGAGGCGCCGACCAAGGCGTCGAAGCCGTTTTCGAAGGATCGCGACGGGTTCGTGCTCGCGGAAGGCTCGGCGGCGCTGGTGCTCGAATCTCTCGAAAGCGCGACGCGGCGCGGCGCCAAGGTGCTCGGCATATTGCGCGGCTGCGGCGAGAAGGCGGACGATTTCCACCGCACCCGCTCCAAGCCCGACGGTTCGCCCGCCATTGGCGCAATCCGCGCGGCGCTGGAGGATGCCGGGCTCGGCGACGACGGCATTTCCTACGTCAACGCGCATGGCACCTCGACGCCCGAAAACGACAAGATGGAGCATCTGTCACTTGCGACCGTCTTCGGCGACAATCTGAGGCGGATGGCCGTCTCGTCGAACAAGTCGATGATCGGCCACACGCTCTCGGCCGCCGGCGCGATCGAGGCCGCGTTTTCGCTGATGACGATGCGCGAAGGCGTGCTGCCGCCGACCATCAATTACGACAATCCGGACCCGGCCATCGACCTCGACGTGGTGCCGAATACCAAGCGCTCGGCGGACGTGAAGACGGTGTTGTCGAACTCGTTCGGGTTCGGCGGGCAGAATACCTGTCTTGTCATGGCGCGCGAAGCGTTCTAGGGCATGTCGGCATCTGGCCTGAGCGACCTGCAAACGGCGGCTTTCTGCGCTTCCGGTGCTCATGTACCCAAAAGTACACTCCGCTCCGGTTCTCGAAATCCACCGTTTTCGGCTCGCCCAGACCAGCTCCGACACGCCCTAGCCTTAGACCGTCGAGAAATTCGCATACGGGATAGAACATGCGCGCATTGCAACTGATCGAGGATCGCCGCCTCGAAACCGTCGAAATCGCGGAGCCCGGAGCGCCCGGCCAGGGCGAGGTGACGCTGCGCATCCGCGCGGTGGCGTTGAACCACATCGACGTGTGGGGCTGGCGGGGCATGGCGTTCGCCAAGCGGAAGATGCCGCTGACCGTTGGCGCGGAAGCCTCGGGCGAGGTCGTCAAGGTCGGGCCGGGCGTTTCCAGTCTTCGCGAGGGGCAGCTCGTCTCGATCTATGGCGCGCGCACCTGCGGGCTCTGCAACGCCTGCCGCGAGAAGTGCGACAATCTGTGCGAGAACGTCTCGGGCGTTCACGGCTTCCATCTCGACGGCTTCGCGCAGGAATACATGAACCTGCCGGCGCGGCTGCTCGTCCCCGCCCCGCCCGGCGTGACCGAAATCGGCGCGGCAGTGGCGCCGGTCACCTTCGGCACGGTCGAGCACATGCTGTTCGACAATGCCAAGCTGCAGCCGGGCGAGACAATCCTGATCCATGCCGGCGGGTCGGGGATCGGTTCGGCGGCGATCCAGCTTGCCAAGCGCATGGGCTGCACGATCCTCACCACGGTCGGGTCGGACGCCAAGATCGAGCCGGCCAAGGCGCTCGGCGCCGATCACGTCATCAACTACCGCACCGACCGCTTCGAGGGCGCGGTGCGCAAGATCACCAAGAAGAAGGGCGTCGACGTCGTCTTCGAGCATGTCGGGGCCGACACGTGGGCGGGCTCGATGCTCTGCCTGAAGCGCGGCGGACGGCTCGTGACGTGCGGTTCCACTTCGGGCGTCTCGACCTCGATGAATTTGATGCAGCTCTTTCAGCAGCAGCTCAAGATTTTCGGCTCGTTCGGCTGCCGGATGGAGAACATGGCCGATGCGATGCAGAAGATGGCGGGCGGGCTGGTCTCGCCCGTGATCGACACCGAGGTCGATTTCGACGGAATCGGCCGCGCGCTGGAGCGCATGGAAGGCCGCGACGTCTTCGGCAAGATCATTCTGCGCGTGTCATGAAGGGCGACAGACTGCCGGCATTCCTGCGGCCGCTGGTCTACAAATCGGCCGGCGCGCTCAAGCAGGCCGAATACTGGACGACGGCGCGGCTGGCGATGGCGGTGCTGTGGGGCCTGCGCAAGCTGCCGGCCGACAAGGCGCTCGACTTCGCCGACAGGACGGCACGCAGGCTGGGGCCGAAGTTCGGCCGGCACCGTGTGGCGGTCAACAATCTCAAGCGCGCTTACCCCGAAAAATCCAAAGCCGAAATCCAGGCTATCGCGTCGGACATGTGGGGCAACATGGCCCGGCTGGCGGCGGAATACATCTTCCTCGACCAGATTTTCGACCATGAGCCCGGCAAGGCGCCGCAGCGCGTCGAGGTGATCGGCGAGGAGATTTTCCTGCGCATCCGCGATGAAAAGCGTCCGCACATCATCTTCACTGCGCATTCGGGCAATTTCGAGCTGCTGCCGGTTGCGGCGATGGCCTACGACCTGCCGGTGACCGCCCTCTTCCGCGCGCCGAACAACCCCTACATGGCCGAATATGTCTTCAAGACGCGGCGCGACACGATGGGCGAATTGCTCGCCTCGCGCGCCGGCGCCGCCTTCGCGCTTGCGCGCGTTCTGGACCGGGGCGGCAATATCGGCGTGCTGGTCGATCAGAAGTTCCACAAGGGCCAGAAGACGACCTTCTTCGGCCGCGAGTGCCGGACCAACCCGCTGGTGCCGAAGCTGGCGCGGCAGTTCGAATGCGACGTCTATCCCGCGCGCTCTATCCGCCTGCCGGGCAACAAGTTCCGGCTGGAGTTGCAGGACAAGATCGAATTCCCGCGCAATGCGTCGGGCGCCATCGACATCCATGCGAGTTGCCAGATGATGAATGACATCGTCGAAGGCTGGGTGCGCGAGCATCCGGGGCAGTGGATGTGGTTTCACAAGCGCTGGTCGGACTGATATTCACGCCTCGATGTGCCGAAAACGGCGTCTTCCTGCGCTTCCGGTGCTCATGTACCCAAATGTACATTCCGCTCCGGTTCTCGAAAGCCACCGTTTTCGGCACATCGAGCCGCGAATCTGCCTCAGCGGCCGTAATAGTTCATGACCGCGTGGCGCGCTTCGGCGAAGAACAGCCAGCGCTCGACGAAGACACCTGCATAGTGGGACAGGACGGCAAGCAGGGCGGCGAGGAACGCCGTCAGGCCCGGCCCCATGGTGCTTGCGGCGAATACGGCAATGACCAGAAGAGCGGACGGGACGAGCCCCCCGAGCAGGATCGCTATGCCGAAGAGCTTGTCAGCATGCTTGCGGGCGACCTTGAAGCCCATCTCGCGGGTCAAATAATTGTCGTTGATGTGGGGACGCTCGAAGAGCCTGACGCGGCCGATGGCGCCGAGGCCGGTCGCGGTTTCGGGCGTCGAGAGAGGGGCGAGCGCCTTGCCGTCGGCGCGCCAGCGGCGTTTGACGAGCCAGGCTGCGATGGTGGACAGGATTGCGAGGATGGCGAGGAGCCATGGCCGGGCAGCGCCGGTTACCGCGAGGAGCGTACCGACCGTGGCGCCGCTTGCGAGCGAGAAGAGTAGATAGGTTACCGGTGTCAGGGGCTGGGACCAGAGCTGCACGGTCTTCAGCGAGCCGTAGATCATCGCGGTGCAGTAGACCGTGACGAGGCTCAGGACGGCCGCCAAGAGGCCGGGAATGACGAGGTGGCGGTCGTGGAAGATCGCGGCGTAGGCGCAGATGGTCAGCGGGATGAAGGTCAGGATCGCCAGAACGCCCTCGCGTGACAGCCAGCTTGTCTTCCATTGGCTGAGCGCGCGCCAGGCACGTTGGGGATTGCCGAGGTGAAGGGTGGAGGAGATGAGTCCGCCGGCGATGAGAGCCAAGGCTAAGAGGTAGCCGATCTTGGTCGCGAGGGCGGTGGGGTCGAAGAGGCCGAGGCCGAGCAGGGCTGCGAGGCCGTAGCCCATGCCGGACAGGGTGGTGAAGACGATGATGGAGAGGGCGGGGTGCATTAGGGGCGCCCCTTGAGGTGTTTGCGCGAGGCACCCCCCTCTGGCCTGCCGGCCATCTCCCCCTCAA
>NZ_AYOD01000004.1 GCF_000497755.1 Aliihoeflea sp. 2WW
CGGAGATGGCCGGCAGGCCAGAGGGGGGTGAGACGCGCATCAAATCCGCTCCAGCATGCCGTCGAGCCAGGCGAAGAAGCCGGTGGCGCCGGCGGAGGTTTCCGCAAGCGGGACCGCGCTTGCGGCGAGTGTCGTGCGCGGGCGGGGTGGCAGGTACTTGTTGACTGGCCTTGTGCCCTGCTCCGGCATCAGGTCGATGCCACCGCGGGCGGCGACCATTTTGGAGACGCTGGAGTGCGGATCGGCGAGGTCGCCGTAGTGGCGGGCGTTGGCGGGGCAGGTTCGCACGCAGGACGGGACGCGGTCGATTTCGGCGATGGTCTCGTTGTAGATGCGGTCGACGCACAGCGTGCATTTCTTCATGACGCCGGCGGCGAGGTCCATTTCGCGGGCGCCGTAGGGGCACGCCCAGGCACAGAGCCCGCAACCGATGCACATGTCCTCGTCGACGAGCACGATGCCGTCGTCGGCGCGCTTGTAGGACGCGCCGGTCGGGCAGACGGTTACGCAGGGCGCATCCTCGCAATGGAGGCAGGATTTGGGGAAATGGACGATCCGTGCATCGCCCGCTTCGCCAATCTTTTCAGCACCTTCCGGCAGGACTTCGAAGGAATGAATCCGGTTGAGGAAAGTGCCGGAGACGTCGGCGCCGTAGGGGTCCTGATCCGAGAGTGCGGCGCCGTAGCCGCCGGTGTTCCATTCCTTGCAGGAGATGACGCAGGCGTGGCAGCCAACGCAGACGTCGAGGTCGATGACGAGGCCGAGTTTTTTCGGGGTGGGGAGTGATGGGAGGGAGGTCATGGGTGGGGGCTGCCAGCAGGATTTGGAGCCGCACCTTGTTGGGGAGGTCGCGTACCCCCACCCCGTACCCCTCCCCACAAGGGGGAGGGAGAAGTCGGCGGCGGTGCACTATCGGCAACAGCCAGACAAGCGGAACGTAAGGCGCGGCGTGGATGTCCTCCCTCCCCCTTGTGGGGAGGGATACAGGGTGGGGGTGATTGGCGCTGCGTTTGCATCATGCGCTCCACTCCTGCCCGTATCTGATTTCGTCCGGCGTTTCGGTCGAATTACGCTGGTCGGGGAAATGCGGTTCGCTCACCGCGCCCGGCTCCGCCTTTTCGATCCTTACCCGCAGGTCGTACCAGGCCGCCTGCCCCGTGATCGGGTCGGAGTTGGACCAGCGCATGCCGTCGCCCTTGGGCGGCAGGAGTTCGTGGATCAAATGGTTGAGGAGGAAGCCCTTGCGGGCCTCGGGCGATTTCGGGTCGAGCGCCCAGGCGCCGCCGCGTTTGCCGACCGCGTTCCATGTCCACATCGTGTCGCGGTTGACGACGTTGGAGCGGGCGATCTCGACCTTGATGCGGCCGTGATGGGAGATCAGCCAGACCCAGTCGCCGTCCTTCAGATCGTGCGCATCGCAGATCGCGCCGGGGACATAGAGCGGGTTCTTGGTGTGTATCTGGCGCAGCCAGGCGTTCATCGAGCCCCATGAATGGTACATCGCCATCGGCCGCTGGGTGATGGCGTGGTAGGGGTATTCGTCGCGGTCGACGCCGGCTTCCTCGAGCGGCATGTACCATGCGGGCAGCGGCGTGAAGCTGGCGAGGATGCGCTGGCGGTGTTCCTGCGGCGCGAAGGGTGCGCGCACGCCCTCGGCCGAGAGGCGGAATTTCTGCAGGATTTCCGAATAGAGCTGGAAGGTGACGGGCTGCGGCTTGTCGAAGAAGCCCATCTTCACCGCGAAGTCCTGATAGGCCTGGTTCGCGTGCTTGAAGAAGAGCGCTTCGGCGGGAATGTGCGCGGAGAAGAAGGAGCCGTTCTCGATGTAGCGCTCGATCTGCGCAAGGTTGGCCGCTCCCCTGCCCGCCCGGTCGCCCTCCGTCCCGCGGAAACCAGCCAGCGGGCCGATGCCCGGTCGGCGCTCGTGGCGGACGATGTAGTCAGCGTAGTCGGCGTAGAGCGCCTTGCCGCGATGGTCGACGAAGCCAGGCAGTTTCAGCCGCGCGCCGAGGTCGATGAGGACGCTCTGAAACGGGCGTACGTCGCGGTCGGGCTGGGCGACCGGCCAGCGGATCGCGTCGTTGACCGAATCGGGCTCGGAGATCGGGCGGTCGAGCAGCGAGATGCAGTCGTGGCGCTCCAGATAGGTCGTGTCGGGCAGGACAAGGTCGGCATAGGCGACCATTTCGGACGAATAGGCGTCGGAATAGATGATCTTCGGGATGCGGTACTCGCCGGTCGCCTCGTCCTTTTCCTCCAGCATGCGGATCGTGCCGGCGGTGTTCATCGACGAGTTCCAGGCCATGTTGGCCATGTAGAGGAAAAGGACGTCGACCGGGTACGGATCGCCGGCATGCGCGTTGGCGATGACCATGTGCATCAGGCCGTGGGCGGAGAGCGGAGCGTCCCACGAGAAGGCCTTGTCGATGCGGGTCGGCTTGCCGTCCTCGTCGATCAGGAGGTCTTCCGGGCCGAGCGGGAAGCCGAGATGCGGGCCGGAGAGCGGCTGGTTGGAGCCGAAATGCTCGGCCTTGCCGTGCGGACGCGGATGCGCTTCGACGGGCTTGGGATATGGCGGCTCGTAGCGGAAGCCGCCGGGGCAGTCGATCGCGCCGATCAGCACCTGCAGCATGTGCAGGGCGCGGGCGGTCTGGAAGCCATTGGAGTGGGCCGAGATGCCGCGCATTGCGTGGAACGAGACCGGCCGGCCGACGAAGCTATCGTGCCGCTGGCCGTGCACGTCGGTCCAGGGCTGGTGGATTTCGATCGTTTCCTCGAAGGCGACGCGGCCGATCTCGGCGGCGAGGCCGCGGATCGTGTCGACGTCGAGGCCGGTCTCGGCCGCGACGTTCTCCGGCGCGTATTTCGGGTCGAGATATTCGGCGGCGAGAAGCTCGAAGGACGGGCGCACTGCGCGGCCGTCCGGCAGGGTGAAGCGGCCGTGGAGTGCCGGGCGGGCGCCCTTCGAGCCGGCAGGGACGGCGCGCTCGGTGACGGTCTCGAAGACCAGTGGACGGCCTTCGGCATCGCGCGCGAACAGGCCGTTTTCCGCGGTGCCGGGCGCGTCGATCACCAGCCAGGGCGCGTTCGAATAGCGCATCAGATAGTCGACATCGATGCGCCGCGCCTTGAGGAGTTCGTGGATGAGCGAGAGGATCAGGAGGCCGTCTGTGCCGGGACGGATGCCGATCCAGTTGTCGGCGACGGCCGAATAGCCCGTGCGGACCGGATTGACGGAGACGAAGCGCGCGCCGTTCGCCTTGACCTTGGAGATGCCGATCTTGATCGGGTTCGAATCATGGTCCTCGGCGACGCCGAAAAGAACGAAAAGCTTCGTGCGGTCCCAGTCTGGCTGGCCGAACTCCCAGAACGCGCCGCCGATGGTGGTGATGCCGGCGGCGGCCATGTTGACGGAGCAGAAGCCGCCATGGGCGGCGTAGTTCGGCGTTCCGAATTGCTGCGCCCAGAAGCCGGTGAGCGATTGCGACTGGTCGCGGCCGGTGAAGAAGGCGAGCTTTTTCGGATCGTGTGCGCGGACTGAGCCGAGCCAGTCGGTCGCCAGCGCCAGCGCCTCCTCCCACGAGATTTGCCGGAACTCGCCCGAGCCGCGCGGGCCGGTCCGCAGCATCGGCGCCTTGAGCCGTGCCGGCGCATAATGCTGCATGATACCGGCCGAGCCCTTGGCGCAGAGCACCCCTTTGTTGACCGGATGGTCACGGTTGCCCTCGATGTAGCGGACCTTGCCGTCCTTCAGGTGCACGTCGATGCCGCAGCGGCAGGCGCACATGTAGCAGGTCGTCTTGCGCACTTCGTCCGAGACGGGTCGGGACAGGTCGACGCGGTGTTGGCTGGACATGGGCACCTTTTTGCTTTGTTCGACTCTTATAGAAGACCTGATGCCAAGAAAATGGGCTTGCGTGGTTCTTGATGCCTTGACCGCTGCCAGCGCACCGAAATCGCTGGTCCAGCCCGATCCCGCATCTGCCGTACTTGCCAAGCGTTTCCTCGCCCGCTCACATTGCGGCCATGAGAGAAAAACTGATGAAGGCGGTCGACGACCGCACCGATGACGTCGTGGCGCTGACGCGCGACCTGATCCGTTTTCCGACGATCAACCCGCCGGGCGAGGCCTATACGCCTTGCGCCGAATATCTCGGCGAACGGTTGAAGCGTTCGGGGTTCGAAATCGAATATGTGCGCGGGGAAGGCACGCCGGGCGACAGCGACCGCTATCCGCGCACCAACGTCATCGCTCGCTACGAGGGCAAGAGGCCGGGCGAGACGGTGCATTTCAACTCGCATATCGACGTGGTCGAGGCGGGCGAAGGCTGGACGGTCGATCCCTATGAGGGCGTCGTCAAGGACGGGCGGGTCTATGGCCGCGGCGCATGTGACATGAAGGGCGGGCTTGCCGCCTCCGTCATCGCAGCGGAAGCCTTCATCGCGACCAATCCGGATTTTGCCGGCGCCATCGAGATTTCCGGCACGGTGGACGAGGAATCGGGCGGGTTCGGCGGCGTCGCTTATCTCGCCGGGAAGGGCTATTTTTCCAAGCCGCGCGTCGACCATGTCATCATTCCCGAACCGCTGAACAAGGACCGCATCTGCCTTGGCCATCGCGGCGTCTGGTGGGCGGAAATCGAGACCAAGGGGCGGATTGCGCATGGGTCGATGCCGTTCCTCGGCGATTCGGCGATCCGCCACATGGGCGCGGTGCTGGCAGCCTTCGAGGACGAGTTGTTCCCCGCGCTCGACAAGAAACAGACGCGCACGCCCGTCGTGCCGGAGGGTGCGCGGCGCTCGACGATGAACATCAACTCGATCCATGGCGGCCAGACCGAGGACTTTTATCCCGGCCTGCCCTCGCCCAACGTGGCCGACACCTGCCGGACGGTGATCGATCGGCGCTTCCTGCTCGAGGAAGACATCGGCGACGTGAAGCGCGAGGTGACGTCGATCCTCGACCGGCTAAAGACTGAGCGGCCGAAATTCGATTATTCGATCCGCGACATGATGGAAGTGCTGCCGCTGATGACGGAAAAGGACGAGCCGGTGGTCAAGGCCGTCGCGTCGGGCATTCGCGACATCTTCGACCGCGAGCCGGACTACGTCGTCTCGCCCGGGACCTACGACCAGAAACACGTCTCGCGCATCGGGCACCTGTTCAGTTGCATCGCCTATGGGCCCGGCATCCTCGACCTTGCCCACCAGCCGGACGAATGGGTGGGCATCGAGGACATGGTCCAGTCTGCCAAGGTGATGGCAATCGGGCTCGGACACCTGCTCGGCGGACAAAGAAACTAGGCGGCGTTCGTGCCGCGCATGAACTTTTCATCGCAACGGGTGTGCAGAGCACAATCGCGATTTACTCGGGCCGGTTTTCGCGCTTCAATCCGGCAAAACATCGATAATCCCTGGGAGCCTGCCTGACATGAAGATCATCGTTCCTGTGCTTGCCGCAGCGGCCATCGCGCTCGCCTCCGGCACCGCCTTCGCGCAACGCGCCGACGTCGTGATTGGCGTCGTGCTGGAGCCGCCGCATCTCGACCCGACCGCAGGCGCGGCCGCTGCGATCGACGAAATCGTCTATGCAAACCTCTTCGAAGGGCTGACCAAGATCGGGCCGACGGGCGAAGTGCTGCCGGCGCTGGCGGAAAGCTGGGAGATTTCCGAGGACGGGCTGACCTATACGTTCAAGCTGCACGAAGGCGTGAAATTCCACGACGGGGCGGAGTTTTCTTCCGCCGACGTGAAATTCTCACTCGACCGCGCCCGGGCCGAGGATTCCACCAATGCGCAGAAGGGCCTGTTCGCCGCCATCGAGAATGTCGAGGCGACCGACCCGACGACGGTGACCGTGACGCTGTCGCGGCCACAGGGCTCGTTCCTCTACAATATGGGCTGGGGCGACGCGGTCATCGTGTCGGAGGCCTCGGCCGCCGGCAACATGGAGACGCCGGTCGGCACCGGGCCGTTCAAGTTTGACAGCTGGGCCAAGGGCTCGTCCGTCGTTCTGGTCAAGAATCCGGACTATTGGGGCGAAGCGGTGGCGCTGGAACGCGCCGAATTCCGTATCGTGCCGGACGCCGCGGCCGCGATTCCGGCGCTGCTTTCAGGCGACGTCCACGCCTTCCCGCAAATGCCGGCAGGCGACGCTCTGGCGCAGATCCAGTCCGACCCGCGTTTTGAGGTCGTGATCGGCTCGACCGAAGGCGAGACGCTGCTTTCGATCAACAATGGCAAGGAGCCGTTCGACAAGCTCGAAGTGCGCCAGGCGATCGCCCATGCGCTCAACCGCGAAGAGATCATCGCCGGCAACGGCTCGGGGCTCGGCACGCCGATCGGCTCGCACTTCTCGCCCGCCAATGCGGCCTATGTCGATCTGACCGACACCTATCCCTATGATCCGGAAAAGGCGAAGCAGCTTCTGGCCGATGCGGGATTTGCCGACGGCATCTCGGCGACGCTGAAACTGCCGCCCCCGCCCTATGCGCGCGAAGGTGGACAGGTCATCGCCTCGCAGCTTCGCCGGGTCGGCATCGAACTCGAGATCATCCCGGTGGAATGGGCCGACTGGCTGAGCCAGGTGTTCACCGAGAAGGATTACGACTTCACGGTGATCTCGCACACCGAGCCGAACGACATCGATATCTATTCGCGGCCGGACTACTATTTCGACTACCAGAACGAGGAGTTCAACGCGGTCATCGCCGAACTCGATGCGACTTCGGACGAGGAAAAGCGCAACGAGCTCTACGGCCAGGCGCAGCGGATTTTGGCGGAGGACGCGGTGGTGGGCTTCCTGTTCCAGTTGCCGAAGATCGGTGTCTGGGATGCCAAGCTCGAAGGCATGTGGGAGAATTCGCCCATCCAGGCGACGGATCTGACGCAGGTGAAGTGGGCGGAGTAGTCGGAAAAAGCTACGCACCGTGAGCTTTACGTTGCCCCCCTCTGGGCTGCCGCCCATCTCCCCCGCAAGGGGGGAGATCAGTCTCGTAATCGGCGCGCTTGATCTCCCCCCTTGCGGGGGAGATGCCTGGCAAGGCAGAGGGGGGCGCGACAAGACTCGACCTCTGCGATCCGGCGTGGTCGCGACATCCCCATGACCATCTTTCTCCTCAAGCGCGTCATCATCGGCTTCGTCACGCTTCTCGTGGCGTCCGTCGTCGTTTTTTCCATCATGGAGATCCTGCCGGGTGATCCGGCGCGGATCATGCTGGGGATGAACGCCACGCCCGAGGCGCTGGCGACGTTGCGCGAGCAGATGGGGCTCAACGTGCCGCTGCTGGAGCGTTATGTGAACTGGATCGCCGGCATGGCGGTCGGCGATTTCGGCAATTCCTACACCTATCGCTCGCCGGTCATCGACCTGATCGCCGAGCGGGCCATCGTCTCGCTGCCGCTGGCGGTAATTTCGCTGGTGCTGTCGACGGTCATCGCCATTCCGGTCGGTATTTTCGCCGCCGCGCGGCGGGGTCGGCTGGGCGATACGGTGTCGATGGGAACGGCGCAGATCGGCGTCGCCATTCCGAATTTCTGGTTCGCGCTGCTGCTCATCTACGTCTTCGCCGTGTGGCTAAGGCTCGTTCCAGCCGGAGGCTTTCCGGGCTGGACGGGCGGGATCTGGCCGGGGATCAAGGCGCTGATCCTGCCCTCCATCGCGCTCGCCCTGCCGCAGGCGGCAATCCTGGCGCGCGTCACGCGTTCGGCTATGCTCGAAGTGCTCGGGGAGGATTATATCCGCACCGCGCGCGCCAAGGGCATGCCGCGCCGCTATGTGCTTTGGCGGCATGCGCTGCGCAATGCTATGATCCCGGTTCTGACCATCCTCGGCCTGCAATTTGCCTTCCTCCTGGCCGGTACGATCATCATCGAGAACGTCTTCTACCTGCCGGGTCTCGGGCGACTCGTCTTCCAGGCGATCACCCAGCGCGATCTCATCGTGGTCGAGGGGGTCGTCATGCTGCTGGTTGCGAGCGTCGTTCTCATCAATATCCTCGTCGACATCGCCTATGCGATGGTCGATCCGCGGCTGAGGGCGCGCGCATGAGCGCCGAGCCGATATCGCCGCCGGTCGAGGGCGCCGGGCAGTTCGTCCGCGCGGCATTCTCAAACGCATCCTTCATTGCCGGCTTCGTCATCACGGCGTTGATCGCGCTGATGGCGCTGGTCTCGTTTTTCTGGACGCCGCACGACGTCATCAATCTGACGGTGGCGAACCGGATGCAGCCGATTTCTGCGCAGCACTGGTTCGGGACGGACCATTTCGGCCGCGACATCCTTTCGCTGATCATGATGGGCGCACGCAATTCGATCGCCGTCGCCTTCGTCGCCGTCGGCATCGGCATGGGGATCGGCGTGCCGCTCGGCTGCTGGGCTGCTGCGCGCGGCGGCTGGATCGACGAGGCGCTGATGCGCTTCAACGACGTCGTCTTCGCCTTCCCTGCCCTGCTTTCGGCGATCATGATCACGGCGATCTTCGGGCCGGGCGCGGTCAACGCGATCGTCGCCATCGGCATCTTCAACATCCCTGTCTTCGCGCGTGTCGCCCGCGCGGGCGCGATGGCGCTGTGGCCGCGCGAATATGTGCTGGCCGCGCGGGCGTCGGGCAAGTCGGCGACGCTGATCACCATCGAGCACATCCTGCCCAACATCGCCTCGATCCTGCTCGTTCAGGGCACGATCCAGTTTGCGCTGGGCATTCTCGCCGAAGCGGGACTGTCCTATCTGGGGCTCGGTGCGCAGCCGCCGATGACGAGCTGGGGGCGGATGCTGTTCGATGCGCAGACGCGGATGATGGTCGCGCCGCACCTGGCGATCTTCCCCGGGCTCGCCATCGTAATCACCGTGCTCGGCCTCAACCTGCTCGGCGACGGCCTGCGCGACGTGCTCGACCCGCGACTGAGGCGCCAGCGATGAGCCTGCTCGAAATCGAAAGCCTACGCCTCTCGATCGGCAATTACGAGATATTGAAGGGTGTCGACCTTCATATCGACCAGGGCGAAGTGCTGGGGCTGGTGGGCGAATCCGGCTCGGGCAAGTCGATGACGGCGCTGACGCTGATGCGGCTTTTGCCCGAGCTGGCGCGGACGAGCGGGCGCGTGAGTTTCGACGGCATCGACATCCTGAACGCGCCGGAAGCGGCGATGAACAGGCTGCGCGGCGACGATATCGGCATGGTGTTCCAGGAGCCGATGACGGCGCTGAATCCGGTCAAGACGATCGGCGAGCAGGTGGCCGAGGGGATTCGCTGGCACACCGGCGCGAACCGCAGGGACGCGGAGGACAGGGCCCGCGCGATGCTCGACCGGGTGGGATTGCCGGAAGCGAAGTTTCCGCTGTCGCGCTATCCGCATGAATTGTCTGGGGGGCAGCGCCAGCGCGTGGTGATCGCCATCGCGTGTGCGCTTCAGCCGAAGCTGCTCGTCGCCGACGAGCCGACGACGGCGCTCGACGTGGTGCTCCAGGCGCAGATACTGGACCTGCTGCGCGACCTCGTCGACGAGCGGCGGATGGGGTTGCTGCTGATTTCGCACGATCTGGCGGTCGTCGCCGACATGGCCGACCGGGTGACGATCATGCGCCATGGCGAGGTGATGGATTCGGGCGAGACGGGACGCATCCTGACGGAGAAGGCGCATCCTTATACGCGGCAGTTGGCCGAGGCTTCGACGCATGTGCCGGAGAGGGCCGTGCGCTTCATACCCCCACCCCTCACCCCTCCCCACAAGGGGGAGGGAGACGTGGGCGTTGTGGGATCGCGGGGACGGCGGCGCTCACCCCCCTCTGGCCTGCCGGCCATCTCCCCCTCAAGGGGGGGG
>NZ_AYOD01000005.1 GCF_000497755.1 Aliihoeflea sp. 2WW
CTGATCTCCCCCCTTGAGGGGGAGATGGCCGGCAGGGCAGAGGGGGGTGAGCCGGGCTCGTACCCTCCACTCTTGGAAATCCGCGACGTCACCCGCAATTATGCCGGCCGGCGGCGCTCGCTGTTCTCAAAACCCGAGCCGTTCCGCGCCGTGCGGGGCGTGTCGTTCGACCTGCACGAAGGCCAGTCGATGGCGCTGGTGGGGCGGTCGGGGTGTGGGAAATCCACCCTCGCCCGCATGATCCTCGCGCTCGACCGGCCGACAGCGGGCTCGATTCGTTTCGGCGGGGAGGAACTGACGACGAAAAGCGAAGCGGAACTGCGCCCTTCGCGGCGCAACATGCAGGTCGTCTTTCAGGACCCCTACGGCTCGTTCAACCCGCGCCACAAGGTGGAGCGGCTGGTGGCCGAACCGCTGCATCTTCTGGAAAGCCAGCCATCGCGCTCAGAAAGGCGCGAGCGGGTGGCGCAGGCGCTTGGCGAAGTCGGGCTTTCGGCTGCGGACATGGACAAATATCCGCACGAATTCTCCGGCGGCCAGCGGCAGCGGCTTTCGATCGCGCGGGCGCTGATCACGCGGCCGAAGCTGATCGTCGCCGATGAGCCGGTGTCGGCGCTGGACGTTTCGATCCGGGCGCAGGTGCTCGATCTCTTCGCTGATTTGAACCAGCGGCTCGGCGTCGCCTATCTCTTCATCACGCACGATCTGGCGGTCGCGCGGGCGATCACCGATCAGGTGATGGTGATGCATGAGGGCGAGATCGTGGAGCGCGGGGATACCGGCGCGGTGCTGGACGATCCGCAATCGGAGGCCGGCAAGATGCTGGTCGCCGCCTCGCCCGACCTCGATCGCGCGCTTGCACGGCGGCAAGCCTTGCTCGTCTAGAGGGGATCGTCGACGGCCAGAATGTCGTCGACACGGATTGCCAGACGGCGCTGGTGCGGGCGCAGCAAAGGATCGGACGCGGCGAAGTCGAGCACCTGGCTTGCGAGGAGCCGACGCCGGTCGCCGGGCAAGGCGCGCAATGCAAGTATGCTTGCAGCGGAACTGACGCCTGCGTGATAGGTTCGCAGCTCGCCCGCGAGCAGCTCGCGTTCTTCGGGCCCGAGCGCCAGCCAGTCGTAGACGCGCTCGGACAGCAGGCCGAGCTGATCCAGCCTGTCGCCCTCGCGCAGGATGATCGCCAGAACGAGCAAGGTTTCGACCGGCATCTTGAGGTCCTGGCCCGTCATCAGCACTGATCAACCTCCGATGGTCACGTCACGGCCGCGCCGTACGTTTCATTGCTACCTGAACGACCCTTACGAACCATTTATACTTGGCGACGTGGCGCGGATATGTTCGTGGGGCTTCAATTCGCGCGTGCGGGCCGATAGCTGTGCGCGCTATTCTCGCTTCGAATGTGGGAGGGAAGGATGGACGAAGGATCAGGACCTCAGATCATCAAGCTCGCGGCCGGCGCCGGTCGAAGCTACGACATGCCGGGCATGCGGGCGATCTTCAAGGCGGACGAGACGGAAACGAAGGAGGCCTACAGCGTCTCCGAATGGTGGCTCGAACCGCAGACGACCGGGCCCGGCGCGCATAGCCACGAGGCGAATGACGAGGTGTTCTACGGGATCGGCGGGGTCATGGCGGTGCTGGCCGGTGCGGAATGGCGCGATATCGGGCCGGGCGATTTCCTGCGCATCCCGGCCGGAACGATCCACGATTTCGAGAACCGGACGGATGCGCGCGCCGGACTTCTCAACTTCTTCATCCCCGGCGGGTTCGAGCGCAACATGCCGGCGATCGTCGACTGGTTCAAGGAAAACGGCTGACGATCAGCGGGCTGCAGCAAACAGCGCGGCGCAGTCGAGATGGGTTTCGAGCGCTTCGGCGATGGCGTCGAGCGCGTCGTCGATGCGCTGTTCGAAGCCGAGCGGCGAGGCTTCGACGCCGTGATCGGCGAGGAAGCGGCGGCGGAACTCGTCTCCGGTGAAGAGGCCGTGGAGGTAGGTGCCCCAGACCTGGCCGTTAGCCGACATTGCACCGTCCGGCGCGCCGTCGATGCCGAAGACGGGACGCGCGCAATCCGGACCGGTGGTGTGGCCGAGGTGGATTTCGTAGCCAGAGGTGTCGACGCCATGACGGAGCGAGCGGGCGGTCACCTCGCGAAGGGTTTTTTGCGGCTCGAGCACGGTTTCCACATCGAGAAGGCCGAGGCCGGGCGCGTCGCGGTCCAGTCCTTCGGTTCCGGTAGGGTCGCTGACGCGGCGGCCGAGCATCTGGAAGCCGCCGCAAAGGCCGATGATCGTGCCGCCGGCAGCATGGTGGCTGGCGATGTCGCGATCCCAGCCTTGCGCACGCAGGAAGGCGAGATCGGCGATGGTCGATTTGGAGCCCGGGAGGATGACGATATCGACCGGCGGGATCGGGCGACCGGGCGGCACGAAGACGACATCTACGTCCGGTTCGGCGCGCAGCGGGTCGAGGTCGTCGAAATTGGCGATGCGCGAGAGCATGGGCACCGCGATCGTCAGCCGTCCCTTGCCGCCGCGCGGGGCGCGGTCGAGCACGACCGCATCTTCGGCGGGCAGGAGCGCGGCTTCCTTCAGCCACGGCACGACGCCAAAGGAGCGCCAGCCGGTGAAGCGCTCGATGGCGGCGAGGCCGTCGTCGAACAGCGAAAGCTCGCCGCGGAATTTGTTGACGATGAAGCCGACGATCATCCGTCGGTCTTCGTCGGGCAGGATGAGGTGGGTGCCGGCGATGGAGGCGATGACCCCGCCGCGGTCGATGTCGCCGACGAGCACGACCGGGACATTTGCGACGGTGGCGAAGCCCATGTTGGCGATGTCGCGGTCGCGCAGATTGATCTCGGCCGGCGAGCCGGCGCCTTCGACGATGATGAGGTCCGCATTCTCGCGCAGGCGCTGCCAGGATTCCATGACGGCCGCCATCAGCCGGTCCTTTTGCGCGCCGAAGTTACGCGCGGCCGCCTCGCCGGCCATTCGGCCATGGATGACGATCTGGGCGCCGACGTCGCTTTGCGGTTTGAGCAGGACGGGGTTCATGTCGACGCTCGGCGCGACCTTGCAGGCGCGCGCCTGCAGCCATTGCGCGCGACCGATCTCGCCGGGCGAGCCGTCGAGGCCGATGGCGATCGCTGCGTTGTTCGACATGTTCTGCGGCTTGAACGGGCGCACGCGCAGGCCGCGATGCAGGGCCGCTCGGCACAGGCCCGCGACCAGCAGCGTCTTGCCGACATCCGAGCCGGTGCCTTGAAGCATGATGGCGCGGGTCAAACGGCGCACCCCAGACTCGAACCCATGCACATCCCCTTGTCGCTCGGCGCACAGGCTTCACGTTGCGCGCGTCGGACAATGGTCTAGATTGCCGGCCGAGGAAAATCCATCGCGACAGGGAGGTCGGCATGGACGCCGCGACCGACGCCACGGCCAGCCAGTTCGAACTCAACGAGGACCAGCGCGCCATCCAGGAAATGACGGCGGGCTTTGCCGCCGAGCGGGTCGCGCCCTATGCGCTCGACTGGGATCGCGAGCGGCACTTCCCCGCCAACGTGATCCGCGAGACGGGGCCGCTCGGCTTCGGCGGCATCTATATCGGCGAGGATGTCGGCGGCTCGGGACTGGGACGGCTCGACGCGGTGCTGATCTTCGAGGCGCTGGCAGCCGCCTGCCCTGCCTTTTCGTCGTTCCTGTCGATCCACAACATGGCGGCGTGGATGATCGATAAGTTCGGCGACGAGGCGCAGCGCCAGCGCTTCCTGCCGAAGCTGACCTCGCTCGAATGGATCGCCAGCTACTGCCTGACCGAGCCGGGGGCTGGCTCCGACGCCGCCGCGCTCAAGACTCGCGCGACGCGCTCGGGCGGCAATGGCAGCGACTACATCGTCAACGGCGCCAAGCAGTTCATCTCGGGCGCGGGCGAATCGGACGTCTATGTCGCGATGGTGCGCACCGGAGAGGACGGGCCGAAGGGCGTTTCGACGCTGGTCATTCCCAAGGATGCGCCCGGCCTTTCCTTCGGCGCGAGCGAAAACAAGATGGGCTGGCACATGCAGCCGACCCGCCAGGTGATCTTCGACGACTGCAAGGTGCCGGCCGAAAACCTGCTCGCCGACGAGGGCATGGGCTTCAAGATCGCCATGGCCGGGCTCGACGGCGGGCGGCTCAACATCGCCGCCTGCTCGCTCGGCGGCGCGCAGTCCGCGCTCGACAAGGCGCTGGCCTATGCCGCCGAGCGGCAGGCCTTCGGCAAGACGCTCGACCAGTTTCAGGCTCTGCAGTTCAAGCTGGCCGACATGGAAACCGACCTCAGCGCCTCGCGCATGCTGCTCTACGCGGCGGCCTCCAAGCTCGACCGCAAGGCGCACGATGCCGGCAAGTGGTCCGCCATGGCCAAGCGCTTCGTGACCGACACCTGCTTCGACGTCGCCAACGAGGCGCTGCAGGTGCATGGCGGCTATGGCTATCTGCACGATTACGGCGTCGAGAAGATCGTGCGCGATCTGCGCGTGCATCAGATTCTCGAAGGGACGAACGAGATCATGCGGGTGATTATCGCGCGCAGTTTGATCGGGAAGTGAAGAGGGGAATAGGGGAGTACGGGAGTAGGTGAAAAGCGCTGACCGAACTTCCCCTACTCCCCTACTCCCCTCACATCGGAGGAACACATGACGACCATCGCATTCATCGGCCTCGGCAATATGGGCAATCCCATGGCGGCCAATCTCGTCAAGGCGGGGCACAAGGTGACGGGGTTCGACCTCGTCGAGGCCAATCTCGAAACCGCCAGGGCCAATGGCGCGGCGGTGGCTGCGAGCGCGCGCGAGGCAATTTCCGGGGCCGAGGTGGTCATCACGATGCTGCCGGCGGGCAAGCATGTCGTGTCGGTCTATGAGGACATCGTGCCGGCGGCGGCCAAGGGGACGCTCTTCATTGATTCCTCCACAATCGACGTCGATTCGGCGCGCAAGGCGCACAAGATCGCAGCGGATGCGGGCATGCTCTCGGTCGATGCGCCGGTTTCGGGCGGCGTCGGCGGGGCGGAGGCCGGCACGCTCACCTTCATGGCCGGCGGCAGCGCGGATGCGTTCGCCAAAGCCGCGCCGGTGCTGAAGCCGATGGCCGGCAAGGTGGTCAATTGCGGCGACGCCGGCGCCGGCCAGGCGGCGAAGATCTGCAACAACATGATCCTCGGCATCTCGATGATCGGCGTCGGCGAAGCGTTCGTGCTGGCCGAAAAGCTCGGCCTGTCGCACCAGGCGCTCTACGATGTCGCGTCGACGTCGTCGGGCCAGTGCTGGTCGCTGACGACCTACTGCCCCGTTCCGGGCCCCGTGCCGAACTCGCCTGCGAACCGCGATTACAAGCCGGGCTTTGCCGCCGCGCTGATGCTAAAGGATTTGAAGCTCGCGCAGGAGGCCGCGCAGAATGCCGGCGCGGTGACGCCGCTGGGCGCCGAGGCGACGCAGCTCTACGCGCTTTTCAACGCGATGGGCCAGGGCGGGACCGATTTTTCCGGCATCATCAACTTCCTGCGCGGGAAAACAGATTGATCGACGCGATTTTCGGCAGATTCATCTTTGCTTAAGTGACTGCTAACCCGCTGGTAAGATTGTCCCGCTAGAACAGATGACAAGGCGGTTGTCGCAGCCGCCTCCCGCTCCGGATCAGGTATTGCGTACCGGAGCAGTATCCTTCGCAAGTATCTTGTCGCGAAGTGCCATGCGTCTTTGTGGCAAGACCGCGTTTCTCTTCCGGAGAGCGCGGTTTTTGCGTTTATCTACTTCACTCGGCTCAAACGGCGATGATTACTCTTGACCGCGCGCCCGGAGGGCAGAAGCGCGGCACGCATGGCCCTGTCGGCCGCGACGCCGCTCAAGAGTGCCGGTGTGCGGCCAGACCAGACTTCCGGCCAGAACTGGATCGCCGCCTGGGCGAACGCCATCTGCGCCGCCAGCGCCCCCTCGACCATGGCAGACATCTTTTCCGTCACGGCGCGCGTCGTCTCGACGCGATAAGGGTTGGAACTGTTGGCCTCGGCCGTCAGCATCGGCATGCGCATGGCGATGACGGCGGGCGCCAGCATGAGATTTCCCGTCAGCGCAGCGGCGGCGCGCACGGAACGGGTGTTGGGCTTGATCGGCATGGTCATGTCCCTCGCACAATATTGCGCTGCACAAAACGTATCACGTCTCGGGATGTTCCGGCAGGAATTGCGCATCGACCGGCGGTCGCAGACCATTGGCAAGTCGATTGGTCTCGTTCGCCATGCCGACGACTGCCATGACCTCCATCAACTGCGCGTCCGTCATGCCCTTGGCCCGGGCGCCGGCGGTGTGGGAATAGGTGCAATATTCGCAGCCATTGGTGGCGGAGACGGCGATGTAGATAAGTTCCTTGGTCAAGGGATCGAGCGCGCCGGGTGCCATCACCTGCTTCACGTCCTGCCACGTCCGCTTCAACGTCGCGGGGTCGTGCGCGAGGACCTTCCAGAAATTGTTGATCCAGTCGGAGCCGCGCGTTTCCATGATGTCGTCATAGACCTCACGGACTTGCGGCGAAGCGTCTTCATATTCGACGAGTGGCAGGATGGGTGCGGTCATGGTGTCGGTCTCCGGTGGGGACCCTCCCGCGCCGACGCGGAAGGGTCGTGCGCATTACTTGCGCAAATCGCGCTCGGCGAGGTCGAGCGCCTTGCCGATGCGCTCGCAGGCCATGTCGATGGTTTCCTTCGTCCAGATCAGCGGCGGCGACAGGATCATCGTGTCGCCCACGGCGCGCATCATCATGCCGCCCGCGATGGCATGGTCGCGGACCGTGGCGGCCGCCAAGCCGCCATTTTCGAACCGCTCGCGCGAGGCCTTGTCCTTGACGATCTCGATGGCGGCCATGAGCCCGATGCTGCGGACTTCTCCGACGATGCCGTGACCGGCGAGGCGTTCCGCAAGCGCTCGGGCGAGATACGGTCCCGTTTCGTCACGCACGCGATCGATCAGGCCTTCCTTCTCGATGATGTCGAGATTGGCGAGCGCGACGGCGCAGGCGACCGGGTGACCGGAATAGGTGTAGCCGTGATAGAACTCGCCGCCCTTTTCGACCAGCGTCGAGGCGATCCGGTCGCCGACCAGAAGCGCGGAAAGGGGCTGGTAGCCGGAGGTCAGCGCCTTTGCGGTGGTGATCGTATCGGCCTCGATGCCGAGCGTTTGCGCGGCGAACCACTCGCCGGTGCGGCCATAGCCGGTGATGACCTCGTCGAGCATCAAGAGGACGTCGTGCTTGCGGCAGATGCGCTGGATTTCCGGCCAGTAGCTGTCGGGTGCAATCTTGACGCCCCCTGCCCCCATGACCGGCTCGCCGATGAAGGCGGCGACATTGTCCGCGCCCGCCTCGAGGATCGCATCTTCGACAGCCTTTGCGGCGCGCACGCCGAAATCATGGTCGCTCTCGCCGGGGTTCGCCAGTTCGAACGCATAGGGCGGCATGACGTGGACGATGTTCGGCACCGCACCGTTCAACTGGCCGTGCATCGCCGACATGCCGCCGAGCGACGTGCCGGTGATGGTGGAGCCGTGATAGGCCCAGTTGCGCGAAATGATGCGGTTCTTCTGCGGCTTGCCTTCGAGCGCCCAGTAGTGACGCACGAGGCGCAGCGCGGTGTCGTTGGCCTCCGAACCGGACGAGCCGTAGAAGACCTGGTTCATGTTGGCGGGCGCGATTTCGGCGAGCTTCCGTGCGAGCAGGACCGGCGTCGGCGTCGTGCATTTGAAGAAGGAATTGTAGTAGGGCAGTTCCTTCATCTGCGCGTAGGCGGCTTCGGCCAGTTCGTTGCGGCCGTAGCCGACATTCACGCACCACAGTCCGGCCATGCCGTCGAGAATCTGCTTGCCTTCGCTGTCATAGACGAACGGGCCCTCGGCGCGCGTGATCATGCGCGAGCCGGCGTCGCGCAGATCCTTGTGATCGGTGAAGGGGTGGAGATGATGGGCCGCATCGATCTCCTGAAGCTGCTTCAGGGAATAGTTCTGGTAGGTCATGTCTTGTCTCTCCGTTGAACGAGGGGTTCAGGCGGAGTGCGGAGGGGAATAGCCGATACGGGCGCACAGGCGCAAAAGCTCGGCGTGCCGCGTGCGCGGCGACGGCGTCGAGGCATGTCTTTTGACAGAGCGATGCATATGGCTTTGTAGCGGCGGCGTCGCGGCGGTTCAAGCGCGCTGGCGGGCGCGAACGACGCCGACAAGCACGAGAGCCAAGCAGAGCGCGGCCATGACGGCCGGCAGGCCGTGCGGGCCGAAAATCTGCATCGCGACGCCGGCGCTCGGCGGGCCGGAAATGCCGCCGATGCCCCACATCAACGCGAACGCGGCGTTGCCCGCCACCAGCATGGAGCCGGAAAAACGCTGGCCGAGTTCGACGATCGCCATCGTGTAGATGCCATAGGCGAATGCGCCCCAGAAGAAGGCGACTGGCCATTGCGCGGGCGTGCCGAGCACCAGCGGGAGAAGCCCGCAACCGACGATGGTCAGCACGGCGCAGACGAGCATGACGGCGCGGGCGCTCCACCAGTCCGCGATCATGCCGAACGGCACCTGCAGGGCGAAATTGCCGATGATGAAGACGGTGAGGAGCGTGGCCATTTCCGCCTCGCCGACCGCGAAGGCGCGGCCGTAGGACGGCAGGAGCGACAGCATCGCGGTCTCGAACCCGGCGGCGACGACGACCGCGAGAAGCAGCGTCGGCGCGACGGGGAGGAAGCGGCGCACGGTGCCCTGCTGCTCGTCCTCGTGGAACTGCGGCAGGCGCGGCGCGGCGGCCGCGACGAACAGGCCGCAGATGAGGAAGGCGGCGATTCCGACGAGAAAAGGCGGCCAGCCCTGGGTGCCGACCAGCGCAAGCGTTGCCGGACCGAGCGCGAAACCGAGCGAGATGGTCGAGGTGTAGAAGCCCATGAACCGGCCGCGCGCATGCGCCGGTGCTAGCGAGATCATCCACACTTCGGAGAGCACATACAGCGGGATGACCGACATGCCGATCATGAAGCGCAGCGGGAACCAGAGCCAGACGTTCTGGGTCGCGCCGATGAGCGCGAGAAGCGTCGCGCAGAAGGCAGCGCAGCAAAGCACGGTGCGCACGCCGCCGAGCCGCTTGACCAGCATGGGCACGAGCGAGGACGAGACGATCGTGCCGAGCGGCGACATGGCGGCGGAGAGGCCGATCATGGTCGGTGAAACACCCTGCCGCTCGAGGATGAAACTCAGGAGCGGATAGGATAGGCCCTGCGCGATCGCGAACACCGACACAGTCGCCGTCACGGCGCCGATGGCGAGCCATGGCACGGGCTTGATTGCGGGGACGACGGTCGTTTCCATCGCAAGACATGAACCCGTCCTCAAGCTGCGCGCCAGAGCAAAACGAGCGTGGCCGAAAAGTTGGATTTCGGTGGTCCAGACACGGCAAATCCGGCGATGTCGCTCCTTCGATAGCGCCATGTCGCCCGTGTCGATTCCCTCGTTCTGCGGGTCGCCGGTCCGTTGTCGGATGGGTCGCCGGCGGTCCAGTATGCGGCCAGATTCTGAGCATTCCGCCGAGGCCGCGATGACCGATCTGACTATGCCCACCGAGGCGCTCGTCACCGAACGCGGCCGGCGCGGCGGACGGGCTGGAAAACGCGCCGGTGGATCGGCGGCTTTCGAGCAACCGCTCTATCGCCGTCATACGATCCCCTTCCCACCGACCGAACTTCTCTCGGCGGACGAACTGGAGTCCATCCACCTTGCCTCCCTGCGCGTGCTGAAGGAGATCGGCGTCGACGTGCTGCATGACGAAGCGCGGCGGATCATGAAGGAGGCGGGCGCCGACGTGCGCGAGGGGTCGGAGCGCGTGCGCTTCGATGCCGATTTGATCCTGGAGTTGGTCTCGCATTGCCCGTCGCAGTTCACGCTGCACGCGCGCAATCCGGCGCATGACGTCCATTTCGGCGGGCGCAACCTCGTCTTCGCGCAGGTCGCTTCGGCCCCAAACTGCTCGGACCTCGACCGGGGTCGCCGGCCGGGCAACCAACAGGATTTCCGCAATTTCCTGAAGCTCGCGCAGGTCCACAACATCATCCACGCCACCGGCGGCTATCCGGTCGAGCCGACCGACATCCACCCGTCGATCCGGCACCTCGAATGCGTGCGCGATCTGGCGCTGATCACCGACAAGCCGTTCCACATCTATTCGCTCGGGCGGGAGCGCAATGTAGACGGCATCGAAATCGCGCGGCTGGCGCGCGGGATCTCGGAAGAGCAACTCCTTCTGGAGCCGTCGGTCTATACGATCATCAACACCAACTCGCCGCTGAAGCTCGACATTCCGATGATGGAAGGCATCATCCAGATGGCGAGCCGCGGGCAGATCGTTATCATCACGCCCTTCACGTTGTCCGGCGCGATGGCGCCGGTGACGATCGCGGGCGCGCTGGTCCAGCAGAACGCCGAGGCGCTGTCGGCCATCGCGTTCGCGCAGATGGTGCGGAAGGGCGCGCCGGTCGGCTATGGCGGGTTCACCTCCAATGTCGACATGAAGTCGGGCGCGCCGGCCTTCGGCACGCCGGAATACATGAAGGCGCAGCTCGTCGGCGGCCAACTCGCGCGGCGCTACGGCATCCCCTACCGCACGTCGAACGTCTGCGCTGCGAACGCCGTCGACGCACAGGCGGCCTATGAGAGCGTCTTCTCGCTCTGGGGCGCGGTGCAGGCGGGCGCGAATTTCATGCTGCATTCGGCGGGCTGGCTCGAGGGCGGGCTGCGCTGCTCCTACGAGAAGATGATCCTCGACATCGACCTGTTGCAGATGGTGGCGGAGTTTTTGACACCGCTCGATCTTTCCGAAGACGCGCTGGCGGTCGATGCCATTCGCGAGGTCGGCCCCGGCGGGCACTTCTTCGGGACACAACACACGCAGGACCGCTACAAGAACGCTTTCTATTCGCCGATCCTGTCGGACTGGCGCAATTTCGAAAGCTGGCAACTGGCGGGCAGCCCGACGGCTGTTGAGAAGGCCAACCGGGTGTGGAAGGAACGGCTCGCGGCGTGGGAGAAACCGGCGATCGACCCGGCGGTCGAGGAAGCCGTCAACGATTTCGTCCAGCGGCGGATCGCAGAGGGCGGCGCGCCGACGGATTTTTGACGCGATGAGCGAGGCCAGGCGACCCCCACTCCGATCCGCTTCGCGGACCACCTCTCCCCCGAACGACGGGGGAGAGGAAATGCGGAGAGGAAGCGGGCTTCATTTTGAGGAGGAAGCGGTGATGCGCGCCTTTCCTCTCCCTCCGGAGGGGGGAGAGGTGGCGCCGCGCAGCGGCGACGGAGTGGGGGAAGGCGGTGGTGAGACGCGAAGCCGCCGAAAGACGGGCACGACTGCTCGCGCGCGTGGCTTGCGTCAGAACGACAACCAGGCGGAGGCGCTGCTTTGGTTGGAGCTGAAGCGTCGCAAGCTCGGCGGATACAAATTTACGCGGCAGTTTCCAGTCGGGCTGTACTTCGCTGACTTTGCCTGCCGCGAGCAGTGGCTCGTCGTTGAGATCGACGGAAGCCAACATGCCGGAAGTGTCCATGATATTCAGCGCGATGCGTTCATGAACACACAAGGGTTTTCCATCGTGCGCTTTTGGAATCACGACGTGATCAGGAAACGCGGCGAGGTTTGCGACATCATTCTCGCGGCGTTGACCGGGCGGCTTGCATCCAAGGTCGATGCCGTCGATCTTCAATTCAAACCATCAGTTTCATCAGAATTTCGGGCGGACAGGTTCATATGAAATCCCATGCAAAAGCGGTCGTGATCGGCGGGGGCGTCGTCGGGTGTTCGGTGCTTTACCATCTGGCGAAGGCCGGGTGGACGGATGTGATGCTGATCGAGCGGTCGGAACTGACGTCCGGCTCTTCCTGGCATGCGGCCGGTGGGTTTCACACGCTGAACGGCGATCCGAACGTCGCCAAGCTGCAGGCCTATACGGTGCAGCTCTACAAGGAGCTGGAGGAGATTTCGGGCCAGTCCTGCTCGCTGCATCTGACGGGTGGCGTCATGCTGGCGGATACGCCGGAGCGCTTGGATTTCCTGCGGCTGGCGCACGCCAAGGGCCGCTATCTCGGCATGGACACCGAGCTCATCACGCCGTCCGAAGCCAAGGCGATGTTTCCGCTGATGGACGAGACGAATTTCGTCGGCGCGATGTGGGACCCGGTCGAAGGGCATCTCGACCCTTCGGGCACGACGCACGCCTATGCCAAGGCGGCGAAGACGCTCGGCGCGGAGATCGTCCTGCGCAACCCGGTGATCGAGCTGACGCAGGAGGCCGATGGCACCTGGAACGTCGTCACCAGGAACGGCACCGTGAAGGCCGAGCATGTCGTCAATTGCGGAGGGCTCTGGGCGCGCGAGGTGGGACGCATGGTCGGCGTCGAGCTTCCGCTGCTCGCCATGGAGCATATGTATCTTTTGACCGAGCCGATGCCGGCGGTCGAGGAGTTCAACGCCAGGACCGGCCGCGAGATGGTCGGCGTGCTCGACTTCAAGGGCGAAATCTATACGCGGCAGGAACGCAACGGTGTGCTGCTCGGCACATATGAAAAGGCATGCAAGCCCTGGTCGCCGGTCAACACGCCGTGGGACTTCGGCCACGAACTGCTGCAACCCGACCTCGACCGCATCGCGCCGTCGCTCGAAGTCGGCTTCAAGCATTTTCCGGGCATCGAGAAGGCCGGCATCAAGCAGATCATCAACGGGCCCTTCACCTTCGCGCCGGACGGCAATCCGCTCGTCGGGCCGGTGCAGGGGCTGACGAATTTCTGGTGCGCCTGCGCTGTCATGGCCGGGTTCAGCCAGGGCGGCGGCGTCGGGCTGGCGCTCTCCAACTGGATGGTGAACGGCGATCCGGGGTTCGACGTCTGGGGCATGGACGTCGCGCGCTTCGGCGAGTGGGCGAGCCTGCGCTACACCAACGCCAAGGTGCGCGAGAACTATTCGCGGCGTTTCTCGATCAGGTTTCCCAATGAAGAGCTACCGGCTGCAAGGCCGGCACAGACGACGCCGCTCTACGACGTCATGGTGCGCGACAACAATGCCGTGATGGGTGATAGCTGGGGGCTGGAGACGCCGCTCTGGTTCGCGCCGAAGGGCACCGAGGCCAAGGATGTCGTCTCGTTCCACCGCTCCAACGATTTCGAGCATATTGGCGCGGAAGTTCGTGCGACGCGCGAACGCGTCGGCGTGACGGAAATCGCCAATTTCGCCAAATACGAAGTGGCCGGAACGGGCGCCGAAGAGTTCCTCAACCGGCTGATGACCAACCGGATGCCCAAGACCGGCCGCATCGTCCTAACGCCCATGCTGAACGAGTTCGGCAAGCTGATCGGCGATTTCACTATCGCCAAGGCGGATGACGACCGCTTCATGGTCTGGGGTTCCTCGGCTGCGCAGAAATACCACATGCGCTGGTTCGAAAAGCACCTGCCGAAGGACCGCTCGGTGCGGATCATCCGCTTCGACCAGACGCTGGTAGGGCTCTCGATCGCCGGGCCGCGGTCGCGCGACCTGATACAGAAGCTGGTCGATGTCGACGTGTCGAACGCGGCGTTCAAGTTCATGGATTTTCGCGAGATGGCGGTGGCCGGTGCGCCCTGCATGGTCAACCGCATCTCCTATACGGGCGATCTCGGCTACGAAATCTGGATGGAGCCGGCCTATCAGCGGCTCGTCTACGAGGCGATCAAGCGCGAGGGCGCGGAATTCGGCATCGTCGATTTCGGCATGCGGGCGCTGTTGTCGATGCGGCTCGAAAAGAACTTCCCGACCTGGTTCCGCGAGCTGCGGCCGATCTATGGGCCCTTCGAGGGTGCGATGGATCGCTTCATCAAGCTGGAGAAGAACGATTTCATCGGACGCGAGGCGGCGGCCAAGGAACAGGCCGAAGGATCGAAGCTGCAGCGCGTGTCATTCAAGGTCGATGCGCTCGACGCAGACGTGATGGGCGACGAACCGATCTGGGCGAAGGTCAACGGGCAGGAATTCGGCACGGTCGGAGAGCCGCACGGCTATGGCGCGCCGCGCTTCGATGCCGACGGCAAGGACGTCCGCGGATCGCAGGCGGCGACCGACGCCTCGGCCGTGCGCGGGATTCACGATGGCGAATGGTCGGTAGTCGGCTGGGTGACGTCGGGCGGCTATGCGCATTTCGTCGAAAAGTCGATGGCGCAAGGCTATGTGCCGGCGGCGCTTTCGGAGGATGCGAGCGACGGGATGTTCGAGATCGAGATCCTCGGGCATCGGCGTCCGGCACGAATCGCCATCGAGCCGCCGTTCGACCCGGCGGGCGAGAAGATGCGGGGTTGATCAGGCGACGATCAGGCCGGCAGCCATCAAGGCAGCGCGCATCGCGGCCACGGTTTCGGGCGGAGTCTGGCGGCTGGTGATGTAGGGCAGGCCCTTGCGTGGGGTCGTCCAGCCAATGGGTATGAGGTTTGCTGCGGCCGGTTCGTGGCGTTGGGCCAGCGCCCAGGAGCGGCAGTCGATGGCGCAGACATCGGCGTGATTGGACGCGACGGCGCGGATCGAGGCGCGGTGGCCGCCGGTGGAGATGTGTTCGCTGAAGAGGTCGAGGGAGCCGAGGTCCGACTGGAGGGCGAGGTAGCCGGACATGGAGTCGGGGACGTTGTAGGCGAGGCGCTTGTTGCGGATCGCTTCCTGATGGGAGGTAATCGAAGGTAAGCGCTTCGTCACACCCCCCTCTGTCCTGCCGGACATCTCCCCCTCAGGGGGGGAGATTACGCGCGTCGTCAACTCAGCCAAGGTTGGCGCGACTGCGGAGAGATTGATCTCCCCCCTTGAGGGGGAGATGTCCGACAGGACAGAGGGGGGTGTTCCGGAGCTCAGCGAGTCATCATTCCGGCGCATCAGAACCACGCTGCGATAGAACTCCCCCTCCCCGCCTTCCACGTCCGAATAATCCGGCTGGCCGATGACGTGGACATGCTCCGCCAAACCATCCCCCATCGGGCCCCAGCAGGTCTGGGCGAACAGGAGTTCGGGGCGGCGCCAGAAGTCGTAGAGGTCGCCGGTTTCGCGGGTCAGCGTCTCGTGGGCATCAATGCCGGCGGTGCGCAGGATTTCGCGGATGCGCGTCCATTGCGCGTTCGTCTGCGCGCGAACTTCCGGCCAGTCGTACATGGGAAGGGCGGCGATGCGATCGGTCATGGGACCTTATCGGATGCCGCAAAGGCAGGATGCAAGCCCCCTACTCCGTCGATGGCTCGGCCGGGACGGGCGCGGTGCCGAGGCCGTGGACGGAGCGGGCACGGATGCGCGGACGGAATGCCCTGCCCTGCTCCGGCTGACGGCGCAGCACGGGGTGGACGATCGGCTCCTTGGGCTTCAGCGCGAAGGTGCGGAACAGTGCGAGATAGTTGGGGAAGACGTAGCCGCCATTCATCCTGACCCAGTCTTCCCGCCGGGCGCGGAAGAGGCGCGGGAGTTCGTACCACGGCACGGTCGGCTGCTTGTGGTGGACGAGATGGAGGTTGTTATTGAGGAAGAGCAGCGCCAGCGGGGAACGCTCGACGATGATCGTGCGGCCATCGGGTCGCTCCGACCATTGATGCTCGGCAAAGGTGCGGATCGCGATCAGCGACTGGCCGAGATAGACCGGCACGAGATAGAGCCAGAGCGGCATCTGGAATGCGAAGACGAGGATGGGGATGAGAACGGCGAGGCCGACGAGGTGATGGCGCCAGGCGCGCTGAACGCCGACATCGCCGGCCCGCAGAAGCTTCAGGTCGGACGCGAGGAACGCGACGTTCGACAGAGCGGGACCGATCAGGAAGCGGCCGACCATGGTGTTGTTGAAGGACAGGAGCCCGCGCAGCCAATCCGGCAGGGTCTCATGCCTCCAGAAGGCCTGATAGTAGCTCTCCGGATCGTCGAATGGATCGGTCAGCCGTTCGTCGGCGTGGTGGCAAAGGTGCAGCTTCTTGAAGCGGCGATAGGGATAGACGAGACCAATCGGCAGGCCGACGAGGATTTCATTGACGAAGCCGTTGCGGGTCGGGTGGCCGTGGGCGGCCTCGTGCATCAGGGAGGACTGTAGCGCTATGGCGATCGTGAGGACGATGATGGCCAGCCAGGGCGCGAACATCCAGCCGATCGTTCCGGCCGCAAGCCAGACGCCATAACAGCCTGCGATCAACGTGACTGTCGGCCATTCGACCGCGCCGATCGCGGCTGGAGAGCGTCGTGCGGTCCGTCTGTCGATTTCCTTCATCTCCATGTCCCGCCCCAAGTCCGAACCGCCGAATCCCCCGATCCTGCTGACATGATGCTGACATCAAATGAGGCTCACACCAATGTGACTTTGCGCATATTTCGTTGATAGTGAAACCCGAATGCCGCAGATGTTTTGTTTGGTCAACAAACGCGATATGCTGCGATATGGACAAGCGTGACCTTTCCCAGCTCTTCCGTGAGCGGCTGAAACTGATGTTGGCCCGGAGCGGCCAGAACCAGTCGGCCTTCGCCGCCGGCGTCGGCATCGATCGCTCGGCCCTGTCGCAGCTTCTATCGGGCCAGTCGACGCGCCTGCCCCGCGCCGAAACGCTGCTCAACATCGCCGCGACCTACAATGTCTCGCTCGACTGGCTGCTCGGCATCAGCCAGGACGAGGGGCTGGCCTCGGAAATCCGCGAGAGTCTCGAGATCGAGGAAGGCACCGGCAGTTTCGACCGCACGCTACTGGCGGCGTGGCATGCGGAGGCGGCGGGGACCAAGATCCGCTACGTGCCGGCGGGCATTCCCGACCTTCTGCGCACCGACGCCGTGATCGACTACGAGGCAGGGATCACGCGCAAGAACCGCGACAGCCAGATCGACGAGAAGGACTACCGGATCGACTACAACCGGCGGCCGGAGACGGACATGGAGGTGTGCATGCCGCGCCACATGCTGGAAATCTTCGCCAAGGGAAACGGCGTGTGGAGCGGGCTACCTGAGACCGAGCGGCGCGAGCAGCTTTCGCACATGGCGCGGCTGATCGACGACCTCTATCCGAGCTTCCGGCTCTATCTGTATGACGGGCGCCAGCGCTACTCGATCCCCTACACGATCTTCGGGCAAATCCGTGCGGCGATCTATGTCGGCGAGATGTATCTGGTGCTGAACGCCGTGACCCCGGTGCGCACGCTGACGCGGCATTTCGACAATCTCATCCGCGCGGCCGAAATCAACGCGCACGAGGCCGCCGCCTATTGCCGGCAATTGGCCGACGACCCGATCGATTGACCAGATATAAAGATTTCTTTATATCTTCCGCAAACAGCAAATCGAGACCTTCCATGGAAAATCCGATCGACGCCCTGATCGCCGAGAAAGGCGTCCTCCTCGCGGACGGCGCCACAGGCACCAATCTCTTCGCGATGGGCCTTGAGGCCGGCGACGCGCCGGAGCTCTGGAACGAGACCGCGCCGGAGAAGATCGAGGCGCTGCATCAGGGTTTCGTCGATGCGGGCGCAGACATCATCCTCACCAATTCCTTTGGTGGCACGCGTCACCGGTTGAAGCTGCACCATGCGCAGGATCGCGTGCACGAGATCAACCGCAGGGCGGCGGAGATCGCGCGCGGCGTCGCCGACGGGGCTGGGCGTCGCGTCATCGTGGCGGGCTCGGTCGGGCCGACGGGCGAACTGCTCGTCCCGCTCGGTGCGATGACCTATGATGAGGCGGTTGCCGCCTTTGTCGAGCAGATCGAGGGGTTGAAGGCCGGCGGTGCGGAGGTCGCGTGGATCGAGACCATGTCGGCGCCCGACGAGATCAAGGCCGCTGCCGAGGCCGCGATCAGGGTCGGCCTGCCTTATACCTATACCGGATCGTTTGACACGGCCGGGCGCACGATGATGGGCCTCGCGCCGGACGCGATCCACGAGGTCGGCGACCAGCTTTCGCAGCATCCCGTCGCGGTCGGCGCCAATTGCGGCGTCGGCGCGTCAGATATCCTCGCCTCGCTCCTCGACATGAGCGCGGCGCGGCCGGATGCGACGATCATCGTCAAGGGCAATTGCGGCATTCCCGAATTCCGTGGTTCGGAAATTCACTATTCGGGTACGCCGGAACTGATGGCCGACTATGCTCGGCTGGCTGTCGATGGCGGGGCGCAGATCGTGGGCGGCTGCTGCGGCACGTCGTTCGGGCATCTGGCCGCGATGCGCGCGGCCATCGACGGTTACACCAAAGGCGAGCGGCCAAACGTCGAGACGATCGAGGCGCGGATCGGCCCGATGCGCAACAAGCTGGCCTCGCAAAGCGGCGGCGAGGGAAATCGCCGGGAGCGACGACGCCCGCGCGGGTGACCCCTTGCAGGATGGGGAATCGATTCCCATCTATGGTTCTACGAGAGATCGTCTCCGGCCGGTGACCACGGATGTACTGGCACCGCCGTCGAGACTTTAGAGGTCGGGCCGCAAGCCCGGCCTTTTTCGTTTTGAGCCTTGCATGTGGGCTAAACGCGCGGGACAGTCGCACGATGATCAACGATCCGGGAAAGCGACTGGCGGCAGGATTCTGGAAAGTTCTTGCGGGGCTTGCGCTCGTGTTGCTGCTCCTGACGCAACAGGCGCGCGAGCCGGAACCCGAGGCGACGGATGAGATCGCCCCGCAGGTCGAGACCGGAGAGGAACAACAGCCGTAGAATTGCGAAGTCGAAACCCGGCTTGAGAGCCGAGTTGAAACATTTCGACAGCGATCTGCTGAGAGAAATGGCGCGAGTGACGGGGCTCGAACCCGCGACCTCCGGCGTGACAGGCCGGCACTCTAACCGACTGAGCTACACCCGCGCTTGACGCTTGCGGCACGTTTCGTGCGGCCCGCGTTGGTGGGTGAATTAAGCGGTTCGACTGGAGGTGTCAAGCGCTCCAAGCGCGCCGGACGGTTATTTCGCAGGCGATCCGACGCGACGCAGCGGAAGCCCGCCGCGCCGCCAATTCGGCCTTGCACGCACGACGCTAACCGCATAAATCTCCAGCCTCGTGAGGGCGATTAGCTCAGTTGGTAGAGCGCTTCGTTTACACCGAAGATGTCGGCGGTTCGAGCCCGTCATCGCCCACCATGTCCTCCAAGGGTTTGCCCGATTTTTACGAAGTGTTCGGCAGGTTCACTGAACGGGAGCCCTCGCCTTCACCTGCCGGAGAATCCCTTTGCTGCGCATTGCCTCTCTCGCCTTCTTGCTTGTCGCAGCAGGTCCTGCGTATGCGATTGACATGTGCTCGGGCGGCAATCGCGAGGCGCGAAAAGTCACGTGCATCGTCGATGGCGACACTGGATGGTACCGCGGATCGAAATGGCGCCTGCTCGACATCGACACGCCTGAATATGCTCCGCATGCCGAGTGCCCAGCGGAGACTGTCACGGCGGCGCAATCAACGGAACGCATGCGCGACCTGATGCGTGGCGGCTACGTCATCGAGGACAGCGGCCGCGCGGATCGCAACGGCCGTGCGCTGGTGACCATCCGCATTCCAGACGGCCGCGACGCCGGCCGGGTGCTCGTCGAGGAAGGGCTTGCTGTTGTCTGGCCGCATGAGCCTGGCATCTGGTGCCGTTGATCACGTGACGATAGGACAGCAATCCTTTCCGGATTGACTCTACGGATCGACGAGAACATTCTAGGAACATCACCAATCGAGATTGATGCCGCGCCGGCGCACACCGCGCCGCGATCGATCTCCTATTGCCCGGAGATTCCCATGCCGCGCCCTGCCCCCGTTGTCGAACCCAACGATGTCGACTGGATGATTGTCGAGCATGGCGGCGATCTGCGCGCAGCGCTGGAGGTGTCGATGACCGAAGTCGAACGGCTGCGGCACGAACTGGCATTGGCGAGCCTGGCGGTCAGCTCCGGCTTTACCCGCGGTTGGCAGCCAACGATCGCGACCGATGGTATTACGCAAGGGTGAGCTGCGGCTGTCGCACGTCAGACGGGACTGGCCGATCTGTATTGTTGTGCCCCGAGACCTATGGGGACCGTTGATCCCGTGGATGGGCCGGCACACCGCCCCTCGCGGACAGGGCTCTATTGACGACAATGGGGAACAGCTTGCAGTGCTCTACCTGCGTGATCCGCTGATCGCCGACAGGATCATCAGGTTCTGCGACGGGTGGCGGTTCGACCCTAAACATTTCAAGCAGGGGACGAGCAAGCGCGTCATATGCCGGCCGGTCGAGCAAACCCTCCACGTCGGTCCGGACGTGTCGATGTCGCAACGACGGCCATTCTGGCCGCCTCCGGTTGACGACCCTCACTGCCGGTGAAAGACATTCGATATGTGCAACCTCTACAACATCACGATCGGCCCACAGGCCATTCTCGAGCTGACCCGAGCGATGACCAATAGCGTGGGCAACCTTGAACCGCAGAACATCTACCCCGACTACCCCGCGCCGATTGTGCGGGAAGGCGGCGCCAGCCGTGAACTCGTCCGGGCTCGCTGGGGAATGCCGTCGTCGAAGAAGGCGACCTTCGACGCGACGGTGAAGCGGGTCGACAAGATGCGAGCCAAGGGCAAGGTTGTTGACGACGAGGAGTTCAAGCGGCTGCTTTCGATCGAGCCGGATGCTGGCACGACGAACGTCCGCAACCTGTCCTCGCCGCACTGGCGTCCGTGGCAGGGCGTTGAGAGCCGCTGCGTGGTTCCAGCCACCTCATTCAGTGAATACGGCAATGTCCGCGGCCCCGATGGCCGCCTTCCCCTGCACTGGTTCGCGATCGATGAAACCAAGCCATTGTTCGTCTTCGCCGGCATGTGGACGACCTGGAACGGCGTCCGTAAGGCGAAGGAGGGTATGGTGACGGCCGACATCTTTGCGTTTCTGACTACCGAGCCGAACGCTGTCGTCGCGCCGTTCCACCCGAAGGCGATGCCGGTGATCTTGACGTCCCATGAGGAGATCGACGTCTGGCTGCGCGCACCTTGGGACGAAGCGACATCGCTGCAACGTCCCCTGCCCGATCATCAACTCATCAAGATCGAACAGCTACAACCGAAAAGCTAGACGTGCGCGAGCGCACCAACAGTTTATGACCGCTGCGACGTCGAGAGTGCACGTACACGATCATGCTTGTTCGGGAAATCTGAGGGCCAGCTAAGGGGCTTGGTATCTTGCATGGGTGTTCCTAATGGCCAAACTGCTGCGGCATTTACCTGTCCCACCCGCATAGCGCGCAATCGAACCGATAACGTGTGTTATGGCAAGCCGTACTCCAATTGAAGACCTATCGCGCAAAAAATAGTAACCCTGACCCGCACGGGACAAATGTATGGCTGCAATGAAACTTGCACGCACCGGCGTCGTTGCAATCAAGCTAGGCCTGTGTCATGAGCCCTCCCGCTGTTTCAAATGAGATTCGATTGTGAGATTTCCGAATGCTGTCCAACTCTTCAATTCTAGTTACCGGCGGAACCGGATCTTTTGGTCACACTTTTGTCCCCTTGACACTTAAAAAGTACAATCCGCGGCGGCTCGTGATATTCTCTCGAGACGAGATGAAGCAGTGGGAAATGGCCAAACTCTACGGTGACGATCCCCGCGTGCGGTTCTTCATCGGCGATGTTCGTGACAAAGCACGCCTAGAACGGGCATTGGACGGCATCGAGTACGTGGTTCACGCTGCGGCTACCAAAATCGTACCTACTGCTGAATACAATCCGTTTGAATGCATCAAAACAAATATTCTCGGCGCAATGAACCTTATCGACGCTTGCATCGATCAGAAGGTGCGAAGAGTTGTTGCACTATCAACTGACAAGGCCAGCAGTCCACTAAATCTCTACGGCGCAACGAAGCTGGCATCTGATAAGCTTTTCACTGCGAGCAATTCGTACGTTGGCACCCAAGACACTGAGTTTTCAGTGGTTAGATACGGTAATGTGATGGGGTCTAGGGGATCGGTCATCCCGCTCTTTATGTCACTTGCCGAGAGCGGCGAATTACCAATTACTGACCCTCGCATGACGAGGTTCATGATCACGCTCGAACAGGGCGTCGAGCTCGTTTGGCACGCCTTCGAAGACATGGTCGGCGGGGAAATTTACGTCAAAAAAATCCCTTCTATGAATATTGTGGACATTGCGAATACGGTCGCGCCAGGCGTTCCGCATCGACCTGTAGGCATCCGTCCCGGCGAAAAGCTGCATGAGCAGATGATTGGAGAGGAGGACGTGCCCTACACGTACGAGTATGAGGGCCACTACAAGATTCTTCCGGCGATCAACGACTGGTTCAAGGACCCCAATCGCATCAAGAACGGGAAACCTGTAGCCCCTGATTTTTCGTATCGTTCGGATAACAACCCAGCTTGGATGAGCCAGGGCGATCTCGCCTCCTGGATCGACAGCAATCGAGGCAAGATTGGTAAAATCTAAGAAGTCCATTCCATACGGCAGACAGTCGATAAGCCAAGCGGACGTCGACGCGGTCATAGCGGTCCTGAACTCTGATTATCTAACACAAGGTCCGACTGTAGCTGCGTTTGAACGTGCGGTTGCGGACCGCGTCGGCGCCGCTCATGCCATTGCTTCCAATAGTGCGACATCATCGCTTCATCTCGCCTGTCTAGCGTTAGGGGTCGGTCCAGGCGATGTAGTCTGGACGACGCCGATCACATTTGTTGCAAGCGCAAATTGCGCTCGGTACTGCGGTGCATCGGTTGATTTCGTCGATATTGATCCGCTGAGCTACAATCTCAGCGTCGATCGACTGCGCGAAAAGCTCGAGCAAGCGGAGAAGCATGGGCAGTTGCCCAAAGCCGTCGTGGTCGTGCACTTGGCCGGGCATCCAGCTGATATGTCGGCAATCCGATCACTGAGCCGACAGTATGGCTTCTATGTCATCGAAGATGCTTCTCATGCGATCGGTGGAAGCTATCGATCGACCAAGATCGGAAGCTGCGCCTACTCTGACATAACCATCTTCAGCTTTCATCCTGTGAAGGTGATAACAAGCGGCGAAGGTGGGATGGCTCTGACAAATGACGAGCGCCTCGCTCGCAAAATTGCGCGTCTAAATAGTCATGGGATCACGCGCCAAGCGGACGAAATGCAACATTCGTCACACGGACCCTGGTATTATGAGCAGCTAGAACTCGGCTACAATTACCGGATGACTGATATCCATGCCGCATTGGGTCTGAGCCAGCTCAGTCGCCTAGAGGAGTTTGTTTCGCGTCGCCACTTGCTCGCACGGCGATATGATGAAGCCCTCAAAGACTTACCATTGGTCCTGCCCTGGAGGCACGAGCAAGATTACTCGGGCTTCCATCTGTATGTGGTAAGGCTACGCGACGATCTGAAGAAAAATCATCGTGCGATTTTTGAGGCGCTAAGAGAACGTGGTGTTTTGGTCAACCTTCACTACATTCCCGTCTATCGTCAGCCGGACTACGAGCCACTAGAGTTTAATGCAGCGAATTTCCCCCAGGCAGAAACTTACTATGCTTCGGCTATGAGCATACCGCTCTATCCAGATCTCTCAGAAGACGAGCAGAACGAAGTGGTTTTGGCCTTACGTGAGGTCCTGGGATAGTGAGTGCGATTGCCATCATACCGGCCCGCGGTGGTAGCAAGCGTATCCCGGGCAAGAACATCAAACAGTTCCATGGCAAGCCAATGCTGGCCTATGCCATAGCTGCTGCCCGAGACTCTGGATTATTCGAGAGGATTGTGGTCTCGAGTGATGACAGCTCGATCCTGAAAATAGCTTCAGAACTGGGTGCGACTTCGTTGGCTAGGCCGGTTCATCTCGCAGATGACCATACTCCAACCGTCCCAGTCATAGCGCACGCTATTGAATCGCTCGAACGAGCGACCAAGACGTCCATCGAGGCAGCTTGTTGCATATATCCGTCGGTTCCGTTTCTCGATCCTGTTGATCTCTGCCAGGCAAAGCAATTAGCGGCTCAGACTGGTGATCGGTATGTGTTCCCCGTTGTAGCTTTCCCTTCGTCGATACACCGAGCAATCCGGCGTACATCCGAAGGGGTAGCAGTTCCTTTTTTTCCTGAAAATGTCCTAGCCAGAACGCAGGACATGAGCGAGGCATTCTACGACGCTGGCCAGTTCTATTGGGCGAACCGCGATGTGTGGCTTAGACAACTGCCGGTCCACGCAAATGGAACAACCTTGGTCGTGCCGGCATGGCGAGCAATCGATATCGATACTGCCGATGATTGGTACATGGCTGAATTGTTGTATCAGGCGTTGAAACTACCGAGCGCCCAGTAATGAATGTGCTGATACGAGCGGACTCGTCGTCGCAAATGGGGCTTGGCCACCTTATGCGTTGTCGCAGTCTGGCTCGGGAGCTTTTGCGGAACGGCCATGAAGTGACATTCGTTTGCCGCGAGTTGCCCGGACATCAGACCGGCATTATCACGGCCGATGGGTTTGCTACGCGGGTCATCCCTTGGGAGGGGCGTGATCCAGCGCCCGAGGCGATGGATTTCTCGGACACCGTGGATGCCGTCGATGGTGGGTACTATGACTGCGTCGTTGTCGATCACTACTCGCTCGGGCGCTCTTGGGAAGAGCAGATGCAGGCCCACTGCAATCGTCTCGTAGTGATAGACGATCTCGCCAATCGCTCTCACTCGTGTGATTTTCTTTTAGATCAGAATGTCCAAGCCGCTGGGCGTTATGACAGCTATGCTCCCGGTGCTCTCCAGATGCTGGGTCCTCGTTACGCGCTTCTTGACCGATCATTCTTGCACCAGCACCCAAGAGTGCGGACAGGCATTAACCGGATCCTCGTCTTTTTCGGTGGCGGAGATACATTCGATCTAACGTCAAAAACGATTGAAAGCCTCTCCGCCACGGAGTTCGCTCATCTGAAACTGGATGTAGTTGTCGGACCGACGCATCCCCGTCTGCACTCAATTGAGTCCTTGGTTTCTAGTCGTGGCAACGCGTCCCTCTATCCTTTGCAGCCGTCCTTAGCTGGATTGATGAACGACGCTGATCTCTCAATTGGTGCTGGCGGCTCGACGAACTGGGAAAGACTTTACAGCGGCCTTCCTGCAATCGTCGTGAGCGTCGCCGATAATCAGATCGGCCCGAGCGAGGCTTTGGCGCAAGCAGGTCTGATCTCCTATATCGGTTCCCACGAGCGTATTTCTGATGTCGCGCGAGTCGTGCGGGAATTCTTGTTGTCTCCCGACAAGCTTGCTGCAATGTCTGAGGCTGGGCCACTTAGCGTCGACGGTTACGGTGCTCTAAGGGCCGCTGAGGTGATCGCGCCAACCGGCAACGACTCTGTCAGTCTCCGCCCTGCCCGGCTCTCAGACGCCGTGGTCTACTTCGCGTGGGCTAACGAGACTGAGGCCCGGCAAAATTCATTATCGGTAGATGCTATAAGTTGGAACGATCACGAGGCTTGGTTCCGTAACCGCATATCTTCAAGAGATAGCAGATTATTCGTACTGGAGACCTCAGCCGGCCTTCCAATCGGCCAAATTCGCTTTGACCGATTGGAGGATGAGATTTATCGCCTCAGTTACGCATTAGACCCCTTGGTTCGCGGTCGCGGCCTCGCGAAAATAATCATAGCGCGGGGCATGCAACTGATGGCGCTTAGTGGGGCCAGCAAATTGGTTGCGGAGGTGAAGGCGTTCAACACTCGTTCGGTACGCGTGTTCGAAGGCATGGGCTTTCGCAGCGAGCAAGACGGATCTGAAGTTCGCCGTTTCACGGTCGACCTGACAATTTAGTTTAAAGGAACCAGCCATGATCAAGATTGGCAATCATTCGGTAGGACGTGACCATCCGCCGTTCATCATTGCGGAGATGTCTGGCAATCACAACCAGTCGCTAGAGCGCGCTTTGAAGATCGTCGACGCTGCTGCGGATACCGGCGCCCACGCCGTTAAATTGCAGACCTACACCGCCGACACCATGACCATCGATCTCGAGGACGGGGATTTCTTTATCTCCGACCCTCAGAGTTTATGGAAAGGCAAGTCGCTATATAAACTCTATGAAGAGGCACACACCCCATGGGATTGGCAGCGCGCGATTTTTGAGCGAGCGGCTGAACGTGGCATAGTATGCCTGAGCACCCCCTTTGATGCCAGCGCCGTCGACTTCCTAGAGGAGTTAGATGCGCCTTGCTATAAAATTGCTTCCTTTGAAAATACTGACGTCGAACTTATTCGACGGGTGGCTGCTACCGGCAAGCCGATGATCATTTCCACTGGAATGGCAACGGTTGCAGAACTGGATGAATCAGTGCGGGCTGCTCGCGAAGGGGGGTGTGACGATATTATCCTTCTTCAATGCACCAGCACGTATCCTGCGACGCCTGCAAACTCCAACATTCTTACGATCCCTCATTTGCGTCAGTTGTTCGGAACAGAGGTTGGCCTGTCGGATCATACGATGGGGGTCGGCGTTTCAGTTGCCAGTGTCGCGCTCGGTGCCACGCTTATTGAGAAGCATTTCACTTTGGCGCGCGCAGATGGAGGTGTGGACAGCACATTCTCCATGGAGCCGGCGGAAATGGAGCAGTTGGTCATCGAAACGAAGCGAGCTTGGGAATCCCTAGGCTCTGTAACTTATGGCCCGCTTTCGGCTGAGAAAAAATCATTGCAGTTCAGACGCTCACTCTATGTCGTTCAAGACGTCCCTCCAGGAGGGATGTTGGACGAGCAGAATTTGCGGGCTATTCGTCCTGGCCGCGGATTACCAACAAAATATCTGTCCACTCTTCTCGGTCAGAAGCTACCAGCCGGTGCAGCGCGTGGAACGCCGTTCACTTGGGATCTGCTGAAAAGCGAACAGTAAATGACACATTCCTCGTTTACGAACGGGTGCAAACGGGCCGTATGGATCGCCGAGAAGAATGTCAGTTTTAGAAGTATTGTTACTTCTAAAGCCCCTCAAGGACTGCTTGCCCTTGAGAGGACAACAGACAGATCTACCCAATCAAGCATTTTTAACCGTGTTATTCTCGATTATACATCTAGAATAACGATCTACGCGACCGAACGCTCCGATATTTGTTTTTTCGGAAAAACCGTAAACAACCGTAAAGAATTTGCGTTTTTGAAGGCAATTCTTTCGGAGAACGGCGTTGACTTTTCGGACGTCAACTTCATTGACAGTTTTCAGCATGCGCGCGTGCACGCAAAGTCGCATTTCGGCTTAATCTCGCGCATCCGGGCAGAGGCTGCTTCCTTCGCGGAACAATGCGATTTTCAGGTCGCCCAATGCTGGCAGTTGATCCAGTACGCATCTTCATACGCTTCCTTTTGCGCATCCTATAGTGATCGACCGGACAGTTGTCCAAAGATCGGTGTCGTCGCCAACGATCATTCACCAGCGCAAGTTGCATACAAAGCCGTTATGGACGAGCTAAAGGTCCCTGTCGTTTACCTACAGCACGCGGAAATCTCCCCCGCATTCCCGCCGTTGGACTTTCACGTTAGCGTGCTTCGAAACGCGAAGTCTTTGGAGACTTATCAAGCGATTGGGCCCGTCAAAGGCTCAACAGCCGTCTTGTCTCGAACGCTGTCGAACTCGCGTTTTCCTGAAGTTGTAGCTGCACAAACGTTTACCAACGATCGGCCCGTGGTGGGTATTTACCCGACATCTCAATTCGATGCTGCTCGAGTTGAAGGTATCGCCAAGAAAATTAGTCAAAACCCTTTCGTTGAAAAAGTTGTTATCAAACTGCACCCTAATAGTGGAACGAAGCTCATAAGTCCTAAAGATGCTCGCTATGAGGTGACAACAGACATTCCTGAACAGCCCCACGTAGCTGTTGTCGGAAACTCGTCCGTCGCAGCCGAATTGCTCGGCATGGGTGTTCCTGTCTTCCAGCTTTTCGCATTGGATGACATTGAGAACGACTACTATGGGTTTGTAGCAGGGGGGCTTACGAAGTCAGTCACGATTGAGGAATGTGAACGCTCAAGGTTCTGGTGCGCTGAATTCTACAATGATGACTGGTTGCGGCGGTCAGCGCGTTTCGATCCTTCAGCAGCCGCGGGGCAAGAGGACGCACGACGCGACTTGGCAATGCTGATTGCACGCGAGCTAGTTCTGGACCCTGTCGCGCCGATCGACGAAGGGGTCAAAGGCGTCCGCCAGGCGGTGACCTTCCGAAACAGGATCAATCGCAGTTTGGCGGCAGGCATCCAACGTCTATTGGACATTCTCGCAAAACATTTTCCCCGCGAGTTTAACCGCTTGGCCGTAATAGTTTCATCATCCGTTCCTTTATCGGCGCGGTCGTTTAACCTCCAAGTCGGAGACATTAGCAGACCGCCCAGTCGAGATGTCGCGTGGCTGATGAACGGGTCTAAAAATCCTTACAATCTCGCGGATGCAATATTGAACACGTCGGATGCGTCAGTAAAACTTGCGCTGATCTCATGGTTCAATTCGAATTGGGCTTCGCGTAGCCCTCTGTCTTTCGATCTCATTCGGGGCGCTGTTGATCGTCAGTCCGACAACACCGATCCTTGGCTGCAAATGATTACGCACGAGATTGCAGCCATCCCAATCTCCCCAGAAGACGCACAGCTATTGATCGCCAAATTGAGCTCCGTTCATGACCTCAAACTAAGGAGGACATATGAACAAACAGCGATGCGTGTCCTGCTGAAGAACAAGCATATCTCCGCGGCTTTGGCGCTCATCGAACGGTCGCCAGTGCATCAGGTCAGCACTTTGAGCGGCAACATGAAGGTGGAGATCGCGAAACATTTGCTTCCTGCAAATGCACCATTTGACGACCGGCAAAAAGACCAATTTGTGGCGGGCCTGAGCCACTTCGATCGATTGAAGATCTCTGCGAGCGGTGGTCCCGCGATGGTTTCTTCGTCAGACCATAAATCGCTCGAGGTGATGTTCGCTGCGCTGGCCAGACCGTCTCTGTCGGCGAAATTTCGAGAGCTGGTCCTTCCGGCTTATGATGCGATGCGCGAGCGCATGATCTACATGGACGCGCGCACCAATCTCCAGGTTCGGAACGATCTTATCGAGGCGATCGCCACCGCCATCACCGGACGCAAGCCCTTCTCACTACTCCGACTGGGCGACGGAGAAGCTTACTTGTTTGACGACGAAGGCTTGCCCTTTACCGAGGCTGATCGTCGAATGCGAGAGAGGCATTGGTGGAATTGTGAGCTGGACGCGGAGACGAGAACGGATATTTGTGTACGGGGCAAATATGCTTTACGGCAGGCTGACGTCGTCGGTGTTCCCAGTATCCATCGATTTGTTCGAGACTATTCAGAAAGCTCGTCGGATCTTCTCGGCAGTACGGCGAATAGGGGCATTGTCTCGTCGTTGGTAGGCTTTCAGAATTTGGGGCTTAACCATTCCCTAGTAACCGAAGATCGAATTCATCACTTGGTTTTTACCCCAGAATTGTTGGCGCCATATTTGAGCACTGCTGATCGGACGATTGTTATCTCTAGCATAAAAAGGAGCGTGGTTGAGGAAGCTATTGGACGTGCATGCAACAGGCTCGATGTGATTGAAATTCCGACACATGCGAAAACCGTATCCAATCCGGTATTTACCGAAGCGATAGAGGCTCTTCCGGTCGTGATCTCAAGGATCGCTGAGCAGTTGCGTTCTGTTGGAGTGGGCCCTGGCGACCTAGTGTTGGTTAGCGCTGGCGTTGCGGGCAAAGGCTTGATCGGGCTAGCCAAAGACAACGGGGCAGTTGCGCTCGATCTCGGTGGCCAAGTTGAAGCGTTAGTGGGAGTTCCAAATGGAGCGCTCTTTTAGCTTAAGGCAGCAATTCCGCAGGCACGGGAAAAGCACGATTTTTGGGAGCGTGGGGCAGATATAGGTTGCTTGCTGACTCATGCCACGCACAATAGGATCGCCTATATTCGTTCCGCAGCGGCGAGAAACTACCCGTGTTGTCGTCGATTGAGAATGGTCCTCCGCCGGTGAGCGAGGTTTCCGAAAGCGCGACGAAATTTAAGGTAAGCGGCATATCAATAAGGGATTCACTCCCGAATGTACGTTCGAGACGAAACTGATGCTCCCCATCTGCACCCGCTCTAACTTCGTCGTAATACCCTATAGCTTGAACAACTTTCTCCCGTCGATAAAGCAACGACGATATGTCTCTCCTAGTATAATGCCCATTTCGATTGTGCATTCCATGGACCGCTGAGCAGCGGACATGATGCGAAAACGCCCCAATTTTATCGCAACTTTTCGCAAGGCTCGCCGTTAGCTTCTCAAGCTTCTGAGGGTGTGCCCAGTCATCGGAATCCTGGCACGTCACGAATTCGCCCTTCGCATGCAATAGAGCTACGTTCCTAGCGGCATAGGTTCCAACATTCTTCGGTAGGGAGACGATTTTAGCCCTCTCATCCGATCCGATCGCGCGCTGCGCTGTTGCCACGGTCAGATCTTCACTGTCGTCATCGATGATGATTAGCTCTAGATTTCGGTGGGTTTGTCTGAGGATCGATTCAATTGCATAAGCAATCGTGGCGGAGCTGTTCCGAGCGGTCATGATGACACTCACAGAATTCAGGAGCGCTCCAGTGGCAGGTCCAACCTCACCGCGGATGTTATTCGCGGCGAAGGGACTGCCAACGTCGATCAGCGCAACTGATGAAAGCCCTTGGGCAAGCAGTGCTAGGTTTATAGCTGCGACCTGACCGCCGTAGTTGCCATGCTTAAATTGCAGTTGGCTTGCCAACAGCTGTAAATCGACGGCCGATCCTGCCACCCGGACGTCACGCTCACGTAGGTCATTTTGCAACTGCGTTGCCTTCTCGATTTCCCCGCGCTCAAGACAATCGTGCGCCAGCATCACCTTCTGGACGAGAGTCAAAGCCCTGTAATCTGGGTGCTCGATCAGAGAATTAGAAAACTCCGATACCCGCTCTGGGGAGCACCTCCTTACGTATCGGAACAGGTATGCCAGTTGATCAATGTCGTCGTGCGATCCTGCAATTTCTTCGACAGATTGCTCGCCAGTTCGCTTAGAATCTAAGTTTGCTAAAGCTTCAAGATTGATCCTGCGCAACTTTTTCGTACAGCAACCCAATTCGATTGATCGGGCATGGATCCGCAAAACGCCTTCGAAATCTCGAGCTTGCAGATAATTAAACGCACGCCTCTCAAGGGTGACGGAAGTGTCAGGCAGGGCTTCCAGCAGTGCGATTGATTTTCGGAAGTTTCGGTTGCGGGCTTCAATGTCCGCTTCGCGAATGGCTCTGGTAGCGGGGCCGGCAAGTATTTGGTTCAGAGCTGTCGAGGCTCGCAGGCGCCGTCCGAATCTGCGCAGTTCCCACAGCCATTTTCGAAGCACTTCAGTCACGGCTTAAGTCCCGCAGACCGCCACCACGTGCTGAGTACATGTGCGCAGCGGAGTGCAGTAAAGCCGTCCCAAAGAGGAATATTTTGGGATGGCCAACCACGGATGGCGGCAGCTCGCGAATGCTCCACGACATCGTCAAAGCTGACTAGCACATTTGTGCCCAGAATGGTCGTGACCGGTCGTTCGGTCGTTTCCCGGAGCGTCAGGCAAGGCGTGCCGACATAACTCGTCTCTTCTTGAATCCCCCCAGAGTCGGTCACTACAAATTCCGCCTCCCGCAACAGGTTGACAAACTCTGGATAGGCTAAAGGCTCCGACAAAATAACCCGTTCACTAGCATGTAGTCTCTCAACTTGAGCAGCCGTCATCCGGGCTCGAGTTCTAGGATGAACTGGGAAAATTAGCGGACGGGACGCCGAAAGTTCAATGATAAGTTCCACGATCTTGTCCAGGCTTTGGGGATCGTCGACGTTGCTGGGTCGGTGGAACGTCGCAATCGCAAATCCTTTCGGTGACACTCCAAATCTCTTCAATTGCGCGTCGGCTCTTTCTTTCGAGAGCACGGAAACGAGAGCGTCGATCATTATGTTACCTACAAAATGGACCTTCTCTCGTGGTTGACCTTCGCCGAAGATGAGGTTCTCAGCAGCCGCCTCGGATGGCGCAAGAAGGATGTCAGAAATCGAATCTATCAACACCCTGTTCAGCTCTTCGGGCATTCGGCGATCTGTACTGCGCAGACCCGCTTCAAGGTGCGCGACGGGTCGCAGCGCACGCTTCGCCGCCAGTGCCGCTCCTAGCGAGACGTCAACATCTCCGGGCACAACGACGAGGTCCGGCGCGTCTCGCTGCAATTCCGAAGTGTACGAGCTGACTATCGAACCGAGACGGAGGCCAAAGTCACCATCAGTCAGTTGCAGTTTCGTGATGCCGTCTACGCCAAATTCCTCGAAGATGCCCGCGCCCATATGGGCACTAGCATGCTGCTCAAGAAAAACTACCTTAGGGAGACACCATTTTTGCGTTTTGAGCACCTTGTATAATGGCGCGATTTTCATAACATTTGGACGGGTACCCGCGATAAGATGAACCTTGCACACGTGCTGCATCGACAATTTTCCTAGTCACCTTATGCTCTGCGGTACGTAGCCCCCTGTACGGGCGCTAGCAAGCCTCGCTCACCTGGCTGGAAAAAGCTGCGGACCAGTTTTCAACGCGCTCGAAGTTCACTTGTGGTATCAAAGCGCCATCGCTTTTGAGTGGAGTACCCGACCCGGCAGTGATTGCGTCAAGGGCGCTAGCGGGCTATGCGCACCCTAACCCTGAAACGCGCGAGCTGATAAAGTTGACAGTCTGGAACACCATTCGCCCCCACCTATCTTGGTTGGTGCGTTTTTTTCATATCAGCTTCATTGAGGCGCGCTCAGAGCGTCAGTCCAGCTATCTGGGAATTTTATGGGCGCCCTTGTCCACCCTGATTTTCACGCTGATGCTTGCTTTGGTGTTTCGGCAACCACACCTGATCACGGCAAGCGAATTCTATCTTTACGTGTTGTCTGGGTATGCGTTGTGGAGCTTTATAGCGGCCACCATCACTTCCAGCACGATGGTCATCCAGAAGCGGTATGATTTTGCCATCCACAACGGGCTGACGTTGGGGCGGCTATATCTCAAGCTTCTCATCGATCGGCTATTCTCTATGGGCATGGACCTTATTTTGGTCGTCATTGCCCTCATAATTTTAGCACCTGGAAGCATTGGAGTTCATCTTCTGCTTCTGCCGCCGCTGCTGCTCATTTTAGCGCTGGTGTCGCTCGCAGTTGCCTATCTGACCAACATAGCTGTTATCTTTTTTCCGGATTTGGACACGATACTTTCTGTGGGTGTAAGGCTCATGTTCTTTGTGTCGCCGGTGTTTTGGGGCGCCGAAGGCGATGCCACCGGCATTCGCGCTATGCTTATCGACTATAATCCTGCAGCCTATTTTTTATCGTCGTTCAGGCAGGCTTTTGGGGTCCTACCGATCGAAATCAAAGACTGGATTGTCATGATTGGCATATCGGCAACACTCTGCGCCGTTGCCGCAATTGCATATCGCCGCTCAAATTCATTTGTCAGGAATCTGAAATAGCGCATGGCAAAAATCGAGATGCACGATGTTAACGTCAGCTACTTCATGCGAAGGACGGCATCTGCTGGAAAAAAGTTTGAACGCGACGCAGTCGGCGCGCCCATCATCGTCGGCCAAGCCTATCTGGAAATTGCCGCACTGCGAAACATCAATCTCGCCATTTCCGAAGGAGATCGTGTGGGATTGATCGGTTCGAACGGCTCTGGAAAGTCAACGCTGCTCAAACTCTGCGCTGGCGCATTGTCAGCTCAGTCTGGCTCAGTCCTCATTGAAGGCGCTGTGAGCCCGCAATTCGCCCTAGCCGCCGGGCTGAAGCAAGACTTGTCGGGAAGGCTTAATGCCGAACTCAAGTGCCTCTATCTCGGCGTGCCACAGCGGTCGATCGCCAAATACGTTGAAGACGTCAAACTTCTGAGCGGTCTAGGCGGCTATTTCGAACTACCTATGCGTAGCTACTCAGCTGGCATGCGGTCGCGGCTAGTGATGAGCCTCTTGGGTTTGGTGCGAGGCGAAATTCTAATTATGGACGAATGGGTCAATGCTGCTGACCCGCGATTGAGTGAGGCTATTGAAGGCATTCAGAGTCGTCTTCTGCAGCGAAGTAAGATCCTCGTTTTGGCTAGCCATTCAGAGCGTGTTCTTAAGAGTTGGGTAGATCGACTGATATGGCTCGAGCAAGGTGAAATAGTTGCTGATGGGTCGATCGCTGATGTGTATGCGCAATATAAGTCCTGGCTCAAAACGCATCAGTGATTTCCTTCTACACCACGGTGGTCTATTACAGCATCAGCATTAGTCACCGGCGCCGCATCTGCATTTCACGCCGGATCTCGCCCAGCTCGGTGCGAAGCCGCTCAATCTCTTCAACCAGTTCGTGCCCGATCTTTCGCGCCCGCTCTTGGTCGACGCGGTAGTGTTCAATGACCTCTGCCAGAATGCGAACGGACGAGCCGTCAACCAGCGCGCCGGCGACGGCGACGGTCGCGTCTTCCGGCGTCTGAGGGGGCGACTTCTTGCCCGAGCGCCAGCCGAGCCCGGCCGCCAGGCCGACGATCAGGATGACGAGTGCATTGGCTGCCTGAACAAGATCGATCTTCGTCATCCATTCCATCAGCCCCGCTCCGCAGCATTCTTTCCGACATCCGACCACGAGCGGTAGGTGTTCATTATCTCGAGAAGGACCATCGTCGACCACGCGACCGCACCTGACGGCGCGCCGCCGACGTTCATCCACGCCATCAGGAAGCCGAGCGAGACCTGCGACCAGATCGCGGCCCCGACGATCGATGCGGCGGCGCGGATGTGCGGTGAGAACGCAAAGCCTTTGAACGTCCCGTTGATCGTCAGGGCGCTCAGTCTCATCAGGCCGCACAACCCGATGATCGCCGCCCAGGTTCGCTCGTCCGCCCAATGCGCCAGGTAGGCGAACGAGTTCGAGGTCTCGAACATGTCAGGCGAGAGCTGCAGCCCGATCCACAACCCGAGTGCCGGCCAGAGCATCACCCATTCCGACATGCGGATAGGGAAATGGTCTGCGACGCCGCGATAGACACGAACGATGATCATCAGCCCGGCTCGGCATTTTTCGGCGCACGGTAGGCACCGATCGCGCCCGCAGCCGCACCGATGAAGGCGGTGACCGCAGCATTGAACTCCGGAGTCGTGAACGCCGCCGGCAGCACATCGGCAGCGACGATTGCGGTCCAGAGCGCGCCAGCAATGGCGGCCCACTTGCCGGCACCGACAGCCTTGGCCGATTGCTCGACTGGAGACGGCTTCGGCGTATGCTCATAGCCAAGCTCGATCGGCGGGCCGCCATTGTGGCCGATGGGCGGATAGGTTGGCATGGGCGTTTCCTCGATCGGTGGGATGGGCCGGACGATGATCTCCGGCTGCGAGCCGAACCCAGCCGCCTGCAGCGCGGAGACGAACGCGCGGTGATAGCCGGCGACCTCGACATCGGTCCCGTCGACACCATTGACGATCCGGCGCGGGTTGGAGCTTGGCGACGCATCGAGCGCGGCAGGGAAATTGTAATCGCCGAGCTTCTTGCCGGTGAACAGGCCCTCGGACATGCCGACGACGGCGATGTCGGCGCCGACCGACTTCTCCAGCGCCAGATCGCGGTTGCCAACCAGATCCACGCCCAGCCGGCGACCCATGCGCTCGTAGTTGGCTTCATGTGTGAGCTGGACAGGACCGCGGCCGAACCATCCATCCCGCCAGTAAGGCGTCTTCACCCACGATAGCTGCCCCTTGGCAAAGGCGGCATCGAGGCGGGCGATCACCGTTGCGTCAGACGGGTTCTTGTCCTTGTGGCTCGCGTACACCGTCTCCTTGATCGGCAGCATGTACGCGCCGGTCTCGCGATAGACCTGTGCCAGGATGTTCGCAACGTGATGGATGTTGGAGACGCCATGGCGCTCGGCAGCATTGATCAAGGCTTCGGTGCCCTCGACCTGTTGCTGAAGCAGCCGGCTGCCAAAGAGCGGCCCAGAGCGCAAGGCAGCGAAGAACGCAGCTCGGTTCATGGCGAGTGTCCTTTCCCCCGGTGCGGCCGGGTGATTAAAGTTTTAGGGAGTGCGGATAGAGTTGCCGCCCAGGCGGAGGGCGCGAGATGTCGAGTGGCTACGACAAGGATCCAAATGGACCTTACAAGATCACGCGTTGGACGTGGCTGAAGGCGGCATCGGGGTTGGCGGTCGTTCTTGCTTTGACCGTCTACGCAATGGGTGGCGGTTAATCGGGGCGCTCTCTGGTTATAGGGAATGGTGCCCGATGCGGCCAGGTGATTGAACGTTTCACATTTTGGGCTAGGCTAGTAGTTGGTGGCGTTGCGCAAGCGTCGCTTGTCGGGTCGGCGTCCCAATCCTGGTGTTGGACGCCGATCCCTCACTACATCACCAAATCTCGCTATGCAGTCGAAGCGTCCTCCGTTAGGCTCACGCACCGACTTTGGCTAGGTAACGCCTCTCGTTCATAGCGTTGAGGCAAGCAGCAAGCTCCTTAGCATAGCCGCGATTGTGGCGCATACGGCGAGCATCGCCTGCTTGGACAGACACACGCAAGCCGCGATAAGCTAAGCTGGCGTGTCTAGCTGCACCTGAACATCCTCGACAGTCATTGGCGTGACCGGCTTGGCGAGCCTGTCCGGCGTGCAGCCTAGACGACATTAAGGCTATGCGGTCTAAGCCCCAAACTCGATCTGGCTACCCAAATCGAGCAACCGGACGACGCCGGCCGGTACTATGGAGTCCACGACAAATGTCCTTTCCCGTGGGCACGGCCCGCGTGATTAAAGACTTGATGGAGGAGGCTTTTATTTGCGGTTTACCCCGGTGGCGTTTGCCTGTATTGCCGGCAGCCTATGGTAGAAACTCCTTTGCCCCGCAAGAATTTAAATCAGGACGCTCACAAGGATTTTGTAGAATCAGCTACTCGTTTCCTTGGCTCGCCCGATTGTGGAACGCGGCGAATGACCGGTGCATTGCATCGCTAAATCGCACTTATTATTGGGATGTGAAAACGGAAGGACGATTCACATCAGTTAGCATCAATCAGCGAAAGGGTAGCGGGTAGCGAGCCTCAAGTCGCCTACAGGCTCGCCAGCGGAACCCATTGACCCAGATTTCTGCAACACCACGAGGCTTTAATATGAGGAATGCTGTGTTCTTGCCCAAAAGATTGCGGTTGATAGCTCACGGTCTCATCAACCGATTTCCTGCCGCAGCACAGCCAAAATTGCGTTCGATCGGTCGAAAACTATCAACAAAAATCGCTCGACCGACGCAAGTGACTGGAAAAAGCAGAAGTCTACAGGCCGCAGTCCAGGCGCATGTCGCTGACGAGGCACCTAGCAAAGGCCCGTTAAGCAGGCGGTTAGTTCCTATCGGTTGGCTGAGCGCCCTCAGGATCATCGCCGCAAAACGAGATTGTGCGATTATTTCTGAAGAACTGCATTCGGCGCTCGTCTCCGCTGAACCTTCTCAACGGCCATTCATGTTAGAAGCTGCGACTAACTTTCTATCACCGCGAGTACTTTCTGCCGCGGCCCACAGCTTCAAGGAAACTACAAAAGATGTCAGAACGCTCCATGCTATAGCTCAAGCGTCGCTCGATGTCGGCGATCTCAGTACCGCTAGCCGAGAGCTTGCTTTAACCGCTTCAATCGCTCGGGGGACTGCGGGATCCCACCAGTTGGTGTTATCAGCCCAACTGGCCTTATATGCCGGAGAACAGATCTCGAGCCGAGTTTTTTTGCAGACACTGCTTAATCTCAATCATCAGACCGTCAATCAACTCGCACGGTCTCTAGATGTGGCGGAAGACCTAGGGGACGCCGAGCTGGTAAAGCTGATCCAGCAGCGATTGGCCAAGTTCCAGAACGGTAAAGACGGATTGGCCGCTGGACGGAGAATCTATGAATCTGGCGGACATGGCCTAGGGATGGCTATGTTGGCAGGCCTTCTTAATGACTCCCAAGTTTCGCACCTGGCGGCATTTTGGATAGCTCATTATCTAAGGAATTCCGGGCAACTTTTTGAAGCAAAAGTGATCCTTGAGACATTACTTCGCTTAGATCATCGACCAGACAAAGTCCGACTGGAACTCGCCGAAATAGCCGTTGAACAAGGCAACCTTGAGACAGCGACTGAGTTGGCAGACAAGGCCACCTCTGACGGAAAGACTGCTGCTTTCTCTTCAGCTCGATTTGCCGCCAAATTTTCAAAGCGAGACTATGCTAAGGCGTTCTCTGAGTACACTAGTCGTGGCACATTGCAGCCTTTTCGAGACGGAGTCGCTGGCTCTAACTATACAGGTGACTATAAATCTTGGAGCAAGGCAACTAAACGACTGCTTCTGGCGTCTTCGGGGGTAGGAGATGAAATTCGCTGGGCATCCACTTACAGACGGCTGCCGCAGGACGGATCGACCTATGTCACGTGCGATCCTCGACTACACGAACTGCTTTGCGAGGCCTACCCTGCTATCCATTTCATCCCGGTACGCCGGAGGTTTAAAATTGTTAATCGTGTTCCCCGTTCGGAATACGATCAGGTACCCGTTGGATCACTCACTTACTTCTTAGACAATGTCGGATGGGAGAAACTAGAAGATTTTGATGCCGTATGCACGACTTACGATGCCATGCCCAGTTTAGCGAATGCTCTTGAGAACTCAGACAATCGGACTGGTTCAGCGCATCGAGTATCATCATCAATAGGTATGATTGCAGCGCAGTGTTTAGGCCTAGCATGGAGAAGCGATCTCGCCGGGTACGCTCGTGGTAGGCACTACACACCATTCTCAGTCATTTTGGATGTTGTTGGACGTATCAATAAGCACTGGATCATTTTGCAGGCCGACGTGTCGATGGAGGAAGCTAAATCGCTGCGAAACGCAGCACCAGGCAGAGTCCATTTTGTGGATACGGTTGACCTCAAAAATGACTTCAATGCCAAAGCCGCACTGATCTCTCAGCTCGATATTGTCATATCTCCTGCTACCTTTTTGGCGGAACTGTCGGGCTTCATCGGAGCCCCTACGATTTTGACCTCCAGAAGTTCGGCTGTGGCAATGAGGCAGTTGGACAGCGGAAGGGACATATGGTTCCCGTCAATCGTACACGCGAATTCGCCCTTCGAAGGGGACTTCTCAGGTACCGGGCTAGCCGAACTCATTATTTCGCGTATCGAACAACTCCTTGTTCAGGGGGAAAGTAAGGATCATGGTCGATCAAACTCAACAGCACCTCGCTGACTGGCTCTCGGAAAATTCCGAAGAGCGGACCACCTGGGTAGCCGCTAAGAAACTATGGGAAAATAACTATTTCTCAAGAAGTGGCGCGTTGCTCGTGGGCGAGCGTTGGTCGGAAAGGGCTTCGCTTCCCTATCGCCGCCGCTTCGCGCATACTTTGCTGAGATCTGGATACTATCCACAAGCAGTCGAATTAGAGAATTCCGTCCTAAAGGATATCGATCCCAGCCATGAAAATGCCGATAAGGAAAGAAGGCGCGCCAAAAATCATATGGGCATTGCACAGCTCTATATAGATGGTAGCGATTACTTAAAGCGTGTTCCGCCTCCGAAGATCGATGAACAAAAAGGTTTTTGCATCGCATTCAACGTTGCGCATGATATTTTGTCAGGAGTTTCACTTCCGATAGGATTGGCTCTCCGTCAACGCGGTTATCACTTCGGCGCCGCGGCCTTTGCAACCTGGGAGGCACCTGCAGGTGTTCCAGAGTTTGACGCCGTATGCAGCATGTTGGCTAACGACGGATCCGGCCTAGTGAACGATCCATTTACTGGGTTCTATCATGTGTGGCACGTTGACTGGTCCGCCGGTACTGTCGAATGTGAAGGTATCAATTATTTCCCATATTTCCATGAGCGGGTGTCTCAGAAGGCGCGACGTTACAGCGCCAACATTCTTGACGATCCAGAATCGTCTAAGCTTTTCCAAATGCTGTTGCTGAGAGCGGATCGAGCATTAAAATTTTGCAAAATGCTAATACCCTTGGCCTCGAAAGGGCTGCCGATCCGAATTCTTTGTATGGATAGCCACTTCGCTCCTTGGGGGATCCCAAGAGAGTGGTGCAACGTTGTTGGCCGAGATTTTGATATTCACGTGGTGGCCCTAAGTGCCGGCTACGAGAACTATTACAGCAATCTGTCGACCCGTGAGGCTGCGACGCTTGCAGTGGAAGACCTCACTGCGCATCCAGACGTCAGAACCCCTCTACTAGGCGGCGCGGAGCGCTTCAAACAATTCACATCTAACTTCCCAGACGTATTAGATTTTGCTGATGAGGAGGTATTTTCGTGGATTACACAGAACAGAAGCAAAACAGTCCCGTCCGATTTTTCCGAGATCAAAGATCGTATTCTGTCGGTCAGATCCCGGGGGGGGAAGGTCTTCGTTGCCTTTGGAAAGGTTTCTATCGACTTCGCCGCTCCCGGGGACGGCGGCCTAGCGCATGGTGATTTCGTAGAATGGATTAATCACCTAATCGATGGGATCTCGAAGACTGACAATTTGCTGCTGATTAAACCTCATCCGCACGAACTCCGCGAAGAGATTGTCATGGGCGGCGTGCAGTTACTGAGAGATCTTGTGCCCGCCGACTTACCCGGTAACGCCGTCTTTTTACCCCACGATGGATTGAACACGCATGAACTGGCCGAAATCGTAGATGCGGCTTTTCTCTGGAACGGGACCGCCTCTGTCGAATTTCCAGTGTTAGGCGTTCCCGTGTTCCAAGCGAGCGTATGGGGTCCGCGAGACTATCCTGTTGGGCTTGATATCCTGGAAACCAGAGAGGCTTACGAGCGCGTTCTCAGCGGCCAGAGTAGTGTGGGAGTTTCGGAGGAGACGCGGCGTAAAGCGGCGGCATTTCTCAGGTTTATGAAATCGGAGTATGTTTCTATGCCCTATAGATACGTGCGCAGAGCTGCCATAAACGATTACATTGGTCCGCCTCGATTTTACGAGGAAGATTTGGATGATCTTCTTACAGAAGGCGATCCAATCATGGATGAGATCATCTCAAGAATTTTTCCTTGAAGCAAATCATTAATACTCTCTACTTGATGAACCTACTTTTAATTGTTTCTGGATGTCACTTTAGCAATACGTGGATCTTCCGCCCTCGGTTAAGGAGTTGCACCATAGGGAAGTTAGCTGTATCCGACACCCGTGCGGGTCAGCCACTTGGCGTGTATCGAGCATAGTAATCGACGCATGCACTTTTGAGCGAATACAAATGGCTGCCTTATGTATTTGCTGCAGTCGAATTGCAAAGTTTATCGGAGCATAACTGTTGTTAAAATCAGTCTATTCGGTTCACAGGCTATTTAAACTCGCTAGTGCGATAGATTTGGTTTGCAATGTACGAATCAAAATATCGCGCTAGTCTGGAAAGGCTTCTGGCCGGTTCGGACCCATCAAATCCGAGAAGCTTCTTCCAAGCGGTGGACCGGCTCCGAAACGCTCACGACCAACTTCTCGTCAAAAACCCACATTTGCTCAATTCCGAAAGAGAAGCAGCCATGAGGGCGGGGATGGAGCAGGCTATCGCGGCGGTCCAGGATGAAGCAAGGGACGTCTCATCTACGCGGCAAGCGGGGCTCCATCAAACCCAAGGCTCGACTGCCGCGGTGTTTGGCGGGGCAGTCTTATCGACAACTGCTGGCGTCCTTCTCTACCTCGTTCTCGTGGCAGCCGGATGGATAAGTATCGCCATTGGTCCGTCTGCCGAACAGAGCGCTTTTCTTCATGAGCGTCTTACTCAGGGACGTATCCATCTATCCAACGCGGTGACTGCTCTTGACGAAATAGAGAAGGAGGTTCTCCGTCGGCAGCGGGAGGATCCTGCGGGCTTGGAAGCTATCGCTGGGGAGCGCCATTTAGCACTACGCATATTCGATGCAGACCTTGCGGCCCGGGTTCTGGCCGGTTTTCCGCGTGGAACAGCGGTCACCATTCGCGCAGACAGAATGGGTTATAAAATTCTTTTCAACTGGACGCTGTGCTGGGTCGCGTATCTTGATCGGCCGGACCTGATTGATCGCGGCCGCTCTCGTGATGAGTTTGTCTGCGCCGCATTTGGCAAATGGAATCAGGAAGGTGCTTCTTTCTGATGTCCAGCACTCTGTCCATTCTGGACTTCTTTGTCAGATCGCGCTCAGGCTTTCCGATAGCCAGCGCCGCAATACCCCTTTATTTAGCTACGCTGAGTTCCTCCGGTAAGCGTGGATCTCGAGCGCAATGAAGCGTTAGCAAACCAGCAGCAAACAACGGATTTACATGGACCCGCTATTCAAAACCGACTTATGGGCAGCGGCAAACGCTGCTGCTGGCAAGCGAGTTGAGGTAAGACTTCGTGACAGTTCGCCATCTCCGGCAAATTTTATTGCACGTCTGAATGTTGCGTGCGAATTCCTTGGCTTGGAGCGTATCAACATCTTTTACAAGGCTGAGGCTGAGATTTTTGCGGTTGGCAGCGGCAGCATAAAAACACTCGCCTGGGATAAGGAGCCCGCGACGATCGCCTTCAGTGAGTTTTCTGAGGACGACATTACGGCGCTCGTCGATGGACGCGATATTTTCGAACGCGCCAACGAGATGCTCGACACGGTAGATGAAGGTGACGACGCGATGGGCGAGCACATGTTTTTCGAGGATGATGAAAACGACTCTTACGGCTTAACGCCCAAAGCGAATGACCGTGACCGGCAGGCTTAAAGTCGGCCGGTTTAGCCTACTAGCCATAGCAACACCGCTTTGGCTGCTCGCTCTCGGGCCCGGCTATTCGCCTAGTCTCGCTGTGCTCGCAATAATCATCGCGATACTATCAATATTCAATTGGGCGTTCGGCGCCCCGCTAGAGCCGCATAATTGAAGTTGATAGGGATAGGCTAGATACCCTTCCATTGGATCTTCGGTAGGCCGCCAATCAATTGCTCCACACTCGGCTGCTCGCGCTCGCCGGCCATGACCTTGTCGAGCTCAGCATATGCATGGAGCCAGACCGCATCGCGCCAGGCGACGAAGGCCTGTGCCTCGGCCGCCCATTGCGAGTTGGTGCTGGCGACATAGGACGCGAGCGCGTTGCCACCATCGTAATTGTGGCTCTTGCCCGTTACGTCGACATGCGCCTGGATGGCGGCGCGAAAAACCTCGACGGTAGCGGCTTGCGCTTCCGCTGCCTTCTGCGCCGCGGTGACGATGATCTCGGGGTCAGGCGTCCACATCGGCAGGCTCCTCCTCGGGTTCATCGTGCGGGACCGAAATCGGCCCGTCGTCGCTCACTGCGAGCGGCTCGGGGAAAGCGACGGCCTGCGAAGGGTTCGGCCCATGCGGCAGTACAATCGTCAGGCGCACCTCGCCGTCGATCCGCTCGACCGGGCCGACGATCCATTCGCAGGGGATTGTACCGGCCGGGATCGTGTCGCCATCCGCCAGCGGGTTGAAGTTGAACAGGTCGCCATTGATGCGCAGCCGGTCGCCCGAGGTCTTTTCGAGCGTGAGGGTGTCGTTACGACGCTGAGGAGCAAATGTGATGATCATCAAAACCACCTCCCTATGGCGCCGAGACTTGCCGCGTAGCTTCCGCCGCTCAAGTCTCCGAGCCAGGTTTGAACTGTGTTCTCCAGTCGGTATGCCCACGCCTGGCCGTCGCGCGAAAGCAAGGTTCCCTGAAACGCTCTAAGCCTTGGCGAATAACCACTGCCGCCAAGCGGCGACAGACTTCCGGACGAGGTTTCGCCGGATATGAAATTGGCAATAGGGGCTGATGCGAACGTTGCCGGGTACGGCCACGAAACGATACTGCCATTTGATGCATCGACGGTGATGGATCGCATGCAAATCTGGGTTCCATCAGCAAAGCGGACATACTCGCCGTTTGCGTTCGATCCGCGTTCGATGACCGCGCCTGTGGGGACACCACCCGACTGGGAGAGACTTCCAAGGACGTTCCCGCGCCGATAAGCCTTATCGGCCGGTAGATCGCTACGGATTTGTGCGTTCGGGATTTCTCCCAAGGTCGCATAGAATGCCGCCGCGTTTGCATCATCCAGCAGCGTACGCGCGAATGCAGTCAGGTCCGTGAGAGCCAAAGTGCCCGCGCCGCTGAAGAACGGTAGCTTGTTGGCGGCGCCGGTAAGGTCCGACAGAGCCTTCACGTTACCGGACGAGAGCGCCGACAGCGCGGCTCGCCCGAGGCCCTCGAGGGTGACATCGTCGGGCGTGTACCAAGCCTTGTAAGCCGCCGCCGTCTGCCCCGTCCCCCGCCAGAGCTTGTCCAACGTGATAGAGGTGGCGGAGTTGACGCTTGCGATCGTCGCGCGCCGGCCGTCATCGCTCTCGATCGTGTCGCCCGGCCGCAAGAGAGACAGGTTGAAGCTTGTCCCTTGCCCGACGACGGCGGCCGAGTTCGTCGCCAGCGTGATGGTGCCTGTGTTCCAGAACGCCGGCATCAGGACGGCTCCTTCGCGCCAAGCGCCGCCTCGAGCTCCGTTACCCGCTGTGCGGACGCGGCGAGCTGGCCGGCCAGGTCATGCGCCTGTTGGGCAAGGATCAGGTTGCGGTGGTGATAGTGCGTGTCGATCGCCTGCATCAAAAGCTTGGTTTCGCGCAGCGCGATGGCCGGGTCGATGCGCACGGCTTCGCCCGCCGAGGGGTTCGGGTCGGTCATGTCGGATTGTCCTGTTGGTGGGATCAGGCCGGTTCGAAGAGAACGAAGCCGTGGTTGCGGTAGCAGGCGACGACGCGGCCATTCGCATCGATCAGCTTGAGGAAGTTGGGCCCGCCCTCGACGGTCTCGGCTTCATGCAGCCGCTCGGTGCCGTCCGGCAGGACGATGCGATAGAGCGTCATGGCGCATCCTCCACCGGCAGGCAGGAAGCGATGTCGCTGTCCTGGTAGGAGACGACGAGCCCGCCATTCTCGTCGCGCAGCGTCAGCGTCTGGCCGTCATCGTCCATCGACGCTGCCTCATAGTCGAAGAACAGGCCGTGCCTGAAAGTGACCCGGAATTTCATCGCAACCTCACAACTGCCCGGATGCGCGGCGACGGGCTCGTATTGCCGCTGATCGTGTAGGTGTCGCCACTGGCCGGCTCCGGATCGACGAACATGGCGGCGATCACCGGACCGCTCGTCTGGCCGATCAGGACGTTGCCCCGTGTGCGCCGTACCTGGACGTTCGAGCCGGCGGCCCGGATGAAGATTTCGACCGGGTTCGGCGTGGCGGCATTGACGACGACGCTTGTGCCCGCGCCGCCGAAGAAGGCGGTCAGCGCACCATCCTTGATCTTGATGGTGTCGACGCTGAGCTCTTCAATCTTCGCCATGGCTATTTCTTCACCGCGAGGCAATAGAGATGCGACGAGTTCATCGTCACGCCACCCTGTCCGCCCGGCGTGCCGGGGCTATAGCTCGGCAGTTCCTCAACGCGGTACGTCTCCGATGCCGTCGCCTGATCGTCGAGGATCGATGCGTTGACCAACGCGGCGCCCCCACCCGATCCGTTGAAGCCGTAGCTCTCTTCGAACAGGATGGCGTTGTCGCGGTTGCGGCGAATGCGATAGGTCGCGGAGCCGTTCGATCCGCTGGCAACGCCCTGATACTGGATCGTGGAGGTGCCATGGATCTCGATCGGCAGTGCGGCCGGGTTCGAGACCCCGATCGGATTGCCGACCGACACTGTGGTGATTGCAGCCGGCACGATGTTAAGCGTGTCGACCGCCAGATTGCCGATCTTCGCCATCACCGCTTCCTGTAGAGCGCTTTGATCACGACGTCCGACCACGGAATGATCGTGATGCCGAGGCCAGGGGTCGCGGCAAAGGTCTCGGTCTGCACGGTGTAGGTCTGCGAGGTGTGCAGGGCGAGGTCGACAGCCGAGAGGGGGATGTGAAGGGCCTCGGTGCCGCTGCCCGCTCTGGTGAATGTGTAGATCGCCAGGATGCGATTGCCCGTCGAAGCCCGTATGCGGATCTCGAACTGCACCGATCCGGACGAGCCGGTGTTGCGGTAGTTCGCCGTTCCAGACGCAAAGAGCTTGACCGGTGCAGCCATCGGGTTCGGCACGCCGATCGACGAGGTTCCGGTCACTACTGCCAGCGCCGCATTGTTGGCGATGTTGATCGTGTCGACTTCGAGATTGGCGATCTTCGCGGCAAAGCTTGGCCGAAAGGGCTTTGCCATCAGGATCGGCCAGCGATCGAGGACGTAGCTCGACAGTGCGCCTCGCGACAGGCAACTGTGCAGGCAAAAGCCAGCAACGACGCCATGCTCAGCCCGCTGCTGCGCCATCATGCGCCTACCGCTGCCGACGATGTCGAGCGGGTCGAAGGTGATATGGCAGCTTAGTGAGCGCACCATCGATCCGGGTCCAAGCTGATGAACCCGCCCGCGCTCCTCCAGGGCAACGCCGACAGTCTCGCCGTCTTCTATGCCGGCGAGGATCACCGAATAGGCCATCTCGATCGGCACCGCACCGGCCAAGAGAACGGCCGCTGCAGCGCACAGCCCAGCAAGGCTCGCGATATCAGCCTCCTCGATCCGGCGCAGGATCTCCGGTATGGCGCCGGTCGGACCCGAGAAGGCGAGGATTGCGTCGTAGCGCGGCAGATGGAATGTCTTCGCGCCGACGCGCACGATGTTGCCAGCCGGGTCATAATGCCCGCCATCGCTGAAGACATGCACCTCGTCGGCGGTCAGCAGGACGTTGACCGCGGTCACTGGACGATCAGCCCGTGGCGCTTGGTCGAGGTGATCGCGGCATTGGCGATCTGGGCGTTGGTCACCTGCACATTGTCGATCTGCGCCCAGTTTGCGCGGATGCCGCCGCCGATACGGAAAACTCCACCCGAGAACGTGGCAAGCTGGGTCAGCTCGTCTCCCTGGCGAAGGTATGTCCGGTTTGAAATCAGGCCGATTTCGGAGATACCGCCCGCCTTCGCGCTCATGATGATAGCTGCCTGAGACGGCGTCGCCGCTCCTTCCGACGCAGCCACCGAAAGTGCGACGGTCGATAGGGCACCGGCATCCGTGGCGATCTGCTGGAAACGAAGAATGCCTCCGGCATAGAAGTTGCCGACCTTGGCGTCGATCGCGATCTGGGCATCGCCGATGGCGGTGATCGTCTCGCCCTGCATCGTGATCGCCGTAGACAGGAGGTTGACGGCCGACAGGCTCGCTTTCTCACCAAGCTGAGCAGAGACTTCCTCGAAGCGCTGTGCGATGACCTGGTCCTGCGCAACGACGAGCGTCACGACGTTTTCGTACCGCGCCTCCATCCCTTGCGCGGCGGCCGTGATGACCGTGCGCAGTTCCTGCTTGTCGAGGACGTTCGCACCATCCTGCTCGAGGCCGTACATGGCGAGGCGTCGGGCTGCCTCGCGCGCCTGGCGGGCCAACTCGCCAGTAAACGCGACCGCGTGCTGGTAGCTTTCCTCGATCTCTGCGCGAAGGTCATCGGAAAAGATCACATCCAGCTCCGACAGCCGGACGTCAGGCGTGACCACCTCCAGCGGCGCGGACCAGACGGCAGTGCGTCCGCTGGTGGGGATCAGGATGCCTTGAACGACATGCGGCGTGTTCGGCGGGAAGTTTCCGTTGAGGATCACTGACCGAGGGTTCTGGTTCTCTAGCGGATCGCCATAGGGCAGATAGCCATCGAAGTTCGGCTTTGTCGCCCCTGCCACGCGCGTGACGATCCGCACCTCGCGCACGTCTTCCAGATCGCCGTCGAAGAACACTTCGATTGATGGCCTGCGCGCTCGGCCCTGCTCGTCATAGATGATCGCCGGCGCCACCTGCCACCCGGTGAGAAGCTGTGCCGGCGGGCGGTTCGGCGTGAGCGATGCGACAGACCACGACAGCTCGAACGATGTCGACCAGTCATAGTCCGACGGGTCCGCTTCCTGCAGCGCGACGTTCTGGTTGACGTTGTCGAGGTCGTCCATCGCGTTGATGGGGAAGTGCTTGACCTCATACCCGTTGCGCGCGCTCGACCATGCCACGACGTCGAGGGGCTCCAGTAGGAACGCCTCTGGCGGCAAGGTCAGCTGATGCCGGCGAAAGCGCCTGTTGTCCTCGGCGGTGGCCCGCATGAGGCGCTGAACCTGGCCGGCGAAGGGGACGGCGTTGTAGGTGACCGAGGCAAGGCGCTCCTCACCGTCGGCCGACACATGGGCTATGTTCACGTAGCGCGGCGCGTCTTTCATCTCCCAACCCGCGGCGGGCTCGGGATAGGTCGACGTTACGCCATTGAAGACGCTCTGATAGCCGGGGAACGGGTCGAAGTTCTGTGTGCTGTTGAGCACCTCGATATCGTCATCGGTGAAGAAGTACACCGGCACGCCCGGCGCACCGACATGGATCTTGAAGGTTCCGCCGAGTTCAGCGATGCGGCCGTTGCAGCTCGTCAGCAATTCCTCGATGACGTCGGCCGGCTCCATCTCCTCGACCTTGATCTCGTAGCCGCACCGGAACTGAGGCTCCGTGCCGCCACCAGCGCGCGCGATAGGCCGATCGCACTCGTTCATGGCCGCGAACCAATTCGCTAATGGCAGCGCCAGCGCAGGCACTTCCGGGCCGTATATCCACTCCCCCTGATAATAGATGCCGCGCAGGATATTGTAGATGATCACCGCGGGGTTGTTTGAGAACTCATAGGTCGACGCGGGCGTGCCTGCGGTGGCGGGGTTCCAGCGATGCGCGCCTGAACCGCCGACGGTCGAGTCCTTGCGCGGATCGTAAAGCGCCAGGCCGTCGACCTGCCAACGTCCGGCCGGAAACCCCTTGAACAGCTCGCGCTTGACCTCGGCCGACAGGATCACTTGCGCCAGACCGCGCCCGACCATGTCGTTCATCCATGGACGCGCGCCGGTGCCAAGGCGCGACAGCAGTGCCGGATCGGCCGTCGTCTGGTGACCGAGCAGGTACTTGGCAAACAGGAAGTAGTAGCCGCCGCTATAGTACTCGGTGAACGGAAAGCTGCCGGCGCCAAGCCACGCGTGCGTCGCCGGATTGATTGTCGCCGCCGGATTGCGGTTACACTCCTCGCCATTGATCCAGGCCCGATTGCCGATTGCGGTCACGGGCAGATCGGACAGCGTGAAGACCTGGATCAGACCCGCGTTCGGCGTCTTTCCCACGCGTCCATAGGTGCCGGGATATTCGAGCTGGCCGGCCGTGGCATAGGTGCCGACGATAAACGAGAATGAGTTGTTGCCGCCGACCTGGATCTGGCCGGTGATGCCCGGGTCGACCTGCTTCTTCTGCCTCGCGCGATCGAGCAGCGATGTGCCGAGCTGCAGGGCCACGCCCAGCACCAGCTTGCCCAAAGTTGATGTCGCGAGCCAGCCGATCGCCGCGGCCACCACGCCGGCATTGGCAACGCCGGCCAATGCGAAGGTGAACCACGCGACCAGAGCCGCAAGGTTAAGAAGCTTCATCGGAGTTCCGTGGTTCAGATGCGAAAGGCGCGGGTGGCGCTCAGTAGGTCAACAGTGCCCATGCCTGACTGCCCCGGCCGCAGAACGAAGATGCGTTCGCCCTGGACAACCCCCAGAGCGATCAGCGCGGCGTCATCGACGGGAACCGCTGCGAGGTCACCGACACGCGCAAGGCTCGGATGGATTTCATCGAACAGCGATGCGGCGAGGTCAGCGTGCGTGGCAAAGCCCTTGCGCTTCAAGAGGCCAAGGCCACCCCGCAGGCTCTTGTATCGGCCGCGATAGGGCTTGGCGAAGTCCTCGCCGGTCATGGCTTGAACGGCACCTGCCGCGAACATCGCACAATCATGTGTGCCCCAGGCGAAGGGACGCGCCCCGACGCTGACGATGTAGGCCGCCAGATCGGCATGCCAGGTCTCGGACCGCGTCATCGCTTGCCCTCTTCGCCCCAGCTGATGTTGGCAAGCCAGCCCCCGGCGACGTCTGTGTAACGGCGGACACGATCGCCCTGGCGCCGGCGCTGTTGTTCGTCCGACTTCTTCAGCGGATTGGTGAAGGTGAGCTTGCGCGCAAAGCTGACGCACGACACCTGCACCCCGCCCTCGCCATTGGCCGCCGGCGTCTCGATCGGGTTGCCATTGATCCAGCCGACAAAGCGTGGCACCGGCGGCGCGATCATCAAGCTCGTGGCCGGGTCGAGGAGCCCGCGATGGACTTCGATCGGCGCGCGACGCGTCTCATAGCCCCGCACGAGCTGCTGGACCGCCTGGCTGATCTGCGACAGCCCCACCCGGATAGTCCGGATGTTCAGGTCTGTTGTTTGCGGGATCGAATCGACGCGCAGATTGCCGCCAATGCCCTGATAGGTGCGCGTGACTGGCAGCCGTGTTCTGCCATCGATCACCGTCAGCGTCACCGTGTCGTCGAGGTTGGAAAGGCCAAGCGTCTCGATACCGCCGGTCTGGCGGTTCCAGGCCTCGACCCAAACCAGGTTTATGGGCGCCACGCCTTTGCGAGCGCGCAGGTGCGCCTCTGTTGCTGCATCGACTTGCTTCATGGCCGCTGCATCACCTGAAACGACATGCCCGCCGTGATGAGGCCTTCCGCCGTGCCGGGATCGAACGTGTCGGGCATGATGAACACCTTGGCGGCAGGCTTGCGAAGCGCGACAGCGAGACCGGTCACGACGCCAGGCCTCAGATGGGGCCGCACTTCGAACAGCGGCGTCAGTCCGCCCGACGAGGCTTGCACGGTCTCGACAACGCGGTGGAAGGCACGGCGGACGGGATTGGCGCCATACTCGAAGGCGAGGAAATCACCAACCGTCAGGCGGTAGCCGTTCGGCAGGCCGGTCACGCGCAGCGACTTGTTGTTCGCGCCGATCGTGTGGAGCGTTGGCATCGATACCCCCAGGTTCGACCCATCTGGGTCATGCTGCGGATACGGAAGCTGGGGCGCATAGAGGTAGAAGCTGCGCATAGGACCATCGAGGCTTTCGACCAATGCCTGAACCTGCGCCGCGTCGGCATGGTACATCGGGCCAAGGCTCACATCACCCGTCCACTTCGGCATCGACATCTGCGCGGCCAGCACGTCTCCCGACGCCAGCCCCGAGAGTTCGTCGAACCGCTGCAGGTGCCATTTGACCGAGCGAATGCGCAGCCGATCGACGAACGTCTCGGCTGGCAGAATATCTGGCAGAGCCATCAGCCAACCATCCTCGGATCGTTCGCGATCTCGTTGACCCTGCCGGCGAGGTTGCGGTCATACTCGCCGATACCCTGCCGCACGCCGCTTTCGACCATCTGCATGATCTCCTGGTTGCCGCGCGCGCCGGAAACGTTGACGTTGATCTGGACCGGCTGATTTCCGTTTGCAGCCACTGGCTGGTTGTTGTTTGCGCTGACCGGTCGACCGGAATTGATGGCCTCGAGCAGTTGCCGGTGCTGAGCGGCCGGGCCCGCGCGGACGACGAACTCCTGACCGTGGACAAAGCCTGCAGCTGCACTGGTTGCGCCGCTACCCGTCCAGCCGCCCGACGAGAACCCGAACATCTTGCCGAGCCCGCTGAACAAACTGCCGAACATCCCGCCGCCGCCGGAGGACGCTGCACCGCTTGCACCACCGAACGCGTTGGCCCAAAGGCTGTTGATCGCCATTTCGATGAGCTTGTCAGCGATCTTGTTCAGCGCGCCGAGCGCCGCGTCGGCAAAGGAACGAAGCACGCCCTTGCCCTGCTCCAGCCCCGACTTGAAATCGTTGAGGAAGCCCGACGTGACCTCCTTGGCGAAGTCAAAGGCATCGCGCAGCGCAGTGGTGTTCGCTTCTGCATCGGCCATGGCGGAGGCCAAGCCTTCAAGTTCCGCCTTCTGAGCCGAAGTGAGCTTGATCCCCGCATCCTGCGCCTGGTTGAGCAGATCCTGCGTGTAGCGAAGCCGGTTGGCCTCGCGCTCGGTCATGCCGATGGCCTGCGCTTCGAGCTTCTGCGCTTCGATGTACTGCTGTGCGAAGCGCGTGATGCGCTCGTAGGACTTCGCCGCCCGTTCCGCTGCGCGCTGCGCCGCCTTGTCAACTTCGCCGGTTGGCTTGATGCCCGACCCGCTACCGCCCGGTAGCTCGACAGCGGCCCCTTCACGTGGACGCGTGCCATGGTTCCATGCCAGTTGCGCCAGATTGCCGGATGCGTCGGCAAGAGCGGTGGCAAGCTCCGCCTCGTTGCGCAGCTTGTCCACCATGCCGGACACCTGCTCAACACCGATGCCGAATGCCCGAAGGATGCCGCCGAACGAGCTTTCGAAGCCCTCGACCATATCGGCCAAGAAGGTGGCCCAGACAGACTGAATCCCGGCCACGACCGATTCAAAGCCATAGCCGAATGCCGCCGCGATGGCCTTCGACCGCTCGAACACGTCCTCGAACGCCTGACCCCAGCTATCGACGTGCTGGCGCGCTTCGATCAATTGATAGACGAGCTCGCCGAGAAGAACGACGACGGCGCCGATGCCAGTGCGGATCAGGGCGGCCCTCAAGAATGCGAGGGAGCCGGCCAGCGTCATGGTGGCGACATTGGCTGCCACGAATGCCGCGACGTAGTATGTGCCGTACATCGTGACCGCGGTTGCGGCGGTGGTGACGATACGCCCGATGTTGTCCGCGATGATGATCAGACCGGCGGCGAAAGTTTCAGACGCGCCAGCGGCTTGGTCCATCGTGCCTATGTACTGCATTAAAGAGTTGCGGATCAGCATCACGCCATCGCCCATCGTGGCTGGCATCAGTTCGGCCTCAGCGCGAAGGCCTTCCATCCGCTTCGTCAGGGCATTGTAGATAACGTCGCCAGTGATCTTGCCGTCGGCGCCGAACTGGCGGAGCTGATTGACGCCGATTCCAAGCTCTTCGGCCAAGACTTCGGCAACGCGGCCGCCCGTCTCGATGACGGTATTGAGCTCATCACCGCTCAGCTTACCCCCCGCCATGGCCTTGCCGAGAGCGTCCTGAACGCGCGCTGCGCGATCAGCGCGGGCGCCAGAAACGACCAGTGCGAGGTTCAGCGCCTCGGTGTAGTCCAACTGATCGGCGGTGGTCCTCCCGAGTTCGCGCAGAACCGTGGCGTTTCGAATGAAGCTTTCGGCCGTCAGGTCCAGAGCCGAGTATGTGCGCCGGGCAACGGTCGCCAGGCGATCCAGCACGACGCCGCTCGCATCCATATTGCCTACGGCCAGCCCGACACGGGCGTTGATGTCGGACCACGTATCGGCGAACTGGATCAGGGCGTTCGTGGCCAGCGCGCCAAGAACGGCACCGATCGCGCGGGCAGCCATTGCGGCGGACTTCTCCCACCCACCATAGGCTTGCGCCGCACGGCTTGCCGATGCTGCCGCATTGTCATTGGCGGCTGCAGCCATGCGCCCGGCCTTGGTCGCCTCTGTTCCGACGTTCTTGGCGGCGCGTTCTGCTGCGCCTGATGCCTGCGCGAAGCGCTGGAGAGAGGCATTGGCCTGGTCGACCTGCTCGGAGCGGACCGCAATGCCCAGGGTAGCAATGTCCATTGGTTACCTCGTAGGCACGGCCAGATTGCTCGCAGAGACGCTGACGGCGGTTACCTGCCTGATTGCGATTGCCATCGTCGCGGCCGGCGGCGTGATCGGTTAGCGGCTAATCAACGGCTCGCCATTCGGCACGTTCTTCGGTGGCGCCGTTGCTATTCTGGTCGCGGCACTCGCGTGCGGGATGATTGCCTATGTCGCGCTGATCGAACGTCATCTGGCGAAGCTGGCAGGTGCGCATCACCGAACTAGCCAAACAGCGCATCGAACAGTTCACCGCTGAGAGGCCGGCTCTCGACCTTCTTGCGCTCGCTCTCCGGCTTACTGGCATATTCGAGATAGGCGCCATCCATGGCCCTGATGCAGGCCCGGAAAGTCGCCGTCTCGACATCGTCCAGACCAGACTGTGCCGCCCACGAGTTGATGGCGGACGCCGGGATGGCCCCGACGCCCATGCCTATCTGGCGATCGGTGCAGAGCTCCCAAAAGGCATGAAGCCAGTCCAGGGTGCCGGGCAGCAGATCGCCTTCAAGGATCAGGTCGTCGCCGGCGAGGCTGCGCGCGACGACCGCTTTGAGCCGTTTCCCATGTCATCCGTCTCCCCGGCGCGGCCTTTGTCGACGATTTGGGCGGCCCAGACGACCGCATCGGCGAAGGCGACGTAATCGGGGTTGGTCAGCCATTCCTTCGCGAGGTTGGCGTCGAATGGCAGCGGCTGTTTGCCGTTCGTGAAGCCGTCCCAATCGAAGAGGACCGCCTCGTGCAGCACTTCGCCGAAGATGCGCATGGCAGCTTCGGGCTTGAGCGATCCGTCACGCTCCCGATCTTCCCGCGTGACCTTGCGCTCCTTGCGCGAGCGCAGCGCAACGACGGTTGGGCTGGAGAGGCCGCGGACACGCAAACGAACGTCCCCCATGCCAGGGATGTCGCTCACCCAATCGCCGGCTTCGACCTTGGAACTGTCACGCTTGAGAGATGCGATATCCATTATTCTGCAACTCCGATCGGGCCACCGGTTGCTGATGCCGCAACCTTGACCGTGTTGCGGAACTTGACCAACTCGCACGTCATCGCCTGCATGGTGTTCGCCTCCCCGCCTTGCTCATTGGGCTGCTTGACGTAGGCCGCGAAGAGCCGAAGGCTCCCGTGGGGCGATGCACCCACAGGAGCGTCGGGCAGCTCAACAATGAACGAGCGCAGTCGCCTGTCGCCAGCGGCCGCGTAAAGCGCTATCTGACCGGGATCAGCATCCAACACCCCGAACGTGTTCTGCATCACGCCGGGGTTCTTGGTGCCCATCTGGACGTCGTCGTAGTCCTCGTTGATGTACGCCTGCGTGATCGTGGCCTGGTCGCCGCCGAGTGCGCCCATCGTTTGCCACTTTCCGATACGGATGAAACCACTGTCGCCGATCTCGGGGAAATCGTCGATGGTAAGGAGCCGACCTGTCGTGGGCGGCACAAAGACACCGCCGATGAACAGGTTTGCGCCCGCGACGGGGAATGACTGGGCCATGTCGGCCTCCTGTGCTGATGATGCCCTTGCCGAAGGAGCCTGAACGGCGTAAATTTGCGCCACGGTGCGCTGCTGCCTCTGAGGCGTAAAGGACGGCAAACAAATCTCAGGTGGAAACCTTCAGAGACAATTTCCTGATGGAAACCGAATAGCGGGTTCGAACCCCGCCGGCGCGCTGCTCTCTAAGTCAACGCTTCGTAGCTCACGCTGACCGGCACGATCCACGCGGCGTCTTCCTTGAGCGCCGGCGCGATGTCTGGAGCCTTGGTCACCCGCACGGACACGCCGCCAGGGGTCATGCGCAGATCCATCGGGAAATGCTCCGCCACCTGCCCTGCCATGCGTGTGGCGGCGCTGGCGCCCACGTTGAGCGGCACCACGACGCTGATCTGCAAGATGCCTGGCCGGCGATGGGCGGCGGAGTTGATGAAGAGCCGTTGCGTCTGGTTCGGCAGGTGCGACACGCGCAGATAGCGGCCGCTCAGCGGTGCGGTAAAGGACACGTTCGGCCACGAGATCGCCAGGCCGGTTAGCGCAGCCAGCCCATTGGCGCGCGTGAAGAGCGCCGTCTCGATGCTTTCCTCGATCGATGGCATGGGTTACCTTCTGCACGTGAACCAGACACCCCCGCCCTTGAATGACGACGAGATTGTTGACCGCCTCCACCAGATGGCGTTCGAACTCGAGCATCTGAAAGGCGAGACGTTGCGTGGTGATACCGCTCTCAGAGCAAGCCGCGGCGCACTGGTGATGATGATGGCCGGGCTTATCCGCGCGAGCGAACCGCAGCCTTAGCCTCTGCCGTGGCGCGGTCGACATGCGCCTGCCAGTTCTGGACCGACAGCCGGACCATGCCCCGCCCTTCCCGGCCGCGCGCTCCATACTCAATCGCTGCCGCGTATTCCGCCACGAATGAGGCATAGATGGTGTCGCCGAGATCGGCTCCGACGATCGCCAGCGCATATGGTGCGGCGGCGTATCCATCGCCCTGCGTGCCACGCATCGGCAGCGGTCCATCCAGTGAGACGGTGAGCGAGTTCTTCAGGTAGCCCGTGTTAACTGGCGTCCGGTCCCGCACGTCCTCGATGACGTACTGCGCTGCGGTCCTGAACACCGCGAGGACGCGCGCAAGGGTCGTCATGACCCACTCGTCGATTGTTGCCGTGAACGATTGCTGTGCCATCGGATCAGGTCAGGTTCGCGAAGAAGTCGATGCGATAGTCGACGCTACAGCGGCAGTTCACGACCTCTGACGCCGGCCCGTTCGGATCGCAGGGATAAAGCAGCCCATTCGAGAACAATTCATCGTAGCCGACGCTTTCGTCGCCGATCGCCCGATGCGTATCGCGGGTGCGGTTGTCGCGGGTCGCGCGCCATACCTTGCGCACGTCCTGACGCCGCACGTTGCCCGACGCGATGGCCTGCTCAAAGCTTTCCCTGTGCGAGGCGTTCAGGGCGCCGATGGCTTCCGTTCGTGCGATCGTCTCACCGCGCAGGAGCAAATAGCTGTCCGACAACCGCGCGATCATGCGATCGACGACGTCGCGCATCAGCGGCTTGCCGTCTCGAATAGCCGCAAGAACCGTCCGGTCGTATCGCTTGTCGCGCCGGCCAAGCCCGAGATAGTGCCGCAGCCGCGACGGATCGCCCGAGAGCAGGTCTTGCCGCGCCGTGGCGACGAAACCCTCCTGACTGGACGAAAGGCCAATGATCGCGCCCTCGCGGCGTCCTGTGGCCCGATTGATGCGGCCGACGAGGTCCAGAGCGACAGAGCGTGGATTGCGGCCATCCACCATGCCCTGCGTCATGTGCTGGCGCGCTGCGACGAGGATATCGTCGGTCATGCGCGTGATGCGACGGCCGGACAGATCCTGCATGAAGGCTTCCGCACCTGGCGACCGGGCATCGAAGCGAAACACGACTTGCGCACCGCTCGGGTCGCGCAGCGCGGGCAGTCCGTTCGTGGTAGCAATGCCGCCGCCGATATAGGCCTCGCGATTGCTCTCCTCGAACAGCCGGAACGCGGCAGGCTCAATGTTCAGCGCTCGCAGCGCCCCGTCGATGTCGCCCCGCTCCAGCCGTTCAGCAATGCGGCCGATCTGGGCGCCATTGCGGAGGTCGTCGATTGCGGCGAGGAACGCAGCCTGTAGCGCGGGCTCGAACTTGGCAGACAGAGTCTCAAGCTGCTGCCGTGCGGTCGGACGACGCGCCATCGCTGCATTTCCTTGCAAGGTCGTTCTGAACTGGTAGAAGCCGGCAACCTCAAAGGAGATATCGCCTTGCTCGAAGAAACCGCCCTGTCCGGCACTTCCCCGGATCAGAACATCGAACTAACTGCCGAAATCGTATCGGCGTATGTGTCGAATAATCCCGTTCCGGCTGCGGAATTGGCCGCCTTGATCGCCGCTGTCCATTCCGCTCTGGTGACTTTGGGGACGCCCTCAGTTCCCGAACCAGAAAAGGCACAGAAGCCCGCCGTTAACCCGAAGAAGTCTGTGTTTCCGGACTACATCATCAGCCTGGAGGACGGGAAGCATTACAAGTCGCTCAAGCGCCACCTGATGGCGAACTTCGGGCTGACCCCAGAAGAGTACCGCTCCAAATGGGGCCTGCCCTCCGACTATCCGATGGTTGCTCCCAACTATGCCGCTGCCCGATCGGCGCTGGCAAAGCAAATGGGACTCGGTCGCAAGGCTGGCGAGAAGAAGCCACCGAAGGGCCGCGGCAAGACGAAGGCCGCCTAGAACCGGCAGCTCCGGCGGTCATTGCGACCCGACAATGTCGTGGATCACCGGAATGCCCGCCGGCGAAAGCGTGCTGTTCTTGACGATCGTGTAGACGCCGTCCGCCGTGACGACATAGTCCGTCGTCGTCGGCGTGATGGTCAGCCCCTTGACAGATACCAGTATGCGCTTGTCGCTGGCCTTGATCAGCGTTCCGCCGACGTCCTTACCCGCGTCCTGCAGATTGATCGGCAGCACTGCCAGCGTGCAGGGATGGTCAACCGTCGTCGGCCCCTCCGGGTCCCATGGGTTGCCGCCACCGCTCGACGATGCGCGTCGGATGGCTCCGGCCTGGCCGAATTTCTTGAGCAGGCGGTCAGCGGTCGCGGCGCTCTTGGCGTAATCGAACTGGTTCAACATACCCTCGGATCATTTTGCGTCTGGCGATGTTGGTCATCCATCAGAGAGTGGAGGACGCCATGAACATCGCAAATCTGCAGCTCGAGGGGCTTTGCCTCGCAATCGCGGCGATCAACCACGAACTGGTCGCGAAGGGCGTGCTCTCGCAGGACGAGATGGACACGGCGCTTCGCAAGGCCGAGGCCACGGCGATCGGCGATGAACGGTTCATTGATCAACTGTCCCCAGCGAACCGCGACGCAGTTTGCTTTCCCATCCGCGTGCTGCAGATCGCGAACCTCACAGGCGCCGATCATCCATGGTCATTCTCGAAACTGGCGAAAACAGTCGGCGAAACGAAGCAGCCCTATAACGACCAACGGTAGAGGAGTGTGGATCATGAAAGAGAAAATCATCATCAACACAGACGAAATCGAGAGCGACGATAGCAGCGAGGACGATGGCCGCATCATTGAAGTAGACAAAGGTGGCGTGGCCGAAATCCATGAAAAGGACGAGCGAAAAATGCCCAGCGGTCCTGAACTTCCATATGACGTGACCGAATCGCATTCGTCCGCAACCGATGACCAGGGCTCCGATATGGCTCGCGAGGCGGCGAACCACGAGGTTGCGATGCGCGAGGCCAAGAAGAAGGCCCGCTTGATCAGCGAGGATGCGTACTACAACATAACATCGCCCATCCGGACGCCCGATTAGGCACGTGCCAGAAAGCAGGTCGTGACGTTGCCGGCATCGCGGATCAGACCGGCAAGTAATCCGTCGATGATCGGCAACCGCGGGCGCGCGTCGTCAGGCTCTTTCGCGTCCGCATACTGGACCTCGAGGTCTCCGACCTTCTCGCGAAGCACACGCTCCGTGCCGACCACGTCCGGCATCAGCGATCCGGGTGCGGCCAGTTCGCGACGCGCGGCCTCGATGATCGCATAGATGACGACCTGCGGCGCAGTCTCGTTGTCGAACTCGATATTCCAGCGGCTGTTGTACAGGCCGGCAATGTAGTCCTGACCGCGGCGGAGCGCAGCGGTCTTCGCACTCTCTTCGCCGGTCCAGTTCGTCCAGGCGCGCAACGTCGCATAGGCATCGGCTTCGGCCGCCGTGACAGCAAGCGTTTCGTATGAAAGCATGTCAGGTCCTCGCCTGCTCAGCATAGGCCGCAATGTCAGCCTCGCGTGTGTCGCCCCAGACCCAGCGCATCACCAGCGCGTTCAGTTCGATGTCGCATTCCTCGCAGAGACCGCGGAACACCCGATTGTCTGCGCATATCTGCCACTGATATCGCGAGGAAAGCCCGCACCTCGCGCACGGCACTCGGCTGATGCCGATCTGCGTGTACGGCTTGGTGCGGGCCATCCGTTCAGCCGCGCCGCTTCAACTCGGCTTCGATCGCTGCGTTGGCCTGCTCGCCATTGGTGATCGGGTCATCGCTGAGCTGCGAGGCCAGCGAGCGGCGCTCCTGCCAGGACAGCGAGGTCCAGTCCTCGGGGATCGCAACGCCGGCACGGCTCTCTGCCGTTTCGGTGGTGCGCAGGCGCCCAGAGGCAGCCTCGCCCACCGGCTGATCGCCGACGAACTTCTGCGCGCCCTCCTGCGTTGCCACACCGGCCTGCTCGATGGTCTGTGCAGGCTTGCCGGTCGTCGGATCAGTGTTGCTGGCTTCGACGCCGATGCCACCGACCGATGCCACCTCGGCATTGGCAGCGAAATTGCCCTTGCTGTCTGCCAGTTGACGAGCCGTGCCTTCGGGATCGGGTTTCGCCGGCTCGAGTTCGCTGAGCGCGGTCGATGACGTCTTCGCCTGCTGTTCGGCCTGCTTAGCCAGCCGGTCGAAGGCATCGGCCATACGGTCGGCCGCAGTGCCACCATTGCGATTGGCACGAGCTCGCAGTATCTGCGCACGGCTTTCGTCACGACGCGCGATCGCCTCGGCAAGAAGCGGATCGTTCTGATGGTCGGTCATGTCAGTTCTCCAGATTGAGGGGTCAGAGCGGATAGGGGTCGAAGTCCCTGCCCTCAGCCGTTCGTCGTGACGGCGACCATGCGGACGAGCTTGGGATCATAGACCCGCGTCCAATTCGTGCCGGTGCCGAGTTCGGTATCGGTGACGCCGGATGCCGATGCTGGGTTGCCGGTAAACGACACGCCACGCGGGTGCATGACCCAGTGGCGGCGGTACCAGACCGTCTCCACGCCTTCACCGTTACCGGCTTCGGCGACCGAAGAGAGTTCGACAGGCTTCTTCGGCCCGCCCTCGCCGGTAGCCTCGGCATAGCCGATGGCGCCATTGCCGAAGAGGTAAGACGTGTATTTGAAGCCACTGTCGTCGCCCGGCTCGCGCGGGCACTGGTCCGACACGTAGACGATCTTGTCGTCCCACATGTTGAAGTCGAGCCCCGTAGCCGGGTCCTTGAACTTCTCGATCGCCCGGGCCGCCCGCAGGTTGTAGAAGATGCGGCTGTGCATGAGCACCGCAGAGAGCGTTGTGCCATACTCACCGAGCAGCGCGTAGGCGTTGGCGGCAATCTCGGCATCGAGGTTGATCGGCGTTACGGCGCCATCCTCGGATGCGACGTCGAGCACATTGCCGGCCATGCCCGCCGAGGCAAACACGCCGCGCATCTGCTCGCCCATGATGCGCTGCTCTTCACGCACCCAGTATTCGGCGATGAGCGTGGCGACCGCATCGAGCGGGTCTTCCGCCAGCATCGAGGCGACGAGGTTCGCTGACTGCCAGCCGTTGTTGCGCCGGATCTTGCGAGCCATGTCCTGGCCCTGCGTCAGCTTGTTCGGCGTGGCGTTCTGCGCCGGGTCGTCCGTCGAGACGTTGGAGTTGCCGGTCAGGTCGTTCCAGAACGGCATCTGGACGAGATCGCCGGGACCGTTCGCAAAGCGCTGCAGTTCGGCGTCGGTCGACACGATTGGCGAGTTGCGGATGCGCGAAAGCTGCGCAATGCGCTGGATCGTCGTGGGGAGGAAGAGCGGGCCATAGATGACGTCGCTCAGACGGGTCGTTGCCATTTGAGGCTCCTGTAGTTGGGAGAATGTGGGGTGGTAGTCGTCTCGGCCACCCCACTGGGCATGACCTCGTCTTTGGTAGCGTCACTGACGCCGAATGCTCACCAGTTCGGAGCTGCGCCGGCCGCTTTTGCGAGCTGACGGGCCTTTTCCGGATTGGCGGAAATCAGTTCCTGCTGCTTGGTCAGGTTGGGCTTCTTGCCGTTGCTGTTGTCCCACGGGTTATCGCCCAGGATGCGCGCGTTGCTTCCGGTCGCGTCGCCGCCGGTCGCCTTCGCGACGAAGACCCTGCCCTCGTCGGACTGCGACCAGTTAGCGACGTATTTGCCGATCTCGTCCTCGCCTAAATCGGTTTCAACCACAGCGCGGCGGGTTCCATCATCGTCGCGGACGACTTTGACCGATGGCTTCAGGAGCGCACGAGCAGCGCGCAGGTATTCCTTGGCGACACCGGATTCGACCAACGCCTTCGTCAGCCCGTCCTCGACCAGCACGCTTTCGATAACGCTGTCGCGCTCGACGATCTCGCCGTCCTTGGCCTTCATCTCTTCGGTGTGCTTCTTCTCCAGGTTCGCGATGCGCTGCTCGTAGAGGCGCTTTTGCGACTGCAGGTGTTCGTCGCTCGGCTTCTTCTTTTCGGGGTCGGCCGGATCGGGAGCCTCGGCCTTGAGCCTGATCCACTCCTCGGCGTCGAAATCTTCCGGCAGATCGGCGAGTTTGCCCTCGGCCGTCGTCAGCTTCTCGCTGAGCGTGCGCTTCTCGGTACGGACGCGATCGAGCGCGGCCTTGAGCGACTGGGCGCCGGGGTGCGCTTCGATCCCCTCGATCTGAAGAACGAATTTACCGTCCTGCTCCTCGTAGAGCACGTGGAATTGTTCCTCGACACTGTCGAGACTTTCGATGATTGCTTTCAGGGCCACTGGCCTTCTCCTGGGTTGCAAGCCCGACGCGCGGGCATAGGATGCCGCCAACTAGCGGCAAGACACGAGGCTTCAGTGCCTCGAAACATGGAGATGAGAATGGACATTCGACGTAGCGGCTCTGCGCCCTCACGACGCGGCCCGTCCGACTATTTCACCGGCTCGGTTTGGCATGACCCGATCGTCGAAGCCGAAGCACCGGCACGCGTGCGCTCGTTGATCGTTCGCTTCGATCCGGGCGCGCGGACACACTGGCACACGCACCCCCTCGGACAGACGCTGCACGTCGTCGCCGGTTCTGGCCTCATCCAGAAGGAAGGTGAACCCATTCAGCCGATCAATCCGGGCGATTCCGTCTGGATCGCGCCTGGCGAGAAGCACTGGCACGGTGCCGGCCCAGATACGGCGATGACGCACATCGCCATCCATGAAGCGCTGGACGGCAGCAACGTGGAATGGCTAGAGCCGGTCAGCGACCAACAATATGGCAGCTACCGTTAGCACGAGCGGGGTGACGGCTCTTATAGACGTTGGCTGCTGTTACTGCCGGTGGTGAAAGCCGCCCCAGGCGTGCGACGGCAGCCGGCCGCCAGTGCCGAACGCTTAAGCTAAGTTGAGGAAGTAGCTTCTTCCGTTATCACCTTGAACCCCGTCAACATGTTGGGTCCAAAAGTCAGCGTGAGTGGAACATCGGCAGCGTCTCGCCCTCGAGCAACCAAAATCCGACCGATCCTCGGATCGTTGTTTCGAGGGTCAAACATGTGCCACCTTCCACCAAGGAAGACCTCAATCCAAGCTGCGAAATCCTGCGGCGCGTGAGGCAGTGGCAAGCCGATGTCGCTTATGTATCCCGTGCAGTACCGAGCCGGAATGTTCAGACACCGGCAAAATGCGAGGGCCAAGTGCGCGTAATCACGACAAACACCCTGGCGCTCATTGAACGCTTCTGACGCGGTCCTCGTGGCGCGAGAGTGCTCATAACCGAAGGCCAAATGATTGTGAACGAAGTCCACGATCGCTTGAACCCTTGCCCATCCTAGCGGCTCCCCACCAAATAGCTGCCATGCAGTCTCGGAAAGGAGATCCGTGTCGCAATAGCGGCTGCCGAGCAGGAATTGCACCGTTTCGGCCGGCAGCATATGCACTGGTGCCTGCTCAGCAGCAGGATCGATACTGTCCCATTGCCCGGAGTCTCGAACGATCGTTTCGGTGCGAAGGGAGAACGTCCCCGCGGGTGCCAGTAGTCGGTTGCACCAGTTGCCGAACGTGTCCCGGTAACCCTCGACTGGAACTGAAGGAAGCGTGATTAGGTAATCTGGCTTTTCCAAGTCCGAAACACGGGACGAATGGACGTTGAGGGTTGCAATGAGTGGTGTGGGCTGAGGAAATTCAAAGGTAAGTTCACTGCCGACGCGAATTCGCAAACTGATCTCCGTCCTGTTTCATCTGGCCACAGCCGATGGCGTGGAGCAGAGTAACAGAAGGAAAGGCCTATTGTGGCGCCGATAGCAATCCCGCCTGCACCGGATCACTGCCTATGTCTTCCTTGTCGATCAGAATAAGCTCAGCCTCATGGTCGCGCTCGGCGGAGGCGATTTCGCCGCGCTGCAGGTTCTCGTACAGCGTTTGATACGACACCGCGCCGTCCTGCCAGAGCTTGACCAGTGAAGCCGCATCCTGCGGGCTCAGCGTAGCATCGACGAACGACAGGTTCGGCTTGACGATCACCTCGTCGGGCCGGGCGCCGATCATCACCGCGATATGCCGAAGTGACTTCTCCAGACCCTGAGCGCTGGCGAGCGCGATCGAGGTCAGCGTTGCCGTCTGAGCCGCATATCGGATGCGAAGGGCGTCGCCGCTCTCGGCCGACTTCTTCTCGCTGTCGAACAGCCTGGCGCCGGCCGCCGCAGCATTGGCGCGTTCGTCCTGGATGGCGACGCGGTGTGCATCGATGCCGGTTCCCGTCGGCCCGACATACTTGGCGTCCGGCATGTGGTCGTCTTTGCTGGCCTTCAGCGTCAGCACAACACCGGCGCCGACCGCCGACGGCGCATCGCCATTGATGATGACCAGCGTTTCCTGCCCGCTCATGTAGAGCTGGTGGCGGTAGTCGGCATCAAGGCGGTACATCGCCAGCGCGGCGCGGGCCACGCCAATGAGCGGCGGCTCGTCGGGCGAAACGGATAGGTCTTTCGAGCCGATGACGACGAACGGGATCTCGGTCAGCGCGCCGCCGCCGCGGACAGTCGGCTGGGCTTCGGCCTCGTCCCTTTCGGTGCCCGTATAGGTGTCGACCGAATAGCGCCCATCCTCAAGCCGCAGCACCCGGTAGGCCTGCTTCTGGCTCCACTGGAAGCCATCGCGCTTCAAGCCGCTCTCGTCGAGCACGAACAGGTCACGTTCGGGCGACCAGTTGATCAGCGCCTCGGTCGTGTATCCCGCGAGCCAAGGCAGATCGGACCCCGCCGATGCCGCGTCCGCCAAGAGCGCATAGCGGCCCATTAGCAGCAGTTCACCGGTGATCCGCCGATGGAACGCCTCGAGCGACATGCCGTCGGTCGTCGCCCTCTCCCACAGGCCCTCCATGGCCTTGGGCATCGTAATCTGCGCTTCGGTGCGGTGAATGACCCCGATCATGCCGCGAATGGTCGGAGCGACGATCTCCGAGAACTGCGCCCGCTTCTGGTAGGCGGCGTACATCGCGCGGCCGCCGTCCTCCTGCACCCGAAAGCCCGATGGCTTCGGCAGATAGTCCTCTCCGGCTTCCTTGACCGCCTTCTCGCCTCTCGCCGTGGCGCGCATCATCGCCCACTCTTCCTGGCGATCGATCCAGTCCGGATGCTTGGTGTCGACAGCGCTCATCAGTACATCCCGGTGACTGTCGTCGTTTCTGTCTTTATCTCGCGCTTCACGACGAGGCGCGCAAAGGCGCCGGACGACGCGTCGACCTGATCCTTGAAGCTGCCACCTGGAAACAGGCAGAGTTCGTCGAGGTAGCTCTCGTTCCACTCGCCCTGGACGAGGTAGACATTGCCCGCCTCGCACTGAGACGAAAACGGCTCGGCGCGCGTGACCTTGTCGCCCGTTTCCGGCTCTGCTTTCACCTTCCAGCCCGCCAGCATGGCGACCATGTCCTTGGCCTGCACCTTGCCGGCCTGACCGGGATCTTGCGGAAGGCTGATCTCGACATCCTTTCCGTCGATCTCGGCCGTGGCCTTGATCAGCATCCGGACTTTATTGCCCTCGTCCTGCGTTTTCACGACGTGCCCGACGACGAATGATCCGTCTGGAGCCTTGCCGAGCTTGACGCCTGCGGTGCGCGCCGCCGTGGTCTTCTTCGTCGCGGCCAAGTCCCAATGCCGGACCCAGCGTGTGCCGGCCGGTGCCTGGCGGATGACCTTGCCGGCGAACCACTCGCGCTTGAACAGTCCGCCCTCGCGAGGAACGGGTCGTTGCTGGTATTGGCCAGCGATGGCGTATTCCGTCAGTGCCTTTTGGTCCCGCACGAGTACGGCTGGCGGGAATCGCTCGGGGAACAGCAGTTCGCCCTCGGCAGAGCGCGGGTCTTCAAATCCCAGCGCCGTCGAGCACCGCCGCTCCGGCTCAAATCGCATCGGCAGCATGAGGTGCTGATATCCGAGCTTCAGCTTCTCGATCTGACCCGAAACGTCGTCCTCGTGGAGCCGCTGCATGATGACGACGATCGCGGACTTCTCCGGGTCATTCACGCGTGACGGGACCGATTCCCGAAAGATGCGCGTCGTCCGCTGCCGCTCCGCCGGGCTTTCGGCGGTTTCCGTCGAATGCGGATCGTCGATGATCACCCGATCGCCGCGGCCACCGGTGAGGCTTGAGAAAGGCACGCCCTCGCGAAAGCCAGTCTTGGAATTGGCGAACGAGGATTCACCGGAGCGGACGAGGTTCACTTCCGGCCAGAGCGATTGATACCAGTCCGAGTTGACCAGATCGCGCATCCGCCGGCTGTCGCGCTTGACGTAGTTTTCTGAATAGCTCGTCGTCAGGAAACGCATGCCGGGCATGCTCTGCGGCCCCCATTCCCACGCCGGCCAGAAGACGGAGGCGAGCAGCGACTTCATTGTACCGGGCGGCACGTTGATCAGGAGCCGGTTGGGGAAACCCATCGCGAGGAACCGGCCCGTCGTGATCGCCTCCAGATGCGAGCAGATCGCGTCGATGTGCCAGCCGTGGATGTAAGGCTGTGTCGGCTCGAGGACGTGCCAGGCCTCACGGACGAAACCTGTCAGCGTTTGGCAGCGCGCACGGATGCGCTCGGCATCCTTCGAAACCCGCTCCCGTTCGGCCTCAGCCTGCCTGCGCGCCCTCTCCTGCCGGATCAGCCGCATCATCGTCGCCGGGTCCGGCAAGCGGGCCGAAGATGCTTTCGAGCTGTGCGAGTTCATCACCACTCAATTTCGTTAGGTCGATGGTCTGGATCGGGCCGCCGTTGCGGCCGGTGTGCTCGCGCTTCTCGATGATGAGACCGGTCAGCTTTGCTTTGCCCATCGTGGCGGATACGGCCGCGCTGGTCTGCTTCTCTGCGATGGCAAGAGCGCGCGCCTCTTCCAGCTCAACGAGCAGACTGTCCATCGTCACCTCAGCCTTGCGCGCCGCTCTACCCTGCACTTCGGCGACACGTTGACCAATGTTGACATTTGTTGACAACCGAGAGGCGGCTGTCCTGTCGCCCTTGTAGCCGGCGCTCGCGTATGCTTCCGTCGCGTTCATGCCCTTTGCTAGCGCTTGGGCGAACTTTTCGTGACGGCTATTTCGAAGGACCGGCATACTTGGCCTATCGCTTTTCAGGATTGGGACAACCTGCCTTGATGGCAGTGCTATCGGGGCTGGCCGTAATGCCAGCGGCTTCATCATCCCAATATCTGAAAGAGGGTGAGGCTCATGCTCTTGCCGTGGGGCATTTGCTCGGCGAGCCATATGGTGCAACCCATACTGAAGTTGCTCAGAACATCACCAGCAGTGCACTGGTCATTGCTGGCTCCACGCCGTGCGCCTCAGTGACGGCCCCGGTATGGTCCTTCCAAATAGACGTCCCTGCAACTCGTCATGGTGAGCAGCCCATTCGAGGCACGCTGGACGTCGACGCTGCTACTGGCGATCTGGTCTGCGCCACGTTGCCGTTCCTGTAGACATCTGGTGGAGAATGGAATGCCCGGGGTCGCTTTCCTGGCGTATTCCTATGCCCGCCTGTTTTTGCGTTTTGGCTTCATCGCGTTGACGCCAACTAGAATATACCCACGGCCAAATGTGCCCATACTGCCGCTGTGGCGAGGACTATCACTGCAATCAGGAGCCATCGAGTCGGCTGCGTCTTCACTCGGTAGCGAACGACCGCGATACCCAGTACGACTGTCAAAATGAGAACGGCCGCCGCCGCAACGTCTTCAATGCCCCAGTCCATGCACCCAGCACTCCCGCGGGCTCCAGAACAATCTAGTGCATCAAAACGCACATGTGGAAGAACTCGTATACCGCACAGCGGCCGATCAGCAGAGAAACAACCGTCGTGCCCATGAGTACCGAGGCAATCGAAACTGCCGAGATAGACATCCGTGTCATCGCATCCCCTAGCTTGGCCTGCCAACCGACACCGGCTGACAGTGTTCCGCTGCGATCTTCGTCATGCCTAACGCTGTGTGACCGGGGCTAAGCCGCCTTGCGGCTGGCTTCTCTATCTTCCTTGCTCAACGCCTCAGGTTTCGCGCCGTCTGCCATCCAATGCGTGACTGTCGCGATCCTGCCGAAATCACTACCCTGATTTGGCAACATTGGCGACACCCTCGACCAGTTAGGATGCTGTAACGATTGGGCATTTTTGATCAGCGACGCGGCAATCGCGCTGATCTGCTGGTCCATTCGGCGCTCCGCCGTCCTACGAACCCGACCGGTTTTCGCGCAGAACTGCCGGAAGGAACCAACCATGCGCGGCCATGCCAGACACATTGCCCACATGCCGAGCACAACCCGGCGCTCGTCATCCTGCACCAGTTCGGTCATCCAACGATAGGTCACTTCTTCAGCTCGACTGATGGCCGATGCCGACGGCCGATACCGGACCTTGACCTCGTTATAGCCGTACCCCTGACTATCAGGCGGCGACGCGGGCCAGAAGGTGCGGAGCGTGGCCGGGCTCAACCCGCGGACGTCCATGTGCGCGAAGGTATCCGCGGCCTCGACGATCCGGGCCTTCACGATCAGGCTGGCATCGGCGACTTCGGCGGCGTGGATGGAAAGGTCAGACTGCAAGGCGCTGCTCCGGCTCGTCGAGAAGGGTTTCGAGGCTCTTGTAGATAAGCATTCGCAGGGAAGCGCGCACCGGCCACGGGCGCCGTGCAACGGCTTCGCCACGCAGGACACCGAGGGGGATGTGGTCGAACGCATCCAGCACATCTGCCGCCCGTTCCGACCAGTCGGGCCGCTGGACGAGGATGTCGGAGATGGCGCCGATCGTCTCGCTCCACAGCTCATCTCGGTTGTTCTTCGTCTGGCGGATGCAGCGCAGGGTGAACACGAGATGGCCATCGCCGTAGGTGTTGCGGATCTCGTGCATTGTACCGCGCGCATGGCTCTGCGCAGCGGCACGCCGCCGGTAGACCGGCACCAGCTTGATACCGAGCCCGTCGAGAAGAGCGTCGAGTTGACCCTTCGGCCTGGTCACCCTTCGGCCCTCCAAGAAACAATTCGACCGGTAGCGCTGTTCGGGGGCAAAGGAGACGATCTATGCCCGACAATGCAAACACACCTCCCGTCCGCGATACCGGCGCAACCGGTGTTCCGGAGAACGACAAGCGTGACCTGATCGATGATGAGCATAGCCAGGCTGCCCAAGCGCCGAAAACGAGCGGTGCCCCAGAGCGCGGCAAGGAGCCACTGACCAACAAGCTGGCCGATCGGAACACGGAAGGCCCCCGCGAAGCCGGCACAACCCCGCGCCCCACCGACAAGCCCATTGTGGGCGGCGACCGAGGAGCCTGATCGATGGGTGTTCTCAAAAGCCTCGCCGCTGAATTGACGCCTGAATGGCTCACAGGAAAGGAAGGTACCAGCATGGCTGATCCCCGCGAGGATACCGACAAGCCGCCGATGCCCGATCCCAATTGGAAGCCGGAGGTCGAGAAGACGCCCCTTGATCCGAAGGATGGTGAAGACGATTTCGATCGGAACCGCGACGATATCGGCGACAAGCCTTCCGATCCTCGGGACGGATTCACACCCAAGCCGTAGGGGGAACATCAAGCCTCCTGCCTCGGCGCCGGCGGCGGAAACTTGGCCTGCAGCCGGCCGAACATCGGATCGCCGCTCGTGTCGAGACAGTCAGCCGGGACCGTCACCGCGGTCGAATAACGATCTTCCTCACCCTTTGGCACCCGGGGCTTCTCGACGTGATAGACGGCCGGGCACCAGCGCCCGTTCGTCCTTTCCCACCTGAACCACTTCGTCATTCCGCAGCCTCCATGAAGCGCAGCGCCGATCGCTCTGGGATCGGGTCACCGAGCAGACGCCCGGTCAGCGAGCGGCGATCGGGCACTGTGGCCCAAATCCGCCGGCGCTCGACATGTTCATGCGGAATGTGGACCACATGGACCATGCCGGCCGCTTCGAATCCGATCTGTGCTTCCCGGATCATCTCGCGCATCGCGGCGGCTCGGCGCTTGATGCGCTCGGGGCTATCCTTGCTCATCGCGCCCTCCTCCGCTCGACAACGACCTGACGACCCTTGCTGAACAGCGTCTCGGGACCGAGGAATGCACGGGCGCGCTCCTCTGCGGCCTCAGCTTCCTTGCGCTGGCGCCACTCGGCTACCTCGTCGAGCATGGCGACTGGCTCGATCACCTCGGCGCGGATGACCGGGTTCAGGATCGCCTTGACGCAAGCCCTGGCCGCATCGATTGCCTGGGTGGCGGTGTCGTACTCGACGGGCTGGCCGTCCTTGCGGACGAAGCGCCAGTTCTCGCCGGCGAAAAGCTTGAACAGAGGCCTGTAGCGCGAGCCGTAGGGCATCTGGCTGTATTCGGGCAGGAAGTCCTTGGCCATGTCAGAAGCCCTCCATCAATGACGGCTGCTCGCTAGCGCGCTCGGAGACGTAGCGCGTGAAGCGATCCTCGAATTTCACGATCTTGCGGATAAAGGGCGAGCCGAACCGGACCTTGACGGCGCCGATCTCGGCGATGCCCTCGGCCTCGGCGGCGAAGACCTTATTGATCTTCTTCCAATCCTGATCCGTGGCGGCTGTCGCCATGCGCTCCTGTTTGAACTTCTCCTGGCGGTAGAGGTACAGGATCGCGTCGTAGGCCTGCTTTGCCGGATCGCCGCCATACAAGTCCGCCGAGATCGGCCGGGGGTTGTCGCGCTTCATGCCGTAGCTGTTGCGCTGGTTTAGGATCAGCCAAGCTGCATCCGTCATTTCGGCGCCGGCCTTGAACACCTTGTTGATGTTCTTCGCCTTGGTGCCCTCGTCGGCGCGCTTGTCCTCGGGTGTGACCGATCCGATGTGGTCAACGCCGATCAGCGGCACCTCGCCATTGCCATGCCGCTTGACGAACGTTCGCGCGAGCCCGACGAGCTGGGCCGCATTCTGATCGGTGCACTTGATGACCTCGAACGGCCGGCTGTCGATCCAATTGCCGAACTCGACGACCTTCATCCATTCCTTTTCGGACAGGTCCGCGAAACGCTGCCGGCGTGCCTCAATGCCGTATTCCTGCGCAACCATCTGCCGGATGCACTGGTCGCCGCTCTGGTCATAGGACAGGAACTGGACAGGATGGCCCTTGCGCAGCGCGTGAAGGATCATCTGCAGCGTCAGGCTCGTCTTGCCTTCGCCGGAGCTCGACAGGAGGCCGTAGAGGTTCCCCGCCTCCATGCACGGCTCGGAGATCACTTCCTCGATCTCAGGGAGGCAGAGCGGGACGCCGCGGACCTTGCCGCGCTGTCGCGCCGCGTTCATCGCCTCGATGTAGTGCTTGCCGACACCGATCCGGTTCTCGCCCTTGAGACGCTGGGCGCGCAGGTTGGCGATGCTCTCTTCGAGCGGTCCGAACTTGTCGAGGATGTCGGCGCCCGGCTGCATGTCGAGGATCGTGTCAACGGCTTGCTGCGCCAGTGTAAGGCTCTGCCGGGCGATCCACATGTCGTGAATCGTGGCCGCGTAATCGCGCGCGTGGACCGGCGGCGGTGCGTGTGCAGCCAGCGCCGCCAGATATTCAGTTAGCGTCATGTCGCCGATCTTTTCGTCGGGCAGATAGCTTCTGATTGTGACCGGGTTCACGCCTTTGCCGACGAGCAGCATTGCGCCGACCTTCTCGAACATCAGGCGATGAAGCGGCTCAGAGAAGTGCTCGGGCTCGAGAATGCGCGCCACGACGTCGTAGACGGCATTGTTGATCAGGATGCAGCCGAGCAGCGCCTGTTCCGCCTCGATGTTCTGCGGCACGGTCTGGAAGGTGCGGTCGTGCGCGTTCATGCGGCCCTCTTCTGGCGCTCGTATTGAAGCATCCGGTAGGTGTCGGTGGTCTTGGCCGCGACCGCGACGCCGACGGCATCGGCCATGTCGTCGTTCGTGACGACGATGCGCTCGCGGGCGCACTGCTCGCGGACGGCTTTCTTCCACTCCTTTCGGCCCCACCCGGGCTGGCGGGAGAAACCGAGGAAGGCCTTGCGCCACGACGCCGGCGCGATGGTCACGAACGGGATAGCCTTGATGCCGCAGACGGCCGCGACGGCGCCAACGAGCTGGTTCGACGAGATCACAGCGTTCAGGCCCGATCCGCCTTCAACGACCTCGTCTTCGCCCATCATCTTCACGGTGCGCCGGCCGGCAGGTTGGGTGCGGATCGGCATTTCGATCGCGACGAGGTCAGGCTTGGCCTCGCGCACGAGAATGATCAGCGCGCGTGCAAGGGCGGCCGACTTGTCCTCGTAGTCCCGGCCGACCGCCTTCAGTACTCCGGCCTCGATGGCCGAAAGGGGCCGGCTATCATCATGGAGAGCCGAACCCGTCTTCTGCGCAACGTCGAGGCCGAGGATAATCATGCGGCTTCTGCCTCGTCGTCGAGGTCGCCGCCCTCGTCATGGCCCTTGATCAGCTCGTCCTTCGCCGCCTCGGCTTCCTTCTTCTTGATGCCGGCGAAGAGCGCGCCCTGCCCTTCGTGCCAGCCCTTGGCGTAGGCCTGACCCTCGGCCGATGCCTCGTTGTACGGATTCGCCAGCGTATCGCCGCGAAGTCCGGCTTCCTCGCCATCACGGAACGCCCGATCTTCCAGCGGTGCGCGGTCTTCGAAGATGTCGAGCTGCGTGTTGATCGCGATGCCCGCGAACCGCATGGCCTGGCGCTCGGCTTCCTGCTTGGCCTTGATCTCGGCGAGGCCTTCCGTCGTTTGGGCCTTCTCATAGGCCTTGATCTGGTCGAGGCCGTTGGCGCCGAGGTCGGCCTTGATGACCTTGCCGACGCGCTTCATCTCGGCGTTCGCGAGCTGCTGCACTTCCTTCGCGGCGAGGTACGCGCGGCGATTGATAAAGAACAGCACCTTGCGATCCGTCTCGCTCAGGTCGCCGCCATTGTGTCCGATGCCGCTCATGCCAGTGCTCCTTCCATTTGATCGATAGTTCGATTGAGGGCTGCAACCTCATGGCCCCGGGCGCATTGAGTCGCGTTCTGATTCGCGTGAGGTGCGTAGTGGGCGACGGCCCGAACAAGATCCCGATAGACAAGTCGCGACATGCGGCTCAGCGCCGGGCCATGGCTGAGTGGCGCGAGCGGCATCCGGTCTTCGTCACCCACCAGACGTTCGGCGACCGGTACTCGGCGCGCGTGCTCGTCGATGGTGAGTATTACGACGTCAGCCGCACTGAACTGGCGAGCCTGCGGGCGGGCCGAACGCCGGCCGATCTCGAACTCTACCCGGTCGGCGGAGAGGATTGAGCCATGACCCTTCAACGCATGTGGTGGGATGCCCCGGTGACGATCATTCCCGGCAAGGAAGGCACGAGACTGCACGTCAACAACACGGCTCAAGCCCGCCGTGTTCTGGAAGAGGAATGGCCGATCGAGCGCGGCCCTCGCCTGGAGGCCGCGCGCGAAGCGGTTCACAATGCGAAAGTCTCGGCACTGAAGGCCAGAGAGGCGTTCTATGCCGCTGCCGAAGAGGCCGGCATTGTGACCAGGACAACCGTGGCGCCACCGTCGATCCCGTCGAGCGAAGGGCCGGTCCTCTATGGCCGCGGTCGAAAGCGGAAGCTGAAGCGCGATATGTGAGGTCATGCGGACTCACCTCCGAAGAGCTCAGCCTGCCGCGCATCTTTCCGATCGAGCATGCGCAAGACCGTTTCGCCTTTGTGCTGGCGATCCCAGACGAACCAGCCATTGAGCATCGGCGGGGCGCCCTGCCCTGTGAAGTCGATCTTCCATCGCATGAGGTAGACGCGGGCCGGCGGGTATTTCGCCCAGAACGGCGCGAGGCCACCGGCGCCGGGGAACGACCAATTCATCAGCAACGCCATGTATTCGATGCCGAGGTTGTCGAGCGCGTGATAGAGCCAGCGGGCCTTGCCATTGCCCCAGCCGCACTCCTGAAAAGGCGGGTTCGTGACGATCGCGGGCGACGGCGCCATCGGGAAATCGTAGAACGACCGGATGTCAGCCTCGCAGCCTCGGTCGACGAGATCAGACGCACGAACTGTCAGACCGAGCGATTCCATCTCGCGCACCATCGCGCCATCGCCGGCCGCCGGCTCCCAGATGCAGGAGAAGTCGCGCAGACGATCGATCTCTGCATGCAGCAACGCGCGCGTCGGTTCGGGCGGCGTCGGATAGAAGTCGTCCTTCTCGCGCTCCAGCGAATCCGTCTTCGTGTAGGAGCCATCGAGCAGACGCGTGGCGACAGGCTTCGAAGCCTTGCCGGTTGCGCGGAACAGTCCTCGTGCGGAGGCGGTCATAGCCCGCACCCTGTGTCACATACCAACAGCATGCCTTGGCCGCGCTCTTCGGCGGTGGAGAGGTCGACCTGATCGAGCGGAACGCGATCAGCGTGCAGGTAGCTCTTCGCACGCATGCCTGGAGTTTCGCGGATAAGCTGGTCGATCTTGACCGCTTCCAGCCACGCCTCAGGATCATTCTCCTTGAGCCAAAGCCATTCCGCGTTCTCGCGATACGGGCAGAAGAAGCACTTGCTGCGCGGTGGTATCGGGTAGCCGTGGCTCTTCAGCCACTCGACACACCCTCCGATTGACTTCCGCGCTTCGAGAAGCGGAAAACGGTTCACCGCCCAAGTTTCGAATGCTGCGCCTGCGCGCACCACCTCGTCGGTGGAGTACCCGATCCATACCTCACACGCCCCGGCCGGAATGCGCTGGCGCGGCTTGAAGCCCATCAGTTCGCGTTGCTTGGCGTTCAGCCGGTCAACCTTATACTCGCGCGTGCATTGGCGGCGGTCCTGACCCTTCTTCTTTCCGTCAAGGAAAGCCGGGATAGAGACATACCGGCCCGACTGCTGGACTCGGTTCTCGATTGCTTGCCGGAGGGGCACGGCCGGCTCGTCGAGTTCGATGATGGGGGTCGAGAGGACGTTGCCGGAAGCCAGCCAGCGAATGTGCTCGCGGGTCGCGTTCGTATCGCCGACCGGAGCATAAAGCCACACGTCAGGCGGGCCGCCTTCGATCTCGCCATGCTCGGCCATGAGTGCGAGCGTCGTGGACTGGATGCCACCACCGAGCGAGCCCACGCGCAGCTTCGCGCCTTCAACCGGTCCCCAAGACCAGCCGCCACGGCGGATGCGGGGCTTCTTCGGAGCTTCGGGGCTTGTGAGTTCGAACTGAACGGTCATCGCATCCCACTCCATGCGAGCCCGGCTATGCCTGCGGAGGACAGGAGAGAGAGGATGATGAAAAGGCGGAGGGTTTCAGCGCGGCTATAGGTCTTGACGACCGAAATGTCCGATCTCAAATATTTTGGCGCCGCCCGGTGATGGCGGCCTATTGGCTGAAATCGCTCAACAAGTGAGAGGATGAAATGGAGAGCAGAGCCTTCGCGAAACCGATCTATCTGAAGGATGGAACGCTCGTGCGGGAAATCACCAATGTCGAGGAAGCGATCGATTTCCTCATGAAATGGCCCGAGAACAAACGGGACATCCTGCACGACGCGACGATGCGCACGTGCATCATGGCCCATGATGGATTGAAGCCGGTCAAGGTCGCGCGTGATGCGTTGCGAGCCTTCGCCGTCAAGAAGGACATTCTGGAGAAGGAGCCTGCGGTCAGGCCGTGGATGATCAAACCCAATTCGGGCGGCCGCGCCCACGCCTGAACTCTTCGCATTCGAGCTGCATAGGAGGATGACATGCTTGCGAAGCCTTTTGAGAAGCCCATCCGTGTCTGGGTGGGCCTTGGCTTTCCCCGACAACTCAACAATGTCGCTGACGCCTACCAGATGCTCATGGGGTGGTGCGGCAACAGCCCCGAACAGAAAGCCGCCATTCGGGCCTGCAAGGCGGCCCTTGCGGGTGATGTCGATGCCGAGACCGCCCGCGGTGTCTTTCTCGCGTTCGCACGAAAAAAGGACATCTTGGTCGAGGACGGAATGATGCCGGTCCACATGATGAAGGGCACCGACAGCCACGTTTGAGCCACAGCGGGAAGTGAGGGTGGTCTTCATGCCGCCCTCCGATCTTGCTCAGCGCAGTCGCCCCATTGATCCGCCATGGCTTCGGCGATCCCCGGGAAAAAGCGGCTGCGCTCTTTCCAGCGGTTTGGACCGGGGCTCATGTGGTGGACGCGAGGCGTTCGACCCTCGACAATGTTCGTCGGGACGAGCGCCGGCAGGTTCTTCAGCCACAGGCATGTCCGCTTGACCTCGCCATGCCCGAACTGCCACGGCTGAACTGACTGCGCTGGCTCCTGATAATTCCGGATGCGCTCCTTGGCGTGCCGGTGCATGACCGGGTTCTCCACGGCGATCCGCTCGATGGGCGCATTCCAGAGGTCAGAGAAGAGCGCGGCGCCCTCGTCGAGCTCGCGCCACATCTGATCGAGTGTCTTGCCCGCCGGCGGTGCCGAGAGCCAGCGAACGCCCGAATTGCACAGCCGAGTGCATGGCGGGTGCGCCACGACGAGCAAATCCCAGCCGTCATCGAGGATGTCGCGGACGTCGCCGGTGATGTGCTTGTTCGAACGGTCCTCCGCCGGCAGCAGGTCGCACGACCATGCGTCATGGCCGCGGCTGGCGAAGGCGCAACGGACGATGCCGGAGAACTCGCAGGCAACGAGGACGCGAAGCTCGTTTGTCATCACCAGGCCCACCCTGACGCGCGCTGAACGCCCGAAGGCTCCGACATGCCAAAAGCGCTCGCATCGAAGACGATCAGTGCAATGACGATGGCAGCGGCGACACCAGCAAGGGCGTAGAAGCCGTATCGCGCGCGGCTTCCCACCCGTCCCTTGAAAGCGCCGACGATCATCTCAGCTCCCAAGTCCTGCATCTTGCCGCCGGTCGAGACCAGGGAACGACCGAGCGAAAGCCGGATCGACTTCCGCAAGCCGAGCCCGGAGTGCGGCGGTTCGCTGTTGCTCGATGAAGAGTTCGTGTTTCGCACGGTTCAGGGTTTCCTCGTTGTGCTGAGCGACGGCCTCACGGATCGCGTCCGTGATGTCGGTGAAGGGCCGCTTGATCTTCTTCCAGCGCAGCCGCTCGATTGTCGTGATGGACAGGCCAGACGCTCGCGCCGCCCGTCGGTTCTGCTCCTTCGCGGAGCCGTCCCCGCCCAGGACACGGATCGCCGAGGCCATCTCGTCCTGGATTGCTTCAACTCGATACATTTCCGCCTCGCGCCGTGAGATTTCCGTCTCGCGCCGTTGAATTTCCGTCATTGAGAAATGCCCCACGCATAGGTTGATCGGCGTGGGGGCGGTGGTCGCCCTGACCGGCCCGAAACGGGTCGAAGTCGAGAGCAGGAATGAAGGCCAGAGGAAGCGATGAGACAGACGACAAGCCGCCAAGCACAGCGTCCGTTTCAGCTTGATTTGTTCGGGTGGAGGGGGTCACAGAACCCCTCCCCGACGAAACTCAGCGACAACCGGCTCGTGGTCGATGGTGGGCGCCAGTTCAAACCGCGCATCGTCTCGAGCAACAGCTTGAGCCTTGCCGATCATGACGCGCGCTGCGGCTATGGCGCCGACAACCAGAACGATTACGAGTGAGAGCGACCAGGTCATGCCGGCTCCTTCTGCTTCTGGTCGTTCAGGAGAGCCGTGAAGACACTGATGTCGGTCTTGCGCGTTTGAACGGGGCGGAAGCCATGCGCCAAAAACCACATGTCGACGCCGACCTTGATGTACAGCGCGTCACTTGCGGCCTCGACGATCTCACCATCGGAGGCCATGAGGTGGTCACCCTCTTCCACCATGCTGAGTGCAGTGATCGTGTAGACGCGGCCGGCGACCAGTGCCGGATGGCTGTATCGATCGAACTTCTCAGGGAAACCGACGAAGACAACCTTCATGCCGACGTGCCAGGAGGAGTAGCTCATGCGAATGCGACCTCTTTGCCCCGTTTGTCATGCTCGACAAGCCGCAGCCGTTCGGCGGAGAAGTCGGGATATCGGCTCCAGGCATGAAGCTGGCGGCGCGCATCTTTGAGCGCTTCGGGACGCGGAATGGAGCCGCTGGTGCGCTTGGTCACGAGCGGATCGAATGCGATCGTCGTGATGTTGCGCCAGCCGTCGGCATGTACAATTTGGATTAGAAAGCGGTTCATGCTGCGGTCTCCGCAGCGGGGGCGAAGAAGTCCTCGGCCGTCAATTCGATGTCATTCTCGCGAGCATGGCGAAGGATAACCGCCGCGTCAGTCTGCGGGATGAACCCACCGGTGCCGCCGCGTTCCTTGGAGTACATCCAGCGATACACGCGGCTGACATGTTTGCCGGTGATCTGGGAGACAGTCTCAATGCCGACTTTGGCGATGACAGACCGGGCGGGGTCGAGGTGATCTTTGCTCATGTGCGCAATATTTGCGATTATCGCGAGTTTTGTCAACCTATCTTTGCGATCTTCGCGATAGGAAATTTTGCGAGCATCGCGAATATCAACCCATGAGCGATCCACAAGCAGGTATCCGAGACTGGTTGAACGAGCAGTTGCGCGCGAAGGGGCATGGCGCGAAGGGCAGGCTTGCGGCCTTCCTGAACGTCCGTCCTGACGCCGTGACCCGGATGGCAAACACTGACCCCAAGAAGGAAACACGCGAAATCCGCGCGCATGAGCTTGAGCTGATGCGCAAGTTCTTTACCGCCGCTGATGCTGTCGCCACCGACAACGAACCAGACGAGCCGACCAGCACGGTCGCGCTGATGGGCTTTGTCGGTGCGGGCGCGCAGATCGACCCCGAGTTTGAGCAGACCCCGCCGGAGGGCCTCGACCAGATCACGCTCCGCATTCCCCTGCCAGGCGACATGATCGCGTTCCAGGTCAAAGGCATTTCGATGTTGCCCCGCTATGACGAGGGCGACGTGATCATCGTCTGGCGCGAGCAGAAGCGCGGGACCGATTCATTCCTTGGTGAGGAAGCCGCGGTGCGGACGCGCGACGGCCGGCGCTTCCTCAAGACGATCCGGCGCGGCGCGCGCGGCTATACCCTCGAATCTTGGAACGATCATCCGATCGAAGACCAGGAATTGGAATGGGTGGGCGAGATCTACGTGACGATTCGCGCGAACCAGCTCCGCAGGATGACGAACCAAATCGAGCGCCAAGGTGGGGTGCAGGGTCAATTGAAGCTGAAAACTGCATGACCCGCCTGTCCGACCTCTCGACCGCGCAGATCCGCATGATGATCAAGCTGGATGACGGCTTTGCGCACGAGGACAGCGTCGGCCTCGAGCTGGAGCAGATCAAAGGCCACGAGCACACGACAGTCCACGTCCTCGTAAACCTAGGCCTGGTCGAGATGGTGCCGGGGCGCGGGATGCAGTTCTGGTTCCGGCTGACCGAGAAGGGCCGGAAGGTGCGCGAGGAAGGTCAAGCGTGAACCGGCACGATGGCTAGACGCACATCGGTCGGAAACCCGGCCCCGACTGATGTGTGCAAACCTCTTTCCTTATCAGAAAGATCCCTCACCGCCGCGGCGCCGCAGTAGTCTTGAATCTGCTCGACACCGATCCGAGCAAAAGCGCACTGCGTCCCAAGTTTTCGCCCACGCCTTGCGCCAGAGCATCGGGCGGCTGCAATCCTGACACGGCTTAGAAGGCAAATCGGACTTTCGGCGCATCTTCGGCATGACGGCGAAATGGCGCCGACGCGCTCGGCTCCAAGGGAGCTAGACCCCTTCCTTGACTTCGGCGAACCATTCCGCATACGGCGTGTTCTTCGCCAGCTTGCGTCCGTAATCGGGCGCTCCGTCGTCCCACCAGACCGGACCACGCTCGCCTAAAGCGACCTTTGCCTCGTCGACACGAGCCCGGGCGGCGCGCACAGCATCTTGGTCACCCGACCGCTGCCCCTGCCCGACATCGCGGCACGCAGCCATCAGATCCTGCGTGAACTGCTGGCGCTCGACCGGAGTTAGTGTCGGATTCGATTTGCGCCAAAGCCGGCCGTTGACGACGATGTAGCGTCCGTCCGGCGTTTCGAGCGGGCGGCTGTCCCCTGCCTCGCTCACCCTTCCGCCTTCATGTTCTTCGCGAGTTCCATGAGTTTTGCGCGATCGGTACCGCGCATCGCCACAAGGTCCTTGGCCTGATTAGGCGACAGATCGGTGTTCTCGACGAGGTGCTTGATTGCAGCCTCGCGCTCGTCGTCGGGGCTGGTCCACTCGTTGCGGTCTTCGGTCATTGGTGTCTCCTTCACGACGAAAACTGAACGAGTGGTGCTGTGTTCCAGCAAGCGGGCCTTGGCGCGTCCGGAACATTCCTCTCGATTACAAGTTCAAGCTTCGACAACCGCGCAGCCCCAGCCGGTGTCACCTTGGTCCCTTCGTGACATGGACCCTGGGCGGTCAGTAGCGATGTCCCCGCAGGCTTTGACCGCCCCACCACGCTTCATCGTGTTGGAGCGAAAAACTGTCTTCCAGCGTTTTCGAAGCATGAGCAGGATATGTCCCTCGCCGGCATCCTGCTAAAATGTGCTCGTGGCTGGGGCGCCGGGGCGGTGGGGATCTCTCAACAGCGGCCCGGCCGCATTTGACATCGTTTCAGTTCGACTGTGCAGGAGCACACGAAGAGCATGAATGCCAACGAAGAGTCCGTAGAGACGATCATTCAAATGGCGTTGGCGCACGGGCTGGTTGACGACATCATGGAAGAGATCACTGCGCAAGCCGACATCATTGACCTCGTTAACCGGCTTCTACTCGCCGACGCGATCGACATCGATCAAGCCGTTCGCTTCATCCAGTTGCTCTCCCGTGAATGAGCGAGCTGTCAGTCGAGCCGCAACCGGTTCGTGGAATTGCCTATTGCCGCGATCAGGACATTGCCGGCAACGTATGTCGCTGTGTTCTTGACAAGTCTCCCTCCGTAATTGGGCGCGCTATCAATCGTCGCCGCCAAACCCCATTCCAGCAGGGGCCGGCGACATTCGTATAAGGCGCGAGTCCTCTACCGCTGCCTGGCGGTGCTTCACCGCTTCCCGGTATTCAGGATCGCGTATCATAGACACGAAGGCTGCCACCGAGGGGTATTCGGCAATGAAACACGCATCCCACCGCTCCTCTGCCGCACCGATCAGCGTGAGCTCGAACCTGCCTCGCCAAACAATCCTGCCTCCCACCTTCTTGAGGATCGGGCCGGTGTCGCGGCCATAGGCTGCATAGGCTTCCGCTCCAGTAGCGATCCGCCCGTCCGGATATGCCGCCTGCTCTCGGAATCGGACGAGATTGAGCATGTGCACCGGGCCTTCGCGATCGTTTTCGCGGAAAGCAGCGAACGTTTCCTTTTCCGGATCTATGTAGCCAACCATTCGCTTCCTCCATGACGTGATTGATAGAGCCTACCTTACACCATCTCAGAAGCCCTCTTCCTCGGGATTTCCAAGTTCTGATGGATGGTGGGGGAGGGTTCCGGCCAAAGACCCCCCTACCCCCAGAAAGCCGGAAAAGGCCCTCCGAAGGCAGGGGGATCAGTGGCGCTGTCCTGACGGCTGGAGCCGGGATGGGACGCGCACCAGGACGCCTCTCGGCAATCCGTCCTCAGTTTCAGGCAGCACCGTAGGACTTTCGACCCCCGCGCTTGCGGCTTCACCTGCCTCGGATTTGCACCGGGTCGCCGCTTCGATGCGCATGGATACGCTCATCGCAAAACTGCCGTCAAACTAAATTTGCGATCTTCGCGATTATTGGCTTGACTATTTTTGCGATTATCGCGAATATCTCTCCATCAGCCACCCGCCACCCCGGCGAGGCTGGCACAGATGGAGAGCAGCGATGTCCGCACTTCGCACCACCGCAGAAGACCTGACTACGGCGCTGTCGTCTGCGACGTTCGGCGCGACCCCTGCTGTCCGCTGGGTCGAGGACCAAGAAACCAGCGAGCGCGTCGGCTGGATTCGCCAGACCGGGACGATATGGGAATGGCGCGCTGGCAATGAGGAAGGCTACGGCCGCGATCAGGCCGACTGCCTCGCCCGCATGGAAACGGCCATTGTTCGCCAACGCAAGTATGCCGAGATCGATGCCACTCGCCGTGCCGAGCTTGCCGCCCTGCCCGAGCCGCTGCGCACCCTTCGCCAGCGCGTCGATGCCGCAGCAGTTCAGGTCGCCATTGAAGAGGCGCGGACTGTCCTGCGCATCAACGACAAAGCCGCTGCCCAGCGCGCCTATGACGCTGCGGCCATGGAATACGAAGCCGCAGAGCGGCGCATGGCGGAGGCGGCATAGATGGCCAAGTTCACCGCCCGCACCACGCTCTCCCTCGCCGTCTGGGACGCAGGACCGGAGCACGAAGTCGATATGGTCGTGACGTTCACGGTCAATCCGGCTCGTCCGCAGACCGAGATTGATCCGGCCGAACCATCGTCTGTCGAGGACATCACGATCCGCCTGTTCAAAGACAAGGGTGCGACAGAGCTCTCTATTCCCGACTGGCAGCATGAGCTTTTCACCAACGACCGCGATTTCCGTGAATGGCTGATTTCCGAGGCTGCCGAGCAGATCGAGGATGCCAAAGTCGGTGCGGCTGAGGCGCGGGCCGACGACGCGAGGCTGGGCCTATGAATGCGCTCGCGAACTGGTCCGCCGCCCATCCGCTCCGCCTGATCGGCGCTGCGATCCTTCTCGTCTCTATTGTCGACAAGGGGCCGTGGGCATGAGCGAGCGCGCATACATCGAATGCGCCGTGTCTGCTCTTGAGGCTCCTAGCGAGCCCAGCACGGCCGGTCAGATCGAATACCGCATCCGCCAGACCTTCCGCACGCTCGCCGGCATCTACGGCCGCGAAGGCGCTCGCCTGCGGGTCATCGAAATCATGGAAGACGAAACCGCCAGGAGGCGCAATTGAGCACCGTGCATCAGATCCAGACCGACCCGCATTTCGAGAGCGTCGGCCAAGCCGCAAACCGCGTGGTGGCGAAGGCCGCCGCAGCGCGCAGCGATCCGTACGCGTTCTGGCGCGCGGGGCTCGACATGGGCAAGGGCCGGCAGTTGACCCGCGATCAGTCCAAGGAACTCGGCATCACGTCAGAGCCGCGGCCCGGCTTCTACCGCAAGCGGAACAAGAACGGGCCGGATATCCCGGTCGCGATCTGGCAGGACGAGCGCGGCATGTTGGCCGTGGCCGGCGGCCGCTCCGTCGATCCCGATGAGGTCTGGACGTGGTGCTGCTCGTGGCCGATCGAAGAAGCGACGTATCGTGCCATCGACGAAGGCGGCACCTGGTCGGACGAACCGCCTGTTGCCGATCCCGTCATCGGCCACAACTCGAGCGACGATCCGCACGAGGCGCTGTCGATCGAGTTCGCCGGCGAGCGCGAGCTTGCCGAGCAGTTCCTCAAGGCGCCGGTGAAGACGCAGGATCAGGCCGACCGCGCCGCGGTCTGGTCGAAGAAGCTGGCAACGGTCGCGAAGAAGGCGACCGATCTGCACAAGGTCGAGAAGCAGCCGAGCCTCGACGAGAGCCGCCGAGTCGACGACCGCTGGCGCGATTTGAAGGAAGAGCCCAAGGCGCTGTCGACCAAGCTCAAGCGCGCCTGCGACGACTTCCTGAACGAGCAGGCCCGCATCGAGGCTGAACGCCAACGCAAGGCGCGCGAGGAAGCCGACAGGGCCCGGCGGGAAGCTGAGGAAGCCGCGCGTGCCGCGTCGGCCGATGACGAGGCGGCGAAGGCTGAGGCCGAACGTCTCCGGCGCGAAGCTGAGCAGGCCGAACGTGATGCCCAGGCGCGCAATGCGCAGGCCGGCCGCACCGGCGCCAAGGTCGCGCTCCGCACCTTCGTCTCCGCGGAGATCACCGACTACGAAGCGCTCGTCATGGCGCTCAAGGATCGTGACGAGGTCCGTGAGGTCATTCAGTCGCTCGCCAACCGCGCCGCTAAGTCGGGCGTGCCGCTCGCCGGCATGAAAATCCACGAAGAGAAGAGGGCCGCCTGATGAACGCCGTCACAAAGACCGAGGCCGCACGGCCATCCCTCATCGCCATGATGGCGTCCAAGCACAACATGGACCCGGAGCAGTTCGCGAGGACCGTCCGCGCGACCGTCATGCCGGCGAACCATACGAACGAGCAGTTCGCCGCATTGATGCTCGTCGCGCAGGAATACGACCTCAACCCGATCGTGAAGGAAATCTACGCCTTCCCGGCCAAGGGCGGCGGCATCGTGCCGATCGTATCGATCGACGGCTGGATCAATCTTGTGAACTCGCATCCGCAGAGCGATGGATTCGAATTCGAGTTCGAGCACGACGAGGACAAGAAGCTGGTCTCCTGCACCTGCCGAATGTTCCGCAAGGATCGCAGCCGGCCGGTGGCGGTCACGGAATACCTCGCCGAGTGCAAGCGCAGCACCGATCCGTGGAAGATGGAACACCGGATGCTCCGCCATAAGGCGATGATCCAGGCCGCGCGCCTCGCCTTCGGCTTCTCCGGCGTCTACGACGACGATGAGGGCGCGAAGATCGCCGAGATGCGGGACGTGACCCCGGCAAGCCCGCCCTTGCCTCCGAAGCCCCCGGCGCCGCCTGCTGCGCAGATCGACCACGACGCGCAGACCGGCGAGATCATCGACGACGCTGAGATCGTGCGCGAGACGGGCGAAGCCACGTCGGCGCTAACCGCGCGCGAGGACGACTTCGACGCGACGGCGTTCTTCGAAGAGCTGGAAGCCTCGCTCGGCGCCGAGACGACCGCCGAAGGCGTAGAGGAACGCTGGGACGAGTTCGACCCGCTGGCAACCTTCGACGGCGACGAGACAAACCAGTCGATCGCGCTCGCCATCAAGAAGCGCCGCCTCAAGACCATCGGAGGCGAGCATGGGCAAGCATGACGCTCCGCTGTTTAAGATGCTGATTGAGGGCGGCCGCCTCGTTCCGGCTACAGCCTTCGATGCCGAGCGCCTGGACAGCTATCGACGCGGCACCCGCGTCAACGTCCGCTTGACCGAAGAGAAGGACCGCGTGCTCGTCCGCAAATGGTGGGCCGTGCTCGGTCTCGTCGTGAAGCAATGCGACGTGCCTTGGACGAACAAGGAACAGGCCAGCGAGGCGATCAAGCTCGCGCTCGGCATCGTCAATCTGACGAAGACCGTCGGCGGCAAGTTCATGCAATACCCGAAGAGCCTGACCGAGCTCGATGATCCCGAGCTGCAGGAAGCCGTCGATCAAATGATGGCGCTGATCGAGCGCATGACCGGCATCGATCCCGACACGCTGCGCAAGGAAGCGGCCGACGTCGGCGCCGATGAACACGAAATCTCGTCGGATGCCCCCTCGTCCGATGAGAACGGCAGCGGCGATCCCGCCCCTCAAAACGCCGCTGCCGGCGAATCCTCCTCCCAGGAGAGCGGCCAGAGCGAAGAGGCCGGAGGCGACAATGCGCCGGCCTTAGAGCCTGCTGATCCGGTCACGACTGAGTTGATGCGCGAGTGCGTCGACAACATGCTCCGCGCCGCCACCGAAGATGAGAAGGCGAAGCGCGAGGAACGAACGTCCGCCGCCTACACGGCATGGCTCAAGGAGCTTCCGGCACACGAGGCGTTCGTCAAGCGCGTGTTCGAGACGTGCTGCCGGCTTCTGGAAGACCCGTCGAACGTCGACACGGCCCGCAAGTATCTGATGGCGAAGGTGGCGTGATGGCTGACCGTCCGATCCTTTTCAGCGGTCCCATGGTCCGCGCCCTGCTCGCAGGGACCAAGACGCAGACGCGGAGGGTACTTTCGAACGACAAGCATGCCAGCTTGTTCAACGGTCAATGGGCCGACAGCTATGTTCTGGATCCGGGTAACGCGGGCTGGCGCGAACGCGAGGTTCGCTTCGCTGAGGGCGATCGCCTCTATGTCCGCGAGGCGTGGCGGAGCGATGCTGCCTATGACGACCTCTCGCCTGCTGCCATGGGCGGCGATGAGCCGATCCGCTACGAAGCCGACGGCGCACACCAAGCATGGGGCTATCCGGCCATCTCGAAGCCCGGCCGCTTCCGCCAAGGCATGCACATGCCCCGCTGGGCGAGTCGCCTGACGCTGATCGTCACCGAGGTGCGCGTGCAGCGGTTGCAGGAGATCATCGAGGCGGATGCAATTGCGGAGGGCGTCGAATGCTGGAGCGAGCCGGGCCTAGTGTCTTGGCGCGTTGACGACGCCATGTCCTTCGTGGGTGCGGTCGATGCGTACCGCCTGCTTTGGGATAGCCTCAACGCCGATCGCGGCTACGGCTGGTCGGCGAACCCGTGGGTCGTCGCCTACAGCTTCACCGTCCATCTCGGCAACATCGACCAGATCGGGAGGGCATCATGAACCCGCTGGCCTGGTTCTTCATCATCATCGACCGCAGGAAGGCCGCACGGCGCTATGCGGAGGCCGTGAGGCGCTATCATGTGATCGCCGGGCAGATTGAGGGCCGCAAGGCTGCGCGCCGCGCATGGAAGTTCCTTGAGGGCGAATTGGCCTCTTGCCGCCGCACGATGCTTGAATGCGAGATCGTCATGCGCCGGAAGGCAGGTGCGTGATGCCACGCAAGGTGAAGGAGTGGATCGGAAAGACGCCCGACGCGAAAGTCCCGCCGCGCGTCCGCCTGCGCGTCCTGCGAGCCTATGACGGCTGCTGCTATCTGTCCGGCCGGCCGATCGCGCCAGGCGAGCCGTGGGAACTCGAGCACAAAGTCGCTCTAATCCTCGGAGGCGAGCACCGCGAATCCAATCTCGCGCCCGCGCTTGCCGAGTTCCACAAGGCCAAGACCGCGGCCGAGATGAAGGTGAAGGCGAAGACCGACGCCCTTGCCAAGAAGCATCTGCGCATCGTCGACGACGGCCCGAAGATGCAGGGCCAGCCCTTCGCCACCACGAAAACCCGCGCCGAGAAGAAGGCCAAGGCAGCCGACAAGCTGCCCCTGCCCGCTCGGCAGCGCCCGCTTTATGGAGCCGCCCGATGAATGCGACTGCCTACACCCCGCGCACTTTGGCGGAGCGCTGGAACTGTTCAGAACGCCATGTGCGCAACATGATCGCCGATGGCGAATTGCCAGCTTTCCGTCTCGGCGGCAAACTGCTTCGCATCAGGGGCGAAGACGTGGAGAAGATCGAATGCCAGAGTGGCGCATCAGCCGACTGCGTGGAGAGTTCTGCATCACCTGGACAGATGCCGGCGGCGTCCGCCGACGTTATCGACTTGGCACTGACGACCGCCAAGAAGCGGAGCGCCGCGCCCCGGCTCGATACGCAGAGCTCACGCGTCCGGTCGGCACGACGGTAGCGGACCTGTGGGAAGGATATCGGCTCGACAAGGCTGGCCGCTCTATCGCTGAGACCATGAAATACACATGGAAGGCGATAGGGCCGTGGTTTGGTGAGATCGAAGCGACCGACATCACCACAGCCGATTGCCGGGCCTATACCGCGGGGCGCCGTAACGCCGGGCGCAGCGACGGGTCAATCCACACGGAGCTCGGTCACCTGAGATCAGTCCTCGTATGGGCCTGGAAAGAGCGGATGATACCGCATGCGCCGCACATCGAGCGGCCGACCAAGCCAGAGCCGAAAGAAGGCTACCTGACGAAGGACGAGGCGGCGAAGATGCTTGCCGCCGCGACCGCGCCGCATGTCGCATTGGCGATCATGCTGATGATCGGCACAGGCGCGCGCAATGAAGCCGCGATGCAGCTCACCTGGGACCGGGTCGATTTCGAGCGAGGCATGATCCATCTGCGCAACCCGTTCGACAAGTCGCGGCGGAAGGGCCGAGCATCCGTCCCGATGAACGACCGGCTGCGCGCCGCACTGCAGACTGCCAAGCAGGGCGCGCTGACGCCATACGTCATCGAGTGGGCGGGCGGCCCGGTGAAGTCGATCCGCAAGGGCATAAAGACCGCCGGCGACGCCATTGGGCGGCCCGATGTGTCACCGCATATGCTCCGGCATTCTGCCGCGGTTTGGCTGGCGGAAGACGGTCACGACATGAATGAGATCGCGCAGTTCCTCGGCCATGACAATCCACGCATCACGTTTCGGGTTTACGCCCGCTATTCTCCCGGCCACCTGCGTAAGCTCGCGACATCATTGGAATTCTGATTTACGAAGTGCGCTTTGGCACAGTGAACCTGCCAAACGTGAACGAAACGGGAAAACATGCCGGAAAAGACCCTTTTACGAAGGGTGCGTTTCCCGGCTTTCCGCGGGTTTCAGTGCAGCCCACGAAGTTTACACCGAAGATGTCGGCGGTTCGAGCCCGTCATCGCCCACCATGTTTTCCAACTCCTTAGCCAGCACGTTGCAATTTCCTGCCACGAAAACCGCCATGAAAACGGAGCGCATTCGTGGCAGTGGGTGGTGACGAAGCGAGCGCGCAACTTAAATAGCGCTGTAGCAAGCGGAGCCGCCTGCCTTGCTCAGACTTTGAGGATAGGCACTTCGGCAATGCGGGTGGTGTATCTTGGCGTCCTCATATCGGCTCTGAGGTGCCAGCTTTTGTCGCTGAATCCCTCGCTCGCCAGGACCAGGGATTTGCGGCCGAAACGGTCGTTCACCGCATCGAGGGCATCCATGAGTTTCTGCGGTCGCGGCCGAAATCGAAGAGCATTGTTGGTGCATTCTCTGGGCTGAAAAGGTCGTCCAGCATGACACCCGCTTCTTCGAAGCGTGGCGCTTCGGCACGCCGGGCTAGTGCGGGTTTGTGTGGTAGAAAACTGTCAACGTGCCCGCGACCAAGCCATGGCATCGCAGCTCGGCTGCTCAAGTGGCATGAGCTGTGATTGCCCCGGAGCATCGTGTCTAGCTCGGTGATGGGCATTCCGGGTGATCTAGTGACGGCCATGCCTTTCCGCTGTGGTTCCACGTCCTCAAGGTCGAGGCAGCGAATACCCTGGAGTTCGGCAACGGTCCTTTCGAGAACGACCGTGCCGACCTTCCTGGCGAGTTCGCGGGGCATGGCGGCAAGCTGGACGACTGTGACAACGCCGTGGACGGCAAGTTTTGTCACTGTGCGGCTGCCGACGCCCCACACTTCGCCGACTGCTATTCGCTGCATGCAATTGGTGCGAATTCGCTCATCCATGAAGTCTGCTACGCCGCCGAACACTGGGTTCTTTTTGGCAGCGTGGTTTGCGAGCTTCGCAAGGGTCTTCGTCGGCCCGATGCCTACACAGGCCGGGATTCCAGTCAGGCGGCGCACGGTGGCGCGCATCTTGGTCGCGTGATCAAGCATGCGGGAGCCGAAACCGGACAGGTCAACGAATGTTTCATCGATCGAATAGACTTCGACGGCTGGACTTAAGCTATTGATGGCATCCACCACACGGCGGCTCATGTCGCTGTAAAAAGTGTAATTGCCGGATAGAACGCGGATTCCGTACTGCCGAACCTTGTTCCTGAAATGGTGCAAGCGCTGCCCCATGCCAACAACGCCTTGGCCTCGGCACTCCTGGCGACTGCGCAGCCGTGGTTGTTGGACAATACGACGACGGGGATTCCTTGGAGTCGCGGGTCGAAGACCCGTTCGCATGAGACATAATAATCAATGCCGTCGATCAGCGCTAGCGGGTCGGGCATGTCAGTCAACCGGGCAACTGCGGCAGATCTCCGCAACAACGCCCCAAACCTCCGTGTTCTCGTCTACCAAGATGGGTTCGCAGCCCCGACCCCTGGCCTTGGGCACGAGCCAGATGCGGCCTTCTCTGCGTTCGGCGACTTTGACGGTCAACACATCCGTCAACGATAGCGACGACGATGCGGCCGTGACGGAGCTTGCCTGCACGGTCTACGGCGACAAAATCGCCATCCACAATCCCAAGATCCATGAGGCTGTCGCCGCTTACGCGCCAATACGTGAATGCTTCATGGCGGACAATCCAGCCGAATGGGTCGATACTATCTTCAAAGTCGTCGCCTGCGGGGCTGGGGAACCCGGCAGGAACGGATATCGAGACGAAGCGATATTCGCGACGATGAATTAGAGTCGAGATGGTGACGGGCGACAACAACATCGCTAGAACATAACGTGAGCACAGATATGCTGCCGAGCCGGAATCAGGTTGACGCTGGGACGATGCGATTCAGGCGACGATAGACATGACGGCAATGGCGACGAAAAGGCCGATCATCACGCGAACATCACGATGGCAGCGGGTAGCAGCCAGCTGGATGCCTCTGAATACTCCACCAGGAACGACCTTTTGCGCGCCATGCTGGGTCTGTGGAAGGTGTGCTCCGACCGGCGCCTATGCCTCGTCGTCCGGCCAGTAAAATCTGCTCATTCGTCGCCTCGGTCCAAACGACATCGGGCATGTGATTCGCTACGGACTAATTCCGTCCGGGTATAAAATTACTCCATCAGAGAGCTTGTTCTGATAAACATTTTCACTTGAAATTGAGATCTAATAGATCAAAATGTCTATTCTCAATAAACGCCTATCAGCTACTGTATTCTCAGCGTTGGGGATAAAGCAATGGTCGAGTTACGTCTTGCTATGTCGGTTCCAGCCCCTGTCATCGCCATCTCTGATGAGGAGTTGGTGCTCGACAGAAGGTTTGTCGATTCGATGCAACCTTATATCCATAACTGGGTATGGTCCGATAGATCGCTTTATGCACCAAGTCGCTCCCATTATACCGCACGTTAAGTCATATGAGTTTCGTGATTTATATTTCGGTATCAATGTATTGAATAAGGATTCCGTCGTACTTTTAAGTAGTTTTGGAAGATATTACGTCGAAATTCTCTCTGGCGACAATGACGTGGGTATTTTGCCTCGAAATTTGATCAAATCTCTGCCCTGCCCCGTTGTGTATAATATTGAGTTTACACATCGCGACAAGCAATCGAATAACCATCTAGAAGCCATTTCCATTATGCGAACGATCGTCCGAGCTGGGCGAATTGGTCTGAAAAGAATTGAGAGAAGGCAAGCATTTTTTGCTTCGGCCGGTGTCCAGATGAACGGCTATTCGGCGTATGACGCATATCGCTTCTCAAGATTTGAATGATGTGGTGCATATGCACGGTCCAATTTGCGATCGAAGGGAACTGATGCCGATTATGCGAAGTAATGCGAATATATTCGTAAGTTGCGATCTTATTCTGAACAGTCTAGCACATATCTCGAGACGCTCGCCTGCGGCGACCCTATCGTGGGATTCAACAATAGGATGTGGGCCCGATTAGAAGCAACCTCCGGTGGAGGCTGGCATGTTCCGGCGGGAAATATCTCAAAGTTGGCCCTTGAAATTGGCCGCTTGCATCGAACCAGAGGCGAGATCGTCAAAGCATCCGCCAGAGGTTTGGCTTTTTCTTCATCATGACCGTTATTAGAAGTTTAATTGTTGACTATTGGATCTCACTTCCAGAGGTACGCTATGATACATATATTGTTGCGTCTGCTCATTTTTGTATCTTTTATCGGCACCGCAGCTGGTGCATCCCTGCCGTTTGAATCAAAAGTGATTCAGTCTGGCCATAGCCTGACCGATCCCATTCCTTGGGTTCTCGAGAGAATGATCAAGGAAGCAAGCGGAAAGGATGCGGTGATTGCTAAATCCACCGTCCCGGGAAGTCCTATGGACTGGCGCTGGAACAACGCTCCTGGATACGGTGCGCCCGATGCCCGCAAGAACATCGGAAATTATGACGTCTTGGTAATAACTGAGCGCGCTCCACTCTCGGGAACAATGCCTTGGCACAATTCGGAGGCCGAGGCACTGCGCTGGGTTAATCACGCCTGGAACAATGGCAACGGTGGCCTTGGGGCGCTGGTATATCTTTATGCCACATGGGTCCCAATAAATAGTGGCCCTCATAGCGAGAACCCTCATAACGATCCTGAAGCGCACATCCCATTCAGAGATAGACTTCCACTCGAGTGGGAAAGATGGGAGCGAATTGCAGACTACGTTAACGCTAACCGAACATTAGAAACGCCTTCCATGAAAGTGATTCCGGGACCTTTGGTTTTAGCGAAAGTTTACGACGATATTGCATCCGGGAATGCGCCGGGACTGTCAAATATTGCGGATCTTTTTTTCGATGACATTCACTTAAATGACTCTGGCGCATACCTGATCACCCTCGCGCATTTCGTAAGCCTTTATGGCACCGACCCCCGCGGCCTAAGTAATGATCTAGGCCAGACAAAGCCACCATCGGCTGAAACGGCGGCGTGGATGCAGGAGCTCGTCTGGCAAGTTATAAGTGAGTATAAGGGGAAATAACCGACGCTCTTAGCTAGAAAGCGACTGAAGGACTAGGATATGGATGCAATTGTTTCGGAGCAACTGGCCCGTGTCGTCCTACCAGTCGACAAACTTGAACATTTGTGGACGTTCGAACCCAGCACTGCATCGCTGCTGTGGAAGTTACGGCGAAGCTGGCGGTTTGCTCGCAGACTAACTACACGACCTGCACATCACGTCTTAAAGCCTGTATTTCAAGCGCCGAGATGGAACGTTTATTTCATATTTTCTCTCCAAGGAGAATTATCGCCATCTCATCACTATTCGTTAAAGTCGCTTCGATCCTCGGGCGTGCCACTACTGGTTATCGTCGCGACGCGCAACTTGGAGACAATCCCCCCGGATTTGGCATTATTAAGTGACGCGCTTATTTGGAAGAATCTGTCCGGGTATGATTTCTCCGCATACCGGATCGGACTGGAGCAGATAGCTCGAACAGTTCCACATGCTGATATTCTGATTATGAACGATTCAGTTTTTGGTCCATTCGGAGATATAGAGAAGCTGGTCGCCGCCGCTCCTTGGCGGGTCACGGGATTTACATCCTCGGCCGTTATCGAAAATCACATCCAGTCATATGCGTATATACTGAAGTCGTTTGACGCAGTCTTGCTAGATAATTGCAGTACGGTCATGCTTCCTAATCATGCCTTCGACCGGGCGGGCGACGTCATCTTGTGTCAGGAATGTCAGTTTGCCCGCATCGCGGCTCACCATGTCAGCGTCGGAAGCTTCTGGCATGGTGCTGCCGACAGAGACCTGGACCCAATGCTGAACCTGCCTCTGGAATTGATCGATGCGGGAATGCCGTTCATGAAAAAATCGCTTTTCGGAAAGATGAAATCATTTCAGAACAGCGAAATTATGCAAAGGAAACTGATCGAACTTGGGCACCCTCCCCACTCCTTGATCTGAAAAATCACTGATGGGCTACGCGCTGGAAGGTCCCGCGAAAACAACGCGCTATACAGCAACCTGAGCGATCAGGCTGCTCTCATTTTGCCCCTTCGCGCCCACGATCTGTTCAGCCTCAGCCAGAAGTTCGACAGCGAGAGTGGCGGGCTGGTTCCTTAAAATGCGCAGTGTTTCTTGGCGACCTTCGTAATCGAGAACTAGCGGAGATTTTTTTAGGAACGGAAAACCGAGTTCCCGCGTCGTATACTCTGGTAGCGCATAGCTTATGCCGGTTCTAGCGATCGCATTCAGAATGAATTTTACTGCATCTGTCCGCCAATCCGCGGACTTTGGAGAATTGGCAAGAAATGCGGTCCGCGCTGCGCTGAGCTCCGGTTCCTGAGGAATGATCAGTGCGCGGACGAGTTCTAAGAGGCGATCATCCGACATAGTTTCGATGTGATCCCCGATACCATCCATTGCCAGCATGGTGCCGTGGCTATGCCCCCGGCTGATCAGAAGTTGCGAAAGCCCAACTTCCCCGCGTCGCACGGTCTGAACTTTGTCGTTCGTAATTTGTAAACGATCCCAAAAAGCCCAAAACGCATCGTCTCGCAGCACATTTTTCCCGAAGCTCAGCGCATAGGAACAGTAGTGAAAGTGGGGCCGGTCCGTAGCATACGACCATAAGAACGAGTGGAATTCGTTGGGAGGGACTGGCGCGAGGCCCAAATTTGATGCTGCGCCAGCAAAATCCACGCCCAGAAGCGATACACTGTCAATCCAGTCTCGACTGCTCGCTATCGGGAACCAAGTTGAATCGTTCAGCAGGACCAGTTGATCCAGTGCTCCACGCGAACCCGCAATATGCCGGATGGCATCTTGGTATCCGCCAAAATCATAACCGATATTGGGCCTTTCGATAATGCATGCAGTCTTTGGGAGCAGCAAGTCGATGTCAGATCGAGATAGAGCTAAGTTGGATACGACAACGACCGAAAAACCCTTTTCTTCTAGGTAAGAGATCGATCTTAGATGGGAAGGCTTAAGAGCCCATTTCGGATAAATCAAAAAGATGGCTATCTTGCTACCGAGCATATTTCGGCCCGGATTCATCTTAACTTGTCGCCTGCCAAACCATCGATACGAGAGTGTTGTCGAGAATGGCTGAATATGTTGCTCCGAGATTCCCCGCCAGCGCCAATATGCGTATCGCAAAACGCGTTTCATCCAATAAATGACCGATTAAGATGACAATACAGAACAGGGACTGTGCTTTTCGCATGATATGAAATCAAGTAGTTAATTGTGGCTAGGGATTGAGGTCGAAAGACCATTGTTATTGGCCGGTTTAAAGCGATGGCTGACATGATGACGGTACCGCCGGAAAACGGCGATCATCGCGCACATGGCGACAGCCGCGCATGGAAGGGATGTCAGTCGCGGCGGGCGTTCTTCAGGGATCGCAGCCCCTTCCCCGGAGCCGCGAACTCATCGGCAAGAAGCGATTTAGGCTTGATCTCAGGCGTTTCGCGCAGCGCCCGGGCACGGTCAAGAAGTTCGCGGCCACGCATCTTCCACTCAAGGAGACAGGTTCGACGGTGACGGGAAACCTGCCCCCGGAGCGGGGTGAAGCCGAAGCCCGGATCAACATGAGCTTCAAAGAACGCAGTCAGTTCTGCGTCTTCTGCAATCATGGTGTCGCGGCCAAGGTAGCTGCACCAAGGCATACCTGGTGCACGGACACGGTACGACGGATGGCCTTCTTCCATTTCAGTGCAACCCACCCAGCCCTTGGCCCCGGGTTCCCATCGAGCCCATTCTGCATGCTCGCGGCCAATGGCGCGGCCGACCACATAGCGACGGAGCGCATGATGCGCCACCGAGTCTGGCTTCGTTATCGTGCGCCTTGATTACGCCGGCTTCCGGTCGCGTTTGCGATCCGCCTCCTGCTTTGCATGTTTCGTGGCCTCGGCGGTGTAGTCGATTGCGTCACCATCATCGGCAAGCTCAGGATCGGCTGAACTACTCCCCGATCCCTGGACAGATTTCGGCGTGACTTAAGCTACTGTTTGCACCTGCTGATCGGTTTCGATGCTGTTGAAGTAGACCACGGCGGGCGGCTGTCCGCCATGGGCGTGTGGCCGCTGCTTTCGCGACAAAAAATCGTTGGCCACAGCCAACTCCCCGATCTTGGCGTGCAGCGCCCAAACGGTCTCCTCGTCAACCTCAGCAGTCTTCTTGCCGCCCCGCTTGAAGATGTCCGCCGCACCGTCAAGCAGCGCCTTCTTCCACTGGTGGATCATCGTTGGGTGCACTCCATATTCGGCGGCCAGTTCCGACACGGTCCGCTCGCCCTTCACGGCTTCCGGCGCCACGCGAGCCTTGAAGCCCGCGTCATGGTTCCTGCGTTTGCGCATGTTCTGATCTCCTCGTCATTGGAGATCAGCAGACGTCAGATCGTAGCTTCCGTCACCGTCAGATTTCTGGGGAGTTGCTCAGAGTTCGAACGCAGCAGGAAATGAACCCGAGGGTGTCCACGAAACTCGGGGCTATTCACTAGCCTATCGGGTATCCGATATCAGACCTTCCGCTTCCGCCCCCTACGCAGCCGTGATGCGATTCTCATCGGCGCACTAGGGCAGAACGACGCTTCGTCCCAAGGCGCTTGTTCCGTGTAGCGCATAGCGGCAAAGGAGCAGGAAATCTGCAAGATGGGTTGACAGAGGGAGTATCGGGCGCTCAAGCTTGGGCCGTCACCAGGGGTGTCCCGACAAGGGGCTGAGATACTGCTGGGCCGCAAGGCAGCGCAGGGACCCGACGAACCTGATCCAGTTCATACTGGCGTAGGGACGGTGCGGATGCCTTGCTGTCGGCGACAGATCAACGTTCCGGGCATTCATTCCTCCTTCCAGTCCGTGCTGGGTCTCCAACGCGCGTTGCGAGGAGCCTCACATGTCCGATACCTCACCCAAGGTCACCACCGGCCCGCTGCCGGCCTCGACCAAGATTTTCCGGCCCGGCGCGGTCCACGCTGATATCCGCGTGCCGATGCGCCAGGTCGCCGTGCATCCGAGCGCCGGCGAGCCACCGGTGACGGTCTACGATTCGTCAGGGCCCTATACCGATCCGTCAGTCGACATCGCCATCGAGCGCGGTCTGCCACGGCTGCGCGAGACATGGTTCGCCGCGCGCGGCGATGTCCAGACGTACGAAGGGCGGCACGTGCAGCCGGCGGATAACGGCTTCGTCTCGGCGAACGGACTGACGCCGGAGTTCCCGGTTCGGCATCATCCGAGGCGCGCCGTCGGCGGCAAGTCCGTCAGCCAGATCGCCTATGCTCGAGCCGGCATCGTCACGCCCGAGATGGAGTTCGTCGCCATCCGCGAGAATCTCGGCCGCGCGGAACTGAAGCAGAGGCTCCTGCGCGACGGCGAGAGCTTCGGCGCCGCCATCCCCGATCACGTCACACCGGAATTCGTGCGCGACGAGGTGGCGCGCGGGCGGGCGATCATCCCCGCCAACATCAACCATCCCGAACTGGAGCCGATGGCGATCGGTCGAAACTTTCTCGTCAAGATCAATGCCAATATCGGCAATTCGGCCGTCACCTCCTCGATGGCAGAGGAGGTCGAGAAGATGGTCTGGGCGATCCGCTGGGGCGCCGATACCGTGATGGACCTGTCGACCGGACGCAACATCCACAACATCCGCGAATGGATCGTCCGCAACAGCCCGGTGCCGATCGGAACTGTGCCGATCTACCAGGCGCTGGAGAAGGTCGGCGGCGTGGCCGAGGACCTTACATGGGAGCTCTTCCGCGACACGCTGGTCGAGCAGGCCGAGCAAGGGGTGGACTATTTCACGATCCACGCCGGCGTGCGCCTGGCGCATATCCCCCTCACGGTGGATCGCGTCACCGGAATCGTCTCGCGCGGCGGCTCCATCATGGCCAAATGGTGCCTCCACCACCACCGGGAGAGTTTTCTCTACGAGCATTTCGAGGAAATCTGCGAGATCGCGCGCGCCTATGACGTCTCCTTCTCGCTCGGCGACGGGCTGCGCCCCGGCTCGATCGCCGACGCCAACGATGCCGCGCAGTTCGCCGAGCTGGAGACGCTGGGCGAGCTGACGCAGATCGCCTGGAAACACGATTGCCAGGTGATGATCGAGGGCCCCGGCCATGTGCCGATGCACAAGATCAAGGAGAACATGGACAAGCAGCTTGCCGTCTGCGGCGAGGCACCCTTCTACACGCTCGGGCCGCTGACTACCGACATCGCGCCGGGCTACGACCACATCACCTCCGGGATCGGCGCTGCAATGATCGGCTGGTTCGGCACGGCGATGCTCTGCTACGTCACGCCGAAGGAGCATCTGGGCCTGCCCGACCGCGACGACGTCAAGACCGGCGTCATCACCTACAAGATCGCTGCCCATGCCGCCGACCTCGCCAAGGGTCACCCTGCAGCGAGGATCAGGGACGACGCGCTCAGCCGGGCACGCTTCGAGTTCCGCTGGGAAGACCAGTTCAACCTCTCACTCGATCCCGACACGGCGCGCGCCTTCCATGACGAGACCCTGCCGAAGGAGGCGCACAAGGTGGCGCATTTCTGCTCGATGTGCGGGCCGAAATTCTGCTCCATGAAGATCAGCCACGACATACGCGACGCCGCCCGCGCCGAGGCCGGCATGGCTCAAATGGCGCAGAAATATCGCGAGGGCGGCGATCTCTACATGCCTGCCGGGGAGACGTCGGAGTGACGATGCGGACTCCTGGGCGTGTCCTCGTGCGAGGCGGCGGCGTGGCGGGGCTGTGCGCCGCCCACGAACTCCACGCACACGGCTTCGCGGTGGAGCTCGTGGAGCGGCAGGCGGAAGTCGGTGCGGGCGCGTCAGGACTCGCCGGCGGCATGCTGGCGCCGTACTGCGAGCGCGAGTCTGCGCCTGAGGACGTGCTGCGGCTCGGCCGCCATGCCTCCGATTGGTGGAACGCGGTGCTGCCAGGCCACGTCGTCTGCGCAGGAACGCTGGTCGTCGCGCCACCACGCGACGCGGGCGAGCTTGCGCGCTTCGCCGCGCGCACGGAGGGATACGAATGGCTCGACGAAGCAGGCATCGCCGCGCTCGAACCGTCGCTCGAGGGGCGCTTTCGAAAGGGGCTGTTCTTCCGCGAGGAGGCGCATCTCGACCCGCGCGCCGCGCTTCTTGGCTTGTCCGGGAGGCTGAAGGCGCAGGGCGTGCGCCTTCATTTCGGTGCCACGGAGCCGCCGACCGGTCGCTTCGACCATGTCGTGGACTGCACGGGCGCGGCGGCGATCGGCGCCGTGCCCGGCCTGCGGGGCGTGCGCGGTGAGATGCTGTGTCTGGAAACCGCGGAGGTCGCGCTGGCGCGCCCGGTCCGGCTTCTGCATCCGCGCCACCCGCTCTACATCGTGCCGCGTGGCGGCGGGCGTTTCATGGTTGGAGCAACGATGATCGAGAGCGACGATGCCGGGCCGATTTCCGCCCGCTCGCTGATGGAGCTGCTGAACGCGGCCTACGCTCTGCACCCGGCCTTCGGCGAGGCTCGGCTCATCGAAGCGCGCGCCGGCATCCGCCCGGCCTTTGACGACAATCTGCCGCGCGTGATCCGCGATGGCGGCACCATCTTCGTCAACGGCTTCTACCGGCACGGCTTCCTGCTTGCCCCCGCCACGGCGCGGCAGGCGGCCCACCTCATGCAAAGGAAAGCGGCATGAAGACACTGATCATAAACGGCGAGACGCAGCCAATGGAGGCCCGCACGCTGGCCGAGCTGCTGTGTCAGCTCGATTATGACGCCGCCTGGCTCGCCACCGCGGTCAATGGCGAGGTCGTCCTCCGCGACGCGCGCGCGAGCTTCGATCTGCGAGAAGGCGATCGGATCGAGATCCTCTCGCCCATGCAGGGAGGCTGACATGCTCGACCTGTACGGCACGGCAGTCTCGTCGCGCCTGCTGCTCGGCACGGCGCGCTATCCTTCGCCTGCCATCCTCGCGGACGCCGTGCGCGCTTCGGGCGCAGAGATCGTCACCGTCTCGCTGCGGCGCGAGACGGCGGGCGGCAAGGCAGGCGGCGCCTTCTTCGCGCTGATCCGAGACCTTGGCGTGCGCGTCCTGCCCAACACGGCAGGCTGCCACAGCGCAAAGGAAGCCGTGACGACGGCGCGGATGGCGCGCGACCTGTTTGGCACGAACTGGATCAAGCTCGAGGTGATCGGCCATCACGATACGCTCCAGCCCGACGTCTTCGCGCTGGTCGACGCCGCCCGCACCCTCTGCGACGACGGCTTCGAGGTGTTCCCCTACACGACCGACGACCTCGTCGTGGCAGAGCGGCTTCTCGAAGCCGGCTGCAAGGTGCTGATGCCGTGGTGCGCGCCGATCGGTTCGGCCGCAGGGCCTATCAATCCGGTCGCGCTGCGGGCCATGCGGACGCATTTCCCGGACGTGCCGCTGATCGTCGATGCCGGTCTCGGCCGCCCCTCCCATGCGGCGGCGGTGATGGAGCTCGGCTACGACGCGGTGCTGCTGAACACGGCGGTGGCGCTGGCCGGAGATCCGGTTGTGATGGCGAAGGCCTTCGCTACGGCCATCGACGCGGGACGGAAAGGATTCCAGGCCGGCCTGCTTTCGCCGCGCGACATGGCCGAGCCTTCCACGCCCATCATCGGAAGGGCGGTGTTCTCGTGAAGCTCGACCCCTTCTACCTTATCGTCGACAGCGCCGAGTGGATCGCCCGGCTCGTGCCGCTCGGCGTGAAGCTGGTGCAGCTCCGCATCAAGGACAGCGACGAGGCGACACTGCGCGCGGAAATGCGCGCAGCAAAGGCGATCTGCGCGGCGAATGGCTGTGCGCTCGTCATCAACGACCACTGGCGGCTCGCCATCGAGGAAGGCGCGGCGTGGGTGCATCTCGGTCAGGAGGACCTGGCCGACGCCGATCGCGACGCCATCCGGCGCGCCGGGCTGAAGCTCGGCCTCTCCTCGCACGACCATGCCGAGCTCGAGGTCGCGTTGGCCGCAGAACCGGACTATGTCGCGCTCGGACCGATCTACCCGACCATCCTCAAGGAGATGAAATGGGCCCCGCAGGGCGTCAAGCGGCTCGGGGAATGGAAGCGCCGCATTGGAACCCTGCCGCTGGTGGCGATCGGCGGGCTGAGGCCGGAGCGGCTGGCCGGCGTGTTCGACAATGGTGCCGACAGCGCCGCCGTCGTGACCGACATCACGCTCAATCCAGACCCGGAAGCGCGCGTGCGCGAATGGATCGCGGCGACAGCGCGCTGGCGCTAGGTCGGCCGCCAAAGCGCGTGGAAATGATGCAGCGGGCCTCGGCCCTTGCCGACCCGCAGGTCGCCGCTCGCCGCCAGCGCGGCGTGCATATAGGCCTTCGCCGCGCGAACGCTGTCTTCCACGCCGCGCGACGGCAGCAGGGCAGCTATGGCGGCCGAAAGCGTGCAGCCCGTGCCGTGGTCGTTCTTCGTGTCGATGCGCGGCGCGGCGAGCTCGATCATGCGTCGCCCGTCATGCAGCAGGTCGACGCTCTCGGCCGAACCTTCCAGATGCCCACCCTTGAGCAGCACCCATTGCGGGCCGAGGCGATGAAGCTCGCCCGCCCGCAGGCGCATCTCGTCCAGCGACCAGCACGGATCTGCGCCAAGCAACACGGCCGCCTCCGGCAGGTTTGGCGTGACCACGGTGGCGAGCGGCACCAGCAGGTCTCGCACTGCCGCAACTGCCTCGGGGTCGAGCAGATGATGCCCGCTCTTCGCTACCATCACCGGGTCGAGCACGACATTGGCGACGGCATGGCGGCGCAGGCGTCCGGCGATCGCCTCCGCGATGCCCGCGTTGGCGACCATGCCGATCTTCACCGCATCGATGCGCACATCTTCCAGCACCGCATCGATCTGCTCGGCCACGAAGGCAGGCTCCAGCGCCACGAACGAGCGCACCCCTTGCGTGTTCTGCGCCACGACCGCCGTGATCGCCGATGCGGCGTAGGCGCCGAGCGCGGAGAAGCTCTTGATGTCGGCCTGGATGCCAGCGCCACCGGAGGGGTCTGTGCCGGCAATGGTCAAAACATTGATTGGGAAGGTTTGCATGTTCAGCCCTTTTGGGGCCGGCAAAGGATCAAGGCAGTACCCGTCCCTTCGCCGGCATGATCCGGATCAGGTTCAAAGGGTCATTGCGCTGCCGATCGGCCAGCAATATCTCAGCCCCTCGCGGGGCACCCCTCGGTAGCACGATGCTAGCACTTCAAAGCGGTCACGACGAGCCCCATGGCAGCCCAGTGAGGATAGCTGTACCAGGGGTGACCTGCGTGAGTATATTGCGCAGCTATGTCAGCATTGTACCCGCTCACCGCCACCGTTCCGTTCGGCATCGCTCGAGCCAATCTGGATTCCATTCAGAAGGCGGGTTTCGGGCCGCGGGTTGACCAAGCCATGTGACGTCGTAGTCCAAACGTCAGCTTTGCCCAGAGGCGGACCGTCCAGACACTGCCCCACTTGTGACGGAAAACGATTTCCGTCTCACCTGCGGCTGAAACCTCTTGTCCAGCGTGATGTCCTCATCGGATGGCAAGGCACATACGGCTTCCGGAGGCAGGGTCTGAAAGGCCATGACCACACCGGTTCCGCTCGCGCATCAGCCACCCAGTTGGAATAAATGTGCGCGTTCCTACCTCCCAAAGCCCGATTGCTGCGGCAGCCACAGCGCAAGCTGCGGGAAGGCCCAGACGATGAACAGACCGACGATCAGGATGCCCACATAGGGCGCGGCGCCGCGCATGATCTGCGTCAGCGGCGCGCCGGTGATCCCCTTGATGACGAACAGGTTCATTCCCACCGGCGGCGTGATCAACGCCAGTTCCAGGTTGATCATCAGCATGACGCCGTACCAGATCGGGTTGATCTCGAGCGCAAGCATCGCCGGCAGGATGATCGGCGTGGTGATCAGGATGATGGCGATCGTCTCGAGGAACATGCCGAGGATGAAGATCGCGACCATGACGATCAGGATGAAGCCGGTCTGCGACAGGCCGAGCGCGGTCACAGCTTCCATCACTTCCGCCGGCAGGCGGATGATGGTGATCGCATGGCCGAACATCCCGGCCGCGGCGATGATCATGAACAGCATCGCGCAGGTTCGCATCGTCTGCCAGGTGCAGTCTGCAAGGTCGCGCAACGAGACGTTCCGGTAGATCGCGATCGCAACGAACAGCGCATAGGCTGCGCCCACGGCCGCCGCTTCCGCAGCGGTGAAAATGCCCAGATAGATGCCGCCGAGGATGACGGGTGGCATCATCACCGCCCAGATCGATTTCCAGAATGCCGCGAAAACGGCGCGAAGTCCGGGCCAGTCCTGCGCCCGCGTCTCGCCATGCGCGTTTGCCTGGAACCACGAAAAGACGGCGAAGAAGAGCGCGATCATCAGGCCGGGAATGATGCCGGCAAGGAAGAGCCCGCCGATCGAGGCGTTGGTGACGACGGCATAGAGGATCATCGGGCCCGATGGCGGAATCAGGATGCCGAGCGTGCCGCCTGCGGCGATGATGCCGTAGGTGTCGCGCGGGCGGTAGCCGTAGCGCTGCATCTGCGGGATCGCGGTCGAGCCGATGGTGAGCGCGGTCGCGACGGACGAACCGGAAATGGTGGCGAAGATGGTGCAGGACAGGATCGTCGCGAAACCGAGCCCGCCCTTGATATGGCCGACGAGCTTGTTCGACATCTCGTAAAGATCGTCGACGACCTTCGCCTTGATCATCACATGCGCCATGAAGGCGAACATGGGGATGGTGGCGAGGAGCGGATTGTTGAGCGAGGCGAAGACGGTATCCGCCATCGACCAGATGCTGCCCTCGAAGAACCAAAGGACGGTAAGCGACGTGATCCCGAGCGCGGCGAAGATCGGCATGCCGGTCAAAAGCAGGACGATCAGCAAACCGACGATAAAGACGATCATGGCCGGCCTCCGCGCAGGAGCGTGAAGAGGCGCGCAAGGCACACCACCGAAATCAGGACGCCGCCTGCGATCATCGTCGATTGCGGTATCCACATCGGCAGTTCGAGATAGCCTGCCGAATAGGCGCCGAAGCGGCGCGAGAAGGAGACGGTGTGCCAGGCGGTGGCCAGCAGCGCGATCGAGAAGACCAGAACCGAAAGCTGCGCCCAGACGTCGAGCCAGCGGCGCAGGGCGGGCGACGCCTTGTCGAGGATCATGTCGATGCGGATATGGTCGTCCCGGCGCGAAGCCTCGGCCGCGCCGAACATGACGATGGCGACGACGAAAAAACCGGTCGCCTCCTCGATGCCGACGAGCGGCCGCCCCATCACGTAGCGCATCCACACGCCGGCGCCGGTGATGACCAGCACCACCACGATCAACACCGAACTGACGAGACCGCCCGCGCCGGAAATCGCGGCGGCAAGACGGTCGACCGGCGAGGAGGCGACGGGCGCCTCCCCTTCCATTTCGGCTGGTTCCCGCATTCCGGGCTACCGGATCTTCTCGATCAGCGAGAGGAGCTCGGTGCCCTCGTCGCCCGTTTCGGCCGCGAAGCCTTCCTCGAAGGCGGGCTGCATCGCCGCGCGAAACGCTTCGTTCTCCGCGTCGGTGGCGATGTGGACGGTGACGCCCATCTCCTCGAGCTGCGCCGGCGCCTCGGCAGAAGCTTCCTGCGAAGCTTCGAGCGCCCACTCGGCCGCCTTCTGGCCAGCCTCGTCGAGCGCCGCCTTCTGCGTGTCGGACAGCCCGTCATACCAGGACGGCGTAACGTAGCCGTGCAGGTAGGCGGCGAGCACCGGCACGACCGTCATGTGGTCCTGCACCTCGAAGTAGCGGCGCGAATAGGCGGCGGCGACGTCGGTCACGGCCGCGTCGATCACGCCGGTCGCCAGCGCCTGGTAGACCTCGCTGCCGGGCAGCGAAACGGTCGACGCACCCATCGCGGTCAGCCCGCGGTCGAAGGCAGGACCGAGCCCGCGCATCTTCACGCCCTGGAAGTCCTCCGGCTTGGTCATGGCCTTGCCCTTGGAGGTGAAGACGCTGACATTGGTCTGGAACATCCAGGCGATATTCTTGACGCCCTTTTCGAGGAGCTTGTCCTCCAGATAGGCCGCGGCCTCCGAAGTCGGCCACTTCTTCCACGCCTCGATCGAGGACATGGTGTAGGGCCCGACCGTCACGTTCATCAGCGGCAGCGTGCGGCCCCACTGGAAGTTCAGCGAAAAGGCGCATTCGATCTCGCCACGCGCCACCGCAAGGATGTTGTCGTTCGCCTTGATGAGGCTGTCGGCGCCGAACACCTGGACGTCGAGTTCGCCGTTCGACAGCGTCTCGACCTCGGCGGCCCACTTGTCGATCACGGTCGAGATGTGGTGGCCGGGCGGGAGCTGGTGGCTGCAGCGCATAGCCTCCTGCGCGCTGGCCGCGCCCGCCATCGCCGTCGTGGCGATGAGTGTTGCAAGGAACGTCTTCGTCATCATCATGGTCTCCTCCCAATCGTGACCTTGTCTTATCTTGGTAATAAGCCGGTCCTGAGTTCGGCTGCGCGCGGCAGGCCCGCGCGGGCCATCTGGCCGTAGAGCGGTTCGGCGGGCATTTCGCGTTTCAGGATGTCGCGAATCGCGACCAGCTTCTCGAGGTCGATGCCGGTGGCGAACCCTTTCGTCTCGCAAAGGAAGACGAGGTCTTCGAAGACGACGTTGCCCGTTGCACCAGGAGCAAAAGGACAGCCGCCGAGCCCGCCGAGCGAGCCGTCGAGAATGCGGCAGCCCGCATCGAGAGCGGCCGAGGCGTTGGCGATGGCCATGCCGCGCGTGTCGTGCAGGTGCACGGCGATCGCGCGGTCGCCGGCAATGGTGCGCGTGCGTTCGACGAGCGCCGCGATCTGGTTCGGGCCCGCAAATCCGACCGTGTCGGCAAGTCCGACGACATCTGCACCGGCCTCGAAGAGAGCGGAGGCGAGGTCGACGACCTCGTCCGGGTCGACCGCGCCGGTGATCGAGCAGCCGAAGGCCATGGCGATACCGGCATTGATCAGCGGACGATGTTCGCTGGCATCGCGCAGGTCGCAAAGCCGCTTGACGTGGGCGACGGCCGCCGCCCGCGAGCGGCGGGTGTTGGCCTGCGAATGCGCTTCGGTGGCCGAGACGACGCACATGATCTCGTCGACCTGCGCCGCCATCGCGTCGTCGGCGCCGCGATCGTTGAGGACGAGGCCGACCGCATGGGCGCCCGGCAGCGCCTTCACGGCCGCGAGCACTTCATGGACGTCGGCGAATTGGGGAAAACGCGAGGCGGGCAGGAACGAGCCGACCTCGAAATTGCGCACTCCGGCGGCGTGCTCGAGGCCGATCCATTCGATCTTGGCTTCGGTCGACGGGAAGGATTTGACGAGCTGCAGGCCATCGCGGAGGCCAACCTCGCGCAGGACGACCTTGTCGGCAGGATAGATGTCGCGCAGCCGGGTCATGCGGCGCGCGCCTTCGGCTTGCCGCGCGCTGCTTCGATGGCAGCCGCGTCGAGGCCGATTTCGGCGAGGACGATATCGGTGTCCTGCCCGATCGACGGCAGGTCGCCGCCGCCGGTCAGCATCGTGCCATCGACTTCGAAGGGCAGCGAGGGGGCACGAAAGGTCGACCCGTCCGGCATGCGCGAAGTGGCGAGCCCGCCCGGCCGCATCACATGCGGGTTCTCGTACATGTCGGCCGGTTTGGCGATCGGCGAATAGGGAATGCCGATCTCCTCGAAGCGCTTCAAAAGTTCGTCGGCGTCGCGCGCGGCGATGGCGCGGGCGACGATCGGCACCGTCCAGTCGCGGGCGTTGATCTGGTCCATCCGAGTCTGGAGGCGCGGATCGTCGATCAGGTCGGTGAGATCGAGAAGCCGGCAAAGCGCCGTCCACTGGCCTTCGGTGACCGCACCGACGAAGACCTGCCCGCCGTCAGCGGTGTCGAAGATATCGTAGATCGGCCAGGAAAAATCGCGTTCCGGCATCGGCGGCGGCGATTTGCCCTCGAGTTCGAACTGGACCATGTGCTGGGCGACGAGCAGCAGGCAGTTTTCGAACAGGCCGATGCGCAGATTGCGGCCCTTGCCAGTGTCCTTGCGCTCCAGGAGCGCGGCGAGGACCGACAGAGCGCCGAAAAGCCCGCCCATGATGTCGTTCGCCGACGAGCCGACGCGCAGCGGCCGGCCGGACGGACCGGTCATATAGGCGAGGCCCGTCATCATCTGCACGACCTCGTCGAGCGCCGTGCGGTCCTGATAGGGGCCGCGCAGGAAGCCCTTGTGCGATGCGACGATGAGACCGGGGAATTCGCGCCGCAGCGTCTCGCCGTCGGCCCCCATCCTGGCCAGCGACTGATCGCGGAAATTCTCTATGAAGACGTCGGCGGTGGCGAGGAGCTTGCGCAGCGCCGCCTGGCCCTCGTCGCTCTTCAGGTCGAGTTGGACCGATTTCTTTCCACGATTGAAAAGCGGGAACATCGGCCGGCCCATGCCGGAAAGGTGCCGCGTCTTGTCGCCTTCCGGCGGCTCGACCTTGATCACCTCGGCGCCGAGAAAGCCGAGGAACATGCCGCAGGACGGCCCCATGATCATGTGGCTCATCTCGACGACGCGTATGCCTTCAAGCGGCTTGAACGGTTCCGCCAACTGCATCTCCTCCGGTCGCTTGACGACGACTTGGAGGCAAGGTAGCGCTCGAATGGAGATCGCAAAATTATAAAGTTTCTAAGACATCGTTCTGGATTCGAGAAACCATGGATTCGCGCCAGCTCCGCTATTTCGAGGCCATCTTCGAGAAACGCAGCCTCACCACGGCGGCCGGCGAGCTGCGAGTCGCGGTCTCGGCTCTAAGCCACCATCTGTCGAATCTGGAAACCGAGCTCGGCCATCGCCTGTTCCACCGCAAGCCGCGCGGGCTGGAGCCGACCGCGGCGGGCGAGCGGCTCTATACGCACGCCAAGGCGATCCTGCGCGCCATGCAGGCGGCCGAGCGCGACGTCAAGGCTTCGGGCGGCGAGGTCGCGGGCGACGTGACGATCGGCATGGCCTATTCGGCGGTGAAGGCGATCGGCGTGCCGCTCCTCCAGCGCATCCTGACCGACTATCCCAAGCTGAACCTGTCGCTGTCCGAAAGCCTGTCGGGCGCGACACTGCTGCATCTTCTCGCCGCCGATGTCGACATGGCGCTGGTCTACAACCCGCCCGCCGACATGCGGCTGAAATCCGTTCCGGTGCTCGAGGAGAGCATGGTGCTGATCGGGCTGGAGCGGATCATCGGCGAAAACGACCGGCCGGTCGCGTTCCACGACACGCTCGACATGCCGATGATCATCCTGCGCCAGGGCATTTCAGCGCGCGCGCTCGTCGACGACGCAACGCTCCTGAAGAAGCTCGAAAGCAAGGCGCGATTCCAGATGAACTCGGTTCAGGCGATCGGCGGCGCGCTGATCGCCGGGCTCGGCTGCGCCATCGGCACGCGGCTCTTCCTGCAGGAATATATCGAGTCCGGCGCGCTGGCGGTCAGGCCCGTCGTCGAGCCGGAGCTGTCGCGCACGCTCTATCTGTGCCAGATGGCCGAGCGCCCGTCATCCTACGCGCTGGAAGCCGTGCAGCAACTCGTCATTCAACTCGTGCACGACGCCGTCGATCGCCGGATTTGGCCGGCCCGGAAGATCGAGTAGTTTTCATCCCGCAGCCAATTGCCCAAAGATGTGCGGTCGGCGGTGGTTACATCACCGAGACCAGCGCTTCGATTGGACACGCGCAATGCGGCAATTGCGGACGCATTACTCAAGCCATATTTGACAGGTTCAGCGGATCGCAGCAGTCTCACCCCCCAATAAATCGGTCGCGACATCAATTATGTCCAATGCACTCCGCATCGCCAGGGGCCGCTTCGGGCGGGTAGCCCTCCTCAATATGGACAGGCCGCTGGTGCGCCACGCACACCCGCATTGCCATGTGCTGCTGAAAGTCGAGGGGGCGGATACTCAGTTCTCCGTGCGCGACCGCATGGTGCCGCTGACCGACGACAGCGCGGTGCTGATCAACGCCTGGGAGCCGCACGCCTACGAGCACGATCAGGCGCGGCCCAAGACGGTGATCCTCGCACTCTATATCGAACCGCAGTGGCTGGAGCATTTCCGCAAGAATTGGGGTGCGAGCGACGCACCGGACTTCTTCGAATCCGCGGCCGGCTCGATTACCCCCGATATCAGGCGGCTCGCCCGGGAACTGGCGGAGGCGATGGTGCATGCGCCGGAGGCGGCCGCGCTGCACGAGGACATGCTAGGTCGGCTGATGATCACGGTCATCGAGCGGTTTACCGCCTGGCGCGGCATGCCCCAGTCGATGAGCGCACTGGTTGCGCGCCAACCTTCCGATTTCCGTATCCGCAAGGCTGTGATGCTGATGACGGCGAACCCCGGCGGGATCACCGACATGGATACGCTGGCGGCCGATGTGGGCATGTCGCGGGCGCATTTCTTCCGGCAGTTCGAAAGTGTCATGCGCGTCAGCCCGCGTGTCTATCTGAACGTCCAGCGGCTCGAACGCGCCGTGAGCGCCGTCTCGGACGGAGAAGAGACCTTCGCCGCTATCGGCGAGCGGCTGGGCTTTTCGGTTCCGGCGCATTTCTCACGCTTCTTCCATGATCACGCCGGATCGTCCCCGAGCGTGTTCCGCTCCGTGACGCGTCTGGCTGGGTCGCAATTTGAGACTCCTCGGTAAGGCGTGAGACGACCCGGTATCGCCGGCTAGGCTCAACGGCTGTTTCCTCTTCGGCATGGTGCTGCTTCCAACGCATGCGCCAGGGAGGAGACGCCATGAACGAGCAAACGAGGCCCCAAAGCCTCGTCGGACAGTCCGTCAAACGTGTCGAGGATGCGAGCCTGCTCAAGGGTCGCGGACGCTTCATCGACGATCTTCCGACACGCCGCGACACGGCCTACGCCGCATTCCTGCGCTCGCCCCATGCCCATGCCGAAATCCGCTCCATCGATGCCGAGAAGGCCAAGGCGCATCCAGGCGTCTACGCGGTCCTGACCGGCCAGGACGTCGCAAGCCTGACCAACAGCCTCGTCGTGGGCGTGAAGGCCGATGTCGAGTGCTGGCCGATGGCGCGCGACCGCGTCCGCTATGTCGGCGAGCCGGTCCTGCTGGTGGTGGCAGAAAACCGCTATGTTGCCGAGGACGCGCTGGACCTTGTGGAGGTCACCTACGAGACGTTGCCTCCCGTGATCGACCCGCGCGCGGCCCTGCTCGACGACGCGCCGGTGCTCCACCCCTCGCTTGGTACGAACCTGATCAACGAACGCGCGTTCCGCTACGGCGACCCGGACGCTGCTTTCGCGGCCGCCGCGCACCGGATCGCGATCACCACCGCCTATCCGCGCAATTCCTGCACGCCGATCGAGACCTATGGCGTGATCGCCGAATACGACCCCGGCGAAGACGCCTATGACGTCACGGCGAACTTCCAGGGGCCGTTCTCCATCCATGCGGTTCTCTCGCGCGCGCTCAAAGTGCCGGGCAACCGCATGCGGCTGCGCACCCCGCCGGATTCGGGCGGCTCCTTCGGCGTCAAGCAGGGCGTCTTTCCGTATGTCGTGCTCGTCGCCATCGCCGCGCGCGTCGCCAACCGGCCGGTCAAGTGGATCGAGGATCGCCTGGAGCACCTGACCGCGTCTGTCTCGGCAACCAACCGGGTGACGACCCTGGAAGCGGCGGTGGAATCCGACGGGCGGATCACGGCGCTTTCCTGGGACCAGATCGAGGATTGCGGCGCGCATCTGCGGGCGCCCGAGCCGGCGACGCTCTACCGGATGCACGGCAACATGACCGGCGCCTACGCGATCGAGAACGTCACCATCCGCAATCGGGTCGTTCTGACCAACAAGACGCCCACCGGCCTCAACAGAGGTTTCGGCGGCCCCCAGATCTATTTCCCGCTGGAACGTCTGGTCCACAAGATCGCCGACGAACTCGGGCTCGACCGGCTTGATGTGATCCGCAAGAACCTGGTGCCGAGTGACGCCTTTCCCTACCGCACAGCGACAGGTGCCCTGCTCGATTCCGGCGACTACCAGTCGGCGCTCGACCGTGCCGTCACCGAAGGCGGGCTCGACGAACTGATCGCCCGCCGCGACGCGGCCCGCGCGCAAGGCCGGCTCTACGGCATCGGCTTCACCGCTGCGGTGGAACCGAGCGTCTCCAACATGGGCTACATCACCACCGTACTGACGCCGGAGGCACGCGCCAAGGCCGGGCCGAAGAACGGCGCGCAGGCCGTGGCGACGGTCGGGATCGATCCGCTCGGTTCGGTCACCGTCAAGGTCGCTTCAGTGCCGCAGGGACAAGGCCACCGCACGGTGCTCGCGCAAGTCGTCGCCGACCGGCTGGGGCTGCCGCTCGGCGCTGTGCGGGTCAACACCGAACTCGACACCAATCGCGACGCCTGGTCCATCGCATCGGGCAATTATGCAAGCCGCTTCGCCCCGGCGGTCGCCGGAACCGCCAAGCTCGCGGCAGACAGGCTGCGCGGTCGGTTGGCGACCATTGCCGCAACTCAGCTCAACGTCACCGCCGATCAGGTCAAATTCGCCGACGGCAAGGTGTTCGACAGCGGCAACCCCGACAATTCCGTCTCCTTCGCGCGTGTTGCCGCGGCCAGCCACTGGGCTCCTGGCACCGTGCCGGAAGGCACCGGGCAGACGATCCGCGAGACCGTCTTCTGGACGCCCGATGAACTGACCGCGCCGACGCCGCAGGACGGGATCAATTCATCGCTCTGCCATGGTTTCATATTCGATTTCTGCGGCGTGGAAATCGACCGCGATACCGGCGTGGCGCGCATCGACCGCTACGTGACCATGCATGATTGCGGCACGATCCTTCATCCCGGCATGGTGGACGGCCAGGTCCGCGGCGGCTTTGCCCAGGCAGTGGGCGCAGCGCTCTATGAAGAATACGCCTATGGCGCCGACGGGGCTTTTCTCACGGGAACGCTCGCGGACTATCTGATCCCGACCGTGATGGAGACGCCGGAGCCGGTCATCCTTCATTATGAGAGCCCGTCACCCTTCACGCCACTCGGCGCAAAAGGTGTCGGCGAAGGCAACTGCATGTCGACGCCGGTCTGCATCGCCAATGCCATCGCCGATGCGACCAGTGTCGAGGACCTGACGCTGCCGCTCTCGCCGAGCAAGATTTCGGCCCTCATCCATGCCGACGAAAAGCCCTCCGCGCAGCCAAGGCGCGAGGCGAAGCCGCTGAAAGCGCGTGACGGCGAGCGGGCCCTTTCGGGAGAAGGATCGGCCGAGGTTTCCGCCTCGCGCGAAGAGATCTGGGCGATGCTGCTCGACCCCAAGACGCTGGAAGCGATCATCCCCGGCGCCCACAAGGTCGAGAAGGTCTCCGACACGCATTTCCGCGCCGACGTCACCTTGGGCGTCGGTCCGGTCAAGGGGCGCTACCGGGCCGATATCACCCTGTCGGACATGGTCAAACCGGAAGCGGTGACGCTTTCCGGCGGCACCGAAGGGGCGCTCGGGTCTGGACGCGGACAAGGTCGCATCACGCTGACCAAAACAGAGACTGGCACCCGCGTCTCCTACAGCTATGAGGCCGGCATCGGCGGCAAGGTCGCGTCCATCGGCGGACGCCTGCTCGATGGTGCGGCGCGGGTGGTCATCGGCCAGTTCTTCCAGTCGCTTGCCCGGTATGCCGGGCGCGGCAAAGCCGCCGAGCCCGCTTCGTCCGGAATCTTGGCGCGACTTCGATCGCTCCTGGGGAGGCGCGCATGAAGCCCGCAGCTTTCGACTATCTGCAAGCCGAAACGCTCGACGAGGCCCTGGACGCCCTGCACGAGGAGGGCGGCGACGCCCGTGTCATCGCCGGCGGCCAGTCGCTGGTGCCCATGCTGAACATGCGTCTCGCCCGCCCGGCTGTCCTCGTCGACATCATGCGCATCGAGGCGCTGCAGAAGATCGAGCGAGACGGCAACGACATCCTGATCGGCGCCGGCGTGCGCCAGGCAAAGCTCGAAGCTTGGCCGGATTTGTCCGACCGGTTGCCGCTGGTGGCGATGGCCCTGCCGTGGCTCGGCCATGTGCAGACCCGCGCACGCGGAACGGTCTGCGGCTCGCTTGCCCATGCCGATCCGAGCGCGGAACTGCCGCTGTCGCTGATCGCGCTTCAGGGACGCGTGCATCTGCGCACCAAGCGCAAGAAGCGCACGGTCAGCGCTGAAGACTTCTTCATCGGCATGATGGCGACCGAGCTCGCCGAGGGCGAGATGATCGAAGCAGTGTCCTTCCCCGCCCGGGCCGAGGGCACCGGCTACGGCTTCAACGAGATCGGGCGACGCCACGGCGATTTCGCCATCACGGCGGTGGCCGCAATGGTGACCGACCGCTCCGCATCGATCGCCATTGCCGGCGTGGACGACCGTCCCCGGCGTTTCGACGTGCCGTTGCCGGGCGATGCCGGCCTGGACGATGCCTTGAACGAGATCGCCTGGGACCTCAACGCCCGCGACGACATCCACGCCTCGGCCCGCTATCGCCGCGAACTCGTGAGGCGTCTGGGCCGCCGAACCGTCGAGGAGGCTGCCGCATGTCTCGCCTGAAAGCCCACGAGAAAAAGACCGTCACGTTCCAGCTCAACGGTTTGCCCGTCAGGGCCGATGCCGACAGCCGGACGCTTCTGAGCGACTTCATCCGCCACGAGATCGGCATGACCGGCACCCATGTCGGCTGCGAGCACGGGGTCTGCGGCGCATGCACGATCCAGGTCGACGGAGCGCCGGCGCGTGCCTGTCTGATGCTCGCCGTCCAGGCGCAAGGGACCGACATCCGCACCGTCGAAGCGCTATCGCCCGGCGAAGATCGGCTGTCCGCGCTTCAGGCCGCGTTCAAACGCCATCACGGTCTTCAATGCGGCTTCTGCACGCCCGGCATCCTTATGTCGCTCGATGCGCTGATCAGCGCACGGCCCGACGCGGGACGCGAGGAAGTGCGCGAACATCTTTCCGGTCACCTTTGCCGGTGCACCGGATACGCGACGATCGTGCAGGCCGCTCTGTCGGCCCTCGATGAAATCCGGAGGGAGGCAAATAGCAATGTTTGATCTGGGAACGAGTTTTGTGGCGAGCGTGGATCGTGATCCGCATGCGCTGGCTATCGTGGATGGAGACACCCGGTTGTCCTATGCCGAATGGTACACGCGCATTTCGGCACTGGTGACGGGCTTGGGCGATATGGGCCTGACGTGCGGCGACCATGTGCTGACAGCCATGCAGAACCGCTGGGAGAACGCCTCTCTGCATTGGGCCTGCCAGTTCGCCGGTATCATCGTCACGCCGCTCAACTGGCGTGCCAAAGCCGACGAGATCGACCATGGCATCGTCGATTCCGGCGCGAAAGCGGTGTTCTACGAGGACGTGACGGAAGACGCCGTCGCAGGCTCGACGGAGGCAGCCGGGCTTGCCAGGAAATCGGCCGATGAACTTGCGGTAATGATGCAGGCGGAAACGCCGCTCGCCCTGCCACAGGCGTCGGCCAATGACTGGTCGCTGATGCTCTACACGTCCGGCACCACGTCGAAGCCCAAAGGTGTGCCGCGCCGCCATCGCGCCGAGCGCGCCGGCGCTCTCGCCCATGTGGCGCAGAATCTCTATCGCCATGGCGAACGCACGCTGGGCGTGATGCCGCTCTACCACACGATGGGCGTGCGCTCGCTGATCGCATCCTCGTTGATCGGCGGCGCCTTCATCTGCCTGCCGCGCTTCGATGCCGGCAGGGCGATCGACCTTATCGAGGCCGAGGCGATCACCAATCTCTACCTCGTACCCACGCTTTATCACGACGTCGTCCATCACGAGGGGTTCTCACCGGAACGCGTCAAGTCGGTGACCAAGCTCGGCTACGCCGGCGCATCGATGACGGACGGGCTGCTGCGCAAGCTCGACGAAGCGTTCAAGCCCGAACTGTTCGTGAACCATTACGGATCTTCCGAAATCTACACGTTCACCATCGAGCAGAAGGCCGCGGCCAAGCCGGGCTCGGCGGGCCGCGCTGGCATCAACCAGATGATCCGGGTCGTGAAGCTGAATGCGGCCAACCCCGATGAACTCGCAGAGACCGGCGAGGAAGGCGAGATCGTCGCGCTTGCCAGGAGCGACGAGGCGTTCGAGGGCTACTGGAACCGGCCCGAAGCGACCGCGAAGGCCTTGCGCCACGGCTGGTACTTCACCGGCGACACCGGCTTCTTCGACAAGGACGGCGATCTGTTCGTCACCGGCCGCGCCGACGACATGATCATCACCGGTGGCGAGAACGTCTCGCCCGTCGAGGTCGAAAGCTGCCTGTCGCTGCACGACAACGTTGCCGAAGTCGCGGTCGTCGGCCTTCCCGACGAGCGATGGGGCAAGATCGTCACCGCCTTCGTCAAGCGGCGCGGCAGCGTCACCGCCGAAGAGCTGGACCAGCATTGCAAGACGTCCGGCCTGGCCAATTTCCGCCGGCCGCGCCGCATCGTCTTCGTCGAGGACATTCCCAAATCGCCCGTCGGCAAGATCCTGCGCCGCATGCTCGTCGCCGGCGAGTACCGCGAAGACCGACGCACTCCCGAACATCAATAAGCACTCCATTACTGAGCAGAAGGACCATTCACATGGCAGATAAAGCCACTTTCGACGACAAGCGTCTGGCCGACCTCGACGGCTTCACGGTCTCCATCGACCCTGCACGCCAACGCGCGGACATCACACTGGACCGCCCGCCCTACAACGTCGTCTCGATGATGGCGCGCGACCAGCTTCGCCTCGTCTTCGAAGCACTCGACGAGGACGACCGCGTGCGCATCATCGTCGTCACCGGCGCTGGCGAGCATTTTTCCTCCGGCGGCAACATCAAGGGCTTCCTCGAAGCGAGCCCGGAGCATGTCTCGAAGCTCGCCTGGAACATCGCCGCGCCGGCCCGCTGCTCCAAGCCGGTGATCGCCGCCAATCGCGGCTACTGCTTCGGGGTAGGCTTCGAACTGTCGCTCGCCTGCGACTTCCGGATCGCAACCGACACGACGCGCTACGCGCTGCCGGAGCAGAAGCTGGGCCAGATTCCCGGCTCGGGCGGCTCGGCGCGCTTGCAGAAGATGGTCGGCGTCACGCGCACCAAGAACATCGTGATGCGGTCCATGCGCATCACCGGCGGCCAAGCCCATGACTGGGGCATCGCTTCGGATGTCGTCGCCGACGCTGAACTGGAAAAAGCCGTCGACGCCTTGGTCGAAGAATTGATCGCCTTCTCGCCAATCGCCCAGCGCACGGCCAAGAAGCTTTTGAACGACACAGACGACGCCCTGCTCACCACCGCGATCGAACTGGAAGGCCACAGCTACAGCCGCCTGCGCCAGTCCGATGATTTCCGCGAAGGGGTGAACGCCTTTCACGAAAAGCGGGCCGCCGTCTTCGTCGGCCGCTGACATCAAGGCCGGGCCCTCGCCAAGGGTCCGGCATTTTTTTCACCGGGCCGCACAAGGGGACGCGGCCGACAATGGGAGGAGTTTTCAATGAATACGGAAGCAAGACACATCATCGAACCCGCACCCGGCTTTGCCTCCGGACTGCGAGACTTGCCGAAGCATCTTACAGTGAAGTCGTTCAGTGCGGGTCTCGTTGCCGCGATCTTCGGTTGCTCCGGTCCGGCCCTGATCGTGATCGGCGCTGCCAATGACGGCGGACTGACCAATGGTCAGACGGTCGCGTGGCTGTTCGCCATTTATTTCCTTGGTGGGCTGATCAGCCTGTTCCTGGCGTTGCGCTACAAGCAGCCGGTCACCGGCGCCTACTCCATTCCCGGCGCCGCATTGGTCGCCGGTTCGCTCGCCACCTTCTCCTTCGACCAGACGGTGGGCGCCTTTATCCTGGCCGGCGTCATCGTCTTCGTCCTCGGCATTTCCGGCCTCATCGGCAAGGTCATGCGCTGGATTCCGATGCCGATCGTCATGGCCATGATCGCAGGCGCGCTGATGCGCTTTGCAACCGGCGCCGTCGGCTCGCTCGGTACGGCACCGCTCATTGCCGGCGCCGCCATCATCGCCTTCTTCGTTTCGATGCGGATGACGAAAACGATCCCGCCGGTTCTCGCCGCACTTGTCGCCGGCCTTGTCGCCGCTTTCGCCACCGGATCGGTCGGTGGTGCGGCAACCGATATTGCCTTCGTTTTCCCCGAATTCACCGCGCCGACCTTCACCATCGACGCGTTCCTCGCGATTGCTGTGCCGCTTGCCCTGCTCGTCATCGGCGCCGAAAACGCACAGGCGACCGGTGTCCTGATTGCCGAAGGCTACAAGCCGCCCATCAACATGATGACTGTGATTTCCGGCGTCGGCGGCGTGGCGGCTGGCCTTTTGGGTGGACACAATGCCAACATCGCCGGCCCGATGACCGCAATCTGCTCATCCGAGCAGGCAGGTGAAAACAAGGAAGGCCGCTATGCCGCGACCGTGGTCAACGGCGTTCTGTTCGGTACCTTCGGCATCGTGGCAGGGGCCGCAGTGCCGGTCGTCATGTCGTTGCCCGGGGCGCTGATCGGCACGGTTGCAGGCCTTGCAATGATCGGAGTGCTTCTCGCCGCGCTTCAGAATGCTTTCGGACGGTCGCTTGGCAACCAGACCGGCGCCTTCGTGGCACTCGCCGTCTCCCTCTCCAACATCACGCTCCTGGGAATCAGCGCGCCCTTCTGGGCTCTCGTGGCGGGTGTCGTCGTCTCCGCGGTCGTCGAACGGCACGCATTGACAGCTAAAGGAGCCGAGAGCGCGGCCAGCGCCAGCTAAAGCGTCCCGCGTATATGGCGTCCGGCTGACTGGGGCCGGACGCCGGACCGTTCGAGCGGAGCCAGGAGCACCTTGAAATGTGCCCGCACCTAACAGCGTCTATCGAACAAGACGACCAGAGCTCTCCGCCCCGAGTATGGCACCGAAGTTCTTGAATTGCCTAAAGGCAGCTTTGCGAAGTTTGAACTTCGGGCTTGAAAGACCTCGAAGGGTCGTAAGCTGACCAGGCAAACTTTTCCCGATCGCACAGGTTCATAACGGCAGCTTCCCGTCTTCCCAAAAACAGACTGTCCGGAGACGGCCCTAGGCGTCGGAGGAATTCATTTTCCAACGTCCAACAAGCCGGGCCGAAGCCCACGACCGGTCCGGGTTCACAGTCGGACACGCTCGCGTCCCGGGACGAGGGATGTCGTTCTGGTATTGATGATCGGCGACTAGGCCGAATGCGCGAAGGCTGGTTCCGGGCGCAGGAGGGCCGCGCGCAGGGCTGGCTGATCGACCTCGACGCCGGTGAAAATCCGGAACGCATCGACGCCCTGATGGAAGAAGAGCTCGTAGCCTGACAGGATCGACAAGCCGGCAGTGCGGGCGGATATGAGGAACTCGGTTTCGACAGGGGTGTAGACGGCGTCGAATGCCCAGCGTGCGCTCTTGAGGGTGTCGGTCGGGAAAGCACTTCCGGGGTGGCCGACCATGCCGAGCGGCGTCGAATTGACGAGGCCGGCCGCACCGTCCATCGCCTCTTCCACCGAAGGTGTCAGGCGAACCGGCAGGTCCGCGGATTGGCGCAGGGCGGCGGCGAGCGCTTCGCCCTTGCGGCGGTCCGGATCGAAGATCGCAAGCTCCTCGGCGCCGAGGCCAGCCAGTGCAAAAGCGATCGCCTTACCCACACCGCCCGCCCCTGCCATGGCGACGCGGCCGGGAGCCGAATTGCCGAAATTCGCGCGGAACGCCGCGGCAAAGCCGGTGCAATCGGTATTGAAGCCCTGCGGGGCGCCCTCTCCGAAGAGGACGGTGTTGCAGGCCGCGACGGATCGCGTCTGCGCGTCACCGACCGCGAGTCTAGCGAAAACCTGCTCCTTGTAGGGATAGGTGACGTTGATGCCGCGGTAGCCGCTCTCGGCGCATCGGGCGAAGGCGGCGTCGAAATCAAGCCCGAGATCGGCGGGGATCAGCGGCTCGTAACGGACGTCTAGGCCGCACAACTCGCCCGCCAGCCGATGAAGCAGGGGCGACTTCGAGCGACGGATATTGTCGCCGATCAAACCAAGCTGGATCACTGCGTCCTCCCTGGGCGCCCATATGCGGTTCGACGCCGCATTCGATGGCAAGGATTACACAGCATCGCTGGCGATTTCAAATGGCAAAATCGATTATGTCATATGTTTTTGAATTCGTGTTCGTTGGGTCAGGCGATCGTGCCCGTCGCCAGCGCATGCTCCACCCCGCCCCGCACATGCAGTTCCAGCAATTCCTGCGCCCTCGATGCGTTGCGCTCCAGCGCGCAGTCGAGCAGCGCGCGGTGCTCTTTCGCGGCAATGTCGCCGCGAAACGACAGCGCGATCATCTGGTAGCGCAGATATTTGTCGAACACGGCAGCGTGGGTTTCCATGAGGACGCTGGAGCCGCAGGCGGAGATCAGCGCCTGGTGGAACTCCCAATCGTAGCGCTTCCACAATTCCGTCTGCGAACGGTCGCCCTCCTTCATCCGACGCTCCATCGAGGACAGCTTGTGATGGGCGGCGACCACCCGCCCCTCCCAGTCCATATCGCCGGCCACGAAGGACTGTTCAAGCGCGTGGCTTTCCAGAAGAAGCCGCAACGCCGCGATTTCCTTGAGGTTTTCGATGGAAACCGGCGCGACTTCGAAGCCGCGCTGGCCTTCGGCGAGGACGAGCGCCTCGGAGGACAGCCGGTTCAGGATTTCGCGCAGCGTGCTGACGCTGGCCCCGTACTCGTCCTTCAACCGCTCGAGCTTCAGTTTTTGCGCGGGCGCCAGCCGGCCGAAGATGATATCCGTCCTGATCCGGCGATAGGTGTTATCTCCGATGGTTTCGACTGATGCTTCGATGAGAGCCATATCTGCTTGTCTTCCGATAAAAATGCGAATGTCCGACGAGTTTGCGCCGCGCGCAGTTTCGATGCAAGCGGCCGGGAGGCTGCAATGGCGACCCGCCATCTTGCGCCATAGAAAATGAATAATCTCATACGAAACTGCATTTGCCTATTGAACTGACGCGTTTCCGGTGCAATGAATTGACGAGAGGTGGTGCCGGGAGGACCATCGACCGACTTCATTCGATCAGGGAGGATCACCATGTCGCTTTCATTTACCCGTCGCGCAGTTCTGGCTGCCAGCGCAGCCATTATGCTCGTTTCGGCCGCGCCTGCCTTTGCGCAGGACAAGGTCCAGCTTCGCTTCTCGGCCGTCTTTTCCGAGCAGGACATCCGCGCCGAGATGATGAAGAAGTTCCAGGAGGAGATCGGCGAGGAGTTCGATTTCCAGGGCTATTACGGCGGCAACCTGTTCAAGCAGGGCACCGAGCTTGTCGCGCTCCAGCGCGGCAATCTGGAAATGGGCAATATCGCGCCGCAGGACATCTCCAACCAGATTCCGGCCTGGTCGATCCTGACGTCGGCCTACCTCTTCCGCGACGCCGACCATTTGAAGACCTTCTTCGCCTCCGAAGCCGGCGACGAGATGAAGAAGATGGTCGAGGACCAGCTTCAGGTGAAAATCCTCGGCCCGACCTATTTCGGCGCCCGCCAGGTGGGGCTGAAGACGGACAAGAAGATCAACACGCCCGAGGACATGGCCGGCATCAAGCTGCGCATGCCCGGCGGCGATGCCTGGCAGTTCCTCGGCCAGGCGCTGGGCGCGAACCCGACGCCGATGGCCTATGCCGAAGTCTATACCGGCCTCCAGACCGGCGCGATCGACGGGCAGGACAATCCGCTGCCGAACGTCCAGAACATGAAGTTCGACGAAGTCATGTCGCAGATCGTCCTGACCTCGCATCTCGTCGGCTTCGATCTCCTGACGATCTCGCTCGACGCGTGGAACAAGCTGTCGCCCGAGCAGCAGGAAAAGGTGCAGGCCGCCGCCGACAGCGCGATCGAGTGGAGCACGGCCGAGCATCTGAGCCAGGAAGAAGAACTGGTTGCCGGCTTCAAGGAGAAGGGCCTCGATATCTATGAGCCGGATCTCGACGCCTTCCGCACGCACGCGCAGAAGATGTATCTTGAATCCGCGCTCGCCGAGAGCTGGCCGGAAGGCATGGTCGACACGATCAACGGTCTTTGATCTGATCGCTTCGGATGCGGCCCGCCTTTCGGTGGGCCGCATTTTTCAACGTATCGCCGCCGCACCCTGAGGGAGGTCGACATGCGTCTGATGCGCATCGGGCAATGGCTCTACAGGCGCGCCGAGAACATCCTGGCCTTGATGCTTGCGGTGATGTTTCTCTCCTTCCTCGCGCAGATCATCTTCCGCTATCTCCTCAACCTGCCGATCGGCTGGACGTCGGAACTGACCGTCGTCATGTGGCTGTGGCTGGTGCTTTGGGGCGCGGCCTTCGTGGTCCGCGAGGAAGAGGAAATCCGGTTCGACCTGGTCTATGGCGGTGTCGGGCCCAAGGCGCGGCGCATCATGGCCATCCTGAGCGCGCTGGCGCTTCTCGGCCTCTATCTTCTGTCGCTGCCAGCGGTCTGGGACTACGTCACCTTCATGAAGGTGCAATCGACCGCGTATATGAAAATCCGGTTCGACTTCCTGTTTTCCATCTATGTGATCTTCGCCGTGGCCGCGATCGGCCGTTATGGCTTCATCTTGTGGAAGGCCCTGTTCGGCCGGGCGCCGAAGGAGTTCGATCCCACCAAGGCGAGTTCGGGCGTATGAGCTTTACCGATCCCTTTACGCTGTGCATCGCGGCGATCGTCACGTTGAGCCTGCTCGGCCTGCCCATCGGTCACTCGATGATCGCCGGATCGATCCTCTACCTTTACGCCGCCGGGCTCGACATGGGCACGGCGGCCGAACAGCTCCTGAACGGCATGTATACGAGCTACATCCTGCTGGCCGTTCCCCTGTTCATCCTGTCGGCCGAGATCATGAACTCCGGTTCGATGACCGAGCGGCTGCTGCGCTTTTGCAATGCGCTCGTGGGCCGGTTTCGCGGCGGGCTGGCGCAGGTCAACGTCGTCCAGTCGATCATCTTCGCGGGAATGTCCGGCTCCGCCATCGCCGATGCCGCCGGCACGGGCAAGATGATGCAGAAGATGATGACCGACGGGAACAAATATCCCGCCAGCTTCGCCGCCGCGCTGACCGCGGCGACGGCGGTCATCGGGCCGATCATCCCGCCGTCGATCCCGATCGTCATCTATGCGCTCGTCTCCGACGCCTCGATCGGCTACCTGTTTCTCGCAGGCATGCTGCCGGGGCTGCTGATGGGCGTCATGATGATGGGCATCGTCGCCTGGTCCGCCCGCCGGCGCCACTTTCCCGTCGAGCCGCCGGTGCCGGCGCGCGAGATCCCGGGAATCACCCTTCGCGCCCTGCCCGCGCTGCTGATGCCCGTCGTCCTGCTGGGCGGCATCTATTCGGGCGTGACGACGCCCACCGAAGCTGCCGCCATCGCCGCCGCCTACGCGTTCCTCATCTCGACGCTGCTCTATCGCACGACGACGCTTGCGGGCAGTTACCAGTCGCTTCTATCGGCCGCGCGGACGACCGCCTCCATCGGCATGCTGATCGCGGGCGCGCTGGTGTTCAACTATGTGGTGACCGTCGAGAACATCCCGCGCGCGCTTTCGGCCTATCTGCAGGCCTTCGATATGTCGCCGACGACGTTCCTCATCGTCGTCAACCTGCTGCTGCTGGTGCTGGGGTGCCTTCTCGAGGGAACGACGATCCTTCTGATCGTCATCCCGGTGCTGATCCCCACTGCACAGGCGCTCGGCGTCGACATGGTCCATTTCGGCATCGTCGCGGTCGTCAACATCATGCTCGGCCTGATCACGCCACCCTACGGGCTGCTGCTGTTCATCATGACGAATATCGGCCAGGTGTCGCTGCGCGCGCTCGTCGGCGAGATCATGCCCTTTCTCTACGCAATGCTGGGCGCGCTGGCGATCATCACCTTCTTCCCCGATTTCGTCCTCTTCCTGCCGCGCATGTTCGGCTACCAAGGCTAGTTTCGATGACCGCACCGATCTACGTTCTCAACGGCCCCAACCTCAACCGGCTCGGCACGCGCGAGCCGGAAATCTACGGCTCGACGACGCTCGTCGAGGTCGAGGCGCTTTGCAGGACGGCGGCGGGCGACGTTCCGGTCGAGTTCCGTCAGTCGAACCGCGAATACGAGATCGTCGACTGGGTGCACGAGGCGATCGATCGTCCAGGCGCCGGCATCATCATCAACCCGGCCGCCTTCACCTTCACCTCGATCGCGATCCTCGATGCCCTGAAGATGTTCCCGCGCCCGATCATCGAGTTGCATATCTCCAACATCCATCGGCGCGAGGACATCTACCACAACTCGCTGGTGTCGAAGGTCGCCACCGCCGTCATCGCCGGGCTCGGACCGAAGGGCTACGGCGCCGCAATGCGGGCCATGCTGGACCTCGTTGCCGACGCGAAGCGGCGTTGATCCGGTCGTCCGCGGGGTCTCACCGAGCGACTGGACTGAATTAGTTCAGGTTTTAAATTTCACACGACTTTAACTACGAAGAACGTAGCAGTTGGTTAACTTTCCCGATTAAACAGATCGCAATATGGCTTCTGTAGATTTGGCCCTGTCACAAAGCGGGGACAAGGAGCCCACTTACCATGAAGAACCTTCTGAAGCGTTTCTAGAACGACGAATCCGGCGCAACCGCCATCGAATACGGCCTGATCGCAGCATTCATCGGTGTGGTCATCATCGGCGGCGCACGCATGGTCGGCACGTCGATCGACGCGACCTTCACGACGATTTCGACCGAGATCGACGGCGCGAACTGATCCGTTCCGACGTATGTCGACACAAAAAAGAGCCGGCTTTCGCCGGCTCTTTTTCGTTTCAGCCATAAGATCGTGAACTTAGTTCACGGCGTCCTTGAGGCCCTTGCCGGCCGAGAACTTCGGCACGTTGCGGGCAGGAATCTGCACTTCGGCGCCCGTCTGCGGGTTGCGGCCGGTCGAGGCTTCACGGCGCGAAACCGAGAAATTGCCGAAGCCGACCAGGCGCACGTCGCCGCCCTTCTTCAGTTCGCCGGAGATAGCGGAGAACACCGCGTCGACTGCGGACTGCGCGTCGGCCTTGGAAAGGCTCGCTTCTTCGGCAACCGCGGCGATAAGCTCGTTCTTGTTCATTGAAAAACTTCCTTTCGGTTGAAAGGCCGGAAAACTGGGTTCTGCCGGCAGCGGGCGGAGTGTAGGCACACCATCGTCTGCAACCAAGCGAAAAGCTGGCCTTGGGCGCGCAAAATCCCAGCTTTTCTGCGGTTTTTCAATCAAAAAGCCGGGCACTGGGCCCGGCTTTCGCAATTATCAGACGCTTTGTTGCAACCGTGTCAGTGAGCAAAGCTCGCCGAGGCCGAATCGTCGGCCGTCACGGGGGCGGAAGTCGCCGGTTCCGTCCACTCGATCGGCTCGGGCTGGCGCACCAGCGCGTGGCTCAACACCTCGCCGACGCGGCTGACCGGGACGATCTCCAGAGCGTTCTTCACGTTCTCCGGAATGTCGGCCAGGTCCTTCGCATTCTCCTCGGGGATCAGCACCTTCTTGATGCCGCCGCGAAGGGCAGCGAGGAGCTTTTCCTTGAGGCCACCGATCGGCAGGACGCGGCCACGCAGCGTGACCTCGCCGGTCATGGCGATGTCCTTGCGGACCGGAATGCCCGTCAGCACCGAGACGATCGCCGTGACCATCGCGATGCCGGCGGACGGACCGTCCTTCGGCGTCGCGCCTTCCGGCACGTGGACGTGGATGTCGCGCTTGTCGAAGAGCGGCGGCTCGATGCCGAAATCGATCGCACGCGAGCGGACATAGGACGCAGCAGCCGAGATCGACTCCTTCATGACGTCCTTCAGATTGCCGGTCACAGTCATCTTGCCCTTGCCGGGCATCATGACGCCTTCGATCGTCAGCAATTCGCCGCCGACTTCCGTCCAGGCGAGGCCCGTGACGACACCGACCTGATCCTCGCCGTCGACCTGACCGAAGCGGAAGCGCGGTACGCCGAGATAACTATCGAGATTCTCGGCGGTCACCTCGACCGACTTGACCTTGGTGCGCAGGATTTCCGTCACCGCCTTGCGGGCGAGCTTCATCAGCTCGCGCTCGAGGTTTCTGACGCCAGCTTCCCGCGTATAGGTGCGGATCGTCTCGCGCAGCGCCTCGTCCGTGACCGAGAACTCGCCCTTGTTGAGCGCATGGTCACGTATGGCCTTGGGCAACAGGTGCCGACGGGCGATCTCGACCTTCTCGTCCTCGGTATAACCGGCGATACGGATGATCTCCATACGGTCCATCAGGGCCGGCGGGATGTTCAGCGTATTCGCAGTCGTCACGAACATCACGCTCGACAGGTCGTATTCGACCTCGAGATAGTGATCCATGAAGGACGAGTTCTGCTCCGGATCGAGAACTTCGAGCAACGCCGAAGACGGATCGCCGCGGAAATCCATGCCCATCTTGTCGATCTCGTCGAGCAGGAAGAGCGGGTTGGACTTCTTCGCCTTCTTCATCGACTGGATGACCTTGCCGGGCATCGAGCCGATATAGGTGCGGCGGTGGCCGCGGATCTCGGCTTCGTCACGCACGCCGCCAAGCGCCATGCGGATGAACTCGCGACCGGTCGCCTTGGCGATCGACTTGCCGAGCGAGGTCTTGCCGACGCCGGGAGGACCGACGAGGCACAGGATCGGACCCTTGAGCTTCTTCTGACGGCTCTGGACGGCCAGATATTCGACGATGCGTTCCTTGACCTTGTCGAGGCCGAAGTGATCGGTGTCGAGCACTTCCTGCGCGAATTCGAGGTCCTTCTTGACCTTGGAGGGCTTGCCCCACGGGATCGACAGCAGCCAGTCGAGATAGTTGCGCACGACGGTCGCCTCGGCGGACATCGGCGACATGGTGCGCAGCTTCTTCAGCTCCGCATCCGCCTTTTCGCGGGCTTCCTTGGTCAGCTTGGTCTTCTTGATGCGGTCTTCCAGTTCGGCCGCCTCGTCGCGGCCGTCCTCGCCCTCGCCGAGCTCCTTTTGGATCGCCTTCATCTGCTCGTTGAGGTAGTACTCGCGCTGCGTCTTCTCCATCTGGCGCTTGACGCGCGAGCGGATGCGCTTTTCCACCTGAAGCACGGAAATCTCGGCTTCCATGAAGCCCATGGCCTTTTCAAGCCGCTCGCGCACGGAGAGCGTCGCGAGCATTTCCTGCTTTTCGGGAATCTTGATCGCCAGGTGCGAAGCGATCGTGTCGGCGAGCTTCGAATAATCCTCGATCTGGCTCGCGGCGCCGACGACTTCGGGCGAAATCTTCTTGTTGAGCTTGACGTAGTTTTCGAAGTCCGAGACGACAGAACGCGCAAGCGCCTCGATCTCGACTTCCTCATCCTCGGGCTCGGCCATCAGTTCGGCAGCGGCCTCGTGGTATTCCTCGCGTTCCATGAACGCGGTGATGCGGGCGCGCGAGGAACCTTCGACCAACACCTTGACGGTGCCGTCGGGCAGTTTCAGCAATTGCAGGACGCTTGCGACAGTGCCGATCTCGTAGATGCCGTCGGCCTGCGGATCGTCGTCGGCCGCATTCTTTTGGGTGGCAAGCAGGATCTGCTTGTCCGAACCCATGACTTCCTCGAGCGCGCGGATCGACTTTTCGCGACCGACGAACAGCGGCACGATCATGTGCGGGAAGACCACGATGTCGCGCAGCGGCAGGACCGCGTAGGTCGTCTGGTCGGGGGCGCTGGAGAGCTTGGTCATGTTCCAACCTTTCTGTCCGCGACCGCCATGAAGCAGCCAGCCGCGAATCTCATATTAGCGGCGTCAAGGCCTTCCGCCTATTGTCCTGATGGAGAGGACATGAATTGAGCAGCACGGAAGACCTGGCGCCCGAATAGCACTTAGGTGGCGTCGCAATGATGGGAGATCAAGACGCAGGCTGCCGCAACGTCGCCATGCCTAAGACGCATGGCGGGCGCGGGACAAGCCCGCGCCCGGATCGCGATCAGGCGCTGGCCGAGCCTTTTTCGTGCTCGCGCTCGGAGTAGATGTAGAGCGGACGAGCCGAACCCTGCACCACGTCGTCGGAGATGACGACTTCCTGCACGCCTTCGAGCGCAGGCAGTTCGAACATGGTGTCGAGCAGAATCGCTTCCATGATGGAACGCAGGCCGCGCGCACCGGTCTTGCGCTCGATCGCCTTTTTGGCGATCGCCGAAAGCGCGGTCTCGTGGAAGGTCAGTTCCACGTTCTCCATCTCGAACAGGCGCTGGTACTGCTTGACGAGCGCGTTCTTGGGCTCGGTCAGGATCTGGATCAGCGCCGGTTCGTCCAGGTCCTCGAGCGTCGCCAGGACGGGCAGACGGCCGACGAACTCGGGAATGAGGCCGAACTTCAACAGATCCTCGGGCTCGACCTGACGGAAGAGATCGCCGGTGCGGCGGTCTTCCGGCGAGGCGACATTGGCGCCGAAGCCGATCGAGGTCTTGCGGCCGCGGTCGGAGATGATGCGGTCGAGACCGGCAAAGGCGCCGCCGCAGATGAAGAGGATGTTGGCGGTGTCGACCTGCAGGAATTCCTGCTGGGGATGCTTGCGGCCGCCCTGCGGGGGAACGGAAGCGACGGTGCCTTCCATGATCTTCAGCAGCGCCTGCTGGACGCCCTCGCCCGAGACGTCGCGCGTGATCGACGGGTTGTCGGACTTGCGCGAAATCTTGTCGATCTCGTCGATATAGACGATACCGCGCTGCGCCCGCTCGACATTGTAGTCGGCCGACTGGAGCAGCTTCAAGATGATGTTCTCGACGTCCTCGCCGACATAGCCGGCTTCGGTCAGCGTCGTCGCGTCGGCCATGGTGAAGGGCACGTCGATGATGCGGGCGAGCGTCTGGGCAAGCAGCGTCTTGCCGCAGCCGGTCGGGCCGATCAGGAGGATGTTGGATTTCGCCAGCTCGACGTCGTTCGACTTCGAGGCGTGGGCGAGACGCTTGTAGTGATTGTGGACGGCGACCGACAGGACGCGCTTGGCGTGCGGCTGGCCGATGACGTAGTCGTCCAGAACCTTCAGGATTTCCTGCGGCGTCGGAACGCCTTCGCGCGACTTCACCATCGAGGATTTGTTTTCCTCGCGGATGATGTCCATGCACAATTCGACGCATTCGTCGCAGATGAAGACCGTCGGGCCTGCGATCAGCTTGCGCACCTCGTGCTGGCTCTTGCCGCAAAACGAGCAGTAGAGCGTATTCTTGGAATCGCCACCGCTGTTGCTGATCTTGCTCATTTGGTACGTCCTTTCGGCACCGCTCGTCGGCACCGCCCCAACACGGCGCCGAACCTGAATTCTAAGGCGGGCGAACCGCCCTGCCAAGAATGTCGCATCAGTGAACCCAATTCGCCCCGAGATGCAAAACGCGAATCGGTGTCCTCCGTGCAAATCCCCAGCAAAAAGCTAAGCCTGCTATCGTTGAACATAGCTTAACCTAGGAGCGCAACGACCTTCAGGGAACAGCCGATTGTGACGGAATTGCCGCGTTGCGCGTCAAAACCGCGTCATCGGCCGTTCCCCGGCCATCACGCGGCCGGCTTGTCGGTCTCGACGGCCTCGCGCTCGGAGATGACGCGGTCGATCAGGCCCCAGGCCTTCGCCTCGTCCGACGTCATGAAGTGATCGCGGTCGAGCGTCTTTTCGATCGTCTCGTAATCCTGGCCGGTGTGCTTGACATAGACCTCGTTCAAACGGCGCTTCAGCTTGATGATGTCCTGCGCGTGGCGTTCGATGTCCGACGCCTGGCCGGAGAATCCGCCCGAGGGCTGGTGCACCATGATGCGCGCGTTCGGCGTGGCAAAGCGCATGTCCTTGTGACCGGCGCAAAGCAGGAGCGAGCCCATCGAGGCCGCCTGGCCGATGCACAGCGTCGAGACAGCCGGCTTGATGAACTGCATCGTATCGTAAATCGCCATGCCGGACGTCACCACGCCGCCGGGCGAGTTGATGTAGAGCGAGATTTCCTTCTTCGGGTTCTCGGCCTCGAGGAAGAGAAGCTGCGCGCAGACGAGCGTCGCCATCCCGTCCTCGACCGGACCGGTGATGAAGATGATCCGTTCCTTCAGGAGGCGCGAGAAGATGTCGTAGGCGCGCTCGCCGCGATTGGTCTGCTCGACCACCATCGGCACGAGGCTCATATAGGTATCGACGGGATCTCTCATGTCTCTTCCTTCAAGGGATGGTCGGCCCGGTCGGACCGAATCTGAATGGTCGCTGCTGACCCTTAAATAGGATGGCCGGTTCGGCCTGCGCAAGAGCGGGGGACAGGTGTCCTGTCACGCCGATTCGACGGCCTGATCGGCGCGCATCCAGTGACGCAACGTCGCCAGATCGCCGGTCTCGATGGCATCCGCGACGCGCCGGCCGACGGCGGCGCCGAACTTGTAGCCGTGGCCCGAACAGGCCGAGACGACGAGCGCGTGGCCGATATGGGCGCTGTAGAAGGTCTCGTCATGGGTGAAGGTGTAGACGCAGCTCGACGTCGACGCGATGCGGTACTCGTCGAGCCGGGCGATGGACGGTACGAAATGGCTGACGATCTGGCCGCCCTCGTCCGGCGCCAGTTCGCGATTGTCGTCGGCGTCGACCGTTACCTGCCGATGCAGTCCGGTGCCGAATTTCAGCCCGCCATCGCCGGAGGGCGGGATGATATAGCCTTCGTCGTCCGCGCCGACGTCGAGCAGCGTCGGCGCCGCAGCCCAGGCTTCGCGCAGATCGACCGGCGGTTCGAGATAGGCGACGGCGGTGCGGTAGGGCTGGAGGTCGACGGCAAGGTCTGGGAAGAGGCCGAGCACCCAGCCGCCTGCCGTTACAACGAGGTTGTCGGCGGCGAGCACCGTGCCGTTCGCCAGAGTCACCGTCGCGCCGTCGACATCGACGCCGACGACCTTCGTGTGCTCGCGCACATCGGCTCCGTTGGCGCGCAGCCATTCGGCGATGCCGTTGGCGATGCGGCGGCAATGGAGCGCGCCGCCTTCTTCCGAATTAAGCGCGTAGCGAAGGCGCCTGCCCTCGATGAACGGCCAGCGAGAGACGGCTTCGCCGGCCTCGATGATCTCGAATGGATGGCCGCCGGCGGCCAGGCCCTCGCGATGCACGTCCGCGGCGTCGCCTTTCGCATAGGAGAGGCAAAGGCAGCCGCGATGGTCGTAGTGGCGCTGCCCGAGGTCCTGCCAGAGTTCGTCCCAGGCCGAGAACGCCTCGTCGATCTGCGCCGCATAGCCCAGATGCGCGCCATAGGCGCGGCGGATGATGCGGTGGTGATCACCGGAGGCGGCGAGCGGATTTGGGATCGGCCCCTGCTCGATGAGCGTTACCTCATGCCCGCGCTTCGTCAGCGCCCATGCCGTCGAAAGGCCCGAAATGCCGGCGCCGACCACGATGATCTTCATCGTCCCTGTATCCCTCGTACCCTGTCCGCTGGCCTACCATAAGGACTGGAACCGGGCAGACAAGTCGCGCTAGACGCACACGCATGACCCAGCCCGCGACCTTCCAGTTTGATCCCGCCACGCTCCGGCTCCGCCTCGACCCGCACGATGCCGCCTTTTTCCAGGACCCGTATCCGACCTATGCCTGGCTGCAGGCGCGGACGCCGGTCTTCCATTGGGAAGAGTTCGGCGCCTGGTGTGTCGCCTCCTATGAAGGCGTCAACCGCATTCTGCGGGACCGCAATTTCGGACGCGAGAAGCCCGGCGGCTATGTCGATTACGTCTCGCGCTCGGGCGATCGCTCGCATCTGGCCGATTTCGACGCCGTCGAGGCGCGCTCGATGCTGGAACTGGAACCGCCTGTCCACACGCGTCTGCGCACGCTCGTCAACCGCGCCTTCGTTTCGCGGCAGGTGGAGCGGCTGCGCCCGCGCGTCGAGCAACTGGCGCATGAACTGATCGACGGTTTCGAGACGAAAGGGTCCGTCGATCTCATCCCCGCCTTCGCGACGCCGGTGCCGATCGTCGTCATCTGCGAAATGCTGGGCGTTCCGGTGGAAGCCGGGCCGCAGCTTCTCGATTGGTCGCACCGCATGGTCGCGATGTACATGCACGGCCTGACCCGCGAGATCGAGGCCGACGCCAATCGCGCAACGGCGGAGTTTTCCGCCTTCATCCGCGAGCATGCACGCAAGAAGCGCGCGGCGCCGGGTGACGACCTCCTGAGCCTCCTGAATTCCGCGCAGGAGAACGGCGAAAAGCTGACCGAAGACGAGCTCGTTGCCTCTGCCATCCTGCTTCTCAATGCCGGGCACGAGGCGACGGTCCACCAGACCGGCAACGCTGTCCGCGCGATCCTGAAACAGGGCGATGATCCGCGCCGGTTCTTCACCGACGCCGATGCGACCGCGGCGACCGTGGAGGAATGCCTGCGCTTCGACGCGCCGCTCCACATGTTCAACCGCTTCGCCGCAACGGATTGCGAGATCGCGCCGGACGTCTTCGTCAAGGCCGGCGAGCGCATCTGGCTGATGCTGGGCGCGGCGAACACGGATGCGAGCGCCTTCGCCGATCCCCTTGTTTTTCGCCCGGGACGTACGGACCAGAAGAACGTGTCGTTCGGCGCCGGCATCCACTTCTGCATCGGCGCTCCGCTCGCGCGGCTGGAAATGCAGGCGTCGCTGAGGGTGCTGTTCGAGAGGCTGCCTGGGCTAAGGCTGGCCGAGGAGCCGCGCTATCGCGACACCTATCATTTTCATGGATTGGAGCGGTTGGTCGTTAAGTGGTGAGGCCGCGCTCTACGTTGCCCCCCTCTGTCCTGCCGGACATCTCCCCCGCAGGTGGGGAGATTACTCTCGTCATCGACACCGCGTGATCTCCCCCCTCGCGGGGAAGATGTCCGGCAGGACAGAGGGGGGCGCGAAGGATCGCGACGCTAAACCCGCACCACATACTCCTTGCGCGTCGTCTCGACGACTTCCCAGCTTCCCTTGAAGCCGGGGCGGAGCACGAAGCTGTCGCCGGCTTTCACCGTGCGGGCGGCGCCGCCGTCTTCGGTGATGACGGAGACGCCGGAGAGGATGCGGCAGTATTCCCATTCGTCATATTCGATGCGCCATTTGCCGGGTGTGGATTCCCAGACGCCGGCGAAGAGGCCGTTGCCGGCCTCCTCGACGTTCCAGGTTCGGAACTGCGGGTTGCCTTCGATCACGCGGCCTTCGGCGGGTTGGCCCGCCTCCGGGTCCACTCCGGAAATGCCCAGACCGACTATATGGCTGACATACATGGCGTCCTCCCGCGATGATCAGGCCTTCGCCAGCGCCTGTTCCAGGTCGGCGATGATGTCGGCGACGTCCTCGATGCCGACCGACAGGCGGATGACGTCAGGGCCAGCGCCGGCGGCCGTCTGCTGCTCGTCCGACAATTGGCGGTGCGTCGTCGAGGCCGGGTGGATGATCAGCGACTTGGTGTCGCCGATATTGGCCAGATGCGAGAAGAGCTCGACGCCTTCGACGACCTTGACGCCCGCCTCGTAGCCGCCTTTCAGGCCGAAGGTGAACACGGCGCCGGCGCCCTGCGGCGAATATTTCTTCTGCAGCGCATTGTTCGGGTCGTCGGCGAGGCCCGGATAGGACACCCACTCCACTTTCTCATGCGTCTTCAGCCATTCGGCGACCTTCAGCGCGTTGTCGCAGTGGCGCTGCATGCGAAGCGGAAGGGTCTCGAGGCCGGTCAGGATCATGAAGGCATTGAACGGCGAGATGGAGGGGCCGAAATCGCGCAGGCCGAGCACGCGGCAGGCAATGGCGAAGGCGAAGTTGCCGAAGGTCTCGTGCAGGACGATGCCGCCATATTCGGGACGCGGCTCGGACAACATCGGATAGTTGCCCGATTTCGACCAGTCGAACGTGCCACCATCGACGATGACGCCGCCCATCGAATTACCGTGGCCGCCGATGAACTTGGTCAACGAGTGGACGACGATGTCCGCGCCATGCTCGATCGGGCGCAGGAGGTAGGGCGAGGCCATGGTGTTGTCGACGATGAGCGGAAGGCCGTGTTTATGCGCGATTTCTGCGATAGCAGCGATGTCAACGAAGGTGCCGCCGGGATTGGCGAGGCTCTCGATGAAGATGCCGCGCGTCTTGTCGTCGATCTGGTTCTCGAAGGTCGACAAATCGTTAGTGTCGCCCCAGCGCACCTCCCAGCCGAAATTCTTGAAGGCGTGGCCGAACTGGTTGATCGAGCCGCCATAGAGCCGGCGCGCGGCGACGAAATTGTCGCCGGGGCGCATGATGGTGTGGAAGATCAGGAGCTGCGCGGCGTGGCCGGACGCCGTCGCCAGCGCCGCCGTGCCGCCTTCGAGCGCGGCAAGGCGTTCCTCGAGCACGGCCTGCGTCGGGTTCATGATGCGGGTGTAGATGTTGCCGAACGCCTTGAGCCCGAAGAGCGAGGCGGCATGGTCGGCGTCGTCGAAGACGAAGGACGTCGTCTGGTAGATCGGCGTCGCGCGGGCGCCGGTCGCCGGATCGGGCTGCGCGCCCGCATGGACTGCCAAGGTGTTGAAGCCGGGTGCGCGCTGCGCCATCGTTCGTCCTCCAGATGAATGCAATTTTCAAGGCCGGCACAGTCATCGCAAAGCGCCGGGCCAAAAGCAAAGACGAATGTTGCGCGCCGAGGCAGTCCGGTGGCAACTATTTCTGCCTTATGCCGAAGCTCTGGAAGCCGGAGCGCATGATCGGCTTTTTCGACGAGATGACGCCGCTGTTGACGCCGTTCCAGCCGATCTCGCCCGCGAGCCTGGCATATTCGATCTTGGGGCAGCGGTTCATGACGACCTCGATGCCCGCGGTTTCCATCCGCTTGGCCGCAACGTCGTCGCGCACGCCAAGCTGCATCCAGACGATCTTCGGCAGCGGGTCGAGCGCCAGCACCTCCTCGACAATGCTCGGCACGGCGTTCGAGGCGCGGAAGATGTCGACCATGTCGATCGGCTCGGGAATGTCGGCGAGCTTCGCATAGGTCATGCGGCCGAGGATTTCCCTGCCGGCATGGCCCGGATTGACCGGGAAGACGGCGTAGCCTTTGTCGATCAGGTATTTCGCGACGAAGAAGGACGGGCGCACGTCATTCGCCGACGCACCGACGATGGCGACGCTCTTCACCTTGTTCAGGATGTCGGAGATGTAGGAGTTGTCGTAGGAATCGTGGTTCATTCGGGTAGCGATATGCGCCCTTCTGCATCGATCGGAAAATCGGGATTGTGCGCGACTTCCCACAAATGGCCTTCGGTATCGGCGAAATAGCCGTACCAGCCGCCCCAGAAAGCGCGTTGCGCGGGTTTGACGATGCGCCCGCCGGCCTTCTCCGCCGCCGACAGGACTTCAGAGACTTCGGCGTCGGACCGCGTGTTATAGGCGAGAGCGGCGCCGGAAAAGCCCGGACGGCTGTCTTCGACGCCGGCATCCGCCGCGAGCTTTTCGCGCGGCCACAACGCCAGCAGCGTTCCGCCCATCTGGAAGAAGGCGACGTCGCCCGGCACCTTCATGCCCGCCTTGAGGCCCATCTGCTCGTAGAAGCCGACCGCGCGGTCGAGGTCGTCGACGCCGAGCGTGACGATGGAGATGCGGGGCTCCATCATTCGTCGGTCCATTCCGGCTTGCGCTTTTCCACGAACGCGCCGATGCCTTCGGCGGCGTCGCGCGCAAGCATGTTCTCCACCATCACCCGGCCGGCATATTCGTAGGCGTCGGACAAGCCCATCTCGGCCTGCGCGTAGAAGGCCTCCTTGCCGATCTTCAGCGTCATGGCGGATTTCGAGGCGATGGTCTGGGCGTATTTGCCGACGATCTGGTCCAGATATTCGGGCGGGACGACGCGATTGACCAGGCCGAATTCGCGCGCAGCCGTCGCCTCGATCATCTCGCCCGTCAGCAGCATCTCCATCGCGTGCTTGTGCGAGATGTTGCGCGACAGAGCGACCATGGGCGTCGAGCAGAAGAGGCCGATATTGACGCCGGGCGTGGCGAAGGTCGCCTCGGTCGTGGCGATGGCAAGGTCGCAGCTTGCGACGATCTGGCAGCCGGCGGCGGACGCGACGCCGGCCACGGCGGCGATGACGGGCTTGGGATGGCGCACGATCTCCTGCATCAGCGCGCCGCAGGCCGTCATCAGCTCCTCGAACCAGGCGCGGCCGCGGTCGGCGTCGGCACGGTGCGCGGTGATCTCCTTCAGGTCGTGCCCGGCGGAAAAGACCTTTCCCTCGGCCGCGATGACGACGACCCGCACGGAGGCGTCGTCCCCCGCCGTGGCCAGATGACGGCGCAGCGTCGCGATCATCTCCATCGACAGCGCATTCGCCGGCGGCGAATCGAGCACGATCCGCAACACCGGGCCGTCGCGTTCGGCACGCGCCGGCTCCATCCGTACCGAGGCGAGAGCAGTCACATTCATTCGCAGTCTCCGTGGCGTCTTTGCCGATCCTTAGCATCAAAGAAGACGCGTTTCATGCCCCTGCAACACTCTTGCGTTTGCTTGTGGTTGCATGTTCCTTGGCGCGACGAGGATGGGAGGACAGGCATGCACGGATCGAAGCCATCGAGCGTTCCGACGCCGGTGATGACTGCGGACGAGGTCAATTCGTTGCTCAGGGAGGTCTACCCGCAGCTCAACGAGGATTTCGCCGCCTATTCCGCGACAGAAGTCTTTCCGGGCGGCTGCACCGTGCGCCTCGACGCCGACCATCGGCACCTGCGCCCCGGCAATACCGTTTCAGGCCCTTCCCTCTTCACGCTCGCCGACATCGGCGGCTATGTGTGCGTCCTTTCGCATGCCGGGCCGGACGCGCTTTCCGTCACCACCAACCTCAACATCAACTTCATGCGCAAGGCCGAGGCAGGCCCGATCGACGGGCATTGCCGCATCCTGAAGCTTGGCCGCAGCCTGATGGTGTTCGACATCGAAATGGTCAGCGGACCCGACCGGCATGTCGTCGCGCACGCGACGGGGACCTATTCGATCCCGCCGAAGCGGGAGAAATGATGCGGTAAAATAATACCGTATTCTTACAGCGCTGATTTTATTCAATATTTTTCCGCAACATCCACTTTCGGTCGCTTGACGACGCGGAAGGCCGGCCGTATAAGCCGGTCCGAACGCGCCTCCATTTCCGGAGGCCGTTTTTTGTTGGTCCGCAAGGCGCCAACACAAGCAACAAGAAATGCCTTCCTTCGCGAAGGTTCGACAAGAAAGATCGAAACCATGAAGACCTTTTCGCAGAAGCCTGCGGACGTGGTGAAGAAGTGGGTCGTGATCGACGCCGAGCACCTCGTCGTCGGCCGTCTGGCCTCCATCGTCGCCAACCGTCTGCGCGGCAAGCACAAGCCCACTTTCACGCCGCATGTCGATGATGGCGACAACGTCATCATCATCAATGCCGACAAGGCCGTGTTCACCGGCAAGAAGTTCACCGACAAGGTGTACTACTGGCACACCGGTCACCCGGGCGGCATCAAGGAGCGCACTGCGCGCCAGATTCTCGAAGGCCGCTTTCCCGAGCGCGTCATCGAGAAGGCTGTCGAGCGCATGATCCCGCGCGGCCCGCTCGGCCGTCGCCAGATGAAGAATCTGCGCGTCTATGCCGGCTCCGAACACCCGCACACCGCCCAGACGCCCGAGACGCTCGACGTCGCCGGCCTGAACAAGAAGAACACGAGGCTCCAGACCAATGGCTGAACTCAACTCCCTCCAGGACCTCGGCCAGGCGACCGGCGCGTCGGAGCAGGCTGCTCCGGTTCACGTCCAGAAGCTTGACAAGCAGGGCCGCGCCTATGCCACCGGCAAGCGCAAGGACGCCATCGCGCGCGTCTGGGTCAAGCCGGGCTCGGGCAAGATCATCGTCAACAACAAGGAATTCGGCGCCTATTTCGCGCGTCCGGTCCTGCAGATGGTGCTCCAGCAGCCGATCGTCGCCGCTGACCGCAACGGCCAGTACGACGTCATCGCCACCGTCGCCGGCGGCGGCCTCTCGGGCCAGGCCGGTGCCGTTCGCCACGGCATCTCCAAGGCGCTGACCTACTACGAGCCGGGCCTTCGCGCCGTGCTCAAGAAGGGCGGCTTCCTGACCCGCGATTCGCGTACCGTCGAGCGCAAGAAGTACGGCAAGGCCAAGGCCCGTCGTTCGTTCCAGTTCTCGAAGCGCTAAGCGTTTCGCATTCGGAACTTCGAAAAGCGGGCCTTCGGGTCCGCTTTTTTCGTTTGGAGATCGGCGGAACCCCACTACACTGTAAATCACTGTCACATATCCAATGAGGCATGTCATGAAATCCTCCGGGCAAATGACGCTGACGCTGACCGACGATCTTGAGCAATTCGTTCGCGAGCAGACCCGAAAAGGCTCGTTCGCATCCAATAGCGAATATGTTCGCGCGCTCGTGCGGGAGCGCTACATGCAAGAACGCCAGCGCGACGAGCGCCGCCGTGCCCTGAACGAGGCTATTGCTAGGGGCTTGAGCGACGCAGAAGCAGGCAGAGCGCGTCCCGTCGACGAAGCGTTTGCACAGTTGAAGGCAAAATTGGCCGCGGAACGTTCCAACCGCGCATGATGTCGGTCGTCATCACCGATGCTGCGTGGGAGGATTTGGCAGACATCGTCCGTCACGTGGCCATCGATAGTCCCCAAGCGTCGGATCGCCTTCTGAGCGAACTCTACGACAGGTGCAGCAGTCTCGTTTTGAACCCCTTGGCCTTCCCGGTCGTTGACGGATATGAGGAAGCCGGGATCAGGCGGCGGCTCTGCGGCAACTACCTCATCTTCTATCGCTGCACTGAGGAAGCTGTGGAAATCCTTCACGTGCTCCATGGAGCCCGCGACTACGACGCACTCTTGTAAGCAATCTTCGGAGCGACCAATGCCCGCAAAGACGATCGACAATGCATTTAGCGCGCGTCAGCTCACCGGAGCGGCGAGCGATCCGACGCATGCGGGTGCGCTGTCGTTCATGCGGCGTAGGTACACTAAGTCGCTCGAGGGCGCGGATGTGGTCGTCTGGGGCATTCCGTTCGATGCCGCTGTCTCCAACAGGCCGGGTGCACGGTTCGGGCCGCAGGCGATCCGGCGCGCTTCGGCGATCTTCGACAACGATCCGCAATATCCGTTCGATGCCGATCTTTTCGAGGATCTTGCCGTCATCGACTATGGCGACTGCCTGCTCGACTACGGCAATCATCAGGAAACGCCGGCGACGATCGAGCGCGAAGCTGCCACATTGGTCAAATCGGGCGCCTTCGTCGTCTCGATGGGCGGCGACCATTTCGTGACCTGGCCCATCCTCAAGGCGCACGCCGCGAAATACGGCCCGCTCGCCATGATCCAGTTCGACGCGCATCAGGACACCTGGTTCGACGACGGCAAGCGGATCGACCATGGCTCCTTCGTCGGCCGCGCGGTGCGCGACGGCGTGATCGACGCGTCGCGCTCGATCCAGGTCGGCATCCGCACCCACGCGCCGGACGATTGCGGCATCCAGATGCTCTATGGCTACGACGTCGAGGAGATGCGGGCCGACGAGATCGTCGCCGCGATCAAGGCGCGTGTCGGCGACGCCAAGGCCTACGTCACCTTCGACATCGACTGCCTCGACCCGGCCTACGCACCGGGAACCGGTACACCGGTCGCCGGCGGCCCCTCTTCCGCCAAGATGCTGGCGGTGCTGCGCAAGCTCGGCTCGCTCGACATCGTCGGAGCCGACATCGTCGAGGTCGCGCCGGCCTATGACCATGCCGACATCACGGCGATTGCGGGCGCGTCCGTCGCGATGCACTATATCGGGCTTCTGGCGGAGCGACGATCGCGGCTGGCAAAGTGAATCAAGCGGCTGACGGATCGAATCCGGAAACCGGCCCAAGCGATTGTTTCAAAAAGAATTCGAAGTGACGAGCATGAAACCGAAAATCTTCATCGACGGCGAACACGGCACGACCGGCCTCCAGATCCGCACGCGGCTTTCGGGCCGCGACGACCTCGACATGCTGTCGATCCCGGAGGCCGAGCGGCGCAACGATAGTCTGCGCGAGGAGATGCTGAAGACGGCCGACGTCGCGATCCTCTGCCTGCCCGACGATGCAGCGAAGCAAGCCGTGTCGATGCTCGAAGGCACGAATTCCACCCGCATCATCGACACGTCTACGGCGCACCGCATCCATCCCGACTGGGCCTATGGCTTTGCCGAACTCGACGAGGACCAGGCCGAGAAGATCGCCACCGCCCGGCTGGTCGCCAATCCGGGCTGCTATCCGACCGGGGCGATCGGGCTCATTCGGCCACTGGTCAAGGCGGGCATCCTGCCGGCGGACTATCCCGTCAGCGTCAATGCGATCTCCGGCTATACGGGTGGTGGCAAGCAGATGATCGCGCAGATGGAGAACGCGGACGCGCCGGACCACATCGCCGCGCCGCACTTTCTCTACGGCCTCACGCTCGCGCACAAGCACGTGCCGGAAATGATGGAGCATGGGCTGCTCGACCGCCGGCCGATCTTCTCACCGAGCGTCGGACGGTTCGCTCAGGGAATGATCGTGCAGGTGCCGCTGCACACGGCGAACCTTAACGGCGCGCCGAGCGTGGGTGACGTTCACACCGCACTTGCCGCGCATTATGCAGGTCAGGACGTGGTCGAGGTCGTGCCGCTTGAGGCGAGCGCCAAGCTCGCGCGGATCGACCCGACCGAACTTAACGACACCAATCGGATGAAGCTGTTCGTCTTCGGGAACGACGCGGCGGGTCAGGTCAATCTCGTCGCCGTGCTCGACAATCTGGGCAAGGGCGCATCGGGCGCCGCCGTCCAGAACATGGATCTCATGCTGTCGAAGCGCGCCGCCTGACGCCGGTCAACGAGCGTATCCGGCCGCGGCCTGCGACGGATACGCCCCCTTCGTGCCGCGCCAATGCGCGGCAGCGAAGCCAAGGACGACGATCGCGAAGGCGTGGTGCGCCAGCGCCCAGCCGAGCGGCACGACCAGCACAAGCGTCGTGATCCCGATCAGCGCCTGCGCGATGATCATTGCCAGCAACACGACCGCGCGACGCGAATGTGTCGTCGAAGGTGAACCGCGCCAAGCTGAGAAGACGTGCCAGACCGCCGCCGCAAGCAACACGTAGGCGCCCAAGCGGTGGACGAATTGCACGGTCTTCGGGTTCTCGAAGAAATTGCGCCAGACGGGCTCGGCGACCAGCAAACCACCCGGCCAGAATGCGCCGTCCATCAGCGGCCAGGTGTTGAACGTCAGGCCGGCATGAAGGCCGGCGACGAGCGCGCCGAGATAAATCTGGAACAGGACGAGGACCAGCAGCCACCCTGCCTGGCTGCGGGTGCGATCGGGCGCGGGGCCGGCCGAATGCGGCGCGAGGCCGCGCGCGATCACCATCGTCGCGGTGAAGATCAGGCAGGCGAGCATCAGATGCGTTGCGAGCCGGTACTGGCTGACGCTGACGCGTTCGGAAAGCCCGGAGGCCACCATCCACCAACCGATGAAGCCCTGCAGGCCGCCCAGCGCCAGCAGGCCGAGCAGCTTGGGCTTCAGGTGCCGCTCCAACCGCCCGGTCAGCCAGAAGAAGGCGAGCGGGACGGCGACGAGGAAGCCGACGCCGCGCGCAAGCAGGCGGTGCGCCCATTCCCACCAGAAGATCGTCTTGAACTCGTCGAGGCTCATGCCCCTGTTGATCTGCTGATATTGCGGAATCTGGCGATACTTTTCCAGTTCCTCCTGCCATTGCGCCTCGCCGATCGGCGGGATGACGCCGTGGATCGGCTTCCATTCGGTGATCGACAGGCCCGAACCGGTCAGCCGCGTCGCGCCGCCGACGACGAACAGTGCGAACAGAACGAGGAGGACGAGGTAGAGCCAGATGCGGACAAGGCGCCGGTTGCGTGCCTCGCGGGCGCGGGCGTCGAAGGGAAGGCTGTCGATTGCTGCCGACGCGGCCATCGCGTGGTTCCTCGGGTGGTTGGCGTGGCGGAGAAGTGCCGCATCGGCCTCGTCAATTCAAGCGCCTGCCCCGCGCGACATGCCGTCGCGTTTGCCTTGGCTGCATGTCTGGACTAAACGATGGCGCAGAAGGAAAAGCCATGCCCGTTCGCCTCAAGAAGCTCATCGGAACCGTTCTTCTGGTCCTGCTCGTCGCCGTCTACGCGATCGTGGCGACGATCATCGCCGTGGCGCAACTCGCCGAGTCCAGCGTCTGGGTCCACCTTGCCTATTTCTTCCTGACGGGATTCCTGTGGGTCATTCCGGCGATGTTCATCGTCTCATGGATGGCAAAGCCGTCGAAGCGCGACCTCGCACGCAATCTATAGCGTCACCACGCGCCGCCGGGAGTTGGCGAAAGTGGTGATGCCGGTCAGCATCGTGCGCAGATGGCCGATATCCTGGTAGCGCCCGTTGAGCGAGATGCGCGGCAGCGCATGAAGATGGTCGCGGTGTTCGGGGTGAAGCGTACCGTGCCGCGTCGTCACCGCGGAAACGAACCCCGCCTCCTTCGCCAGCATGATCTCCCGCGCGCCAACCGCCTGCTGATGCCCGTAGGGATAGGCGAAATGGCGCGGCCGGATGCCGGTTTTCTCAGTGATCACGTCGGCCGAACCGCGCATTTCGATGAGCGCGCGTTCTTCGTCGAGCCGCGCCAGATTGTGGTGCTGGATCGTGTGTGCGCCGATCTTGCCGAGCCTGTGACGCGTCACGGCAGCGATATCGTCCCACGTCATGAACGGGCTCGTCGACACCTCGCGGCCACCCATTTCGTCGAGAACGGCCTGACGCGCGGTTTCGGAGACCCGCGTTGCCAATAGGCCCAAGAGATGTCGGGCGGTCGCCAGTTTCTCGACCGGCGAAGACGTCGCACAGACGGAATCGTCAAGCGGGGACGGCATCGCGACCTCGTCGCGCATCAGGGCCAGTTGCTCCACCACCTCCCACCAGGGCTGGACCGACCCGTCGATGAGGCCGGGCGCGACGTAGATGGCGAACGGCGCGTCGTGCTGCTCGAAGATCGGAAGCGCTTCGGTTAAGTTGTCGAGATAGGCATCGTCGAGCGTGATCGCGGCGACCTTGGCGCGGTGACCTGCATCGAGGTGCTCGACCATCTCGTCGAGCGAGACGAACGCGAATCCGCTCCGCTTCATGTCCGAGATCGCGCGATCGAGGAAGTCGGGCGTCACCGAAAGATGATCGTTCAGACCCAGGCCCTTGCGGGGCGTCGCGGTCACGCTGTGAAGCATCAGGATCGCGCCCAGTCCGGACAGATGCGGCTGCGCCATTCGGGCGATTCCGGACCATCGCGATGCGTTCAGCACGAATCTGCGAAGGCGTTCCTGATTGTCGGTCATTTCGAAACCTTTGTGCCCTAACCTCCTCCGCCGACAGCAGAGACACGCTGAACACCATATGGGCGAAGAGTTGAGGCATGGTTGACGCTCTGGAAACGGCCGACGGGGCGCGCGCCGGGCTTGCCATCACCGTGGAAGCGGCGGGGCCGCAGGCGCTCCGGCGCTACCGCGACTTTGCCGGGCCGCGCGCGAAAGGCGCGGCTCAGCATCCGCTCTGGTTCGAGAAATGGCTCGAAACGAGCGGCGAGCGGGGATGGATCGTCTGGGTCGCCGACGGAACGAGCACCCTCACCGCGCTGCCGCTGGTCGAAACACGCATTTCCGGGCTGCCCGCGCTCGCCTTTGCCGGCGGCGCCCATGCCAACGGAAATTTCTGCCCCGCAGCCCATTCCGGCACGGCGGTTTGCGTGCAGACGCTCAAGGCCGCGATACGCCAATCCCTGCCGCATGTCGCCCTGTTGTCGCTCGAACGCCAGCATCGAACCCTCGACGCGCAGACTAACGTTCTTGCGGCCATGGCAACGCGAACCAGCCCGAACATCGCCCTTGCAGCAAGCCTCGATGGCGGTTTTGCCGGCCTCTTGACGCGCACCAACGGCAAGAAGAAATCGAAGAAGCGCCGCGCCCAGTGGCGACGGTTCGAGGATGCCGGCGGCAGCGCGGTGGTGAAGCCCGCAACGACCGCCGAAATCGACGCGATTCTGGACGCGTTTTTCCGACTGAAGGCTGCCCGGTTCGAGAAGGCGGGTATTGCGGACGCCTTCGGCGATCCGCAGATCCGCGAATTCTGGCGGGCGATTCTCGACGCCAGCCGCGAAGAGGCGGATACGCCATTTTCGATCGAAGCGCTCGTCGTCGGCGGCAAGCCGAGGGCGATCACCGGTTCGACGCACCTTCGCGATCGAACGGTGTGCGAATTCGGCGCCATCGAGGACGGCGAACTGGCATCGATCAGCCCGGGCGAATATCTGGCCTATTCCAATCTGGAAGAGGCCTGCGCGAAAGGTCTGCCGCTCTACGATTTCAGCGTGGGCGACGAGGCCTACAAGCGCTCCTGGTGCGATATCGAGATTTCGCATTTCGACGTCGTCGTTCCGCTGACGCCGGCGGCCCGCCTTGCCGTTCTCGGCTTCGACGTGATTGCCGGCGCCAAGAAGCGGATCAAGGCCAGTCCGCAACTCTGGGCCTTGGCGAAAGCGGTGCGTCGCCTCAGGTGATCAGGCGACCGTCCGCGCTTCGCCCTGTGCCTGCGGGGCCGGAGCGACGACGCGGGCGGCCTCTCCATAACCTGCTGCGAACAGGCTTTCGGACGCCGCCAGCACGCGGGCATCCGCCGTATCGATAACACCGATCATGATCTCGCTCGCATCCCCCGCGACCCGGCGAAGGCCTTCGCTTTCGGTCGGTCCGCACTCGACGACGACGATGTCATAGGCCGTCGTCAGCGACGTCAGGATGATCGGCAGGCGGTCTGCGGCGCGCATGGCGCGACGGGGTTCGGCCGTGCCGACGGGAATGACGTGCGCGTCGGAATAAAGGTCGCCGTGAATCGTCTCGGTGAACTGGGCTTCGGCGGCCAGGAGGTTGGTGATGCCCGTATAGGTGCGGCTTTCCAGCATGTGGCTCGACGGCGTTCCGGTGAAGGTGAGATCGAGATAGAGGACGCGCATCCCCGCATCGGCCAACTCGCGAGCGACCATGACGGAGGCCGTCGAAGCCTCCTCGCCCTCCGGCGATACGAATATGGCACGTGCGACACCGGCGGCGATCAGCCGTTCGGCAGCCGTCTCGACGGAGACGTCGAGGGGTAGCGTGCCGACGTCGGACGAAGCTGGAGCGGCCTCGGCGGATGCAGCGGCGGGCATGACGAGATGGGGAACCGGATGGACGCGCGCGCCGCCGGCCGCAGGGCGCATCGCCCGACCGCTGAACAGTTCACCAAGGAGGGTGCCAACGATCATCAGGAGAAGCGAGCCCATGAAGGCGGCGCCGAGGATCGGGCCGTATTTCGGATAGTAGGAATCCACCGGCGGCGTGGCGCGGGCGAAAATGCGCGCGTCGACCGGCAGATAGTTGCGGTCGCCGCGCGCGCTCGCCTCGCGAAAGCGTGTCAGGTAGGATTCGAGGAGTTCGCGCTGCGCGGTCGCCTCACGCTCGAGCGCGCGCAGTTCTACCTCTTCCGTGCCGGCGGCAGCGGAGGTCGATTTCAACGCGTCCAGATCCTGCTGCAGGCGCTCTTCGCTGCGCTGAGCCGCGCGGGACTCGTTCTCGAGGCTCTGCAGCACCGTGCGCGCTTCCTGGCGGATGCGCGTCGATAGGTCGGCCAGTTGCGAGCGCAGGCCGCGAAGGCGCGGATGGTTGTCGAGAAGCGTCGTCGACAGATCGGCGATCTCCGCGTTCAACTGCACCTCGCGCTCGCGCAGACGCTGGACGACCGGCGAGGCGAGAACTTCCGGCACCGCATCGAGCGACGCGCCGGTCTCGATCGCCTGGCGGACGCCTTCGGCCCGCGCCTCGGCGGCCGAGCGACTGGCGCGCACGCGCGACAGTTCGGATGAAAGCTCGGAGAGCTGCTGGCTTGCCAGCGTCGAATTGTTCTGGCCGACGAGAAGCCCCGAACGGGCGCGGAACGCTGCCACATTCGCTTCCGCCTCACGGACCCGTTCACGCAGATCGGCGATCTCGGGCGCGAGCCAGCCGGTCGCATCCTCGTTGGAAAGCAGCTTTGCGGCGCGCTGTTCGTCGAGATAGGCGTCGGCGATCGCGTTCGGAACGGCAGCGGCCAGTTCGCGATCCTCGGACGAGAAGCGCACAACGATGACGCGGGAGTTTTCGACGCGATAGACGGAGAGCTTTTCGCGCATGATGTCGATGGTCGTCTGCGCGCGCAGCAATTCGTCCGAGCCGCCGAGGCCGAACGAGGCGAGTATGCCGCCGCTCTGAAACTCGGCACGCTCGGCGAGCTGCAATTCGGCGGCGACGCGGCGCAGGATGTCACTCGAGGCGATCACCTCGACCTGGCTTGCAACTCCCTCATCGTCGAGAATAGGCCGGTCGCCCTCGCCCGCCCCCGACATGCGCGTATAGGCGGACTCGCGGGCTTCGATCAGAATGCGCGTTTCGGCACGGTAGAGCGGCGTTGCGAAATAGGCGAGGAGGAAGGCGGCGATGGTGACGACCAGCACGACCGTCAGGATAGGCTTCCACCTGTCGCGCACACTCAAGGCGAGACGGCGAAGGTCGATATCGACGTCGTTGCCACCCACTTGCATTCCGCTCATAGCGAATCCACTCCGGCCCAAGGCACCCAGAAGTAAAGACACATGGTAACCATGGGGTTAACGATTGCGGCGGCGGGAACGGCAATCATGACTGGGCTTTACCGGCCATTAACCTTAACGAGCCGATAACAGGCCATCTGCAATCGGGCTGCTTCGCGGCTCAAGGGATGGACGCTCGCCAGGTCATGAAACGCCCCGCTCTTTATGGTCTCCTCGCTCTCGCGTTCCTCTCGGGCTGCACCAGCTACCAGCCCGCCCCGCATGCCTTCCACGAGGCGATCAACCAGCCCTACGTCCTCGACGCAGGCGACCGGGTGCGGATTTCGGTTTTCGAGCAGGCATCGCTGACCAACAGCTACTCCGTCGACCAGTCCGGCTACATCGCCTTTCCGCTGATCGGCGCGGTGGCCGCACGCGGCTATACGCTGCAGCAGATCGAAGGCCAGATCGCGACCAAGCTGCGCGACGGTTATATCCGCAATCCCGACGTCACCGCCGAGATCGACCGCTACCGGCCGGTCTTCATCATGGGCGAAGTGGGTGCGGCCGGGCAGTATTCCTACGTGCCGGGCATGACGGTCCAGAAGGCCGTGGCGGCGGCTGGCGGCTATACGCCGCGCGCGCAGCAGCGCGACGTCGACATCACGCGCCAGATCAATGGCGAGGTGATGACGGGCCGCGTGACGACGACGGACCCGGTCCTGCCCGGCGATACGCTCTATGTGCGCGAACGCTTCTTTTAGGGTTTCGCGCGCATAAGGGCGCATGCGGATCGTCCATACGTTCAGATCTCCGGTCGGCGGCATCTTCCGCCATGTGCGCGATCTCGCTTCGGCCCAGCATGCGGCCGGCCACGAGGTGGCCATCGTCTGCGATTCCACGACCGGTGGCGAACATGAAGACCGCCTTTTCAAGACGGTCGAGCCCTATGTGTCGCTCGGCATCCACCGCATCGCGATGCAGCGCCATGTCGGGATCGGCGACCTGAAATCGGCCATCCGCGCATTCAACCTTCTCGGAGACCTGCAGCCGGACGTTCTACACGGCCACGGCGCCAAGGGCGGCTTTTACGCACGTTTCTTCGGCACGCTGCTCAAGCGGCGGCGCCGGTCTCTCGAGCGGCTCTATTCGCCGCATGGCGGGGTGTTGCACTATGATCCCCGCTCGGCGGCCGGGCGTGGTTATTTCCTCGCCGAGCGGCAACTGGAGCGCTTCAGCGACCACATCCTTTTCGTCTCCGATTTTGAGCGGCGCACCTATCTCGCCAAGGTCGGCACGCCGCGCGCACCGCACAGCCTCGTCTATAACGGCTTGCAGGCGTCGGAATTCGAGCCGGTGGAAACGCGGCCCGATGCTGCGGACTTCCTCTATATCGGCATGATGCGCGACCTGAAGGGGCCCGATCTCTTCATCGAGGCGCTGGCGCAGGTGCGGGACCGGTTTCCGGCCGTCAGCGCACACATGGTGGGCGACGGTGACGACCTGCCGCGCTATCGCGACCGCGTCGCCCGGCTGGGCCTCGCCGTCACCTTCCACGCCGCCATGCCGGCACGGCTGGCGTTCGGCATGGCGCATGTGATGGTGGTGCCCTCGCGCGCGGAGGCGATGCCCTACATCGTCCTGGAAGCACTCGGCGCAGGGCGGCCGATGATCGCGACCGCCGTAGGCGGAATTCCCGAAATCCTCGGCGCGAACTCGCCTGCCCTCGCCGAACCTACCACCGACAGCCTTGCCACCCTGATGGTCCGCGCGATGGAAGATCGCGACTGGCTCGCCGCTTCCATGCCCGATGCGAGGCGCCTGGAGCAGGATTTCAGCGCCACCGCCATGGCGGGGCGTATCGAAAGCATTTACCGTAAATCTGCTTGAGGGGCGACAGGCCCTTCGTTTCAAGCGTTTCTTAGGGCAGCCACCGTAAGGCTTTCTCGCAGATTGCGAGTGTGCCCATGAACCACAGCCAGCCGCCTCACCAGTTCACGGCGAAAGCCGTCCGTGATTTCGCCGATGCCTCGGCGCCCGCCGGCACCGGCGAGTTGAGCGAAATCGCGCGCACCGTCGCCTCGCAATATCGCGCCGACACGATGTCGCCCGTCATGGTCAGCGGCTTGCTGCGTCTTTGCGAGTTCCTGATCCTCGCCCTGACCGGCCTGTCCATATATTTTGCCTATGCCAGCGGCGCCGTCGGCCCGACCTATGGCTATCCACTCGTCATTCTCGCGGGCTCGGGCCTTGGCGTGCTGCTGCTGGAAATCGCCAATCTCTACCAGCTCGGCGTCATGCGCCGGCCATTCGTGTTCCTGCCGCGGATCGTTCTCGTCGTGACCGCGACGTTCGCGCTTCTGGCGATGGCCGGGTTCTTCCTCAAGATATCCGACGAGTTCTCGCGGGTCTGGTTCGCCGGCTGGCTGGCCAGCGCCCTCCTCCTCGTCCTTTCGGGGCGCGTCATGCTGTCGCTCCTGATCCGCCGGTGGGCACGAAACGGCACGATGGAACGGCGTGCGCTGATCGTTGGCGGCGGCAAGCCTGCCGAAGCGCTGATCCGCACCATCGAGCAGGACCCCGACAACGATATCCGCATCTGCGGCATCTTCGACGACCGCGACGATTCGCGTTCGCCGCCGATCGTCGCCGGCTATCCGAAGCTCGGCTCCGTGACCGAACTCGTCGAATTCGCCCGCATCGCGCGGATCGACATGCTGATCGTCTCGCTGCCGCTCAGCGCCCAGTCGCGCGTCCTGTCGCTCCTGAAACGGCTGTGGGTGCTGCCGGTCGACATTCGCCTCTCGGCGCATTCGAGCCAGCTACGCTTCCGCCCGCGCGCCTACTCCTATGTCGGCTCGGTGCCGATGCTCGACATCTTCGACAAGCCGATCAACGACTGGGATTCGGTCGCCAAGCGCCTGTTCGACATCAGTTTCAGCCTTGCCGGCCTGATCGTCTTCTCGCCGCTGATGATCGCGACCGCGATCGCCATCAAGCTCGACAGCAAGGGGCCCGTCTTCTTCAAGCAGAAGCGGCACGGATTCAACAATGAGGTCATCGAGGTCTTCAAGTTCCGCTCGATGTATACCGACCAGTGCGACCCGCTCGCACGCCGCGCCGTCACCAAGGGCGACCCGCGGGTGACGCGCGTCGGGCGCATCATCCGCAAGACTTCAATCGACGAACTGCCGCAGTTCTTCAACGCTTTGCTTGGCTCGCTTTCGCTCGTCGGCCCGCGTCCGCACGCCATCAAGGGCCATTCGCAGGACCGGCTCTTCGAGGAGGTCGTCGACGGCTATTTCGCGCGGCACCGGGTCAAGCCTGGCGTCACCGGCTGGGCGCAGATCAACGGCCTGCGCGGCGAGATCGACCATGACGACAAGATCCGCCGCCGCACCGAGTTCGACCTCGACTATATCGAGAACTGGTCGCTCGGTCTGGACCTGAAAATCCTGTTCCTGACGCCGCTGCGGCTCCTCAATACGGAGAATGCGTATTGAGCGCCGCCGCCGGCACCCTGCCCCGGACCGCGATCGACGCCAAGCTCGTCGCGCTGACGAGTTCCGTCGCCGTGGGCCTTGGCGTCGGGCTGGCCGGTTTCGTGCAGAACGAACCGGCGCCTTACGAACTCTACATGGTCGCACTCATCGGCATCTGGGCGCTGTTCGGGCTTGCCATCTCACGCACGACCGCTCCCCTTCTCGTCCTGTGGATCGTCTATCTGATCGGCGGAATGATCTCGATGACCCAGATGGGGGACCTCAAGGACACGCCGCTCTACCTGGCGGTGACAGCGTTCCTGGCGCTGACGGCTGTGTTCGTAGCCGCTATCGTCGAGAAGCGGACCGGGTTGCTGCGTCCGATCTTCATCGGCTGGACACTCGCCGCCTGCCTGACGGGACTGTTGGGCATTCTCGGCTATTTCGGCGCCTTTCCCGGCGCCGAGCGGTTCACCCTCTACGACCGGGCGGCCGGCGCCTTCAAGGACCCGAACGTGTTCGGGCCCTTCCTCGTGCTTCCGGCGGTCTGGCTTCTGCATGGGCTCGTGACAGGCCGTCTGATGAAGATGCCGGTCCAGGCGGCCGGGCTTCTCATCCTGTCTTTCGCGATCTTCCTCTCCTTCTCGCGCGGCGCTTGGGGTCTTTACGCGCTCTCCGCGCTCACCGTCTGCGCGGCGGTCTTCCTCAACTCCTCGAGCAACAAGCTGCGGCTGCGCATCCTTGTCATGGCCCTGATCGGCATGGGCGTGATCGCGCTCGCCGTCATGGTCGCGCTTCAGATCCCGCAGGTCGCAACGCTGTTCGAGACGCGCGCGCAACTCGTCCAGGACTATGACGGCGCACGCCTCGGCCGTTTCGCCCGCTACGGGCTCGGCTTCGCGCTGGCCATGGAGCATCCGCTGGGCATCGGCCCGCTCGTCTTCGGCACGATCTTCGGCGAGGACACCCACAATATCTGGCTGAAAGCGCTGATGGACTATGGCTGGCTCGGCTTTGCCGCCTATGTCTCGCTGCTGGTCTTCACGGTCGCGGCCGGGTTTCGCATCCTGTTCAGGCAGCGGGTCTGGCAGCCGTTCCTGCTTTGCGCATGGGTCGTGTTCGTGGGCCACATCCTGCTCGGCACCGTCATCGACATGGACCACTGGCGCCACTTCTATCTCTTGATGGGCATCATCTGGGGATGCGTCGGGCTCGAAGCGCGCCATCAGGCAAGCGGTTCCGCCGCGTCACCGGCCAATTCCATTGCCCCGCGCAATTATGCGCTTGCCTTGCCAGGACCGAGCAATTAGAGCTTCGCACGGCTCGGAGCGTAGCGCAGCCCGGTAGCGCACTTGACTGGGGGTCAAGGGGTCGTAGGTTCGAATCCTATCGCTCCGACCATTCTTCCTTCCCCTGATTATCTTTTTCCCGATACGAAAAAGGCCGGCAATGCCGGCCTTTCGGTCAATTTCCGTACAACTTAGCGACGCAGAAGCGCGGCGGCGGCCAGCCCCACGACCGCAAGGCCAGCGAGGACGAGTGCGGGATGTTCGCGTGCGGTCTGCTCCGCATAGCGCGCCTGCTTGCGCACCACCGGCATCCAGTCATGAATGCGCTCGGCAATGTCGTCATAGGCGTCGGACGCGGTCTCGCGCGTGTCGTCGTAGAAGTGCGAGCCGCGCTTGCGCGCCTGCCGGCTGAGGACGGACAGTTCCTTGTTCAGATGCGCGATGCGCCGTTCGAGATCGTCATCCCAGGAACGACGGCCGCCGAAGATCGAATATGACATGAGTGGTCCTTCCATTCGCCACGTGTTTGCCTAACAAACGGCGGCGCAAGGGCTTGGTTCCACTGGAGTTGCGGCGGCTTCAGCGCACCTGGTCGAGCAGGCGCTTGCATTCCAGAAGGTCGAACAGCGCCTCCTGAAGCAAGGCGCGGTTGTCGCGCGACAGGCGTTCGTCGTCGGGCGCCACCGGCCCTTCGTCCTCGCCGCGGCCCAGCCCGAAAAACCGGCGTGCCGGCTTGGCCTTGGCCTGGCCGAGGATCATCTCGTCGTCGCCATCGCCCTCCGGCGCGGCATGGACGGCCTCCGCCTCCTGCTGCTTGCGCTGCGCAATGGCCTCGACCGCCGCCATATCGCCGTTTCCGATGGCAATGACGAACTGGTTTCCATTGTCCCGCAGAAGCTTCTGCACACCCTTGATCGTATAGCCCTGGTCGTAGAGCATGTGCCGGATGCCCTTGATCAGCTCGACATCCTGCGGGCGGTAGTAGCGGCGGCCGCCGCCCCGCTTCATCGGCTTGATCTGCGAAAAGCGCGTTTCCCAGAAACGCAGGACGTGCTGCGGCAGGTCGAGATCGTCGGCGACCTCGCTGATCGTGCGGAATGCGTCGGGAGACTTTTCCATGGCGTGCTCGCTTTCAGGGCTCGCGATTCGCCAGTATTACAGACCCTTAGAAGGGCATATTCAAGTGCGGGGCGGTCTTGCCCCCCGATTTTGCTGTCATGACCGGTCCGGGCTCAGCCCTTGGCGAGCTTGGCTTCCGTGACCGGATTTGCGATGGCGCGATGATTGTCGAGAATTCGCTGCTTCAACACGTTCGACGCCTTGAAGGTCATCACCCGACGCGGAAGGATCGGCACCTCTTCACCCGTCTTCGGGTTACGGCCGACGCGCTCGTTCTTCGAGCGGACCTGGAACGTCGCGAAGGAGGACAGCTTCACCATCTCCCCGCGGACGATGGCGTCGCAAATCTCGTCGAGCACCATCTCGACGAGTTGCGCGGATTCGGTGCGCGAAAGCCCGACCTGTCGGTAGACAGTTTCGGCGAGATCGGCACGCGTTAAAGTCTTTCCCCCCATCGGCCGTCCAACCATTCTGAAAAAACAGGCGAATTTTCAAGCAGTGAGGACGTTAGGAAATTGGGGTGTCGAGGTCAAGAACCCATTGACCCCGCTTGGTTTATCCCAGCGACCGGGCGATGCTACCAGCGGACGAGGACGGCGCCCCACGTGAACCCGCCTCCCATCGCCTCCAAGAGCACCAGATCGCCCGGCTTGATGCGCCCGGTGTCGACGCCCTCGCACAGCGCAAGCGGCACCGAAGCCGCCGAGGTGTTGCCGTGCTTGTCGACGGTGATGACGACCTTTTCGTCGGCGATGCCGAGCTTTTTCGCGGACGCATCGATGATGCGCTTGTTGGCCTGGTGCGGCACGAACCAGTCGAGGTCCTCGGCCGTGATGCCTGCCTGCGCGAAGACGGATTCGACGACGTCCGTGATCATGCCGACGGCGTGCTTGAAGACTTCGCGGCCTTCCATGCGAAGGTGGCCGACCGTGCCGGTGGTCGACGGGCCACCATCGACATAGAGTTTTTCGCGGTGCGAGCCGTCCGAGCGCAGGCTGGCGGCGAGGATGCCGCGATCGGCGATCGTGCCCTCGCCTTCGCCCGCCTCGAGAATGACCGCGCCGGCGCCATCGCCGAACAGGACGCATGTCCCGCGGTCCTGCCAGTCGAGGATGCGCGAGAAGGTTTCCGAGCCGATGACGATGGCGCGTTTGACCATGCCGCCGCGAATGTGCAGATCGGCGGTGTTGATGGCGTAGACGAAACCGGAGCACACCGCCTGCATGTCGAAGGCGAAGCCGTGGCGCATGCCGAGCCGTTCCTGTATCTCGACCGCGGTCGCCGGGAAGGTGTTGTTCGGCGTCGATGTCGCGAGCACGATCAGGTCGATATCGTCGACGGTCAGGCCGGCTGCATCGAGCGCCGCGCGCGCCGCCGCCTCGCCAAGCGAGGCCGTCGTCTCGTCATCCGCCGCGATGTGGCGCTGGGTGATGCCCGTCCGCTGGACGATCCAGGCATCGGACGTTTCCAGCACGCCCTCGAAATCCGTATTCTTCATCACACGGCGCGGCAGGGATTTGCCGACCGAGCGCACGACCGATCTGATCATTCTCAAAATCTCACTTTCCCGCCGCGACGGTCACGTCGTCATCTTTGGCGCGCGGGCGAAGACGCCCATGGAATTGCTGCAGTTCCGCCTCGATGCGTTCCCGCAGCTTGCCCTTGGCCATGTCGTAGCCAAGCTCGACGGCGGCCGCGAAGCCTTCGTCGTCCGTGCCACCATGGCTTTTCACCACGATGCCGTTCAGCCCGAGGAAGACGCCGCCATTGATCTTGCGCACGTCCATCTTCTCGCGCAGGAAATCGAACGCGCCCTTGGCGAGCACATAGCCCATCTTGGACAGGAAGCTGCGCGACATCGCCTCGCGCAGATATTGCGCGATCTGCTTGGCGGTTCCTTCGGCCGTCTTCAGCGCGATGTTGCCGGCAAACCCTTCCGTCACCACCACGTCGACCGTTCCCTTGCCGAGATCGTCGCCTTCGACGAAGCCGTGATAGTCGATCGACTTCAGCCCGACCTCGCGCAGGATGCGGCCCGCCTCCTTGACCTCTTCCTGGCCCTTGACCTCTTCGACGCCGACATTGAGCAGACCGACGGAGGGGCGCTCGATGTCGAACAGCGCGCGCGCCATCGCCGAGCCGAGGATAGCGAAATCAATCAACTGGTGCGCATCGGCGCCGATCGTCGCGCCGACGTCGAGCACGACGCTCTCGCCGCGCACGGTCGGCCAGATGGCCGCGATGGCGGGCCGTTCGATGCTCGCCATGGTGCGCAGGCAGAATTTGGACATCGCCATCAGCGCGCCGGTGTTGCCGGCCGAGATGCACACGTCGGCATCGCCGTTCTTGACCGCCTCGATCGACTTCCACATCGACGACTTCCACCGGCCCTGACGCAGCGCCTGGCTCGGCTTGTCGTCCATGCGGACCGAGATTTCGCAATGGTGGAACTCGGAGACGGCCTCGAGCTTGGGCAGCTTCGCAAGGACCGGGCGAACCTCGTCCTCGCGGCCGTAGATCAGGAACCGTGCATCGGGGCGTCTCTCGGCAACACGCGCCAGACCCGGCAGCGTCGTCGAAGGACCATGGTCTCCCCCCATGGCGTCGATGGAAATGCGTATCACGCGGCAATCGTCTTTCGTTGGCCCGTTTCGGGCGGCATTTCAGCAAAGTGCGGCGAAAATAGCGGTTTCGTCCCGGCAAACAACTGCCTTATGCACGCCTACGCGACGGGTGTCACGGCTGTGCGGACATCTTCAACAAGCGTGGGAACGGGCGCTGATCCGTCAAGTCGAAGAACGAGGCAACCCAGTGTTGCAAGCCAAGCCTCATGTTTGTGGCGACTGCGCCCGGCATGGGCGTCATCCTCGTAGCCACGCGCCCAAGCGAGGAACTCGCAATGCTGGTCGTGCATGCGCCCACCTGACGCAATGTCGTCTCCGTAGCGCATCCGTTCGCGGGCAATGAGACGGGGAATGCGAATCTCGGGCGGCACATAGAGATAGATCACCGCATCTACACGCTGCACGTGCTCGTCGCCCCATCCCAAAACCGAGCCGGACAGCACCCAGGAACCGGCGTTTTCCATCGCCCGCGCGAGCCGCTCCTGCCGCGCCGGGACTGCGCGCATTCGAGTAAAAGGCGGATCTGTCGGCAACCAAAAAAAGCTGTCCGTATCGAGGTGCGCAATGTCGAGGTCGGTGGCCAATGCGGCACCGAGCGTCGTCGTGCCTGCCCCGGCCGGGCCGGTGATGTGAAGCCGGATCATGCTCAACCGTCGCGCTTCAACTTCTTCAACTGCTCGTAGAGCGGTCCGCGATCGGCGTTTGGATCGGCAGCGGGAGCGACGGGTTGCGCACCGGCTTTGCGCGGATAGGGGTCGATGCCGAGCGCGAAGAACTCTTCCGCAAGCTGACCGACGTCGATCGTGTCGCCCGAAAACGGCTCGGGTCCGTCATCACCCTCGGCATCGAGGATCATCTCGCCGCCCTCGATCGCATCGGGGCGCATCAGCTTCGATCCTTCGGGAACGAAGAGCGCGTGCACCTCCTCGTCGATTTCCGCATCGAGCGGTTCGAGCGAGACGATGCAGGACTGGACGATCTGCGCCTTCACGCGACCGGTCACCTTGACGCCGTCGCGCTTCCAGTTTTCGACCAGAAGATCGGCGTGGAAGTTCTTCACCTCGACCAGATGATGTGCGTCGGCCAGCGCACGGCGCTGCCGCTCGTCGGCCTCGACAGAGACGGGCATGCCCTTTGCCGGCAGGCGTAGGACGTTCGCCTCGAAGGCGACCGGGCTCGGTTCGTCGCTCATGTCGTCGCCTCTCCTGTCGCGATCGCGTGTTCGGCCGGCAGGAAGGCGATGTTTCCGGCGATGATCGCTGCTGCCGGCTGCGCCGAGAGATCGCGCGCAGACGCCATGACATAGTCGGCCATCGCCTGTGCTTCATGCCAGTCGGTGCCGCCTGGAAAGACATTGCGGTAGAGCGCCTGCGCCAGCGCCTCGCGGTCCTGCGCCTCCAGCGCTTTTCCATAGGAATCGGCACGCCCGTAGAACATCTTCGCCAGCTTCTTCATGCGCTTTGGCACGCCCACATCGCCGATGCCCAGTTCGCGCAGCGAATGATCGACGTCCTTGAAGAACTCGTCGGTCACGTCCTGCGCAACGTCCTGGATCGGCCCGTCCTCGCCGCGCGTGCGATGCAGGAATAGGAACATGTGCAGCGCCATCATCTCGTAGCGGCCGAGCGGCGTGTCGGGCACGTTCCACTGGGCATAGAGGACCGGCTGGCGCGCCGCCGCCACGATTTGTCCATAAATGCTGTGGACGATGGCAGCGTTCTCATTCCGGCGAGCGCCGAACAGTCGCTTGAACATTCCCGAAGGGCTCCTTCTGGCGGTTTCAGTGCCGGCCGTGTTGCATCGGCGCGCAAGCTGGTTTACCGCTTTTGCCCGCAGGCGCAAGGCGCGCTTAACCAAGTCATGGAGTTGTCGTTGCAAGGACGGAATTTCAAGAGCCGTGCACGGCTGGTCACTTCGGGTATTGCTGTCCTGCTTGCAGGCGTGGCTGCCGGCTGTTCCTCGATCTCGGGCGACATGAGCCCACGCCAGACCTTCCAGCAAGGTTATGTCGTCGACGAGCAGATGCTCGAACTGGTGCCGGTGGGGTCGAGCCGCGAGCAGGTGACGCTTGCGCTCGGAACGCCGACGACCACGGCGACCTTCGACAACGAGACCTACTATTACATCTCGCAGACGGCCGTCCGGAACGTCGCGTTTCAGAATCCGCGCGTCGTCGACCGCAAGATCCTGGCGATCTATTTCGGCGCGGACGGCCGCGTCTCCAACATCGCCAATTACGGCCTGCAGGACGGACGCGTGTTCGACTTCATCTCGCGAACCACGCCGACCGCCGGTGGCGATGTGAACTTTATCCAGCAGATGATCACCGGCGTCGTTGGCGGCACGCCGATCGGGACCGGCGCGGGCCGCGGTGCGGTCAACTTCTAGAATTCGGTCCAACACCACAAAGAAGGGGCCGCGGTATTGCTACCGCGGCCCCTTTTCCATGCGCCTCGATCAGTTGTGCGCGAGCACGGCCAGCAGCAGAAGCGCCATGATGTTGGTGATCTTGATCGCCGGATTGACGGCCGGGCCCGCCGTATCCTTGTAGGGATCGCCAACGGTATCGCCGGTCACCGATGCCTTGTGTGCATCCGAGCCTTTCAGATGGCGCGTGCCGTCCTTGTCGATGAAACCGTCCTCGAACGACTTCTTCGCATTGTCCCACGCACCGCCGCCCGACGTCATCGAGATGGCGACGAAGAGGCCGTTGACGATCACGCCCAGAAGCGTTGCGCCGAGCGCCGCGAAGGCTGCGGCCTTCGAGCCCGAGACCAGCAGGATGCCGAAATAAACGACGATCGGCGCCAGCACCGGCAGCAGCGACGGGATGATCATTTCCCGGATCGCCGCCTTGGTCAGGAGATCGACCGCCCGTGCATAATCCGGTTTGACCGTGCCCTGCATGATCCCCGGATTTTCGCGGAACTGGCGACGCACCTCCTCCACGATGGCGCCGGCCGCACGGCCGACGGCCGTCATGGCGATGCCGCCGAAGAGGTAGGGGATCAAGCCGCCGAAGAGCAGGCCCGCCACCACATACGGGTTCGACAGCGAGAAGGAGACATCCTCCATGCCGGCGAAATACGGGTACTGGTCCGGATTCGCGATGAAGTATTCCAGATCGTAGGAATAGGCCGCGAAGAGCACCAGCGCGCCGAGACCGGCAGAGCCGATCGCGTAACCCTTGGTGACCGCCTTGGTCGTGTTGCCGACCGCGTCGAGCGCGTCGGTGGACTGACGGACTTCCGGCGGGAGGCCCGACATTTCGGCGATGCCGCCGGCATTGTCCGTCACCGGGCCGAAGGCGTCGAGTGCGACGATCATGCCGGCCAGGCCGAGCATGGTCGTCACCGCGATCGCGGTGCCGAAGAGGCCGGCAAGCTGGAACGTCGCCAGGATGCCGCCGATGATGACGATTGCCGGAAGTGCCGTCGATTCCAGCGAGACCGCAAGGCCCTGGATGACGTTGGTGCCGTGGCCGGTCACCGACGCCTGCGCGATCGAGTTCACCGGGCGCTTGTTGGTGCCGGTATAGTATTCGGTGATCACGACGATCAGCGCCGTCACCACGAGGCCGATCAGGCCGCAGATGAAGAGGTTGGTGCCGGTGATGTCGATTCCGTTGACGACGCCGATCGAGCCCCAGCCGATGGTGAGCGATGTCGCCGCGCCGATGCCGACGACGGTCAGGAGGCCGGTGACGATCAGGCCGCGATAGAGTGCACCCATGATCGAGGCATTGGCCCCGAGCTTGACGAAGAAGGTGCCGATGATCGAGGTGATGATGCACGCGCCGCAGATCGCCAGCGGGTAGATCATGATCGAGCCGAGCATGTCGGAACCGAGGAAGAAGATCGCGGCGAGAACCATGGTCGCGACGACGGTCACGGCATAGGTTTCGAAAAGATCCGCCGCCATGCCTGCGCAGTCGCCGACATTGTCGCCGACATTGTCCGCGATCGTTGCCGGATTGCGCGGATCGTCCTCGGGAATGCCCGCTTCGACCTTGCCGACGAGATCGCCGCCGACATCGGCACCCTTGGTGAAGATGCCGCCGCCCAGACGCGCGAAGATCGAGATGAGCGATGCGCCGAAGCCGAGCGCGACCAGCGCGTCGATGACCATGCGGTCGGACGGGGCGGCGCCCATGGGGCCGATCAGCACCCAGTAGTAGACCGAGACTGCAAGCAGCGCGAGGCCGGCCACCAGCATGCCGGTGATCGCGCCCGCCTTGAAGGCGATGTCGAGGCCGGCCGACAGGCTGTTCGAAGCGGCCTGCGCGGTGCGCACATTGGCGCGCACGGAAACGTGCATGCCGATGAAGCCGGCAACGCCCGAAAGAACGGCGCCGATCAGGAAGCCGATCGCGGCCGTGACCCCGAGCAGCCACCAGGTGATGGCGAAGACCACGACGCCGACGAGCGCGATGGTTGTGTACTGGCGAGTGAGATAAGCCTGCGCGCCCTCCCGGATCGCGCCCGCAATCTCCTGCATGCGTGCATTGCCCTGATCGGCCGCGAGGACCGACTGGGTGGCCCAGATCGCATAGACGATGGACAGCAAGCCGCAGGCGATGACGACGAAAAGCATGGTCATTGCCGATTTTTCCTTGATGCTCGCCCGGCAGAACCCCTCCCCGGGCATTGGGAACGAAGCCGGAATCGCTCGTCATCCGACATTCGCGGGCAGCTTATGCGAAGGATTCCGCACACATCAAGGAGTTATTCTTACGCATGGTCAGTCGCGTACGGCCAGGATGCTCGGCGGGCGCAGGGCAAGGACGGCCAGGGACGCCAGGCAGGCAAGGCCCACCGGGAAGATGATCCAGTTCAGCATTTCCCAGCCGGCGAAATTGTAGACCAGGCCCGACATGAACGAGGCGAAGGCGACCGTCGAAAACAGCACGAAATCGTGAAAGCCCAGCGCGCGGCCTTTCTCGGAGGGATGGTAGGTCTCCGCGACCATCGCGGTCGCGCCGATGAAGCCGAAATTCCACCCGATGCCGAGAAGAACGAGAGCCGTCCAGAACTGCCAGAGCGCAATGCCCGACAGCGCGACGACGGCGCAACCAATCAGCAGGACGAGGCCGGCCGCGACGATTCTTTCCTTGCCGAAACGAGCGATCAGTTTGCCGGTAAAGAAGCTCGGCGCAAACATGGCCATCACGTGCCACGAAATGCCGAGCATGGCCTGGTCGGTCGAGAACCCGCACCCCACCATCGCGAGCGGCGCGCCGGTCATCACAAAGCTCATCAGCGCATAAGTGCCGACGCCGCACAGAAGTCCGGTCGCATATTTGGGCTGCCGCACGATCTCGCGAAGCGGGCGTGCCGGGACGTTGGCGCCAGCGCTCGCATGCGCTTCGGGCTGACGCTTCGGCAAAGCCGACAGGATCAGCGCTCCGACCGCGGCAATGCCGAGCACGGACGCGAACGTGCCGGCGAACATGACCGGTGCCATCAATTCGCGCGTGAAAATGACGATCTGCGGCCCGATGATCGCCGTCAGCACGCCGCCGGCGAGAACGAAGGAAATGGCCTTGGCCTTGAACGCAGCAGGTGCCGACTCGGCCGCTGCAAACCGAAATTGCTGCACGAACGCATTGCCGATGCCGATCAGCGCCAGGCCCGCCGCGAACAGCCAGAAATTCTGCGCGAACAAGGCGAGCGTCGCAACGAGACCACCAGCGGCTGTCATGCCAGTGCCGGTCATGAAGCCCAGCCGCAATCCCAACCTTTTGAGGACCAGTGCCGCCGGAACGGCGCCGAGCGCGACGCCGATGGTGAAGCCGGTGACGGGCGCTGTCGCAAGGCTCTTGTCGGCGCCGAGAAGATAAAAGCCGGCAAGGCCGCCGACCGAAATCGCGATCGGCGCCGCCGACCCGACGATGGCCTGCGCAGCGGCGAGAACGATCGCCGTGCGCCGTGCATCGCGGGTCGTGGCCGTCGTCATGCCTTCGGCGTTCCGCCCCTGCCCTCGTTGCGCAGGCGCCGCGCCACGCGGTCGAGTACGGCGTTGACGAGCTTGGGCTCTTCCTCGGTGTAGAAGGCCTTGGCGATGTCGACATATTCGGTGACGATGACCGCAACCGGTACGTCGGCGCGCTTCATCAGTTCATAGACGCCGGCGCGCAGGATCGCGCGCAGCGTCGAGTCCAGCCTCGACAGCGGCCAGTCGTCGGTCAGCGCCTGCCGGATCACCGGATCGATCGTCTTCTGGTCCTCGACCACGCCTGAAAGGATCGCGCGGAACCATTGCGCATCCGCCTCGCGATAGGTCGCCCCGTCGACTTCCTTGCCGAGCCGGTAGGCTTCGTACTCGGCCGAAATCTCGAGCAGGCCGGTGCCGGCGACGTCCATCTGGTAGAGCGCCTGCACGGCGGCAAGCCGTGCCGCGCCGCGCTTGTTGGCTTGACGGATCGGCGGCGTGGTCGGGAGTTCGTCGGCCTCGCTCATCGGGACGCACCTGCAAGACGCTTGCGGGTCTCCACCATCGTCAAGGCGGCACGGGCGGCAAAGCCGCCCTTGTCGCCCTCGTTGCGGCGGGCGCGCGCCCAGGCCTGGTCGTCGTTCTCGACGGTCAGGATGCCGTTGCCGATCGCCAGCGATTCATTGACGGACAGGTCCATCAGCGCGCGGCAGGATTCGGTCGCCACGATGTCGAAATGATAGGTCTCGCCCCGGATCACGCAGCCGAGCGCGACGAAGGCGTCATAGTCCGCGCCGCCCGCATCCGCGCCGTCGAGCGCGAACGAAATGACGGCCGGAATTTCGAGTGCGCCGGGCACGGTGACGACATCGTAGCTCGCACCTGCCGCATCGAGCGCCGCCTTGGCGCCGTCCAAAAGGGCGTCGGCCAGATCGTCATAGAAACGCGCTTCGACGATCAGAACTTTGAGGGGTTCCTGATGGGGCATGAATGTCTCCGGGATTGGCCCGGTGACTTAGGCCGATCCGGCCGAGTTCGCAAGCGAAGCTTTGGAGAAAGTCGGCCGGTCAGCGCTTCAGCGAACGCTCGTGCAGGCGCACGGCGATGTAGGCGCCCACGATGATGATTGCAGGCAAGCCGAGCGAAGTGAACCAGAACATTGGATCGCTGAAGCTCATGATTTCAAACCCTTCAAGACTTGCCTCGCCAAGATATGTAGGGAGGCCGTCGCAGTCATCCAACCCGCCGCCGTGAAGACGAGCCAAAATCCGATCGGTGACGAGAAGCTTATCACACCATAGAGATACCCCGCCAGCGGCGTTGCCACGCCCACCGTGAAGCACGCCGTCGACGCGCGATCGAGCGCATTCGCCAGAAGCTTGGTGCGTTCGTTGTCGATCACGCTCATTCGTCGCGCGCTTCCATCAAGCGCGCGGCATAGCGTGCCATGGTGTCGACCTCCAGATTGACGCGGTCGCCAACCTGTCGCGCGCCCCATGTCGTCACGCCGAGCGAGTGGTGGATCAGGAGGACGTCGAAGAGATCGCCGTCGACGCCGTTGACGGTGAGCGACGTGCCGTCGAGCGCGATCGAGCCCTTCGGCGCGATGAACTTCGACAACGTGCGCGGAGCGCGGAGGCGAAAGCGGACGGCGTCGCCTTCGTCGATCCGCTCGACGATCTCCGCCATGCCGTCGACATGGCCGGAGACGATGTGCCCGCCGAGCTCGTCGCCGATCTTCAATGCGCGTTCGAGATTGAGGTGAGAGCCGACCTGCCAGTTGCCGGCCGTCGTCAGCCGCAGGGCCTCTTCCCACGCCTCGACCTCGAACCAGCGGGCACCATCCGAAGGCAGCGCGACGACGGTCAGACAGACGCCGGCGCAGGCGATCGAGGCGCCGATGGCGATGGTCGCCGGATCGTATTCCGTGCCGATACGCAGCCGGATGCCCTTGTCGAGCGGCGCGATGGTCTTGATCTCGCCGATGTCGGTGACGATCCCAGTGAACATCAGTCGGTCCTCACATATTCGCAGCAGATATCGCCGCCGAATACATCGCGGCGGAAGAGACGGAAGCCCGGGGGAACCCCGGCCGGGTCGATCGGGGATGCGACGCCGCCTTCGCCGATCTTCGTCGGGCCGACGAAGAGCACCAAACGGTCGACCGAGCCTTCGGCGAGAAACTGGCGCGCGGTCTCTGCGCCCCCTTCGACGAGAAGTGTCAGGACGCCGCGCGCTGCCAGGTCCTCGAGAAATTCCGGCAGGGCGATGCGGCCTTCGTGCTCGTCGCAGGCGATGAAGCCGACGCCGAGTTCTTCAAGCCTGGCACGACGGCCGGCATCGGCGTCGATCGCGGTTGCCAACAGAACGGGCGTCTCGCGTGCGCTCGATGCAAGTTGCGATGTCGGCAAAAGTCGCGCGTCGCGGTCGAGGACGATGCGGATCGGCGAGCGTTTCTCCAGCCCCGGAAGGCGGCAGGTGAGTTCAGGATCGTCGGCCAGAGCCGTGCCTATACCCACGAGGATGGCGTCGCTTTCGGCGCGCAGGCGATGAACCTGCCGGCGCGCGATTGGCCCCGTAATGGCAACCTGCCCCTCGCCTATGCGCCCGATCATGCCATCGGAGGAAACCGCAAGTTTAAGAGTCACTTCCGGGCGTTTGCTCAAAGATCGAGTCAGGTAACCGTTTAGGAGATCGGCCGCGTCATCAGCCAAGATTTGAGGCGCAACGTCGATCCCGCCGGCCTCGAGAATGGAATACCCCTTCCCCGACACGCGCGGATCGGGATCGGCGGCCGCGCCAACCACGCGGGCAATGCCGGCGCGGACAAGCGCCTCGGCGCAGGGTGGCGTGCGGCCGTGATGCGCGCAGGGCTCCAGCGTGACATAGGCCGTCGCGCCGCGTGCCTGCTCCCCGGCTTCCGCGAGCGCTTCCGCCTCGGCATGAGGCCGCCCGCCGATCGCGGTGATGCCCCGCCCGACGACCACCGATCCTTGGCCGTCGTCACGCACGATCAGCGTTCCCACGGATGGGTTGGTCGACGTCAACCCGAGATTACGGCGCGACAGGCGGATGGCGGCTGCCATGTACCGGCGGTCGATCTCGCCGACGCTCATTCTCGCGCGGCGTCCTCGTCGCTTTTCAGTTCACCGAGCAGATCGTGGAAATCGCGCGCCTCGCGAAAATTCTTGTAGACGGATGCAAAACGCACATAGGCGACGTCGTCGATGGATTTGAGCGCATCCATGACGAGCCGGCCGATTTCGTCGGACGGGATTTCCGTCTCGCCCGAGCTTTCGAGCTGGCGCACGATGCCGGTGACGGCGCGTTCGATGCGCTCGGGCTCGACGTTGCGCTTGCGCAGCGCGATTTCGACGGAGCGCATCAGCTTGTCGCGGTCGAACGCAACCTTGCGGCCCGACCGTTTGACCACAACGAGATCGCGCAGTTGCACACGCTCGAATGTAGTGAAGCGGCCTCCGCAGACCGGGCAGACGCGACGGCGGCGGATGGCCTGCCCGTCTTCGGCAGGCCGGGAATCTTTCACCTGGGTGTCTTCAGACTGGCAGTAGGGGCAGCGCATGCGTCTCTTTCAACAAATGGTGTGCTGCCCCAGCGTTTAGCCCAGATATGGATAGATCGGGAAGCGCTCGGTCAGCGCGACGACCTTTTTCTTGACCTCGGCTTCGACGGCGGCATTGCCCTCGTCGGAATTCGCGGCCTTCAGCCCGTCCATCACTTCGGCGATCAGCTTGCCGATCTCGCCGAATTCGGCGACGCCGAAGCCGCGCGTGGTGCCGGCCGGGGTGCCGAGGCGGATGCCGGAGGTCACGAAGGGCTTTTCCGGATCGAACGGGATGCCGTTCTTGTTGCAAGTGATGTTGGCACGACCGAGTGCGGCTTCCGCGCGCTTGCCGGTCGCGTTCTTGGGGCGCAGATCGACCAGCATCGAATGGTTGTCGGTGCCGCCCGAGACGATGTCGAGCCCGGTTTCCTTCAGGCTCGCGGCGAGCGCCTTGGCATTCGCGACGACGTCCCTGGCATAGGTCTTGAACTCGGGCTGCAGCGCCTCGCCGAAGGCGACGGCCTTGGCCGCGATGACGTGCATCAGCGGGCCACCCTGGAGACCGGGGAAGACAGCCGAGTTCATCTTCTTGGCGATCGCCTCGTCGTTCGAGAGGATCATGCCGCCGCGCGGGCCGCGCAGCGACTTGTGGGTCGTCGTCGTCACGACATGGGCGTACGGCAGCGGCGACGGATGCACGCCGCCGGCGACGAGGCCGGCGATATGCGCCATGTCGACCATCAGGTAGGCACCGACGGCGTCGGCGATCTCGCGGAAGCGCTTCCAGTCCCAGATGCGCGAATAGGCGGTGCCGCCGGCGACGATCAGCTTCGGCTTGGCTTCACGCGCAAGACGTTCGACTTCGTCCATGTCGATCAAATGATCGTCTTCGCGCACGCCATAGGAGACGACGTTGAACCACTTGCCCGACATGTTGACCGGCGAACCATGGGTCAGGTGACCGCCCGAGTTCAGGTCGAGGCCCATGAAGGTGTCGCCCGGCTGAAGAAGCGCCAAAAACACGGCCTGGTTCATCTGCGAGCCGGAATTGGGCTGCACGTTGGCGAAATTGCAGTCGAACAGCTTCTTGGCGCGCTCGATCGCAAGTTCCTCGGCGATGTCGACGAACTGGCAGCCGCCATAGTAGCGCTTGCCCGGATAGCCTTCGGCGTACTTGTTCGTCATGATCGAGCCCTGCGCCTCCAGAACGGCGCGGCTGACGATGTTTTCCGAGGCGATCAGCTCGATCTCGTGACGCTGGCGCCCGAGTTCCTTTTCGATCGCGCCGAAGATTTCGGGATCGCGGTCGGCGAGGGACTGGGTGAAGAAAGCATTCGGCTGGGCGGAAGCGGCAGTCGCGGTGGCCATGGCAGATCGACCCTTCTGGCGTGTGGCGGTAATCCGTGGAGCGGCGCGAATATCACACTATCGCCTGCGCGGCCATGTGCGGTTTGCGCAATTTACGGTTCCGGTCGCGACTGGATCAATGCGGCAAATGCGCGAAACGAAAAGGCCGCCCCGAGGGACGGCCTTTCGCATGGAGACGAGCGAACGCGATCAGGTCGCGGTCGAAATCTGCAACTCCGACGAACCGTCGAGCGCATAGATGTCGTCGCGGAACTGGACGACGCCGTCGCTGGTCGACCAGGCCGACACATAGCTGAAATGGACGGGCACCGGATTGGTGACGGCCACGGCCACGTCGGCATCGTTGATGATCGTCTGCTCGAAGCGGTTGCGATCCCAGCCCGGCGTCTCGCGCAAGATCCAGGTGACGAGATCGCGCACATTCTGGACGCGCACGCAGCCGGAAGAGTGGAACCGCTCCTGATTGGCGAACAGGCTCTGCTGCGGCGTGTCGTGCATGTAGACGGCATGCGGGTTGTGGAAGTCGATCTTGACGGAAGCCATGGCGTTGATGCGGCCCGGGTCCTGCCGGAAACGCAGCTTCGCAGCCTCTTCCGTCTGCCAGTTGATGGTCAGCGGATCGACCTCGCCATTGGGGCCGAGAATGCGGATGCCGTTTTCGGTCAGGTAGTTCGGGTTCTGGCGCATCAGCGGAATGATGTCGCGGCGAACGATCGATTCCGGTGCATTCCAGTACGGATTGACGATGATCTGGTGAATGTTGGAATCGAGAATGGGCGTCTGGCGATCGATCTTGCCGACCACCGCGACGTGGCGGCTCACGACACGGCCATTTTCGACTGCCTCGATCTCGGCAGCCGGGATGTTGACCATTACGTAGCGGTTGGCCGTCGTTCCGACCTTCTCGCCGAGGCGGCCGAGATTTCGCTCGAGCTGGCCAAGGCGCACCTGCGCCGACGCGTTGAGCGAGCGGTAGGTATAAGGACCGGTGACGCCGTCGGCCGGAATGCCGTGGCGGTTCTGGAAGCGCTTCAGGGCCGCATCGACATAGGAATCGAAAGACGGCGACATCCCTGCCCGCTCGGACAGATCGCCCGAGATCATCAGGCGCTGGCGCAGCACGTCCACGTCCGGATCGACAACGCCGAGCTGCAGCTTCTTCTGATCGGGAACCATCGGCCAGCCGCCGCGGGCGGCGATGTCCTGATAGCGGACGATGGCGTCCTGCAGGTAGACCAGCGTGTCGGGGCTGAAGATCGGACGCGTGGTCGCAACCTGCCCGCCATCGGAGACTTGGGCGTCGAACTGGTCGCCCCAGCCACGGCGGTTCGAATTCAGGATCGAATCGATCACGTTCTGCGCATGGGCGCTTTGCGACACGGCGGCGGCCGCAAGAGCGGACGCACCGGTGAGAAAGGTTCTGCGGCTGGTTTTCATCTTCTGTCCCGACGCTTCAAGATATGACGGCGCAAGCACGCGCGGTGCGAAGGGTCGAGACTAGTGGGTTAACCTTAACGAAACGCCACCATCCCCGACCCGTGGATTCGGTCGAAATACCGGATGACGTCCGGTCACATTCCAATATGGCGGCTTCGTGACCGTCGGGAAGCTTCGACGGAGGTGTTGCAGTTCGACGACACCTGCGCTGGCGCCGTCGTCGCCCGGCCGCGGATCGGACACCACCCTTGAAGGCGAGTCCGATGCGCCGGCGTCGGCGATGAGCGAGAGGCGTCGCCTCGCCTTACATGCGGTAGGCGATGGTGTCGTTCCAGAAGCGGTCGAGGCGCTGGAGAGCCTTGTTCATCTGCTGGAACTCGTCCTGGCCGATACCGCCGACCTTTTCGATCGAGCCGATGTGGCGGTCATAGAGCGCGCCGACCAGATCGGCGATCTCGCGGCCCTTCGGCGTCAGGCTGACGCGGACCGAACGACGGTCGATGCGCGAGCGCTGGTGGTTGATGAAGTCGAGATCGACGAGCTTCTTCAGATTGTAGGAGACGTTCGAGCCCAGATAGTAGCCGCGCGAGCGCAATTCGCCGGCAGTCAGTTCCGAAGAACCGATGTTGAAGAGCAGGAGCGCCTGGATAGCATTGATGTCGCTGCGGCCGTTGCGGTCGAACTCGTCCTTGATGACATCAAGAAGACGGCGGTGCAGCCGCTCGACGAGCTGAAGAGATTCAAGGTAGAGCGAGCGAATGGAATCGCCGCGGTCTTCGTTCATCTGGACGTTCTTCGACGTCGTACGCGAATTGATCATGGTCGTGCCTCTCGTTAAACGCCGGTGACTTTGTTTTTGATCTCACCTTGGGCACGACCCTAACCAATGCATCTAAAATTCGACTTAAACCGCAGGCTTAACATGAGCTTACCGGGAACTCCCGGATTTCAGGGTTAAGCTGCGGTTAGACCGAAAGGTTCATTTTTCCTCTCTACGGCGCCTGGCCCAGCGGTGGAGCCGGAAGCCGGCATAGACCACCACCGTCAGCGCATGGACGATGAGCACGAGATCGCGGCGGCCGTAGAGTTCGGGAAAGCCGGCATACATGACCGTCTCGGACACCGCGCACACGAACCAGATCACCGGCCCCCACGACGCCAGCATCCAGAGCCCGCTGGCGGCGAAGGGATAGAGCACCGCCAGACAGACGGCCGCGACCTGCCAGTGGACCGGCATCAGGTCGAAACGCCAGGTCAGCCCGTCATAGAAGCCGAGAAGCCTGATCCAGTAGAGAAGGCCGAGCCCGGCGCAAAGCGCCGCGACCGCGCGCAGGAACGTCTCGAACATCGTTTCGGAGGCCGACAGGCGCGGCAGGGCCGAATGAATGGACTGGATCACGGAACGGCGACCTTCAGATGTTGGAACCGGCTTGGCGAGACGGGTTGGACCCGCATTCGGCCCATGATACATCCCGCGCTATCAGGAGACGCCATCATGAACAAGATCACCCGCCCTGTTGCCACCACCTTGCGCACGGTCGACGAAATCACCGGCGGTCGGCGGCTGCGGCGGATGCGCAAGGCGGACTGGTCGCGGCGCATGGTGCAGGAAACGCGCCTGACGGTCGACGACCTGATCTGGCCGATCTTCGTGGTCGATGGCGAAAAGCGCCGCGATCCCCTCCCCTCGATGCCCGGCATCGAACGCTATTCGGTCGACGTCGCCGTCGAGGAGGCCAAGCGTGCCGCGCAGCTCGGCATACCGGCGCTCGCGATTTTCCCCAATGTCGACATCGCGCTTCGCGACCAGACCGGCTCGCACATTCTCGACCCGGACAATCTGATCAACCGCGTGACGCGCGCGATCAAACAGGCGGTGCCCGAGATCGGCATCATCACGGACGCCGCGCTCGATCCCTTCACCAGTCACGGCCATGACGGCATCCTGCGCGACGGCATCATCGTCAATGACGAGACAGTGGCGCAAGTCGCCGCCGCATCCGTGCTGCAGGCAGCGGCAGGCGCCGACATCGTCGCGCCGTCGGACATGATGGACGGGCGGATCGGCGCGGTGCGCGATGCGCTCGATGCGGCCGGCTACCAGGACGTCGCGATTATGTCCTATGCGACCAAATTCTCGTCGGCCTTCTACGGCCCTTATCGCGAGGCGATCGGCACGAGCGGGCTTCTGAAGGGCGACAAGAAGACCTACTATCTCGACCCGGCGAACGCCGCCGAGGCGATCCGCGAGACCGAGCAGGACGTGATCGAGGGCGCGGACATGATCATGGTCAAGCCGGGCATGCCCTATCTCGACATCATCCGCCAGTTGAAGGACGAGTTCGCGCTGCCGACCTTCGCCTATCAGGTCTCGGGCGAATATTCGATGATCGAGGCGGCCGCGGCCAATGGCTGGATCGACGGCGAGCGTGCGATGATGGAGAGCCTGCTCTCGTTCAAGCGCGCGGGCTGCGACGGCATCCTGACCTATTTCGCGCCGCGCGTGGCGCAGATCCTCAAGGGCTGATCAGGCCGCGCGGCGCAGTTCGACGCGGTTGCGGCCATTGTTCTTGGCGTCGTAGAGCGCATCGTCCGCCGCCTTGAAGACGGTCGGGAAGACCACGCCGGCCTTGTCCGCCCCGCTGACGCCGATGCTGACCGTGACCTCGAGATCGGTTCCCTCCACCGCGAGAGACTGACCGGCGACGCTCTGGCGGATGCGCTCGGCGACGCGTTCGGCCACACGCAGCGACGTCGCCGGCATCAGCACCGCGATCTCCTCGCCGCCATAGCGCGCAACGATGTCGGTCTGTCTGGTCTCGGCCTTGACGATGGCCGCGATCGAGGCGAGCACCCGGTCGCCTGCGAGATGTCCGAAACGATCATTGATCGATTTGAACCGATCGACATCGACGAGCAGCATCGCGAAAGGCGATCCCTTGGCGCGTGCGCTTTCGCTGATCCGGTAGGCCAGACGGTCGAAGGTGCGTCGGTTGGCAAGCGCGGTCAGCGCGTCGGTGCTGGCTTCGGTCTGCAGCTCCTCCTCGCGCCGGAAGTGCCGGTCCTCGCGTGCCAGGAACGCGCCGAGAAGGAGGATGCCGAGGACGGCATTGGTGACGAGGGGGATCGCCGCCGTCTGCACCACCGAGACGGCGGTCTGCCGGGGCAGCAATGCAAGGCAGGCAAGGACCGAGCAGATCGCGAGCGACAAGACCAGCAACTGCTCGGCATTCGGCGTGCGCCCCTTCCAGATGCGATGGAACACATAGCCGATGGTGGATGCCATCGCGATCGCGGCCAAGCCCGTCACGGCACCTGCGCCGCCCTGGATCATCCGGAATATCCCCATGATGCAGGCTGCAATGACGGCCGCGACCAGCCCGCCGAAAGGCGCCGCCAAGGCGGCCATCACCGTGCGCGAATCGAGCTGGACCCCTTCCGGCGTGCGGATCGGGTCGGCCATCGACAGGACACCGGCAAGTCCGAACAGGAGACCGATCATCACGCTGCGTCCGCCAAGCTTCGGAGCGTGACGCACCAGCGTCGAATAGGCCATCACCACCAGTGCCATCAGGCCGGCATTGTGGAGGAGGCTGAGAAAGATTTCGCTCGGGGCGTAAGACACTGGGCACATTCTCCTGCAACCACGCATAGCGAGGGCGGCTTTCAGTTGTTTCGATCAGATCGATAAAATTTGAATGAATCGCCCGGCTTGCGATCACGGTTGCGCGATCCCATCTTGATCACGGCAGCAAAGGAACGATCCCATGAACACGACTTCATCGACCGACCGCATCCATGACGGCGAAATTCTCAACGATCGCCTCGACGATGCACGCGTCTATGACGGCGTGCGCACGCGGCGCATCCTGGCTTTCTGCATCGACTATCTGATCGTCGGTCTCCTGATGATCGTTCCCGCCATCGTCATCGGCCTGCTCGGGGTGCTGACGCTCGGCCTCGGCTGGATGCTCTACGGCATCCTGTTCCCCGTCGTCGCACTCGGCTATATCTGGTGGACGCTCGGCGGAGCCTCGCAGGCGACCGTCGGCATGAACATGATGAACATCCGCCTCGAACGGCTGGATGGCGGACGCATCGACGGACCGCTTGCGGTGCTTCATTCGGTGCTGTTCTGGGCGGGCAACGTCATCCTGACGCCGTTCATCCTGCTGGCCACGCTGTTCCTCGACCGCAAGCGGGCCGTTCACGACCTGCTACTCGGCACCGTGGTCACGCGCACCGACCGTTAAGCGGAACTTGATGTCGCGCGGCTTGCCAACCGACGCGACTGGGGATTTCATATCCCGATCGCGGCAATCCATTCCGACTCGACGGTCAATGACGCACCAGCCTACGCAGTCACCGCAATTCTTCCTGACGGCGCCATCGCCCTGCCCTTACATCGAGGGCGAGTTCGAGCGGAAGGTGTTCACGCATCTGGTGGGCGACAAAGCGCCGGAGATGAACGACCTTCTGACGCAGGGCGGCTTTCGCCGTTCGCAGAACATCGCCTACCGGCCTGCCTGCGAGACCTGCCGTGCCTGCGTTTCCGTGCGCATTCTCGCCAACGAGTTCCAGCCGACGAAGAACATGAAGCGCGTCTCGGCGCGCAACGCGGACCTCATCGGGGCCGAACACAAGGCCGAACCGTCGAGCGAACAGTATTCCCTCTTCCGCACCTATCTCGACGCCCGCCACAAGCGCGGCGGCATGTCCGACATGACCGTGCTCGACTATGCGATGATGGTCGAGGACACCCATGTCGACACGCGGGTGATCGAGTATCGCAGACGCGGACCCGACAGCTTCATCACCGGCAAGGGCCAGGGAGAGCTCATCGCGGTCGCCCTCTCGGACCGGATGGGCGACGGCCTTTCGATGGTCTACTCGTTCTTCCACCCGGACATGGAGGACCGTTCGCTCGGCACCTTCATGATCCTCGACCACATCCAGCGCGCGAGGGCGCTCGGACTGCCGCACGTCTATCTGGGCTACTGGGTCAATGGCTCGCGCAAGATGGGCTACAAGGTGCGCTTCAAGCCGCAGGAACATCTCGGGCCCCAGGGCTGGGACCGCGTCGAATAGACCGGGTCACTCGGCCGCCTGGCGGGGAATGATGTCCTCGCCCGGCCGGTCGGGCTGGTCGGGTGCCGTTTTGCAGCCGAGGTCGGGGAAGACGACGATGCGCTTGCCCGTCAGGTCGGTGCGCACGACGATCAGATCGCGCTCTTCGAAATAGGTCAAAAGCCGTCGTGCGCGGTTCGCGGAATGGCTGCCATAGGCACGTGCCAGGGCCGCGTTGCTCGGGCACGGTCGTCCCTCGACCGCCGCCAGCGCGATGATCAGGAAGATCGGCTGGATGTCCTCCGCCAGATCCTTCGACAGGTCGAGCGCGACTTTCCATGCGTCCGTCGCCGCCGTTTCCTCGCACACGCCCGTCCGGGCGATCGCCAGCCGGCGCTTGAACTCCGGCAGATCGACCGCACTGCCCGGCACGCGGCGGATACGGCAACGCACGAGGAAATCCTGGTAAAGCACGGCAACCGTTCGGAACGGCAGTTCCGGATCATCGGCGATCTCGCGCATGACGAGGTCCAGCAGGCGCTCGCGCTCGACCTTGTCGATCTCCGGAAACAGGGCCTGCACCGGCTCTTCGGCCATCTCGCGCGGGCGCGACAACTGCTCGAGGATGTCGGCCGTCGGCGTGGGCGGCGGCGGGGGCCGGCGCACCGGCGCGCGCACTTCCTCGGGTCCTCGCTGAAAGATCAGGTCGCGCGCCTCGTCGCTCGTTTCGGGCAGCGGCATCAGCTTCGGGCTGACGGATCGCGCGGAGGTCTCCACCGTACCGATCGTCACCGGCATCGGCCGGCGCGAGACGGCGGGGCCGAGCGCGACGAAGGAGCCGCGCTGCAGGTCGCGGAACTGCTCGGCCTGCCGACGGTCCATGCCGAGAAGGTCTGCGGCGCGCGCCATGTCGATGTCGAGGAAGGTGCGGCCCATCAGGAAGTTCGACGCCTCGGCCGCCACGTTCTTGGCAAGCTTGGCAAGGCGCTGCGTGGCGATGACGCCGGCAAGCCCCCGCTTGCGGCCGCGGCACATCAGGTTCGTCATCGCGCCGAGCGAAACGCGACGCGCCTCGTCCGACACCTCGCCCGCCGCCGCCGGCGCAAAGAGCTGCGCCTCGTCGACCACCACCAGAACCGGATACCAGTGCTCGCGCTCGGCATCGAACATGCCGTTCAGGAAGGCTGCGGCGGCCTTCATCTGCTGGTCCGCATCCAGCCCTTCGAGGTTGACCACCACCGAAACCCGGTGCTGGCGGATGCGGCCGGCGATGCGAACGAGCTCGGCCTCGGTGCGCGCGGCGTCCACCACGACATGGCCGAACTTGTCGGCCAGCGTGACGAAGTCGCCCTCCGGGTCGATGATGCACTGCTGCACCCACGGCGCGCTCTGTTCGAGCAGCCGGCGCAGAAGATGCGACTTGCCGGAACCGGAATTGCCCTGCACGAGCAGGCGCGTGGCGAGCAGCTCCTCCAAATCCATCATGGCCGGCGCGCCGTGCGCGCCCTTGCCCATATCGATGCCGACTTTCAATGCAAATCTCCGATCAGAGCAGCCCTTCTATCACCCACGCGCGTAGATGCGGGGGTGCTTGCCGCGCAATCCACAACTCGCTGCGCCAACAAAAAGGCCCGCCGAGGCGGGCCCTTCCAGAATCGCTCCGGGCAAGCCTAGAGCTTCACCTTCTCATTGTCGCCCATGTCCGGTCGGCTGTCCGATACGGCGGCGGTGAGCATCTTGATGTAGCTGACGACCGTGCCGGGGCTGTCCCAGTATTGCGCATCGTTCGGCGTGACCTTCAGAACGCGGATCGAGGGGTCCTCGGGATCGTCCCACCAGGCCTTCGCCGGCGTCGACCACAGCTCCTTGATCTTCGCGCGGTCGTTGGAGACGGCCGCTCGTCCGGTGACCGAGACATATTTCTGGTCGCCGGCATCGGCGAAGAACAGGCCGACATGCGGGTCGCGCTGGATCTCGTCGTCCTTATGGCTTTCGGCATCGGTCAGGAAGTAGATCGCATGCTCCTCGCGCTCCAGATGCGCGGCCATGGGGCGGGCCCGGATGTCCTGCCCATCCTTCGTGGCAAGCATGCAAAAGCCGATCTTCTTCATCAGCTTCCAGACATGGTCGATCTTGTCGTCGCTCATTGTAATCCTCTCGGGTTGAATGGAAGCGTCCAACCTCGCGAGGACGCGAGTTGTTCCAACGAGCCGAGAGCATTCCATCTCAAATTGGATTCATTTTCCTGAAAATCGCCTGTATATGAAAACTCATCCCATTCTCTCTGCGATGGCGGCAGTCGCGGACCTTCATGCCGCACAGTCGCGCGGTTAGATTCCGGTTCCAATCATCCGCCATTTTGACGAGGAAAATTTCAATGAAGCGCATCTTGCTCGCCGGCGTCGCCGCCGCCCTCCTCTTCGGTGCGCCTGCCCATGCGCAGCAGCCGACCTCGCTCCTCAATGCCTCCTACGACATCGCCCGCGAATTGTTTGCTGCGGTCAACGCGGCGTTCATCCCCGCCCACAAGGAAGCGACCGGACAGGACGTCACCGTCGACCAGTCGCATGCCGGAACGTCCCGTCAGGCGCGTGCCATCGTCGAGGGGCTCGAGGCCGACGTCGTCACCTTCAACCAGGTCACCGACATCGACTTCCTCGTCCAGAACGGCTTCGTTTCCGAAGACTGGCAGAGCGAGTTCCCCAACCAGTCGTCGCCCTTCTATTCGCTGCCGTCCTTCCTCGTGCGTGAAGGCAATCCCAAGGGCATCGAGGACTGGGACGACCTCGTTCGCGAAGACGTCCAGGTCATCTTCCCGAACCCGAAGACCTCGGGCAATGCGCGCTACACCTATCTTGCGGCCTATGCCTACGCACTCGAAGCCTTCGATGGCGACGAGACCAAGGCACAGGAATTCGTAAAGACGATCTTCGACAACGTTCCGGTCTTCGACACGGGCGGACGCGCCGCGACGACGACCTTCGTCGAGCGCCAGATCGGCGACGTGCTGATCACCTTCGAGGCGGAGACGAAGGCCATCGCGCGTGAGTTCGGCGAGGATCAGTATGATCTCATCACGCCTTCGGTCAGCCTTTTGGCCGAATTCCCCGTTGCCATCGTCGACCGCGTCGCCGAGCGTCGTGGTTCGGGTGAACTCGCCAAGGCCTATCTCGACTTCCTCTACACCGAGGAAGGCCAGCGCATCGCCGCCGAAAACGGCCACCGCGTCGAGAACGAGACGGTCGCGCCCGAGTTCGCCGAAAACTTCCCCGAAGTTCGCCTCGTGACCGTCGAGGACGTGTTCGGCGGTTGGGACAAGGTCCAGGAAGAGCACTTCGCCTCCGGCGCGATCCTCGACCAGCTTTACGGCCAGCGTTGACGCAACCTCGGCTTGCTGTATTGACCGGCGGGTGAAAACCCGCCGGTTTGGCTTTCGGATCGCATGATGTTCTTCGCTAACACCCCCCTCTGGCCTGCCGGCCATCTCCCCCTCAAGGGGGGAGAT
>NZ_AYOD01000006.1 GCF_000497755.1 Aliihoeflea sp. 2WW
CCTTACGGCGCCCTGTCGAGAGATGGCCGGCAGGCCAGAGGGGGGTGTCTCGCACAACCCGTCCAAGCCGTCATGAGCCGCCGCCGCGTCATCCCCGGACTGCCACTCTCGCTGGGCATCACGCTCTTCTATGTCGGCCTCATCATCGCGCTGCCGCTGGGCGCGCTGGTCTTCAAGGCCGCGAGCCTCGGGCCGGAAGCCTACTGGAACATCATCTCCTCCGAGCGCGCGGTGGCCAGCTATCGCGTCACGGTGCTGTCCGCACTGGCCGCCACGTTCTTCAACCTCGTCTTCGGTCTCGCGCTCGCCTGGGTTCTCGTCCGCTATTCCTTTCCCGGACGGCGCCTCGTCGACGCGATCGTCGACCTGCCCTTCGCCCTGCCGACCGCCGTTGCCGGTATCGCCCTGACCACCCTCTTCGCCCCCAATGGCTGGTTCGGCGGCCCGCTTCTGGATGCCGGCATCCGCGTCGCCTATACGCCGATCGGCATCATGATCGCGATGGCGTTCACCAGTCTGCCCTTCATCGTGCGCACCGTGCAGCCGGTGCTCGAAGACCTCGACCCGGCGCTCGAGGAAGCCGCGCAGTCGCTCGGCGGCAGCGACCTATCGATCTTCTGGCGCGTGATCCTGCCGATCCTCTGGCCCGCACTTCTGGCCGGCACGTCGCTTGCCTTCGCGCGCAGCCTCGGCGAGTTCGGCGCGATCATCTTCATCGCCGGCAACCAGCCCTTTTCGACCGAAATCACAGCGCTTCTCGCCTTCATCCGGCTTGAGGAATACGACTACCAGGCTGCCGCTGCGATCGCCTCCGTCATGCTGATAACCGCCTTCGTCATGCTCGCGGTGACCAATTTCATGCAGGCGCGCGCGCTGCGCTACACGGCGAGGACCTGACGATGCGACATGCGACAGGACGCCCGCCAAGGATCGGCGACAGGCCGGCCATCCGCCGCACGCTCATCGGCCTCGTGCTGATCACCGGCGCGCTTCTCATTCTCGCCCCGCTCCTGGTCATCGGTGTTCAGGCCTTTTCGATGGGCGTCGGCTATTTCGGCGCGACCATCGCCAATCCCGATACCCGCCATGCGATCTTCCTGACTGTCGCAACCGCGCTGATCGCGGTGCCGATCAACACCATCTTCGGCGTCGCTGCCGCATGGGCGGTGACGAAGTACGATTTCTGGGGCCGACGCTTCCTGATCGTCATCATCGAGATACCGTTCTCGATCTCGCCGATCGTCGCGGGCGTCGCCTATCTCTTCGTCTACGGACTGCAGGGCTTGTTCGGGCCGATGCTGCAATCGGCCGAGATCAAGGTGCTGTTCGCCCTGCCCGGCATCGTCCTCGCGTCGATGTTCGTCACAGCACCCTTCGTCGCCCGCGAACTCATCCCGCTGATGCAGGCGCAAGGGCGCGACCTTGAAGAAGCCGCGACCTCGCTCGGCGCGTCCGGCTGGCGCACGTTCTTCTCCGTCACGCTGCCCAACATCAAATGGGCGCTGCTTTATGGCGTCGTCCTGTGCAACGCCCGCGTGATGGGTGAATTCGGTGCGGTGTCCGTCGTCTCGGGCAACATTCGCGGCCAGACCAACACCCTGCCGCTGCACATTGAGCTGCTCTACCACGACTACAATTCTGTCGGCGCGTTCGCAGCCGCGTCCATCCTCGCGCTGCTCGCCGTCGTGACCATCATCGCCAAGGTGCTGCTCGAGCGCCAGGGCGCCGGCCGCCGCTCGCGTCCCGCACTTGCCGCCCCCATCGTCGAGGCCAAGCCATGAAGATCGCCCTGAAGAACGTCGCCAAGACCTTCGACACGTTCCGCGCCGTGCGTGGTGTGTCGCTCGACATCGAAAGCGGCGAGCTCGTCGCGCTTCTCGGGCCCTCCGGCTCGGGCAAGACGACCATCCTGCGCATGGTTGCAGGGCTCGAATATGCCGATGAGGGTCAGATATTCTTCGGCGACGAGGATGCGACCGATATCCCCGTGCGCGAGCGTGGCGTCGGCTTCGTCTTCCAGCATTACGCGCTGTTCCCGCACATGACGGTCGGCGAAAACGTCGCATTCGGCATGAAGGTGTCGAAGAAGAAGCGCTCCAAGGCCGACATCGCCGCGCGCGTCGGCGAATTGCTTCGCCTCGTCAAGCTCGACGGCCTTCAGGACCGGTTCCCGAACCAGATTTCCGGCGGCCAGCGTCAGCGCGTCGCCCTTGCCCGTGCGCTCGCGGTCGATCCGAAGGTGCTGCTGCTCGACGAGCCGTTTGGCGCCCTCGACGCCAATGTGCGCCGCGAACTGCGCCGCTGGCTGCGCGAAATCCATTCCGAACTCGGCATCACGACGTTGTTCGTCACGCACGACCAGGAAGAGGCGCTCGACCTTGCCGACCGCGTCGTCATTCTCGACGAGGGCAGGATCGTGCAGGAAGGCACGCCCGAAGAAGTGACGCGGCAGCCCAAATCGGCCTTCGTGGTGCGATTCCTCGGCGACACCAACCGCCTCGGCGCGTCTGTCGCCAACGGCATGGCCGATCTCGGCGGCGCGTCCATCGCCGCGCCAGCGCTCGCCGACGGCAAGGCTGACGCCTATCTGCGGCCGAGCGATCTCACCTGGTCGGCGACCGGCGGCGGCATCCCCGCCTCGGTCGAGCGCGTTCTCGACCGCCCCGATTCCCGGCGCGTCATAGCGATAACGGATCAAGGCGATCCGCTCGAATTCGACGTGGCGCCTGAGGTGGCGGTCAAGGCAGGCCAGAGGGGGGTGCCTAGCGCCACGATTCCGATTGCCACTAAACCTATACTTTTCCCCCGAACCCGGTTAGGAAGGCGCAAAATTCAGCGCCGCGCCCGTTGCGCCTGCGCGCCCACTCCCGAAAGACGACCGATGACCGAATTCGAAGGCATTTTGCCTCCGCTTGCCGCCGCACTTGAAAAGCGCGGCTATTCCTCCCTGACTCCGGTGCAGAAGGCCGTGACCGGCTCCGAACTCGGGGATGCCGATGCGCTCGTGTCGGCACAGACCGGCTCCGGCAAGACCGTCGCCTTCGGCCTCGCACTCGCGCCGACCCTGCTTGGCGACGACGAGCGTTTCGGCCCCGCCGCCGCACCGCTGGCGCTCGCCATCGCGCCGACACGAGAGCTTGCCCTTCAGGTCAAGCGCGAGCTCGAATGGCTCTATGCCGAGACCGGCGCCACCGTCGCCTCCTGCGTCGGCGGCATGGACATGCGCACGGAGCGTCGCACGCTCGAACGCGGCGCGCAGATCGTCGTAGGTACGCCGGGCCGCCTGCGCGACCACATCACGCGCGGCTCGCTCCAGCTCGACGACATCCGCGCCGTCGTCCTCGACGAAGCCGACGAGATGCTCGACCTCGGCTTCCGCGAAGACCTCGAATTCATCCTCGAGGCCGCGCCCGACGAGCGCCGCACGCTGATGTTCTCGGCGACCGTCTCCAAGCCGATCGCCGAACTTGCCAAGAACTACCAGCGCAATGCCGTGCGCATCTCGACCGCTGCCGAAGCGCGCCAGCATGGCGACATCGAATATCGCGCTCTCACCGTTGCCGATGCCGACCGCGAGAATGCGATCATCAACGTCCTGCGCTACTACGAGCCGACCAACGCGCTCGTCTTCTGCGCGACCCGCGCGGCGGTCAACCACATGACCGCCCGCTTCAACAATCGCGGCTTCTCGGTCGTCGCGCTGTCGGGCGAACTCAGCCAGAACGAGCGCACCCACGCGCTGCAGGCGATGCGCGACGGGCGCGCGCAGGTCTGCATCGCCACCGACGTTGCCGCGCGCGGCATCGACCTGCCGAACCTCGAACTCGTCATCCACGCCGACCTTCCGACCAACCGCGAGACGCTGCTTCACCGTTCGGGCCGGACCGGGCGCGCGGGCCGCAAGGGCATGAGCGTTCTGATCGTGCCGAACAAGGCCGGCAAGCGCGCGAGCCGGCTTCTTCAAAGTGCTTCCATCAACGCCCAGTGGGGCAAGCCGCCGACGGCGGAGGAGGTCGTCCAGCGCGACGACGAGCGCCTGCTCGCCGATCCCGCGCTCTCGGAGCCGATCACCGAGGACGTCGAGGAGTTCGTTCGCCAGATCCTCGAAAAGCATGGCGCCGAACAGGTCGCCGCCGCCTATGTCCGCGCCTATCGCGCCGGGCGTTCGGCACCGGAAGATCTGATGGAGGTCAACTTCGTCGAGGATCGCAAGGCCGCCAAGGAGCGCGAGCCCTTCGGCGATGCCGTCTGGTTCTCGCTGTCCATCGGCCGCAAGCAGAATGCCGAGCCGCGCTGGCTGATCCCGATGCTGTGCCGCAACGGGAACCTGACCAAGAAGGACATCGGCGCGATCAAGATGATGCCGGAAGAGACCTTCGTCGAGATCGCCGCCGGCTCCGCCGACCGCTTTGCCGCGCTCATCGGCAAGAAGGGCGATCTGGAACGCGGTATTCGTGTAAAGCGGGTGGAAGGCACGCCGGAATTCGCGCGCGACTCCAAGCCGGCGCATCGCGGCCAGAAGCCGGACCAGAAGTTCGAGAAGAAGGACTGGTCGAAGAAGCCGGGCAAGCCGAAGTTCGAAAAGCGCCCCGACGGCTTCAAGAAGAAGAAGCCGAAGCGCGAAGGCTGAAATCGAAGGGCGCCTTACGGCGCCCTGTCGAGACTATCGCGGTTGCCCCGAAGCCGGATCGATGTCGATGTCGATCTTGGCACCGTCGGCGCGGTAATATTCGATCTCCCAATAGCCGTCGCTGTCCCATTCGATTTCGTCGAAATAGCCAAAACCGTCTTCGGCTTCGATCGTTGCGAGAATTTCTGAAAGCGGGACCGAGCCCGGCGCGGGCTGGGCAAGAGAGGGCATTGACAGTCCGGCAGCGATCAACAGGCTGGCGGCGGCAAGTTGCAACTTCATCAAGAACTCCTCGGCTGGGTCGGTGAAGGCCAACGCAAGGTTGCAACGATGGTTCCTGGTTAGAACTTGCCCGTCCTTGGGAAGCCCTTCGGCACCATGCGACCGGCGCTGGCACGGTTACCGATCCACTCGATCAGCTCGGCCTGGCTGCGGGTGAATCCGCGTCCGGCCGAATCCGTCCAGGTCAGCCCCGCCTCCATCGCGAAGGTCTTTGCGTCCGACACGCCGCCATCCTTGTAGCGCTGCAGGCGCACGCCCTTGCCGCGCGTCATTTCCGGGACCTCGACCAGCGGGAACACGAGCAGCTTGCGGTTGTCGCCGACGATGGCGAGGTGGTCGCCCGAAACGGTCAGGCACAGCCGCGCCTCATCCGGCGACTTGACGTTCATCACCTGCCTGCCCTTGCGGGTATTGGCGACGACTTCGCCTTCCGGCACGGTGAAGCCATAGCCTTCGCGGCTGACGAGCAGCAGCTTGCGCTGCGGATCGTGGACGAAGGCGGTCAGGATGTCCTGATCGTTTTCCATGTCGACCATGATACGGATCGGCTCGCCATGCCCGCGCCCGCCCGGCAGCCGGTCGGCACCGAGCGTGTAGAACTTGCCGCCCGTGGTGAAGACGATGATCTTGTCCGTCGTCTGCGCGTGGAAGGCGAGCTTGAGCTTGTCGCCTTCCTTGAAGGTCAGCGCCGAGAAATCGGCCATGTGGCCCTTCATCGCCCGCAGCCAGCCCTTTTCGGAAACGACGATTGTCACCGGCTCCTTCTCGATCATCGCATGGTGGATGTCGCCGACATCATGCTCCGGCGCGTCGGCGAACTGCGTACGGCGGCGACCGAGATCGGTGTGCGAGCCGAACTTGTCGCGGATCTTCTCGACCTCCCAGCGGATGGTCTTCCACTGCTTGGCCTCGGAGGCGAGCAGGCCTTCGATCTGCGCCTTCTCGGCAGTCAGCGCCTCGTGCTCCTTGCGGATCTCGAACTCCTCAAGCTTGCGCAGATTGCGCAGGCGCATGTTGAGGATGGCTTCGGCCTGGATATCCGTCAGGTCCCAGCGGGCGATCATCACCTTCTTGGGCTCATCTTCCTCGCGGATGATGCGGATGACCTCGTCGATGTTGAGGTATGCGATCAGCAGGCCGCCGAGGATTTCCAGCCGCCGTTCGATTTCCGCCAGCCGGTGGCGCGAGCGGCGGATCAGAACTTCCTTGCGATGCTCCAGCCATTCGACGAGGACGCCCTTGAGCGAGAGCACGTTCGGCACCTTGCCGCGCGTCAGGACGTTCATGTTGAGCGGAAATCGGCTTTCGAGCTCGGTCAGCTTGAAAACGGATTCCATCAGCAATGCCGGGTCGACCAGCCGGCTTTTCGGCACCAGCACGAGGCGAATGTCCTCCGCGCTTTCGTCGCGGACGTCATCGAGCAGCGGCAGCTTGCGGGCGAGCAGGAGTTCGGCGACCTTCTCGACCAGCCGCGCCTTCTGGACGCCATAGGGAATCTCGGTGACGACGATCTGGTAGGTGCCCCTGCCCTGGTCTTCCTGCTCCCATCTGGCGCGCACGCGGAACGAGCCGCGCCCGGTCTTGTAGGCCTGCGCGATCATGTCGAAATCGTCGACGATAATGCCGCCGGTCGGGAAGTCCGGCCCGCGCACCATGTTCTCGTCCGGGTCGGTCGGGTGCGGCTCGCGGGTCAAAAGGTCCTCGACCTCGGCGTCCGGGTGGTCGATCAAATGCAGCGCGGCTTTGCAGAGTTCGGCGAGGTTATGCGGCGGCACCGACGTCGCCATGCCGACGGCGATGCCGGACGAGCCATTGGCGAGAAGGTTCGGGAAGGCGCCGGGCAGGACGACCGGTTCCTCGTCCTCCTCATTGTAGGTCGGGCGAAAATCGACCGCATCCTCGGTGATGCCGGCCAGAAGCTCGGTCGTCACCTCGGTCATCCGCGCTTCGGTGTAGCGCATGGCGGCGGCGTTATCGCCGTCGATATTGCCGAAATTGCCCTGCCCGTCGACGAGCGGATAGCGCACCGAGAAAGACTGCGCGAGGCGCACCAGCGCGTCATAGATCGACTGGTCGCCATGCGGGTGGAACTTGCCCATCACCTCGCCGACGATGCGGGCGCACTTGGCGAAGCCCTGCTCGGGGTTCAGCCGAAGGAGGCGCATCGCGTGGACGATGCGGCGGTGGACGGGCTTCAGCCCGTCGCGCACGTCCGGCAGCGCGCGGTGCATAATGGTCGAGAGCGCATAGGCCAGATAGCGCTCTTCGAGCGCCTTCTTCAGGTCGACCGGCTCGATATGATCGCCGTCTCCGGCGCCAGGCGGCAAAAGGCTTTTTCCCATGGGTATGGCTTAACCAGCCGGGGGATTCGCAGCAAGGCCACGCGCCGCCGCACCCCGTGTCAATCCACCGAAAAGCGCCACCCCATGATTTTGTGCCACAGAAACATCATTTGCGTTTTCGCCACGTCTGCGCTCTGTGTCCTCTAGATCAAAGGATTTAGGTTTTTCGATGCAGATCGTTGCAACTGGAATGAAGACATTGGCGCTCGGCTGCGCGCTCACTGCAACCACGCTGACGGGCGCATTCGCGCAGGATGTCGACGCCGCGCTAGCGCGCATGAAGGTGTTGATGGCGGAACAGGGCGTCACGCTCGACTGGGCGGACGCCGAAATTTCGGGCGCGAACGCCACTCTCACCGGTGTCACCGTCACCTCTGAAGGCACGGCCGAGCCGATCGGCGATATCGAGGTGACAGGTATCGCGGATGCCGAAAATGGCTACCGCGTCGGCAGCATCGAAATGCCGACCTACACCGCGACCGAAGCCGGCGGCACGCTCACGCTGACCGATCTGGTCATGGATGAAGTCTTTCTGCCCAACGAGGGCTTGGACGTCGGAGGTGCGGAAATCTTCTTCTACGAGCGCGCGGCGCTCGGCGCGGCCACGCTCGAGACCGATGGCCGCGAGATTTTTTCCCTCACCAATCTGAACGTCGAAATCACGCCGCCTGAAGACGATGGCGAACTCGCCTTCACCGGCGGCGCCGACGCCTTCACGGCAGACCTGAGCGTTTCAGACGACCCCAAGCACACCGAAGTCCTGACGCGTCTCGGCTACGAGCAGGTTTCCGGCAGCATGGCCTTTGCCGGAAGCTGGGCCGCAGGCGACGGGCGGCTGAAGCTGTCTCAATACGATTTCGTCGTCGACGACGCCGGCACGCTCGGCATCAGCTTCGACGTCAGCGGCTACACGCCCGAATTCATCAAGGCGTTGCGCGAGACTTCGGAGCGAATGGCCGCGAGTTCGCAGGCGGAGCAATCGCGGCATGGGCTCGCCATGCTCGGCCTGATGCAGCAGCTCAGCCTGTATGGGCTGGAAATTACCTATGACGACGCGTCACTGACCACGAACGTGCTTGAATTCGCCGCCGAGGAACAGGAAATCTCGGCGGCCGACGTCGCTAACCAGACCAAGGCCGTCCTGCCCTTCATGATGGCCGGCATCAACGCGCCGCAGCTTTCGCAGATGGTGACGGCGGCGCTGTCGCAATTCCTGGACAACCCGCAATCGCTGACGATCCGCGCCGCTCCGGCCCAGCCCGTCCCCTTTTCGATGCTGCTTGCCGCCGGAATGGCCTCGCCCGACGCGCTCGTGCAGCAGTTGAACCTGAGCGTGACCGCGAACGACTAGGCGTCGAGCAAAGTCAGCCGTTGACGAGGGTCAGGATGAGCTGGTGGATGTTGCCGCCATTGCCCATCTCGACCCGGTCGAAATCCCGGCTCTTCTGGCGCTGCGCCTGCGAAAGTTCGCCCAGCCGCGCCTGAAGCTTCTGGCGCACCTTCTGGCAGCCTGCGTCGTCGGGCGCGCTCAAGCCGACCGAATAGGCCTCGATGGCGCGGACCATGTCCTTGATGTCCTCGCCATGCACGTTCTCATGGGCGCGGATGCCCTCGATGAACCGATCCCAGCTGCGCTGCATGTCCGCAGACAGGCTGCTCGACGGCTTGGGCAGGGCATAGGTGATGATCAGATGCGGGCGCGCGGTGACCAGCACGCAGGAACCGTCCGGCTGGGGCTGGTAGTCGCGCGACCACTTCAGATCGAAATTCGTATAGGCGATGGCGCGGCCGATGCCGATCTTGGGGCCGTTCGCGCCGATCGACTGGTAGAGCTCGATGCCGGTTGTGCCGGAGATCGAATAGGGCTCGACCCGCTCGACGGCTTCCCAATTGGCCTGGGCGACAGGAATGGCCGTGGCGACCAGCGCCAGCACTAGCAGTGCACGTCGGATCATGATCCGCTCCATGCGTCGACCGCCGCCGACAGGATGATGTCCGCGCCGCGGCGCAGATCGGCGAGCAATAGGGTCGCTCCGGGCGCCGAAGCATCCGTGTCGAGTGGCGGGACGTGGATGAAGCCCGTCATTGCCGGCTTCAGACCGTCGCAGGCATGGGCGGCGGAAAGCGTGAAGACCGTGTTGCACAGATAGCCGCCGGCATCGTCCGACCACTCGACCGGCAGGCCGGCTGCGGCGAGACGTCGCTCCATCTCGTCGAGCGGCAGTGTCGCTGCGATTGTCTCTGGACCGGCGCAGATCGCGGCGGCCGCAGGCAAATTGCCGAGATTGTCCGGCCGCGCCTTGGCATTGGTGTTGCGGGCAACGCGTTCGAGCCGGAAACCCTGGCATTCGCGCGCAAGTCCGAAATGCAGCGCGATGTCCGGCTCGAAATCCACGCAAAGGGCGGCAAGCTGAGCCGCGATCGTGTCGTATTCGACGGACAGCACAGCCGTTTTCAGATCGGCATCAATGGACGGCGGTGTCTCGCGCAGATTTCCCACCAGCGCCTCGGTCGGATTGACCGGAGCGCCGGGGAAGACCGAAAAACCCGTCAGGAGAATGCGCGGGCGACGCTGCTCAACCATGCCGCCCGCCATTCGTCACGCGTCCTTCTTCGCCGTCGGCGCGACGCGCAAATGCAGTTCGCGCAGTTGCTGCGGCGTTGCCGGCGACGGAGCGTTCATCAGCAAGTCCTGCGCCTGCTGGTTCATCGGGAACATGGTCACTTCGCGCAGGTTCTTGGCGCCGACCAGCAGCATGACGATGCGGTCGATGCCTGCCGCCATGCCGCCATGTGGCGGCGCGCCGTACTGAAACGCGCGATAGAGGCCGCCGAAGCGCTCCTCGACCGTCTCTCGGCTGAGTCCGACCATCTCGAATGCCTTGACCATCGTCTCCGGCAGGTGGTTGCGGATGCCGCCCGACGCGATTTCGAAGCCGTTGCAAACCATGTCGTACTGAAACGCCTTTAGCGCCAACGGGTCATCGCCCTGCAAGCCTTCCATGCCGCCCTGCGGCATCGAGAACGGGTTGTGGGCGAAGTCGATCTTCTTCTCGTCCTCGTTCCATTCGAAGAACGGGAAATCGACGATCCAGCACAGTTCGAACCGGTCGCGGTCGACGAGGTTCAGTTCCTCGCCAGCCCGCGTGCGCGCGGCGCCCGCGAAGGAAACGAACTTCTTCGGATCGCCGGCGACGAAGAAACATGCGTCGCCGTCGTCGAGGCCAAGCTGCTGGCGAACGGCTTCGGTGCGCTCATCGCCGATGTTCTTGGCGAGCGGGCCGGCGCCTTCGAGCTTTTTTGCCGAAGCCTGTGCAGCATCTTCTTCTCGTTTCCGCTTCGCAAACGCGGCATTGCTATCGAACTCGTTGAACTCCTCGTTCGATATAGCCAACGGGTTCTCAGGCTTGCGCCAGAAAATATAGCCAAGCCCAGGCTGACCCTCGCTTTGCGCCCATGAATTCATGCGATCACAAAAGGCTCGACCAACCTTCTCCTCGCGATGCTTGACCGGTATGGCCCAGATTTCGGCCTTCGGATCGTTGGCGAGAATGTTCGCGAAGACCTTGAAGCCCGAGCCGCGGAAATGGTCCGACACGTCCTGCATCTCGATCGGATTGCGTAGATCCGGCTTGTCGGAACCGTATTTGCGCATGGCTTCGTCATAGGCGATGCGCGGGAATTTCTGCGTCACCGGCTTGCCGTTGGCGAAGGTCTCGAACACCTGACGCAGCACAGGCTCCATGGTCGCAAGCACGTCTTCCTGCTCGACGAAGCTCATTTCCAGGTCGAGCTGGTAGAACTCGCCCGGCAGGCGGTCGGCGCGCGGGTCCTCGTCGCGGAAGCAGGGTGCGATCTGGAAATAGCGGTCGAAGCCCGACACCATGATCAACTGCTTGTAGATCTGCGGGGCCTGAGGCAGCGCGTAGAACGTGCCCTCATGCAGGCGCGAGGGCACAAGGAAATCGCGCGCGCCTTCCGGCGAGGAGGCCGTCAGGATCGGCGTCGAATATTCGGTGAAGCCGACATCGGCCATGCGCTTGCGCATTTCCGCGATGATCTTCGTGCGCTGCACGATGTTGCGGTGAAGCGTCTCGCGGCGCAGGTCGAGGAAGCGGTATTTGAGGCGGATGTCCTCTGGATAGTCCGGCTCGCCGAAGACCGGCAGCGGCAGTTCCTTCGCCTTCGACAGGACTTCCATGTCGCGCGCGAAGATCTCGATCTCGCCGGTCGGCAGGTTCGCGTTGACCGTCTCGTCCATGCGCGCCTTGACCACGCCGTCGACGCGGATCACCCACTCGCCGCGCACCGTCTCGGCGACCTTGAAGCAGGGCGAATCGGGATCGGCGACGATCTGCGTCAGCCCGTAATGGTCACGCATGTCGATGAACAGCAGCCCGCCATGATCTCGCACGCGATGCACCCAGCCCGACAGGCGCACATTCGCGCCGACGTCGCTCTTTCGAAGTTGCGCGCAAGTGTGGCTGCGATAGGCGTGCATGGGAGTTTCTTCCGAATTCTGGCTGGCAACGAGGGATGCCCTGGGCACCCCGAAAATCGGCGCGACAAGCGCACGCAGTGTCGCTTTTGTCAAGTTTTGCCGGTCGTCGGTATGGTTGAGCAGATCAGCTCAAAGGTCCAGTCCGTGCAGGCTTCGGGCGTGAACGACCGCGACGATCACGATGCATTCGTTTTCCTCGACGTAGAAGATGACGTGACTGCCGTGTTCATGCCGGCGAAGGCCATTGCGAATGGAATCAGCGCGGCGGCCCATCTTGCGAAACTCGGAGAGCATCGCGAACTTCTCGTCGAGCTCGGCTTGATACTTGTCCGACTGCATCACGCCAAAGCGCTGATAGCCTTCTATGGTGATGTCGATGAGATCTTGCGTGGCGCGTTCGGAAACAATGAACCTAGTCACGCAGAATGCCTCGTTCCCGAGCAATCTTTTTGGCCTGCGCAAGGCGATCGTCCAAGGTCATCGTACTGATGCCGCTCGCCATTCCCTCGTCGATGATCCGGCGCAACTCCTCCATGCGCACTTCCTTGTCGCGCTCCGCCTCTCGCTTCTCGCGGTCGCGCCGGATCAGATCGCGGACGTAATCGCTGGAACTGGCGAAATAGCCGGCTTCGAGTTGATCCTCGACCCACTCCTTCATCTTCTCCGGCAGGGAAATGGTCATTGTCGCCATAAGAATCTCCATATTTGTGAGCGATCATAACAGAGATAAGCAAAATTCACAAATAATGTGAAGCACGCTCGCCGCGCAGCTTTGGCGAATCCGAACCGATCCCCATGCGGCACGTTCGCCGTCGACGATCCCCCGTCCACAGTGCAACCGTTCGAGCCGCTGGCTGCCACGCACGATGCCTGTGGGGTCACCCTCAGGGCCGGATTGGATCATGGCCTCGCGCCGCGGCGCGGACTATAGAACGAAGAACCCGGCCCGGATTCCCATGACCTCCATCCGCCCTCTCCTTCCCCTGCTCCTCGCCGCCGGCATCCTGCTCGCCGGCAATGGTCTGCAGGGCACGCTGATCGCACTGCGGGGCCAGGAGGAAGGCTTTTCGACCGGCCTCATCGGCGTCATCGGCGCGGCTTATTTCGCCGGGTTCTTCCTCGGCTGCATGACGATCACGCAGATGCTGCGCGCGGTCGGCCACATACGCTGCTTCGCCGCACTCGCCGCCCTTGCCGCGAGCGGAACTCTGACGCTGGTTCTGTTCGTCGATCCGGTGCTGTGGATCATCGTCCGCTTCATCATTGGCTTCTGCTTTGCCGGCCTCTTCACCGTGATGGAAAGCTGGATAAATTCCAGCGTCGGCAACGAGGCGCGCGGGCGCGCGACTGCCGTCTATCGCGTCATCGATCTCGTCGGCACGACGCTCTCGCAGTTCATGATCCCACTTTTCGGCATCGAGGGCTTCACGATCTTCGGCGTGATGGCGATCATGATCACGCTGTCGCTCGTGCCGGTCTCGCTCGGCGACCGCTCGAACCCCAAACCGCCGGTGGAACTGAAGCTCGACCTGAAGAGCGTCTGGCTGATTTCGCCGCTCGCGTGCATCGGCTCGGCCGTCGCGGGGCTTGCCAACAGCGCGTTTCGTCTCGTCGGCCCGCTCTACGCGCAGTCGATCGGCATGAATGTCGGCGAGATCGCGACCTTCATCTCATTGGGCGTCATCGGCGGCGTTGTGCTGCAATATCCGCTCGGGTCCCTGTCTGACCGCTGGGACCGGCGCAAGACCCTGCTGCTGACCTCGGCCGCCGCAATGCTGGCCGCGCTCGCGCTCGCGCTGGCGACCGACGCGGGCAGCCTGATCCATTTCGCGCTGATCCTGATATTCTCGGCCTTCGCCATGCCGATCTATTCGCTGGCGGCGGCGCACGGAAACGACAATGCGGGCGAAGGCGGCTATGTGAAGGTCGCCGCCGCGCTGATGTTCTTCTATGCCATCGGTGCCGTGATCGGCCCCCTCGCCTCTTCGGCGCTGCTGACGCAGTTCGGCAATTCGGCGCTCTTCTTCTATCTGGTCGGCGTCTATGCGCTCTTCATCTGCGTCACGCTCTACCGGATGCGCGTGCGCGCCGCCCCGCCGCGTGCCGAGCGCGGCCGCTTCACCGCGCTTTTGCGGACCTCGCCGTTCTTCGCCAAGCTTGCGCACAAGCCGGGCAAGGCCGACAGGCCGAACTGAGGCGTGTCGAGAATCCGGTTGACGCACGGTCGATCGGCTGTGAATGAGAAGCAAACGACAGGATAGCCAAGCAAGACATGCATCTCATTCAGGATCAGGCCGAACTCGAAGCCGTCGTCGCCCAGCTCGAACAGTCGAGCTTCGTCACCGTCGATACCGAATTCATTCGCGAGACGACGTTCTGGCCGATCCTGTGCCTGATCCAGATGGCCGCGCCCGGCGTCACCGCCTTGGTCGATCCGCTTTCCAAAAACATCGACCTCGCACCCTTCTTCCGCCTGATGGCGAACGAGAAGGTCATCAAGGTCTTCCACGCTGCGCGGCAGGACATCGAGATCGTCTTCCATCTCGGCGACATGATCCCGCATCCCGTCTTCGACACGCAGGTCGCGGCAATGGTCTGCGGCTTCGGCGACAGCGTCTCCTACGACCAGCTCGTCCAGCGGATCACCGGAACCCGGCTCGACAAGTCGTCGCGCTTCACCGACTGGCGCCATCGCCCGCTTTCCGACAAGCAGCTCGAATATGCGCTCGCCGACGTCACCTACCTGATCGATGTCTACGAATATCTGCGCGCCGAACTCGAGCGCGAAGACCGTGCGCACTGGCTGACCGAGGAGATGGACGTCCTTACGGCCCGCGAGACTTACGATCCGCATCCCGACGATGCCTGGAAGCGGCTCAAGATGCGGGTGCGCAAGCCGCAGGAACTGGCGATCGTGCAGGGCGCTGGCCGCCTGGCGCGACCGCGAGGCGCGCGAGCGCGACGTGCCGCGCCAGCGCGTCGTCAAGGACGACGCCATTTACGAGATCGCGCAGCAAGGCCCGCGCGACAGCCAGGCGCTCGGGCGATTGCGTTCGACGCCGAAGGGCTGGGAGCGCTCGTCGACCGCAGCGGCGCTGCTCGAGATCGTCAATCAGGCGCTCGATCTGCCGAAGGAGCAGCTTCCCAAAATGCCAAAGCAGGTTCACCAGCCGGAAGGATCGGGCGCAGCGGTCGAACTCCTGAAGGTCCTGCTCAAGCTGATCGCCGAAAAGGAAGGCGTCGCGCCAAAAGTGCTCGCCTCGGGCGACGATCTCGAAAAGATCGCCGGCGAAGGCGAGAATGCTACGGTTCCTGCCTTATCGGGCTGGCGCCGCGAAGTCTTCGGCGAACGCGCGCTGCAACTCGTGCGCGGCGAGGTCGGCTTGAAATTCGAGAAGCGCCGGGTCGTTGCGTTCGATATCGCCGCCGGCGAATAGCTATTCGCCGTCGACCACCAGTTCCATCGGCCGCCCTAGAACCTTGGACAACTGCGCCATGCGCCCGGCGGGGCGCTCTCCCATCAGGCCGGCATGTTCGGCAGGGATGACGAGGCAGAGCGTGCCGTCGGGCCGCGTGCGCCAGGTCAGATTCGGAATGATGCCCGGCATCGAGGCCGAGAGCAGATAGACGACGCGCAACAGCGCGCCGAGAACGCGCGCGCGCTCGACATAATGGGGCGTTGCCAGCGCCCGCATCTCCGGCGAGACGGAGTCCTCGAAGACGCCCTCGTGCCGGAACAGGTTCGCCAGCGCGATGAAGGCGCGGCCGGGATGGTCGACGCCGATGAACGAGGCGTGGGCGATGATGTTGAGCGACTGCGTGCCGCGATATTCGGGATGCGCGCGCCAGCCGATATCGGCCAGCAGGCACGCCGCCTGCCGGTAGCGCGAATCCGCTTCGCTTTCCTCGATACCGAAGGCGCTGAAGCTTTTGCCGGTCCATTCGGCCAGTTCGCGCGAATGGGTGACCGAGCGGGCACGCAGGATCGCCAGTTCCTCGGCCGCCGAGATCAGCGGGTCCTTCTGCTTTTCCTCGTCTGACAGCAGCGAATAAAGATAGCCCTCGCGCACGCCAAGCGCCGAGACCACCACCTTTTCCGGCTTCATCGAGCGCATGACTTCGAGCAGCGTCGTCGCGCCGTAAGGCAGGAGCCCGCGCCGGTTCTTGGAAATCCGGTCGATGCCCTTGACCTTGTCGAGTTCGCCGGAAGCCACCTGTTTCAGAAAGTCCGACAGCCCTTCCATCGGCATTTCGTAATGGTGCATGACGTTGAGGCGGTAGCCGTTCACCATCATGTGGAGGCGGGCAAGGTTTCGCCAGGTGCCGCCGACGCAATAGAAGGTGCGGCCCTGCCCGGCGCGCAGAAGCTGCGCGCGGATCAGTTCGGTGCGCGCGATCTTGGTCGCGGCCGTTGGCGAGTTCTGCGCCATTTCCTGCAGGCGAAGCCCGCCGAGCGGCAGTGTGATGCCGTCGCCGATCGTCTCGCCCGAAACGTCGACGAGTTCGAGACTGCCGCCTCCGAGATCGCCCGCGATGCCATCTGCCGGATGAAAGCCGGAAATGATGCCGAGCGCGGAATAGTAGGCTTCCTGCCGGCCGGTCAGGACCTTGATCTTCGTGCCGAGGATGTCTTCCGCGCGCGATATGAAGTCCGGCCCGTTTTCCGCCTCGCGCGCGGCGGCGGTGGCGATGACGTGCAGGCTTTCTGCGCCCGCCTGTTCGGATAGCGCACGGAAGCGGCCGAATTCCTCAACCGCGCGGCGTACGCCATCGGGGTCGAGCTTGCCGGTCGTCACGATGCCGCGCCCGAGGCCCGCCAGCATCTTTTCGTTGAAGAGCACGGTCGGCGAGCGCGCGATTCCTTCATAGATAACGAGGCGGATGGAGTTCGAGCCGATGTCGATGATCGACAGCGGACGCCGGTCCTGCAACCGGCCCTGGGAGGTGGCGATCATGCGGCCTTAGTCATGCTTCTTGCGGCGGTGGCGCGCGATGCGTTTCGGCGCATGGGATTTCAGGGCATTTCCGCGACCGGAGAGCGACGGGTTCGTCATGAAATATTCCTGCGCGTTGAACGGCTCTTCCCCCTCCTCCGGCGTCATCCGCCGCGAGGTGCCGTCCGGCAATACTTCGAAACTTTGCCGGTTGTCCATCAGGTTTCCGAGCATGATCTGGCCGAGGACCTGCTCGTGCACGGTCGGATTGGTGATGGGAACCAGCGTTTCGACGCGCCGGTCGAGATTGCGCGGCATGATGTCGGCGGACGCGATGTAGACGATCGCCTCGTCGGACGGCAGGCCGTGACCGTTGCCGAAGCAGTAGATGCGGCTGTGCTCCAGAAAGCGGCCGACGATCGACTTGGCGCGGATATTGTCCGACAGGCCCGGCACCTGCGGGCGCAGGCAGCAGATGCCGCGCACGACGATGTCGATCTCGACGCCCGCCCGGCTCGCCTCGTAGAGCGCGTCGATCACTGCCGGATCGACCAGTGAATTCATCTTCAGCCAGATCTGCGCCGGCTTGCCCTTGTTGGCGAAGTCGATCTCGCCGCGGATGTGGTCGAGCAGGCGCTGGCGCAGCGTGAAGGGCGAAATGGCGAGCTTCATCTGGTCGGTCGGCTCGGCATAGCCAGTGATGAAGTTGAATATCTGCGCCACATCGCGCGCGATCTGCGGCTCACAGGTGAAATAGGACAGGTCCGTATAGATGCGCGCGGTGATCGGGTGGTAGTTGCCGGTACCGAGGTGCACGTAGTTGCGCAGCTTGCCGTCCTCGCGGCGTACGACGAGCGACATCTTGGCGTGGGTCTTGAGCTCCAGGAAGCCGAATACGACCTGCACGCCCGCGCGCTCCAGATCGCGCGCCCAGCGGATATTGGCTTCCTCGTCGAACCGCGCCTTGAGTTCGACCAGCGCCGTCACCGACTTGCCGGCTTCCGAGGCGTCGATAAGCGCGCGCACGATCGGACTGTCGTTCGAGGTGCGGTAGAGCGTCTGCTTGATCGCGACGACGTCCGGGTCGAGCGCCGCCTGGCGCAGGAACTGGACGACGACGTCGAAGGATTCGTAGGGGTGGTGGACGACGATGTCCTTCTCGCGGATGGCCGCGAAGCAATCGCCGCCATGTTCGCGGATGCGTTCGGGAAAGCGCGGGTTGAAGGGCTGGAACTTCAAATCCTCGCGCGGCAGGGAGACAATTTCCGAAATCTGGCTGATCGCCAGCGGGCCGGAAAGCACGCTGATGCGCGAGGGGCCGACATTGAGCTGCGAGGCGACGAAGTCGCGCAGCGCCGCCGGCATCTCGTCGTCGAACTCGATGCGGATCACCTGCCCGCGCCGGCGCCGCTTCAGCGCCGTCTCGAACAGGCGCACCAGATCCTCGGCCTCTTCCTCCACCTCGATGTCGCTGTCGCGGATGATGCGGAACGTACCCGATCCCTTGACCTCATAGCCGGGGAAAAGACGTCCGATGAAGAGTTCGACCACATCCTCCAGCGCGATGAACCGCGTGTGCTTGCGCTTGTCCGGCAGGCGGATGAAGCGGTTGAGCGCCATCGGCAGGCGTAGCAGCGCCGACATCTCCTCCCCCTCCTTGCGATGGCGCAATTGCAGCGCCATCGAGAAGCCGAGATTGGGGATGAACGGGAACGGATGCGCCGGATCGACCGATAGCGGCGTCAGCACCGGATAGATCGCCTCGAGGAAATGGTCCTCCAGCCAAGCCTTGTCCTCCTTCGACAGGGGCGCGGTGCGGACGATCTCGACGCCCTCCTTGCGCAGGAGATCGGCGAGCAGCGAAAAGCTCTTCTGCTGGTCTTCCTGAAGGCTCGAAACCTCGAGCAGTATCTGCTCGAGCTGTTCCTCTGGCGTGCGCCCGTCCGGGCTCCTGATGGCAATGCCGGCGCGCACTTGGCCCGCGAGGCCCGCGACGCGGACCATGAAGAACTCGTCGAGATTGGTCGCCGAGATCGACAGGAAGCGCAGCCGCTCCAGGAGCGGATGGTTGGGGTTCTGCGATTCATCCAGCACGCGGCGATTAAACTGCAGCCAGGAGAATTCGCGATTGACGAAGCGGTCCGGATTGTCGTCCGGCGACTTGACGAGCTTTGCCACCGGGCTTGCAAAGCTTCGTTCGACTGGCTTCATCTCGTTCATCTGTTCACCCGGCTCCCGCGCGCCGCGACCGTCGCGACCAATGCCCGTTCCTGCCAGCCTTTTGCGACAGTTTCATATCACGCATCTTGCAATGGTGGGGCCGATGCTGCAAACGCTCAAGGCCTATTCGTACGATCTTCGGAGTCCGTCATGGCCGGCCACGCAATTCCCCATTTCCAAAACGACGAGGGTCATCCGGTCATCGAGATCGGCGTCAAGGAATTCATGTGCGTCGGCGCGAACCCGCCTTACGACCATCCACACGTGTTCCTCGACATGGGCGACGGCGACGAGAAGGTCTGCCCCTACTGCTCGACGCTCTACCGCTTCAATGCAAGCCTGAAGGCCGGCAAGAGCGTTCCGGCGGGCGCGGCCTATCACGAACACGCCGCTTGAGGTGAGCGCGGGCCGGCGCGTCGAGATCGCAGGCGCCGGTATTGCCGGCCTGACGGGCGCCCTCTTCCTCGCCCGTGCGGGCTTCGACGTCCAGATTCACGAACGCGCGCAAAGCCTCGAGCCGGTCGGTGCCGGGTTGCAGCTTTCCCCCAATGCGACCCGACTTCTCGATCGCCTTGGCCTCCTGCCCGCGCTTGAAGCGGCATCCGTCGCGCCGCGAGCGATCGAACTTCGCGACGCATGCAGCCTGAAGCCGCTCGCTTCCGTCGCCCTCGGCGATTTCGCCACCAAGCGCTGGGGGGCGCCCTATCTCGTCATCCATCGCGGCGATCTGCAGCGGATCTTGCTTGATGCGGCGTTGCGGGAACCTCGGATAAGTGTCGGTTTCGGATCGGATATCGACCACTCGACACATGCCGATCTGACCATCGGCGCCGATGGCGTCTGGTCCGCGATGCGGGCCCGTATCCCCGGTGCGTCGCCAGCCCGGTTCAGCGGCCACGTCGCATGGCGCGTGCTCGTCGAAGCCGACCATCCAGCCTTCGCCGACCTCGTCGCCCGCTTGTCGCCGACCAATGTCACCGCGCTTCTCTCCCCCTCCTTTCACCTCGTCGCCTATCCGATCCGGCAGGGTCGGGCGCTCAATCTGGTCGCGATCATGCCGGGGAATGCCGGTACGGACGACTGGTCGCAGTCCGTCGCGGACGCCGCGCCATTGCCGGAGGATCGCGTTGGCGCGTTGCGTGACCTGCTCTCGCGCGTACACGGCTGGACGCGCTGGCCGCTTCACGACGTCGATCCATCGGGCAGATGGGGGGATGCGAGCGGCTTTCTCGTCGGCGATGCCGCGCATGCGATGACGCCCTATGCGGCGCAGGGCGCGGCGATGGCGATCGAGGATGGCGCGGCGCTGGCCAGCGCCCTCGCCGCGGCGCCCGACATGGCTTCCGCGCTCACCCGCTATGAAGCCGTCCGTCGCCCGCGCCTTGCCCGCGTTGCCGGTCGCGCGCGGTTCAACCGCTTCGCCTGGCATGCGGCCGGCCCGGTCGCGCTTGCGCGCAACCTCGTCCTGAAGACGCGCAGCCCCGAGCGCCTCGCGGCGGATTTCGACTGGCTCTACGGGTTCGACGCCGCCGCATTGTGAGCATCGACGGACCAGACGAGGCTCACCGGCAGCGGGTTCCACCAGCCGGTTCGAAAGCCGCCTTCGCGCAATACGCGACTGCTCCATAGATTGCAGCCGACGAGCACGTTGAACCAGCCGCGCGCTTCGTAAAAGCGATCGAACTCGCCATAGCCGGCTCCCTCGATCACGTCCGGCCGGCCGGCGGCGTCCGGCACCAGCGTCGCCAGCACCTCGTCGATCATCGCCGTCATTTCCCGCTCGGAGACGTCGAGGACGACGACACCCTCGGCAGGCAAGGCGATCGACCCGCCTAGCGCTGCGTGGAGCACCGCGCGGTCGAGCGTCAATGCCTTCGCCGCCGGGCCCGGCTTCAGATCGGCCCAGGTCGGCGTTTCGAGATAGAAGGCGCGTCCGCCCCAGCCGATGACCAGCCAGGCAAGTTCGGGCGCGTCCAAAGGCAGGCCATCCTCGGCGAGGAAGCCGAACCGGGCCAGAATGTCGGGATCGGCGGGGAAGGCGATGTCGGTGTGGATGGCGTTGGCGACGAGCAGCACCTGCCGTGTCGGCGGCTCGCCTGCGGGCGCGAAGAGCGGGCGCGGCACGATGGCGCCGAGAACGAAGGCGACCGCGGCAAGGGCCGCGATCGCGAGCATCCCGCGAAGCAGCCGCATCCGGCGGCTTCGCGTCGGCATCGTCAGTGCAGAATCTGGCTCAGGAAGAGCTTGGTGCGCTCATGCTGCGGATTGTCGAAGAACTTCTCCGGCACGTTCTGCTCGACGATCTGGCCCTGATCCATGAAGATCACGCGATTGGCGACCTGGCGTGCGAAGCCCATTTCGTGCGTCACACAGATCATGGTCATGCCTTCTTCGGCCAGACCGACCATCGTCTCCAGCACTTCCTTGATCATCTCGGGATCGAGTGCCGAGGTCGGCTCGTCGAAGAGCATGATGCGCGGGTTCATGCACAATGAGCGCGCGATTGCGACGCGCTGCTGCTGGCCGCCCGAAAGCTGGCCGGGATATTTGTGGGCCTGCTCGGGAATCTTGACGCGCTCCAGATAGTGCATCGCAATCTCTTCGGCCTGCTTCTTCGGCATCTTGCGCACCCAGATCGGCGCAAGCGTGCAGTTTTCGAGAATGGTCAAATGCGGGAAAAGATTGAAGTGCTGGAACACCATGCCGACTTCGCGGCGCACTTCGTCGATCTTCTTCAGATCGTTGGTCAGTTCGATCCCGTCGACCAGGATCTTGCCTTTCTGGTGCTCCTCGAGCCGGTTGATGCAGCGGATCATGGTCGACTTGCCCGATCCCGAGGGGCCGCAGACGACAATGCGCTCGCCGCGCATGACCTTGAGGTCGATGTCGCGCAGCACATGGAAGTCGCCATACCATTTGTGCATGCCGATGATCTCGATCGCGACGTCTGTGTCCGAAATCTGCATCTTCGAACGGTCGAGCGGGCGGTCGCTTGCCATAACGGCGTCTTGAGTAGCCATGTCGGTTCCCCTTGGCCTTATTTTCTGTGGCCGGTGTCGAGCCGGCGTTCCATGTAGATCGAATAGCGCGACATCGCGAAGCAGAACGCCCAGAAGATCAGCCCGGCGAAGATCAGGCCCGATTTCGGCGTCTGCGGCGAGGCCCAGTTCGCATCCGAGAAGTTCTGGCGCACGATCGCCAGAAGGTCGAACATGCCGACGATGTAGACGAGGCTCGTGTCCTTGAAGAGCCCGATGAAGGTGTTCACGATGCCCGGGATCACCAGCTTCAGCGCCTGCGGAAGCACGATCAGCCCCATCGACTGCCAATAGCCGAGGCCGAGCGAGGACGCGCCCTCATACTGGCCCTTCGGAATGGCCTGCAGGCCGCCGCGCACCACCTCTGCCATATAGGCGGAGGCGAAGATCGACAGGCCGACGACGGCGCGCAGGAAGCGGTCGAAGGTCGTGCCGGCCGGCATGAAGAGCGGCAGCATGACGCTCGCCATGAACAGGACGCTGATCAATGGCACACCGCGGATCGTCTCGATAAAGACGACGCAGATCATCTTGATCACCGGCAGCCTCGATCGCCGGCCGAGTGCCAGGAGGATGCCGAAGGGCAGCGAGACCGAGATTGCGACGAAGGACAGGACCATCGTGACCAGAAGGCCGCCCCATAGCGAGGTCTGGACGCGGTTCAGGCCGAAATTGCCGCCGACGAGCAGGAAATAGGCGACCACCGGGAAGACGCCGAAGAACACGATCGCGTTCAGCGCCTTGTAGGGGATGCGCGGGATCAGGAGCGGCACCAGAAGCGCGATGAACATCACTGCCGTCAGGTCCACGCGCCAGCGTTCGAACACCGGATATCGGCCGTACATGAACTGCGAGAACTTGGCGTTGACGAAGGCCCAGCAGGCGCCGGACCAGCCATCTGGCTGGACGCCTCCCTGCGACTGCGTCGAGCAGACCGATCGGTCCGGCCCGACCCAGGCAGCATCGATGAAGGCCCACCGCACGATATTGGGAAGCGCGTAGGCGACGATCAGGAGGCCGATCAGCGTCAGGAGCCCGTCGATGGGCGTCGCGAACAGGTTCTTGCGCAGCCAGCGGGTGACGCCCTTTTCGCGCTCGGGCGCATTCTGGGCGTTCACCATCTCCATGCGGACGTAGGAAAGGTCGTGTTCCTGCATGGCCCTACCGCTCCACCAACGCCATCTTGGCGTTGTACCAGTTCATGAATGCCGAGGTGATCAGGCTGAGGCCGAGATAGACGACGATCCAGATCGCCACGACCTCGATGGCCTGACCCGTCTGGTTCATGGTCGTCTGGCCGATCGCAACCAGATCCGCATAGCCGACCGCGATCGCCAGCGACGAGTTCTTGGTCAGGTTCAGATACTGGCTCGTCAGCGGCGGGATGATGATCCGCATCGCCTGCGGCACCACGACGAGGCGCAACGTGCGGCGCGGCGAAAGCCCGAGCGAATAGGCTGCCTCCGACTGTCCCTTGGCCACGCCGAGAACGCCCGCGCGCACGATCTCGGCGATGAACGAGGCCGTATAGAGCGACAAAGCGAGATAGAGCGACAGGAATTCGGGTAGCACGACCTGGCCGCCGCGAATGTTGAAGCCTGCCATTTCCGGATATTCGAGCGTCGCAGGCATGCCCGAGACGATGAAGGCGAGGATCGGCAGTCCGAAGATCAGGCCGAGACCGACGCGGAAACCGGGGAACACCTGTCCGGTAGCCATCTGGCGACGGCGTCCCCAGCGGATGAAGAAGAAGGTCAGCACGACGCCCAGCGCGAGCGCGGCGGGGACGAGCCAGAAGCCGGGTTCGGTCAAAAGGCGCGGCAGATAAAGGCCGCGATTGTTGATCATGCCGCCGAGCGGAAGATCGACCGACTGGCGCGGTCCAGGCAGCACCGAAAGCACGCCGACATACCAGAAGAAGATGACGAGCAGCGGCGGAAGATTGCGGAAGATCTCGACATAGACGGTGCAGATCCGCGCGATCAGCCAATTGCCCGACAGGCGCCCGATGCCGACGAGAAAGCCGACGATGGTCGCCGTGATGATGCCGGTCACGGCCACGAGGAGCGTGTTCAGCAGGCCGACGATCATCGCCCGCATGAAGGTCGAGTTCGACGAATACGGAATCAGCGCCTGGCTCAGATCGAAGCCGCTGCGCCCGTTGAGGAAGGCGAAGCCCGACGAGATGTTCGCGCGCCGTAGATTTTCCGCCGTGTTGCCGATGATCCAGTAGATGAAGCCAATCAGCGCAACCGCGACGACGACCTGAAAGACGATGCCGCGTGTCTTGGGGTCATTCACCCAGGACACCCGTGCGGGCTCTTCGCCGCGCACACTCATCTGCGAAGCCATTTTCCCTCCGCGCCAAAGAGAACGGGAGGCGGAATCCGCCTCCCGAAACCAGTCCGAACCTGCTTAGCGCAGCGGCATTGCGTATTGCAGGCCGCCGTCGGTCCACAGCGCGTTCAGGCCGCGTGCGATGGCGAGCGGGCTGCCGGCGCCGATGTTGCGGTCGAACACTTCACCGTAATTGCCGACTTCGCGGACGATGTTCTGGACCCAGTCGTTTTCAAGACCGAGGCCCTGGCCGATCGTCGACTCGTCTTCCAGACCGAGCACGCGGCGGATTTCCGGGTTCTCGGAATTCAGCATCTCCTCGAGGTTTTCCGAAGTGATGCCGAGTTCTTCGGCCTGGACCATCGCGTAGAGCGTCCACTTGACGATGTTGAACCACTGCTCGTCGCCCTGGCGCACGGCAGGTCCGAGCGGCTCCTTGGAGATGATCTCCGGCAGAACGACGTGCTCGTCCGGATTGGCGAGCGTCAGGCGAAGTGCGTAGAGGCCCGAAGCGTCGGTCGTGTAGGCGTCGCAACGGCCGGCTTCATAGGCGGCGTTGGTCTCGTCGAAGCCCTGGAAGACAACCGGGTTGTATTCCATGTTGTTGGCCGCGAAATAGTCGGCGAGGTTGAGTTCGGTCGTCGTGCCGGACTGCACGCAGATCGCCGCGCCCGAGAGCTGAAGAGCCGAGTTGATGTCCGGCAGGGCGGTCTGATTGATCATGAAGCCCTGGCCGTCATAGTAGTTCACGCCGGCGAAGCTCAGGCCGAGCGTGGTGTCGCGCGTCAGCGTCCAGGTCGTGTTGCGAGCGAGCAGGTCGATTTCGCCCGACTGCAGCGCGGTGAAGCGCTCCGTCGCGTTGGTCGGCGTGTACTGAACGCTTTCGGCGTCGCCGAAGACCGCCGCCGCAACGGCGCGGCACAAATCGACGTCGAAACCGGTCCAGTCGCCGGCGTCATCGGGGGCGGCGAACCCGGCCAGGCCGGTGTGAACGCCGCACTGGACGAAGCCCTTGGCCTTGACGTCGTCGAGGGTCGCAGCCGAAGCAGTCGATGCGCCGAGCGCCATCGCCGCACCACCGAGAATTCCCACCATAAATTTGTTCATTGCCCACTTACCCTCTTGTTTTCGAAGCATGTTCCTAATGCTCCGTCTTGTTTTGTCTGGGAGCCGCGTGAGCGGCCTCATGCGCCACAGCGAACTGCGGCGACGCCGGCCCCCTGCCCTGTCTCCCATTCACGAAGGCCATCGAAGGCCATAAATTTTGCTGGGTCAAGCCTGAAAGCGCCAGTGGACCTATCGGCCCGTCATCATTCGGCCATCTTCCCCCACGTCGCCTCGGCCCCGTCCTTTGCCCAGCGGATGAGCAGGACCGCTGCATTGCACCAATTCGTGCAGCCGCGTATTGATCTCGCCAAGACTTGAAACCAACGGTGGAAAAGCATGAAGAACGATGTCGATCGCAAGGGTATCAACACCCGCCTCGCCCATGGCGGCAACAATCCGCGCGATTATTTCGGCTTCGTCAATCCGCCCGTCGTCCACGCTTCCACCGTACTCTTCCCCGATGCCGCGACGATGGCCTCGCGCAACCAGAAATATACTTACGGCACCCGCGGAACGCCGACTTCCGATGCGCTCTGCCAGGCGATCGACGATCTCGAGGGCTCCGCGGGCACGATCCTCGTTCCGTCGGGCCTCGCGGCGGTGACGATTCCGCTCCTCGCCTTTCTGTCGGCGGGCGACCACGTGCTGATCGTCGATTCGATCTACAATCCAACCCGCCGCTTTGCCGATTCCATGCTGAAGCGGCTCGGCGTCGAGGTGGAATATTACGCGCCCCGCGTTGGCGCCGGGATCGCCAAACTGATGAAGCCGAATACGAAGGTCGTCTTCACCGAAGCGCCCGGCTCCAACACGTTCGAAATGCAGGACATACCCGCGATCGCCGAGGCCGCCCATGCCGGCGGCGCGATCGTGATGATGGACAACACCTGGGCGACGCCGCTCTATTTCAAGCCGCTCGACCATGGCGTCGACATCTCGATCCATGCCGCGACGAAGTATCCCGCCGGCCATTCCGACGTACTGCTCGGCACCGTCTCGGCCAATGCGGATTGCTGGGAGCAGCTTTGGGACACCTATCTGACGATGGGCGTCTGCTCGGCGCCGGACGACGTCTACCAGGTGCTGCGCGGCTTGCGCACCATGGGCGTGCGGCTCGAACGCCACCAACAAAGCGCGCTGGAGCTCGCCCGCTGGCTGGAGACGCGTGACGAAGTCGCGCAGGTGCTCCACCCCGCACTTGAAAGCCATCCGGACCACGCGCTTTGGAAGCGCGATTTCTCCGGCTCGTCCGGCATCTTCTCGATCGTGCTGAAATCGGGCGGCGAGCGTGAGGCGCATGCCTTTCTCGACGCGTTGAAGATATTCGGCCTCGGCTATTCGTGGGGCGGCTATGAGAGCCTGGCCGTCCACGTCAACCTGTCGGACCGGACCGTTTCGAAGGTCGACTATCCCGGCCCCGTCCTGCGTCTCCAGATCGGCCTCGAGGACGTCGCCGACATCAAGGCCGACATCGAAGCCGGGCTCGACGCCCTGCGCGCCTGAGAATCCGGCCCGATTGCGTATTTCCCCTTGCGAACGGCCTGCCGACCAACTAGGCAGGCTGCGTCCGCAGTGACCGTCGGAGCGTAGCGCAGCCTGGTAGCGCATCTGGTTTGGGACCAGAGGGTCGCAGGTTCGAATCCTGCCGCTCCGACCATGCGGCCCGAACGGAGTATGATCGATGTCCGCACGTATCTTCAGCCCCGCCAAGACGGCGATGCAGTCCGGCAAGGCCAAGACCGGGTTCTGGGTGCTCGAATTCGATCCCGAACAGCCGCGCAAGATCGACCCGCTGATGGGCTACACGTCGTCGGGCGACATGAAGAGCCAGATCCGCCTGTCCTTCGAGACGAAGGAAGAGGCCGTCGCCTATGCGCAGCGCAACGGCATCGCCTTCCGCGTTCAGGAGCCGAAGGACGCGCGCCGCCGGCAGATTTCCTATGCCGAGAATTTTCGCTACGATCGCAAGATCCCCTGGACGCACTGACAGCCCTGCCCCGGTTCAGGTCCCGTAGCTCAGTTGGATAGAGCACCGGCCTTCTAAGCCGATGGTCGCAGGTTCGAATCCTGCCGGGATCGCCATTTCGCTAGGCAGCCTTTCAAGAACGCTTCACCGCCTCGACGCCGGCCGCGAGAGCTCGACGAGTGAGTTCGACCATTCTGGTCTGGCTGGCGGCGATGTGCTGGCGAACAGCAGATATCTGCAGTTCGGCCAGTGCGTGTGCAACGATGTCGGCAGTGACGGTCTGCACCTCGAAGACGTAGGGCCAGCCGGTCCTGCCAAGCACCGCCGAGACTTTCGCACCACCGGAAATCTGATCGATGGCGATCACGGGCTTGCCCGCTGGAGCGAGCGTTTCAATCAAACCTCCTTCAACGTCAGCGGACCGCGCCAGTCGGTAAGCGTGGAGTATGACATCGTGTCCGCATGTCAGGAATGACTTTAGGCACGCGGCGTGGATCGGCCCCATGCGATCGCCGATCCAGATCGCGTTCACCGGTTGGGTCATGCCCCCGCTCCTGTCTTGATGGCTGCCGGCTGCGGCCCGAGGCGACGCCTAACACTTAGCCTCTGGCCAAACTATTCACGGTAGCCGACCGGCAGACGCAGCGATGCGCCGATTCCAAAACGCATTTCAAGCCGATTACCGCTGCAGAGGCTGGCGCGCGAGCGTTATCAGCTCGCTTTCGTCATCGATGCCGGCCAGATAATAGCCGAGGATGCGCGAGGCGCGCGCCTCGCGGTCGGTCTCGTTCTCGCCGGTGCGGCCCGTGGCCTGGAAGACGCGGGCCAGGAGCGCCAGTTCGATGGGCGAGATGATCCCGGCTTCTTCCGCCTTGCGATGCAGCGGCATGGCCCCCTCCATGATGACCGTCACAGAGTAGTGGAAAATCTTCGAGACGCAACAGGATCAGTTGGTTAGGTCCGACGACCGCTGCGCCGGTCAGCGGTCGCCGACGACTTCGGCAGCGAGCGCCCGCGTGATCCTGGATTTGCGCGCGAGGGCCGCTGCGTCCAACCTTTCGACGATATCGTTGGCGCTTTCGAGCGAGCGCTCCATCCGCTTGACGAGATATTGAATCACCGCCGGATCGACCTCGACCTGGCGGTCGGAGAAGAGCTTAGTGAGGACACCGGCGAGCAGCATGTCGTCGGGCGCGCCTATTTCGACGACCGCCGCGGCGCGCAGGCGCGAGACGAGGTCCGGCAGGTCGATCGGCCACGCCGCCGGGCGCGTCGAGGCCGTCAGTAGCAGGTGCGTTCCGGCCGAACGGACCGCGTTGATCAGATGGAACAGGCCGGTCTCGTCGATCGGCGCGCGATCCGCATCGTCGACCAGGATCGGCCCGCGCTCGGCCCAGTCCAGCGCCTCAGGCGCGATGCCGGCGATGGCCAGCGAGGCGGCGCCAGTCATCTCCTGCCAGGCGGAGGCCAGATGGGTCTTTCCGGCCCCGCGCGGCCCGACGATCACCACGACGGGAGCCGGCCAGTCTGGATAGGTGTCGATGAGATGCAGGGCGGGGCGGATCGATTTGCCCGGCACGAGATCGTCGCGGCTCGTGGCCGGCCGATGCGCCAGATCGAGCGGAATCTGTTGCGGCCGTCTTGGCGCGAGTGTCACGGATCAGACCCGGTCGAGCGGCTTTTGCCCGCCGCTATAGAGCGGAGAGGCCTCGTAGCGGCCAATCGCAAAGCGCACCAGAACGGCGACGGCCGCTGCCGCCGGCACCGCGATCAAAAGCCCGACGAAGCCGAACAGATAGCCGAAGGCGAAAAGCGCGAACATCAGCCAGACCGGATGCAGGCCGACGCTCTTGCCGACGAGATTGGGCTGCAGGATGTTGCCCTCGATGAACTGGCCGCCGAAGAAGATCGCAGCGACGAGCGCCACCATGTGCCATTCGGGCCAGAACTGGACGAAGGCGACGCCGACCGACAGAACGAGGCCGACCATCGACCCGACATAGGGAATGAAGGAGATGAGCCCGGCGAACATGCCGATCAGCAGGCCGAAATTGAGGCCGACGACGGTCAGGCCGATCGCATACATCGTTCCGAGGATCAGGCAGAGCGTGCCCTGCCCCCGGACGAAGCCGGCAACGGACGCGTCGATGTCACGTGCGATCTGGCGCACGGTTTCGACATTGTTGCGCGGCACGAGTTGGTCGACGCGGGCGACCATCTTGTCCCAGTCGAGAAGCATATAGAAGGCGACGACGGGGGTGACGACCAGCAGGCCGACGATGTCGACCAGCGCCTGTCCGCCGCTCCAGATCGAGGCCAGCAGCGCGGCGACCATGCCCGAGCCTTCGGAAAAGATCGAGCCGATCCCCTCTTCCAGCCCGCCCGGCTCCATGCCGATGCGCGAGGATAGCCAATCGAAGTCGAACGAGGTGACCAGCGATTGCAGCCGCGCGAAATAGTCCGGCACGCGCTCGATGAAGCCGGCAAGCTGGTTGGCGAGGATCGGGACGATAACCGCCAGGCCGACGACCAGAAGAAGCACGAAGGAGATCAGGATCAGCACCGTCGCCCAGATGCGCGACAGGCCGCGCCGCTCCAGCCAGTCGGCAACCGGATCGAGGAAATAGGCGAGGATCATGCCCGCAAAAAAGGGCAGCAGGACCGACGCGAAGATGAAGAGGAACAGGACGAAGACCGCGACGGCGGCCGCCCAGAACATGGCCTGCCGGCGCAGCGACATGCGCGGCTGCACCGTGGCGGGCGTGGTGGCAGGCGTTGGCGTTTCCGTCGTCATGCGCGTCATCATCCGCTGTTCGGGCAGGCTCACGACATAGGCGCGCGCGGTTGCGGTGGTCAAGTGGCCGGCAAGAACGCCTTCGCCTTGCAGGATGGGCGTGCTTCGTGCCAAGAGCGGGCACGAGCATACGAAATTTGGACGGCTTGCAGCGAGCGTGGCTCGTCCCGCCGGTCCGGAGCGGAGTTTCTCAGATGAGCGACCAGAAGAACGGGCTCACCTATGCGCAGGCCGGTGTCGACATCGATGCGGGCAATGCGCTGGTGGAGAAGATCAAGCCGATGGTGCGCTCGACGCGGCGACCGGGCGCCGATGGCGAGATCGGCGGCTTCGGCGGCCTGTTCGACCTGAAGGCCGCGGGCTTTTCCGATCCCGTCCTCGTCGCCGCGAATGACGGCGTCGGCACCAAGCTGAAGGTCGCCATCGACGCCGGCATCCACGACACGGTCGGCATCGACCTCGTCGCCATGTGCGTCAACGACCTCGTCGTGCAGGGCGCCGAACCGCTCTTCTTCCTCGACTATTTCGCGACCGGCAAGCTCGATCCAGACCAGGGCGCGGCCATCGTGTCGGGCATCGCCGAGGGCTGCCGACAGGCGGGCTGCGCGCTGATCGGCGGCGAGACGGCCGAAATGCCCGGCATGTATCGCGACGGCGACTACGATCTCGCAGGCTTTGCCGTCGGCGCTGCCGAGCGCGGCCAGTTGCTCCCTACCGACGACATCGTCGAAGGCGACGTCATCCTCGGCCTCGCCTCCTCGGGCGTCCATTCCAATGGCTATTCGCTCGTCCGCAAGATCGTCGAGCTTTCCGGCCTCGACTGGGGTGCGAAGGCGCCATTCGACAAAAGCCGCACGCTCGGCGAAGCGCTGCTCGAGCCGACCCGCATCTACGTCAAGCCGATCCTCGCCGCGATCCGCTCCACGCACGGCATCAAGGCGCTCGCCCACATCACCGGCGGCGGCTTTCCCGAAAACATCCCGCGCGTCCTGCCGAAGGATTTCGCCGCCGAACTCGACCTCGACGCGATCGACGTTCCACCCGTCTTTTCCTGGCTCGCCAAGACCGGCGGCGTCGCGCCCGTCGAAATGAAGCGCACCTTCAATTGCGGCGTCGGCATGATCCTCGTCGTCGCTTCGGGGCAGGCAGCGCAGGTCGCCGCCGTTCTCCAGAAGGAAGGCGAACATGTCATGACCATCGGACGCATCGTGCCCCGTCGCGAGACCGGCGTCGTCTATCGCGGACATCTCGACCTATGAGCATCACGAAAAAGCGCGTCGCCGTTCTCATCTCCGGCCGCGGCTCGAACATGAAGACGCTGGCGGAAGCCGCAGCCGGTCCGCGCGCGACCTACGAGATCGTCGGCGTCATCTCCGACAAGCCGGAGGCGACCGGGCTCAACCACGCCGCCGCCCTCGACATCGAGGCGCGCGCGATCCCGCGCCAGGAGTTTGTCGACAAGGCGGCGCACGAAGCCGCCATCGACGCGCAGCTCAAGCGCTGGAACGTCGAAATTGTCGCGCTGGCAGGCTACATGCGGCTCCTGTCGGCCGACTTCGTCGAGACCTGGAAGGGTCGGATGATCAATATCCACCCTTCCCTCCTGCCGCTCTTCAAGGGGCTCGACACGCACAGGCGTGCGCTCGACGGCGGGCTTCGCATCCATGGCTGCACCGTCCACTTCGTCACCGCCGAAATGGACGGCGGGCCGATCATCGCGCAGGCGGCCGTACCCGTCTCGCCCGATGATAACGAGGACAGCCTGACGCGCCGCGTGCTCGCCGCCGAGCACCAGCTTTACCCAATGGCCCTCGACCTCGTCGCCACCGGCCGCGCCCAACTCGTCGGCAACCGCGTCGCCTTCGATCATCTCGGCGCATCCAGCGGCCGCGAACGCATCCTGTCGCCCTCCACCGGCCATGACGGCGAAGCCGACCTCGAATCGCTGGCACGCTTTACGCCCTGAAATCGCGTTTGACGGGCGTTACCCTTCCAAGACTTAGAGCTTGAAGTATTGCTGCCGCGCCCGGACGAAGGGCGTTTCGGCCAGTTCCGTCTTGCGCCGCACGATCGCCAGAGCCGCGATGAAGCCCTCCACGGCCCGCGCCGTCAATTCGTCGCCGTCGCGCAGCGAGTTGATCGCCTCCGCAGCAGCCTTGGCTCCCGCCTCGAGGATGTCTTCCGGAAACTGGCGGACCTGAACGCCATGGTCATTGACCAGCGTCTCCAGCGCCCGCGGATCATTTGCCGCAAAATCCGACGCAATCTCGTCATGCTCGGCTTGGGCCGCCAGTCTGATGATCGCCTGCAAGTCTTCGGGTAGCGCCAGATATTTGGACTTGTCGATCGCCAATTCGGCAGTCAGCGCGGGCTCGATGAAGCTGGGAAAGTAGTAGTTCTTGGCGATCTGGTGGAAACCGAGCGCAAGGTCGTTGTAAGGCCCGACAAACTCGGCCGCATCCAGCGTACCCGATTGAAGAGCCTGAAAAATCTCACCTGCAGCCATATTCGTCACTGAAGCGCCAAGCTGCTGCCAGACCCTTCCGCCAAGGCCGGGGGTTCGAAAGCGCAAGCCCTGAATGTCCGCGACGCTCGTCAACTCGTTGCGAAACCAGCCGCCGGCCTGAGTGCCCGTATCGCCGGCAAGGAAGCCCTGTACGCCGAATTGATCGTAGATGTCGTCCCAAAGCTGCTGGCCGCCCATATGGCGTATCCAAGCCGACAACTCCCTTGACGTCATGCCATAAGGGACTCCGGAAAAGAGTGACAATCCGGCGCTCTTGTTCTGCCAGTAATACGAAGCGCCGTGGCTCATTTCGGCATTGCCGTCGATGACGGCGTCGAGGGACTGGAGCGGCGGAACGAGTTCCCCTGCGGAAAAGACCTGAATTGTCAGCCGTCCGCCCGATGCCTGCGTGATGCGGTCAGCCAGGCGCTGCGCGCCTACACCCTGGCCGGGAAAATTCTTGGGCCAGGCCGTGACCATCCGCCATGTCTGAGTGTTTTGTGCGATGGCAGGCGTTGCCAAAGCGGTCGCGCTCGCAGCCACGCTGCCAGTCGCCAAACCGCCCAAAAACGAGCGTCGTTGCATGTCATCCTCCCAGATGTCCCGGCGATCAATCGGTCGCTGGCAAAACACGGCCACCTCCTGACCGAGCTTCCATTACCGCATATGGAGGACGTCAATTCAACCCAAGGATGTCGCGGGAAGTTCAGCGGGTGGTGCCGGCCGCAGCCAGACCTTGGTGTCGTGGAAGGCGGCGCCGCCGTAGGGGGCGGCGGCGTCGGAGCCGGTGAGGACGTTGATGCCTTCGCCGCGCTCGTGCGAGCCGTTCGGCCAGATGCCTTCGGCAATCACCACGCCGCGCTTCACGCCGTCGAAAAGCTTTGCGTTCAGAACGACTTCGCCGCGTTCGTTGCCGATCTCGATGCGGTCGCCGTCGGCGATGCCGAGGCCAGCCGCATCATCGGGGTGGAGCATCAGTTCAGGCCGACCTTCCTTCTTGCGCGAGGTCGGCATCTCGGTGAATGACGAGTTCAGGAAGGACCGTGCCGGCGAGGTCGCCATGCGGAACGGATGAGCCGGATCGGCGCTCTCGATCAGCTCGACATGGTCCGGAAATGCGGGCAAACCGGCCCAGTTTCCCTGCAAGCCGATCGATTTCGGCGGTTTATTCGGCGAAACCGTCGCGATCCAGTCCGGTTTGAAGCGAAACTTTCCACCAGAATGGCCGAATCCGTTCAAAAAATGCGCCTTTTCGAAGTCCGGCTGCATGTCCGACCAGCGTTCTTCGGAGAAGGTTTCGAAGGTGCCGAGGCCGCGCTTTTCGAGCATCTTGTCGATGTGTTGGCGCTCGGTCAGGCCGAAGCCGGGAAGGTCGGCGACGCCGAGGCGTTTCGCCAGTTCCTCGATGACGAAATGGTTTGTCTTCGGTCCCTCCGGCGCGTCGATAACTTTCGGGCCGAGCACGATGTGGCTTTGCCCGCCGCCGCGATAGATGTCGTCGTGCTCGAGGAACATGGTCGCGGGGATGACGACGTCGGCGAGTATCGCCGTGTCGGTCATGAAATGCTCGTGGACGGCGGTGAAGAGGTCGTCGCGCAGGAAGCCCTGCTTCACCAGCCTTTGCTCGGGCGCGACGTTGGCCGGGTTGGTGTTCTGGATCAGCATCGCGGTGACCGGCGGGCCGCCATTCAGCGCGGACGGATCGTTGGTCAGGATCGGGCCGATGCGGGACTGGTCGAGATGGCGGATTTTCGGGTCGAGGAAGCGGCGGCCTTCGAGCTCGGTCTTGTCGAGCTTGAAGATGTCCGAATTGGAATGGAACGCGCCGCCGCCCTCATATTGCCAGGCGCCGGTAACGGCGGGGATGGAGAGCGCGGCGTGCATGTTGGCCGCGCCGTTGCGGCTGCGGGTGAAGCCGTAGCCGAGGCGGAAGAAGGTGCGTTTCGTCTCGCCGACGAGGCGGGCGAAGGTCTCGATCTCGGCAACCGAGAGCCCGGTGATCGATGCCGCCCATTCAGGCGTCTTCGTCGCCAGATGCGCCTCGAGGCCTTTCGGATCGTCCGTGTACTTTTCGAGATAGGCGCGGTCGGCGAAGCCATCGCGGAAAAGGACGTGCATGACGGCGCAGGCCAGCGCGCCGTCGGTGCCGGGCTTGAGGATCAGCGCCAGGTCGGCCTGCTTCATCGTCGCATTGTCATAGACATCGATGACGACGATCTTCGCGCCGCGTTCCTTTCGGGCCCTGATCGCATGGGTCATGACGTTGACCTGCGTGACCACGGCATTGGTGCCCCAGATCACCACGCAGTCCGATTTCGCCATCTCGCGCGGGTCGACGCCGGTCAGTGCGCCCGCGCCCATGACCCAGCCGGTCCAGGCGAGATTGGTGCAGATCGTGTCGAAGAAGCCGGAATATTTCTTGGCGTGGCGCAGGCGATGTATGCCGTCGCGCTGAACGAGGCCCATCGTGCCGGCATAGTAATAAGGCCAGACGGATTCCGAGCCGTGCTTCGCCTCTGCCGCCTCGAAATTCTCGGCGATCAGGTCGAGCGCGGCGTCCCAGCTCGCCTCCTTCCACTTGCCCTCACCCTTGGCGCCGGCACGCACCAGCGGCTTCAACAGGCGTTCGGGGTGGTGGATGCGCTCGGCGTAGCGGGCGACCTTGGCGCAGATGACGCCGGCGGTGTAGCTGTTTTCCTTCGCGCCATGGAGGCGGCCGATCTTGCCGTCGACGACTTCCACGTCGAGCGCGCAGGTGGACGGACAGTCATGCGGGCAGGCCGAATGGCCGATGCGGATCGGGGCGTGCTGGTTCATGCCGCGGAACCTAGCCGAAATCGCTTCCAGCGTGTAGGCCGTGGACCCAACAAAAGGATTGATCCACCATGTGTGGGTCTGTTGAATATCACCGCACGGCTGTGCCGCGCTGAAATCTGCCGGTTCGGCCTCGGTCGTCGTCGAATATGCTCGGCATGTCCTTCCTCCTCCCTCCTTGAACCGACAAATTTCCTCTGCGGCGCAGCCCGTGCGGTGATACTCAACAGACCCACCTCGACGCGATCGATCGGACAGAAACGTGAACTATCGCCACATCTACCATGCCGGGAATTTCGCCGACGTGGTCAAGCACATCGTCCTTGCCCGCACGATCGACTATCTGAAGCGCAAGCCCGGTGCGTTCCGGGTTATCGACACCCATGCCGGGATCGGCGTCTACGACCTGTCGTCGGAGGAGGCGCAGAAGACCGGCGAGTGGAAGGACGGGATCGGCCGGCTGCTCGATGCCGACCTGCCGGACGACGCAGCGGCGCTGATCGCGCCCTATCTCGATGCCGTCCGTGCGGCAAACGCTCCCGGCGGCCTCACCGCCTATCCCGGATCGCCGGCGATCACGCGCCATCTCCTGCGCAATCAGGACAGACTGACGGCGATCGAACTTCACCCGGCCGATGCCGAAACGCTGAAGAAGCGTTTTGCAGGCGACTTCCAGACCCGCGTGATCGAACTCGACGGCTGGCTGGCGCTCGGCGCGCACCTGCCGCCGAAGGAGAAGCGCGGCCTCGTCATCGTCGACCCGCCTTTCGAGCGCGAAGGCGAGTTCGACCGGCTCATCGACGGACTGGTCAAAGCGTACAAGCGCTGGCCGGGCGGGACCTATCTGATGTGGTATCCGGTGAAGAACCGGAAAGCGGTCGCCGCCTTCCGCGAGGCGCTGCGCGAGGCTGGCATCTCCAAGATCCTCGACCTGTCGCTCGACATCCGGGCACCGAGCGTGCCGGAGCGGCTCGACGGGACCGGGCTCGTCGTCGTGACCCCGCCCTACCCGCTCGAAGCCGAGATGAAAATCGTGCTTCCCGTCCTGGCGCGGCTGCTCGGCGATGGCAAAGACGCAACATGGCGGGCGGAATGGCTCGCGGGGGAACGGCCTGCATCTTGACCGAAATGCGGCGCTGACGGACATTGCCGACTCATTGACCGCCTTCGGGAGACTTTCCATGGCCATTTCGCTTCGCCGGGCCGGCGCTGCTTTCTTCACGGCACTTTCCATCCTCGCCGGCGGCATGACGCATCAGGCGGCGGCGGCCGACATGGTCCGGGGCGTCTATGCGACCGATCCGGGCGTCTGCGGAAACGACAAGGTGCTCGGCGCGATCACCAAGAAATTCGCCTATCAGGTGCGCAACGTGCCGAACCTGCCGATGGTCGACATCGTCGAATTCCGGCAGATTCGCGAGAACCGCTATTTGCCCTCGCGTCCCGACTGGCCGATCGAGCGCCGCTATTGCATCGCCAACGTTCACCTGACCGACGGCCATATGCGCGACGTCTGGTATCTGATCGAGCATCCGATGGGCTTCGCGTCGATCGGCAGCAATGTCGAATTCTGCGTTCTCGGCTTCGACCGCTGGAAGGTCTACGGCGGCAATTGCCGCGTCCTTCGCTGATCGTCAATTGCGCGTCCGCCTGATCGGGCTTCTCGCCGCCGCCTCGATCCTTGCAGGCTGCGGCAGCGAAGACACCGTCGCTGACGACGCACCCTTCGACTTCTACGTCCTCTCGCTTTCCTGGTCGCCGAGCTATTGTGCGGCCGAAGGCGGCAATGCCGATCCGCAGCAATGCGATGCGGATCGCGATCTGGGCTTCGTCGTGCATGGGCTTTGGCCGCAGTTCGAAAAGGGCTGGCCGGAATATTGCGACGACGATGCACGCAATCCGTCGCGCCCGGAAATCGACGCCATCTCCGACATCATTCCTTCCGATGGATTGATCCGCCATCAATGGCGCAAGCACGGCACCTGCACCGGGCTGGCGGCCGACGGCTATTTCGACACGACCCGCGCGGCGTTCGACAAGGTGACGGTGCCGCAGTTCAGCCAGCGCCGCGTCTCTGCAGCCGACATGCGCGCTGCCTTCCTCGAGGCCAATGACGGATTGCCCGCCGATGGGGTCGCCGTCACCTGCAGCAGCGGCCTCCTGCGCGAAGTGCGCATCTGCATGACGACTGCGCTCGACTTCCGCTCGTGCCCGGAAGTCGCCGAGCGTTCCTGCCGGCAGCCGGATTTGCGCCTGCCCGCACCCTGAACGAGATGTGATTGCCGACCCGGCCGTGCTCGCATAGCTTGTCGGCAACCGATCGCATGGAGAGAAATGGATGCCGAGACTGCTTTATTCGCCCGCTTCACCTTACAGCGCCAAGGTCCGGATGGCCGCCGTCCACACCGGATACGCGCTCGAATCCGAAACGGTCGACACCAATGCCGACCCCGAGAAGCTGCTGAAGGCGAACCCGCTCGGCAAAATCCCCTGTCTCGTCACCGATGAAGGCGACGGCATTCACGACAGCCGGGTCATCATGCAGTATATCGGCCGCGAGACCGGCAATACGCTCTATCCGCGAAATGCGGCGAAGCGGCTCGAAGCCGAGCGGCTGGAAGCGATCGCCGACGGCATCTGCGACTGCCTGCTCGCCCATGTCTACGAGCGCCGCTTTCGGCCGGAGGAGAAGATCCACCTGCCCTGGCTCGAACGGCAATGGTCGAAAGCGACGCGCGCGCTCGACGAACTGAACGAAAATCCGCCAAAGCTGACGAAGAAGATCACCGGTGGTCATATCGCGCTGCGGGCGACGCTCGGCTATCTGGCGCTGCGCTTCGACGGTCAGTGGGAACGCGGACGGCCGAAGCTGACACGCTGGGCCAAGCGTTTCGACGAACGTTTTCCGGAGATTGCCGCCGAGCTTCCGAAATAGCGCAAACAAAAAGGCCGGCGAAATCGCCGGCCTTTCCGCATTCAGTCGAAGACCGAATTAGAACTTCACGCCGAGGCCAACCGACACGCGGTGGTTGCTCGAGTCGAAGTCGGCACCATTGACGCCCGGAAGCGCGTAGTCCTTGCTGCCGTAGTCCGTGTAACGGTACTCGAGACGGCCGAAGACCTGGTCGGTCAGCTTGGCATCGACGCCGGCGCCGACGGTGTAGCCGAGAGCGACGTTGGTATCGCGGTCGCCCGTTTCGTGGGTAATGCGCTGACGCTCAGCGGCAACACCAGCCGTACCGTAGAGCAGGATGTCTTCCGTGACGGTGACACCAGCGCGGGCACGGAGCGAGCCGTCGACCGTCGAACGCGAGTCGAACGTGGTGGCTTCGCCATCGACGCGGCTGTAGTTGATGTCGGCTTCAGCACCATACACGAACGAGCCGTTCTGCATGTTGAAACCGCCGAACGCGCCGCCCATCCAGCCGTCGGTTTCGGCTTCTTCGTTGGTGGCGCGGTTGCGCGTCTCACCGTTGAAGCCGTAGCCGAGGCTCACACCGGCGTAAGGGCCGGACCAGGTGTTGACCGGAGCGAACTCCATCGGAGCGGCCGGTGCCGGCGGCTCCTGGTAGACAACGTCAGCAGCAAAGGCCGGGGCCGAAGCGAGGACGGCAACGCCGAGAGCGAGAGCGGCGGGGCGGTAGAAACGATTCTTCATTTTTATAACTCCTTAGCCACGAGAACCAATACGCGGTTCCCGACTTCGAGACAGACGCTGAAACCCTTACGGGAGGCAAATGGTTCCCGGCGTCGACCGAGGCGAAGATCGTGTCGAAATGCGGCTGAACCCAAACTGAAAAGGGGTCATTCCCGGGCTGCAATATGGCTGCAATGTGACGTTGCATTCGTGCCACAGTAACGGACATCAGCCCCGGTTAACTATCTGTTTACTATACCCTAATCGGATCGGGCGCAAGGACCGTCGTCTCATGTCCGGGCTGCGATCGGCGTCTTCGTGGCGGCACGGGAGCGTCACGTTCGCGGCATGATCCGCGATCTTGGAAGATGGCAGGATCGTCATGGGAAAAGACGGGGGCGGTCTTCTGGTTTGGGCGTTCGCCGCCTATATCTGTCGTTCCCTTCCCGGCAGCACGAACGGATGATGCAGACCAATCACCAGGCAACGCCCCAAGTCGCACTCGTCACGGGCGGTGCGCAGCGCATCGGCAGGGCCATCGTCGAGGACCTCGCGGCGCATGGCTTTGCCGTGGCGATCCATTGCAACGGTTCGCGAAAAGCGGCCGAGGACCTTTCTGCCGACCTTGCCCGCAACGGGGCGACCACCGCGGTCGTCGATGCGGACCTCACCGATCGTGCCGCCGTGGCGCAGCTCGTGCGTCGTGCCGAGAGCGCGCTCGGGCCGATCTCTCTGCTCGTCAACAATGCCTCGATCTTCGAGGAGGACGGGGCCGAAAATTTCGAATGGGAGGCATGGGACCGCCATTTCGCGATCCACCTCGAAGCGCCGGCGATGCTTGCCCGCACGATCGCCGAACGCCTTCCGGCAGGGACCGACGGGCTCGTCGTCAATTTGATCGATCAGCGGGTCTGGAGGCCGACGCCGAAGTTCTTCTCCTATACGCTCTCCAAATCCGCGCTCTGGACGGCGACGCGCACACTGGCGCAGGCGCTTGCGCCGGCGATCCGCGTCAACGCGATCGGGCCTGGACCGACGCTCGCCAATGCCCGGCAGGACGATGGCGATTTCCAGCGCCAGGTCGATGCGCTCCTGTTGAAGCGCGGGCCGGATCTGGCCGAGTTCGGCCGGACGATCCGCTGGCTGTGGGATGCCCGTTCGGTGACCGGCCAGATGATCGCGCTCGACGGCGGCCAGCATCTCGCCTGGGAAACGCCGGACGTCGCCGGGGTTGCGGAATGAAGCCGCCCACACCCGAGAAGGGCACATCCGACCTGAAACGTGCCGAGCGTGCAGGCGGCGACGTCGCGGGCTACATGCCGAACGGCGACGAAGAGGACGACATCGAGATCGAAGCCGAGCCGCAGCCCGCCGGCACCGATCTCGGCATCGAGTGGGATGGCGACCGCGGCGACGCGGAGGGCAAGACCGGCATCGACGTCATCCAGACGCTGGTCAAACGCCTGCCCAATTCGCCCGGCGTCTATCGCATGACGAATGCGGCCGGCGATGTGCTCTATGTCGGCAAGGCGCGCAGCCTGAAGAAGCGCGTCACGAACTATGCGCAGGGCAAGGGCCACACCAACCGGATCGGGCGGATGGTGCGCGAGACGGCGCATATGGAGTTCGTCGTCACGCGCACGGAGATCGAGGCGCTTCTTCTGGAAGCGAATCTGATCAAAAGGTTGCGGCCGCGCTTTAACGTTCTGATGCGGGACGACAAATCGTTTCCCTACATCCTTCTGACACGCGACCACCCCTCGCCCGGCATCTTCAAGCATCGCGGCGCGCGTTCGAAAAAGGGCGACTATTTCGGCCCATTCGCCTCGGCCGGCGCTGTGGGGCGAACGATCAACTCGCTGCAACGCGCGTTCCTCTTGCGCACCTGCACGGATTCGGTCTTCGAGAGCCGGACGCGGCCCTGCCTTCTCTACCAGATCAAGCGCTGCTCCGGCCCCTGCACGAACGAAGTGTCGAAGCCCGATTATGACGAACTGGTCGACGAGGCGAAGGCGTTCCTGTCGGGCAAGTCGTCGAAGATCGTCGCGGAAATCTCGAAGGCGATGCAGGAGGCGTCGGCGGAGCTCGACTTCGAGCGGGCGGCGATCTATCGCGACCGTCTGTCGGCGCTCTCCCACGTGCAGAGCCATCAGGGGATCAACACCCAGTCGACCGAGGAGGCCGACGTCTTCGCCATTCATCAGGAGGGCGGGCAGAGCTGCATCGAGGTGTTCTTCTTCCGCACCGGCCAGAACTGGGGCAACCGCGCCTATTTCCCGAAGGCCGATCCCTCGATCGAGGCGCCGGAAGTGCTTGGCGCGTTCCTGGCGCAGTTCTACGACGACAAGCCGATCCCGCGCACGATCCTCCTGTCCCAGCCGGTCGAGGAACAGCAATTGCTGGCCGAGGCGCTGGCGACCAAGGCGGGACGCAAGATCACGGTGATGGTGCCGCAGCGCGGCGAGAAGAAGGATCTGACGGATCACGCGCTGCAGAACGCCCGGCAGGGCCTCGGGCGGCGGCTGGCCGAGACGTCGTCGCAGGCGCGGCTTCTTGCGGGGCTTGCAGAGGCGTTCGGCCTGGATCGGACGCCGCGGCGGATCGAAGTCTTCGACAATTCGCACATCATGGGAACGAACGCCGTCGGTGCGATGATCGTCGCCGGGCCGGAAGGCTTCGTGAAGAACCAGTGCCGCAAGTTCAACATCCGCTCGACCGACATCACGCCCGGCGACGATTTCGGCATGATGCGCGAGGTGATGGAGCGGCGGTTCTCGCGGCTGATCAAGGAGAACGGGATTCCCGATCGCAACGCGCCCGACGACCGCGACGAATTTCCGGCATGGCCGGATCTCCTGCTCATCGACGGCGGACAGGGCCAGCTTTCGGCCGTGCGCAAGATTTTGGGCGACCTCGGGATACAGGACGCAGTGGCGACGATCGGCGTTGCCAAGGGCGTCGACCGGGATGCCGGGCGGGAGCGTTTCTTCATTCCGGGCCGCGATCCCTTCTCTCTGCCGATGCGCGATCCGGTGCTCTATTTCGTCCAGCGCCTGCGCGACGAGGCGCACCGCTTTGCGATCGGCTCGCACCGGGCGCGGCGCAAGAAGGAGATGGTGCGCAACCCGCTCGACGAGATCGGCGGCATTGGGCCCGGCCGCAAGCGCGCGCTGCTCCACCATTTCGGCACCGCGAAGGCCGTCAGCCGGGCGGGGATCGAAGACCTGATGTCCGTCTCGGGCATCTCGGCGACCGTTGCCAAGACGATCTACGACCATTTCCACGAAAAGGGATGACGGTCGGCCGTGCTATCGGCTTGACTTGCCCCACCCGTCCCGCGAATTTGCAGCCAGCCCGGACGGTGCAGGTTCGGCGCTCCAGAATAAACGACAGGCTTACATGTCCAATCGCGCCTTCAATATTCCGAACATCCTGACCTATGCGCGCATATTGGCGGTTCCGCTCGTCGTGCTCTGCTTCGTGCCGGACGACCGCCAGCAGGCGACCGACTTCTGGCGCTGGACCGCCGTCACCATCTTCTTCGTCGCCAGCCTCACCGATTTCCTCGACGGCTATCTGGCGCGCATCTGGGACCAGACGTCGAATATCGGCCGAATGCTCGACCCGATCGCCGACAAGCTGCTCGTCGCCGCGGCGCTGCTGCTTCTGGCGGCCGAAGGCACGATCGGCGAGTGGTCGCTTTGGGCCGCCATCATCATCCTGTGCCGCGAAATCCTCGTTTCGGGATTGCGCGAATATCTTGCCGCGCTCAAGGTTTCGGTGCCGGTGACCCAGCTCGCCAAATGGAAGACCACGATCCAGCTAGTGTCCATCGGCTTTCTTCTGGCCGGCCCCGCTGGAGACAAGGTCCTGCCTTACACCAGCGAAATGGGGCTGGCCCTGCTCTGGATCGCGGCCATGCTGACGCTCTACACCGGCTACGATTATTTTCGCGCCGGCCTGAAGCACGTCATCGAGGACTGAGCATGAAGCTGATCTATTTCGCCTGGGTGCGCGAGCGCATCGGCATTTCCGAAGAGGACGTCGAGCTGCCCGGCGACGTGAAGACGGCGGGCGATCTACTCGCCTGGCTGCGTGAGCGCGGTGACGGCTATGCCGAAGCGCTGCAGAACCCGAAAGTCATTCGCGTCGCGATCAACCAGGAGCATGTCGACCACCGCGAACCGATTGCCGGCGCGCGCGAAATCGCGCTCTTTCCGCCGATGACGGGGGGGTGACGAGGTGACGGACGCATGCGTCATTCGCGTAGCTGTTCAGTCCGCCGCCTATGATACGGCAGCCGAAATCGATGCGGCGAAGGCCGCGGGCGGGAATGTCGGTGCGGTCGTCACCTTCAGCGGCGTGTGTCGCGACGAAAGCGGGCGGCTCGCCGCACTCGAGCTCGAACATTATCCAGGCATGGCCGAGGGCGAGATCCGGCGCATCGCGGCGCAGGCTGCCGAACGCTGGCCCGTCACCAGCCTGACCGTGATCCATCGCCACGGCAAACTCAGGCCCGGAGAGGAAATCGTGCTCGTCGTCGCCGCCTCCATTCACCGTCAGGCCGCATTCGAGGCGGCCTCGTTCCTGATGGATTTTCTCAAGACCAGCGCCCCATTCTGGAAGAAGGAACATCTGGCCGACGGCACGTCGGGGGCCTGGGTCGAGGCGAAGGATGCCGACGACGACGCTGCCGCGCGCTGGTGAGCAAATCCCCAGCCACCGGCCCGGCCAAATCTCTCTGTTAGGCATTTGGTAGCCGCCATCGGCTAGGCTCCGATCCTTGCAATGCGGGCGGGCGGACATGCTGGAGACGGTGGCGGAAATTCACGGCTGGCTGGACGGGGCGATGCTTGCCGTGGTGGCGTGTTCGGTCGCGGGCGCCGTCTACTTCCAGCGCCGTCACGCAGCCGTCGCCGACGAGCTTTCGCGCAGCCGCTTTCTGTTCGAGAACCTCGCCGAGGGCGTCTACCGGGCCCTGCCAGACGGTCGGCACATCCGTACCAACACGGCGATGGCGCGGCTCCAGGGCTACGCCAGTTCCCAAGCGGTGATGCACGCCTCTCCTCGCCCTTCTGTCGAATGCTATGTCGACCCGACACGCGGCGCGCAATTTCGCGAACTGCTTTTCCGCGATGGCACCGTCACCGATTTCGTGTCGCAGGCCTATCGGCACCGCACCGGCGAGCGCATCTGGATTTCCGAATCGGCCCGCCTGATCCGCCATCGTCGAACGGGCGCTCCCCTTTGCTATGAAGGCACGGTGCGTGACGTTACCGAAACGATGCAGCGCCTGAACCTGGAAGAACGCTTCACGAAGCTGACGAGCCATCTGCCGGGCGGACTGTTCCAGTTCAAACGGGGGCACGACGGCAGCTTCGACGTCGCCTACATTTCGGACGGGTTCGTCTCGATGACAGGTCTGTCGTTCGAGCGCGGCTATCCCTCCCCGCATCGCTTCTTCGAGATCGTGGTGGAGAAGGACCGGCCGCGCTTCCTGGAAAGCTTCCACCGAGCCCGCAAGGGCGCTCGTCCGTGGGAACATGAATTCCGGATCGAGCATGGCGAGACGTTTCGCTGGCTGCGCGTCCTCGCGACGCCGGAGCCGGTCGGCGACGGCATCATGTGGCACGGATACGTAACCGACATCTCGCTGCGCAAGGCGCAGGAAATGGAGATCCGCCGGCTCGCCTATCGCGATCCGCTGACCGATCTGGCGAACCGCCGCGCGCTGATCTACGACACCCGCAAGGCGCTACAAGCCTGCCGCCGCGACGGAAATTGCGGCGCGCTGGTCTATGTCGACCTCGACAATTTCAAGGGTTTGAACGACAGGCACGGCCACGAGGCGGGGGATCGATATCTCAAGCAGGTCGCCGAGCGCCTGACCGCCGTGGTCGGCGATGCAGGCTCCGTGGCGCGGATCGGCGGCGACGAGTTCGTTGCGCTCCTGCCTGCCGAAGCCGAGGACCGGACGCGTGCGCTGACGGATACCCTCTCCCTCGCCGAGCGGATGGCTGCAGAGATGGCCCGTCCCTTCCAGATCGGCTCCATCGCGCACCAGGCTTCGGCAAGCGTGGGCGTCGCCATGTTCGACGGCACCGACACGTCCGTCGATGCGCTCCTGAAGGAGGCCGACCAGGCGATGTACGACATTAAAGCCGCAGGCGGAAACGGCGTCGGCGTCATCGATGCGCGCCGGTTGCAGGCGCTCGGCACGCAGATGCGCGATCATGCGGCTGAGCGCGACTCTCGGCTCCGCGCATAAAAAAAGCCGCGGCATCGACCGCGGCTTTTCCTGCAATTTCAATTATTTCGAAGCTTCAGCGTCGAAACTGAATCAGCCGACGATCTCGGTGTCCGAGAACCAGTAGCGGATTTCCTGAGCGGCCGTTTCCGGCGCATCCGAACCGTGGACCGAATTTTCGCCGATCGACAGCGCGTGAACCTTGCGGATGGTGCCCTCATCGGCATTGGCCGGATTGGTCGCGCCCATCACTTCACGGTTCTTCAGGATGGCGCCTTCGCCTTCGAGAACCTGAACGACGGTCGGGCCGGACGTCATGGTGTCGACCAGTTCGCCGAAGAACGGACGATCCTTGTGGACCGCGTAAAAGCCTTCGGCTTCGCGGCGGCTCATCCAGACGCGGCGCGAGGCGACGACGCTGAGGCCGGCATCCTCGAGCATCTTGGTGATGGCGCCGGTCAGGTTGCGCTTGGTCGCGTCCGGCTTGATCATGGAAAAGGTGCGTTCGATCGCCATGTCGGGTCTTCCTCAATTCTTTGGGGGAGTGATTGGATGCGCGTCTATACCCACCTCGCCCCGTGATGTGAAGTCCCGCCGACGGCCTATGCGGCAGCGGGAACCGAACGGCCCAGACCGGAATGAAGATCGAGGCAGCGGTCGAGCCATGCCCCGACCGGATCTTCGTTCTCAAGGAACTCGTAGTCGGAGATGACGCGGACCCACTGGAATGCGCTCGCCACGATGTAATCCGTAAAGAGCGGGCTTTCGCCGCCGAGAAAGGGCTGGAACGTCAGGGTCGAGCGCAGCGGCTCCAGGCTTGCGCGGAATGCGGGACGGCGCTCGTCGCGCGTCATGGGGATGTCTTCGAGACGCTTGCCGAAACGCACCTCCCGCGTCGTGCGGAAATGCGCCTGATCCTCCGGCTCGAGCCGGTCATGAATGTCCATGAGTGCGGACTGCGCGAGATAGGGATGCAGGGTGACGAGCGCCCAGCGCTCGATGAAGCGCGCGGCCGCTTCGCCGCCCGCACCGCCGAAAAGGGTCGGCCGGTCGGGGTAGCGCCGCTCGAGGTCGAGCGCGATCTCGAAGGAATCGCCGACCGTGCGCTCGCCCTCGCGGATGACCGGAACCGTCTTGTGCCTGCCGCCCTCGACACCGGCCACGGCCGTGAAGGGCGTCGGAACGCGCTCGAAGGCGAGGCCCTTATGCGCGAGCGCGAAGGCGACCTTCCAGCAATGCGGGCTGAACGGACGGGTCGGGTCCGAGCCGACGAGATCATAAAGCAGAACGGTCATTGCTGTGCGGCCTCCCGGGCGTATAAGCGTTGCGCAAATCTATGCCCGCGACCACGACGAATGAAAACCCGATGAAGCAGCATTTCTCCATGTTCGCCGCCTATAATGCCTGGGCCAACCGGTTGATCTACGATGCGGCCGCAAAAGCGGGCGAGGATGCGCTGTGGGCCGATCTCGGCCTTGCCTTTACCTCGCTCGGCGGCACGCTCAATCACGTTCTCGTCGCCGACGGGATCTGGATGAAGCGCTTTACCGGCGAAGGCGTGGCGGCAAAACGGCTCGACGCGATCCTGTTTCGCGACATCGGTCCGCTCTGGGATGCCCGCGAGGCCGAAGACGAGCGCATCCTGCGCTATGTCGCCGACCTGACCGACGACGATCTGGGTGGACGCTTTTCCTATACGACCACAACCGACATGCGAACGATCTCGCAGCGCCTTGCGCCCGCGCTCGCCCACTTCTTCAACCACCAGACGCATCATCGCGGCCAGGCGCATGCCGCCCTCACCCGGCTTGCAGGTGAAGCTCCGGCGCTCGATCTCGCCTATTTCCAGCGTTCCGAAGGCGGGCGCAGCTTCGCGTAGGGCGGCAAGGACGTGCGCTTCGGGCGATTGCGTGCGAATCACTCGCTTGAGTTGAAGAAACCTCGAGTTGCATCAATACTCGTTTAGCGGGCATCAATCTCCCGTATAACGCGCATCTTTCTCCCGTATAACGGGAATTCGGGCTGAATCGAGACAGTTCAGACTACGCTCGACTTTTCTTATGATCCGTATAGTATATCTATGTAACGCACTATATTTCTTGCATGATATTACTGTGAATTGAAGAAACCTTCCTCTGGGTCATCCGTATTGTTGCATGGTCGGTACCCTTCCGATCGCAACAATGGGAAGAGGAGAAGACGATGAACTTCAATTTCAGGAAAACAGCGCTGGCACTTGCGACCGGAAGTGCGCTGGCATTGGCGAGCGCAGCGCATGCGCAGATCGGCGCCGGAGTGGGCGTGGGTATCGGCGGTGTCGATGCCGGCGTCGGCGCATCGGTCGGCAGTGATGGCATCGGCGCAGGTGTGGGCGCCTCCGTCGGTGGTTCGGATGGCGTGGGCGTCGGTGCCGGCGCGTCCGTCGGCGGCGGCTCCGGCGTCGATGCGGGCGCAGGCGCCAGCGTCGGCGGCTCGGATGGCGTCGGGGTCGGCGCCGGTGCATCCGTCGGTGGCGGTTCGGGCGTCGACGCGGGCGCAGGCGTCGGCATCGGTGGCTCCGGCGGCGTGAATGCCGGCGCGGGCGTTGGCATTGGCGGTGGTTCCGGCATCGATGCCGGTGTCGGAGCCAATGTCGGCGGACCCGGCGGCGTCGATGTCGGGCTGGGCATCGGCATTGGTGGCGGCGGTACGGGTGGTGGCCCCGGCGGCCCCGGCGGGCCCGGTGGCCCCGGCGATCCGGGCGGCAATGGCGGCTCCGGCCCGGGAACCGGACCCGGCACCGATGACACCGAAACCGGCAGTGTCTCGCCCGGCCTCGGCAGCATGAACTCGGCCGAGATCGCGCGGCTCAGCCGTCGCTGCGTCGACGTGCTGGCTTCGCCAGGCGTCTACGACCGTGCGCTGGTCGACCTGTGCAACATGGTGCAGACGGCGACGCGCTAGTTCTCCAGGCGGGCCCAGGCTCGCCCGGATCAAGTCTCAGAGGGCGCCGGTGCGAGCCGGCGCCCGTTTCGTCAGTTCACGGCAAGCGGGCCGCGCGGCATTTCGCGGGCGGCGGGCGCTGGAGCGAAGACGATGAAGGCGAAGATCGCGACGCCGAGAAACGCGATCAGCGACGAAATCGCCACGAACGGCTCGGCGCCGGCATTGCCCTGCAGCAGCAGGTACAGCGACGGCACCATGACGACGACGCCGAGCGTGTAGACGCCGAACTGGATCATGGCGAGGCGCTGGGCCGCCTTCTCCTTGTTGAGCGCATAGTATGTGCCGAACAGCGCACTCGTCACCCAGCCCAGAAGATTGGTGTGCGCATGTGCGCCGATGACGTTGTGATTGCCGGAGATCGACATCTGCAGTCCCATGCCGATGCCGACCAATAGAAACAGAATTGCAGCCTTGAAGAAGAGTTGCGAAACCTGTGGCATTGCCGATCACCCCTCGATGATTGTTTTCGCCGTCTTGGCGGCGGCCGATTATAACATATTCGTGATCGACGGGTCAGGCACCGCATCGATCTAGCTCGCGAGCGGCGCCCCCTTGCGCGCGATGCGGCGGCAGTCCAAACAGCGCAGCATCATGCTGGTTCTCGACGACATCTCCCTGCGCATCGCCGGTCGGCTCCTGATCGACCACGCGACGCTGTCCCTCCCCGCAGGCGCCAAGGCCGGCCTCGTCGGCCGCAACGGCACCGGCAAGACGACGCTGTTCAAGGCGATCACCGGCGAATTGCCGACCGAAAGCGGGTCGATCAACCTGCCGCGCAACACGCGGATCGGCCAGGTGGCGCAGGAAGCGCCCGGCACGGAAGAATCGCTGATCTCGATCGTGCTCAAGGCCGACACGGAGCGCGCGTCGCTGCTTCACGAGGCCGAAAGCGCGCACGATCCGCACCGGATCGCCGAAATCCAAATGCGGCTGGCCGATATCGACGCCCATTCGGCCGAGGCGCGGGCGGCGACCATTCTCGCCGGGCTTGGCTTCGACGAGGCCGCGCAACAGCGGCCGGCGTCTTCCTTTTCCGGCGGCTGGCGGATGCGCGTCGCGCTCGCCTCGGTTCTGTTCGCCGAACCCGACCTGCTGCTTCTCGACGAGCCGACCAACTATCTCGATCTCGAAGGCACGCTCTGGCTCGAGACCTACCTGTCGCGCTATCCGCACACCGTTCTACTGATCAGCCACGACCGCGACCTGCTCAACCGCGCTGTTTCTTCGATCGTGCATCTGGAAAACAAGAAGCTGACCTTCTGGCGCGGCGGCTACGACCAGTTTTCGCGGCAATATGCCGAACAGGCCGAATTGCAGCAGAAGTCCATCGTCAAGCAGGAAGCCCATCGCAAACACATGGAAGCCTTCGTCGAGCGCTTCCGCTACAAGGCGTCGAAGGCGCGGCAGGCGCAATCGCGGCTGAAGGCGCTGGAGAAGCTGAAGCCGATCGACAGCTTCATGGGCGAAAGCGTGCGGCCGTTCACCTTCACCGAGCCGACGAAGACGGTGGCCGCGCCCATCATCGCCATTTCGGGCGGATCGGTCGGCTATACGCCGGGCAAGCCGGTCCTGTCGCGCATGTCGCTTCGCATCGACGATGACGATCGCATCGCGCTTCTGGGTGCCAATGGCAACGGCAAGTCGACCTTTGCCAAGCTGCTCTCGGGCCGGCTGCAACTCGATTCGGGCACGATGACCATCGCTCCGGGCCTCAAGGTCGCGATCTTTGCCCAGCACCAGCTCGACGATCTGCGGCCGGAGGAAAATGCCATCGAGCATGTACGCCGCCTGATGCCGGATGCGCCCGAGGCCAAGGTGCGCGCGCGCGTCGCGCAGATGGGTCTCGTGACGGAAAAGATGCTGACGCCCGCCAAGGATCTGTCGGGCGGAGAGAAGGCGCGGCTCCTGATGGGCATCGCGGCCTTCGACGGCCCGAACCTGCTCATCCTCGACGAGCCGACCAACCATCTCGACATCGACAGCCGCGAAGCGCTGATCCACGCGCTCAACGATTATTCGGGCGCCGTGATGGTCATCAGCCACGACAGGCACCTGATCGAGGCGTCGGCCGACCGGCTGTGGCTGGTCAAGGACGGCCAGGTGGGACCCTTCGACGGCGACATGGCCGACTACCGGCAGGTGGTGACGGGCGGTGCCTCCGACCGGCGCGAAAAGCGCGAAACGGACAAGGCCTCGAAGGCGGACAAGCGCCGGGAAGCGGCCCAGAAGCGCGCAGCGCTGGAACCGCTCGCCAAGCAGATCAAGGCGACGGAAGGCCTGATCGAGCGCACGCGCAAGCGCATCGACGCACTCGACACGGAACTGGCCGTGCCGACGCTTTACGAGCGCGATCCGGGCAAGGCGGCGAAACTGGCCAAGGAGCGCTCCGATAATGTCGCAGCACTCGAACGGCACGAGGAAATCTGGCTGAACCTTTCGACCGAGTACGAAGAGGGAATAGCGGCCGCCTGAACTATGGGCAGCGGACCAGACGCTCGTCGTTGCGTTCGGTTCGATCGATATAGTTGAGTTCGAGCTTTTCCTCGTTCGGCACGAAGCGCACGCGCTCGGTGACGTCCTCTGCACCGTTCGAACCGGTGCATTCGAGCGTGACCAGCCATCCCTCCCCGTTCACCTCGGGTGTGGTCATGGTGCAGGCGTAGTTGCGCGAGTCCAGTTTCTGCTCGCCAATCGTGATGACACGGCTTGCGCCATCCGCCGAGCAGAAGGCCGGGTCCAGCGCCCAGCGTCCATAGATGTGGCCGACGCCCGGCTGGGTCTGGACGACCGGGGCCGCGGCTTCCGCCGTCTGTGCGATCGGCGCCTCGCTGCCGCACCCGGCAAGGGCGGCGGCGCAAGCGATCAAGGCAAGTGAAGGTAAAGTTCTATTCATGACCGCCAGAACTCTTGATCAGGCCTTGCGTTCCCAGCGGCGATCCGAGGATTGCTGCCAATAGGTGACGGTGTGACTTTCTTGCCGCAGTTGTTTCCAGCTCTCGCGCGCCTTGCGCAGCTGCTCGTCGTCATGACCGTCGAACATGAAGACCGCGCGCTCGTATCCGGCCAGGTCGGGTGCGTCGGCGCCATCGACCAGAAACCGGATCTGCGCGCCGTTATCATTCGCCTGCCCGGTCGTCAGCAGAACCGGATTTTCCGACGCGTGGGGTTCGGCATCGGTGCCATGCGCCAGGAACGAATCGTCGCGAAAGGTCCACAAGGCGGCGTCGAGCGCATCCCGGCGCTCCTCGCCACCAGCCTGGACGACAGCCTTCCAGCCCCGGTCGACCGATTTTTCGAGAAGCGCCGGCAGCGCCTCCTCGAGTGTCGATTCGGTCAGGTGGTAGAACAGGATTTCCGTCAAGCGCGCCTCAGCCTTCGTAGTGATCGCGCACGAGGCGGTCGAGAAGGCGCACGCCGTAGCCCGAAGCCCAGGTCTGGCTGATCTCGTTGGTGGGCGAGCCCATGGCGGTGCCTGCGACGTCGAGATGCGCCCAGGGCGTGTCCTTGACGAAACGCTGCAGGAACTGGGCGGCGGTGATCGCGCCGGCGTGGCGTCCGCCGATATTCTTCATGTCGGCGTTCTTGGAATCGATGAGCTTGTCGTAGTCCGGGCCCATCGGCATGCGCCAAACCTTCTCGCCCGTCACCTGTCCCGCATCGAAGAGACGGCCGGCGAGTTCGTCATTGTTGGAGAAGAGACCGGCATGGTGCTGGCCGAGCGCGATCAGGATCGCGCCCGTCAGCGTCGCCAGGTTGATCATGAAACGCGGCTCGAAGCGGTCGTTGCAGTACCAGAGCGCGTCCGCCAGCACGAGGCGACCTTCGGCGTCGGTGTTGAGGACTTCGATCGTCTGGCCGGACATGGAGGTCACGATGTCGCCGGGTCGCTGCGCCTTGCCGTCGAGCATGTTCTCGACGAGGCCGATGATGCCGACGACGTTGGCCTTGGCCTTGCGGGCGGCGAGCGCGTGCATCAGGCCGGTGACGGCGGCCGCGCCGCCCATGTCGCCCTTCATGTCCTCCATGCCGGCGGCCGGCTTGATGGAGATGCCGCCCGAATCGAACACCACGCCCTTGCCGACGAAGGCGACGGGCTTGTCCTTGGCCTTGCCGCCATTCCACTTCATGACGACGAGACGCGCCGGACGCTCCGAGCCCTGCGCGACGCCCAGAAGCGCGCCCATGCCGAGCTTTTCCATGTCCGCGTCGTCGAGAATCTCGATCTCGACCCCGAGCGATTCCAGTTCCTTGGCCTTGGCGGCAAATTCGAGCGGGCCGAGGATGTTGGCCGGTTCGTTGACGAGATCGCGGGCCAGGAGCACGCCGCCCGCGATGCCCTCCAGTTCGGCGAACTTCTTCTTTGCCGCTTGAGGATCGGCGCAGGCGACGACGAAGGCGGTTTCCTTGTCGCCCTCGCCATTGGCCTCGTCCTTGCGCGTCTTGTATTTGTCGAACGTGTAGGCGCGCAAAAGGATGCCCATGGCAAGCTGCGCGGCCTCGGTGGATGACGCCTCGGCGCCTGCCACGTCGAGGATCACCGTCACCGTCTTCGCCTTGCGGGCCGCGGTCTGAACCGCGCCGCCAATCTTCAGCCAGGCCTGTTCGTCGAGCGCCGACGGCTTGCCGATGCCGAGCACGACCAGCCTGTCGAGCGCGGTTCCGTGCGGCGCGAGGATGTCGGCCGATGTGCCCATCTTGCCCTTGAACGAAGCGACTTCCACCGCGCGGGGGAGAACGCCCTGCGGGTCATGTCCCGCCGCCGAAGCAGCCAAGCCGGTTTCCTCGCCGCTCAAGAGCACCAGAACGCCTTCTGAGATGGATGACGGCTTGGCAAAGCTGATGGCTGGGGTGCGGGACATTGGCTATCCTTATGCGTAGGGATGGAAGGCGAGGTCGTTGCCTTTGCGGTAGAGAATCGGGCACCGCATTTCAAGAAAAGACAGGTGGGCCAGGTCGAAAGAGGTCGTCAACCAAACGTTAACCATGCGTGTTTGGCATTTGTTTGCCAAGAAGGCCGATTGTATGTTCCACGGATCGGGTTGCGTCGGCAAAGCGACGCAGCGGCAGCAGCATGCGCCGTAGACTTGCCCCAATGAACGGATCAATCAGCTCGCATGAGAGTGCTCGAAACCTACATCATGCGGCGCACCTTCGCGATTTTCGCGGTGACGCTGCTATGGGTTCTGGCCATCGTATGGACGACGCAGGTCCTCACCCGCATCAACATCGTCACCAGCAGCGGACAGTCCGCCGCAACCTTCTTCGAGATCGCCGCGCTTGTGCTGCCCGCCGTCATTCCGATCGTGATTCCGTTCGCGCTCGGAATCGCCGTCGCGCAGACGCTGAGCTCCATGAATACCGATTCGGAGCTGATCGTGATCACCGCCTCGGGCAGCCCGAAGACGACGGTGGTCCGGCCGATTCTGCTGATCGCGGCCCTCGCCTCCGTCGCCTCCTTCGCCATCGAAAACGGGGTCGAGCCGTTCGCCCGCGAAAGGCTTCGCGCCCTCGTCTCCGAAGCGCGCGCCGACCTGATCACCTCGGTCGTCCAGGAAGGCACGTTCCAGACGATCGATGACGGTCTCGTCATCCAGATCAGCGAAAGGCTGCCCGATGGCCGCTTTGCCGGCATCTTCCTCGCCGATACGCGCGAGGAGGAGACCGAGCTGATCTACTACGCCGATACCGGCGCGACGATCGAACTCAATGGCGAGCACGTTCTGGTGATGCAGGACGGCGTCGTCCATCGGCGTAACGCGACCGGCAACGTCTCGATCATCCGCTACCAGTCCTATGCGTTCGACCTGGCCGAATTCGCGCCGGCAACCTCTCAGATCAACTATCTGCCCAAGGACCGGACCCTCGGCTTCCTGCTTAATCCGGACCCCGCCGACCCGGTCTTCCAGAGTGCGCCGCTTGCCTTTGCGGCCGAGTTGCACCGACGGCTGACAGACTGGGTCTATCCGCTGGTCTTCGCCCTGGTGGGCCTGGCGGTCGCCGGCGACTCGCGCTCGTTCCGCGAATCGCGCATCCATCCACTGATCACGACCATGCTGATCGCGCTTTTCATCCGGTGGGAAGGCTTCATCGTCGGCAATGCCGCGGCCGACAGTCCTGCCGTCATTCCCGCCCTGTATGCGGTGCCGCTGATGGCGATGGCCGTGTGCATCTGGGTGATCGCGGCAAACAAGCGGCTCGAAATCCCGACCCGCTGGACCGAGCGCATGCAGGATTTCTGGGCCCGCCAGGCGTCGCGGTCGATTTTTCGCCGCCGCTCCGCCTCGGAGGGCAAGCCATGATCGGACGCACCCTCGGCGCCTATTTCATGCGGCGCTACCTGATCATCACCTTCTGGTTCTTCACCGGCATCTTTGGCCTCATCTTCATCGTCAACTTCACCGAGGTCTCGCGCCGGGTCGGCGACCTGCCGGACTATTCGCTGTGGTGGGGCGTCACGTTCGCGGCCCTGCAGACGCCGTTCATCATGCAGCAGGCGGTGCCGTTCATCGCGCTCGTCTCGGGCATCGCGACGCTGATCTCGCTCAACCGCAAATATGAGCTCGTCGTGGCGCGGGCCGCCGGAATCTCGGCCTGGCAGTTCCTGCTGCCGATCTGCATCGGCGCGCTTCTCTTCGGCTTCGCCGCGCTTTTCGTCCTCAATCCCCTCGCCTCCTTCGGCTACGAGCGCACGCAGTTTCTCGAGGCCGACATTCGCGGCGGCAACAACACGCCGGTGGCGGGCGGCGAAGCGCCCTGGATCAAGCAGCGCTTCGGACAGACCGAAACCTATATCGGCGCCGCCGGCGTCCTCGACGAAGGGCTGCAACTCGTCGGCGCGACCTTCATCGTCATCGGCGCCGACATGGACGCTATGGAACGGTTCGATGCGCAGCGGGCATTCCTGCGCGCCAGCGAATGGCAGCTCGAGAACGCCCGTCGCACCACGCGCGGCAATCCGCCGGAACTCATGGAAACGGTCGCGATTCCGACGAACCTGACGCCCGAATTCGTACTCGAACGCCTGGCAAGCCCGGAGACGATCCCGATCTTCCAACTGCCGCGCAAGATCGCTGCGGCACGCTCGTTCGGGCTGCCGGCAAACAATTTCGCCATGCATATGCACTCGATGCTCGCCATGCCGGCGCTGCTTGTCGCGATGACGCTTATCGCCGCGACAGTGTCGATGCGTTTTGCCAGAATGGGACAATCATCCGCCATGATTCTGGGTGGCGTGATGGCGGGGTTTCTGCTTTATGTCGTGACGGTTCTGGTCAAGGCGTTCGGGAGCGCCGGATTCGTGCCGCCTGTCGCCGCCGCTTGGTTTCCGGTCGTCGTCGCAGGCTTTTTCGGGGTGACTTTCTTGCTGTACAGAGAGGACGGTTAGTGAGGGGCGTGCTTTCCGGCCTGAGCAGAGCGGTTCGAGCCCGGCGCCTTCTGGGTGCGACGGCGCTCGCCGGCGTCCTCGCCGCGACCGGTTCGATCGTCGCGTTGCAGCCCGTCATCGCGCAGAGCATCGATCTGTCCGCGCAGACCGATCCCAATGCCGACATGCTGCTCGAGGCCGACACGCTGGTCTACGACAACGACCGCAACCGCATCACCGCCGTCGGCTCCGTTCAGATCGACTATGACGGCAATCGCCTCGTGGCGCAGCGCGTCACCTATGACCGCGCGACGTCGCGGCTGATCGCGAGTGGCGGCGTCGAGATTATCGACCCGGACGGAACGCGCTTCCAGGCCGACGAGATCGACGTCACCGACGATTTCGCGGACGCCTTCGTGCGAACGCTGCGCGTGGAGACGCCGGACCGCGTCTATTTCGGCGCCGACAGCGCGGAACGGCGCGGCGGTGCGGTGACGGAGTTCGAGCGCGGCGTCTACACCGCGTGCGAGCCGTGCGAGGAGAACCCCGACAAGCCGCCGGTCTGGAACATCAAGGCGCAGAAGATCATCTGGAATGGCGAGACCAAGACCGTGCGCTTCGAGCGCGCGCGGTTCGAGTTCCTCGGCGTGCCCCTCGCCTGGGTGCCGGCGTTCGAGATCGCCGACCCGACTGTCAAGCGCAAGAGCGGCTTCCTTTTCCCCACCTTCGGCAGCTCGGACAATCTCGGCACCTTCATCAACGTGCCGTATTATTTCGCGCTTTCGCCGACCTATGACCTGACGGTCACGGCGGGCGGATATACGCAGCAGGGCTTCCTCGGGCAGGCCGAATGGCGCCAGCGCTTCGACAATGGCGAATACAATCTGCGGATCGCCGGGATTTCGCAGCGCGACCCCGACACGTTCGGCGCGCGCACGGTCGACGGCAACGAAACCGGGCGCGCGCTCATAGCCTCGCGCGGCGACTTCACGATCAATCCGCGCTGGCGCTTCGGCTGGGACGTCCTGGCTCAGACCGACAAGAATTTCGGCTATACCTACGATATCGAGCAGGCGAACAATTACGATCAGGTCTCGCAGGTCTATCTGACCGGCCTCGACGGTCGCAATTTCTTCGACCTGCGCGCCTATCATTTCAGCAAGCAGGAAACCGCCCTCGATTTCACCACGAACGCAAGCGGCGCCCGCGATCTGAACCCCAGCGCATCGTCGCCTCTCCAGCCTTTCGTCCTGCCTTCCTTCGACTACAGCATCACGCCCGACACCCCGATCGTCGGCGGTGAGCTGACGATCGACGTCAACAGCCAGGCCCTCTGGCGCGATCGTTTCGATGGGCGCGGGCGAATAGGACAGCAATACGACAACAGCGAGAATACTATCTCGCCAACCGGGCGCGGGCTCGACGGTGGCTCGGGGCGCCTCACGGCCGAGGCCGAATGGAAGCGCAGCTTCATCACGGGCGGTGGTTTTGTAATCACGCCGTCGCTCCACGCGCGCCAAGACGCGATTGGGGTGCGCCTAGGCGATCGGGGTGCAGCCGGTATCGCCAACGTGGCAAGTTTCTACAGCAGCAATCTCAACCAGAGCGTGGCCACCGACATCCGCTCGGCCTATTACCGCTCGATGGCGACGGCTGGCCTCGAGGCGCGCTGGCCAATCCTGTTCTCCACTTCCAGCTCGACGCATGTCTTCGAGCCGATGGGACAGATTTTCGCCCGGCCCGACGAGCCCTATGGCGGCCGGCTGGGCATCCCGAACGAGGACGCGCAGAGCCTCGTCTTCGACGCGGCAACCCTGTTCGAGAGGGACAAATTCTCCGGCTACGACCGGATCGAAGGCGGCACCCGAGCCAATGTCGGCATCCGCTATACGGGCGAACTCGGTCGCGGCTGGGGCGTCAACGCGATCGTCGGCCAGTCCTATCATCTGGCCGGCACGAATTCCTACGCTTCGCCCGACCTCGTCTATGCCGGCGCCTATTCCGGCCTCGAGGAAGACGTTTCGGACTATGTCGGCATGGTCGGCCTGAACACGCCAGTCGGCGTCTCCCTGGCAGCGGGCGCGCGGCTCGACAAGGACGATCTCGAAGTCCGTCGCACCGATGTCGCGGCAAGCTATGCGACGCAGGCCGTTTCGCTTTCGACCCAGTATTCGTTCATCGAAGCCCAGCCGGACTACGGCTTCGCCAACGATCGTCATGAAGTCCGTGTCGGCGCATCGGCGCAGGTGCACGAATACTGGCGCGTCTTCGGTAACGCCACTTTCGACCTGAACACGAGCAACCTCGTTCAGCGCCGCATCGGCTTTGCCTATGACGATGATTGCTTCGGCATCAATTTCACGGCATCGGAAACACGCGGAAACGTCAGCAACGAAGTGCTCTCGCGCGACTTCGGCATCAACATCTCGCTGCGCACGCTGGGCGATTTCGGCCAGTCGACCAGCGGCAACTCGACCACCTTCTAGCCGAGGCACAGCGCGGCTACGTCAGGCGTTGACATCGTTTTGCCCAAGATGCACTTCAGGGGCTTGCCATTCGCAACAACGCTTGCGCCCCGGATCAGGAGGCTAGACGCATGAAGACATTGCTGCTCTCGGCCAGCATCGCCCTCGCCCTCGGCTTCGCGGCCCTGCCCGAACCGGCATTCGCGCAGACGAGCGAAGTGCGCTACGTCGTCAACAACACGCCGATCACGAGCTACGACATCCAGCGCCGCGCCGCATTCCTGCAGTTGCAGCGTCGCGGGGGCGGCCAGCAGGCGGCGGCGGACGAGTTGATCGAGCAGGCCCTGCGCCGCAACGAGGTTCGCCGCCTCAACATCAACATCTCCGACGACGACGTCGCGCAGGCCTATCAGCGCTTCGCCAGTTCCAACAACATGTCCCCCGCCCAGATGGACCAGGTCATGTCGCAGACCGGCGTGACCAAGCAGCACTTCCTCGAATTCATTCGCTCGCAGATGGGCTGGAGCCAGGCGCTCGCCGCACGCGCGCGCCACGATCAGGGCAGCCGCGTCAGCGAGCAGGACGCCGTGCAGCGGATGCTTCAGCAGGGCGGCGAAAAGCCGGTAGCGACGGAATACATGCTGCAGCAGGTCATCTTCGTCGTCCCCGCCGCAGAGCGCGGTGCCCGTCTTGCGACGCGCCGGCGCGAAGCCGAGGCGATGCGTGCCCGCTTCCAGGGCTGCGAATCGACCGTTCAGTTCGCAAGAGGCCTCATCGACGTGACCGTGCGCGATCTCGGTCGCGTGCTCGAACCGCAACTGCCGCCCGAATGGGCCGACCCGATCAAGTCGACCTCCGCCGGCAACGCGACGGTGGTGCGCGACACCGAACGCGGGGTCGAGTTCATCGGCATCTGCAGCGCCCGCCAGGTTTCGGACGATACGGTCGCGCAGGCGGTGTTCGAGGCCGAGAATCTCGGCAACAGCGCGGATTCCGACGATCTGAGCAAGAAGTACACGGCCGAGCTACGCGAACGCGCCCAGATCGTCCAGAGATAAGCCAAGCGCCGGCGCGTCGCGTCGCTGAAAGGTCGTCGTGCCGGCACCTCTCGTCATTACTTGCGGCGATCCGTCCGGGATCGGACCGGAACTGATCCTGAAAGCCTGGAACGCCCGGCGCGAGCGCCCGGTCGCACCATTCGCGGTGCTCGCTGATCCGCAGATTCTGCAAAGCCGCATGCGGCTGATGGGGATCGAAGGCGAGATTGCAAGCATCGACGGCACGCAGCGCAGCTCCGACCTCTTCGCCAAAGCCCTGCCCGTCATTTCGCTCGTCAATCGCTTCATCGACCGGCCCGGCATTCCGGACCGGGCGAATGCGGCGGGCGTCATGGAGGCCATCGAACGGTCGGTCGAGCTCGTTTCCAACGGCGACGCCCGGGCCATCGTCACCGCGCCGATCTCGAAGAAGCCACTCTACGAAGCCGGCTTCCGCTTTCCAGGCCATACCGAATATCTCGGCCATCTCGCGGCCGCCCGCTACGGTCATCCCGTCCAACCCGTCATGATGCTGGCCGGCCCGGCGCTTCGTGCGGTGCCGGTAACCATCCACATTCCGCTAGCCGACATTCCGGCCGCCCTGACGCGAGATCTCATCGTCTCGACCTGCCGGATCGTTGCGGCCGATCTTCATGCCCGCTTCGGCATTTCCCGGCCGCGCCTTGCCATCGCCGGCCTCAATCCACATGCGGGCGAAGGCGGTGCGATGGGAACCGAGGAAATCGACACGATCGTTCCGGCGATCGAGGATTTGAACGGCGAGGGCATCGATGCGTTCGGGCCCCTGCCCGCCGACACCATGTTCCATGCCCGCGCCCGCGAAAGCTACGACGTGGCGATCTGCATGTATCACGATCAGGCGCTGATACCGGCCAAGGCGCTGGCCTTCGACGAGACGGTCAACGTCACGCTCGGCCTGCCCTTCGTGCGCACCTCGCCCGACCACGGCACCGCGTTCGACATTGCGGGCAAGGGCATCGCGCGTCCCGACAGCCTGCTCGCCGCGATCGACATGGCCGACCGGATGAGCCGTCTGACATGAGCATCGACGGATTGCCGCCGCTGCGCGACGTGATCGCACGGCACGAATTGCGCGCCAAGAAGTCGCTTGGCCAGAACTTCCTGCTCGACCTCAACATCACCTCCAAGGTGGCGCGCGGAGCCGGCGACCTGACCGGCGCGACCGTCATCGAGGTCGGCCCCGGTCCCGGCGGCCTGACACGCGCGCTGCTTCTCAATGGCGCAAAGCAAGTCATCGCGATCGAGCGCGACGAGCGCTGCCTTGCCGCGCTGGAGGAAGTCTCAGCACATTATCTCGGCCGGCTCACGGTCATCTCGGGCGATGCACTGACGACCGACTTCGCCGCACTCGCCACTGGCCACGAGGACGTCCGGATCGTCGCCAATCTGCCCTACAATATCGGCACCGAACTTCTCGTGCGCTGGCTGTCGGTCGAGCCCTGGCCACCCTACTGGACGTCGCTCACGCTGATGTTCCAGAAGGAGGTCGCGCAGCGCATCGTCGCGACGCCGGATGACGACGCCTATGGCAGGCTCGCCGTGCTTTCCGGCTGGCGGGCGCATTCCGATATCCTCTTCGACCTGCCGCCGCAGGCCTTTACGCCGCCGCCGAAGGTGACCTCGGCCGTCGTACACCTCGTTCCGCGGGAAAATCCCCTGCCCGTCGACGGCGCCAAACTCTCGAAGGTCACGGAATTCGCCTTCGGCCAGCGCCGGAAGATGCTGCGCCAGAGCCTGAAACCGCTTGGCGGTGAGGCATTGCTCGCTCGCGTCGGGATCGAGGCGACACGCCGCGCGGAGACGCTTTCGGTGGCTGAATTCGTGCGGATCGCGCAGGCGATCTGAGCATCTCGTCGCGAGGTCAGATTTTCTCGTCCAGCAGGCCGCTGACGAACTCGAACAGGCCGGGACGCCGGTCGCGGCGCAGTCGCTCCGCCTTCACGATCGCCTCGACGGCATGGAAGGCACGGTCGAGGTCGTCGTTGACGACGACGTAGTCATACTCCCGCCAGTGTTCGATCTCGACGCGCGCATTCTTCAGCCGCGCCTCGATGACATCGGCATTGTCCTCGGCGCGGCGCGTCAGGCGGGATTTCAGTTCCCGCATCGACGGCGGCAGGATGAAGATGGAGACGATATCGCCGCGCATCTTGTCGCGAAGTTGCTGCGCGCCCTGCCAGTCGATGTCGAACAGCATGTCGTTGCCGGCCGCCATTGCCTCTTCCGCGGGCTCGCGCGGCGTCGCGTAGAAATTGCCGTGAACCTCGGCCCATTCGAGCAGGGCGTCATTGTCGCGCAGGATGTCGAACTCGCGCTTGGAGCGGAAATGATAGTGGACGCCGTCGATCTCGCTCGGACGGCGCGGACGTGTGGTCACGCTGACCGAGAGCTGGAAGCCCTGGTCGCTTTCGAGCAGGTTGCGCGCAATGGTCGACTTTCCCGCGCCGGAAGGCGAGGAGATGACGAGCATCAGGCCGCGTCGACGGATCGCGACGGACGAAGGTTCGTTGTGCATTCCTACTCCAGATTCTGGACCTGTTCGCGGAACTGGTCGATGACCGCCTTCAGTTCCAGCCCGATCGCCGTGATGGAAGCCGCGTTCGACTTGGAGCACAACGTATTCGATTCCCGGTTAAATTCCTGCGAAAGGAAGTCGAGACGCCGGCCAACCGCACTGGTGCCGGCCAGCAGCGTGCGCGCGGATGCGATGTGCGTCCGCAGACGGTCGATTTCCTCGCGGATGTCCGCCTTGGTCGCGAGATAGGCGGCTTCGGCGTTGAGACGCGCCTCGTCGAGCGGTGCACCCGTCTCCAGCAAGAGCCGGACCTGATCGGCCAGGCGCGCGCGGATCGCGGCGGGATCGCGGGACGGATCGGCTGCGGCGCGCTCGGTCAGGCTTTCGATCCGGTCGATCTGGTCGAGCATGATCGCCTTCAGCGCCTGCCCCTCCTCGCGCCGCGCCTCGGTCAGCCCGGCAAGAGCCTCGCCGAGGACGGAGAGAACGGCCGCGTCGCGGCCGGCGCGCGCATCGTCATCGAGAATGCTCTCCTGCAGTTCGATCACGCCGCGCAGAGCCAGAAGGCCGTCGGCGCGGGCGGGCGCGATGCCGAAATCCTGTTCGAGGCGCTGGGCGAGCGTGGCAAGTTCGACCAGCAAGGTCTCGTTGACCGTGACGGCGGTCGATGCGCTCGAGACACGGGCGACGGTCAGGTTGGCGTAGATGTTGCCGCGCTGGAACGTCTTCTGCAGCGCCTGGCGCGCAGGCTGCTCGATGCTTTCGAAGCCCGGCGGCAGGCGCAGGCGCGCGTCGAGCCCCTTGCCGTTGACGGATTTCAGCTCCCAGACGATCCGGTCCTCGCCGGCCTGTCCCGATGCGCGGGCGAAGCCCGTCATGCTCTCGATGGTCATCACGTCCCCAATTCGCGCCCGCTATTCGTCCTCGACGACCTCGTCCGCAAGAACGGCGTCGTCATCGGTCGGGGCAGCGCCCGCTTCGCGGCGCTCACGCTCGATCTGGCGCCAGCGGGCGACGTTGCGGTTGTGCTCGTCCAAGGTCTGCGCGAAGGCGTGACCACCGCTGCCATCGGCGACGAAGTAGAGGTCGTCAGTCTGCGACGGGTTCGCGACCGCCTCCAGCGACGCACGGCCCGGAATGGCGATCGGTGCGGGCGGCAGGCCAGCGATGCGATAGGTGTTATAGGGCGTGTCGCTCTCGATGTCGGAACGGTAGATCGGACGGTCGGACGGCTTACCCTCGCCGCCGAAGATTCCGTACAGGAAGGTCGGGTCCGACTGGAGGCGCATACCCTGGTTGAGACGGTTGATGAAGACCGAAGCGACATGCGGGCGCTCGTCGGCGCGGCCGGTTTCCTTCTCGACGATCGAGGCGAGCGTGACGAATTCCTCGATCGTGTCGATCGGCAGGTCGTCGTCCCGGCGGGCCCAGATTTCCTCGATCATGCGCTGCTGGTCGGCGGTCAGGCGGCTGATCAGTTCCTGCCGGTTCATTCCGCGGGTGAAGCGGATCGTGTCGGCGGCGATCGAGCCTTCCGGCGGCAGGTCCGCCGGCATCTCGCCTTCGAGTTCCTCCATCGCCGCGATGCGGGCGAAAGCCTGGTGGACGGTGAAGCCTTCCGGGATGGTCAGGGCATGGAGGACGGAGCGGCCGCTCCTCAGAAGTTCCATGATCTCGTACATGGAAGCCCCTGCCTTCACTTCATATTCGCCGGCCCGCAGATTGGCGTCGCTGCCATAGGCGCGAAGGCCGAGGCGGAAAATCCGGGCGTCGGAAATCAGCCCCTGGCGCTCCAGCGTCGCGGCGATTTCGGAGGTGCCGGTGTTCGGGCGGATGAGGACGGTCTGCGTCGTCGCCGACGGCCCCGTACCCTCGAACTGCACCTTGCCGTAGTAAACCGCCGCGCCGGCCGCCAGCGTCGCGAAGACGATGCAGGACATGACGAAATTCATGAAGATGACGAACTGGCTGCGCGACCGGCGCGACCGGCGAGACGGCGGAGGCGTGCCGGCCTGCGGCCGCAATGCCTCGCTTCCCGACTTCGCAACAATGGGCCGCGACGGCATGGGCGGCTGGCCGGGCTGGTTCCCGCCTGCAGGATCAGTGGTCATCTGGCCTCGAACTCTCGAATGCAAATGGAATCGCCACGCAAAGTAGCGGCCAATATGGCAAATTCTTTGCGCGCGCAAAACGGCTGACGGGAGCGATCAGCCGTTATAGCGCTGGAAGACGAGCGATGCGTTGGTGCCGCCGAAGCCGAAGGAGTTCGACAGGGCGACGTTGATCTCGCGCTCGCGCGGCTTGTGCGGGACGAGATCTATCTCCGTCTCCTTCGACGGATTGTCGAGATTGAGCGTCGCCGGCGCGATGTTGTCGCGGATGGCGAGGATGGAGAAGATCGCCTCGGCCGCGCCGGCTGCGCCGAGCAGATGGCCGATCGACGATTTGGTCGAGGACATCGAGATTTTCGACGCCGCATCGCCGACCAAGCGCTCGACGGCGCCGAGCTCGATCGTGTCGGCCATGGTCGAAGTGCCGTGCGCGTTGATGTAGTCGACGTCGGACGGCTTCAGGCCGGCGCGCTTCAGCGCCATGGTCATGCAGCGGAATGCGCCGTCGCCGTCTTCCGACGGGGCGGTGATGTGATAGGCGTCGCCCGACAGGCCGTAGCCGACCACTTCGGCATAGATCTTGGCGCCGCGCGCCTTGGCGTGTTCGAGTTCTTCCAGCACGACGACACCGGCGCCCTCGCCCATGACGAAGCCGTCACGGTCCTTGTCATAGGGGCGCGAGGCCTTTTGCGGCGTGTCGTTGAAATCGGTCGAGAGGGCCTTGCAGGCCGAGAAGCCGGCGATGGACAGCCGGGTGATCGGCGATTCCGCGCCGCCGGCCAGCATCACGTCCGCATCGCCAAAGGCGATCAGGCGGGCGGCGTCGCCGATGGCGTGCGCGCCGGTCGAGCAGGCGGTGACGACCGCATGGTTCGGCCCCTTGAGGCCGTGGCGGATCGACACCTGGCCGGAAACCAGATTGATGATGTTACCGGGAATGAAGAAGGGCGAGATGCGGCGGGGACCGCGCTCGTGCAGGATCAGCGCGTTTTCCGCGATGCCCTCGATGCCGCCGATGCCCGAGCCGATCATGACGCCGGTGGCGTTCTGATCTTCCGCGCTGGTCGGTTTCCACCCGGAATCGGCAAGTGCGAGTTCGGCCGCGGCGACGCCATAAAGGATGAAGTCGCCGACCTTGCGCTGTTCCTTCGGCTCCATGAACGCGTCAGGATCGAAGGCGCCTTCCTGCGACATGTCTCGCGGGATGGGCATGGCGATCTTGCAGGGCAGATCGCTCGTCTCGAACTGGTCGATGGGCCGCGCAGCGCTTTTGCCGGAAAGAAGCTCTTTCCAGCCATGTTCAACACCGACGCCGAAAGGCGACAGAAGGCCTAGGCCCGTGACGACGACGCGTCTCATTGGCCGTCCTCCCTCAAAATCGTGAACATGTTTCCGCTGCGCGGCAATCGGATCAGGCGGTGGCCTTCTCGATGAACTTGACGGCGTCGCCGACCGTCAGGATCGTCTCGGCGGCATCGTCCGGGATTTCCACGCCGAATTCTTCCTCGAAGGCCATGACGAGTTCGACGGTGTCCAGGCTGTCTGCGCCCAGATCGTCGATGAAGCTCGCGCCTTCCGTGACCTTGTCGGCTTCGACGCCAAGGTGTTCGACGACGATCTTCTTGACCCGTTCTGCGGTATCGCTCATTTCGAAAAACCCTCGAGTTTGTGGTTTGCGTATGGTGTTCGGTCTTCGTTAGCCGCCCGATAGCGGCTAATCAAGCTTTAAGATGCCTTCAAATCCGGCAGGCGGCATACTGTTCCGTTGCGGTGAGGAACGAGGTTGCATTGCCCCGTACCGGCGGCAATTGCGGCCCGATTACACGACTTCCGGGCTGGTTCCAAGGCGAAAGCGTTCGCTTTTCGGTTGAAAAGAGCGCCCTCGCGCCGTTTCCAGCGAAGACGATCAGATCATCGCCATGCCGCCATTGACGTGCAGCGTCTGGCCGGTGACGTAGCCGCCGGCGTCCGAGGCGAGGTAGATGACGGCAGCGGCGATGTCGTCGCCCTTGCCCATCTTCTTCATCGGGATCGCGCCCATGATCGCCTCGCGCTGCTTGTCGTTCAGCTTGTCGGTCATGGCCGATTCGATGAAGCCGGGGGCAACGCAATTGACGGTGACGTTGCGCGTCGCGATCTCCTGCGCCAGCGATTTGGAAAAGCCGATCAGCCCGGCCTTGGAGGCGCAGTAGTTCGCCTGGCCCGGATTTCCGGTGACGCCGACGACGGAGGTGATGTTGATGATGCGGCCGGAACGGCGGCGCATCATCGGGTGCGTCAGTTCGCGCGTCAGGCGGAAGACGGCGCCGAGATTGACGTCGAGGACGGAATCCCAGTCATCGTCCGACATGCGGACGAAAAGCCCGTCGCGGGTGATGCCGGCATTGTTGACGAGGATGTCGACGCCTTCCAGCTCCGCCTCGGCCTTCTTGCCAAGTTCCTTCACCGCTTCGCGATCCGACAGGTTTGCCGGGAAGATCTTGACGCGCTCGCCGAGTTCGGCCGCCAGTGCCTCGAGTTTCTCGACGCGGGTGCCGTGGATGCCCACGGTGGCGCCGGCCGCGTGCAGCGCGCGGGCGACCGCCTCGCCGATGCCGCCGGTCGCGCCGGTGACGAGGGCCTTCTTTCCAGTCAAATCGAACATGTGGCTTCCTTTCGGATGAATCAGGCCAAATTGGCGAGCGCGGTCTCGACATCCTGCGGCGTCGTGATCGACACCGGGGTCAGGTCGCGGTTGATGCGGCGGGCAAGACCGGAGAGGACCTTGCCGGTGCCGACTTCATAGAGGGTCGTCACGTCGTTCGCGGCGAACCACTCGATCGTCTCGCGCCAGCGCACCTGTCCGGTGACCTGCTCGACCAGGCTGTTGACGATGGCATCGGGATCGGTGAGCGGCGAAACGGTGACGTTGGCGATGACGGGCACGACCGGCGGCTTCTTGTCGACCTCGCCGAGCGCGACGCGCATCGCGTCCGCCGCCGGCGACATCAACGCCGAGTGGAACGGGGCGGAGACGGGCAGCATCAGCGCGCGCTTGGCACCCTTTTCGGTGGCAATGCGGGCGGCTTCGGTCACCGCGTCTTTCGAGCCGGAGATGACGAGCTGGCCGCCGCCATTGTCGTTGGCGATCTGGCACACACCCTTGGATGACGCCTCCTCGCAGGCCGCCTGCACGACATCCTGCTCCAGTCCGATGATCGCCGCCATCGCGCCCTCGCCGACCGGCACCGCCGCCTGCATGGCGTTGCCGCGCGTGCGCAACAGGCGGGCCGTATCGGCGACCGAGAACATGCCGGCAGCGCAGAGCGCGGAATATTCGCCGAGCGAATGGCCGGCGACATAGGCGATTTTCGACTTCATATCGAAGCCGCGCGCTTCCATGGCGCGGATCGCGGCCATCGACACGGCCATCAGCGCGGGCTGCGCGTTGGCGGTGAGGGTCAGCTTTTCCTCCGGCCCTTCCCACATGAGCGTCGAAAGCTTCTCGCCGAGCGCCGCGTCGACCTCATCGAAGACCGCGCGCGCCTCGGGAAAGGCGTCGGCGAGGTCCTTGCCCATGCCGACCGACTGGCTGCCCTGTCCCGGGAAGGTGAATGCAATCGCCACGGCGCGTCTCCTCTGGTCGTCCGGTCCGTATTCGTGGCAAAGCGTGTGGCGCAGGCAGGGCCGGAAAGTCAAGGCTGGCAGGCAAATGGCGTCCCACCGGCACCCGAGGATTGCATTGCGGCGAAGATGGTGTATATGAGCCGCACTCTGCCGGTCCTAGCTGGGGGCTGAACGGAGGGCCATGCGCGTTTTTCGATAAGAATTGCACATGAATGAAGGCCAGGTGCCTTCGGCCTCCCGTGTCTCCGCTCTCGACCGTCTCGACCACAGCCTTTCCGCCCGCCTCGCGGGTGAGAGAAGTTGATGAGGCTTTAGCCGCTGGCGCCGCGCAGGGAAACGAAGAAAGGCAAATAACATGGCACTTTACGAACACGTGTTTCTTGCCCGCCAGGACCTCTCCGCGCAGCAGGTCGATGCCCTCGTCGAACAGTACAAGGGTGTCATCGAAGCGCATGAAGGTTCGATCGGCCGGGTCGAGAACTGGGGCCTCAAGTCCCTCACTTACCGCATCAACAAGAACCGCAAGGCCTACTACACCTTGATGGACATCACCGCTCCGGCGGCTGCCATCCAGGAGATGGAACGCCAGATGGGTCTGTCGGAAGACGTCCTGCGCTTCATGACCATCAAGGTCGAGGCGCATGAGGAAGGCCCGTCCGCGATGATGCAGAAGCGCGACGACCGTGGTGATCGCGGCGATCGCGGCCCGCGCGGCGACCGCTTCGGCGGCGACCGCGACCGTGGCCCGCGCGATCGTGACGATCGTGGTCCCCGTGGCGATCGCGACGATCGTGGCCCGCGCCGCCCGCGCGACAACCAGGCTGAAGGAGCTGGCGCATAATGGTCGACATCAACCAGATCCCGACGCGCCGGCCGTTCCACCGCCGCCGCAAGACCTGCCCGTTCTCCGGCGCCAACGCCCCGAAGATCGACTACAAGGACGTCAAGCTCCTGCAGCGCTACATTTCCGAGCGCGGCAAGATCGTTCCGTCCCGCATCACGGCCGTCAGCCAGAAGAAGCAGCGCGAACTCGCCAAGGCGATCAAGCGCGCCCGCTTCCTGGGCCTCCTGCCCTACGTCGTGAAGTAAGCATCTTCGTCGGAGGCGGTTCGCCGCCTCCGACACCCCTCCCGCCATGTTCGGCATGACGGCGAGACGAGAAATTCCGAGTTGGAGCGCACCGCTCCTAACTGCCAACCGGCAGGACAGCGCCCGAAGACGCCGCATGCGGCCCTTCCTTCCTGTTCCTGCCCGCCGGACAACCGGCGCGAAGACAAGGAACAGTGACATGGACGTCATCCTGCTTGAACGCATTTCCAAGCTCGGCCAGATGGGCGAGACCGTGAAGGTGAAGGCCGGGTTCGCCCGCAACTTCCTTCTGCCGCAGGGCAAGGCGCTGCGCGCCAACGAAGCCAACAAGAAGAAGTTCGAAGGCCAGCGCGCCCAGCTCGAAGCCCGCAACCTCGAGCGCAAGAACGAAGCCCAGCAGGTCGCCGACCAGCTCGACGGCAAGACCTTCGTGGTCGTGCGTTCGGCCGGCGAAACCGGCCAGCTCTACGGTTCGGTCTCCACCCGCGACATCTCCGACATCGTGACCGCCGAGGGCTTCTCGGTCGGCCGCAACCAGGTCGAGCTCAACCAGCCGATCAAGACCATCGGCCTGACCAACGTCGCCATCGCGCTCCACCCGGAAGTCGAAGTGACGATCACGCTCAACATCGCGCGTTCGGCCGATGAAGCCGAGCGTCAGGCTCGCGGCGAGACGCTCGATTCGGCCGAAGCCATCTATGGCGACGACATCAACGAGAACGCCCGCCCCGACGCCTTCTTCGATCCGGAAGCGGATTACGAAGACGACGGCGAAGGCGAAGAAGCTGCCGGCGACGAGGGCGAGGAGCGCTAAGCTCTCCTTCATCAGCGCAGACTTTCAGAAACGCCCGGACCTCTGGTTCGGGCGTTTCGCATTGGTGGACCGATCTACGGCCTTCAAATCGCGGCGATCTTCCCCTACGTTAGGGGGATCGTGTCGAACCTCTTGGTCCTGCGATGTTCTGGTTGCTGAAACGTCTCGGCCGCCGGCTCGTCAGAACCGGAAATCTGCTCGTGACGGATGCACGCGGCGAGCAGCACCGGTTCGGTGACGGCTCGGGAACGCCGATCCACATTGCGATCCGCACGCGCCTTGCGGAACGCGCCATCTCCCTCAACCCCTCGCTCGCCGTGCCCGAAGCCTACATGGCCGGCGATCTGGATTTCATCGAAGGCGACCTCATCGATTTCGTACGCCTCTCCTACGCCAATCTCGACCTCGCCTATGCCAGGCTGGCGACGCTGAAGGCGGCGGAGATCGGGCGGCGGCTTGCCAAGCGCATCCACCAGTGGAACCCGGCGCCCCGCTCGCGCGCGAACGTCAAGCATCACTACGACCTTTCAGGCGAGCTCTACCGGCTCTTCCTCGACGACGACATGCAATATTCCTGCGCCTATTTCGAGCGGCCGGACATGACGCTGGATGCGGCGCAGCTTGCCAAGAAACGACACCTCGCGGCCAAGCTCGCCATGCGGCCGGGCCTGAGCATCCTCGACATCGGTTCCGGCTGGGGCGGGCTCGGCATCTATCTCGCGCAGGAATTCGACGCGGACGTCCTCGGCGTCACGCTTTCGGACGAGCAGCACAAGGTCTCGACCGACCGCGCGCACCGGCTGGGGCTGGAGCGGCACGTCCATTTCGAGATCCGCGACTATCGCAGCCTGCAGGAGCGGTTCGACCGGATCGTCTCGGTCGGCATGTTCGAGCATGTCGGCGTCAACCACTACCGCGCCTTCTTCGACACCTCCGCCAAGCTCCTGAAGCCCGACGGGGTCATGGTGCTGCACGCTATCGGCCGCTCGGGGCCGCCGGCCGCGACCGCGCCATTCATCCGCAAGCACATCTTCCCCGGCGGCTACATCCCGGCGCTGTCGGAGGTGCTGCCCTCGATCGAGCGTTCCGGGCTGATGGTGACCGACGTCGAAATCCTGCGGCTCCACTATGCCGAGACGATCCGGCACTGGCGCGAGCGATTCGCGGCCAATCGCGAGCGCGCAAAGGCGCTCTACGACGAGCGCTTCTGCCGGATGTGGGAATTCTACCTCGCCGCATCCGAGGGCGCGTTTCGCTGGCAGGATTTGATGGTGTTCCAGATCCAGATGACAAAGCGCAACGACACGCTGCCGCTGACCCGCGACTACATGGTCGAAACCGCACGCGTGCTGGCGCACGAAACCGATCCGCCAAAACAGCGGCGACGGCGCAAAGCCTAAAACTTTAGCCGCCTGTTGCGCGCTTGCACATGTCAATCACCGATCGTGTTTGGCCGCGTACAGGCTGTGAAGTAATGTTGATCTTGCGATTCGCCGTTGGTCCGTTCGGGCAGTCGCGCTAGACACTCGTCACCCAGCCGCGATTCACGTTTCTCGTCCCGTCCGGCGCATCCGACAGATGGACATGGAATGGCCGAAGCCGCTCGCAAGCTCGCACCCGTCGAGACCCCGCTCTATCGCGAAGCCCCGAACAATATCGAGGCCGAACAGGCGCTGCTCGGCGCGGTCCTCGTCAACAACGACGCCTTTTACCGTGTCTCGGACTTCCTGAAGGCGCAGCATTTCCACGAGCCGCTGCACCGCAAGATCTTCGAGGTCGCGGGTGAACTGATCCGGATGGGCAAGATGGCCAATCCGGTGACGCTGAAGACCTTCCTGCCGGCCGAGGAGAAGGTCGGTGAGATGACCGTCTCGCACTATCTGGCGCGGCTCGCCGCAGAAGCAGTCAACGTCATCAACGCCGCCGATTACGGCCGCGCGATCTATGACCTTGCCACACGCCGTGCGCTGATCACGGTCGGCGAAGACATGGTCAACATCGCCTATGACGCGCCGGTCGACATGTCGCCGGCCGCGCAGATCGAGGATGCGGAGCGGCGCCTTTTCGAACTGGCGGAGACCGGCCGCTACGATGGCGGTTTCGAGAGCTTTTCCGATGCGGTGAAGACCGCGATCGACATGGCCGCCGCCGCCTATCAGCGCGACGGGCATCTGTCGGGCGTCTCCTCCGGCCTCCGCGACCTCGACGGCAAGATGGGCGGATTGCAGCCGTCCGATCTGATCATCCTTGCCGGTCGTCCGGGCATGGGCAAGACGTCGCTCGCCACCAACATCGCCTTCAACATCGCCCATGCCTATGAGCCGGAGATGCAGGCGGACGGCTCGTTCAAGGCGAAGAATGGCGGCGTGATCGGCTTCTTCTCGCTCGAAATGTCGGCCGAGCAGCTTGCGACGCGTATCATTTCCGAGCAGGCCGAGGTGCCCTCCTCCAAGATCCGGCGCGGCGACCTGACCGAGGCGGATTTCGAGAAGCTCGTCGGCTGCACGCAGACGCTGCAGAAAATCCCGCTCTTCATCGACGCGACCGGCGGTATCTCCATCGCACAGCTTTCCGCGCGCGCCCGGCGGCTGAAACGCCAGCGCGGGCTCGACGTGCTGGTCATCGATTACGTCCAGCTCATGCAGGGCTCGTCCAAGGCGTCGGCGCAGAACCGCGTGCAGGAAATCACCGAGATCACGACCGGGCTGAAGTCGCTGGCCAAGGAACTCAACGTCCCGATCATCGCGCTCTCCCAGCTCTCGCGTCAGGTGGAAAGCCGCGACGACAAGCGGCCGCAGCTTTCCGACCTTCGCGAATCGGGCTCGATCGAGCAGGATGCGGACGTGGTGCTGTTCGTCTATCGCGACGAATATTACCTCAAGAACAAGGAGCCCGAGCGCAACACGCTCGAGCATCAGGAGTGGGAGACGAAGCTGAACGAGGTACGCGGCAAGGCCGAAGTGATCATCGCCAAGCAGCGTCACGGCCCGACGGGCACCGTTTCGCTCTCGTTCGTCGGCGAATTCACCCGCTTTGCCGACCTCGCCGAGGAGCATCACCTGCCCGAGCGGTTCGAATAGTTGGCGTTCTTCGCAGCGAATCCGGCTGACATCGATCCGCGCATCTGCGGCGGCCGGCTGTCGATCGACGTCGAGGCGCTGGCGGCAAACTATCGTCTGCTCGCGGCCAAGGCGCGGCCGGCGCGCGTCGCTGGTGTCGTCAAGGCGAACGCCTATGGGGTTGGTATCGAGGTGGTCGCGCCGGTGCTCTGGGCCGAGGGCTGCCGCGTCTTCTTCGTCGCGCTGCCGCAGGAAGGCATGGCTCTGCGCAAGCTCCTGCCCGAAGCCGACATCTATGTCCTCGCGGGCCTCTTCGAGCCACATGCGGCGCAGGCCTATCGCGAGGCGCGGCTGATTCCGGTCCTCAACGACGAGGCAGACATCTCGCTATGGGAGGCGTATGGCTGGGATGCGCCGGACGGGCCGCGCCCTTGCGCGCTGCATGTCGATACCGGCATGAACCGGCTCGGACTGAGCGGTCATCAGGTCACGCGGTTCTTCCACGAGAACAAGCTGACGCGGGCGCTGACCCCGCGGCTCGTCATGAGCCATCTAGCTTGCGCAGACGAGCCCGCGTCGCCGGCGAATCAACACCAGCTCGAATCATTCCAGTCGGTTGAGCGGCTCTTCAAAGGCGTCGCTTCAAGCCTGGCGAACTCCGCCGGGACGTTTCTTTCGGCCGACTATGCCTTCGACATCGTGCGGCCCGGCATCGCGCTTTATGGCGGTGCGCCGCAGGCAGGGCTCGCAAACCCGATGCGGCCGGTCGCGACCGTGGAAGCGCGAATCGTGCAGGTGCGCGCAGCGAAGGCCGGCGAGACCGTCAGCTATGGCGGTACGGTGACGCTGAAACGCGACACGCTGATTGCCGTCGCTGCCGTCGGATATGCGGATGGGCTTCATCGCGCGCTTTCGGGCTCGGGCGTGCCTTTGCGCGAGGCGCGGGAGGAAGGTGGGTATGGGTTCATCGCGGGGCGGCGCGTGCCGGTCCTCGGGCGGGTGACGATGGATCTGACGCTGTTCGATGTGACCGATCTCGGGCCGGGTGCCGTGGGGCATGGCGACTGGATCGAGTTGTTCGGGGCGAATATTCCGATCGACGAGGCGGCGGCTGCGGCGGGGACGATTGCGTATGAGTTGCTGACCTCGCTCGGGGGGCGGTATTTGCGGCGGGTGGTGCATGGGGAGCGCCATCGATGAAGGTTTTCGCTCGACGTTGCCCCCCTCTGTCCTGCCGGACATCTCCCCCGC
>NZ_AYOD01000007.1 GCF_000497755.1 Aliihoeflea sp. 2WW
CCGCGGAAATCGAGATCGGGAGATGTCCGGCAGGACAGAGGGGGGCGCCGTAGCGCACCAACCGGGCAGATTTCGGTAATGCCGTCCAATGGCTAAATCCCGCACCCAGTTCATCTGCCAAAACTGCGGCACCGTCCACACGCGCTGGGCGGGCAAGTGCGATGCGTGCGGCGAGTGGAACACGCTCGTCGAGGAAGGCTCCAATTCCGGCATCGGTGCGGGTCCGGGGTCGCTGCGCTCCTCGCGCAAGGGCCGGATCGTCGCGCTGACGACGCTGTCGGGCGAGATCGAGGAGGCGCCGCGGATTTCGACCGGCATCAGCGAACTCGACCGGGCGACGGGCGGCGGGTTCGTGCGCGGGTCGGCGCTGCTGGTTGGCGGCGATCCGGGCATCGGCAAGTCGACGCTGCTGACGCAGGCCGCCGCCGCACTGGCGCGCCGGGGCCATCGCATCGTCTACGTGTCCGGCGAGGAGGCGGTGGCGCAGATCCGGCTGCGCGCGCAGCGGCTGCACGCGGCCGACACGAGCGTGGAACTCGCCGCCGAAACCAATGTCGAGGACATTCTCGCGACGATTTCCGAGGGCAAGCGGCCGGACCTCGTCATTCTCGATTCGATCCAGACGCTCTGGACCGACCTCGCCGATTCCGCGCCCGGCACGGTGACGCAGGTGCGTGCATCGGCGCAGGCCATGATCCGCTATGCCAAGTCGACGGGCTGCGCGATCGTGCTCGTCGGCCACGTGACCAAGGACGGGCAGATCGCGGGGCCGCGCGTCGTCGAGCACATGGTCGACGGTGTCCTCTATTTCGAAGGCGAAGGCGGGCATCACTACCGCATCCTGCGCACCGTGAAGAACCGCTTCGGGCCGACCGACGAAATCGGCGTCTTCGAGATGTCCGACAAGGGGTTGCGCGAAGTCTCCAATCCGTCCGAGCTCTTTCTCGGCGAACGTTCGACCAAGGCGCCGGGAGCCGCCGTCTTCGCCGGCATCGAGGGCACGCGGCCGGTGCTGGTGGAGATCCAGGCGCTGGTCGCGCCCTCGCCGCTCGGCACGCCGCGGCGCGCGGTGGTGGGGTGGGACAATTCGCGCCTGTCGATGATCCTGGCGGTGCTCGAAGCGCATTGCGGCGTCAGGTTCGCCCAGCATGACGTCTATCTCAACGTCGCAGGCGGCTATCGCATATCCGAGCCTGCGGCCGATCTTGCGGTCGCGGCGGCGCTCGTTTCCTCGCTCACCGGACTTGCCCTGCCTGCCGATTGCGTCTATTTCGGCGAAATCAGCCTTTCGGGGGCCATCCGGCCTGTCGCGCATGCGCAGCAGCGCCTCAAGGAAGCCGAAAAGCTGGGCTTTGCTCAGGCCGTCATGCCGCAGACGAGCGAAGAGGCGAGCAAGGGGGCGAACGGGCGTTTCGCGCAGCTTTCGCAGCTTGCGGATCTCGTCGTGCGCATCGCCGGCAGGCGCAAGCCGCAGGACGATTAGGAATTGGAACGAGCCGGCAGGCAGAGCCGCCGGCAGGTGAACGGAGCTTCAATGCCGATTACGCTGCTGGACGGAATTCTCGTCGGCTTCACCCTCGTTTCGGCGATGCTCGCCATGGTTCGCGGCTTCTCGCGCGAAGTGCTGTCGATCGCGTCCTGGGTCGCGGCCGCCGCGGCGGCATTCTACTTCCATCCGCTTCTGGTGCCTTACGTCGCGCCCTATATCGACAATGCGCAGCTCGCGCTCTTCGCGGCTGCAGCCATCGTGTTCTTCATTGCGCTGATCATCGTCACCGTGATCACCATGAAGGTGGCGGATTTCATCATCGACAGCCGCGTCGGCGCGCTCGACCGCACGCTCGGCTTCGTCTACGGCGCCGCCCGCGGCATCCTGGTCGTCGCCGTCGCCTTCCTGTTCTTCTCGTGGCTGGTCGGCTCCAACCAGCCGGGCTGGGTCGCGGAAGCCAAGTCACGACCGCTTCTCGAAGGCATCGGCACCTGGCTCGAGGGCGTGCTGCCCGACGATCCTGAAAATTCGCTCATCGATCGGCTCGGCACGAGCGACGACGAGACACCGCCGGCCACCGGCAACTAGATGATCACGCGGCGCCTTTTGGCGCCGCTTCCCTTCGTTCTGAAAGGCAAGATGCCATGGCAGACGCAGACGACACCCCGTTCTCCTCCGGGGGCGACGACCGCTTTCACGACGAATGCGGCGTGTTCGGCATTTTCGGCCGTCAGGACGCGTCGGCAATCGTGACGCTCGGCCTGCACGCGCTCCAGCATCGCGGGCAGGAAGCCGCCGGCATCGTCTCCTATGACGGGACGCAGTTCCATGTTGAACGGCATATCGGCCTGATCGGCGACACCTTCACCAAGCAATCCGTGATCGACCGCCTGCAAGGCTCGCGCGCCATCGGCCATACGCGCTACGCGACGACCGGCGGCTCGGGCCTGCGCAACGTGCAGCCCTTCTTCGCCGAACTCGCCGATGGCGGGCTCGCCGTCGCGCATAATGGCAACATCACCAACGCCATGACCGTGCAGCGCCGGCTGCAGAAGGAAGGCTCGATCTTCTCGTCGACCTCCGACACCGAGACGATCCTGCACCTGATCGCAACGTCGAAGGAACGCGACACGAATTCGCGCTTCATCGAGGCGGTGCGCCAGCTCGAAGGCGCGTTCTCGCTCGTGGCCCTGACGTCGAAGAAGATGATCGGCTGCCGCGACCCGCTCGGCATCCGCCCGCTCGTTTTGGGCGATCTCGACGGCGCCTACATCTTCGCGTCCGAGACCTGCGCGCTCGACATCATGGGCGCGCGGTTCGTCCGCGACCTGAAGCCCGGCGAGATGGTGGTCGTGACCACCAAGGGGCTGGAAAGCTTCTTCCCGTTCGAGCAGGTGAAGCCGCGTTTCTGCGTCTTCGAATATGTCTATTTCGCCCGGCCGGATTCCTCGGTCGAGGGCCGCAACGTCTATGACGTGCGCAAGCAGATCGGCGTCGAGCTGGCGCGCGAAAGCCCCGTCGAGGCCGACATCGTCGTGCCGGTGCCCGATTCGGGCACGCCGGCGGCGATCGGCTTTGCGCAGGAGGCCAAGCTTCCCTTCGAGCTCGGCATCATCCGCAACCACTATGTCGGTCGCACCTTCATCCAGCCGTCCGATTCGATCCGCCACATGGGCGTCAAGCTCAAGCACAACGCCAACCGCCGCATGATCGAGGGCAAGCGCGTCGTGCTCGTCGACGATTCGATCGTGCGGGGCACGACCAGCCAGAAGATCGTGCAGATGGTGCGCGATGCGGGGGCGCGGGAAGTCCACATGCGCATCGCCTCGCCGCCGACCCGCGCCTCGTGCTTCTACGGCGTCGACACGCCGGAGACGGCCAAGCTTCTCGCCAGCCGCATGTCGGTGGAGGAGATGGCGGAGTTCATCCGGGTCGATTCGCTCGGCTTCCTGTCGATCGACGGGCTTTACCGCGCGGTGGGCGAGCCTGCCCGCGACAATGAGCAGCCGCAATTCTGCGACGCCTGCTTCACCACGCAATACCCGACGCGCCTGACCGATCTCGACGGCGTCGACAATGTACGCACGCTCTCGCTGCTTGCGAACAACGGGCAATAACAGACGGACAAGATGACGGAAAAGCTCGACCTTCAAGGGCGCGTCGCGCTCGTGACCGGCGCCTCGCGCGGCATCGGCTACCATGTCGCCAAGGAGTTGGCCGCGGCCGGCGCACATGTGATCGCGGTCGCGCGGACCGTCGGCGGACTGGAAGAACTCGACGACGAAATCCAGGCGGCCGGTGGACAGGCGACGCTCGTTCCGCTCGACCTGATGGACATGCCGGGCATCGACCGGCTCGGCGGCGCCATCTTCGATCGCTGGGGCAAGCTCGACATCCTCGTCGCCAATGCCGGCATTCTCGGCATCATCGCGCCGATCGGCCATGTCGAGGCGAAGGTGTTCGACAAGGTGATGGCGACGAACGTGACCGGCACATGGCGGCTGATCCGCTCGGTCGATCCGCTCCTGCGGAAATCCGACGCCGGTCGTGCCATCGTGATGACATCCGACCTCGCGGCGCATCCACGCGCCTATTGGGGGCCGTTCGCCGCATCCAAGGCCGCCGTCGATGCGATGGTCAAAAGCTGGGCGCTTGAGACGCAGAACTCGGCGCTGCGCGTCAATCTCGTCGACCCAGGTCCGACGCGCACCGCGCACCGCGCGCTGGCGATGCCCGGCGAAGACCCCAAGACCATCCCGCACCCCTCCGAGATCGCCGCGCGGATCGCGGCGACGGTTTCGCCAAACGTCAACGAGACGGGGCGGCTGTTTTCGGTGCGCGAGAACCGCTTTCTCGATTAGGCCGCGGTGACCGTCAGTTCCGGCTTGGTATTGATCGTCTGGAAGACGACGCAGTAGCGCTCGGTCAGCTTCAACAGCGCGTCGATGCGCTCCTGCGGTTCATCGGTGTCGAGATGGAAATTGAGACGGATCGACTGGAAGCCGACCGGCGCATCCTTCGCAACGCCGAGGGTGCCGCGGAAATCGAGATCGCCTTCGGCTTCGACCCGCGCATTGCCGAGCCGGAATTCGAGCGCGGTCGCGACGGCCTTCAGCGTGACACCGGCGCAGGCGACGAGCGCTTCGAGCAGCATGTCGCCCGAGCACAGCTCAGCGCCAGAGCCGCCGGTCGCGGGATGCAGCCCGGCCATTTCGAGCGCCCTGCCCGTCTCGACCTTGCAGGCGATCGACTGATCGTCGAGCGTGCCCCGCGCCTTGAGCGTGACGATGGCGGCCTTCGCATCGTCCTTGTAGCGGGCCTTGAGCGGCGCTTGCAGGGTCTTCAGTTCCGTCGAATCCATGACTATCTCCCAATATGTTCTCAATGCTAACTGCCCATTGGTCAGGCCGCCAGCGGAACAAGCGGGGCGGCATCCGGATTGACGTGGACTGCCATTCGGCTACCCTCCGCGCCAACGGCCGACAAGAGCCGCTTGGCCTCGAGAGGTTGGAGGTGCGGCAATGCTCCAGACCGTTCTGATCATCGCTGGGATTCTGGCGTCATGGGCCGCGTTTGCGGCGTGGCTGTCGCATCGGCAGGGTATTTCGCTGCATCAGGCGCTGCTCTATGCACCGCTGAAACTCGCCTTCCGGATCGACGATTCGTCGCTGCGGGCCGCGCAGACGCCCGGTCCTGTGATCTATGCGATCTCGCACCAGTCGCGGCTCGATCCGGCGCTGATGCTGTCGGTCCTGCCCAACGATACCCTGCACATTCTCGATGAGCCGTCGGCGCGCGCGATGTGGCTGGAGCCGTGGCGCGAGCTCGCGCGCACCATCGCCTTCAAGGCGCAGCACGTCTTCGTCAACCGCCGCCTGACCCGGCGCCTCAAGGGAAACGGCCGGCTCGCTGTCTATTTTCCCTTCGACGCCGAACCGGACGTGAAGAGCTTCCGGCTCTATCGTGCCGTCGCGAAGATCGCCGTTTCGGCGGATGCCAAGGTGGTTCCGATCTATATTCGCGGTTCGAGCCACCTGCCCGGCGCCTATGAGCCCGCGGCCAAGACGCCGCGCCAGCTTTTGCCGAAACTGAAGATCATGGCGTTGCCGGCGCGTACGATCAGCGAACTGGTCGATGAGGCTGGGCCGATCGGCGTGACGACGTCGAATGCACTGTTCGACCGCGTCGCCGAGGCGCGCTTCTTCAGCCAGGGCCGGCCGAAGACGATCTTCCATGCCGTGCGCAGCGCGGCGCTTCTTTATGGCGCGGGGCGCGTGATCGCCGAGGACGTTGCCGGCGACAAGCTCACCTATCGCGCGCTTTTCGCCAGATCGCGGATGCTGTCGGGCAAGCTGGTCGAGATCGGCACAAGCGGCGACATCGTCGGGCTTCTGCTGCCCAATGCCGCGCAGAGCATGGCGGTATTTCTGGCGCTGCAATCGGCGGGTCGTGTCGTTGCGATGATGGGGTCGGGCGTCGGCCCGGTCGATCTGGTGCGCGACGGCACGATCCGCTTCGTCGTCACCTCCCGCTCCCATGTAGAGAAGGCGCGGCTCGGCGAGGACATTGCGGCCATCACGGCGGCCGGTGGACGCGTCGTCTATGTCGAGGATCTCGAAGACTCCGTGACCGCGGTGGAGCGGGTTGCCGGCTGGTTCGCCTGGCGCGCGCGCCGCCTGCCCCGCCTGGCCGACGACGCGGCTGTCGTGCTTTTCAAACAGACGCCGGACGGACAGCGCGGCGTTGTGCTCAGCCATGCCAACCTGATCGCGAACGCCGCGCAGATCGAGGCGCGACTGGTGCTTTCGCGCAGCGACACGATCCTCTCGGTCCTGCCGCTCCATACCGCGCTCGGCCTGACCGTCGGGCTGATCCTGCCGTTGATGAAGGGCGTGCGCGCGCTCGCCTACCCCTCGCCGCTTCATATGCGCCAGATTCCGCAGGTCGCAGCGACGCGCCGGCCGACGATCCTGTTCGCCACGGACGCGCTGCTGTCAGCCTATGGCAAGGCCGCGCAAACCTCGGATTTCGAAAGCCTGCGCCTGATCGTTTCCGGCGGCGAAAGGCTGCGTGTCGCGACGCGGCAGCTCTGGGTCGACCGCTTCGGCAAGACCATCATGGAAGGATACGGACTGACGGAGGCTTCGCCCGTCGTCGCGGTCAACTCTATCACCCATGGCCGGCCCGGCACGGTCGGCCGGCTTTTGCCCGGTATGCGGATGCGGCTCGAACCGATCGAAGGATTCGAACAGGGCGGGCGGCTGCAGATTTCGGGCCCGAACATCGCGAAGCGCTATCTGGGGACCGAGGAGCCGATCGCCGGCAATGGCTGGTTCGACACGGGCGACATCGTTTCGGTCGATCGAGAGGGTTACCTGACCGCGCTCGGCCGCGCCGGCCGTCTTGCTGCGGCGGACGGGTCGATGATCTCGCTGGCGCAGGTCGAGGAAGCAGCAGAAGCGGTCTGGCCGGAGGCGGTCCATGCCGCCATCGCGCTCAAATCCCCCACCGGCGGTGACCGGATCGTGCTTGTGACGACGGAACCGGAAGCCGATCGCGCGGTGCTGGCGCGTCAGTGGAAGCGGCTCGGTTTCGAGGCCGGCGCCCTGCCCGCGACGGTGCTGTCCGTGCGGTCGATGCCCACGACGGCCAATGGCCGGGTCGACTATGCGAAACTCGCGGAGCTGGCCGAGGAAGCGCTCGGCCTAAGCAGCGCCGCCTGAATTGTCTTCGGTCGTCATCTGCGCATCGCGGTCGGCACGTTCGGCGCGGCGCGCATAGGCGCGAACGCTGAAGGGCAGCATGGCGAAATAGGCCGCTGCCGTCAGTGCCAGCGTCGTCCAGGTGTAGCTGAACAAAAGCGCGACATAGCCGACGATCGCCAGCATCAAGGGCAGGACCAGGTCACGGCGCACGCGCATGCCGCTCGACTTGCCCGAATAGACCGGCAACTGGCTGACCAGAAGCAGCGCGACGCAAACGGTGAAGGCGGCGGCGACGAAGCCGAAGGTCTGGTTCACCGGAACGCCGATCAGGCCGAGATAGACCGGCATCAGGACGAGTAGCGCGCCGGCAGGCGCCGGCACGCCGACGAAATAGTCGTTCTGCCACGCCGGGCGGTCGGGATCGTCGAGCATGACGTTGAAGCGCGCGAGACGCAGGCAGCAGGCGATGGCGAAGACGAGCGCCGCAGTCCAGCCGACCGCTCCGGCGCTGTCGAGCACATACGCATAAAGCACAAGAGCCGGGGCCACGCCGAAATTCATGATGTCGGCGAGCGAATCCATCTGCGCGCCGAAATTCGAGCTCGCCTTGAGCATCCTCGCCAAACGACCGTCGAGCGCGTCGAGGAATGCGGCGACCAGCACCATCGCCACTGCGATCTCGAACCTGCCCTCGAAAGCGAGGCGGATGCCGGACAGGCCGGCGCAGATCGCCAGAACGGTGACGAGGTTCGGCAGGATCAGACGCAGCGGAATTTCGCGCAAACGTGGGCTGCGGCGACGCCCGTTCGGATCGTAGGGTGCGAAAGGCCCCTTCACGAGACGCGCACCAGCGGCGGCGTGATCGAGGCGTCGAATTCAGCGATGATCGTCTCGCCCGCCACCGCCGTCTGGCCGACATGGACGCGGGTGACGGCCTTGCGCGGCAAATAGACGTCGAGGCGCGAGCCGAAGCGGATGATGCCGAAGCGTTCGCCGATGCCGATGTCGCTGTCCGCGTCGGCCCAGCAAACGATGCGGCGGGCGACGAGCCCGGCGACCTGCACCACGCCCACCTGCCCGTTCGGGCTTTCGATGACGAGGCCGTTGCGCTCGTTCTCGCTGCTCGCCTTGTCGAGTTCGGCATTGACGAACTTGCCGGCGCGATACTCGATCTTCGAGATGCGGCCGCGCACCGGGGCGCGGTTCACGTGGCAGTTGAAGACGTTCATGAAGACCGAGATGCGCGTCATCTCCTCAGCGCCGAGGCCGAGTTCACGCGGCGGGACGGCGGGTCCGACGGCCGAGACCATGCCGTCGGCCGGGCTCACGACCAGCTTGTCATCGACGGGGGTGACGCGTTCGGGATCGCGGAAAAAGTACGTGCACCACGCGGTGAGGATCAGGCCGAGCCAGAAGAGCGTGGTCGAGAATATGCCGAGCAGCAGCGTCACGCCCGCAAAAATCGCGATGAACGGATAGCCCTCGCGGTTGATCGGGACGAAAGTGTTCTTGATCGTGGTGACGAGGCTCATGAATCCGCTGCTTTGGTCAAGTTGGGAATGGCGTCCTGATTAGACGAACATCCCCCAACCCGCAACGCATCACTCCGCCGGCTGTTCCTCGGCAATTTCCGGCGTGCGGCGGCGGACGACGACGCCGTACTCGTCCTCCTCGCGCGCCTTGCGCAGCTTTTCCTCCGCCTCGGTCGCTTCGCGCTGACGCGCCCACATCGCCGAATAGAGCCCGTCGGCCAGAAGAAGGTCGGCATGACGGCCACGCTCTGCGATCATGCCGTCCTGGAGGACGATGATCTCGTCGGCGCCGATCACGGTCGACAGGCGGTGCGCGATGACTATGGTGGTGCGGCCTTTCGAAACGAGGTCGAGCGCGGCCTGGATTTCCTGCTCGGTGTGGGTGTCGAGCGCCGACGTCGCCTCGTCGAGGATCAGGATCGGCGGGGCCTTGAGGATGGTGCGCGCGATCGCGACGCGCTGCTTCTCGCCGCCCGAAAGCTTCAGCCCACGCTCGCCGACCATCGCCTTGTAGCCGTCCGGCAGACGCTCGATGAACGGGCCGATCTGCGCGAGTTCGGCGGCGCGGCGGACCTCGTCCTCGCCGGCCGAGACGCGGCCGTAGCGGATATTGTAGGCGATGGTGTCGTTGAAGAGCACCGTGTCCTGCGGGACCATGCCGATGGCGGCGCGCAGGCTCTCCTGTGTCACGTCGCGCACGTCCTGGCCGTCGATGGTGATCGCGCCCGAGCCGATGTCGTAGAAGCGGTAGAGAAGCCGCGAGACGGTCGACTTGCCGGCACCGGACGGGCCGACGATCGCCACCGTCTTGCCGGCCGGCACCTCGAACGAAACGCCCTTCAGGATCGGCCGCGCCGGATCGTAGGCGAAATGCACGTCGTCGAAGCGGACCGTCGCCTCCTTGATGGCCAGCGCCGTGGCGTCGGGCCTGTCTGTGACCTCCTGCGGCACGTCCAGCAGGTCGAACATGTTCTCGATATCGGTCAGGCCCTGGCGGATTTCGCGATAGATGAAACCGATGAAGTTAAGCGGCACGGACAACTGCATCAGCATCGCGTTGATGAAGACGAAATCGCCGAGCGTGTGGGTGCCGCGCGCGACCTCCCAGGCCGACAGCGCCATGACGAGCGCCATGCCGACGCCGAAAATGACGCCCTGGCCGAAATTCAGCCAGCCGAGCGAGGTCCAGGTCTTGGTCGCCGCGTCCTCGTAGCGCGCCATCGACTTGTCGAAGCGGCCGGCTTCCATCTTCTCGTTGCCGAAATATTTGACCGTCTCGAAGTTCAGGAGCGAATCGATCGCCTTGGTGTTGGCATCGGTGTCGCTGTCGTTCATCTCGCGGCGGATCTGGATGCGCCAGTCCGACGCCTTGACCGTGAACCAGGTGTAGAGCCAGACCGTGACGGCGATGATGGCGACGTAGATCCAGCCATAGGCGACGGCGAAGATGATCGCGGTCAGCGCGAATTCGAGGATCGTCGGCACCGTATTCAAGATGGTGAAGCGGACGATCGATTCGATGCCCTTGGTGCCGCGCTCGATGATGCGCGACAGGCCGCCGGTGCGTCGCTCCAGATGGAAGCGCAGCGACAGTTCGTGCATGTGGACGAAGGTCTTGTAGGCAAGCTGGCGCACCGCGTGCTGGCCGACCTTGGCGAACAACGCGTCGCGCAACTGGTTGAAGCCGAGCTGGACGATGCGCACGACATTGTAGGCGAGCACCAGCATGACCGGCGCGACGAGGATCGCGGGGATCATGGCGGGGGCGGAAAATTCGCCGTTCAGCGCGTCCGTCGCCCATTTGAAGAAATAGGGCACGAGGACGAGGATCAGCTTGGCGACGACGAGGAAAACCGTCGCCCAGACGACGCGCATCTTCAAATCCGGCCTGTCGTCGGGCCACATATAGGGCCACAGATTGACCAGCGTCGCGAAGACGGAGCCGCTTTCGGCCGATACGGTCTTAGATGCCAATTTTATTGTCCTGCGAAGAGTGGGTTGCCGCGGCATGGTTGGCGCAGCACATGTCGATCAGACCGGCGACGCCGCGCGACAGACTGGCCAATGCCTCACGGTCGACCTCATAACGCGAACGCGGCCGCTCGGGGCGATAGGTCACCAGCCCGACCTCGACCAGAACCTTCAAATGCTGGGAGACCGTCGACTGGGCGAGGTCCAGACATTCGACGACCTCCTTGCAGCAGCAAGCAGGCCGGGAGGACAGGTGCTTCAAAATGTGCAGCCGCGCGGGGTGTGCGAGGGCGCCAAGCCGGGCCGCCATCTGGTCGGCATTGCAAATCTGATCGTCTTTCATCGTTCATCGTCGATATACGATGAACGATGAAATGGCAAGGTCGCCTCAGCGGCGACGCTTGCGATTACTGCGTGTCGGTCAGCGGTGCGATCTGGTCGGACACCGTGCTCATATCCGCCTTTTCGCCTTCCTCGGTCTCGTCGGGAACGGCGAAGATCTGCCCCGGCCAGATCATGTCCGGGTCGCGGATCTGCTCCTGGTTGGCCAGATAGATGGTCGAATAGCGCACGCCGCGCCCGTAGACGCGACGCGAAATCCGCCAGAGCGTGTCGCCGCGCCGGATGATGACGGCGCCGTCGGCAGCCTGAAGCGGCTCGGCCATCGTCTCCTCTATGGCAGCAGCCGCAGTTTCGTCCGCGCCTCCGGTCGAGGCGTTCGGAGCAGCCGCATTTTCCGGGGCGTCATCGTTGCGCGACCCGTCGGCTGTCTCCGCGTCGGGGGCGGTTGCGACTTCGGGCGCTTCTTGCACCGGAGCGGTGTCGGATTCCGGCGACGACGCCATGCCGGTCGACGCGGCGGCACCTTCGCCGCTCTGTGCGGAAGCGGTCGGAACAGCCTGCCCGGAGACCGCATCCGGCGTCAATCCCGCATTTGCGGGCGCGCGTTCGGCGGGCGCGACGGCTGCCACCGCCTCGCCCGGTTCGCGCTGGAACGGGACGGCAGCACGTGCCGTGACCTCGCCGCTCGACCCAATGATATCGGCGCGCACGATGTAGTCCCCCACGGGCAATTCGGTCTGCGTCTCGACGAGGAACCGCCCGCCTTCGGATACGCGCGCCTCGCCGAGCAGGATTTCGTTCGCATAGACGCGCACGGTCGTCCCGGCGGCGCCGCGTCCCGCGACGAACACCGTGCCACCCTCGATCTCGATCGCCTCGACGGCAAGCGCGTTTCGCGGGCTGGCGGGGCGGGCCTGAGTCGGCGATGTCTGAGGATCGGATCGGGCCGCCAGTTGCTGTTCGCTTTCGCCCTCCGCGACGGCCGGTTCGGCCTCCGGCTCGCCCGGTGCATCCATTTCGGCGGCGTCTTGCGGCGAACCATCGGCCGGATCGGTAGCGTCCGGCGCGTCGGCGGCGGCCGTCTGTTCCGAGGCATCTGCGAGAGGCTCGTCTTCGACCGCTTCGTCGGTAGCCGGCGTCTCGGGCAAAGCCTCGATCGCGGGCGTCGCGTCAGCCTGCGTATCGGCTTCAGGCACGGTGATCAGACGAGAAGGCGCGCCGGGTTCCTCGACAAGCGCCAGAACCTGTCCGTCCTGCGAATCCGGCACGGACACGACGGCCGTTTCGAGCGATGTCGTGACCAGCCCCTCGCCAGGGCCGGTCGAGCGCAGAACGATCTGATAGTCTCCCGGACGCAGCGCATCGTCGAGCACGGCGGCAAAATTGCCGGACGGTCCCACTTCGGCGCGGGCGATGATCTCGGCGCCCGCCACGACCTCTATGTCGGAATTCGGCTCGGCGCTGCCGGCGATCACCATCGATCCGTCGGGCTCGACGCGCACGATGTCGAAGGACGGCACCACGAGGTCCGCATCGGCCGCATCCGGCTCGGCCACGGCCGCGACGTCCGCCGGCTCGGCGGTTTCCGAGGGTGCGGCGTCGACGGCCTCGCCATCTGTGGCAGGCTCTTCCTCCGCCGGCGCAACTGCCGCCTGCGGCTCGTCAGGCTCGGCAGCGGCCATCGGCGCAGAGCTTTCCTCCACGGCCCACGGATCATAGATGCCTGTGTAATAGACCGTTCCGACCGCAGCGGTGGAACCGCCTGCGGCGAACAACAGGATTTTCAGCCAGTTCGCGACCATTCGTGCCTTCCCGGGACCGGTCTCAAAGCCGGCAAAGCCCGGTTTATCCGGTTTCCCGCACCGCTACAAGAAAAAGGCCACGTCCAAGACTTGACCTCGCCGAGCACGGGCCTACCCATTGGGGCCATGAGCACGATTCGATCCATCTGCGTTTATTGCGGGTCCTCGCCGGGCAACAGCCCCATCTATCTCGAAGCTGGCCGCACGCTCGGCCGCGCCATCGCCGATGCAGGGTTGACGCTCGTCTATGGCGGCGGGCTGAAGGGCATCATGGGCGCCGTCGCCAATGGTGCGATCGAGCGCGGCGGACATGTGACGGGCATCATTCCCCGCTTCCTGATCCGCAAGGAAGCAGGCGACGAGGCCGGGCTCGACCATCTCGACGAAGTGATCCTGACCGAGGACATGCACGAGCGAAAGCACGCCATGTTCGAACGCTCGGATTCGTTCGTTGCCCTTCCCGGCGGCATCGGGACTGTCGAGGAGATTGTCGAGATCATGACCTGGGCGCAGCTCGGGCGGCACCAGAAGCCGATGGTATTCGGCAATGTCGCCGGTTTCTGGAACCCGATGCTGGCGCTGATCGACCACATGAAGGCCGAGGGTTTCATTCACTCGCAGCACATGGTGCGCCCGCTCGTCGTGGCCGAACCCGGCCGCATCGTGCCGGCGATCCTCGACGCCGCCGCACCGTCCGCCGACGCTAAGGGCGATCCGGAAATCATCGAACGGATGTAGCCGCGACCGCCTCGGCTGCGCTCGCCCGGCGCTGCGTGAACATCGACCAGGTGTAGATCGCCAGCGCCGTCCAGATGAAGCCAAAGGCGACCAGCCGCGCGGTGCCGAAAGGCTCCCCGAAGACGAAGACCGCGATGATCGCGATCATGGTCGGCGCGATGTACTGCATGATGCCGATCGACGAAATCTTCAGAAGCTTCGCGCCGAACGCGTAGAGAACGAGCGGAATGGCGGTGATCGGACCGCACAGGACGAGCAGCGCCATGTCGAGCGGCATGTCGAGCCTGAAGCTGTTGGCGCCGGTGGTGGCAAGGTAGCCGATCCACAGTACGGCCGGCGCGGTCAGGATCAGCACTTCGAGGAAGAACCCCTGGCTCGGCCCGATCGGCAGTGTCTTGCGCAGGAAGCCGTAGCCCGCAAAGCTCAATGCGAGCACCAGCGAGACCCATGGCAGGCCACCCGCGTCCCAGGTCAGGATCGCGACGGCGACAGCCGCCAGCCCAACGGCGACGAGTTGCGCCCGCGACAGACGCTCCCCCAGCAGCACCGCGCCCATGACCACCGTCACCAACGGGTTGATGTAGTAGCCGAGCGCCGTCTCGACCGTGCGATCGACGGCGATCGCCCAGATGTAGACACCCCAGTTGATCGAGATCAGCGCCGCCGTCAGCGACGCCATCAGGAGCGTGCGCGGCGAGCGCAGCGCCGGGCCGATATCGCCCGTGCGGCCCATGGCGACGAGGATCATCGCCGCGACGGGCAGCGACCAGACGACCCGATGCGCAACGATCTCCGAAGCCGGCACATGGTCGAGCGCCTTCATCAAAAGCGGCATGAACCCCCAGAGAAGATAGGCCGCGCCGGCGAACGCGAAGCCGCGCAGGGGTTCGGGCTGTTCGGCCAGAATCGGGACGTGAGGTGCGTTCATGTCGGTTTGCGTCGCTCCATTCAGCGCGGCCGGTGTCGCACGGTGCGCCGGGCGCGACCATCGCAAATCATTGATGCACCAATCGCATCTGGTTGATGGTGCAATCAGGCCGCAACGATCGCGGGCGCCTCGCCCGCCTTGACCAGCTTGTAGACGATGGAATCGAGAAGCGCCTGGAACGAGGCGTCGATGATGTTGTCGGAGACGCCCACGGTCCACCATCGCGCGCCGGTGGCGTCGTGAGATTCGATCAGGACGCGGGTAATCGCCTCGGTGCCGCCATTGAGGATACGCACCTTGTAGTCGACGAGCTCGAGGTCCTCGATCTCGGCCTGGAACTTGCCCAGATCCTTGCGCAGCGCCAGATCAAGCGCGTTGACCGGGCCGTGGCCCTCGGCCACCGACATCTTCTCCTCGCCGTCGACGGTCAGCTTCACGATCGCCTCGGAAATCGTCTTCAACTGTCCGTTGGCATCGAAGCGGCGCTCGACCATGCAGCGGAAACTGTCGACCTTGAAGAACTCCGGCACGCGCCCGAGTGTGCGCCGCGCCAGGAGTTCGAAGCTCGCATCGGCGCCCTCATAGGCATAGCCCTCCGCCTCGCGCTCCTTGACCAGAGAAATCAGCGTGTCGAGCCGCGGATCGGCCTTGTCGACCGCGATGCCGCGGCGTTTCAGTTCGGCGATGAAGTTCGACTTGCCGCCCTGGTCGGACACCATGACCTTGCGCGCATTGCCGACCGTCTCCGGCGGCACATGCTCATAGGTCTGCGGCTCCTTCAGGATCGCCGAGGCGTGGATGCCGGCCTTGGTGGCGAAGGCGGACGCGCCGACATAGGGCGCCTGTGCGTTCGGCGCGCGGTTCAAAAGTTCGTCGAACGCGCGCGACAGGCGGGCAAGGCCCTCCAGCCCCTCCGGGGTGATCGCCGTCTCGAAGCGCTCGGCGAAGGCCGGCTTCAGGACGAGCGTCGGGATGATAGTGACGAGGTTGGCGTTGCCGCAGCGCTCGCCGATGCCGTTCAGCGTGCCCTGCACCTGCCTGACGCCCGCCTCGACGGCCGCGAGCGAATTGGCAACGGCCTGGCCGGTGTCGTCATGGGCGTGGATGCCGAGATGGTCGCCGGGGATGCCGGAAGCGATGACGGCCGCCACGATCTCGCGCACCTCGCCCGGCTGCGTGCCGCCATTGGTGTCGCACAGCACCACCCAACGCGCGCCCGACGCATAGGCGGCTTTCGCGCAGGCCAGCGCATAGGCGGGATTGGCCTTGTAGCCGTCGAAGAAGTGCTCGCAATCGACCATCGCCTCGCGGCCCGCTGCCTTCGCTGCCTCAACGGAGGCGCGGATCGCGTCGAGATTTTCCTCGTTGGTGCAACCGAGGGCGACGCGCACGTGATAGTCCCAGCTCTTGGCAACGAAGCAGATCGCGTCGGCCTTGGCCTGCAGGAGTTCGGCGAGGCCGGGATCGTTCGACGCCGACACCCCTGCCCGCTTGGTCATGCCGAAGGCGACGAAGGAGGACTGCGAGGTGCGCTTCTTCTGGAAGAACGCCGTGTCGGTCGGATTTGCGCCGGGATATCCGCCCTCGACATAATCGATGCCGAACGCATCGAGCATGCCCGCAATCGCGATCTTGTCCTCGACCGAGAAATCGACGCCCGGCGTCTGCTGGCCATCGCGCAAGGTCGTGTCGAAGAGATAGATGCGTTCGCGGGTCATGTCCGGTCCTTCGGCGGCCAGGATTCGGTGTCGTGGTCTGGGTGCTGGAACGACTCCAGATCGGCGAGGAATGAAGCGGCGCCGTCGGTCTCCGTGCGGTCCGAGGACAGCGCCGCGAGATCGTCGACATAGGGCAGCTTCGCCTCGATGCCCCACTGCTTCGTCGGCGCGACCGAGGCCGGATCGTCGAACGCCCCGATGGCGAGCGCGACGCCGTCCGGCGCCTCATAGGTCAAAGGCGTACCGCACTCGGCGCAAAAGCCGCGCAGGACGTGGTTTGATGAGCGATAACGCTTCGGAGCGCCGCGCGTCCATTCGAGGCCGTTCTCGGGTGCTGTCGCGAGCGGTGCGTAAAACGCGCCGAATGCTTTCTGGCACATGCGGCAATGGCAGATGGAGACGGAACCCAGCGCCCCCTCGACCCGAAACCGCACCGCGCCGCACTGGCAGCCGCCGGTATAGACGGGCTTGCTGGGAAGGCTCATGGGTGCGCCTCCAGTTGGGCCTCGGCATCGCGCGCAGTCAGGCCGGCGGCGGTGACGATGTGGAGGCAGACATTGTCGATGTCGCGGAGGATGTCGTCGTTCCAGAAGCGGAGGATGGTCCAGCCGAGATCGCGTAAAGCGGCATCACGATTCTGATCGTAACGAGATTCGGCATGCTGGCTGCCGTCGACTTCCACGACGATCTTTTTCTCGGCGCAGGCGAAATCAACGATATATCCTGCGATCGGCATCTGGCGCTTGAAGCTCAGGCCCATCAGCCGGTGCGCGCGCAATTCGTTCCAGAGCTTGAGTTCGGGGTCGGTCATCGCCTTGCGCATCGACCGGGCGTTTTTGCGATTGGCGGGAGCGACCGGATAGTGATTCACGAGACACCCCCCTCTGGCCTGCCGGCCATCTCCCCCTCAAGGGGGGAGATCA
>NZ_AYOD01000008.1 GCF_000497755.1 Aliihoeflea sp. 2WW
CGTCACGGAGATGGCCGGCAGGCCAGAGGGGGGTGCCTGACGCAAGCCTCACCTCTTCACCTCCCACGTCGTCACACGCTCGCCGGTGGCGGGGTCCTTGCCGTCCTTCAACTGGATGCCCTGAGCCAGAAGTTCGTCGCGGATGCGATCGGCTTCGCTCCAGTTCTTGGCGGCGATGAAGGCGAGGCGTTCATCACGAAACTTCCGAATCCGGTCATCGCTGAAGCCCTCAACGCGGAACGTTTTTGGCGTAACCTTCAAGCCAAGAGCGGCGTAGGCTGCTCGAAAGTCTTGTCGGCCAATTGAGCGATCCTTGCGCTGCGCTGCCAGCCAATTTAGCGCCCCTGCCGAATTGAAATCGTCCAACAAGAATTCCATGAACTCCGCCGGCACCTGACCTTCGGCGCAACCGTCCATGTACTCGTGGAAGAGCGTAATCAGGCGGTCCGCTTCAGCCAATTTGTTCCGACTAAAATCGATCGGCTCGCGATAATGCGTCATCAGCATCGCCAATCGCAGCACCTCGCCCGGCCATTTCCGGCCGCCGAACTTCTCCGTGTGCAACAAGTCATGGATCGTGACGAAATTGCCCTCGCTCTTCGACATCTTGCGACCCTCGACCTGCAGGAATCCATTGTGGAGCCAGTAGTTCGCCATCACCTCCGTGCCGTGGGCGCAGCGGGATTGGGCGATTTCGTTTTCGTGGTGGGGGAAGATGAGGTCTAGGCCGCCGCCGTGGATGTCGAAGACTTCGCCGAGATAGGCGGCGGACATGGCCGAGCATTCGATGTGCCAGCCGGGGCGGCCGCGGATGGGGAGCAGTTTGCCGTCGATGGTGAAGGTTGCGTCCCAGCCGGGCTCGGCATCGCTCGAGGCCTTCCAGAGGACGAAGTCGCCGGGGTTCTTCTTGTGCGCGTCGACGGCGACGCGGGCGCCGGCGCGCTGGTCTTCGAGGATGCGCCCGGAGAGCTTGCCGTAATCCGCCATCGAGACCGTGTCGAAGAGGATTTCCCCTGCCGCCGCATAGGCATGGCCGCGGTCGATGAGAGATTGAATCAGGCCGACCATGTCGGCCTTGCCGTCCGCGCGGGGCAGGACGAACTCGGTCGCGCGCGGCTCGTGCGTCGGCTGGAGGCAGCCGAGCGCCTTGACGTCCTCGTGGAACTGCGTCGCCGTCGTTTCGGTGACCTTGCGGATCGCCTCGTTCAGCGGCAGGTCGGGAAAGTCGCGCAGGGCGCGTGCGTTGATCTTGTCGTCGACGTCGGTGATGTTGCGCACATAGGTGACGTTCGCCTCGCCATAGAGGTGGCGCAGGAGCCGGAACAGCACGTCGAAGACGATGACCGGCCTGGCATTGCCGATATGGGCGAAGTCGTAGACCGTGGGGCCGCAGACATACATCCGCACGTTTTGCGGATCGATCGGCCGGAAGACTTCCTTCGTCTTCGTCAGCGTGTTGGTCAAGCGCAGTTGCGGCGCTTCAGTCATGCGTCAACCTTCCCACGGAACTAGCCCTCCACCGGCTGGCCGGGAGGTTTTCTCGTTCACGATCGGAAGGGCGAAAACGTCCGGACCAGCAGGCTGCTAGCCGATAATGCAAATGCCGGTAATGGCGAGCTGCGTTTTCATGGCCTGCTTTATCGCGCTGCCATCAAGGCGCGTCAAGGGCGGAAATACGGCCGCCAAATGGCCGTTCGCGTGGCAAAAATGCCGCATAAAGAATGCGTTAAGCATGCCGGTACAAATTGAACTGAATTGTCCGCATCACCCATCCCTGCGGCCAAGCTTTGGTCTTATTCGATCCCCACCTCGGGCGGGTAGCCGCCGAACAACGATAAGGAGATTGAGAAATGCCCGTCCTCGCCACCAAGACCGAACGCCAACGCGCCGAATACATGTCGCTGACCCAGCATTACCGCAACATCGGCCCGGCAGCGATCCTGGCGGCTGTCCTCGCCGCACCGCGCAAGCGCACGGCGGATCAGAAATCGCAGCAGACGATGAAGAAGTCGGCCTGAGAGGCTAAAAGAGTTTGAGCTGATCCGTTTTCGGCTTCGGCTTCTTCTCGACGACAGGTTCCGGCGCGACCAGCGCCGGGTGGACAAGAGCGGGGTCGTCATTGGCGACCTTGTTGACGCGATCCGACACCGGGATCGCCTCGAACAGATCCGGCTCGGCCGGGCGCATCAAATGCGCGACGTCGCGCGGCTCGTTGCCGACGCAGTCAAGCCATTCGGCGAAATCCTGCTCGTGGATGACGACCGGCATCCGGTCGTGGATCGGCGCCAGCGTCTCGTTGGCGGATGTGGTCAGAATAGCGCCGGTATCCATTTCGCTGCCATTCGGGTCGATGAAGGTTTCCATCAGTCCGGCAAAGGCCAGCGCGCCGCCATGGCGCGGCTTCAGGAAATAGGGCTGCGACCTGCCCTTTCCGTCCCGCTTCCATTCATAGAAGCCCGATGCAGGCACCAAGGTACGCCGGTGACGTAGGGCGGCGCGGAAGGCATTCTTGTCGGCCACCGTTTCCGACCGCGCGTTGATGAGAAGCGGAAACGCCTTCACGTCCTTGACCCAGGACGGCAGCAAGCCCCAGCGCACCAGTTCGGCTCGGCGGTCCGGCAGGTTCGAGCCCGGCTCGCGGCGATAGCCGGCGGCGATCATCAGGATCGGCTGCGTCGGCGCGATGTTGTAGCGCGGCGCCAGGCCGCCCTCGATCGGCATGATCGCGAACAGGGCTTCGATCTGAGCCGCCGTCTGGGTCAATACGAAACGTCCACACATGCGTCCTATTTAGTGGAGCTGACGGACGAACGGGAGAGCCAATCCGATGAAGCGCATCGCCGCCGCCTCCGTGGCGCTCTTGCGGGACGGCCGCTTCCTGCTGGTCAGGCGCGGGCGCGGCGCGGGGCGGGGTCAATACGCGTTTCCGGGCGGGCGCTGCGAGCCGGGAGAAAGCGCCGAAGATGCGGCAAGGCGCGAACTGGCCGAGGAGACGGGGCTCGTCGCAGGTGGGTTGACGCTCCTGCGGCGGATCGAGATCGAGGGCGAGGATATGGTCTACGAACTCGACGTATTCCTCGCCCATGAGACCGCTGGCACTGTCGTCGCCGGCGACGATGCGGAAAGCCTCGGCTGGTTCACCATCGGCGAAATGGAACGGCTCGACATCACCTCATCGACGCTGGAATTCGCGCGCGAGATCGCCGCGTCACAATCCGGCCCGAACACCGATGAATAGATCGGCTGCAGAATATAGCGCATGCCGGATACCACTTTTCGGTGTGATGTTCTAAACGAAGACCTTCACCTGACGGACCGCACTGCTGCATGCCCCTTCTCTTCCGAATCCTCCTGATCGCCGGTCTGAGCGTTGCTCCGGGCGCCGGCGCACGCGCGGCGGATTCGCCCTTCGAAGCCAATCTCGTGCGGCTTTCGGAAGTTCTGGGATCGCTGCACTTCCTGCGCAATCTGTGCGGCGAGGCGAGCGACGAGTGGCTCGACCACATGGAGCGGCTGTTGGAAGCCGAGGACCCGGACGAGGTGCGCCGCGCCAAGTTCGTCGCCAACTTCAACGCCGGCTACCAGGCTTTCGAAGCCAACTATACGCGCTGCACCCCATCGGCGATCGAAGCCATTTCGCGCTACATGAAAGAAGGCGAGAAGCTTACCCGCGATACCGCCGCACGCTTCGGCAATTAGTATTCGATTAACTTTTTAATCAAAGTCTCGATGCGTGACATTTTTGCTGTGGTAGAAAGGCTTAACCAGTCCTGAACGACAAATGCCAAATGCCGATGAACGCGGCGCCAGGGGTTAGCCGATGAACTACAGCCTCAACGACATCGACGCGATCATCCGCGAGGAAAAGCGGCTGACGGCGGTCGAAAGCCATTGCGAGGCGTGGGCCGAGGGCCTGTCGGCGGGGATCGAACCGGAAATCATCGCCGAGGCGGCGCTTTCGACGGCGCTGCGCGAACTCGTCAAGACGGCCGGTGAGGATTCGGCCGTGCTGCTTCTGGAAAAGATGCGCAAGCTGGCGCTTTCGGGCGCGTTCGATGGCGACAAGAGGTTGCACTGACCATTTTGCCGCGGGCGCATCCTGCGCTGTCGTGTTAGCGTTCATACGATGATGAACGCCGCTCTCCGCCTGTCGATTCCCTGCATGTGCGCGCTTTTGTTCGCCCTGCCCGTGCACGCCTTCAGCGAGTTGCAGGAAACGCAGTTCGAAGCCCCCGAGGAACCGGAAAGCGATCCGCAAGCGCCGGCCGTCGAGCGCGGTCCGGACCTTCCCGCCCTCGAAGTGCCCCTGCCCGACCCGATCCGTCCGGGAACGCCCGGCCAGTCCGCGCCCGAGGCGACGCCGCGTATCCTCTACGATTTGATGCTGCTGCCGGAACCGGTCCGGCGCATGCGCGAGCGGATCATGGAAGCCTGCAAGGCCGGCGATGTCGAGGCGCTGCGCGCGCTGCTCTCCACCGGCGCGAATGCGACGCAGCTATCGCTCTCCGCCGTCGAGGGCGACCCGATCGACCATCTGAAGAGCCTTTCGGGCGACGAGGAGGGGCATGAAATCCTCGCTATCCTCTACGAGGTGCTCGCCGCCGGCTTCGTTCATCTCGACATCGGCACGGATGACGAGATTTATGCCTGGCCGTATTTCGTGGCGATCCCGATCGAAACCTTGACGCCGCCCCAGCGCGTCGAACTCTTCAAGCTCGTCACCGCCGGCGACTACGAGGAGATGAAGGCCTATGGCACCTACATCTTCTTTCGCGTCGGCATCTCGCCGGATGGCGAATGGGAATTCTTCGTCGGCGGCGAATAGGGCCATCGGCTTGCCCGGGCGCGCGCTTGCGCCTACCTAAGCGGCGTCACCGAAACAGATGCCGAGTCGCTCCATGCCGACCGTTCACCTCCCCTCCCGCGCTTTCGTCACCGTCGACGGGCCGGAGGCCGAGCACTTCCTGCAGAACCTCATCACGCCGGATCTCGCGGCGCTTGCGGCCGGCGAGGCGAAACCTGGCGCGCTGTTGACGCCGCAGGGCAAGATCCTGTTCGATTTCCTGATCTCACGCACCCGCGACGGGTTCCGGCTCGAATGCCGGGCGGATGTGGCCGACGATCTCGCAAAGCGGCTGACGATCTACAAATTGCGCGCCAAGGTGTCGATTGCCGTCCAGGAACAAGAACTTGTCGCCGTTTCATGGGGCGATGATTCCAGCGCTTCGCAATCCGATTCACGCGTTCGCGACCTGCGTTTCGCCGAACCGGTCTGGCGGCACCATGAAGCTGCGCTGGCCGCGACGACAGACGAGACGGCCTGGACAGCGCTCCGCGCCGAAAACGGCATTGCCGAAAGTGGCGCGGATTTCTCCCTTTCCGACGTCTTCCCGCACGATGTCCTCTACGACCAGAATGGCGGCGTCGGGCTGAAGAAGGGATGTTTCGTCGGTCAGGAGGTGGTCTCGCGCATGCAGCATCGCGGCACTGCAAGGCGCCGCGTCATGATCGCCCGAAGCGGCGATGTGCTGCCGGAGCCCGGCACCGAGATCACCGTCAATGGCCGGCCGATCGGCACGCTCGGTTCGAGCGCGGACGGCGCCGGCATCGCCATCGTGCGCATCGACCGCGTCAAGGATGCGCTGGACGCCGGTCACGACATCCTCGCGGGCGATGCCAGGCTGACGCTGATGATCCCCGCCTGGGCGCGCTACACGCTGCCCGAAACCACCGCGGCCGACTGATGCCCGACCGGCGCGGCGCCCCCGCGCGGGCCTGGCAGCGCATGCTCTCCGGCCGCAGGCTCGACCTTCTTGACCCCTCTCCGCTCGATATCGAGATCGGCGACATCGCGCACGGGCTGGCGCGCGTCGCGCGCTGGAACGGGCAGACGCATGGCGCGCATGCCTTCTCCGTCGCGCAGCATTCGCTGGTCGTGGAGAAAATCCTGCGTTCCATCGAGCCCGACCTGGAGCCGCGCTGGCACCTCGCCGCGCTGCTGCACGATGCGCCCGAATATGTGATCGGCGACATGATCTCGCCGTTCAAGCAGCAGATCGGCGACAGCTACCGGATCGTCGAGCACCGGCTGCAGGTTGCGATCCACCTGCGTTTCGGCCTGCCGCCTGCCCTCCCAGCGCCGATCAAGAAGGCGATCAAGCGCGCCGACCAGATCGCCGCCTATCACGAAGCGACCCGGCTTGCCGGGTTCGGCATGGCCGAGGCGGTGAAGTTCTTCGGCCGCCCGACCGGCGTCACGGCTGGCGAACTGGCGCTGGAGCCGCAGGCTGCATTGCTGGTGCAGAACGCGTTCGTGGCACGGTTCGTGGAGATCGAGGCGGCGCTGCGCTGATCCCGAGATATCGGCTTATGCGCCCAGATTGAACACTGCGGCCTGGACCTCTGTGACGAGCACAGAGGTGACGGTGGAGAGGGCTGAGCGAAAGCGTTTTCGTCCTGGCTTCTACATGGCGGCCGTCACGTCTGTGCTCGTCACAGAGGTGACGGCCTCGACGGTTCGACCGGGCTGTAATTCTCCGGCTACCGCCCCTGCTTCTCCAGCCGGTTCAGGAACCACTTGGTCAGCCGCACCCAGACCTCGTCCTTCTCGCCGGCATCTTCCACGCCGTGTTCCAGATTGGGGTTGTCGTTGACCTCGATGACGTAGATTTCGCCGCTCGGCATTTCCTTCAGGTCGACGCCATAAAGCCCGTCGCCGACGCAGCGCGCGGCGCGCACGGCCGTCTCGACGACATGGGCGGGTGCCTGGGCGAGCGTGAAGGCGCGGAAGCCGCCTTCGTCGGGCTTGCCGCGGCGGTCGTGATTGACGATCTGCCAGTGCTTCTTGGCCATGAGATACTGCACGGCGAAAAGCGGTTGGCCGCCGAGGACGCCGATCCGCCAGTCATAGTCGGTCGGCGAATATTTCTGCGCGATCAGAAGATCGGAATCCTCCAGCCACTTGTCGGCAAGCGTCTTCAACTCTTCAAAATTATTGGCCTTCTTTACGCCGCGCGAAAACGCGCTGTCGGGGATCTTCAGCACAAGCGGGAAGCCGAGCATGTCAGCGGCAAGCTGCAGGTCCGCGGCGCCGGCGATCATCACGGTCGGCGGCACGGGCACGTTGTGCGCTTCCATCAGTTCGTTGAGGTAGACCTTGTTGGTGCAGCGGATCATCGACAGCGGATCGTCGATGACGGGCATGCCTTCCTGCTGGGCGCGGCGCGCGAAGCGGTAGGTGTGGTTCGAGATCGTCGTCGTCTCGCGAATGAAGAGCGCGTCGTAATTCGCCAGTTTCGGCAGGTCGCGCTTGCCGATCGGCTCCACCTCGACCCCCATCTTGGCCGCGATGCGCGACCAGTATTTGAGCGAGGCGATGGAGGATGGCGGCAGTTCCTCCTTCGGATCGACCAGCGTCGCGAAGGAATAGCGCGAGGGCGTGCGTTGCTTGGTGTCGCGCCATTCGCGCGCGGTGTAGGTGTCGAGCGCTTCGAGGAAGCGGGTCTTCTCGTCCTCCTTCATCCGAGCAAGCGGCAGGAAGCCGACGCGGCCTATGGAGGCCCATTCGCCATTGTCGCGGATCGTCACTTCCAGCGCCGGCGCGCGGAACCAGTCGAAGAGCAGCCGCGCGAAGCGATCCCACGCCTTCGAGGGGCCGATGCCGAAGAAGACGCCGATCCGCGTCGGAAAGCTGCCGCCGAGTTCCTTGCGGCAGCGGTTCAGCGTCTGCTCCAGTTCGGGCAGCGATGCCTCGTAGAGCTTCTTTTCCGACAGGTCGATCATCGTCTCGACAGACGGGATGATGCGATGGCCGCGCGAACCGGCCAGGAGCGAGGCGTAGTAGCCGCGGCTCTGATAGGCGTAGGAGCCGGACAGGTTGATGATCTTCGGCCGCTGCGTGCGAAACAGCGACGGATGGGTCAGGTAGTCCCGGTTGGTGATGATCTTGTGGGGGGTTTCGAACTGGTCGAGGTCGCTCTTGCGGCCGGTCAGGATGACCCAGGTCATTTTTTTCGTCTGTCTCCGAGCACGACGGCGGCCCGCAAGGGGGGATGGCCGAACTGCGCCATTCGCATGAACATCTCATAGGGCACCGGCACGTTCGCCGCGTCGGAAGCCGTCTCGCCGTGCTCGTCCTCGACCCAGGGGTCGTGGATGAAGATGTGGTCGCCATCGTCGTCGATGGCCAGCACCCAATGCGGCACCTTCTTGCCGAACATCAGGAAGCCCGAGATCAGAACGACGACGAGCCGTCCTTGTTTCAAGGCGCGGCGAATATCGTCGAGCACGAAGGCGCGATCGTGGACAGCGACGCCGTATTCGGCAATGCGGGCGCGAAAATCGATCTGCGCCAGCAGCATCACCCGGCGCTTTTCCGCATCACGTACCGACTGAATGAAGAGCGGGCCTTCGTGCGAGACGAAGATTTCCGGCTTCAGGCCATGTTCGTGCGCGGCGACCGCCAGGCCGAACGGCTCGCAACCGCCCGGGCCCGACATCATGAAAACCGTCGTCGCCTCGCGCCACAGGCGGATTTCCTTGACCGGCTCGGGCACGTAGTCGGCGTCGAAATGCGCCATCGCCATCATCAGGCAGCACGGACCACAGGTGAAATCGGCGGTCTGCTCGTAGAACGGCACCTTGGTCGAGCGCACCTCGCCATGCAGCAGCTTTTCCATGCGGATCGCCGCGACGCCGTCCTCGTAATAGCCGTCCTCGACGCCGATGCGGCGGTAGTGGTTCTTCTCGTAGAGCGCGATGGCGCGCGGATTGTCTTCGCGCACCTCCAGCCGCAGGAGCATGCGGCCGTGCTCGTAGGCGGCGTGCTCGGCGGCGGCGAGCAGCGTGCGACCCAGACCTGTTCCCTGCATCTGTTCGTCGGCCGCGATCGAATAGAGCCGCGCGACGCCGCTGCCTTTGCGAAACAGGACCATGCAGTAGCCGACGATCGCGCCGTCCAGGATCGCGACCGTCGTCTCGGCGGTCGAGCGCTCGATCAGCTTGTGGAAGGAGCGGCGCGAAATGCGGTCATGAGTGAAGACGCGCGCCTCGAGCGCTGCCAACGCGTCCTCGTCGCCGATGCGGGCGGCGCGCAGCGTGATGCCTGAGGCGATGGGTGCGGATGCCATTGCGGCGGACTTCCTCGGGAAAGTCGGGCGCCGGCATTGTTCCTCCCAACTCCGGCCCGCCGACACCTTTCCGAGGCCGGCGAATTTTCGCTTTCGCGCCCCGATTATGGCCGAATTGGGACGTCTGTCCAGCGCCTTGCACGGCTTGGTTTTCGTGTCGGCACAGGGCTTAATGCGCTGCGACAGAGGGGATGGAATCACCGATGGACGAACTCGAAATCCGCGCCGCCGATGCGCTGACCATGAGCGAACTGGCGCTGCGCGAGGCGGGCGTGCTGATCGGCGCCTATTCGCTGTCTTTCATCGGCGCGATCGTGCTCCTCATCGTCGGATATCTTGCCGCCGGCATCTTCGAACGCTCGCTCTATGCCGGCCTCGGGCGCATCAAGGGCGTCGACGAGACGCTTCGCCGGTTCCTCTCCAAGGTGGTGCGCTACACGATCCTGATCCTCGTCGGCGTCACCGCACTGGCACAGTTCGGCGTCCAGACGACGAGCATCATCGCCGCGCTCGGCGCGGTCGGCCTCGCCATCGGCCTCGCGCTGCAGGGGACGCTGCAGAACATCGCGGCAGGCATCATGCTCCTCGTGCTGCGGCCATTCCGGGTCGGCGAGTTCATAACCACGCCGACCGTTTCCGGCACGATCGAGGAAATCGGGCTTTTCGCGACAGAACTTCGCGGCGCGGACGGGCTCTATATCTTTGCGCCCAACAGCCTGCTCTGGAACGTGCCGGTGACAAATGCCACGCGCAACCCGCTGCGACGCACCGAACTGACGCTGACCATCGCCTATGGCGACGACGTCGCGATCGCGCGCCAGACGCTGCTCGACCTTGCAGCCAGCGAAAAGCGCATCCTCGAAGAGCCGGCGCCCGAGACCTTCGTCGCGACGCTGGGCGACGCCGCCGTCGGCGTGACGCTGCATTACTGGACCGCGACCGCCGATTTCTGGAAAACCAAGATCGACATGACGCAAAAGGCCAAGGCCGCTTTCGAGGCGAAGGGTCTGACGATCCCCGTCGCCCCGCGTCTCCCGCCGCCCGCGCCATCACGATAGGCGGAGGGCGGGTGCAAATCGGCGTCCCACGACCTAGATTGGGCTCATGAACATCGTCCGACTTGCATTTGCAGGCATGCTTTTCCTGCCCGCTTTCGCCGCCTCGCCCGCGCTGGCCTGTCCCGAGCGGGTGACCGTGTCGCGCGGCGACACGCTTTCCGCGATGGCGGCCGCTTGCGGGACGAATGTCGAGGCGCTGATGCAGGCCAATCCCGGCTTGCGGCCAAACCGGCTGCAACCCGGCATGATGATCGAGGTGCCGCCTGCCGGCGCGTCGTCGCGGCAGATTCCCTATAACCGCCCGCGCGTGACGGTGGCACCACCGATCGCGCAGACGGGACCGGGAATCCAGACGCGGACCAACATCCCGCTCCGTGAATTTCGCCGCGAGCGGCCGGTCTATTTCGACCCGACGCGTCCCCCGCTGCCCGGCCAGGTGCCGCTGCCGGGACAGCCGGGCTCGCCGGGCTGGCCCTTTCCGCAAAGGTGACCGATCAGCGGAATTGAACGATCCATCGTTTCAATTCGTTTCCGTTTGAACAATCGCTCGGCTAGTCTCGATCTTCAATCGAGACGCGCGCCATGACCACGATTCCCGCCGACCGCCCCGCGACACGCTCCGTGCCGTGGCTTCTCATCATCTGCGGCTGCATCATCGCCGGCATGGCGTTCGGGCCGCGCTCGGCGATGGGGTTCTTCCAGTTGCCGATGCTGGCGGAAAAGGGCTGGGACCGGACGACGTTCGGTCTCGCCATGGCGATCCAGAATCTGCTCTGGGGCCTCGGCCAGCCGATCTTCGGCGCAATCGCCGACCGCTACGGCACGTGGCGGGTGCTGTCCTTCGGCGGCCTGCTCTATGCCGCCGGCCTTGCGATGATGGCCACCGCCGACACGCCGACCATGCTGCACATTTCCGGCGGCGTCCTCGTCGGTCTCGGCGTCGCGGCGAGCTCGTTCTCGATCGTGCTCGCTTCGTTCGGCCGCAACACGCCGCCGGAAAAGCGCTCCATCGTCTTCGGCATCGGCACGGCCGCCGGCTCGGCCGGCATGTTCATCTTCGCGCCCGTCAGCCAGGGACTGATCGACGCCTATGGCTGGTCGGACACGCTGTTGATCATGAGCGCCATGATGCTCCTGATCCCCATCCTCGCCATTCCGCTGGTCGGCAATTCGAAGACGGGCTCGGTGCCGCAGGCGCAGTTCGAGCAATCGATGGGCGAGGCGCTGCGAGAAGCTTTCGCGCACAAGAGCTACCTTCTGCTCGTCTCGGGCTTCTTCGTCTGCGGCTTCCAGGTCGCCTTCATCACCGCGCATTTCCCGGCCTATATCGGCGATCTGGGCATCGATGCGCGCTATGCCGTGCTGGCGCTCGCCTTCATCGGCTTCTTCAACATCATCGGTTCGCTCGCCGCCGGCGTCATCGGCCAAAAATATTCCAAGCCCATCTTCCTCGCGCTGATCTATATCGGCCGCTCGATCGCCATCACTGCCTTCCTGCTGCTGCCGCAGACACCGACGGCGGTCATCGTGTTCTCGATCGTGATGGGCTTGTTGTGGCTGTCGACCGTGCCGCCGACCAACGCACTCGTCGCGATCATGTTCGGCACGCGCTATCTCGGCCTTCTCGGCGGGCTCGTCTTCCTGTCGCACCAGCTCGGCTCGTTTCTCGGCGTCTGGCTCGGCGGCTATCTCTACGACATCCTCGGTTCCTACGATCCGGTATGGTGGCTGGGCGTGGGGCTCGGGCTTTTCGCAGCCATCGTCCACTGGCCGATCGCCGAGCGGCCGGTCGACCGGCCGGTATTGGCGGCTGCGGAGTAGCGATCTTTCTTCCTTCTCCCCTTGTGGGAGAAGGTGGCCTCGGCGCCAGCCGAGGTCGGATGAGGGGTTGCCTGGCGGCGCCGTCTCACCCCTCCCCTTCGGGGCACCTTCTCCCACAAGGGGAGAAGGGATGAGCGCTACCTTGCCGCCATGTTGGCGATCGGGAAGATGGCGCAGGTCTCGGTGCCGATGGCGAGCAGCTTTCCGTTTTCGTCCATCATCCGCGCTTCCGAGACGGCGAGCGTGCGGCCCTTGTTGACGACCTTGCCCTCGCAAGTCACGACGCCCGTCTTCTCGCTGATCGGGCGGAGGTAATTCACCTTCATCTCGACGGTCGAATAGCCCTCGCCTTTCGCCAGCAACGTGTGGATCGAGCAGCCGAGCGCGGAATCGAGCACCGTTGCGGCCCAGCCGCCATGGACGGAGCCGAGCGGGTTGAAATGGCGCGCACCCGGCATGCCCTTGAACACCGCCCTGCCCTCCGAAACCTCGACAAGCGCGAAGTTGATGCGGGCGGCGATCGAGGGCGCGGGATATTCGCCGTCGACCACGCGCTGCAGGAGTTCCAGGCCCGAATAATGCTCGACATCCGCATGCGGAATGGTGCCGAGGCCGCGCGGAACGACGTGGCCCGGGAAGATTTCGACTGCGGTCATGCGGCATTTTCTCCGTTATGCGGTGGGATGCTGGCGAGCGCCTTTTTCAGCGCGGCGATGAAGCCGATGCGGGCATCGGGCTCGTCCATGCCGCGCGGCTCATAGATGTGGCGGGCGAGGAAGAAGCCGGTCAACCGGAAGGCGTCGGCGATCGCGGCCTCGTCGCCCTGACGTTTCGAGCCGCGCTGCAGGAATTCGGGCAGCGCCAGGAGCTTGTCGCGCCAGGGCTCGCCCGCCGTGCGCGAAACGGCGCGGCCGCTCTTGGGCGAGACGTAGACGAGGTCCTCGCGCGCTCCCGTCGCGGCGCAGCGCTGGAGGTCAAGCCCGAAGCCGAGCTCCTCCAGAACCAGAAGCTCGAAGCGGACGACGAGTTCGGCCGCATCCTGCGGCTCGCGCAGATGGTCGAGCACCACTGCCAGCGTCTCATAGAGGCCGGCATGGGGATCGCGCTCGGGCAGGAGACGCAGATGCGCCGCCAACAATTGCAGGCCATAGATGCTGGCCGCGCTGTCCATGAACTGCGCGGCCTTGAGTTCCACCGGTTCGACCGCGAAGAAGCCCAGATGCTCGTCGAGCCGCGCGCGCCAGACGAGTTCGACCCGGTTGCCCGCCTGCAGCACCGGCTGCATCTTGCGCGAACGCCCACCGCGCACGAGGCCGAGATGGCGGCCATGGCCGCGCGTCATCACTTCGAGGATGACGCTCGTCTCGCCATGCCGGCGCGTGCCCAGGATGATGCCGTCGTCACGCCATTCCATCAGGCGAAGTTCGACGCGTCAGCGGGGAAATTCAAGTCCCATCTCGCGATAGCGCTCGGGATCGTTGATCCAGTTCTCGCGCACCTTCACGAACAGGAAGAGATGGACCTTCTGCTCCATGATCTCGGCCAGTTCTTCGCGCGCGGCCTGGCCGATGGCGCGGATGGTCTCGCCCTTCTTGCCGAGGACGATCTTCTTCTGGCTGTCGCGCTCGACATAGATGACCTGATCGATCTTGACCGATCCGTCCTTCTTTTCCTCCCAGCCCTCGGTCTCGACATGCGAGGAATAGGGCAGTTCCTGATGCAGGCGCAGGAACACCTTTTCGCGGGTGATCTCGGCGGCGAGCTGGCGCATCGGCAGGTCCGAAATCTGGTCCTCCGGATAGTACCAGGGGCCTTCCTGCGCAGCCTCGGCAAGATAGTCGAGAAGGTCGGCGCAGCCCGAGCCCGTCAGAGCCGAGATCATGAAGACGCGCTCGAACTGGACCTTCTCGGTCGCCTTGGAGGCAAGTGCCAGGAGGTCTTCGCGCTTCACCTGATCGATCTTGTTCAGGATCAGGATCTTCGGCTGGCGGACGTTTTCGAGCCGCTCGAGGATCGTTTCCGCATCACCGCGAATTCCGCGCTCGGCGTCGATCAGGAAGGCGATCGTGTCGGCATCCTTGGCCCCGCCCCAGGCGGTCGTCACCATCGCCTCGTCGAGGCGGCGGCGCGGCTTGAAGATGCCGGGCGTGTCCATGAAGACGATCTGCGAGCGCTTGTGGGTCGCGATGCCGCGCACGATGGCGCGCGTCGTCTGGACCTTGTGGGTGACGATCGAAACCTTGGAGCCGACGAGCTGGTTCAAAAGCGTCGACTTGCCCGCATTGGGCGCGCCGATGAGCGCGACGAAGCCCGAGCGCGTCGGACCCTCGGCATTGGTGGATTCGTCGGTCATCGTGTCTCGTCCTTCCAGACGCCTTCGCGCGTCAATATGGCGGTCGCCGCCGCCTGCTCGGCCTCGCGCTTGGAGCGGCCCTGCGCCTGCCCCGGCGCCAGACCTTCGATCAGCACGCTGACCGTGAAAACCGGATCATGATCCGGTCCCTCGCGCCTGTCCACGCGATAGACGGGCGATACCTTGACGCGCTGGTGCGCCCATTCCTGCAACTCGGTCTTGGCGTCGCGCCGCCCGGCCGCCTCGCCTTTGGCGCGCTTGGCCCATTTGTCGAGGATGAAGCCTTGGGCGGCGTCGAGCCCCTTTTCGAGATAGATCGCCGCAATCAGCGCCTCCATCACGTCGGAGCGCGTGTTGATCCGCTTCTTGCCGGACAGCGAACCGAATTCGGCGCCGGTGCGGATCAGCGGCGTCAGGCCGATCTCGTCGGCGAGATCGGCCAGCGTCTCGGCATTGACCAGCCCGTTGAGGCGCACCGAAAGCTCGCCTTCGGCGGCATCGGGGTGCGCTTCGAACAGCATCTGCGCGATCACGAGGCCGAGCACCCGGTCGCCGAGGAACTCCAGCCGCTCGTAATGCGCCGCCGCGCCGGCCTGCACGCTCGCATGGGTCAGCGCACGCGCCAGCCGTTCGTGGTCGCTCAAGGCGATGCCGGTGATCTTTTCGATGGCGGCCGCGAGTGCCGCGCCATCTGTCTTGTTTCCGGCCATCACTCGACCGAGTTGAGGAGGCGCGAGAAGCGCAGTTCGGTCGGCCAGCGCCAGATTTCGAGCGGGCTTGCGCCGCCCGACATGGAGAAGAAGATGATGTTGGCGCGACCGACGAGATGATCGGCCGGGACATAGCCGACCGAGAACCGGCTGTCCGTCGAATTGTCGCGATTGTCGCCCATCATGAAGTAGTGGCCTTCGGGCACCTGGAATTCGCGCGTGTTGTCGCCGATCGAGTTGGGCGAAAGGTCGAGCGTGTCATAGGAAACGCCGTTCGGCAGCGTCTCGCGCCAGACCTCGACGGGACGCGCCATCTCGGTGATGTCGGGATTGTCGAGTTCGTCCACCAGTTCGCGCGGCACCGCCTCGCCGTTCAGGAAAAGCTGACCTTCGCGCATCTGAACCGTGTCGCCGGGCATGCCGATCACGCGCTTGATGTAGTCGAGCGACGGGTCGGGCGGAAACTTGAAGACCACGACGTCGCCGCGCTCCGGCTCCGAACCCCAGATGCGGCCTTCGAAAAGCGGTGGCGAAAAGGGCAGCGAATGCTTCGAATAGCCATAGGCCCATTTGGTGACGAACAGATAATCGCCCTCGAGCAGCGTCGGGCGCATCGACCCGGACGGGATCGAGAAGGGCTGGAACAGCAGCGTGCGGATGACCAGCGCCAGAAGCAGAGCCTGCACGATGACGCTGACGGTTTCACCGAAACCGCCGGATTTCTTGTTGTTCTTGTCCGACACGCTGAGATTCTTTCCGTACTTTGCGGGCTGCGGTTCGTCTTAGCGTTTGCCGGCGTCTGCGGCAACGCCGTTGCGTCGCTTGGTCACGCCGCGGATGGATCGGCCAGCGCCTCGATGATGACGAAGGCCTGAGCGAGCGGGAAATCGTCGGTGATCGTCAGGTGGATTACGGGCTTGTGGCCTTGCGGCATCAGGGCAATCAAGCGCTGGAGCGCCCCATTGGTCAGCCGCATCGTGGGCTTGCCGCCCGGAAGATTGACGACGCCCATGTCGCGCCAGAAGACGCCGCGCGCAAGGCCGGTGCCGAGCGCCTTGGCGCAGGCCTCCTTGGCGGCGAAGCGTTTGGCATAGGAGGCCGCCCTCAATTTACGCCGGTCGGATTTTTCCTGCTCGATTTCGGTGAAGACGCGATTGATGAAGCGCTCGCCATGGCGCTCGATGGTCTTTTCGATGCGACGAATGTCGATGAGGTCGCTGCCGATGCCGACGATCATCGTGCGGGCTGCGTCAGGGCCGGATGCGCGCGCTGGCGCGCCTTGTCCGCAAGGCGCCGGCGCCGCTGTTCGCGGAACAGACCGACGGCCCAATAGGTCAGAAGATAGAGGATCAGGCCGCACAGCGTTCCGAGCATCGCCCCGCCGACCGTCATCGGTTTCAACAGCGGCTCCCAAAGGAGTGCGAAATCGAGCTCGGTCAAGACGCGCCCCAGTTGCAGTGGCACCACCTCACCCGGTTCACGTCCCTGCAGCATGTATCGGCCGAGCCCCAGCGAACACCCCCAGATGAAGGGAAAAGTGATCGGATTGCCAACCGCCGTTCCCAGCGCCGACGCGATCAGATTGCCGCGCAAAAGCCATGCAAGGCCGGCGGCGATGAGAAAGTGGAAGCCCATATAGGGCAGGAAGGATGCGAAGGCCCCGGCCGCCACGCCTGCTGCCACGGCATGCGGCGTTGCCGTCAGGCGCAGCACCCGTCTCGAAAAATAGCGGGCGGAGCGCGCGAACGAGCGCCGCGGCCAGAACATCACCCGCAACTTCTCGCCGAAATCCGCCGTCTTACGTCGTCTGAAAAGCATACCTTTGCGTCGCTCAGGCCGGGCTTCCTGCCCGGTTCCCTCATCAGGGATTCGAATGGTCCAGTCATCACGATATAGGCATGGAGACCGAGCCGCTACAATGCGCGATCATCATGTAATGTTTCGTGAACGGCCGCCGACATCGTCAGATGTTGCGACTTCCAGGCTTGATGGCCGGAATGGCGGCGAGTTCGGGCGGGAGCGCGTCGGCCGGATAGGCCGGCACCTCATATTCGGCGAGCGCGATGAGCGGCACCCCGACATCGGCCTTGCCGGCGGAACGGTCGACGATGCAGGCCGCCGCGACGATTTCGGCGCCGAGTTCGCGAAGGCAATCGACGGTCTCGCGGATCGACAGGCCCGTCGTCACGATGTCCTCGACGATGACGACGCGCGCGCCCTTTTCCATCTCGAACCGGCGCAGCTTGAAGACGCCCGCCTCGCGCTCGACCCAGACCGCGGGCACGCCGAGATGACGAGAGGTTTCATAAGCGGGAATGATGCCGCCGACGGCCGGACCGACGACATAGTCGATCTCGCCGGCCTCGGCGCGGATCTTCTCCGCGAGCGCCCTGCACAGACGCTCGGTCTTGTCGGCATGCATGAACACGCGGGCCTTTTGCAGGAAGACCGGGCTGCGCAGGCCTGAGGTCAGGATGAAATGCCCCTCCAGGATAGCGCCCGCCTCGCGGAAAATCGCCAATACGTCTTCAGTCTGCATCTGCCGTCTTTTCCTATCCGTTCACGCGGCGCACTTCCGAAACGCTCGCATTTTCCTTCAGTTGCGACATCAGCCGGTTCAGATGCTTCAGGTCCCAGACCTCGAGATCGAACACCATCTCGGTGAAATCCGGCGCGGTGCGCAGCATGGACAGCGTATGGATGTTGGCGTCGTTCGATGCAATCACCTGCGAGATATTCGCAAGCGATCCGGGCTCGTTCAGAGCCGTCACCGAGACGCGCGCGGGGAAGCGCTCCTTGGTGTCCTCGTCGATGTCCCAGCGCACGTCGATCCACCGTTCCGGCTGGTCGTCGAAGGCGGTGAGCGACGGCGACTGGATCGGGTAGATCGTGATACCCGAGCCCGGATGCATGATACCGACGATGCGGTCGCCCGGAACGGCGCCTTCCGGGGCGAACTTGACCGGCAGGTCGCCGCGCACGCCGCGGATCGGCAGTGCACCGGCACTCTCGCGCCGGCCGGGTTTTTCCGGCTCGTTCGAGCGCGGCATCTGGAACAGCATGCCGGCCGCATTGCGCAGGTTGAACCAACCCTCTTCGCGCTGACGCGGCGGCTGCACCGCCCTCTCCTCCTTGTGGTCGGGATAGACAGCACGCACGACGTCCGGCGACGACAATTCGCCGCGCCCGACGGCGGCCAGCACGTCCTCGACATCCTTGCGCGCCAAGCGGTGCAGGACGGGCTTCAGCAGTTCCTTGGAGAATTTCTTGCCCGAGCGCTCGAAGGCGCGTTCGAGGATGCGCGTGCCGAGGCCGGAATATTGCTTGCGGATGGCATTCTTGGTCGCGCGGCGGATGGCCGAGCGCGCCTTGCCGGTGACGACGACGGATTCCCATGCGGCGGGCGGCACCTGCGCCTTCGAGCGGATGATCTCGACCTCGTCGCCATTCTTCAATTCGGTCATCAGCGGCATGATGCGGCCGTTGATCTTGGCGCCGACGCAGGTATCGCCGACATCTGTATGGACGGCGTAGGCGAAGTCGATCGGCGTCGCGCCGCGCGGCAGCGCGATCAGCCGGCCCTTCGGCGTGAAGCAGAAGACCTGGTCCTGAAACAGTTCGAGTTTGGTATTCTCGAGAAATTCCTCCGGATTGTCACCTTCCGAAAGCTGCTCGATCGTGTGGCGCAGCCAAGCATAGGCGTTGGTGTCCTTGGACAACTTCAGACCGCCATTGCCCGATACCGTCGCACCATCCTTGTAGAGCGTGTGGGCGGCGACGCCGTATTCGGCGACGTCATCCATCGGCCGCGTGCGGATCTGCAGTTCCACGCGCTGGCGCGACGGGCCCACGATCGTCGTATGGATGGATCGGTAGTCGTTCTGCTTCGGCGTCGAGATGTAATCCTTGAACCGGCCCGGCACCATCGACCAGGTCGTGTGGATCGCGAAGAGCGCGCGGTAGCAGTCCTCTTCATTGTCGACGATGACGCGAAAGCCGAAAATGTCCGACAATTGCTCGAAAGACAGCGCCTTGGTCTCCATCTTGCGAAAGACCGACCACGGCTTTTTCTGCCGGCTCTTCACCGTCGCCTTGATGTCGTACTTCTCGAACAGCACCGAAAGCGACTTCTCGATCTCGCCGATGACGTCCTTCGAGCGCTCGTAGATGTCGGCGAGACGCTCGGTGACCGCGCGGTGGGCTTCCGGGTTCATGGTACGGAAGGCCAGTTCCTCCAGCTCCTCGCGCATGTCCTGCATGCCCATGCGCCCGGCCAGAGGCGCATAGATGTCCATCGTCTCCTCGGCGATGCGGATGCGCTTGTGCTCGGGCATGTGGTCGAGCGTGCGCATGTTGTGCAGCCGGTCGGCCAGCTTGACCAGCAAGACGCGCACGTCCTCGGCAATGGCGAGAAGCAGCTTGCGCAGGTTTTCAGCCTGCTCGGCCTTCTTGGAGACGAGATCGAGCTTCTTGAGCTTGGTCAAGCCCTCGACGAGCTTGCCCATCTCCGGGCCGAACAGCGTGTCGATCTCCTGGCGCGTGGCCGAGGTGTCCTCGATCGTATCGTGGAGCAGCGCGACGGCGATCGTCGCCTCGTCGACATGCATGTCGGTGAGGATCGCGGCCACTTCGAGCGGATGGGAGAAATACGGGTCGCCGGATGCGCGCTTCTGGTGACCATGCTTCTGCATGGCATAGACATACGCCTTGTTCAAAAGCGCTTCGTTCACGTCGGGCTTGTAGCGCTGGACGCGCTCGACAAGCTCGTATTGCCGCATCATGTGGAACCGGACCCTTCAGACGAAATATGCCGCGCCATCATAGCGGCGCGGCATATAATTTAGATAGTCATCAATAGGCCGCGGCGGAAGATTGCCGTGCCGCGACGATCAGAAATCGTCGCTCTTTTCCGGCGCGACAAGGCCTTCGATGCCGGCCAGGAGATCGTCTTCCGACATGCGGTCGAAGGTGACGTTCTCTTCGCTCTCGTCGGTCGCGATGATCGTCTCGTCGCCAGTCTCCGTCGACAGCGCGGGAGCCTCGACTTCCGGCTCGTCGACTTCGACGTGCTTTTGCAGCGAATGGATCAGGTCTTCCTTCAGATCTTCCGGTGAGAGCGTCTCGTCGGCGATCTCGCGAAGGGCGACGACCGGGTTCTTGTCATTGTCGCGGTCGATCGTGATCGCGGCGCCCTGCGAGATCTGGCGGGCACGGTGGCCGGCGAGCAGAACGAGCTCGAACCGGTTGTCGACCTTGTCGATGCAATCCTCAACGGTGACGCGGGCCATGGGAACGCCCCTTTCATGTCTTCAGGTGTCGGGAGATTGCGTGCTCCATAGCGAAAACTTCGCCTCTTGACAAGCATTGCGAGACGCTGCGTCCACACAATCAAAAATGCTTGAGCCCAGCCGCTGCGATGTTGGCACGCGGCGCCATTGCCCGTATGTCTGTCTTATATTCAGTTTCGCTTGAATTCGATTTTCGCCCTTGGGCGCCAGTCATTTCGACAGGCCGGCCATTTCGACAGGAACAATTGCCATGTTCGATCCGCGCGAAAAGATCGCCCTCTTCATCGACGGCGCCAATCTCTACGCCACGTCCCGCGCACTCGGTTTCGACGTCGACTACCGCAAGCTGCTCACGCATTTCCAGAAGCACGGCTATCTCGTGCGCGCCTACTACTACACCGCGCTGATCGAGGATCAGGAATATTCCTCGATCCGGCCGCTGATCGACTGGCTCGACTATAATGGCTACAAGGTCGTCACCAAGCCCGCGCGGGAGTTCACCGACGCGATGGGCCGGCGCAAGATCAAGGGCAATATGGATATCGAGCTGACGGTCGACGCGCTCGAACTCGCCTCGACGATCGACCACTACGTCATCTTTTCCGGCGACGGCGATTTTCGCAGCCTCGTCGATGCGCTCCAGCGCAAGGGCCGCAAGGTCTCTGTGATCTCGACCATGGCCTCGCAGCCGCCAATGATCTCGGACGATCTGCGCCGGCAGGCCGATCATTTCATCGACCTGAATTCGCTCAAGGCCGAGATCGGACGCGAGGGCGCAGAGCGCATCGCCCGCCGTCCCGCGCCGGAACCCGTCGACGAAGACGAGTTCGAATGAGCCGCATCGTTTCCGTCGGACCGGCCGAACCGTCACCCGACTGTCCGTTGTGCCCGCGCCTGCACGACTTCATCGCGGCGTGGCGCGCGCGCGAGCCGCACTGGTTCAACGCGCCGGTGCCGACCTGGCTGCCGACGGCAGGCGATGGCAGCGTTCGGCTGCTCATCGTCGGGCTCGCGCCCGGCCTGCGCGGGGCCAACCGGACCGGCCGCCCCTTCACCGGGGACTATGCCGGCGACCTTCTCTACTCGACGCTGAAACGGTTCGGCTTCGCCACAGGCGAGTTCGAAGCCCGCCCCGACGACAGTCTGCAACTCATCGAGACGGCCGTCACTAACGCCGTGCGCTGCGTGCCGCCGGAGAACAAGCCGGTGGGCGCAGAGATCAACACCTGTCGTAAATTTCTCGTGCCGACGATCGGCCGGTTCGAGAATTTGAAGGCAATCGTGACGCTTGGCTCGATCTCGCACCAGTCCGTCGTGCGCGCGCTCGGCGGCCGGGTTGCGGAGCACAAATTCGGCCATCAGGCGCAGACCGAAATCGGCGGCATCCGCGTATTCTCGAGCTATCACTGCTCGCGGTACAACACGAATACGGGACGGCTGACGGAAGAGATGTTCGTCGATGTTTTCAGGGATGTGCGGGGGTTTTTGGATTCGGCAGTAGGGGAGTAGGGGAGTAGGGGAGTAGGGGAGTAGGGGAGTGAAGAGCATCAGCGGACTTCGACAATGGGAAGAAAAGTTCTTCCCCTACTCCCCTAATCCCGTACTCCCCTACTCCCCTCCTTCTACCCGTGGTTCTTCAAAAGCCGCGCCTTTTCCCGACCCCAGTCGCGTTGCTTTTCCGTCTCGCGCTTGTCGTGCAGCTTCTTGCCGCGCGCCAAGCCGAAGAGCAGCTTCGCGCGGCCCTTTTCGTTGAAGTAAATCTTCAGCGGGACCATCGTCATGCCTTCGCGCTCGACGCCCTGTTTCAGGCGGGCCATCTCCTTCTTCTTCAGGAGAAGCTTTCGACGGCGGCGGGGCTCGTGGTTGAAACGGTTGCCTTGCGTGTATTCGGGAATGTACGAATTGATCAGCCAGATTTCGCCGCCCTCCGCCGAAGCGTAGGATTCGCCGATATTCGCCTGGCCTTCGCGCAGCGACTTTACCTCCGTGCCCGTCAGCGACAGGCCGGCCTCGTAGGTGTCGGTCACCTCGAAGGAGAAGCGTGCCTTGCGGTTTTCCGCGACCAGCTTGGAATTGTTGTCCTTATCCTTGCTCATGTCATCGCAACGCGAAAAGCCGGCATCAGTTCATCAGCCCGGCATGAACCATCGCGGCGTCGATCGCCTTCGCCGTCGACTCCTCGATCGTGACGAGCGGCATCCGAACGACGTTCTGCGCTTTCCCAAGGCGCGACAGCGCATATTTCGCGCCGGTCACGCCCGCCTCGATGAAAATTGCCTTGTGGAGTGGCATCAGCCGGTCCTGCAATTCGATCGCGCGCTCGCGGTCGCCGGCGAGCGAGGCGCGCTGGAATTCGGCGCAGAGACGCGGCGCGATGTTGGAGGTGACCGAAATCGCCCCCTGCCCGCCATGTGCGTTGAAGCCGAGCGCCGATGCGTCCTCGCCGGAAAGCTGGATGAAGTCGGGCCCGCAGGTGATGCGCTGTTCGGAGACGCGCTCGATCTTCGCTGTCGCATCCTTGACGCCGACGATGTTCGAAAAGTCTTTGGCAAGCCGTCCCATCGTCTCGGGCGTCATGTCGATCACCGAGCGCGGGGGGATGTTGTAGATGATGACGGGCAGCTTCACAGCCTTCGCCACTTCGGCGAAATGCGCGTAGAGCCCGCGCTGGTTGGGCTTGTTGTAATAGGGCGTGACGACGAGAACCGCGTCCGCGCCGGTCTTTTCGGCGAACTTCGCCAGTTCGACGGCTTCCGTGGTCGAATTCGAGCCCGCGCCGGCAATGACCGGGACGCGACCTGCGGCCACCTCGACGCAGATCTCGACGACGCGGCGGTGTTCTTCATGGCTCAGCGTCGGCGATTCACCCGTCGTCCCGACCGGCACCAGGCCGTTCGTGCCTTCGCCGATCTGCCATTCCACGAGTTCGCGGAAGGCTTTCTCATCCAGGGCGCCGTCCTTGGTGAACGGGGTCACGAGCGCGGTCATCGAACCTGTGAACATGATCTCAAAGCTCCTGGATAGGCACTTGGCAAGCGGAAAACGGCTATTCTGCCCGCCTTCTAGACGATCGGCGGCGGATGCACCATAGTCTTGGCGTTGGGACGAAGCGGAATTCAACGCGCGCCGGCCATGAGCGCGGCGCATTTGAACGATGGCGATAACCAATCGTTTACGTCGTCTTCACCCACAGCCCCTAGCATGGGTGTCTCGTTAACCTACCTGTCCATGACGAACGACCCAGGACCTAAAGAATGCAGGCAACACTCAGGACCCGCGTCGCGCTTACCGGCTTGACCCTCGCCCTCCTTCCCGGGCTGGCGCTCGCCAATCCGGTACTGCCGTCCAACCCGCCGATTCCCGGACAGCGCCCCTACCAGGCTGCTGCGACGGGCGTCGACAGCGCATTTACGACCGGTTCGGTCGTGGCGCAGTCGGCAGCCGCAATGGCAACCGATCTCGTCGTCAGCGGCGATATTTCCAAGCTCAAGGCCGGGCTCGACGCCTTGCAGTCGGGCAACATCTCCCGCGCCCGCGTTACCCGGGACAACCTGCCGTCGAATTCGCTGGACCGCCAGATTCTCTCCTGGGCGATCGCCACGAGCGGCGCCGATGGCGTGCCCTCCGGCGAAATCGCGCAGGCGGCATTCGCACTCAAGGGCTGGCCGGGCATGTCGCGGTTGCGCGCCAATTCCGAGCGGGCGCTCCTGCGGGAAAACCCGGGCCCGCAGGGCGTGCTGCGCGCTTTCGGCGACACGCAACCCGAAACGCCGGAAGGCACGATCGCCTTGACGCGGGCGCATCTGGCCGTCGGCAACACGCAGGCCGCGAAGGCCGTTCTGGCGCCCTATTGGCGCAACGAGCGCATCGAGCCCCGCGAAGAAGCCGCGATGGTGCGCGAATTCGGCCGCCTTCTGACGGCCGCGGATCACTGGCATCGCATGGAGCGGATGCTCCACATCGATCGCGTCACTTCGGCCGAGCGCGTCGCAGGTCTTGCCGGCGGCGAAGCGCTGACGCGCGCCTGGGCCGCCGTGATCCGTGGCGAATCGAATGCCGGCAAGCTTCTTGCCGCCGTGCCGCAGGCCCAGCGCAAGGCCGGCTTCTACTTCGCGCAGGCACGGCACCTTCGCCGCGCCGAACGCTATAAGGAGGCCGCCCAGGTCGTTCTCCAGGCACCCAAGGACGCGGCCTCGCTCGTCAATGCCGACGCGTGGTGGATCGAAAGACGCGTCCTCTCGCGCGAATTGCTTGATCTCGGCGAAAATCGCCTCGCCTATCAGGTTGCCGCCGCTCAGCAGGTGGACAGCCCGGCCAATGCCGTCGACGCCGAATTCCATGCCGGCTGGTATGCGTTGCGCTTCCTCAACGATGCGGCGACGGCCAACCGGCATTTCTCGCGAATCGTCCAGATCGCCGAAGGACCGATTTCCCTGTCGCGCGGTCATTACTGGCTGGGACGCGCCGCCGAGGCCGGCGGCCCGGGCAATGCACGCGACCACTACCAGCGCGCGGCGCGCTACGGGACGGCGTTTTACGGCCAGCTTGCCGCCGCCAAGCTCGGCGCCACGACCGTTTCGGCAAGCTTCCCGTCGCCCAGCGACGCTGACCGCCGCAATTTCGAGGGCCGGCAAGCAGTGCAAGCGATTCGCCGCCTTGAGCGTGCCGGTCACCAGGGCCGGGCGAACACGCTCTATCGCGACCTGGCGCTGCAGCTCGACAGCACCGGCGAGCTGGCACTTCTCGCCGTCATGGCCGAGCGGCGCGGCGATCATCCGCTTGCGCTGCGCGTCGGCAAATGGGCGGCGGGTCGCGGCCTCGATGTCGGAGCGCTGGCGCATCCCGTCGGCGCCATTCCGGGCAATGCCAACATCTCGGCGGCCGGAAAGGCGCTTGCCTATGCAATCGCCCGTCAGGAGAGCGAGTTCAACATCTCGGCCCGTTCGGGCGCGGGTGCGCTCGGTATCCTGCAATTGCTGCCGGGAACGGCCCGCGACATGGCGCGCAAGGTCGGCGTTTCCTACGACCAGGCCCGCCTCACCCGCGATGCCGGGTACAATGCCGCGCTCGGCGCCGCCTATCTCGGCGAACAGCTCGACCGCTTCAACGGCTCCTACATCCTGACCTTCGCGGGCTACAATGCCGGCCCGAACCGCGCCGCCCAATGGGTCGGCCGCTATGGCGATCCGCGCGGACAGAACATCGATGCAGTCGTCGACTGGATCGAGCGCATCCCCTTCCACGAGACACGTTCCTACGTGCAGCGCGTGATGGAAAACTACCAGGTCTACAAGATGCGCCTGTCGGGCCGGACCGACGTCGTCGCCGACCTCGTCGGTGGTCGCAGGTAAGAGTTCCGGTTCCACGATCGGGAAATCGCGAAAGGCGGGCCCTCGGGTCCGCCTTTTGCTTTGGATCGTTCCGATCCGTTGTCATGCGCAACAAGCGGAGCAGCGCCATTCGCGCAGAACTGAAGTGCTCACCTGTCGGTAGATGGCCGCAACAGGCCAAGTCGATCCGCGGACCTGCTTAACCAAAGCCAATCCCTAACGCGTCATCTGATAAATCTGTCCAACGCGGAAGATGGTCGAACACCGGGCAAAGGCAGCGGCGCCGCCATCCGATGCATCGCGGAGGCGACCGATTTCGCCAGCCGGTCGACCCCAAAACAGAAAGAACCCGGCGGTTGCCCGCCGGGTTCTTCATTCAAACTAGGACCAGATCGGTCTTAGAACGAGCGCTGCAGACGCAGGAAGCCCGAGTTGGTCGACGGACGAAGGTCGATGTCCGTGTAGACGTACTCAGCGCGAACTTCGAAGTTCGTGACCGGGGTCCAGATCAGAGCAGCTTCAGCCTGCCAGCCGTCCAGGTCCGTCTCGGTGCCGAGGGCCGGGCCGAAGTCGTGGATGTTGCTGAAGTACTGAGCGCCGACCGAAGCAGCGATGGTCTGCGAGAACTGCTGGCGGTAGGAAGCCAGAACCGACCATTCCGAGCCGACCGAGTAGGCGTTCGCGTTGTCGGCATAGTAGCCGATGAGGCGGAACGAGGAGCCCGGTGCGTTCGGGACGTTCAGCTGGAGACCAGCCTGAGCAGCCCAGCCGCCATCGTCGACTTCGACGAGGTTGGTGCCGCGGTCTTCATCATAGGCACCCTTTGCCCAGACGCCGCCCCAAGCCTGATTGTACGACACGACGCCGACGACGTCAGGCGTGAAGTTGTCGTTCGCATCGTCTTCGAGAGCGATCGTGGCTGCGAAGCCCGAAGCGCCACCGAAGGTGTACGAGATCAGCTGACGCTGCTGGTAGCCATAGGAGAGACCACCCCAGGTGTGCGAACCGAACTGAGCAACGCCGGCGCCCTGCGAGGCAACCCACGCGGATTCGGTGTAACCAGCGCGGAAGCCGCCGAGCTCGAGGAAGGCCTGATCGAAGCCGATGGTGCCACGACCGTCCGACGAACCGGTGCGGCTGGAAAGCGGGCCGTTCAGGTTCGAGAAGGCGTTGAAGTCACCCTGCAGACGGACGTAGCCGCGCAGCGTGCCCCACTCGGTGTCCGAACGGGCGTCGAAGTTGACGCGAGCGCGGGTCGACTTGTTCCAGCGGTCGGCAGCGAAGCCGTGGTAGTTCGGGGCTTCGTCGGCAGCACCCATCTGGTACCAGACGAGGCCGGAAACCTGAAGGCAGGTCTCGGTGCCCGGGATGTAGAAGAAGCCAGCGCCGTACATGTCGCAAACGCGAACGTACTCAACGGGCTCCGGCTCGGCGTAAACGATGGCGTCGGCAGCCTGGGCACCGGAAACGGCAACCAGTCCAGCAGCGGAGCCGAGAAGAAGGCTCTTAATGTTCATTTCTGACCTCCAGTCAAAAGTTGTTAAGCGGGTCTGGGCTCTTTTTGCTGAAGGACAGCGTTTCCCTGCCCCATCCCCAATCTCAGAAAAAGGAAGCGTGTTTCGCCGCCCCTTCTTCGATCATGACAATACGCAGGACCGCTCCCCGATCAACCGCGTTTGCACCATCCGGGCCGTTCGATACCCCCTATGCACAGGCCTTGTTGCACAAAAGCCACGTTTTGCCCCCTCGCCTTTACGCTCTATTAATAGCTGTGGCGCGCGCACGGGCCGCAACGAGGCTCAAGCGCGTCGTCGAAGGCCATTCCGATCCGTGGAATCAGCCGTGAATGTCCGAATCGTTCGAATCGAGTCGTTTTTCCGCGCTTGCGTTGAATGTCCGTATTGATTGTGCGGACCGACTTCTTTATCGACCGGGTCACCGGAGAGGTGGCCGAGTGGTCGAAGGCGCTCCCCTGCTAAGGGAGTAGACCCGGAAGGGTCTCGTGGGTTCGAATCCCATCCTCTCCGCCACCCTTTGTGGGTCTCTCCGCCATCTGAAGCCGGCAGTTCCGTGGTCGGCACCAATCGCCGCCTTGCCGGACAGCATCAACGTCTGCGAGCTTTGTAGTCGTTGCAGAGTGGTCGTACCCCCAAAACGCATCGGTCTACTTCCCATTCGCAATGGCATCGCCAGCGCGTGCGCTTAGCTTTGGATGAGCAACGATCCGGTTGGGGCGCAGGTACGCCATGGGTGCCACGCCACGGTGGCTCGGCTGTTTGTCTGGGACGCAACTCCGCCCCCACACAGCCCGCATGGGGAGTGACTGCCAATGATCAGGTACAAATACGGCACGAGCGCCGACGAAGATCTCATCGGCACAGGCGGCACGGACTGGATTTACGGCTATGGCGGCAAGGATCGCCTTTACGGTCAGGCCGGCGACGACTGGCTCTTCGGCGGCGCAGGCAACGACCTGCTGGATGGCGGCCAGGGCCGCGATACCATGTTCGGCGGCGCGGGCGACGATATCTACCGGGTCGACGACCCAGGCGACATCGTCAACGAGGAGGAGGTTGCCGGCGTCGATTCAGGCGGCGTGGACTACGTCCAGTCGACGATCAGCTATCGGCTCGGCAATCACATCGAAAAGCTCGAGCTCCTCGGCACCGCCTCGATCGACGGCACCGGCAACGAGCTTGCCAACACGCTGAAGGGCAACGCCAGCGCCAACGTGCTCAGCGGCCTCGGCGGCTCGGACATCCTCTACGGCTATGACGGCGACGACATCCTCGTCGGCGGCGCCGGCAAGGACTACCTGACCGGCGGTACCGGCGCCGACGTGTTCGTCCTGGGCGTTCCCGATGCAAGCAGCGCGGACCGGATCTATGATTTCGAGGCCGCCGACAGCATCGGCGTGTTCGCCGCCGATTACGGCCTGACCGAGGGCAACGGATTGACGGGCGGAGCTCTTGCCGCCGGCTATTTCGTGACCGGCGCTGCGGCGACGAGCGCGGGCCACGGCCAGTTCATCTACAACCCTGCCAACAACATTCTCTACTGGGACCCCGACGGCACTGGATCGGTCGGAAGGATCACGCTTGCCACGCTGAGCCCGGGCGCAGTTGTGACTGCGGCGCATTTCCGCATCATGGACAACACGCCCGCCATATCTGCGGAGGCGACGAGCGCGACAGCGATCGACGAGGACGCGGGCAAGGTCTACTTCCTGATCAGCCTTGACGGTCCCGCGCGCGAGGACGTCATCGTCACCTACAGCACGGTCAACGGCACGGCGACGGGCGGCAGCGACTTTGGCGCAGTGGTGTCCGGCCAGATCGTCATCGCCGCCGGCACGACCAGCGTCCATGTCGGGATCGACCTCATCGACGACAACATCGCCGAAGGCACCGAGACCTTCTCGCTTCAGATCAACTCCGCACAGCTTGCCTCGAGCGGGCATGCGCTCGACGTCGTCGGCGGTGCGGCCGGCGCCCAGATCAGCGACGAGGCCCCGCGCGTGGTGAATGCCATCGATACGGCTGCGCTCGGGATTCCCGATCCCTCGGGCATTGCCTACCACGCGGGGCTCGGCCGCCTCTTCCTGTCGGATTCGGAAGTCGACGAGGCGCCCTTCAACTCACCGACGGACCTTTACGCGTTCAGCCTGAACGGTACGTTGCAGCAATCCTTCAATCTCAACTTCACCGATGAGGCGACAGGCCTCGCCTTCGATCCGACCAGCGGCCGCCTCTATATTTCCGACGATGACGAGATGTTGGTCTACTGGGTCAATCCGGCCAATCCCACGGTGCGCCTGGGCAGTTTCAATACACTTGCCGTCGGCGGCGACGACCCGGAGGACCTCGCGATCGATGCGGCGAACGGGCGGCTGTTCATCGTCAATGGCGAGTCGCGCACGATCGTGGAAACGAACCTGAACGGAACCCAGCTTTACAGCACCATCCTGCTGCCGGCCGAGATTCTCGATCCCGAGGCGCTGGTCTATGACCCGCGTTCCGACACGTTCTTCGTCGGCGGCGGCTTCAGCGCGACGATCTGGCAGGTGGATCGCAGCGGTGCCATCGTCGAGACGATCGACGTCCTCGCGCAGTTCCGCCACCCCACCAACAACACGCGCGTCAACGTCAAGGATCTGGAGCTTGCGCCTGCAAGCGACGGGTCCGGCGGCACCAATCTCTACGTCGCCGATTTCGGATGGAGCCATGTCAATGACGGGCGGATCATCGAGATCGATCTTGGCGACGATCCCGCGCCCGTTTTCATGGCTATGACCGAGCCGCGCGAATGGGCGTGATGAAATCATCCGCCGCCGCCGGGAACCGTGCTTTCGATCAATGGTCGTGGTGAAATACCGGGTCCCTATGTCCGCCTGCCGCATTGCTCGCGTCGCCGCGATCGGGTCGCGGCGCGTCGCCGGACAGGCCGTGCGGCCAGGCCCAGAGCGCCGCTTCCGTGCGGTTGCGTGCGCCAAGCTTGCGCAAGATCGCCTTGACGTGGACTTTGACGGTCGCTTCGGAAATGCCGGCAGACCGCGCGATCACCTTGTTGGCGTTGCCCATGCACATGTATCTCAGGACTTCCATTTCCCGCTTCGACAGGCGGTCGAGCGCGTTGCGCAGCTCGATCGGATCAACGGAACCCGCCGACCGGCGGGATTGCATCGCCTCGACGACCTGCATCGGAAAGACGGGCTGTCCGAGCAGAACGAGTTCGACAGACTTGGTCAGCACCTGCGGCGCCACGAACTTGAAAACGAGGCCATCGGCCCCCGCCCGCAACGCGGTGGCGATTTGTCTGTCGCTGATAAAGTCGGAAACGATGACGATCAACGCGTTAGGGCACGCATGATTGATGAACTCGATGCCCGCGGATATCGCTTCCTCGTCGCTGCCTATTTCGGCAAGGAAGAGAACCTTGCCGGAATGCGCCGGCGCGTGGCTGTCGAGTTCTTCCAGCGACGAAATCGCGCTGCAGTTTTCGAAACCGCCCTGGTGCAGAACATACAACAGACCAGCCCGGTAGATCTCGTTTTGCTCGATGATCACAATATTGGTCGGATTCAGCATGTGCGATCTCCCTCAATTCGCAGTCATGCACGCCAAGCTCCCTCAATTGCCCCCGATCATTTTCAGAATACGGAAATTGTAACGCGGCTAAATATCAGTCGCAATTTGTAATTGGTACTCATTTGAAATTTATTGGTAACTAAATTTATCTAGTCTTTTTTCATTAATAACCCCTGTCGATCCCCGAGATCATCCTAGTGTTCGCGCATCGACATGCTGAGCCGTCGTTGCAAAGGGCCGGTAAGGTATTGAAAAAAGGTTCGACTTCCCACCACGATCGACACATCGGCATTCATGCCGGGAAGTATCTCGAAGGATGAAGACGTCGTCGGTCGACGTGCATCGACGTCGATCAGCGCCGTGAAGTAACCCTGGCCGGTGCGCTCGTCTACGAAGCGGTCGCCGGACACGCCGCGCACCGAGCCGATGAAGGCGGGATGGTCGAGCCCGTCGCGCGAGCGCAGCCGTACTTCGACCGCTTGCCCGACCATCACCTCGTCCACGTCTTCGGGCCTGATCTGCGCCTTGAGAACAAGCTTCGGGTCAATCGGCACGATCTCCATCAGCGGTTCGCCGGGGCTGACGACGCCCCAGGTGGAGTGAACCTTGAGGTTCATGATCGTGCCCGCGAGCGGCGCCCGGATCGCGGCGCGGCGCAGCACGTCGGTCGCGGCAAGGACCTGTTGCTGCAGGTCGACGAGATCGGCCTCGACCTTGCTCAGTTCCTCCACGGCCTCGTTGAGGCGCGTCACGCCGAGTTCGGCGATCTGCTGTTCGAGCTCGGAGATGGATTTCCTGGCGCGGGCGATGGCTGCGATATGCACCGCGCGCTCGCCTTCCATCTCCGCTTCCCGACGGCGCAGCGCCATGTAGCGCTCCCGCGTCGTCAGACCCTGGTCGAACAGCCCCTCCAGATCGCCGGCCTCGTCCTGCAGCGTTCCGATCAGCCTGTCATGGGCAGCGACGAGTTGTTCGAGACCGACGATCTCCTCCCCCGTCTGCTCCATCCGCTTTTGCAGGATCGCGGTCCGCCCCGCCAGCGCGCGCCGGCGTGCGTCGAACAGCGCGGTCTGCACCTCGACGGCATCGCGTCCCGGCTGTGTCGCCATGGCAGGATCGTCATGCGGGAACGTGACGACGGGCTGTTCGTCACGCTCCGCGCGAAGGCGAGCAGCAAGCGCGAGCCGGTTGGCCAACCGCCCCTCCAGAAGATCGAGGCGTGCGCGGGGCTGCGTCGTGTCGAGCGCTATCAGCAATTCGCCCGCGTCCACGTGCTGGCCTTCGCGCGCGGCGAGTTCGGCGACGATGCCGCCTTCGAAATGCTGGACGAGCTTGCGTTGGTTTTCGACCTCCACCACGCCTGTCGTCACGATCGCGCTGCTCAACGGCACGGTTGCTGCCCAGCCGCCGAACGCGAGGAAGAACGCGCCTGAGATCACGAATCCCGCAAAGGTTAACCCGCCAAGCCTAAGCCGGTCGGCGGAATGATGATCGAACGCAATGGCGGGCGGCATCGGTGGACCTCCCTCACCCTTCCGACATTGCGGCCAGAGGCCCGCGCCGACCCCTGACGGCCTGTGCGCGCACGATCGAGGGCACGGGCTGCGCTGCCATGGCGAGCCGTGCGAGAACCTCGGGACGCGGGCCGAACAACTCCATTCGACCTTGCTCGAGTACGAGCAGGTGATCGACCGTCTCGAGGATACGCGGCCGGTGGGCGACGATGACCATGGTGCAGGCCTGCGCCTTCAGGGCGGCGATGGTCTCGACGAGCGCTTCCTCACCCTCGCGGTCGAGATTGGCATTGGGCTCGTCGAGGACGATCAGCGCCGGGGCGCCGTAGAGCGCGCGGGCAAAGCCGATGCGTTGACGCTGGCCACCGGAAAGATAGACGCCGCCATCGCCGATCTCGGTCTCGTAGCCCTTCGGCAGGGCCTTGATCGTTTCGTGCAGGTTTGCCAGCCGCGCAGCCGCGATCACGGCGCTGGCGACTGCGGGATCGGCGACGTCGTCCAGGCGGGCGATGGCCTCGCCGACGGTATTGCCGACCAGTTCCACGTCCTGGGGAAGATAGCCGACATATTTGCCGCGGTCGCCGGCCGCCCATTGGGCGACGTCCATATTGTCCAGGCGCACGGCACCCAATGTCGGTCTCCACGCGCCGACGAGCGCGCGCGCCAGCGAGGATTTGCCCGACGCCGTCGAGCCCACGATGCCAAGGCTTTCGCCCGGCTCGAGCCGGAAGCTGACATTGTCGAGGATGGCGCGGTTGGCGCCCGGCAGGCGGATCACGAGATGCTCGACGCGCAGTCGACCTTCCGGACGCGGCAGGGGCAGGTGCTCGCGCGCCGGCGGCGTCACCTCGCCCAGCGTCTTCAGCCGGCGATAGGCCGCCCGCGTGGTCTGAACGGATTTCACCGCCCCGATGGCCTGCTCGACAGGCGCCATGGCGCGGCCGAGAATGATCGATGCAGCGACCATGGCGCCCGGAAGGATTTCCTGGCGCAGGACCAGCCAGGCACCCAAGCCCAGGATGCCGACCTGCAGGCAGAAGCGCAAAAAGCGCGCGATCGACTGGATGTACCCGGCGCGGTTTCCCGCCCGTTCATGCGCATTCGACGCCGTGTCGACCTCGCGCTGCCAGCGGCGGAGAAAGCCGTTCAACATGCCCATGGCCTCGATCGCCTCGGCGTTGCGCAGCACGTTCTCGGCTTGCCCGTACATCAGGCGCTGGCCGGTTGCGGCATGATCGATGGCACGGCGCGTCAGGAGTTCGGCGCAGATCGCGAGCGCGAAGAGAAGAACGGCACCGGCGCAGGCGAAGAAACCCAGGATCGGGTGGATGAGGAAGATGACGGCCAGAAAGATCGGCGCCCATGGCGCGTCGAGGAGAGGCGTGACCGCCGGACCGGAGAGAAAGGCGCGCAATTGCTCGGCGTCGCGCAAGGCCGATGTCGACCGGGTTCGCTGGCCGCCGGCCTCCTCCGCGACAGCGCTGCGCAGGACCAGCGGCGCCAGCCGTCGCCCGAGCCACGTTCCGACCTTGACGAGGATTCGGCTGCGCACCGCCTCGAGGGCGGCCATCGTCATCAGCGCAACCAACGCAATGGCCGTCAGCGCGGCCAGCGTCTCGAGACTGTGGCTCGACAGGACGCGATCATAAATCTGCAGCATATAGACCGCGCTTGTCAGCATCAGAACGTTGATGCCGGCCGTGAACAGCACCAGCGGCAGGATGGCCCTGCGGCAGCGCGCGAGAAGGTCGCCTATCTGCGAGCCATCGTGCATGGCGATCGAGGCCCGGCGGTTGAAGAGAGGTCGTGGAGGGGATGGCGGGTCACGGACGCGGCTCGCTGGCGGCAAGCTGGCCGACGGGCTCGAGCGATTTCCGCCGCTCCCGGTCCAACTGGTTGTAGAGGCGCGCGTGGCTGTCGGCGATCGCCTCGAGACTGTAGCGGCTGCGCGCGCGCCGCGCCGCGGCCATGCCCATCCGGCCGGCGCGCTCCTTGTCGGTGAGCAGCGCGAGGATGCCCTTGGCCAGCGCTTCGGGCGAACCCATGGGAACGATGGAACCGGTGACGCCGTCTTCCACCACGTCGCGGCATCCGGGAATGGTCGTCGCGACGACCGGCAGTTCGGCAAGACCGGCTTCCAGAAGCGCGCGCGGGACGCCTTCGCGATATTCGGTCGGGAATGCGAAGAGGTCCGCCGCGCGCAGGAGGGCCGGCACATCGCTTCGCGCACCCAGCGCGACGACATAGGGCGCGTGTGCGTCGATCTCGGCCTGCGATATCGCGAGCGGTCCCTCGCTTTCGCGTGGGCCGACGAGCACGAACCGGACGTCGGGGCGTTCCCGGTGGACGATCGCGGCCGCATTAAGCAGCGTCGGGATGCCCTTTTGACGCGTCATACGGGTGACGGTCATGACGATTTCGCCATTGCCGAGACCGAGCGCCCGGCGCATCTGGCTGCGCGAAGGCGAAGCTTCCAGCGCGCGTTCGAAACCGTCGACGTCGACGCCGCCGCCACCACCGGGAATGACGAGGCCGTTTCGACCCGCCATGGAGCAGTCCTCGAAGAATGCGCGGTCGTCCTCGATCTCGAAGACGGTCGCGGCCGTGAAGCGCGATGCGGCGCGGTGCAGCAGCCGGTAGACCGGCCGCATGGACCAGGCGAGCAGCGATCCGGTCGAGTAGACCCAGGCGCGCCCGCAGATGGTTCGAACCGGCGCCGACCGGCCGGTGAGGCCTGCGGCCATCGGCAGGTAGAGGCACGGCTTCGTGTCGAATCCCTGCGCGATGTCGGGCCGGAGTTCGCGCAGGAGCCGCGACAGGCTGGCGAGGGAGGCGATGTCGGCCAGCGGATTGATGAAGCGATGGAACCTGAAAGGATGAAACGGTATGCCGACCGCCTCGAAGGGCGCGGCATCGCCGCTTCCCGCCGCCGAGACGCGAAAGCCACGATCGCGCATCGCCAGGATGAACGGGATGCGCAAATTGTGGTCCTCGCCACCGACGTAAAGCACATGCGTCTTCATGAAAGGCTGGCTCCTGCTTCAGCGTGCGGAAGAATGGCCGGATCGATCGCAACGGCGCCGCCGCGCCTGCGCTCGATCATCTCGCCGATCGTCATCCAGTGGAAACGCGCGCACAGCGCCTCGAAGCGCTCCTCGCACCGATGGAGATTGACGCGCTGGCGATAGGTGTTGAACACCGACATACCGTCGACGCGCGGCTGGCCGGGATCGATTTCCCAGGGATGGATGTAGAAGACATAAGGGTGACCGCCGGCCAGGATGACGTTGATGCCGCGCATCCAGGCCGCATAGGGCACGAAACGGAAATAGCCGCCCCCGCCCCAGGGAATGCCGCGCCGGCTGAAACGCAGGCATGAGACGCAAACCTCGTGGAACCCCTCGCCCAGTTCCGCAATGTCGCTGCCGTCGTCGATCGTGCCGAGGCTGCCGTAGCGATCGTGCGCGGCCGTCGGCACCATCGAGGAATCGTAGGCGTGGCCGGTTTCCTGCAGGATCGGAATGGCCCAGGGCGTGATCGAGAAGCACGGAGCGCGATAGCCCCGCACCTCCTGCCCGGCAATGTCCTCCAGCAAGGCCTTGGCGCGGCTGACGTCCTGCCGAAACGCCTCCGGTGAAAGCGAATAGACCAGTTGGTGGGCGAAGCCGTGCGATGCGACCTCATGGCCGGCGGCGGCGATCTCGCGCACCAGATTCACATTGCGCTCGGCGACCCATCCGAGGACGAAGAAGGTCGCCCGCGTGTTGGTGGCGTCGAGGATTTCAAGCATCCGCATCGTATTGCGCTCGACGCGCGGCTCGCACCGGTCCCAACTGTCGCGCGACACGCCGCGCTTGACGTTTTCGCTGTGGAACCAGTCCTCGACGTCGATCGACAGCGCGACTTCGGCGGCGCGTCGTTGGGCGGGCTGCCGCATCGGGCCTACTCCGTCTTCAGCCGCGCGACGCGGCCGGCCATATAGGCTGAAAAGATTTCGCGAAGATCGGGGAAGCTCGTGCCGTCGGCCTGGCTTAGCGCCGGACAGGCAGTCCGCTCCTGGACGCCCCAGGAATACGCCATCGCAAAGGGTCGCACCGGAGGCGGAACGCGCTGGTCCCAGATCTCCAGCATGCGTTCCAGCTCGTCGCCGCTCGGCATCCGGTAATAGGGTGTCTCGGTGGTCGCGCATTCCTGCCCGAAGAGCTGGAAGACCGGCACGATGCGGTCGGGAGTGATGCCGGCGGCGATGGCCTCGTCGATGCGCTGCGTCAACGCCTTCATGTCGCAGCCGGTGGTCGCGTTCTTCACGTTGCAGGGGTACGGCGCAACGCCGATATAGTCGGCGGAATCCTTCAAGGTCGCGAATTCGGTACGATCGGCCGAACTGTTCTGCACGATGATGAAGGTGCGCGCCGCAGTGTCCGTGCTTCTGATCAGCTCCGATCGCTCGGCGACGCGTGCGGCCGCATCCGGACACTTGGCCGGATGCGGCTCATCGGAAATGTAGTAGATGCCGCTGAATTTCGGGTGGCCGGCAAGAGCGGAAACCTGTCTGACGACCTCGTCGTCGGAGAGACGCCACGCGCATTCGGTGTTGTAGCCGTTGCCGAGCCAGAACACGCCCTTCATCCCGTCCGGAAGGCTCTCCAGAACTGCGATGCTTGCGACGTCGGCAAGATCGAACCCGTCCTGTCTCGCGGTTTCGAAATCGCCCTTCAAATTGCTCGCCATATGCCGCTGCCCGGCAAGGCCCGGTGTCTGGCACAGAGCCAGAACCAGTGCGGTCGCGGCGGCAAGCTTGATGCGGGACGAGACGGGGCGCGTGTTGAACGTCATGACAAATGTCCTTTCGACAAGGCGGCTTGCGCCCGTTTCTTTCGCCACCGCCGCGCATACTGGTCGATCGAAAGGCCGCAGGCGGAGCCGACGAACCCCGCGACCGCATCGCCGAACGCGGCGCTTCGCCCGGGTATGAAGGCCTGCAGCGCCTCGGAGGCGAGCGCGAGAGCGATGAGCCCGGCGGCGATGGCGAAACGCCGTCCCGGCACCGCTGCGGCCATGATGATCGAGGAGACGAGATAGGCGCCGAAATGCTCGATCTCGCCGGGGATGCCCGTGCGCAAATCGCCGAAGACAGGCACCAGCGACAACACCAGCAACGTCGCGACGACAAGGCCGACAGAAATCGTCGGCGCGGAAAATTGCGGGCGTGACCTCTCCCCCGGAGCCATCGTGCAGGCCTCACAACAGCCGGTGGCCGCGCCTGCGCAGCGCGCGGACATCGGCATAAGCGGGGAAGGTGAAGTAGGAGGCCTGCCGCATGTCCAGCGGCGTGGCGCGACTGCGACCTTCGCGCAGCTCGGTCAGCACCTCGATCAGGAGCCGCGCGCCTTCGCGCTTGGTCCCGCGGATGACGCGATCCAGCGTGTCGCGCTTTCGGAGCGGAAAGGACCGCGTTCCCAGGACGTCTCCGGCGTCGAGCTTTTCGACCATCCGGTGAACGGTGATGGTGACCTCCGGTTCGCCCTGCTGCATCTGCCAGAAGGTTGGCATCATGCCGCGATAGCGCGGCAGGCGACCCGAATGGATGTTGATGCAGCCCATCGGCGGCACGCCCAGCAGGTCGGAGCCGAAAATCTCTGGCGCCGCGACGGATGCGATCACGTCCACGTCCATCCGCCGAACATGCGCGATGAAAGCCGGGTCGTTGACCGAAGAAACCGCGAACACCTCGATGCCCTGCGCCGCAGCCAGTTCGGAGATCGTCTCGCGGCGCAGCCGGGCGCGCGCATAGCGAAGCACCTGGCGGCCGGCACCGGCCAGCCCGTACATTCCCGCGATCCTGCGGAAGGAAGCGATCTTCGATTCCCGAAACGGATGATCGATCGCTATCGCCTTCAGGTCGAATGCCCGTTCCGGCAATTCAGCGAAGAACACTCGGAAGAATTCGATGACGTAGATCGGGTCGTCCGAGGTCACCAGCAACAATCTGGTCGGTCGTGCCGATCCACCCGCCCGCAATATTCGAACATTGTCATCGGCAGGATAATCCATCTGCGTCCCCCGCTTGATTTGCGAATATTTTGCCGCCGAAATATAGATTGATTATGTCTCGAATTTTCCTGACCTGGGTATGCTCTATTCCGGGGTACTTATTGTTGGTTACCCGGCAGGCACTTCAGTTGATCTCGCGATAATGGTGACGCTCGTACCGGCGCAGAGGAACCATGGTCATGACCAGTTCCGTGCGCTCGGCCATCTGGAGGTCGTGCAGGCGCGCAAGTGCGGTGCGCGTATCCTCGATCAGGGTGCGGCCCCAGCGCGAGGCGAGAACGACGCGGTCGACCAGCGGCAGGATGAGCCGGGCGTCGGCCGTCCCCGCCATTGGCGAGCCGTCGATGACGACGACGTCGTACTGACCGCGCAAGTCCCGCATGACCCTGTCGAGTTCGCGATCGGCCAGAACGAGCATGGGGTCGATCCGGTCGACCGGCAGCGGCAGATAGTCGATGCCGAAGCCTTCGTGGCGCGCGATGACGTCGCCTGGCGGCGTGCCGCGCAAAAGATCGAGAATGCCGTTCCCGCGCGCCGCATCGAAGCCGGGCGCCAGCCCCGGACGGCGGAAATCCATGTCGACGAGGAGCACCTTGCGGTCGATCGTGCGCAGATAGGCGGCGAGCGAAATTGCAAGCGTGGTCTTGCCTTCACCGGGCCCGCTCGACGTGACGAGGCAGATGCAGGATTCCTCGCCATCCGGACCCGTTTCGATCGTCATCTGCGCGGATAAGAGGCGTACCGCACCTGTGTATGCCGAGAAGGGCTGGGCGAGGCGCGCCAAAGCTCCCCGCTGACCCGACAGCCGGCCGACATGGGGCAGCAGCACCGTTTCGGACGATCGGTCATCCGCGCCGACGAGGCTTGGGCTCCGCAGCGTATGGTTGCCGCGTTCGAGTATCAGCGCGACGAGCCCGCCGCTCAGGCAGGCGAAGAGCGTTGCAGGAAGAATGAAGAGCAGCGTGTCGGGCGAACTCGGTTTTTCAGGCGGCGCCGCCAGCGAGAGGACGCGTGCCTCGGGCGGCCGGGATTCCTGGGTCAGCAGGTCAGCCTGACGGCGCAGCAGCGCGTCATAGACCTGCAGCGCCGACGCCGCATTGCGTACGAGGTCGCGATAGGCGAGTTCGGCTTCCAGCGTCTGCGCCCGGACCGACTGCAGCCGCGATTGCCAGCGTTCCAGATAGCGCACTCGCGCTGCGAGCACGTCGGAGTCGGGCATGTCGGCGCCAGCCGCGTCCGTTGCAGTCTCCGGCCGACCGGCGCTCGCAGCGAAGGGTGCGGCCATACCGGCCAGGGTTCCGGGATGACCGGCGATACCGAGCGGATAGAGTGGCATCGGACCCGATCGCGCAGTTGTCTGGAACGTGGAGGAGTTCGCGTTGCCATCCGCTCCCGGACCTTTCGTCGCTTCGGGCCCGTGGCTTCGCTCCGCCAGGTCGAAGCGCGCGATGGCGAGCTGGCGATTGATCTCGGCTATGCGCAGATCTTCGTCGCCGGCGTCCCCGTCTGCCAGAAGGCCGTGGGCGGACGCGAAACGGCGCAGCGTACCTTCGGCCGCCTCCATCGCCACCTTCGCTTCGGGAATGCGCTCCTCGAGCCGCCGGAGCGAATCGAGGCGCGACTTCGCCCTCTGGCTGCGCAGGTCGTCGACATAGACCTCGACGCCCGTATTCGCCATCGCTGCCGCAGCAACGGGATCGCGCGAGCGATAGGTCACCGAGATGACCCGCGAGCGACGCTCCCGGTAGACGTTGATGGATTTTTGAAGGTCATCGAGGCTCAGCGCGGCGAGATCGGTTTCCGGTTGCTCGGACGGCACGACCACGCTTCCGGAGGCGCGGGTGAAGGGCGCCAGCCGCGCGATCAGCTTGGTGCGCAAAAGCTCGATGCGATCGGTCATCGATGGTGCCGGGACCGTGTCGGTCGAGGCGGCGGGGTTCGCTGCGTGATCGAGGCTCTTCAGCATCTGGCGCAGATGACCATCGGACATCAGCATCTCGACGCGCGTGTCGACCGCCGCGTCGTCGATCACGTTGCCAATCGTGGCGGCCTGCGCATCGATGACGAGCTGTGCCTTGGCCGTGTAGGTCGGCGGAACGACCGCCGCCACGACGATGCCTGCCGCTGCGCCGAGGGCGCCGGCACCGAGGACCAGAAGCCAGCGCCGACGCAGCACGGTAGCGACGAAGCGAAACGGAGGGACGTCCGCATTGACGGGCCTCATGCGCGCGCTCCCACCGGATGCGGCGCATCGCTGCGCGCGGCGACGCCGACGCGTGCGGTCTCCAGCAGGCACAGCATGATCCCGAACCAGAAGATCGGATGGCGGATGACGAAATGGAACATCGAGAACGCCGTGAAGCCGACCGCGAGTGCGGCCAGCGACGGCAATCCGGCGCTCCAGCATCGCGTAAAGGCGGACAGGCAGAGCCAGGCGAACAGAAGCACCGCCACGACGCCGCCCTGGGTGAAGAGATCCAGCACCGTGTTGTGCGCCTCGAACTTGTCGGGCGGCGGCCGCTTGTAGGACTTGCTGGTCAGATGGGCGCCGGGGCCGAAGCCGACGAGATTCGCCTCAAGTCCTTTTTCGATCGCCTCGGTCCACAGGCCGAGGCGCGTGTCGCCCTGATCATCGTCCTCATAGACCGCGGTCGACTGCGTCTGCACATAGACCAGCATCGTTCGCGCGAATGGCGCCAGCGCCAGCGCTGTCACCGGCAGCGCAAGCACCGCGAAGATCATCAGCGCGTCGCGAAGGCGATGGTTCGCAGAAGGCCTCGACAGCATGGTCCACGCGCCGGTCGCGATCAGCGCAAGCGCGGCGACCGAGACGCAGACCACGTAGGAATCGCTCTTGGTCAGGAGACCGACCCCGAAGACCATGATGCCCGCGCTCGCCGCCAGAAACCGTTCTCCGGCACGATCGCTCTTCTCGACGAGATAGATCGATAGCAGCGTCAGCGTTGCGCACATCAGGCCGAGCTGGTTCGGATCGAGCGACCAGCCGCGGAAACGATCGAAGAACCAGGGATCTGTTCCGGGCACGACGGATACACCAAAGCCGTCCGCAAGCTGCACTGTCAGCACCGCGACGCCGCAGAACACGACCAGCCGCGCGGTGCGCAGCCGGCGAACCGGGTCGTCCAGATCGAGCGCCAGAAGCATGCTGATCGCGATCAGGAGGCTGTAGGCGACGACATCGTGGGCGATGGAGGGAAGGTCGTGAAAGGGTTCGACCAGGAGCCCGACCACCATTCCCAGCGAGAGCGAAAGGGCGAAGATGAACCAGAAGGACGCGACCCGAAAGACGACCGGGCCGACGCTGCGCGGCACGAGCAGGCGTTCGAGGCTCGTGAGGCCGATCCAGCCGAAAAGACACGCCTCGCCCGGGCCGATCGGCAAGCCGCCGATTCTCAACTGCGTGGCCGGGTAAAGCACCAGCCCCAATGCGAACAGACCCTCACGCAACATGATGCGTCCCCGAAGCCCGAAGTCCGCGCGCCGTCGTCAGCATGCAAACGACGCGGCAAAGGTTACATTCCACATGAGACAGGCGCCAAGACAAATACTATTTGGAGGTAGCCCCTCCCTAAATATCTTAATACTTTTTAGAATTTCGATTTAATACTAGTCATTATTTGTATTGCCCATTTATTGGCAATTTCTGTACGGTATATTTTGAAGTAAAAACATCCTCTTCGAATGCCGCTTCAACAAATCAACAACTGCGTGCGAGCAATTCCAACGTTCCGCAGAATGGCAATCGAACGGCAGGGAGGGTAAACATGAAAGTCGTGATTCAATGCGGGGGTATGGGCACGAGATTGCGGCCCTATACGATGGTGCTCCCCAAGCCGCTCATGCCGGTCGGAACCAAGCCGGTGCTGGAACTGCTGCTGCGCTGGCTGCGCCGCAACGACATCCAGGACGTCTACATCACCACCGGCTACCTCGCCCATCTGATCCGCAGTTTCTGCGGCGACGGCCGCCAGTGGGACATGCGCATCAAGTACACCGAAGAGCGCGAGCCCCTCGGAACGATCGGGCCGCTCGGCCTCCTGCGCGAAGAACTCGACGAGACCTTCCTTGTCATCAATGGCGACATCCTGACCGACCTGAGCATCACGGCCTTCGCCGATTGTCACCGCTCCTTTGGCGGGCTCGTCACCGTCGCCTCGGCCCGCCGCCATACCAAGATGGAGTTCGGCGTGATCGAGCAGATCGGCGGGCGCATCGTCGGCTTCAAGGAAAAGCCGGTGCTGTCCAACCTGATGAGCATGGGCATCTACTGCATGGACCCGAAGATCATGAAGCACATCCCGAGCGGAATCCCGTTCGGCTTCGACGACCTCATCTTGTGCATGCTGGGCCGCGGCCTGCCAATCTTCAGTTTCCCGCATGAGGGGCTTTGGCTCGACATCGGGCGGGTCGAGGATTTCCAGAGCGCCCAACAATTGAGCTGGGACGACCAGTTGCCGGCATTCGAGCACGCCATCGCGCCCGAACAGGTGGCGGCGGAGTGAATGATGGATACCGAACAGATCATCGAAAATGGCCGGTCGGCCCCCATTGTCCCGCCGTCGATCGGCGCGACGGTCGAGACGGACTCTCCATCTGGTCCCTCCCCCATGCGGGCGCCGGCGCCGAACCTTCTGGTGGCCGAACCCATTCTCGGCGACGAGGAGAAGGAGGCAGTCCGCGCCGTTCTCGACGGTGGCTGGATCACGATGGGGCAGAAGGTCCGGGCTTTCGAGGAGGCCTTCGCGCACGCGCATGACGTCGAGGATGCCGTAGCCGTCAATTCCTGCACGGCCGCGCTTCATCTGATCCTCGATGCGCTCGGCATCGGCCCGGGCGATGAAGTGCTGGTGCCCTCGCTCACCTTCGTGGCGACGGCGAACGCCGTTCTCTATGTCGGCGCGAAGCCCGTCTTCGTCGACATCGCAGCGCTCGACACTCCGCTGATCTCGATGAGCGATGCCGATGCCAAGGTCAATTCGCGAACGCGCGCCATCATCCTCATGCACTATGCCGGCTATCTCACCCATGCCGAGGACTGGCGCAATTTCGCCGATCTGCACGACCTCGTCATCATCGAGGATGCTGCCCACGCGGTCGGTGCGCGAGGCGTCGGCCATGTCGGCGATGCGACGGCGTTCAGCTTCTATGGCAACAAGAACATGACGACCGCCGAGGGCGGCATGGTCACTGCCGCAAACCCAGCCGTCCTCGCCAAGGTCAGGCAGATGCGCGGCCACGGCATGACGCTCGACATGCGCCAGCGGCTGAACGGGCGGACACCGCACTACGACGTCTCCATGCTGGGCTACAACTATCGCATGGATGAGCTGCGCGCCGCGATCGGCCTCGTCCAGCTCGCGCACCTGCCGGCCTGGAATGCCAGACGCCGTGCACTGACGGCGTCCTATCGGCACGCGCTCTCACGCAATTGCCCCGACATCGGCGTGCCGTTTTTCGAAAGCGCGATCTCGGCCAATCACATCATGCCGGTGGTGCTGCCCGCCGGAACGGATCGCGATGCCGTGATCGCCCGCCTCGCCGGGGAGGGAATCCAGACGACCATCCACTATCCCCCCGTCCACACGCTCTCCTACTACGCCAGCAGGTTTCGCGACGTCCGGCTCCCGGTGACGGAGGAATTCGCCGCATGCGAACTCAGCCTGCCTCTCCATCCGCGCATGCAGGCCACTGACGTCGAGAGGGTCGTCGCAAGCCTTGCAATTGCGCTCAGACATTCATGACGAGGGATCGATCATGCGCGTACAACCATATCTCGACGCCCGGTTGCGCCGACTGCTTGATGTCGCGATCGCCGGTGCCGCGCTGGTGGTGCTGGCGCCGCTCTTTCTCGCCATCGCCGTCGCGATCGTCGCCGAATGCGGTCGGCCGATTTTCTTCAGGCAGATCCGGCTCGGCGAGGGTGGGCGGCATTTCACGATCTACAAGTTCCGTAAGTTCGCGACACGCGAGACGCGCGCCGGCTTGCCGCTGACGATGCAGAACGACGCACGGATGTCGCGCATCGGCAGACTCCTGGCCGACACCAAGCTCGACGAGCTGCCGCAATTCTACAACATCCTGCGCGGCGACATGTCCGTCGTCGGCCCGCGACCCGAAAGCCTCGACTTCGCCGACTGCTTCGATGCGACGACCATTTCGATCCTGGAGCATCGTCCGGGCATTCTCGGGCCGAGCCAGGTCGCCTTCCGCAACGAAGGCAGCCTCTTCCCCGTCAACGCCGAGCCGACGCGCTTCTACCGGGAGGTGCTGTTCCCGGCCAAGGCCGGCCTCGACCTGCGCTACTATCGGGACCGCACGCTCTATACCGATTTCAAATGGATCGTCGTCGGCATCCTGGCCGTCGTCGGGCTGAATGCCTCGGCCGTCAGATCTGCGTCGATGCCGGGCATGGCGACGACGGAGGGCGGTCAGCCATGAACGTCCACGAACCAATCGGCGGTCCCTTTCGCTGCCCCGAGACCTATCGCGGCCTCAAGGTGCTCGTTACCGGAGCGGATGGCTTCATCGGCTCGCATCTGACCGAGCAACTGGTGCGGCGCGGCGCCAGCGTCACCGCGCTCTGCCTGTACAACTCGTTCGACACGCATGGCTGGATCGACGAGATCGACCCGCGCATCCGCGCCGAGCTCCGCCTCGTTCGCGGCGACGTGCGCGACGCCACCTTCATGCAGCAGATCGTGTCCGGCATGGCGGTCGTCTTCCATCTGGCGGCGCTCATCGCCATCCCCCATTCCTATGTCGCCGCCCAGTCCTATGTGGATACGAACGTGACCGGCACGCTCAACGTCCTCGAGGCCGCGCGGCGGTCCGACGTTCTGCGGGTCGTCCACACGTCGACGAGCGAGGTCTACGGAACAGCCCTGTTCGAGCCGATCTCGGAGCTCCATCCCCTGCAGGGGCAGTCCCCCTATTCGGCGACGAAGATCGCGGCCGACATGCTTGCCGAGAGCTTCACGCGCTCGCACGACCTGCCGGTCGCGATCCTGCGTCCGTTCAACACGTACGGCCCGCGCCAGAGCGAGCGGGCGGTGATTCCGACCGTGATCCGCCAGATCCTCGATCCGGCCGCCGGCCGCATCGGCATCGGCGATCTCAGCCCACGGCGCGATTTCACCTTCGTCGAGGACACGGCGGCCGCATTCGCCGAGATCGGCCTGTCGAACAGCATCGAATTCGGGCGCCCCTACAATGCAGGCAGCGGCAAGGCGATCACGATCGGCGACCTTGTCGATCTGATCTGCGAGGTCACCGGATGCCGCAAGACGGTCGAGCGCGACGCGGAGCGGGCCCGCCCCGTCAATTCCGAAGTCCGCGCTCTCGTCGCCGATGCCGATCGGTTTCATGCCGCGACCGGATGGCGGCCGGCGGTCGACCTGCGGACCGGGCTTGAGCGCACGGCCGAGTGGTGGCGCGAGCGGCTGTCGGTCGGCCGGGTGCGTCCGCAACTGAGCTTTGCAAGCTGAAGGAGGAAGCCATGCGGTTCGTCCTTTCCTCCCACGCGCGACTGGCCATCCTGGGCGGCGCGCTGGTTGCTGCCGGCTCTGCGGCAGGCGCCGACTATCGCCTTCACCCCGGCGACATCGTCGAGATGTCCGTTGCCGGCACGCCGCAGCTCGGTCTGCGCGCGCCGCTGCAACTCGACGGGACACTCACCTTTCCGCTGGTTGGGACGATCGACGCCGCAGACGCGACAATCGCGGCCGTACGCGACCGCATCCAGACCGTTCTCGCCAGCAAGGTGCTGCGGCTTCACGCCAATGACGGCAGGGAATATCTGCGGGCCGTCGAGCGCGAGGACATCGCCGTCTCCATCGTCGAATACCGTCCCGTCGCCATCGGCGGCGACGTCGCCCGGCCCGGGGAGGTCCCATTCCGGCCGCAGATGACCGTGCGCCAGGCGATCGCGTCGGCTGGCGGCACCTTGCCGCTGCTGGCCGCGGCAGCCGCTCCGACCTTCGATGTGTCCGGCCTGCGCAGCGACTATGTGACCGCCTGGCTCGCCCTCGCCGCCCAGCACGTCCGTATCTGGCGCCTCGACGGCGAACTCGAAGGCGAGGCACCGTTCGATGCGAACGCGATACCGCCGTCGCCCTCCGCCGAGGCCGATCTCGACGCCCTCCTCGCTTTCGAGACGGCTTATCGGGAAACCGAGCGTGCCGAATTCAGCGCGCAGCAGGAATATCTCGAACGATCGATCGCTCAGGCCGACGAGCATATCGTGGTGCTGACCGAACAGCAGAAAAACGAGGAAGAAGGCGTCGCGGTCGACACTGCCGAGCTTGCCCGCTCGGGCGACCTCCTGACGCAGGGCACGGTTGTTCATGGACGCGTGACCGATGCCCGGCGCGCACTCCTGATGTCGTCCACCCGGCTCCTGCAGACCCGTTCGCAACTGATGCAGGTCCGGCGCAACCGCGAGGAACTGACGCGCGACCTTCAGCGCCTTGCCGGCGAGCGACGACTTGATTTCCTGCGCCAGTTGCAGGAGGCGACCGTCAAGCTGACATCGGAGCGGGAACGCCTGCACAGCATCGAACAGAAGCTGCAACTGGCCGGAATCCAGGTGCCGAGCGGCGCGCAGCCGGCCGCCGAGCCAACCGTCGTCCTTTATCGCCAGCAGGCATCGGCATCGACCGTGCGTCTTGAAGCCGACCTCGATTCAGCGCTCGAACCGGGCGACTTCGTCCAGATCTCACTTGCGGCGATGGGCGCTTCCGTCCCCGGACAGGCGACGCCGGCAAGCACATCCTTGCGAGCGCAGCCGGCAGGCCTGCGCATGGCCTCGCCATGATCGTCGAGATGTTCGGCCCGGCGGGAAGCGGAAAGACCAAGCTGTCCCGTGCCCTCGCGCAGGCCCTTGCGGACGACCGGATCGACGTGCGGATCGTCGCCAGCGACCGACCGGCCGAAGCTGCGACCGGCAGCAGGCTCGGCGCCGTCCTGTCGCGCGCAACGAAGCTGCCCGAGGCGCTTCGCCTCGCATCGCGTCCGGCCCGGTCGCCGGTCGCCGATCGGCTACTTGCTCTTTATCCGCCCCGCAATCCGCTCTGGGCGCTTCGCTACCGACGATATCTCGACCGGCTCGACGCGCAATGGCGTGAGGCCATGCAGGACCCGGGGATCGTCATCTTCGACCAGGCCTATCTGTGCGCGCTGTCGTCGCTCGTCATTCTTGCCGGCCGCGCCGACCCTTCGCGCCTTGCCGACGCTCTCGATCTTCTTCCGCAGCCCGGCGCACTCGTGCAGATCGACATTTCCCGCAGCGCCGTTCGTCAGCGGCTCGCGGCGCGCCTTGGCCGGCAGTCCGTCCTGGAACGCCTGTTCGAACTGTCACCGAAGGCGAGCGCCAACCAGATCGAGATGGCCCATGACATCGGCCGCGAACTCGCCTTGCGCAACCGCACCGCGATCCGTGTCGAAAGCGGGCCTGACACGAGCCCGCGCACCAATGCGGCACGCATCGTGCGCTCCCTGGACGTCATTCGGCGGGAGGCGGACGCATGCGCACCTTGAGCGCTACGATCGCGCGTGTCCCGCCGGGCAAATTCGGTGCACGCGGCCTCTCCTGGCTGCTCTCCTCCAGCGCCGGAGCCTTCGCCGTCCTTTGCGCCGGCGCCGGCATCACCTATGCCGCGCAGCTCGTCATCGCCCGCGCGATCGGACCGGAGGGGTTCGGCATCTATGCCTATGTCGTCGCCTGGGTCACGCTCTGCGCCTATGTCGCCACGCTCGGCTTCCACACTTCGCTTCTTCGGCTCCTGCCCGCCTATGAAGCGCAAGAGGCGTGGCCGCTGGCGCGCGGGGTCCTGCGTTGCGCGATGGTGACGACGCTTGCACTTGGAGCGGCGTTCGCGCTGCTGATCGTCGTTTTCGCCGACCGGCTGGCCGACGGGGACGGCGCATTGGTCCATGCGTTGCGCATCGGCGCCGTCGCCATCCCCTTGATCGCGTTTCAACTGGCGGCATCGGCCGGCGCGCGTGCGTTCGGCGGACCCGTCGTCTCGCTCGTGCCGGAACGCATCCTGCGCGACGGCACCGTGCTCATCATCGTCTCGGGCGCCACGCTTCTCGGCCTCGGGCGGCCTGATGCCGCCTATGCCGTGCTGGCTTTTGCCGCAGGCTGCGCAATCGCGCTCGCCTTCGCGCTGACGGCCTTGCGCCTGCTGCGACCGCAAGCGCTGGCCGAAGCGCGGGCCGGAGCTTCCTTTCGCGAATGGTTGGCGCCGGCTCTCCCGCTGACGGTGCTTCTCTTTGCCGACAACGTCCTCGTCAGATCCGGCGTGCTCGTCCTGGGCATGATCGCCAGCGTGCACGAGGCGGGATTGTTTGCCATCGCCTTCGGCTTGTCTCTCCTCGCCGCGCTGCCGCGCATGGCGATCGCCAGCGCCTTCGCGCCGCAGGTTTCGGCGCTTCACGCGCGCGCCGACATCGATGGTCTGCGCACATTGAGCGCCCGCTCGACGCTCCTGTCGTTGATCGCAACCATCTGCGTCGCGATTCCGCTTCTGGGCGGCACTCCGGTGCTGCTCGGCTGGCTCGGCCATTCCTTCCTGGAGGCGGCTCCCATCGTCGCGATCCTGATGGCGGGGCAGGTCTTCGCCGCGGCCTTCGGACCGCAGCAGCATCTTCTCACCATGACCGGCCACGAGCGCGCGAGCGCGGTGATCTTCCTTATTGCGGCGACGTTCGGCGTCGCCGCCGCCCTGGCGCTCGTTCCGGTCCTCGGCGTCCATGGCGCCGCCTTCGCGTCGGTCGGGTCGACGGCGCTGCTCAATGCGGCGCTCGCCGTCGCGATCCGGCGCCATCTGGCCCTGCCGCCGGGCATGGCGATCGCGCTCGGACGTTCGCTGCGACGGGGGAGACGCCACCATGCCGGTTGAGAATCTGATCGAATTTCCGACCCGCGATGCACGCGCCGCCATCAATCCGGTCGTCCGCGCGCTTCTCGACGGAATGGAGGCTCGTTCGATCCGCTACTGTCACTGGAAGAGCAACATGCGCCTTGCGGACGCGCTGTCGGGCGACGACGACATCGACGTCCTGGTCGATCGGCGGGACGCCTGCGCCTTCCACGCATTGCTTGCCGAAACCGGGTTCAAGCTCGCCGTGTCGCGCGCCCGTATCGGTCACCCGGGCGTTTTCCATGCCTTTGCGCTCGATCCGGATTCGGCACGGCTGATACACCTCCATGCCTATTCGCAGGTCGTCACCGGCGACAGTCTCGTCAAGGCGTACCGGCTGCCTATCGAGCACGAACTCCTGGACGACACGCGCCTTATACACGGCGTGCGGGTTCCGCAGGCAGAAGCTGAACTCGTCCTGTTCGCCGTCCGCAACGCGCTCAAGCATACGAGCCTCACCGAAATCGCGATGGTGAGCCGACATTATGCCGGCGTCGTGGCCGAACTCGACTGGTTGCGTGGCCAGTGCGACATCGACCGCGCGGCGAAGCTCTGCGCGTCATGGTTTCCGGCAATCGACGGGCGGCTCTTCCACGCCTTGCTGGCAGCCATCGCGACGGAGCGCACTGTTACGCGGCGCGTCCGGCTCGGCTTTCGCGTGGCGCGCGCGCTGAAGGGCTTGCGCCGGGTCGGCCGCGCCGCGGCCTTCGTGGACAGGGCGCGGCGCATCGCGGCACTCGGTTTCTCGCGCATTACCGGCCGTCGCGACCTCGCCCTTGCCACGGGTGGAGCGGTGATTGCGCTGGTGGGGCCGAAGGCCGTCGGCAAGACCACGCTTGGCACGGCGCTGCAAACCCGCCTCGGGGAGCATCTCGACGTGCGGCGCATCCATGCCGGCAAGCCGCCCGCGACCCCGGCGACGTGGCTCCTCCATCTGGCAATCCCCCTCGCCCGCCGTCTCTTCCCGCGAGAGCGCCCCGGCGAATACGAAAAGCCGGAGCGGCGCGAGAACAGCCCTTCGCTCCTCTATGTGCTGCGCATGGCGATGCTCGCACACGACCGTCGCCACCTTTTGCGCAAGGCGATGCGCGCCGCCACGGCCGGAACGATCGTCATCTGCGACCGCTATCCGTCTCTCACGGTCGGCAGCATGGACAGCGTGCAGTTCTCAAAGGCCCAACAGGCGCGCGCGGCGTCCGCCCTCAAGCGAGGCTTGATGCGGCTCGAAGAGAAATTCTGCCTCGACCTGCCGCCGCCGGGCCTCGTGGTCAGGCTTCAGGCACCACTCGGCACGAGCCTGATGCGCGACCGCGAGCGCGGCAAGGAAGGCGGGCCGGACGCCGACGCCGTCGAGCGCCGCCGCGCGTTGGAATCGAATGGCGACTACGGCAGCGCGCCTGTCGCAGCCATCGATACGGACCGACCGATCGAGGATACGGTTCGGGACACAGTGTGCACCGTCTGGAACAGTCTGTAGCAGCGCGATTCTGCAGTCCTTGCTGCGCCATCCACCTTCATAAGGCTTCAGGTTCCGCTCGAACTCTCCGTTCGCAGCCCGACAACCGCGCCACCCGGCTTGCATGGACAAGCTGACCGTGTTGCTTACTTTGCACTTTTGGATGCAGGTGCGATCCCGTTTCAGGACAGAGGCGGCCGTCGAATCGCCCGGCGGTCGCGCGCAGGCAAAATGGGAGAGTTTGATATGGATCTTGGCATCAACGGGCTTCACGTGCTCGTCACGGGCGGCTCGAAAGGGATCGGCCTTGCCTGCGCGAAGGCTTTTCTCGACGAAGGGGCCAAGGTGACGATCGTCTCGCGCAGTCGCCAGAACCTCGACAAGGCGGCCGCGATCCTCGGCGATGTCGGGCTCGTCGCGGCCGATCTGTCCGATGCGGCGGATGCCGCGCGCGCCGTCGGCGAGGCCGAAAGTGCCGGCGGACCGATCGACATACTCGTCAACAGTGCCGGCTCGGCGCGGCGCACGTCGGCCGAAGACCTCTCGCCGGACCATTATCGCGCCGCCATGGACGCCAAGTTCTTCAGCTACGTCAACGTCATCGACCCCGTCGTCAAGCGCATGGCCGAGCGCGGCTCGGGCGCGATCGTCAACGTCATCGGCAATGGCGGCAAGGTCGCCTCGCCGATCCACATCGCCGGAGGCGCGGCCAATGCGGCGCTGATGCTGGCTACGGCCGGGCTTGCCAATGCCTATGCCGGCCGCGGCATTCGCGTCCTCGCCGTCAATCCCGGCCTGACCGAGACGGACCGTGTCGCCGAGGGGCTTGCCGCCGATGCGAAGGCGCAGGGCATAACGGTCGATGAAGCGCGCCAACGCGGCGTGTCGCGAATCGCGCTCGGCCGCTATGCGCGGCCCGAAGAGATCGCCGATGCGGTGGTGTTCCTCGCCTCCGGGCGAGCGAGCTATATTTCCGGCGTCTCGATCACGATGGACGGCGTCGCGGTGCCGACGATCATCTAGGCTCGTCGAGGCGGCCGACCATCCGCCGCAGCGAGTCGAGCGTCTGCTGGATGGCGTCGAGATCCGCGCGCTCGGTCTCCGCCTGGCTGCCCATGCCTTCGTGCAGGCCGCGCAGCCGCGCGAGCCTCAATTCCTCGTCGCGGATCAAGGCGCGCGCCTGCTCCAGCGCGGCATGACATTTGTCGATCTCACCGGCGAGCCACCCGGCTTTCGACAGGGCGAGCGTCAACCGCTTTTCGGCGTCGTCGATATCGCCTGCCTGGTTGTCCTCATCGGACCGGGCCATCTGGCGGCGGATGTCCTCGAACGCCTCGGCGTCGATCGCGCCGCTGGCCCGTTGGTCAGGCGCCGCGCCCTCGCCCGTAAGGCGCGCCAGCCAGTCGCCGATGCGGGGTGCGCGCCGTAAAGAGGGCGTTGCGGCGAGGATCGTATCATCGCCCCGGCCTGCGGCGCGCAGCCCGAATCTCTTTGCGGGTCGAGCGTCTTCACCGGAGAGCCGACGCAAAAGCGCAGGCCGCTGATCGACCGGCGGTGCGGGCGGGGCCGGCGCTTGCGCTTCGATTGGCTGGATTTCGACCTCAGGCTCGGGCTCTACCGACAGAAGCGACGCGGGCGCGGCCGGCACCGGTATTTCGGGTGCCGGTTCCTTGCGCCGAAACCTGTCCGCAAATCGCGCCATTGCCATGTTCTGTCCGTTCTCGAGCCGTCGGACGCGCGTCCACGACAGCAAAAACCTAGAACGACATGGGTAAGGAAGGGTTAACGACGCGTATCCGCCTCTCCCGATCATGGTGAACATCTTCTTAAGGACTGTCACTTAGCCTTGCGCGCACGGAATAGACGGCGCATCGCGCCTTTTCGACGAGCGAGGCATGATGAGCGACGTGGCACTCGGTGGCGCCGGCCGGCCGCAAGGCACCCAGGACGACGGCAAGGTCACGATCTTCGACTTCGCCGCGCTGCTGCGCACGCTGCGTCGGCGCATCCTTTGGATTCTCGTGCCGACCATCGTCTTTCCGGTGATCGCAGCGGCCGCGTCGCTCGCCATGTCGAACTACTACTGGGCGACCGCGCAGGTGCTGGTCGATCCCGAGGGGATGCAGGTTCTCGAAGGCGAACTCTCGGCAAACGGCCGCTCGGAACAGACCGCCCTCATCTATGCGCAGAACCAGGCCTACATCATGGGCTCGAACCGGGTCCTGATGGAGGTCGTCGAGCGGGAAGGCCTCGCGACCGATCCGGAATTCGGCGTCCCGCCGCCGGGCTTCGTCGCCTCCTTCTTCCCCGCCACGCCGAGCGCGGTTCCCGCAGAACGGCTGGCGTTGCGGGCACTGCAGCGCAATTTCAACGTCTCGCTCAACGAGGCCAGTTTCGTCGTCGAAGCCTCGGTCAAGTCGGAGGACCCGCAAAAGGCCGCCCGGCTCGCCAATGCCATCGCCGCGATCTATGTCGAGCAGCGTGCCGAAACGCGTGCGCAAGCCGTCGGCCGTGCAGCCGACGGTCTGTCGTCGCAGCTCGACCGGCTGCGCGAGCGCGTCGAGGATGGCGAACGCGCCGTGCAGGCATACAAGGTCGCCAACAACATCATCGATGCCGATGGGCGGCGCATCGGCGAGCAGCGCCTTGCCGACATCACCACTGAAATCACCCGCGTCGGCGCGCGCATCGCCGAGGACGAGGCGCTGGCGGCCGAAGTCGCGCGGCTGCGGGCCGATTCGAGCTCGTTCGGTTCGGTCGCCGAAACGAACCTCACGCCCGCCATCGTGACCCTGCGTGCACGTCTCGCCGAGGCGCAGGAGGAAGAGGAAACGCTCGCCTCCTCGCTCGGCGCGCGCCACCCGTCCTACCAGCTTGCCCGCACGCGCTCTCAGTCCGTCAGCCGCCAGCTCGATGTCGAGCTCGACCGGTTCGCGACCTCCGTCGATCAGCGACTTGCCCGTTCGCGCGCCAACCTTGCCAGCCTCGAAGCGCAGCTCCAGTCTGCGGGCGCGACGGTTACCGCAGAGAACCAGTCGAGCGTCGAGCTGCGCCAGCTCGAGCGCACCGCCGCCAGCGACCGGCTCGTCTACGAGGCTTTCCTGCTACGCACGCGCCAGCTTTCCGAGCAGGAGCAAGCCGTCAATCCGGAAAACCCGCAGATCATCGCCGCCGCCCTCGCCCCGCTCGAAAAAGCCGGCCCGCCGCGCACCATGATGACTGGCGGCGCGCTCGCCTTCGGCTTCCTCTTCGGCGTCGGGCTCGCCATGCTGCGCGAGCAGTTCGACCAGACGGGGACGCCGGCCACCGCCCGCCGCGCCATACCCGCCGGGGCTCCACCGATCTTCCGCCTCTCGCGTCGTTCGGCGACCGGCGATGAAATGGCGATGCTCGCGACCCGCCGCGAAGCGCCGGCATTCTTCGACCTCGCCGGTTTGATCGGCCGCATGTCGGCGGCTGGGCCGGTCGCCTCCATCGCGATAACCGGCGACGATCCCGACGACCGCGCCTTCGTCGCGCTCAACACCACGATTGCCGCGGCCAAGAGCGGACGCAAGGTTCTGCTGGTCGACGCCGGCCAGACCAGCAATCCGCTCACCACAGCCTTCGGCCTCGAGCGTCATCCGGGCCTCAACGACGTCCAGTCGCTTCGCCGCTTCGAGCCCGAATTCGCGCTGACCGTCGATGCGGCCGGCTTCGCCTTCCTGCCGCGCGGCCTGACCGCGATCGGCATCGGCGCGCCGGCCGAGGACATCGACCTCGCGCGTTGGGTCGCGGCGTCGGGCCAGGATTTCGACCTGATCGTCGTCGATGCGCCGTCGGCGGGTCGCGTTCGCCATGATGGCGCAATCACCGTTGGCGAGACCGTCGCCGCCGGGTCCGCCCCGGTCATCGCGCAGGTCATCCGGGGCTGAGCACGATGAGCGACGCCGCCTTATCGGCATCCTTCGGGCGCGAACGCGACAGGTCGCTCTGGCTGTTCCTCTTCGCCATGGCGCTCGGTGCGATATGCCTGCGCATCCTCATCACCAATCCGCTGATGAACGAGTTCGTCGAGTACACGACCGAAAAAGGCGCGATCTACGAGAAGATCCATTTCGGCACCTACGCGCTTCTCGGGGTTGCGGCGATCATTCCGCTGTTCCGGCCGATAAGGCTCGAAATCTGGGAGCTCGCGCCGTTCCGCGCCCTGCTCTTCTTCGGCTTCTGGGTGCTCGCCATCGCCGTCGCCCTCGTCGCCATCGGACGGGGCGGCTCGGCCGGCTATCTCATCGATTCCTACGTCGCGGCCGCTGCCGCCGGCCTCGTTCTCTTCATGCTGCCGCTGCCGATGCGGCGCACTGCGGGACACGTCATGCTCGTCATCTTGATGGCGAGCGCGCTGATCGGCATCGGCGAAGTCGCGACGGGAACGCGCTTCCTGCCCTATGAGGTCGGCGAGCTCGATTTCCGCCCGACAGGCCTGATGGGCCATCCGCTCAACCAGGGCCTGATGCTCGCCGCCGGCATCGGCTTTCTCGTCGCCAGCCGATTCCGCCTGTCGTTCAAGCTTCTCGGCGCGGCGCTCCTCCTCATCGGCGCTGCCGCGGCCGGCGCGCGCACCGCGACGATCATGGCCGCGATCGCGATCTTCGCCTGCCTGATGCTGACGCGCTGGCAGAATGTCGACGCCGCCCGCCAAGCTTCGATGAAGCTGATGGTGCTCGCCTTCGCCGCCATCGCGACATTGCCGGCCATCGGCCTCCTCATCGGCGCCGGCTTCCTCGACCGGTTCGAGGGCGGGCTAATCGACGAGAGCGCGATGGCGCGGCTCGATGTCTATCGGGTGTTCGAATACGTCTCCTGGCGCGACATAATCGCCGGCACCGACATTGCCATCATCCAGAACATCATCGAGACCCGGCTCGACCTTCTCTATATCGAGAGCACCCCGGTCATCCTGACCTTCCAGCTCGGCCTGCCGGGCGCGCTGTTCTTCACCGGCCTTGTCATCTACCTCTTCGCTCACCTCTTGCGGCTCAACGGACGTGCGGCGGCGATCGGAATCGCGATCTTCTTCATCGTCGCGCTGTCCAACAACCATTTGTCGACCAAGATGGCGACCGTCACCATGATCGTCGTGATGCTGGTCGCCTTCATGCAACGACCGGTTGCGAGAAGCTGACTTCAACCTTCTTTAAGCCGAACCCTGTATGCGGGAGGCGAGGAAACATCGCAGCGGAGAACATCGTGCGCCTTCTGGACATTGCGCGCAGTGCCTATGTCGGCAGTCCGGTCGGTTTGCGTCGGTCGATCGCGCCCCTGATGGCGATGGTCCCGACTTCGCTGAAATATGGCCGCGCCTATCGAACTTGGCGCAGCAATGTCGCCCGCAGCGTCCAAGATGCCGACTTCGTCGATGCCGAGCGCCGCCGGGCCTTCGCCGAACTCCTGGCCATCGCGTCGAAAAGCCCGTTCTATCGAGGTATTCTGGGCGGCACGGCCCCTGAGCCAGAGGACATTTCCCGCCTCCCCGTTTTGACGAAGGAGGATCTCGTCAGGGCCGGCACGAGCGCGCTCGCCGTTCCGAGATCAGCGCTCGATGCCGGCAACACCAGCGGATCGAACGGCGAAGCCCCGTTCGGCTTCTATCTCGACCGCGACCGCTCGGTCCGCGAGATCGCCTTCATCCACCATGTCTGGAGCCGCTGCGGCTTTAAGGCCGGCGAGCCGCGCGCCATGCTGCGCGACGCCTATCTTTACGACCGCAAGGGCTTCATCCATGAATGGGAGGCGGCGCTGGGCGAACTGCGCCTCTCCGTCTTCCCGATGACGCCGCAGGACATGGACCTCTATCTCGACCTGATCGACCAGCGCGGCATCCGCTACCTCCACGGCTTTCCGTCAGCGATGGAAATGCTCGCGCGGCACATGCTCGCGACCGGCCGCAGGCTCCGCCTGCCGCTCAAGGGTGTCTTTCCGATCTCCGAGCCGATCTTCGCCCACCAGCGCGAGACGATCCGCACCGCTTTCGGCGACGTCGCCATCCAGCCCTTCTACGGCATGAGCGAGAAGGCGATCTTTGCCGGCGAGGTCGAGGGCGAGCCGGACACCTATGAGTGCGAACCGCTCTACGGCATCGCCGAACTCGTCGACAACGCAGGCGTGCCGATAACCGAGCCCGGCCGTGAGGGCCGGCTCATCGGCACCTCCTTCATCACGCGCGGCATGCCCTTCATCCGCTACGACACCGAGGATCGCGCCACGCTCGTGCGCACCGCAACGCGCGAGAATTGCTGGCGCATGCGCGTGTCGAACATAACGCCGCGCCGCAAGCCCGCCTGGCTCGTCGATCGCGACGGACGGCGCATCGTCTCGACCGATTTCACGCCCTCCGACCCCGCCTTCTTCGAAGGCATCAAGGAATTCCAGTTCTATCAGGACACGCCGGGGGTCTGCGTGATGAAGTATGTGCCGAGCGAAAGCGGCACGGCCGAACAGGCCCTTGAGATCGTCGTCGCTCTCCAGCGCAAGGCCGGAGACGCCATTCGGTTCGAGCCGAAAAAGGTCGACACGCTCGTCGCCAGCAAAAACGGCAAGCGCCCGTTCATCGACCAGCGGCTATCGGTCTAGGCGGCTTTGCGCCCGCCTTCCATGATTTCGCGATAGCGCTCGATCAGCCCCGGTACCACTGCCTCAGCGGTATAGTTCCGCGCGATCCGCTCGGCGGTACGACGCGACAGTTCAGCCCACGCCCCGCTCGCTGCGAGCTCTCGCACCGCCGTGGCATAGACAGCGCCATCTGCCTCGCGGTCGAAGACGCGCCCGCAATCGGCGACGACCGAGCGGTTGAACCCGTTGTCGGCGCAAAGCGGCACCAGTCCTTCCGCCATCGCCTCGGTCAGCGCGTTGGAGTGGCCCTCCCCGTCATGGCGCGTCGGAAAGATGAAGAAATGCGCGCCGCGGATCGTCTCGCGCACCTGCTCGGCATTCACCGCACCTTTGAACGCGACCGGCAGCCCCGCCGCCAGCGCATCGAGCCTCTTCGCATAGTCCGGCGATGCCCGGCCGAGCACCTCCAGCCGTACATCGAGCCCGCCTTCTTTCAGCACCCGCACCGCCTCGATGGCCGTCTCGATGCCCTTTTCCGGCACGATGCGGGCCAGGAAGACGAGCCGGATCGGATTGGTCAAAATATGCTCCGCCAACCCCTCCGGTCCCCGCGAAACGTAATTCGGCAGGTAATGTACCGGCGCATCGGTGAAGCGCCGGGCGAAATCGACATATTCGAGCCCTTCGACCGTCACCAGGTCCGCATGCCGCAGCAGCCTGGCCTGCACGCGCGCGCCCATCGCACCCTCGTCCATCTCGTCGATGAAGCAGCCCGCGCGGATGTCGACGACCAGCTTGAGCCCGCGCGCCTTGGCATTCATGCAGATCACCGCCTCGGGCAGGATGAAATGGCGGCGCAGCGGCGTGATGTGGAGGATGTCGAACCGGGCCGCCTCGGCCAGCACCCGCGCCGCCGTCCCGGCGAAGTTGGAGGCATAGGCCACCGCCTTGCCGGCCGGCGTCGCACGTTCCGGCGCGTAAGGATATTCGGCGACGCTCAGCCCATGTACCCGCAGATCGTCGATCAGCCGGCGATTGGCCGATTCATAGCCGCCACGCGCGGGCTCGCCCGGTTGGGCAATCGGGCCGCAATAGGCGATGCGTGGTAAGACGGGCATGGCTGGCTCCTGCAAGGACGCCGCGACCCTAGCGCGAAACCATGTCGAGACCGCTAACGCGCCCGCCATGCGCTGCCCGCCACGATCAACCGCTTGGTAACCCAATTGGCTGAAAGCCGGCCACGTTCACCATTGCTTGGCCTTGTCTCGCTTAGGTTGCAGCCGAAGTCGAACAGGCGCGCGCTCCCAAATGCTGATCCGATCCACGATCATCTATCTGCCGGCAATCCTTTTGCCGCGCATTTCGGCGATCCTGCTTCTGATCGTCATGACGCGGCTCGTCAGCCAGACGGAATACGGCCTCCTCGCGCTCGTCGTCGCCATCGGCGAAATGACGGATGCGGCCGTGTCCAACTGGCTGCGCATCGCGCTGCTGCGCCTCGGCGGCACCGGCACCATCGCTTCCGGCAGCCTGAAACGCGCGACGACCGTGCTCATCGGCACGTCGCTCACCGCCATCCTCATCGCGATCCTCGCCTCGTTCCTCATCGTCCCGGAACGCGCGAGCGAATTCGCGCTCGCCGTTTCCGCCTACATCGTTGCCGGTAGCGTCTCGCGCCACGCGCTCTGCATCCTCCAGATGCAGCAAAGGCGCGTCACCTATACGACGATAGAATTCGCACGTTCCATCTGCGTCATCGTCCTGCCCATCAGCACGGTGCTCCTCATCGAGCCGACCTTCCTCGCCGCCTCGCTTGCGACCAGCCTCGGCACGCTTCTTTGCGGGTTGGTGGGCCTGCGGATCGCTTATTCGAAGGTCGAACGGGGCCCGGCCCGTTTCTCCTATGGCGAACTCTTCTCGCTCGGCGTGCCGCTCATCGTTCTGGCGCTCATCAGCTTCGGCCTCGACGCCATCGAGCGCCCGCTCTTGAAGCTCTTCCACGATGCCGGCGTCGTCGCAGTCTACGCCGCCGCCTATGCGCTCGCGCGCCAGCCGATCGACATTCTCGGCAACGCCATCAACCAGGGCGCCTTTCCCGAAATGGTGTCGATTTTCGATGCGCGCGGGCCCGCGGCGGCAGGCGCGTTCATCGTCCAGCAGCTTAATCTGATCGCCATGCTGATCCTGCCGGCGGCTGCGTTTCTCATCGTGCTGGGCCCGGACATCGTCGGCCTCGTGCTGCCGGAGAGCTACCACGCCGACGCGTCTGCCGTGTTCCCGGTCGTCGTCGCATCGGTCGTGTTCTTCAATTTCAAGGTCTTCGTCTTCGACAACGTCTTCCACGCGCACAAGCGCAATTGGCTGCAATCGGCCTCGCTTCTGCCGGGCGCGATCATCGGCATCGCGCTCAGCCTCTATTTGATCCCGAGCTATGCGGCGCTCGGCGCGGCGTGGGGCTATCTCGCGGCCTGCGGCATCGGGCTTTTGACCAGCATCGCGATGTCGTCGCGCCTTCTCAGACTGCCCATCGCGCTCGGCGATCTCCTGCGCGCCCTCGCCGTCGCGCTCGGCGTCTTCGTCGCCACCGCAATCGTGCGGCAGTGGACGGCCGACGAATGGGTGCTCATCCGCCTCGTCCTCGCGGGCGCTGCCGGCGGCATCGCCTTCCTGGCGCTCGTCGCGCTTCTCCATCGCCAGGAGGCGCGGTTGCTGATGACCAATCTTCGGCTGAGGCGGGCGTAGATGCGTATCGGGCTTTATCTTCCCAGCCTCGAAGGCGGCGGCATCGAGCGGCTTTATCTCGGCCTCGCCCGCCAGTGGATCGAACGCGGCCATCTGGTCGAACTGGCACTCAACGAAAGGCGCGGCGAGCTTCTGGGCGACGTGCCCCATGGCGTGCGCATCGTCGATCTCGGCGTGCGCCGGCAGGCGGCCTCGGTTCCCGCCCTCATCCGCTATCTGCGAGGCTCGCGGCCGAACGTCGTCATGGCCGGGCACGACCACAACAACATCATGCTGTGCGCCGCCGGCTTTGCACGGACGGGCAGGACCCGCATCGTCGCCAGCCAGCACAACACGCTGTCGGCGAATGACACCCGCGGCGCCAAGTTCGGTCCGGTGCCTCTTCTCTACCGCGCCCTCTTCGGCCAGGCCGACGCCATCGTCGCGGTCTCGTCGGGCGTTGCTGACGACCTTGCCGTCAGTTGCCACCTGCCGCGCGAGCGCATCGACGTCATCCACAACGGCATCGTGCCGGACGATCTGGCAGCACGCATGGTCGCTCCGGTCGACCCGGCGCTCTATCCGACAGGCGTCCCCACCATCGTCGCCATGGGGCGCATGGTCGAGCAGAAGGATTTCGCGACGCTGCTGACGGCTTTCGCGCGCGTCCGGCAGTTGCGACCGGCGCGGCTCGTCATTCTTGGCGACGGGCCTTTGCGGCCTGCGCTCGAGGCCCAGGCGCAAGATCTCGGCATCACCGGCGACGTCGCCATGCCCGGCTTCGTCGACACGCCCTTCGCCCACCTCGCCCGCGCCTCCCTGTTCGTCCTCTCCTCGCGCCACGAGGGCTTTGGCAACGTCGTCGCCGAGGCGCTGGCCTGCGGCACGCCGGTCGTTTCGACCGACTGCAAGCACGGCCCCGCGGAAATTCTCGAGGGCAGCCGGTACGGAATCCTGGTTCCCGTGGCTGATCCGGCGGCCATGGCGTCCGCCATCGGCGACGCGCTCGACCGCTCGTGGGACCGCGAAGAACTGCGTCAGCGCGGCGCATCCTTCTCCGAAGCCGCCGGCGCGGCCCGCTATCTCGAACTTTTCCGGCGCATCGCCCAGCGAGGCGTTTCCGAACAGACCCGCAAGGAGGTCGCATGACCGCTCTTCCAAGACAGGAACGATCGACGACGATCGTCGCCAAGCCGACACCGTCGGCACGCAGCGCCGCTGAGGCGCGTGAGCGCGCCGAGTCAATCCTCGCCGCCAAGCCGTTGACGGGAAAAGGCATTCTCATCATCGTCGAGAACCTGCCGGTGCCGTTCGACCGCCGTGTCTGGCAGGAGGCGACGACGTTGCAGAAGGCCGGCGCGACGGTCAGCGTCATCTGCCCGACCGGCAAGGGTTTCGACGCCCCGCACGAGACGATCGACGGCATCCACGTCTATCGCCACAAGCTGCCGCTCGACGCACACGGCGCGCTCGGCTATCTCGCGGAATATTCGGCAGCACTTTTCTGGGAAACGGTGCTCGCCTTCCGCGTGCTTCGCCGGCACGGCTTCGACGCCATCCATGCCTGCAATCCTCCGGACCTGATCTTCCTCGTCGCCGCGCTCTTCAAGCCTTTCGGCAAGAAGTTCATGTTCGACCATCACGACATCAACCCGGAACTCTACGAGGCCAAGTTCGGCAAGCGCGGTTTCTTCTGGCGGCTGATGGTACTCGCCGAGCGGCTGACCTTCGGCCTCGCCGACGTATCCATCGCGACCAACAATTCCTATCGCGACATCGCCATCGAGCGCGGTAACATGGCGCCAGAAGACGTCTATGTCGTGCGTTCCGGCCCCAATCTCGACAAGCTGCAGCGCGTTGCGCCGAACCCGACCTGGAAGAAGGGCCGCGCGCATCTCGTCGGCTATGTCGGCGTCATGGGCCAGCAGGAGGGCATCGACCTGCTGCTCGAATCCGTCTCGCATCTCGTCCACGACAAGGGCCGCACGGACATCCAGTTCTGCCTCGTCGGCGGCGGGCCGGCACTGGACGAGCTCAAGGCTCAATCCACGGCCATGGGCCTCGACGACTTCGTCACCTTCACCGGCCGGGCCAGCGACGAGACGCTTTTCGAGGTTCTGTCGACGTCGGATGTCTGCGTGAATCCCGACCGGGTGAACCCGATGAACGACAAGTCGACCATGAACAAGATCCTCGAATACATGGCCTTCGAAAAGCCGATCGTGCAATACGAAGTCGTCGAGGGTCGCTATTCGGCGCAGAGCGCATCGACCTATGCGCGGCCCAACGATCCGGTCCACATGGCCGAGCAGATCGAGCTTCTTCTCGCCGACCCGGAACGTCGCGCCGAAATGGGCCGCGTCGGGCGCGCGCGCGTCGAGAACCAGTTCAGTTGGGATCATCAGGTGCCCGCGCTGATTGCGGCCTATCGCAAGATTTTCAAGCTCTGAGGCGCCGATGTCGCTTGGCTGGTACGTCAATCGCCTGCGCAATATGAGCCCCGGTGAGGTCGCGCATCGGGTCGTCGAGAAGCGCCGCAAGCTGTCCTCGAAGGGCCGGCACGAAAGCTGGGCGCGATTTGCGCAGCAAAACGACGACATCCCCCGGATCCCGGGGCTGAACGAGGTCGTCCTGCAGGCATCGCCCGCCGTGCGCGAAGCGCTCGACCGCACCTGTTCGGCGCTGCTCGATGGGCGCTTTTCCGCGCTCGGCGTCGAGTGGCCAAAACGACCGGCCGATGCGCTCTTTCCGGTCGAAGTCTGGCGGCTGGACCCTGTCTCGGGGCTCTCCTGGCCGGGCGCGGACGCCTATTGCTTCGACATCGCCTACCGCCACGAGACACGCCTCGGCGACGTCAAATATGTCTGGGAGTTCAACCGGCTGCAGTTTCTCCAGCCGCTCGCAGCCAAGCTCGCGCTCGACGACGATGCCGATGCCCGCCGCGCCATCGAGGCCGCCATCGAAAGCTGGCACCGCGCCCATCCGCCGTTTCGCGGGCTCGTCTGGAACTCGGGCATCGAGCTTGCCCTGCGCGCGATTTCGCTCCTCGTCGTCTGCAGCATCTGCGGCTCGCATCTGTCGCCCGACACGATCCGCCGCATTCGCGAAATCCTCGCCGCGCACGCCTTCTGGCTGACGCGATTTCCCTCGCGCTTCTCCTCAGCCAACAACCACCTCATTGCCGAGGCCGCAGGCGAGTACCTGATCGGCATCGCCATGCCCGACCTCGTCGGCGCCGACACGATGGCGGCGAAGGCGCGCAAGACCCTCGAAACCGAAATCGAAAAGCAAATCCTTCCCGACGGCGTCCCGGCCGAGCAGTCGCCGACCTACGGCGCGTTCTCGATCGAGTTCGCGCTTCTGGCCGCGCTCGCCGCGCGCAATCTGGGCGAGCCGTTCGGCCCGGTCTTCGAAACACGGCTGATCGCCTTCGCCAACTGGCTGGCCGCGACTTCGTCCAACGGAACCGCACCCGCGTTCTGCGACGACGACGAGGGCCGCGTCATCGCCATGTGTGAGCCTGAGCCGCGCTACCCCGCCTCGATCGCCAACGCCGCGATGGCGTATCTCGGCACGCCGTCGCCCGTTTCCCCCGCCGAACCACACCTGCGCGATGCGATCTTCGGCGAGGCTGCCGAAGGCGACGCTCGAACCGCAAGCGGCCTGACCACATTCCCCGACGGTGGCTACAGCGTCCTCGACGGCGCCCGCTTCAAGCTCGTCATGGACCACGGCCCGCTCGGCTACCTCTCCATCGCCGCCCACGGCCACGCCGACGCGCTTTCAGTGCTGCTTTCCATCGACGGTGAGCCGGTCCTCGTCGATCCGGGCACCTACCTCTACCATTCGGGCGGCGCGTGGCGGGACTGGTTCCGCTCGACGCGCGCGCACAACACGCTGACCATCGCCGGTGCCGACCAGAGCGTCATGTCCGGTGCCTTCAACTGGTCGCACAAGGCCAAGGCGCGGCTGGTCGAAGCATCCGATACCGCGCTCCTTGCCGAACATGACGGCTACGCGAAGCGCCTCGCTGCCACCCACCGCCGGCACGTCCGCGTCACCGAAGACGGCCTGCGCATCGAGGACGAGGTTTCAGGCAAGCCCCAGCCCGTCGAACTCGTCTTCCAGTTCGCCCCCGGCCTCGACATTCTTGTCGATGGCGCGACTGCGACGATTTGGAAGGTCGGGACACCAATCGTCGTCTTCACACTGCCGGACGCACACTTCGACATCGCCATCGGCGAAGACCGCTTCGATGGCGGCTGGGTCTCGCCGTCCTTCGGCGCGAAGGCTCCCGCCCCGCGCCTGTCCTGGCGGGGCCTCTCGGACCGACCGCTCGCCACCAAAATCCATCTCGTCGAAAAACCGGTGAGCCGCGCATGACCGACATTACTGTCTCTCCCGCCCGGATCGCCGCTTCATCGCAATCAAAGCCAATCACGGTCCGCCCGATCCCCTCGCTCGCCGACTGGCAGCGCCTGATGGCAGGTGTTCCCGCGCCGCACCTGACGCAGGCCCATGCCTATGGAGAGGCGCGGCGCAGCAATGGCTGGACCCCGACGCGCGTCGCCTTCGAGGCTGGCGGACGGACCGTCGCGATCTGCCAGATCCTCGAGAAGCGCATCGCCGGTATGCGTCTCCTCTCGCGCGTCAGCCGCGGGCCGCTCTTCCTCGATGCCGCGCCGCCGCCTGAAACCATCCTCGCCGTTTATCGCGCTCTGAAGCGCGGCTGGGGCCGCATCGGCAAGGGCGCGCTCGTCGTCGCGCCGTCGCTCGAAAGCACGCCCGAAAACCTTGCTTTGATGCGCGCTGCCGGGTTTCGCATCCATGGGGAAACCGGCTGGGTTTCGGCGCAGGTCGACCTCACCCGCAGCGAGGAGGAAATCATCGGCTCCTTTCAGCCGAACTTCCGCAACAAGCTGCGCAAATGCGACAAGCTCGACATTTCGCTTCGCGTCGGCAACGAACCCGAACTCGTCGAGTGGATGATCGCGCGGCACGAGGAGAACAAGCGCGACAAGGAATTCGCCGCCGTCGACGACCGGTTCCTGCGCGTCCTGCGCGACGCATCGGGCAACGATTTCACGATCCTGCAGGCGATCCACGAAGGCCGGCCCGTCGCCGGCATCTCCGTCATCCGCTACGGGCTCGGCGCGGAATATTTCGTCGCCTGGTTCGGCCCTGACGGGCGCGCGATCAATGCCGGCAACTACCTCTTGTGGCAGGCGATCCGGCACATGAAATCGCAAGGCGTCGTAATGCTCGATCTCGGCGGGCTCGACCCCAACACCGGCTATTCCACCTTCAAGCGGGGCCTGCGCCCGCGCGAATACACGCTCATCGGCGAGTGCATCGCCTTCCTCTAGCTTAGCCGAATCTTAAGCGCCCGATGACAGATTGGTGATCGCATTCTTCAGGGGGAACGGCCTTGCGCCTGCTGGACATCGCGCGCAGCGCCTATGTGAAAAGCCCGCCTGGCCTGCGCCGGTCGGTCGCGCCGCTGATTTCCATGGTCCCCCTCTCGCTTCGCTACGGCGCGGTCTACGAGCGGTGGCGCCGCGACATCGTTCGCGCGCGGACCGATAGCGACTTCTCCACTGCCGCAACCACGGCGGCCCTGCGCTCGCTGGCCGGCACCGCAATCCATGCGAGCCCGTTCCATCGTGCACGTTTCGAAACCGCCTTCGGTGAGGATTTCGATGCACGGCAGATGGAAGTCGAAGACCTCGCCCGCCTGCCGATCCTGACGAAAGGCGACCTGCGCGCCGCCGGCGCAGTTGCCCTCACCCGGCCCGCGAAAAGCCTCGTGCGCAACTGCACCAGCGGCTCCAATGGTGAAGAGCCCTTCGCCTTCTATGTCGACCGCGATCGCTCGGTGCGCGAATTCGCTTTCGTCAACGATGCCTGGGCACGGGCCGGCTACACGCGCGATGAGACGCGCTGTGTCCTCAAGGGCTTTCGCATGAAGGGCGCGGAGGATCGCCTGTTCGAATGGGAGCCGGCGCTGAACGAGTTGCGCCTTTGCGTCTTCCCGATGACCGAAGCCGACGTCGCGCTTTATATCGACCTGATCGATGCGCGCCAGATCCGCTTCCTGCACGGTTATCCATCGGCGATCGAACTCTTCTGCCGCCATATGCTGGCGCTCGGCCGCAGCTTCCGCATGCCGATCAGAGGCATCCTGCCGATCTCCGAACCGCTCTACGACCACCAGCGCGCCACGATCCGCCAGGCGCTCGGCGACGTCGCCTTCGCTCCGTTCTACGGCCTCAGCGAGAAAGCGCTTTTCGCTCGCGAAGTCGCGGACGACATCTACGAGTTCGAACCGCTCTACGGCCTCGCCGAACTCGTCGACGACGATGGCGCGCCGGTCACGGAGCCTGGCACCGAGGGCCGCCTTATCGGCACCGGCTTCATCACCCACGGCATGCCCTTCATCCGCTACGACACCGAAGACCGCGCGCGCCTCGTCGAGCCGGGCACACGCGCAAATGGCTGGCGCATGAAAGTCGAGGCCATCTCCCCGCGCCGCAAGCCGGGTTTCTTCATCGGCAAGGCGGGCAATCGCATCGTCGCGACGAACTTTCCGCCGCAGGACCCGGCCTTCTTCCGCGGCATGAGCGAATTCCAGTTCGTCCAGTCGGAGCCGGGCAAGGCCGTGATCCGCTACGTCGCGGCCAAGAATGGCACCCTGCGAGATGCCGAACGTATCCGCGCCGCGCTCGAGGCGAAGGCCGACGGTCATTTAACGTTCAAGCTGGAGCGCGTGGACTGCCTCGCCTGCGGCAGCCAGGGCAAGCGCGCCTTCATCGACCAGCGGCTTGATCTCAGCCGCTATTGACGCCGACTACGCTGCGTGGCGCTTGCCAGTCAGTTCAAAGCCGATCGCCTTCAGCACGGACAGCGTCGTCTCCAAAGTCGGGTTCCCGTTCTCGCTCAGCGAACGATAGAGCTGCTCGCGCGCAAGTCCGGTCTCCTTTGCGATCTTCGTCATCCCCTTGGCCCGGGCGACGACGCCCAAAGCCTTGGCGATGTAGCGCGCATCGCCAGTCTCGAACGCGTCATTGAGGAAAATCTCGATCGCCTCGTCGGACTTCAACGCATCCGCCGGATCGTAGTCGGTCAGCCGTTCAGCCATCTTCGTTCTCCAGGTCCCGCGCGATCTTCTTTGCCAGGTCGATGTCTCGCGCTTGCGAGCCCTTGTCGCCGCCACAGAGCAGGATGACCAGTTCCAGACCGCGCTGCTTTATGTAGAGCCGGTAGCCAGGGCCATAGTGGATGCGCAACTCGCTGACGCCTTCGCCGACCGGTGAAACATCACCAATGATTCCGTTCGCCAACCGATAGACACGCGCGGCAATGATCGCGCGCGCCTTGGGGTCGCGAAGGCGACGTTCCCAACGGAGGAACGTTTCCGTCTGCTTGACCGCCACCACGACAATCGTAATCTATAAATTACAAAACTCAAGAGGGCCGCCTACCAGTTGATCCCGTCCACACGGCCCGTCGCCGCGGCGACATTCGGCAGGCGCGCCATGTCCAGCAGCACCTGCTCGGGGCGCATCGCGGTGACGATCGACTCGTATTCGGGTGCGCGGTTGGTGGCGACGATGATCTCGGAATGATCGACGATCTCGTCGAGCGACGACACCATCAACTGCGTGACATGCGGGATGGCGTTCATCAGATACGCTTTGTTGGCGCCGACGAGGCGGGCCACAAACACGTTCTTGTCGAAGACGCGTACGTCGCAGCCCTTGCCGATCAGTCGTTCGATGAGTTCCAGATAAGGGCTTTCGCGCAAGTCGTCGGTGCCGGCCTTGAACGAGAAACCGAGGAAGCCAACCTTTTTCTTGCCCTGCCGCAGCACCCAGTCGAGCGCGCGTTCCACCTGCTGCTTGTTGGACGGGATCAGCGAACGCAGAAGCGGCGTTTCGACATCCTTTTCCACCGCGAACGCGTTGATGGCGCGCACGTCCTTCGGCAGGCACGAGCCGCCAAAGGCGAAACCGGGCAGGAGATATGCGTTGGAAATGTTGAGCTTGTCGTCGGCGAAGAAAATCTGCATCAGTTCGTGACTGTCGACGCCGGCCGCCTTGCACACATTGCCGATCTCGTTGCCGAACGCGACCTTCAGCGCATGCCAGGTGTTGTCGGTGTATTTGACGAGTTCTGCGACGCGCGGATCGGTCAGGATCAGCTTGCCCGGCAGGCCCTTGTAGAGCGCCTTCAGCCGGTCGCGCGTTTCGTCGTCGCTCGCGCCGATCACGGTCTTGGCCGGATTGTCGAAGTCTGCGACGGCCGACCCTTCGCGCATGAACTCAGGGTTCGACGCGACGCCGAAACCCTCGCCGTTCTTCTTGCCCGAACTCCGCTCGAGAGCCGGCACGGCCAGCGTTTCCAGCGTGCCGGGCAGAACGGTCGAGCGCATGACGACCGAGTGAAATCCGGCTTTGGCCTTCAAAGCCTCGCCAATCTGCTCGCAGACCGCTTCGACATGGCCGAGATCGAGCGAACCGTTCTGCTTGGACGGGGTGCCGACGCAGAGCAGCGAGATGTCGGAATTCGCGATTGCCTCGGCGGTCGACATCGTTGCCCGCAACCGGCCGGAGGCGACGTTGGAGGCGACCAGTTCGCCGACGTCCTTTTCGATGATCGGGCTTTGGCCTGCATTGACGAGATCGACCTTCGTCTCGCTGACGTCGCAGCCGATCACTTCGTGGCCGCGCTGCGCCAGGCATGCCGCGCAGACGGTGCCGACATAGCCAAGTCCGAATACCGAAATTCTCATCGCATCACCCCGCCCGAAAACCGTCATCCGTCCGGCCGCGCGAATGCGCCGGAACTTCGCGTCGCCGTGACTATCATCCGGAGGTAAAGGTCGCCTTATCGCGACGCGGCAAACTTGCCCGATCGCCTGGACCAATGCCGGACGACTTGACTGGGGCGGGCTGTTGCGCGTTTGACGGAACGACACAGGACGGAGAAGCAGATGACGATCGACCAGGTTTCGCGCAACGAAGTGACGCTCGCCAATTGGCGCGAACATCCGTTCAGCACGTTGAGCTTCCAGTCGGTCAGCGAATTCGTTCCCACTGCCATGATGACTTCCGCGCACGAGCGGCCGCGCGATCTCGTCGGCAGCGCCGCGATCGACCGCATCACCTTGCAGATCGACGGTAACGCCACAAACCTATCCGATTATTTGCGCGCCTCCTGGACCGATGCGCTCGTCGTGTTGCGCGACGGCAAGGTCATCGCCGACTGGCATGCGCCCCATGCCGACCTCAACCGACCGCATGTCATCTTCTCGATCTCGAAATCCGTAACGGGAATGCTTGCGGGCATCGCCGTCGATGACGGGCTGCTCGATGCCGACGCGCCGATCACCGACTATGTTCCCATGCCCGCCTCCAGCGCCTATGGCAGCGCCCGGGTGCGCGACCTTCTCGACATGACGGTCGATCTCGATTTCGACGAGGAATACACGGACAAGGACAGCGCCTTCGATCGCTACCGCCGCGCGATGCTCTGGAACCCGGAACGGGCCGACACCGTCGCGCAGACGATGGAACAATTCCTCGCCACCCTGCCCGCGCGTAATAGCGGCGATCACGGCAAGCGCTTCTACTACGCCTCGCCCAACACCGATCTTCTTGGCCTCGTCATCGAACGGGCGGTCGGGCGGCGCTACCACGACTATCTCGCCGAACGCCTGTTGAAGCCGATGGGAATGACCGGTGCGTCCTATGTCACGGTCGACCGGGTCGGCACGGCGCGGGCCGCCGGCGGTATCTGCATCACCGTCGAGGACCTCGCGCGGCTGGGCGATCTCGTGCGCATGGGCGGGCGCAATGCGGCGGTCCAACAGATCATTCCGGCCGGCTGGATCGAAGACATGCACGCCAACGGCAACCGCCAGGCATGGGTCGACGGCAATTTCGCGGACATGTTCGCCGATGGCCGCTACCGCTCCTGCTGGTATCAGGTGGGCGACGATCGCGGCTCTTTCTGCGGAGTGGGCATTCACGGTCAGTGGGTTTGGGTCGATCCAGTCAGCCGAATCACCATCGCGAAAACGTCCTCACGGCCCGATGCGAGCGAGGATCTGGCGACTGCACGGGAAATTGCCGCGCTCGGGCAGCTCGCGCGCGGCCTGGATATTGCCTAAGCGATCGGCAGATCGGTTAGCATTTTCCTAACGCAGGGCCCCACTGCCTACTGGGTGCGCAGATTTCGTTGCAGCAACGCAACACGGCACTGCAACGCAATATCCTACACCTGTTCGCAATTGCGCCGACGAAGTTTTGCGCCACAGTTGGTTCAGCGACATGGCGCAGAAGACCGGAGGGGTTGGCGAGCGTGATGTCATCATGACAGCTCTCTGGGGGTCCAATGAACCTGATCCGTACTTCGGCGGCAGCCATCGCAATCGCCGCCGTCTCCGCCCTGCCCGCATTCGCAGCCGATGCCGTCGTCTATGAGGCGCCGGTGGTTCTCGAAGAAGAAGTCGCTTCGGCGATCGACATCGCCTTCGGCGCGACCTTCACCTCGCGCTATGTCTCGCGCGGCGTCGCCTACACCGACGGCCCGACATTGCAGGGCTATGTCGAGGCTTCCTACGATTGGGCGTATGTCGGCGTCTGGGCATCGGGTGTTTCCGGCATCAATGCCGATCCGGACAACGTCGAGATCGACGTTTACGGCGGTATCCGCCCGACCTTCGGCAATCTGACGGTCGACATCGGCTATGTGCACTACTTCTACGACGAGACCGGCGAGTGCTGCGGCGAAGCCTACATCAAGCCGAGCTACCAGTTCACCGACGAGTTCTCGGCAGGTCTCGAACTCTACCATGACTTCGAAAGCGACGCGACGTACGGCGTTGCCACCGCCGCTGTCGAACTGCCCTACGACTTCACCTTGTCGGGCGGCATCGGCCGGCAGTTTCAGGACGGCAACGAAGTCGACTGGAACGTAGGCCTTTCCTACACCTACGCCGACCTGGTCACCTTCGACGTCCGTTACCACGACTCCGATTTCAACCGCGAATACTTCGTGGCATCGGTGTCCTTCGACACCTCGTTCAACTCGGTTCGCGAGATGTTCGCCGGCGGTCAGTTCGGCGGCGGTCGCTGATTTCTTAGCCTGCACCTCCCAGACCTGGCCCGCCGAGGCGACTCGGCGGGCCTTTTTTGTTGTCATTCAACATGTTGGGGAGTAGTGCGACGGCACAGATTCAGGAGCCCGCCGCATGATCCGCCCTCACCTCACACCGCTCGCCGAAACGCTGCCCGCCACCGTGCCGTTCGTCGGGCCCGAAGCGCAGGAGCGCGCCCGCGGCAAGGCCTTCAAGGCGCGGATCGGAGCCAACGAAAGCGGGTTCGGTCCGTCGCCGAAAGTGCAGGCCGCCATCGCGGCGGCAGCGGGCGAAATGTGGATGTATGGCGACCCGGAAAGTGCCGAATTACGCAAAAGGCTGGCTGAAAAGCACGAAGTTTCAGCCCAAAACATCGTCATTGGCGAAGGAATTGACGGGCTTTTGGGGCTGATCGTGCGACTTTGGGCCGATAAAAACACCCCTGTCGTCACTTCGCTCGGCGCCTATCCAACCTTCAACTACCATGTCGCCGGGTTCGGCGCGCGGCTTGTCACCGTGCCTTACGAGGACGACCGCGAGAGCCTTTCGGCGCTCCTCGACGCGGTGAAACGCGAGAATGCGCCGCTGGTCTATCTGGCCAATCCGGACAACCCAATGGGCACCTGGTGGCCGGCGGTGGACATCCAGCGTTTCATCGACGAGCTGCCGGAAACGACGATGCTTGTCCTCGATGAAGCCTATGGCGAGACGGCGCCGGAGGGCACCTTGCCGCCGCTCGACGTGACGCGGCCGAACGTGGTGCGCATGCGCACCTTTTCAAAGGCTTACGGGCTCGCCGGCCTGCGCTGCGGCTACGCGATCGGCGAGACGACGACGATCAATGCGTTCGAGAAAGTGCGTAATCATTTCGGCATGACCCGCATGGCGCAGGTTGCCGCCCTGGCCGCACTCGACGACGATGACTATCTGCAAAGCGTCATTTCGCAGGTCGCCGCGTGCCGCGACAGGCTGACGAAGATCGCCGCCGACAACGGCCTCGCGTCGATCCCATCCGCCACCAATTTCGTCGCGATCGACTGCGGCAGCGACGGTCCCTTCGCGCTGAAGGTCATGCAGGCGTTGATTTCGCGCGACGTTTTCGTGCGCAAGCCGATGGCGCCGGGGCTCGACCGTTGTATCCGCGTTTCCGTCGGACCGGCGGCCGAAATCGATATCTTCGAGCGCGAGTTGCCCTTTGCGCTGGAGGAGGCGCGGGGCTGATCAGCCGGCGGCGAGGTCGGCGAAGAGGGCGCGGAGCCTTGTCGGTCCCTCGCCTTTCGCATCGCTCGCGTCGATGCGGCTGACCTCCCGTGCCGCGGCCTGCTGCCGGTCGGCGTCGGCGGGGAGCCACATCAGCCAGGCGAGGAAGACCTCCTCGGGCTCAGGTTGCCGGCGCGGGACGAGTGCGGGACGCGAGGGTGCCGGCGTCAGGCCGAACTGGCGTGCCTGACCCATCCTAAGCCTCCACCGTGACAGGTCCGAGCGGACGCGAGCAGCAGGCGAGGATGTAGCCTTCCTCGATCTCGTGATCGAGAATGCCGCCATTGTGGCTCATCTCGACCTCGCCGGAAATCTTCATGGTCTTGCAGGTGCCGCAGAGGCCGAACTCGCAGGCTGCCGGGATGCGGATGCCGGCCGCGCGGGCTGTCTGGAGGACGGTCTGGCCGGGCAGGCACGGCGCCTCGACGTCGGAGAGCGCGAAGCGCACCGGCTGTGCATCGGCCGGCGGTTCGGCGGCGATCTCCTCCTCGAACGGCGCCTGGATGCGCTCGATCGCCGGCGCGCCGAAGCTTTCCTGGTGATAGTGCGCCATGTCGAAACCGGCCACCTCGAGCATCTCGCGCACTGCGCGCATGAAGGGGTCGGGGCCGCAGCAGAAAATCTCGCGCTCGCGGAAATCGGGCGCCAGCAAGGGCAAGCGCACCGCATCGATGCGGCCCATGTGACCGAACCAGCTTTCGCGGCTCGACCGCTCCTCGATCAGGAAACCCAGCGACAGGCCGGGCATGTGCGCGCCCAGAAGCTCGAGTTCCTTGCGGAAGATGATCTCTTCGGGCCGCCGTGCGCAGTTGACGAAGGCGACATCGGTCTGCGGGGTGAAATCGTTCAGCCAGCGCAGCATGGACATCATCGGCGTGATGCCGGAACCGGCCGAGATGAAGAGGTATTTTGCCGCCGGGTGGTTGTGCAGCGAGAAGGTGCCGGACGGGCCGAAGGCGCGGATATGATCGCCGGGCCGCAGGTGATCGAACATCCAGCGCGTGCCGAGCGAATCCTTCTGCGCCTTGACCGTGACGGCGATGGAGAAGGGCCGGGAGGGGCTGGAGGACAGCGTGTAGGTCCGCATCAGCGGATCGGGCGCGGCGGGGAGTTCGAGCGTGATGAACTGGCCGGGCTGGTAGCGGAACCAGGTCTGGCTGTCTGAGCGGAAGGTGAAGGTCTTGACGTCGGGCGCCTCGTCGACGACGCGCAGGCATTCGAGCACCTGGAGCCGGTCGTCCCAGGGGGTCATTTCGTCGAGGTATTTGTAGAGGTGGGCGGTCATGGGTGTTGACCTTGAAGTTCGAGCTTCGTCGCGCCCCCCTCTGTCCTGCCGGACATCTCCCCCTCAAGGGGGGAGATCAATCTCGTTGTGATCGAACGCGTTCTGCAACGTTGCAAGAACGGCGCTTCCATTGCCATCGCGTGATCTCCCCCCTTGAGGGGGAGATGTCCGGCAGGACAGAGGGGGGTGCTGGCGGATACGTTGAACATGTCGCTCACGCCACCGACCGCAGCGCGGGCTTGGCGCCGCCCGTCAGCCTCTCCTCGGCGAAGCGGCAGTACCAATCCACGAACTGCATGACGCCGCCTTCGTGCTCCTCGGAATACGGCCCCGGCCGATACGCCGGCGAGGCGATGCCGAAGGCGTTTTCTTCGACGATGCGGCGGTCCTGGTCGTTGGTTTCGGTCCAGACATGGGTGAGTTCGGCAAGGTCGTAGTCGACGCCCTTGACGGCATCCTTGTGGACGAGCCATTTGGTCGTCACGGCCGTCTCAGTCGCGCTGATCGGCAGGACGCGGAAGGTGACGGCGTGGTCGCCGAGAACGTGGTTCCAGGTCGTTGGATAATGGAAAAGCAGGAGCGAGCCGATGCGGTCGGTGGTGACGGTGTCGGAGAGGTTCTTCTTCACCGCGCGCTTGCCCGTCATCGTGTAGCTGACGGCATCACGCAGGAGCGGGACACGGGTGACGCGGTGCTGGCCGGTGGCGGCGATTTCGAATCTGGACGGCAGGCCTGCTGCCTCACACTTCTGCCAATGCGCGACGATTTCCGGGTCGCTTTCGGCGGCCTGGACGCCGGTGACTGTCGGCGCTTCGGGGAAGGTCTTGCATAGCTCGGGGTGGTTGCCCGCGCAGTGATAGCACTCGCGGTTGTTCTCCCAGACGAGCTTCCAGTTGCCCTTTTCGATGATGGTCGATTCGAAGGCGATCTTCGTTTCCATCAGCCGGTGCGGCGCGAGATAGGGTTCGACCTGCGCGCGGACGGGCGCGAAGTCGGCAGGCTCATCGGCGAGGCAGATGAAGAGATATCCGGCAACGCTTTCGCAGGCGACCGGCTTCAGGCCGAATTGCGAAGCGTCGAACCCGGCGCCCATCTGGCGGGCAAAGACGAGGCGGCCGTCGAGATCGTAGGTCCACTGATGGTAGGGGCAGACGAGCTTGGCTGCCGTGCCCTTTGCCGCCGTGCAGACGCGCGAGCCGCGATGGCGGCAGGTGTTGTGGAAGGCGCGGATCGCGCCCTTGGCGTCGCGCACCACGACGACGGGATAATCGCCAATCTGCACGGTGAAATAGCTGCCGGGCTTCGGCAATTCGCAATCATGACCGATGAAGAGCCAGTCGCGATACCAGATCAGATCGAGATCGAGCCGGTAGAAATCCGGATCGGTGTAGAACGCCTGTTCGAGGCTGTAGCCGGGTTTACGGCGCTGGAGCCGGTCCAGCATTTCGTTGCGCGCATCCATGTCCTGTCCTGCCTTCATGCAAGGACTGAACTGGTGGAGATTTCGAAGGAGAAAGGCGCAACGGAGCGATCCGCGCGCACATCCGCCCCTTGACCGCCCACCGCGATCAGTCGGTTCTTTACAGGTTCAGGCTGGTTTCCGGGCTCAAGAGCCGGTCTATGGATCGCTCCATCGACCTGCCGCAACACCTTCCCAGGCAGACATGCCCAGTGGCTCCCGTTGCGACGTCACTCCATTTACCGTTGCGGGGGCAGCGCCGGCTTTTCACCGGCTTCCCAATTCTCCACCTCGGTCAGAAGGCGGCACCTGAACTAGCTGCATTGAAGCATTCGCGCGGCGGCTTAGGAAGCTGGAATGCGACATGGGATGAGCATGTGGCGACGCGACGAAAGATCGACGTCAGCGGGCCTCGCGCTCGACCTCGCGCCAGCCGATGTCGCGGCGGCAAAAGCCTTCGGGCCAGTCGATCCGGTCGATGGCGGCGTAGGCCTTTTCTCGTGCGTCGCGAACGGTCCTGGCCATGGCGGTGACGTTGAGGACGCGGCCGCCATTGGCGACGATGTCCTCGCCTTTCCTGGCGGTGCCAGCGTAGAAGATTTCGACGTCGTCGCCGACCTTGTCAAGGCCGCGAATGACGCTGCCCTTCTTCGGCGTCGCCGGATAGCCTTCGGCGGCGAGCACGACGGTGAGCGCAACCTCATCGCGCCAGCGCGCCGACATGTGCGCCAACTGGCCGTCGGCAGCGGCGTTGAGCAGAATCAGGAGATCCTCCTTCAGCCGCATCATCAGGACCTGGCATTCGGGATCGCCGAAACGGGTGTTGTATTCGATCAGCTTGGGGCCGTCCTTCGTCAGCATGAGACCGGCGTAGAGTACGCCTGCAAACGGCGCGCCCATCTCGGCCATGCCCTTCATGGTCGGCTCGACGATCGTTCGCATCACCTCGTCGATGATGGCGGGCGTGAGGATTGGCGCCGGCGAATAGGCGCCCATGCCGCCGGTATTCGGCCCGGTGTCGCCATCGCCGACGCGCTTGTGGTCCTGCGCGGTGCCGAAGGGCAGCGCGGTCTTGCCGTCGCACAGGCAAAAGAACGAGGCCTCCTCGCCTTCGAGAAATTCCTCGACGACGACTTCCGCGCCCGCCTCCCCGAACCCGCCCTCAAAGCAGTCGTCGATGGCGGCCAGCGCCTCGTCGAGCGTCATTGCCACCGTGACGCCCTTGCCGGCGGCGAGGCCATCCGCCTTGATGACGATCGGCGTGCCGAGCTGGCGGATATAGGCCTTCGCCTTGGGGGCGTTGTTGAAGCGCTGATAGGCGGCGGTGGGGATGTCGTAGCGGGCGCACAGATCCTTGGTGAAGCCCTTCGAACCTTCGAGACGGGCGGCGGCGGCGGAGGGGCCGAAAACGCGGATGCCGTGGCTGGCGAGCACGTCGGCGAGGCCGGCGACGAGCGGCGCCTCAGGGCCGACGACGACGAGATCGATCGCCATCAGCTTGGCAAAGGTAGCGATGCTTTCGTGGTCATAGAGGTCGAGCGTCACGCATTCGGCATGCTCGGCGATACCGGGATTGCCTGGCGCGGCATAAAGCTTGGTCAGCATCGGCGAGGCGGCGATCTTCCAGGCCAGCGCGTGCTCGCGTCCGCCAGCACCGATGAGAAGAATGTTCATGACCGCCCTCGTTTCAGCTTCAAGAGGCGGCGATAGGGGGTGGCGGAAGCGAGGTCAAGTCAGCGGCCGTAATGGAACCGGCAGGCTGCGATTTCCAACGCCTGCGCATCGCCCTTGCCGGTGACGCGGTAGACCAGGCGATGCTCGTTGTCGATGCGACGCGACCACCACCCGGCCATGTCGTTGCGCAGAGGCTCGGGCTTGCCGAGGCCGCGAAAGGGGCTGCGGCGTGCGTCCTTAATCAGCGTGTTGATCTTTTCGAGAGTATCGCGGTCGTGGGATTGCCAATGGATGTAGTCTTCCCAGGACCGTCCGGAAAAGATGACGATCACGGCTCGATCAGCTCGCGCTCGAAGCCTCTGCCTGCATCGAGTTCAGCCATGGAGGCGCGCAGGCGCTCGGCGTTGGCGGGAGAGGATAGGAGATGCAGCGTTTCCTGCATTCCCTCCCATTCCGACAAGGGCATGACGACGACCGGCTCGCGGTTGCGGCGGGTGACGATGAGCTTGTCGCGATCGTCAAGTACCTTCTCGATGTAACGGGCGATGTTGGCGCGGAACTCGGTGAGATTGGCGACGATCATGGCGGTGGTCTCCGATTAGATGTACATATAGTCGTACATTGGAAATCGCGCAAACGGATTGCTTGACGCTGCCGGCCCGCACTGCCAATCGAAGGCGATGGAAACGATCCAATCCAAAGGCGCGCGCGGGCGCGTGGCCGATGCGCCGTCCGGCCACTGGGTCTATCGCGCGCTGCCGCAGGGGGTCTGGCCCTATGCGCAGTTGGCGCGGTGGGACCGACCGATCGGTTGGTGGCTGCTGCTGTGGCCATGCTGGTGGTCGGCGGCGCTGGCGGGGGCGGCGTATTTCGAAGCGGGCGACGGCGTCGCGGCGCAACTGCCGTCGATCTGGCATCTGGCGCTGTTCATGATCGGCGCGATCGCGATGCGGGGCGCGGGCTGCACCTATAATGACATCGTCGACGAGGACATCGATGCGATGGTAGCGCGCACGCGCTCGCGGCCGTTGCCTTCCGGACAGGTGACGCGCCGGCAGGCCTGGGCGTTTCTGATCGGGCAGTGTCTCGTCGGGCTGATCGTGCTGTTGCAATTCAACTGGTTCGCGGTCGGGATGGGCATCGCTTCGCTCGGTACGGTGGCGATCTATCCGTTCATGAAGCGCTATACGGACTGGCCGCAACTCTTTCTCGGCTTTGCGTTTTCATGGGGCGCTTGGATGGGCTGGGCGGCGTATTTCGGCTCCGTTTCGCTGGCGCCGGCGCTGCTCTATCTCGGGTCGATCCTGTGGGTGATCGGCTACGACACGCTCTATGCGCATCAGGACCGGGAGGACGATGCGCTGGTCGGGGTGCGTTCGACGGCGCGGTTGTTCGGCGAAAATACGAAGCCTTGGCTGGTGGCGCTTTATTCGGGGGCGCTGGCGCTGTTTGCAGCGGCTTTCGTCGTGGCGCAGGTCGCGTGGCCGGCCTATCTCGGGCTTGCGGCGGCGGCCGCGCATATGACGCGGCAGATCGTGGTCGCCGACATCGATGACGGCGACCAGTGTCTCAGGCTGTTCAAGTCGAACTCGACGGTCGGGTGGCTGATCTTCGGCGGGCTGGTGCTGGGGAGCGTGGCGGCGGCCATCTAAGCTGCGCGCCCTCCGGCCCTGGCGGGCCACCTCCCCCGTAAACGGGGGAGGATCAGCGCTCTATCGACGCGCGATGATCTCGTCGCCATTGACCACGAGGCGCATGCCGAGATTGCCAAATTTGCGGCGGGCGAGGAAGCGCGGGCGCTTGTGCAGGGAGTCGCGGCGCTTGCGACGCTCTTTTGCGGGAGCCGTCTTCACCGCGCCGAGCGATTCTTCCAGCGAACGGGCGACGCCGTCGGCCTCAAAAAGGAGCATGGGAAGCTGGTAGGCTTCGGCCCAGGCGCGCCAGTCGGCGGCGACGTCGTCGAGGTCGTGGGCGACGAGCAGCGGGACGGAGAGCATCGGGTCGTTGTGCATCAGTTCCAGCGTGACCGTGACCTGGCCCTCGCCGTCCTCGATCGCGCGGGCGGCGACGCCCTTGAAGGCATTGGCCGGCAGGACGACGGTGACGGGAAGCTGGCTCTTTTCCAGAATCCGGTGGATCGTCACGCGGCGGCAGTCGATCTCGAAGGAGACGTCGCCGAAGGCGTCCTGGGTTGCGTAGGTCGTCGCTTGCGGCAGCCTGAAGGGATCGAGCCGCATGTCGCGGCCCGCCCAGGCTGGTTTCAGCCCCGTATTCATGTTTCGCCTTCCTGTCTCTCCTGAGAGCCGCCTTTGGCGGTTTCTCGCGGGCGGTTTTCCGCCTCGTTGGATTGGAGACTAGGCGCGGGCTGTTACCGTCGGCCTTAGATTTTCGGTTAAATTTGTCTGGATGCGCCGGATGGTTATCGCTTTCCAACCTCATGAAAGGATTGAGAAAGCTCCCTTTCCAAGCCGTTAGGATCAGATGATCTTGCCCGGATTCATGATGCCGGCGGGATCGAAGGCGGCCTTGATGCGGCGCATCAGGTCGATGGCGACGGGCGGCGCGGTGGCGATGAGTTCGTCGCGCTTCATGCGGCCGATGCCGTGTTCGGCGGAGATGGAGCCGTGCATGGCGCGCACGACGGCGTGGACGGCGTCGTTCATCTCGCGGTAGCGGGCGAGGAACGCGTCCCTGTCGCCGCCTTCCGGCTGGGTGACGTTGAAGTGCAGATTGCCGTCGCCCATGTGGCCGAAGCAGACGAGGCGCGCGTCGGGCACGACGGAGCGGACGGCGGAGGCGCCCTCTTCGATGAAGGCGGGGATCGCGGCGACGGGCACCGAGATGTCGTGCTTGATCGAGCCACCTTCGGGCGCCTGCGCCCACGACATGGATTCGCGCAGCTTCCAGAAGGCCTCGCCCTGGGCGAGGTTCATGGCGAGCGTGGCGTCGGCGACGAGGCCGGCTTCAAGCCCTTCGCCGACGATTTCCTCGATCAGCGTGCGGGCGTCCTCCGCCGAGCTGCCGGAGGAGATTTCCATCAGGACGTGCCAGGGCTGCGGGCCGGAGAGCGGGTCGATCGTGTCGGGGATGTGCTTCAAGGTGAAGTCGAGCGCGCGCTTCTGGATCAGTTCGAAGGCGGTGAGGCCTGCGCCGGCGCGATCCGAGGCTATAGCGAAGAGGTCGAGCGCGGCTTGCGGGCTTTCGAGGCCGATCCAAGCGACTTCGCGGCCCTTGGGCTTCGGGACGAGCTTGAGGACGGCGGCGGTGATGATGCCGAGCGTGCCTTCGGCGCCGACGAAGAGGTTCTTCAGATCGTAGCCGGTGTTGTCCTTCTTCAGCTTGCGCAGATCGTCCAGCACTTCGCCGGTGGGCAATACCACCTCGACGCCGAGGCAGAGTTCGCGGGCGTTGCCATAGGCAAGGACGCCGGTGCCGCCGGCATTGGACGAGAGGTTTCCGCCGATCTGGCAGGTGCCCTGCGAGCCGAGCGAGAGGGGGAAGAGGCGTCCGTTCTCGTCGGCCGTTTCCTGGCTGGTCTGGAGAATGACGCCCGCTTCTACCGTCATCGTGTTCGACTGAAGGTCGATTTCGCGGATGCGGTTGAGGCGGCCGAGCGAGAGGATGATCTCGCGGCCGGTGCCATCCGGCATCTGACCGCCGACGAGGCCGGTATTGCCGCCTTGCGGGACGATAGGCGTCTTCGTTTCAGTGGCGAGCTTGAGGATTGCCGAGACCTCTTCGACCGTGCCGGGGCGCAGGACGAGCGGCGACGTGCCGGCATAGCGTCCGCGCGGCTCGACGAGATAGGGCGCGAGCGAATCGGGTTCGGTGATCGCGTATTTATCGCCGACGATGGCGGTGAATCTGGAAAGGAGGGCGGAATCGATCGGCGGCGTGGTCAACATGGCCGGAGCCTATTTGGCGGTGGCCGGATTGTCACGCGGCGCGGCAGCGCGGGCGAGACGGTCGTTGATCGCCTCGCCGAGACCGTGTTTTGGGATCGGCGTGACGGCGATGGTGGACGCGCCGGAGGCGTCGAGCTCGGCGAGATGGGAAAAGAGGTTGGCGGCCGCCTCGCGCAAATCGCCGGAGGGCGACAGGTTGCGGGTGGCGAGCGGGCTGCCGGATATGGCGAAGGAGCCGAAGGCGAGCAGCGCTTCGCCCGGCATCAGTGCCGTTGCGCCGAGCCGGACCGCAGCGGCGGGCGCATAGTGCGAGGCGAGCATGCCGGGCGCCTCGATTTTCTCGGACGGGCCGCGCAGGAGCGGCGTGTTGACGACGGCCTCGATGTCTTCGGCCGAGACGCCGCCGGGGCGCAGGAGACGCACCATGCCGTCCTCGATCTTGACGATGGTCGATTCAACGCCGACCGGCGTTGGGCCGCCATCGAGGATGAGCGGGATTTTTGGGCCGAGGTCGGCCGCAACTGCTGCGGCACTGGTTGCGCTGATGCGGCCGGAGGAATTGGCGCTGGGGGCTGCGAGCGGTCGGTCCAGCCGCGCGATCACCTCATGCGCGAGGCCATCAGGCATGCGCAGGCCGACCGTATCGAGCCCGGCGGAGACTAGTGGGTGGATCTTGTGGCCGATGCGGAGAGGCAGGACGATGGTCAGCGGGCCCGGCCAGAAGGCGGCGGCGAGCTTGCGCGACAGGCTGTCGAAGATCGCGATGTCGGCGGCCATCTTCATATCGGCGACGTGGACGATGAGCGGATTGAAGCGCGGGCGGCCCTTGGCCTCGAAAATCTTCGCGACCGCCTCGCCATCGGTGGCGTCAGCGGCAAGGCCGTAGACGGTCTCGGTCGGCAGGGCGACCGCCTCGCCTGCCGCCAGCAACTCCACCGCGCGGGACAGCCCCGCCTCGCCTTTCACGATGTCCGCCAAATCAATCTTCCGATTCATCTTTCCCGGCGAAGTCGTTGATCCGGGATTCCTTTTCGGCGACGGGCTTAAACGCGCAAAATCCATGCCGCAAGGGCAAAGCGCACCGCAAATGTTAAGGAGTTCGTGCCGTGATGGCGCCCTCAGCCAGTCCGATTGCCGGGAAGCCCATGTCACGCATTCTTCTTGCCACGTCCCTTCTTGCCGCCCTACCGATCGCCGCCCAGGCGGGGTCGATCAGCGTTCTTCAGGAACTGAAAGGGGGCACGCCATCGATCATCGAGCGCGGAACGGCGGTGGAGCCGACGGTCGAGGCCGTGGTTCCGACGAAGGCCGAGAAAATGCGCGTGGTGACGCCGATGGTCATGCGTGGCGGGATTTCCGGGGATGCCTCGCCGGTTCTGATACCCACCGCTTCGCAGGCGCCGGAGGCCGAGTTCGACGCCGAAACGAATGGCGGCGAACTCGAGTAAGGCTCAACCTGCGATCTTCGAGAAATCGGCAACGGCACCCGTCGCCGCCCGAATTCGAGCAAGCAGCGCGAGGCGATTGGCGCGCACGGCCTGATCCTCGTCATTGACGAGAACCGCCTCGAAGAAGGCATCGACCGGAACGCGCAGCACCGACAGTGCCAGCATGGCGGCGGAAAAGTCCTGCGTTTGAATCGCTTGCGTCGCGTTCTTTTCGGCGTGGTTCACCGCTTCGAAGAGCGCGGTTTCCTCCGGCTGGCGGAAGAGCGACGGATCGACGGCGACGGCGATTGCGGTGCCCTTCTTTTCCTCGGCGGCGAGGATGTTCGCGGCGCGCTTGGTGCCGGCGAGAAGGTTCCTGCCGTCTTCGGAATCGAGGAAGATGCCGAGGGCTGCGACGCGTGAGACGATGAGGAGAAGGTCGTCGCTCGACGAATACCCCTCACCCGTCTCGGCGCTGCGCGCCGATCCACCCTCTCCCACAAGGGGCGAGGGGAAGGCTGCCGCGCCGCCGCGCCCTTCCTTCTCCCCTTGTGGGAGAAGGTGGCCCGAAGGGTCGGATGAGGGGTATGCACCGGTCGACAGTACCGCGTCGATGAGGTCGTGACGCGCGCCCTTGTCGCGCATGTAGACTTTTAAGCGGTCGTGGAAAAATAAGGGAAGGGTCGCGGCAACCATCAGGAGATGAATGGAGGCAAACTTCTCAATTGGCTGGTATGTCTGCGCAATCACTTTGATAAGATCCAATCGCACCCCATTCTCCACAACGATCCTGATCACGCCCAGCGCCGCCCGACGCAGCGCATAGGGGTCCTTCGAGCCTGTCGGCTTTTCGTCGATGGCCCAGAAGCCGACCAGCGTGTCGAGCTTGTCGGCGAGTGCCACTGCAATGGCGACGGGGTCGGTGGGGACTGTGTCGGAGGGGCCCTGGGGCTTGTAGTGGTCTTCGAGGGCGGCGGCGACTGACGCGTCTTCGCCTTGCAGCAGCGCGTATTTGCGGCCCATGGCGCCTTGGAGTTCGGGGAATTCGCCGACGATCTCGGTCGTCAGATCGGCCTTGGCCAAGACGGCAGCGCGGGCGGCTAGGTCGGGATCGGCGCCGACGATCGGGGCGAGTTCGCGCACTAGTCTGGCGATGCGCGCGACGCGTTCACCCTGGGTGCCGAGCTTGGCATGGAATGTGACGCCGAGATGGTCGAGGCGGGCCATGCGTTGGTCGAGCGGCTTTGACAGGTCGAGGCCGAACTTTTCGGCCGATGCGCCGAGTTGCTTCAAATCCGGCAGGTCGGCCTGGTCGGTCTTCCAGAAATGGACGGCGTCGGAGAGGCGCGCGCGCACGACCTTGCCGTTGCCGTGGACGATCTCCTTGCCGCCGTCGGTCGCGTCGATATTGGCCGTGAGCAGGAAGCGGTTGGCGAGGCCATCGGCAGCGCCTTGCGGGCGGGCGACGAAGCATTTCTGGTTGGCACGGATGGTGAGGCGGATGACTTCCGGCGGGATGGCGAGATAATCCTGCTCGAACTCGCCCATCAGCACGACCGGCCATTCGACGAGGCCCGAGACTTCCTCCAGAAGCCCCTCGTCCTCGACGAGTTCCAGCCCGGAGGCGAAGGCGAGGTTCTTGGCGTCTTCGAGGATGATGCGCTTGCGACGCTCGGCGTCCAGCACGACCTTGGCGGCTTCGAGCTTGGCGACGTAGTCATCGAAACGGCGCACGGTGATAGCGTCCGGCGCGTGGAAGCGGTGGCCGTAGGTGACGTTGCCCGAGCGGATGCCGTCGATCTCGAAATCGACGACGACCGGCTCCTCGGTTTCGGGGCCGAAGGTGCAGACGATGGATTGCAGCGGGCGGACCCAGCGCATGGAGCCGGGCTTCGAGGACGCCGCGCCCCAGCGCATCGATTTCGGCCAGGGAAAGGCGCGCACGATTGCGGGCACGATCTCGGCGATGATCTCTTCCGCACCGCGGCCGGGCTTGACCAGATGGGCGACGTAGAACGCGCCCTTCTTCGGATCGGTGTGGGTGTGGGCCTGAGCGACATCGGTGAGGCCGGCCTTGCGCAGGAAGCCCTGGATCGCCTGTTCGGGCGCGGAAACGGACGGGCCCTTGATCTCCTCGCGCACGTCCTTCGACCGGGCGGTAAGGCCGCGAATGTCCAGCGTCAGACGGCGCGGCGTCCAGTATTCGGTCGCGGCCTCGTAGGTCAGGCCCGCCTCGACCAGACCGTCCGTGACCATCTTCTTCAAATCGCCCGCCGCCTTGCGCTGCATGCGGGCGGGGATTTCCTCGGAGCGAAGTTCGAGCAGAAGGTCGGGCATGGGACGGGTCGCGATGCTGTTGAGATGATTGACGCGGCTCTACCAAGCTTGCCGCGCTTTGTCATGGGCTGCGGCGGAAATTACCAGCCGCCGCCGCCTCCCCCGCCGCCACCGCCGCCGGAAAAGCCGCCGCCACCTCCCCCGCCGCCGAATCCGGAGGACGAACTCGACGGTGCGGGCAACGAGGCGGTGAAGCTGTCGGAGAGCGAGCCGGCGAGGCCGCCCATGGTGGAGCCGATGGAGCCGCCGTCGAAGCTGCCGCCGTGATACCAGGACGGCGCGAGATAGCCGGCGGCGGCGCCGGTTGCGGCCGCGGTCACCAGCCAGGCGTCGAAGGCGCGCGACCACGGCTTTTCGACGCCAAGCGCGACGGCATAGGGAAGCAGGGTCTCGAAATGACGGGGCGACATCTGCGGCGCGCCCTGCATGTTCATCCGCTCTTCCTCGGCGACCGTCAGATATTGCCTGAGGCCGGCGATCTCATCCATCGACTTGCGGCCGAGCGGGGTCGGCGCGCCCATCAGGAAGAGGAAGATGACGTTGACCATGACGATGCCGAGGATAGCCGCGATCGGCATGACATCGCCGGGATCGAGGATGACCGAGAGGATGGTGGTACTGAGGCCGGAAAAGACGACGAAGCCGGCAAAGCCCATCATGACGACCGCCATGAGACGCCCGCCGAGCGATGTGGCGCTGCGCAGGCGGCGGCCGAAATTGACGGCGAAGACGGAAAGCACGATGGCCGGGATCGCGCCGGCGAACATCAGGCCGAGGAGGCCTTCGCTGAGTCCGCCAAAAGCGATGAAGGCGACGAGTGTCAGGACGGAAAGAGCAACTCCGGCAAAGACATAGACACGGTTGTGACGGTAGAAGCGGTTGCGGTGCTCCTTTTCCATCGCGGAGCGGAAGGAAGAGCCGACGGCGATAACGCGCGTGCCGTTCGCCTTGTCGACGGTGAGGGTGTCGCTCTCCTGCGGCAGATGGCCGAGGATGGCCGCTTCGCCGACCGGCAGGTTGGCGGCGGGCTTTGCGGTGCGGCGGATGGTGAGGTCACCGTCGAGATCGTCGAGTTCGACATAGCCGTTGACCGCGAGGTTGATCGTCGCGGCGGAGAGTGCATCCCAGCCCTGCCCGCGAAAGCCGCGCTTGTCGATATAGTTCGTGAGCGCCGGCGAGATGCCCTGTGGCGGCTCCCAGCGCGGCACGACGACCCCGGCTGGCGGATCGCGGCCGACGCGGGTCCAGGCCCAGAGGTAGTAGGCGAGCACCACGGCGAGGCCGAGCGCGCCGATGAGAAGCGCGCGGTTGTCGCGCAGCCACCATTCACGCTCCTGCGCGGCGGTGGGCGGCGCAATGGAGCCCTTTGGCATGGCGATGGCGACGGTCAGGCCTTCGCGCGGCGCCATGGTCTGATCTGCCTCGACGACGATGCGGCTGCCGCCATCTAGCGTTTGCGCGGAGGCGTCCTGTGCCGTCGAGCCGAAGGCGCCGGTGTAGAAGGTGACGTCGTCGGCCGAGACGCCTTGCGGCAGGCGGATGTCGGCGACGGCGTCGCGGATCGGGAAATCCCAGCCATTGCCGGTGACGTTCCAGTAAAATTCGTCATGGGTGTCGAAGAAGCGGATCTGGCGGCTGGTCTCGTAGGTGATCTCGTAGGTGTGGAGGCCGGGGGCGAAAAGCGTGTCGGCATCGCCGATGCGGATACGCACGATGCCCGAGCCGCGCTCGGTGGCGTAGGGCTCGGCATCGCCGTCGCGGGTGACGGAGAGGATGTCGAAATCGACTTCGCGCTCATTGCCGTCCGCATCTTCGAAACGGAGGGGGAAGTCGCGGAAGATGCCGCGGCGGATCTGGTTGCCTTCGGCGTTGACGGTGATCGTCTCGGTGACCTCGATCGTGCCATCGGCGGCGATGTCGATGTCGGCGCGGAAGGCGGTGATCTCTTCGCGCGCCAAAGCAGCGGAGGCAAGGGCAAGGAGGACGAGGAGTGAGGCGAAGATGCGGGTCATGCCAGGGCTCAGGAGAAGGAGACCTTGGGAACGACGCGATCTTCCGGGTTCTCGATCTCGAAATATTCGGCCTTTTCGAAGCCGAAGGCGCCGGCGACGAGGTTGGAGGGGAAGCTCTCGACCTTGATGTTCAAATCGCGGGCGGCGCCGTTGTAGTAGCGGCGGGACATCTGGATTTCGCCTTCGAGCGTTTCCAGCGTCGTCTGGAGCTGCATGAAGTTCTGGTTGGCCTTCAGGTCCGGATAGGCCTCGGCGACGGCGAGCAGGCGGCCGAGCGCCTGGGAGAGCATGCCTTCGACCTGCGCGCGCCCGGCGACGTCGCCGGCGGGAAGGCTCTGGGCGCGGGCGCGCAGTTCCGTCACCTCCTCGAAGGTGCCGCGCTCGTGGGCGGCGTAGCCCTTCACGGTTTCGATCAGGTTCGGGATCAGATCGGCGCGGCGCTTCAACTGGACGTCGATGCCGCTCCACGCCTCGCGCACGAGCTGGCGGGCACGTACGAGGCCGTTATAGGTGACGATCGCATAGCCGGCGACCAGCACCAGAAGAATGAGAAGTATCGTGCCGATGCCGAAATCCATGCTGCGCGTCCTCGTTGGCGACGGCGCAGGCTAGATCATCGGCAAGGGCTTGGAAAGCCGGGCTTTCAGCCTGCCAGATCGTCCGTGGTGCAGACGATGGCGAAGCGGTCCGCGAGCATGGCGAGCTCGGCGCGGTGGAGATCGTCGGCCGTCAGCACTTCGCCTTCGGCGCCGGGGACCGGCAGGTCGCGGGTGGCGGAGGCGTCGGAGACGACGACCGTCTGGAAGCCGAGGTCGAGCGCGGCGCGGGCCGTCGACGAGACGCACATGTGCGTCATGAAGCCGGCGAGGACGAGGCGCTTGCGGCCGGTGGCTTCGAGCACGTCCTTCAAATTGGTTCCGGCGAAGGCATTGGGCAGGCCCTTCTCGACGACCGTTTCGCCGTCCGTCGCCGCAGCTTCATCTGCGAGCGCGAAGGAGGTCGTCGCGGGATCGAAAAGGCCGCCGGCCTTGCCCTTGTGCTGGACATGGATGACCGGCGCGCCCGCCGCGCGGGCCTTGCTCAGAAGGCGGGCGATGTTCGCCAACGCCGGCGCTGCGCCCGGCAGCGGCAGCTTGCCGTCGACATATTCGCGCTGCGCGTCGATGATGACGAGCGCGGTTTCGGACAGAGCGGGCGGCGTCAAATTGGCGCCGGCGAGTTCGAGCAGGGTCTTTGCCATCTTATGCGACTTCCAAGTTGAGATTGGCGCCACCGGCGTCGGTGAGGAGAAACGCCTCGCCGCAGGCCTTGGCCAGATTGCGCACGCGCAGGATGTAGCTCTGGCGCTCGGTGACGGAGATCACCCCGCGCGCATCGAGAAGGTTGAAGACGTGGGAGGCCTTGATGGCCTGGTCGTAGGCCGGCAGGACCATCGTGTGGAGCGTCGTATTTTCGGCAGCCTTCGGCGCGCCGGCATCGAGCAGAGCCCGGCATTCGCCTTCGGCATCCTCGAAATGCTTGAAGAGCATTGCAGTGTTGGCGTGCTCGAAATTGTGGCGCGAGTATTCCTGTTCCGCTTGCAGAAAAACGTCGCCGTAAGTCACCTTCTCCGTGCCCTCGCGGCCGTTGAAATTCAGGTCGTAGACGTTGTCGACGCCTTGGACATACATGGCGAGGCGTTCGAGGCCGTAGGTCAGTTCGCCGGAAACCGGCGCGCATTCGATGCCGCAAACCTGCTGGAAATAGGTGAACTGCGAGACTTCCATGCCGTCGCACCAGCATTCCCAGCCAAGGCCCCAGGCGCCGAGCGTCGGGCTTTCCCAGTCATCCTCGACGAAGCGGATGTCGTGGAGAAGCGGATCGAGGCCGATAGCCTTCAGCGAGCCTAGATAGAGTTCCTGCAGGTTCGACGGGTTCGGTTTCAGGATCACCTGATACTGGTAGTAATGCTGCAGCCGGTTCGGGTTTTCCCCGTAGCGCCCGTCCTTCGGCCGGCGCGAGGGCTGGACATAGGCCGCGTTCCACGGCTTCGGGCCCAGCGAGCGCAAGGTGGTGGCAGGGTGAAAGGTGCCCGCGCCGACCTCCATGTCGTAGGGCTGCAGCACGACGCAGCCATACTCGGCCCAGTAATTGTGCAGGGCCAGGATGAGCCCCTGGAAGGAGCGCGAGGGGTTCATATGGGGAGCTGTCATGAAACTCTTCGTATTCGCCTGCGTGATTGCGGTGAGGTCTACAGCATCGAGGCGGCGCACGTCCAGTTGATCGCGACGGCGCTTGCAAGTTGAGCCGACCGCGCCAATTCTGGCGGGACAGACAGGAGGCATCCAATGAAAACGACATTTCTCGCGACCCTTGCGGCCGGAATCCTGATCGGTGGCGCAGCGCTGGCGCAGAACTTTCCGTCCGGGGGCACCGATGGCTACCAGAACGACCCGGTCACCGGCTATCTGTGCGTGACGCCGGCCTGCGACGTGGTTCGGCTGCCGGAAACGAACTGCGTTTGTTCGAAGACGAATCCGGCGGCGCGCAATCTTTCCGAGACACGGCTTCAGTGCTCGATCCGCGAGAATGGGCAGTGGGTGCAGTGCCCGGTTCCGCCGCGTTATGGTGGGTAGGCTCGGCGCGAGGTTGGAGCTGGCGCGAGTTAGGAGCCGCCGAGTGGGCGGAGAGCGTATCGCATGGATTCCTGTGACGAGCACAGGAATGACGGCATCAAAGATGATGCCACCCCGAAAAGCCTAAGTCTCGCGCGAAGATCTCCAAATCTTCATTCCTGTGCTTGTCACAGGAATCCAGGCCTCGTTACCTCAGTCGCACCTCGTCTTCGATCCGAGCGCCGCTCCTCAATTCTGCGGCAAAACCAACGTCTGGCCCGGCCGCAGCAGGTTCGGGTTGCCGCGCAAATCCGGGTTCAGGTCGAGGATTTCGCCGTAGCGATTGCCGTCGCCAAGGCGTTCGCGGGCGATGTCCCAGAGGGACTGGCCCGGACCGACTGCATGGGTCGCCTGCGTTGATGCGGGCGCGACGGGGGCGGTGGTCGCGACCTGCGCGGCAGGTGATTCGGGCTCGGCCGGGGCTTCGGGTTCGGGCGCGAGGCTGGCGAAGTCCTGCTCTTCTTCCGGCTCGGCGGCCGCCTCTACCAGACCTTCGCGCAGCTTGCGATTGATGTCCTCGAGCAGGTCTTCTTCAGGCTCCAGGTCGCGTGCGTGGCTCCATTGGAACGTCGCTTCGAGGCGACGTCCGACCTGCCAGTAGGCATCCCCCAGATGGTCATTCAGGATCGCGTCGCTCGGCATCAGGCTGACGGCGCGCTCGAGTTCCGTCACCGCCTCTTCGTAGCGGCCGAGACGGTAATAGGCCCAGCCGAGAGAATCGACGATGTGCCCGTCACTCGGGCGAAGGTCGACAGCCTTCTGAATGAGGGCGAGCCCCTCCTCCAGGTTCATGTTCATGTCGACCCAGGAATAGCCGAGATAGTTCAGCACCTGCGGATGGTCGGGGTAGAGTTCGAGTGCCTGGTTGAAGTTCGGCTCCGCCTTGTCCCACTGCTTGATGCGCTCATAGGCGATGCCGCGCTGGTAGTAGAGGTTCCAGTCGGCCTCCTCGGGCGTGTCGATCCGGGCGACTGCGCGGTCATAGACCTCGGCCGCCTCCGCGAACTTCTGCTGCGAGGCGTAAACGCCGCCGAGCGCAAGATAGGCGCGACGGTCGTCGGGCGCCGCCTCCAGAAGCGGTTCAAGATGTTCGACCGCCTCGTCATGCCGGTCGAGATCCGCGAGATTCAGGCCCACCTGCAATTCGGAGATCTGCCGGATAGGCGAATCCTGCGGGATACGACCGTAGATTTCGATCGCCTCCTCGGAATTGCGCTGCATTTCGGCGATGCCGCCGAGCTGGAGGAGAACCGCGTCGCTCGATGGCTGAAGCGCCAGCGCATAATGCAGATAGAGGCGCACGAATGCCTCGCCGCCACCGCGGTTGAGCGCGGTCGACAGGTTGAGCAGGATTTCGGCGGCGCCAGCTTGGGTGCCGGCGACCAGCGGATCGATTTCCTCGCCGGCCTCGATCTCTTGGCGCAATGCGACGACCGTCACCCGGTCGGACGCAAGTTCGTCGGCCTTGGCAAGGATGTTCAGGGCGGTGTCCCTGTCGCCGTTCGCGGCACGGAAGCGGGCGTAGGCCTCGTGGGCGCGCAGGAACACTTCGGGCGCAGCGCCGCCTGCCTCGAGGCTGATCGTGGTCGCGGAAAAGGCCTGTTCGGCCACGTCGTCGCGACCGGCCTCGGCGGCGATCAACGCGCGGTGATAGTTCACGAAAAGCGCATACCAGGGCGGGCCTTCGACGCCGTCGAGCCGGGCCAGCGCCGAATCGACCTCGCCCGAGCCAGCCTCGACCCAGGCGCGCATGATCGAGGTGATCAGCCGGTCGAGATCGGATTCCTGCGAGAACTCGAGCAGTTCAAGGGCGTCGTCGGGCCGGTCCGTACGGATCGCATCGACGGCCAGCGCAAGTTTCGAGAAGCGTTCGATCTCCGGGGTATCGCGCAGATCCTCGGCAAGCGTCAGCGCGTCCTCGAAATCGCCGCGCGAAATCAGGAGCACCATGAGGCTCTGCTGGATCGCCTCGTCGGTCGGATTGAAGGCCAGCGCGCGCTGATAATAGGCGATCGCGCGGTTCACGTCATTGTCGACCTCGGCCGCACGCGCGGCGAGGTAGGCTCCGGCAAAGGAATTGACGCTGATTCGGTCCTGCCCGGCGGCGCCGTCCTGCGCAAATGCAGGGATCGCAGTCGTCAGCCCGAATGCAAGTGCAAGGGCTGCAAGGACTTTATCGGTGGAGCGCGGCATCGCTTCCCTTCCTGATCGAGTTACCCAGTCCGAGGGCTAGGCGTTCATGCAAAGCATGGCCTTTTTGGGGTCACGCTTCAATCGCCCCGCTTTCACGTTCCGGTCACCCGACCGCGAAACGAGGTCAGGAAACGCGGCTGATACAGAAATCGATGACGTCGACGAGCGCGCGCTTTTGCGCACCGTCGGGAAGCGGGGCGAGCGCGTCATGCGCGATGGCGCCGAAATGGCGGGCGCGGGCAATGGTGTCGTTGATGGCGCCATATTTCACCATCAGGCCGCGCGCCTTTTCGAGCGCGGCGTCGTCGCTCTCGGCATTCTCGATGGCGCTCTTCCAGAAGGCGCGCTCTTCGGGCGTGCCGCGGCGGAAGCTCAGGATGACGGGCAGCGTGACCTTGCCCTCGCGAAAATCGTCGCCGACATTCTTGCCGAGGTCCTTGGCGTTGCCGCCATAATCGAGCGCATCGTCGACGAGCTGGAAGGCAAGGCCGAGATTGACGCCGTATGAGCGCAGGGCCGCGCGGTCCGCCTTCGAGGCGCCGGCGATGATCGGGCCTACTTCGGCGGCTGCCGAGAAGAGCGCTGCGGTCTTGGCCTTGATGACGGCGAGATAGTCGTCTTCGGTGGTCTCGAGATTCTTGGCGACGCCGAGTTGCATGACCTCGCCTTCGGCGATGACCGAGGCGGCCGATGACAGGACATCGAGCGCGTCGAGCGAGCCGACATCGACCATGACGCGGAAGGCCTGACCGAGCAGGTAATCGCCGACGAGGACGCTCGCCTGGTTGCCCCAGATCATGCGCGCCGTGCTGCGGCCGCGGCGCAGCGCGCTTTCGTCGACCACGTCGTCGTGAAGAAGCGTCGCGGTGTGCATGAACTCGACCGCCATGGCCAGCTTGACGTGTCCGTCTCCGGCGTAGCCGAACATCTGGGCCGCGGCGAGCGTCATCATCGGCCGCAGGCGCTTGCCGCCGGACGAGATGAGGTGATTGGCGATCTGCGGGATCATCTCGACATTGGAGCCGGCCTTGGCGAGGATCAGCTCGTTCACCTTGGCCATATCGGCGCGCGTGAGTTCCAGCAGCGCATCGATCGATGCCATGTGCCCGCGCGTGCTGCCGATATTCACTACTACGCTCAAAATCGTCTCCCAAGGGATCTGCCGGACGGCCTGCCGGGGTCGGCGCGGACCTTATGGCGGCGCCTTATTGCGGGCAAGAGGCGAATTGGCGCAAGGCTGGGGTTTCAGGCCACCCGGACGCCCGCTACATAGAGTGGAAACGAGCCGAGGGAAGCCATGAAGGAACTGATGCGCACCAACGATATCGTCCTGATCTCGTTCGTGGAGAGTCTCCTGCGCGACGCCGACATCGATTTCTTCGTCGCCGACCAGAACATGAGCATCCTGGAAGGCTCGATCGGCATCCTGCCGCGCAGGGTGATGGTGACGGATGACGACCACGCACAGGCACGGCGCGTGCTGACCGATGCCGGCATCGTCGACGAACTGAAGCCGTGACATCGAAGACGGTCGACGCGTTCCACCGCGGGCGCTTTCATCTGGTGCAGCCGGCCGGTCGCGGGCATCGCGCCGGGCTTGACGCCATGCTGCTGGCGGCGGCGGTGCCGGACGGGTTTGCGGGGCGCGTGGCCGATCTCGGAGCCGGCGCCGGAGCGGCCGGGCTGGCAGTGCTGGCACGGTGTCCCGATGCTGCGGCGATGCTCGTCGAACGTGAAGGCGACATGGCGGCATTTGCGCGCGCGACGCTGGAACTGTCGGAGAATGCGGCATGTGAAAGCCGGGCAATCGTGATCGAGGCCGATGTGAGCTTGCGCGGCAAGGCGCGGATCGCGGCCGGGCTCGGCGACAATTGCTGCGACTTCGCCATCATGAACCCGCCCTATAACGACGCCGCCGACCGGGCTTCGCCGGACGCGCTGCGCCAAGCGGCGCATGTGATGACGGACGGGCTGTTCGAGGAATGGGTTCGCACGGCAGCGGCCATCGTGCGACCGCGCGGGGGGCTGGCGATCATTGCGCGCCCGGCGTCGCTCGCTGCCATGCTGGCGGCGATCGATGGCCGGTTCGGCAGCGCGGAACTCATGGCCATCCGCCCGCGGCCCGGAAAGGCGGCGATCCGCATCGTGATGCGCGCCTGGCGGGGGCAGCGCGGCACGCTCTCGATGCTGCCGGCTCTGACGCTGCACGGCGAAACCGGCAACGGGTTCACGCCGGAGGCGGACACGGCGATCAATGGCGAGCGCGCGCTGTTCGCCTGACTGGCGCATCCCGACGGCTCCCCATGCGTTGCATTGCGCAACCGTGCGTCAGCCCTACATGGAGAGGGCAACAGGAGACCGACCGAACGTGCGACGCCTCGTCAACAAGATCCTTCCGAAATCCCTTCGCTCCACCGCCGTCACCATCCCGGTGATCCGGTTGCATGGCGCGATCATGTCAGGCGCGAGCCCGCTCAGGCAGAACCTGTCGCTGGCGACGACGGCTGGGCTGATCGAAAAGGCGTTCGCCGTGCAGGATGCGCCGGCCGTTGCGATCTCCATCAACTCGCCGGGTGGATCGCCCGTCCAGTCGCGGCTGATCTACAAGCGCATCCGTGACCTGGCGATCGAGAAGAACAAGACCGTCCTCGTCTTCGTCGAAGATGTGGCGGCATCGGGCGGCTACATGATCGCCTGCGCCGGCGACGAGATCTTCGCCGACCCCTCCTCCATCGTCGGCTCGATCGGCGTCGTCTCCGCCTCCTTCGGCTTCCAGGACCTGATCAAGAAGATCGGCGTCGAACGGCGTGTGCATACGGCCGGGCAGAACAAGTCTGTGCTCGACCCGTTCAAGCCGGAGCGCCCCGAGGACATCGAGAAGCTGAAGGCGTTGCAGCTCGAGGTTCACGAGACTTTCATCGACCTGGTGCGCGAGCGGCGCGGGGCGAAGCTGGCCGATCATCCCGACCTCTTCACCGGGCTCTTCTGGACCGGGCGCAAGGGGCTGGAGCTCGGCCTCGTCGACCATCTGGGCGATATGCGACAGGTGCTGAAGGAACGCTACGGCGACAAGACGCGGATGCAGCTCATCACCATGCCGCGCGGGCTTTTCGGCCGGAAGCTCGGCCTTGGCGGGCTGAGCCAGGAAATCGCGCATTCGGCAGCGCAGGGCATTGCCGACACGGCGAGCGAACGGGCTCTTTGGAGCCGCTACGGGCTTTGATCGCGATCACGAAAATGCCTAGTATGTGTTCTGTCATGCCACTGCGTGATGATCGGAGCGGATGAACGCGATGCCCCAGCTACTCTTCTTCGCGGCCGTCGGAGCCGCAGCGGTGCTCGGCTACCGGCGCTTCATCCGCGAAGCCGAGAAGATCACGGCGCGCGCGCGGCGCAACGAGAGCGAAGCGCGTACCGGCGCGATCGGGACGCTCGTCAAGGACCCGGCGACCGGCGAGTACCGGGTTGCCAAGGACTGAGCCTGACACGGCCAGCGTGACCGAGCGGCTGCGCTTGCGCGCCCCCGCGAAGATCAACCTTGCGCTGCATGTCACCGGCAGGCGGGCGGATGGGTATCATCTGCTCGATTCGCTTGTCGTGTTTACGCGGTTCGGCGACGAACTGGAGATCGGGCCGGCCGCGGCGGACAGTTTCCATGTCCAGGGGCCGCTTGCGACAGGCGTTCCGACGGACGCAAGCAATCTCGTCATCAAGGCGCGCGATGCAATTCGCCAAGCACAAGGCGTGCGCGGGCCGCTGGCGTTGCGGCTGACGAAGAATTTACCGCCGGCTTCGGGCATCGGCGGCGGGTCGAGCGATGCGGCGGCTTGTCTTGCCGGAATGGCGAAGGGCGATCTTGCGGAGATCGGGCTGAGGCTGGGAGCGGACCTGCCGATGTGCCTTGCTGCCGAGCCGCTGCGCGCGCGGGGGATCGGGGAGCGGATCGAGCTTCTGCCGGGCTTTCCCGCGCTTTCGCTGGTGCTTGCCAATCCCGGCGTCGAGGTGCCGACTTCCGAAATTTTCCGCCGCCTGCCCTCGCCCGACAATGCGCCTTTGCCGGGTCTGCCGGAAGGTGACGTGGTCGAATGGCTGCGTGGAACGCGTAACGATCTGCAGGCGCCGGCAATCGCCTATGCGCCGCAGATCGGCGAGTGCCTGGATATGCTGGAGCGATCCGGCGCCGACTTCGCGCGGATGTCTGGCTCAGGCGCGACGTGTTTCGGCGTATTCGCAGACGATGACGCGGCCGAACGGGCGGCGGAACGAATGCGGACCGAGAAGGGTTCGTGGTTCGTGGTCGCCACGCAAAGCCATGCCTCGGGAACATTCAGGAGACGGATCGAACCATGAGCGAACGCCCCTTCATCGCCGTCACCTTCGCCGTGCTCACGGTTTCGGACACGCGCAGCCTCGACGAGGACAAGTCCGGCGTGACGCTCGTCGAGCGGATCAAGGTTGCGGGCCACGAGGTTGCGCAGCGCGACATCGTCAAGGACGACATCGCCGCAATCCGCGCCAAGGTGAATTCGTGGGCCAGAGATGAAGCGATCGACGCGATCATCACCACGGGTGGCACCGGTTTTACCGGGCGCGACGTGACACCCGAAGCGCTCGAACCGCTGTTCGAAAAGCGCATGGACGGGTTCTCGGCGCTGTTCCACAAGATCTCGGCCGACAAGATCGGCACCTCGACGATCCAGAGCCGGGCGACGGCGGGGCTTTTGAACCAGACCTTTGTCTTCGTCCTGCCGGGCTCGCCCGGTGCCTGCCGGGACGCCTGGGACGGCATACTGAAGGACCAGTTCGACTATCGCCACATGCCGTGCAATTTCGTGGAGATCATGCCGCGTCTCGATGAGCACCTGAAACGCGGCGCAGGCCAGATCGTCTGATCAGACGGCGTGGATTTCGGCGCGCAGGCGAAGCGGCCTGCCCCTCGTCGGAACGCTTTTTCGCATGAGAAGGCCCTCGGCGATGCGTTCGCGCCGCGTCAGCCAATTCGACCAAAACGGCAATTCCGTCTGACGCGAGCGCGAGAAGGTCGCCGGACCGTTGGCAACCGCGACATGCTCACGCGCGGCCTCGACCCAGCCGGGAACGAGACGCGCGCCGGGCTTCAGCAGCAGGACCCAGTCGCTGCGCGCCTTGGCCAAGGCGTCTTCGCCGCGTGTTTCCGCGAGGAAGACGCAGCCCGCATGTTCGGCCACCGTTTCGGTGCCGTCCGACGAGCCTAGATCGCAGACGATGACCTCGCGCACCAGACCCTCGACGGCGCCAGTCACGAGCGAGGCGAGCGTCTTCGCCAGGCGCTCCTCGTCGTTTTTCGTCTCGATCAGTACGGAGATCATGCCCTTCATTAGCGCAGTCTGAATGACGTGGCCAGATGCGCGAACGCGAAGAAAGTTCTTGCTTTGTTCTTTTTCCATAGATAGGAATTGTTTCATCGAAACGCCGATTCCCAGAGCGCCCGCGACGCGGCGCCAGGAGAGCGACATGGAACAGATCAGACGAGCCGACGTTGCCGCTTTCACAAGCGGAGATGCGCATATGGCCAATGCGATGATCGAGGAAAGCGGCCTGCGCGTGGTGCCGGACAGGCGGCGCGGGCGTGGAGCCGGCGTCAATCCGAGCGGGCGCTTCGAGAAGTTCGAGCGCCACGTCTTCGACGATGGCTGGAACTCTTTCGAGGACCTGCCGCCGTTCAAGACGGACGTGCAGATCGAGAAGCCGCGCACGATCATCACCCGCAACGATTCGCCCGACATTTCCTTCGACCGCTCCATCAATCCTTACCGCGGTTGCGAGCATGGCTGCGTCTATTGCTTCGCGCGGCCGACGCACAGCTATATGGGGCTTTCGGCGGGGCTGGATTTCGAATCGAAGCTCTTCGCCAAGCCTGATGCGCCGCGCCTTCTGGAGAGGGAGCTGGCGAAGGACGGCTACCAGCCGAAGACCATCGCGATCGGCACCAACACGGACCCCTACCAGCCGATCGAAAAGGAATGGCGCATCATGCGCGAGTTGCTGGAAGTGCTCGAGCGGCACAACCATCCGGTCGGCATCGTGACCAAATCGGCGCTGGTCATGCGCGACATCGACATCCTGTCGCGGATGGCGGAGAAGGGTCTCGCCAAGGTGGCGCTGTCGGTGACGACGCTCGACCGCAAATTGGCGCGGGCCATGGAACCGCGCGCAGCGACGCCGCCGCGCAGGCTGGAGGCCGTGCGGGCGCTGTCGGAAGCCGGCATCCCGACTTCGGTGATGATCGGCCCGGTCATTCCCGGCCTCAACGATGCCGAGATCGAGCGCATCCTCGATTCGGCCGCGGCGGCCGGCGCGAGGGAAGCTGGCTACGTCATCCTGCGGCTGCCGCTGGAGGTGAGCTCGATCTTCAAGGACTGGCTGTTGCAGCACTATCCCGACCGCTATCGGCACGTGATGTCGCTGGTGCGCTCGATGCGAGGCGGCAAGGATTACGATGCCGAGTTCGGCAAGCGGATGAAGGGCGCGGGTCCCTATGCCTGGCAGATCGGGCGGCGGTTCGAACTTGCCGCCAAGCGGCTCGGGCTCAACACGCAAAGGCTGAAGCTGCGCACCGACCTGTTCGTGCCACCCTTGAAGCAAGGGGAGCAGTTGACGCTCCTCTGAAGATTGCACTCCTACCGTCGTTTTCTGTTCCGTCCGGCTTGTCCCCAATCATTGCCCGACGGTGTCCTTCCCGTCCCGCCCCACGGCCGGGAAGGACTTGCGGAGAATCGGACGCAATGCGAGCATTGCCGCAACATGGCTCGCCCGCGCTCCGATTCTCCGCTGCTTTTCGACCTGCCCGTCCGCCCGGATTTCCGGATGGAACGCGCTGCCGAGCGCGAGGGCCTGTGGCCCGTCTGCGGGACAGACGAGGCCGGACGCGGTCCGCTCGCCGGACCGGTGGTCGCGGCGGCCGTGATCCTCGATCCGAAGCGTATCCCCAAGGGGCTCGACGATTCCAAGCGGATGACGCATGGCGAGCGCGAGACGCTTTTCGACGAAATCCTGAAGAAGGCGCTGGCGGTTTCGGTGGCGTCGGTTTCGGCCGATTCGATCGATTGTTCCGACATCCGCAAGGCGAGCCTCGAAGCCATGTGCCGGGCGGTGACGCTTCTGGCGGTCGAGCCGAAGCTGGTGCTCGCCGACGGCCGTGACATCCCACCGGGGCTCAAGTGCGACGGCAAGGCGGTGGTCAAGGGCGACCAGCGCTCGCAGTCGATCGCGGCGGCGTCGATCATCGCCAAGGTGACGCGTGACCGGATGATGTCGCGAACGGCAACGATCCATGTCTCGTACGGGTTCGAGGTGCATATGGGCTATGCGACCGCGCGCCACCGGACAGCCATTGAGGTGCACGGACCGGCAGCGCGGCTGCACCGGCTGTCGTTTGCGCCGTTTCGGCTGGATGCGGCGGAGTAGCGTCGCTTTTCGGTGGAGGTCGCAGCCCCCTCTCCGTCTCGGGCTTTGCCCGAGCCACCTCTCCCCCATTTCATGGGGGAGAGGAAACGCCTTCATCAAATCGCGCAACTGACTAGGCAACAAAAAACCCCGCCGGAGCGGGGTTTTTCAACGTTCTGCTCTGACCCGGGTCAGTTCATGCGGGCTTTCACGTCGTCGAGGGACGACTTGAAGAGCTGCGCTTTGACATCGGCGTCGGCGCGTTCGTCGAGCAGCTTGGCCGCAGCGGCGACCGCGATGTCGACCGCGTTGGAGCGGACGGCGTTGACGGCGTCGCGCTCGGCCTGGGCGATCTTCTGTTCGGCGAGCGTGGTGCGACGGGCGACGTATTCCTGCGTCCGTGCCTTGGCTTCCTCGACCAGGTGGTTGGCTTCGCGCTTGGCGGCGGCGACGATGTCGCCGGCTTCCTGCTCGGCTTCCTTGCGCTTGCGCTGATACTCGGCGAGGAGCTGCTGCGCTTCTTCACGCAGGCGGCGTGCCTCTTCGAGTTCGTTGCGGATGCGCTCGGCGCGCTGGTCGAGCGTTCCGCCGATCTTGCCCGGCACCTTCAGGAAGACGATCAGTCCGATGAAGATGACGAGGGCGACTGTTGCCCAGAAAGTGGCGTCCATGGCGGGCTCCTATCGAACCTGGCCGACGGCTGCGGCAACTGCCGCGTCATCGGGCTTGCGATCGATGAGCGCCTCGACGATGGCGCCGGCTGTTTCCTCGGCGATCGTGCCGACATCCTTCATGGCCGCTTCGCGGACAGTGGCGATGCGACGCTCGGCTTCGACGAGCTTGCGCTCGAGATCGGCCTCGACCGACTTGCGCTCGGCCTCGGCATCGGCCTTGGCAGCGTCCTGCGCCGTCTGCGCAATACCGTGCGCCTTGGCGCGGGCATCGGCCAGTTCCTGCTCGTAGGCAGCAACCGCGGCGTCGGCTTCTTCCTTGTTGCGCGCTGCCTGATCGAGATCATGAGCAATGCGGTCGCGGCGCACCTCGAGGATGTTTCCGATCCTCGGGAGGACGACCTTCTGCAAGAAGAGGTAGAACAGGCCGAAAGTGATCGCCAGCCACAGAAGCTGGGACGGGTAGGTCGAGGTGTCGAAGGGGGGGAAACCCGCTTCGCCGTGGCCTTCCTCGTGGACGATCTCGGTCTGCAATTCGCCTTCGGCGGGAGCGGTCTCCTGCGCGTATCCAGGCGTTACGAACATGTGCATCCCCTGCTCATGTTGCCGGCCAACGATGTCGACCGGCGGGTCTCAGCACTCGCAAATGACGGCGCGAGCGGGCGCGGATGCGCCCGCCGGCCGGACCTCATCTTACGTGAAGAGGAGGAGGAGAGCGATGAGGAGCGAGAAGATGCCCAGAGCTTCCGTCACGGCGAAGCCGAAGATCAGGCGGCCGAACTGGCCGTCGGCTGCCGACGGGTTGCGCAGTGCGCCCGAGAGGTAGCTGCCGAAGATGTTGCCGAGACCGAGGGCGGTGCCGGCCATGCCGAGGCAGGCGATGCCTGCGCCGAGAGCGCGTGCTGCTTCTACTTCCATTTTGAAACTCCTTTTTGGATTCGCTTTGGCATCATTCATGCCGGTTGGAAGATGGTCGGCCCGGGGGCCGGTGATGGCTAACCCCGTCCGATCAATGCTCGGGATGGACGGCGTCGTTCAGGTACATGCAGGTCAGCACCGCGAAGACGTAGGCCTGCAGGAACGAGACGAGGAATTCGAGACCGGTGATCGCGATGGTCAGGAGCAGCGGCAGCACCGCGCCGATGACGCCGAACGCGCCAAGGCCGCTCAAGGTGGTGACGAAGCCCGCGAAGACCTTCAGCGTGATGTGACCGGCGAGCATGTTGGCGAACAGACGAACCGAAAGGCTGATCGGGCGCGACAGGAACGAGATGACCTCGATCGAGGCGACCAGCGGCACCAGCACTCCAGGCACACCATGCGGCACGAACAGTTTGAAGAAGCGCGCGCCATGGGTCTTGAGGCCGTAGCCGACGAGCGTCAGCATGACGATCATGGCAAGTGCGAAGGTGACGATGAGATGGCTCGTCACCGTGAAGAAATACGGCACCATTCCGAACATGTTCGCCACGAGGATGAACATGAAGAGCGAGAAGACGAGCGGGAAGAAGCGCATGCCCTGCGGGCCGGTCGCGTCGCGCAGCATGTTGGCGACGAACTCGTACGACATTTCCGATACGGATTGCGTGCGGCTCGGCACCAGGCCGCGGCTCGACGTCGTGAGGTAGAGGAACGCACCCGCGGTCACCACGGTGGCGACCATGAAGAGCGAGGAATTGGTGAAGGAGAAGTCGAGCCCACCGATCTCGATCGGAATCAATCTGGAGATCTGAAACTGGTGGATCGGATCTTCGGCCATCAGGCGCCCCTCGATATAGATGTCGGCGCCAGCGCGCCGGATAAAGCTACGTTTCGTGTCGGTCCCGGCCGCTTACCGGCGGCTCAACCCCGCGCTCTGCCACGACACCGGCGGAACGAAGGACGTTCAGGACCCCGGCGGCAAATCCGAGCAGCAGAAAGACGACGAGACCCCAAGGGGTCGTACCCGCCGCCGTGTCGATGAACCATCCGATGGCCGCCCCGACCACGATGCCGGCGATGAACTCGCTCGACAGTCGCAGGGCCTTGCCCATCCCGGCCATTCCGCCGGTCCTCGGACCGCTCGCCTCGACGCCCTTCGCCGGTCGCTTCACCGCCAGCTTGGCGTCGAGCTCGCGGCGGCGACGTTCGAGATCGTCTCCGCTGCCATCCGGCTCCGGGCCGGTCCGGCCGGTTCCGCCTGGCCCGTTCATGTCGGCCATCGCAACCTCCTGACCCGCCTGGCATCCATATTGGCTTACCGCTTCAAAGTCGCGCGCAACATATTCAGGGCACCCGCGCCAGTCAAGCCACGGACGGGGATTGAATCGGGAGCTATTTTGGTAGGAAAATCATGAGATTAGCAGGCTGCGACAATGCGCGCAGGCGGCCGCGGAGAGAATCGCCCCGCCGGACCGCGCGAGCCTGCCCGCAATCAGCTCCAGCCGCCGCCCTTGGTGCGGTAGAAGATGTGAAGGCCGATCTTCTTCACCTTGTCCATGGTGCGCGCCCAGCGTGGGCTGACATAGGTGGCATGATAGTGCGTGGAGGAGCCGACCTCGGGCAGGAAGATCTTGCCGGCCGTGACCGCCATCGCGACGTCCGAGGCAAGCTTGTAATGTCGCTGGCTCGTCACGCGCGGCTTGGTGCCGTCGCAAGCGAACGAGAACTGGCAGCGGTTGCGCCAGGAGCGGTTCTGATAAACCACGCCGCAGATCGTGTTCGGATAGGCCGGCGCGCGAACGCGATTCAGAATCACCTGCGCAACGGCCGCCTGTCCCTTCACTTCCTCGCCGCGCGCCTCGAAATAGATGCCCTCGGCGAGGCATTTCTGCTCCTTGTCGGAGAAGACATGGGCGGGAAGCGGCATCTTCATCCAGGCGTGATCGCCCGGCGCCATCGGCGGAATGAAGCGGCCATCGGACGGGTCTTCGCCCTTGAGGAGGCTCGCGAAGGGCGACGCCGTCGCGTAGTTGGGCTCGGCCGGCGCATAGGCCGTCGCCAGAATATCGGCCTTCTCGTTGGTGACCAGCGAGGCGAGCATCACCGGCATGTCGTTGTCGATGGGCCGGTGCGTCGGGTGGAAAGCGAACGCGATGTCGAGTTCCTTGCCCTCGATCTCGGGCTTCACGAATGCCATCGCGAATTCGGGTTCGACGTCGTGCAGCGAGGAGGTGCGCTCCAGGATGGAGCCGGCATTGAAAAATTTCGGCGGCGATACGGGGGCGATCTTCAACAGACGGCCCTGTTTGCCGGTGCGATTGACGCGGTCCTCGTCCGGCCGGCTGTTCTTTTCACCATCCTGCGAGCGCAGCGCGACGGTGCCGAGGCCCGGGACCTTGAAGCCAGCGCCGGCAATCGCGCCGGTCACGGTCGCATCGACGAAAGGAAGTTCCGCCTGCTGGACCGAGCCGGCCTGTGCCTGCTCGACCACCGCACCCCACCGACCGGAGCCGGTCTCAAGTCCGGAAACGAAGCTCGTCATGTCCTGGAAGGCGGATGCGGTGGGAAAGGCCAGCCAGATGCCGATGCCGAACAGCGCAGGCGTCAAAACCGACCTGCCCTCCAACATACGCTTCAAGCGACGCGACAAACGCCCTACCTGCAATGGACCCGCTCCATACGCATTCCAAAAAACCGAAACCGGCAAATACCAAGACCGGCCAAAAATGATCGATTAACCTTTATGGGCGGTTAATGCCGCAGGGTCAGCGCCCGGCGTCCAGATCATGTCCCCGGTGATCATCGACGGTCGCCCGTCCCCTCAAATCACCCGATGGATGGCGTTTCGCCAAGGAGTAAGGCGTGAATGTGACCTAGAGGCAGTAGAGGCCATGAAAGGTCGAACGGCCCGTCATGTTCTCTTTTTGGCCCGGCCCGCGAAGGGATTTTCCGAAGCGCGCAGCACCATGCGAATCGGAACGCCGGGCATGTCGAATGCCTGACGAAGCTCGTTCGTCAGGTAGCGGATATAGCTTTGCGGCACGGCTTCGGGGCGCGTGCAGGACAAAACGAAGCCGGGCGGGCGCGTCTTGATCTGGGTAATGTACTTGATCTTCAGCCGGCGTCCGGCAACGGCGGGCGGCGGGTGATGCGCAATGACGCCTTCCAGCCAGCGATTGAGACGGCCGGTCGAGATGCGCGTGTTCCAGACACGATGCGTCTTCTCGATCGCGTCCATGAGCTTGTCGAGACCGCGTTCGGTCTCGGCAGAAATCGTCACGGCCTGCAGTCCGCGAACCTGTGGCAGGAGCCGGGTCGTCTTTTCGCGCAGTTCGGCGAGCAATTCCTGCCGGTTCTCGATCAGGTCCCACTTGTTGAACGCCAGCACGGGCGCCCTGCCCTCGCGGATGATCAAATCGGCAATGGTCAGGTCCTGCTTTTCGAACGGGATCGTCGCATCGAACACGATGACGACCACTTCCGCAAAACGGATCGCGCGCAGCCCATCGGCGACGGACAGCTTTTCCAGCTTCTCCTGCACGCGCGACTTGCGCCGCAACCCGGCCGTATCGAACAGCTTGATCTTGCGCCCGTTCCAATCCCAGTCGACGGAAATGGAGTCGCGGGTGATGCCGGCTTCGGGGCCGGTCAGGAGGCGATCTTCGCCGACGAGCGAATTGATCAGAGTCGACTTGCCGGCATTCGGCCGTCCCACGACGGCAATGCGCAGCGGCTTCGTCGCGTCATAGGCAGGGATCGCTTCCTCGTCCTCGTCGGACACATCCTCGCCGATCAGAGGCTGTGCCGCGAAAGCCTCGTCTTCGTCCTCGTCCTCGCCGAACGCCCGCTCCTCGCCGATCGCCGCGACGATCGCATCGCGCAGATCGACCATGCCGACGCCGTGCTCGGCCGAGACGCCGATGGGCTCGCCCAGACCCAATTCCCAGGCTTCGAGAAAGCCGGATTGCGCGCCCTTCGCTTCGGCCTTGTTGGCGACCAACACGACCGGCTTGCCGAAGCGGCGAACGATGTCGGCGAAGGCGCGATCATCCGGCATCAAGCCGGTCTTGGCATCGACGACGAAGCAGATGAGGTCCGCCTCCTCGATGGCCGTTTCCGTCTGCTGACGCATACGGCCGGCGAGGCTCGCCGCCTCGGCGGTTTCGAGGCCGGCCGTGTCGATCACCTCGAATTCGAGATCGTAGAGCTTGGCGGTGTGCGAGCGGCGGTCGCGCGTCACGCCAGGCGTGTCGTCGACGAGCGCGAGCTTGCGCCCGGCCAGCCGGTTGAAAAGCGTCGACTTGCCGACATTCGGCCGGCCGATGATGGCGAGTTTGAAGCTCACGAAGGTTCCTGCGTGCCGCGGATGAGTTCGGCCATCATCTGGGCGCGCTGGCGCATATTGCCCGAAACGCGCTCGTCGCCGACGATGAGATCGAAAAGACGCAGCGCCTCTTCCGACTGGCCGTCCTTCCACGCCGCGAGCGCAAGCGCCTCGCGCGCGGAATGGCGCATTGCGTTGTCGTCGGCGGTCATCGCCTCGACGCGGGCGGCGACGTCGTCATAGGAGCCGTGATCGATAAGAAGGTAGCCGGCACGCAACCGCGCCGTGTCGCGGATCGCCTGCGGGATCGCATTGTCGCTCGCCACGGCGTCGAACGAAGCGATGGCGGCCGCATGGTCACCGGCGTCGGACTGGACGGTAGCAGTGCGGAAGCGGGCGAGCACCGGATAGGCGCCGAAGCCATCTTCCTGAAGGGCGGAAAGTTCGGCAAGGGCCTGCTCGTTCTGGCCGCTATTGGCGAGGTTCAGCGCCTGAGAGAAGCGGTCACCGGACGCATTGGCCTGGCGTGTCGTCCACCAGTCCCACGCGACATAGAGCACAGTGGCGGTGATGACGACTGCGGCAACACCGAGCGCGGCGAGGCCGTAGCGGTCCCAGATCTGGCGCGCGCGATCCTGTCGAAGCTCCTCGTTGACCTCGCGGATAAAACTGTCGTCGGACATCAAGCACAACCATTTCCAGAGACAGGGCGCGACGGCGGCGCCCACATTGGCGAGCGTTTTAGCCGAAAATCGCATTCATGGAAGGGGAAATCCCTGCCACTGGGGAAAGGGCGGCAAAATCACGCGATGACGGGAACGCCGATCAGCCATTCGTGCAGCACGAATGCGAAGAGTGCATAGGCGACGAGGCCGATGACGATCGCGGCGACATCCCATTTGACCGGTCCGGGCAAGGGACCGGCGTCGCCGCGCCGCTTGACCGAAATACGGTCGAGGACCGCCCATGCGAGGAACGTGCCGAACAGCAGCAGCGCCGCCAGATCGCCATTGGCAAGAAGATGGCCGAGTGCCCAGATCTTGACGGCAACCAGCATCGGATGCCTGAGCGCCGCCTTGATGCGGCCGGCCGGCAATTGCGAGGCGGCGAGCGCGATGAAGGCGAAGACCATCAGGAGAAGGTTGAGATGGCGCGTCCAGACCGGCGGCTCGTAGAGGATCGGTGCCGTCTGCCGGGCGATGCCGTAGCCCCAGATGATGAGCACGAGGCCGGCAAGGGCGACCAGCGAATAGAGCCCCTTCCAAGGGCCGAGGCCGCGGGCGGCGATCTGCGCGTTACGAAGGTCAGGTGCGAAAATTCGCACCGAGTGGATGCCGAGAAAGAGGATCAATCCGAGGATGAGAATCAGCATCGCGCGCCCCTTTGCCTGACCATTCTAGAGTGTCGTTCGCGCCGGCGACAGGGTCAGGAGCGCGCTGCCGTCTTCGACGACAGGGCCAGCCACGCGGAAATGGCGAGCGCCAGCGCGGCGAGGACGGACGGCCAGAAGAAGCCGCCGGTCCAGTCGGCGACCATGCCGGCCACGACAGGGCCGACGATCTGGCCGAGGCCGAAGGCGGCGGTCATGACCGAGAGCACCTTGCGGGGCGACGGGCCGGCAAGGTTGCGGCCGATCTGGATGCCGAGCGCGGTGATGGCGACGAAGGTGTTGCCGAGGAGGATGCCGCCGAGAAGCGGGCCGGTCATACCGCCGAGCGCGACGCTCGCCATGACGCCGGCCGCTTCCACGCCGCAGCCTACCGCGAAGACCGGCCGCAAGCCCCACCGGCGCGCGGCCAGCGCCCACAGATAGACAGACGGGATGACGGCCAGGCCGGTGACCAGCCAGACGACGGCCTCGAGCACCGCGCCGCTTTCGTTGTCGCGAACGATGGCAATCAGGAAAGTGGCCGTCACGACATAGCCGAAGCCGAAGATGCCATAGGCCCAGACGATACGCTTCAAGGCGGGCGAGAAGACGAGCGCCGGCTCCTTAGGTGCGGAGCCGCCCTGCCCGCCTTGGCGCGGCAGGATCAGCCAGACGGCGGCCAGGGCCGCAAGCGACAGGCCGGCCGCGCCGATCCAGTTCGCCCGCCAGCCGAATTGGCCGAATGCGAGCAGCGCCACCATCGACGCAGACAGCGCAATGCCGACGCCGACGCCGCCGAAATGCATCCACTGAAGATCGCTGCGATCGAGCCGCGCGAGGCCGGCGAAGATGATGCTCGACAGGAACACCATGACGAAGGCGCTGGCGACGCCGGCCGCAAAGCGGATCGCCAGGAAGGCGGCGAAGTCGTCCGTCAGCGCCATGGCGAGGCACAGCGCGGTGCTGAGCGCCAGGCTCGCCAGCGACAGGGCCCGCTCCCATCCATGCGCCCAGCCGCCTCCGGCGATCAGCGCGCCGACGAGATAGCCGGTGTAGTTGGATGCGGCGATGAAGCCGGCCTCGGACGTCGTCTGGCCGAGCGCGGCCATCATGCCCGGCAGGATCGGCGTGTAGACGAACCGGCCGATGCCCATCGCAACGGCCATGGACAGCATGCCGGCGACGGCCAAACGGACGGGGGATACGGGGAGAGCGGGAGCGTGCATTCTGCGGAGAGATTAGCGGCGGGCGGCAAGGGCGCAATGACAAATCATCGCACAAACCGGCTTTGGGTCGCTGGAGCCGGTCAGCGACCGAAAAGCGCAGCGTAGCGATCGGGCTTGAAGCCGATCTCGACCGCGTCGCCGATGTCGAGGACCGGCCGCTTGATCATGGTCGGCTCGCCGGCCATCAGGGCAATCGCACTGGCTTCGTCGAGATTCTCACGCGCCTCGGCCGGCAGGGCGCGGAAAGTGCGGCTGCCCTTGTTCAGCACCTTCTCCCAGCCGGCCGCCTGGCACCAGCGGGAGATGTCGTCCTTGCCGATGCCGTCGACGCGATAGTCATGAAAGGCGTAGGCGACGCCGTTGGCATCGAGCCAGGCGAAAGCCTTTTTCATCGTGTCGCAGTTGTGGATGCCGTAGATCGTGACGGTCAACGGGTCATTCCCACTCGATCGTGCCGGGGGGCTTGGAGGTGACGTCGTAGACGACGCGGTTGACGCCCTTGACCTCGTTGATGATGCGGGTGGCGGCGCGGCCGAGGAATTCCATGTCGTAGTGGTAGAAATCCGCCGTCATGCCATCGACCGAGGTGACGGCGCGCAGCGCGCAGACGAATTCGTAGGTGCGCCCGTCGCCCATGACGCCGACGGTCTGGACCGGGAGCAGCACGGCGAAGGCCTGCCAGATGGCGTCGTAGAGGCCGGCCTTGCGGATTTCGTCGAGATAGATCGCGTCGGCCTCACGAAGGATCTCCAGCTTGTCGCGGGTGATGCCGCCGGGGCAGCGGATGGCAAGGCCGGGGCCAGGGAACGGATGGCGGCCGATGAAGTGCTCGGGGAGGCCGAGTTCCTTGCCGAGGACGCGCACTTCGTCCTTGAAAAGCTCGCGCAGCGGCTCGACGAGCTTCATGTTCATGCGCTCGGGCAGACCGCCGACATTGTGGTGCGACTTGATCGTGACCGACGGGCCGCCGGTGAAGGATACGCTTTCGATGACGTCGGGATAAAGCGTGCCCTGCGCCAGGAAATCAGCGCCGCCGAGCTTCTTCGCCTCTTCCTCGAAGACCTCGATGAAGAGCCGGCCGATGGTCTTGCGCTTCTTTTCCGGATCGCTCTCGCCCTCGAGCGCGCCGATGAAGCGGTCCTGCGCGTTCACGAGGATCAGCGGCAGATTGTAGTGCTCGCGGAACATGGCGACGACGTCTGCCGCCTCGTTCTTGCGCATCAGGCCGTGGTCGACGAGGATGCAGGTCAGTTGCTCGCCGACCGCCTCGTGGATCAGGAGCGCGGCGACGGAAGAATCGACGCCGCCCGACAGCGCGCAGATGACCTTGCCGTCTCCGACCTGATCGCGGATCGCCTGCACGGCCTGCTCGCGATAGGCGGCCATCGTCCAGTCGCCGGCAAGGCCTGCGATCTTGTGGACGAAGTTCGACAGGAGCTTGGCGCCGTCCGGCGTGTGGACGACTTCGGGGTGGAACTGGACGGCGTAGAATTTGCGCTTCTCGTCGGCGATGGCCGCAAAGGGCGCGCCGGTCGACGTGCCGACGACGCGAAAGCCCTCGGGAATGGCGGTGACGCGGTCGCCGTGGCTCATCCAGACCTGATGGCGGGTTCCCTTGGCCCAGACGCCGGCGAAGAGCGCGCATTCGTCCTCGATGTCGAGGAAGGCGCGGCCGAATTCGCGGTGGTGACCACCCTCGACCTTGCCGCCGAGCTGGGCGCACATGGTTTGCTCGCCATAGCAGATGCCGAGGACCGGAATGCCGGCGTCGAACACGATTTGCGGCGCGCGGGGGCTGCCCATCTCCGTCGTCGAGGCGGGGCCGCCCGACAGGATGACGGCTTTGGGGCCAATCCGGTGGAAGGCGTCTTCAGCGAGCTGGAAGGGGACGATCTCGGAATAGACGCCGGCTTCGCGCACGCGGCGCGCGATGAGCTGCGTGACCTGGGAGCCGAAATCGATGATAAGGACGGTGTCGGGATGGGCTTCGTTCGTCATGACGGGCCTTTAGAGAAAAGCGCCCTTTGGCGCAATGGTGTTCACCGGCTTTCCAGCGTTCCTGCAACGATGGCAGCCTCTAGCCGGTCGACGGCATCGGCGAGCCGTTCGTCGACGAGATGGAGATAGTCGGTCCAGTCGGAGAGCTTCGACAAATAGTCGCGGCCGTCGGAGATGCCGCGCAGTGCGACCAGCGGCAGGTCGAAGGCCTGGCAGGCACGCAGGATCGCGAAGGTTTCCATGTCGACCATGTCGGCGTCGATTACGTCGTAGGCAGCGCCTGAGACGACATTGGCGCCAGTCGACAACCGTGCCTCGGCGATGCCGGGGATGCGCAGCGGCAGCGTGATTTCGGCCGGCTGATCGAGGAAGGGCGTGCGGCCCTTCTCGAAGCCGAGGGCGGACGCGTCCATGTCGCGATAGGAGACGGAACGCGCCTGATAGATGCCTGCGTGATCGAGTGTGCGGCTGCCGGCGGAACCCAGCAAAACGACGAGCGCAGGCAGACGGTCGCGCGCCTTCAGCGTCGCGAGCGCGGCAGCGGTGGCGACGGCTGCCTCGACCGGACCGACGCCTGTCATGAGCGGTGTGAAGCGGCGCTTCAGATGCGGGCCGTATTCGGCCGATGCCGCCATGAGGAAAAGGACGCGTGTGTCGCCGATCAGCGTCTCGGGGATCGGCCGCGCCGCGCTCATCCGCGAATGCCGGCGCGGCCCGACACCACCATGATCGTCGCGGTCATCGTGGCGATGAGCTTGGGGTTGCGGTCACCATCGATCGCATAGGCCTGTCCGTCGGCGACGATGATGGTGCGGCCGGGCTTGGTGACGGAACCGCGAAAGAGGAAGCGGTCGCCCTTGCCGGGCGACAGGAGGTTGACCTTGAACTCGATCGTCAACACGGCGGCGTCGGCCGGCATCAGCGAATAGGCGGCATAGCCGCAAGCCGAATCGAGCGCGGTGGAAATCATGCCGGCGTGAAGATAGCCGTGTTGCTGGGTCAGCGCGTTGTCGTAGCCCATTTCGATCTCGACGATGCCGGGCGTGACACTCGTCAGTTCGGCGCCGATGGTGCGCATCACCTCTTGCCGTGCGAAGCTCTCGCGCACGCGTTCCTCGAAATCACCGTCCGGCTTCAGGAGATCGGTCATGTTCCACCTTCATGCTGTGATGCGCTTATTGCAGAGCAGCATGGGACTGGCAATCGGGCTTCCGTCACGTCCCGGCGCCTGTATCATCCGCCAGTTAGAATAGGGAGCATCGACATGGACCGCGTTACGGGAAGCTGCGTGTGCGGCAAATTGAGGATCGCGGCAACGGGCCGTCCCTACCGCGTCGGCCTTTGCCATTGCCTGACCTGCCGCAAGCACCACGGCGCGCTGTTCCACGCATCGGCGATCTTTCCAGCCGATGCGGTAACGGTCGAGGGCGAGGCGCGCGACTACAATGGCCGCTGCTTCTGTCCCGAATGCGGATCGCCCGTCTTCGGTCACAGCGGGGACGAGGTGGAGGTCAACCTCGGGGCGCTCGATGCACCCGACCAGTTCGCGCCGACTTATGAATTGTGGACCGTGCGGCGCGAATCGTGGCTGCCGGCCTTTCCGCTCAAGCATCGGTACGAGCACAATCGGGAAGGCGAAGGCCGCACGGAAGAGTGAGCGGCGGTAACGTGGTGTTTCAGTTCAGAAGCCAGATCGAGCCATTGAGGAGCGTCGCGAAGGCGACCCATGCGGCGTAGGGCAGGAACAGGACCGCGGACGTGCGGTCGCGGTGCCAGTTGATGCGGATGAAGGCGAGGATCGAAGCCAGCAGCACGACGATGATGAGAAACGCCAGACCGATTTGGTTGAGGGTGAAGAAGACGGGCGACCAGAGGAAGTTTAGGCCGAGTTGGAGCCACCAGACGGACATTGCGCCGCTGGTGCGCTGGCTGTTCCAGACCCGCCAGCCGGCGACGGCGATCAGAACGTAGAGAATCGTCCAGACCGGGCCGAAAATCCAGTTCGGCGGGTTGAAGGGAGGCTTTGCCAGCGCCTGATACCATTCGCCGGGGACGTTGTTGATGCCGATCAGCGAGCCGCCGCCGACAACGAGAATGACGAAGAGGGCAAGGGTGAGGAATCGGGTCATGATGGGCTCCGGCGGTGATTGCCGAGCATCTGGCGCTTTCGACGGAAAGGTCAATTGGGGGGAAGTTGTCGGTGAGAGGTCACGGAAAGGCTCTCGCCTCAGAGCCGGGAGCCATTACGTGAGTTGAGACGCTTAAGCTTTGCGCTCCAGCACCGCAACGAAGAAGCCGTCCGTGCCGGTGCGGTGCGGGGAGAGGATGATGCCGCGCGCGGGATCGATACGCGCCTTGTCCGCTTGGCCCGGGAACGTGTGATCGAAATGGGCAGCGTGATCGATTGGCGTGAAGTCGGGATTCGCGGCGACGAAGCGATCGATCTGCGCGCCGTTTTCGGCGTCGAAGACCGAGCAGGTGACGTAGACGAGACGGCCGCCCGACTTCACGAAGCGCGCGGCCTTCTGCAGGATTTCGGCCTGTTCGCCGGTGCGGATTTCGAGCTGGCGGTCGGTGAGGCGCCATTTGGCATCGGGGCGACGGCGCCAGGTGCCCGAGCCGGTGCACGGCGCGTCAATGAGGACGAGGTCCATCTGGTCTTCGTGGCCCGCGAGCCCGGCAGCGCCCGCGACGACCTGCGCATTGCGCACCCCTGCCCGCTTCAGACGGTCGAAGATCGGCGCGAGGCGGGACTTGTCGGAATCGTAGGCGAATATCTGGCCCTTGTTCGCCATGGCGGCGGCGAGCGCCAGCGTCTTGCCGCCGGCACCTGCGCAATAGTCGAGCACCTGCATTCCGGGTGCAGCGCCGGCGAGCGCGGCAGCCATCTGCGAGCCCTCGTCCTGCACCTCGAACCAGCCCTTCTGGAAAGCGGGTTCGACCTGCACGTTCGGGTGGCGCCCTGCGCCCTCGATCGGCGCGATGCGCAGACCGAGCGGCGCGATGGCCGTCGGCTGCGCGCCGGTCGGCTTCAACTCGGCAAGCACGCGGTCGCTGTCGGACTTGAGCGTGTTGACGCGCATGTCGAGCGGCGGGCGGGCGGCGAGCGCCGAGGTTTCGGCGATCCAGTCGTCGCCGAAGGTCTCGCGCAGGAGCGGCTCGCACCAGTCGGGACAGTCGGCCTGAACGAGCGCGGGCGCGTCAGTGAGCTTGCGCTGCGACAGAGTCGCTGCCTCAACGGCGGTGGGCGGTTCGGGTGCAAAACGGTCGCCTTCGACGGCGGCGCTGATGTCGGCGGCGGACATGCCGTTTTCGAGCGCCAGCGCGCCAAGCGCCATGCCGCGCGGCGTGTCGGAGCCCGCGAGCCAGCCGGCCGAGCGTTTGCGACGCAGCGCATCGTAGACGATGTTGCCGATGGCCGCTCGGTCGCCGGCGCCGGCGAAACGATGCGACAGGCCCCAATCCTTCAGCGCCTCGGCCGCCGGCCTGTGGCGGGCCTCCATGTCGGTCAAAACCTCGATGGCTGCTGCCAGCCTGCCGCCCAAACGCATGTCGTCTTCCTGTAATCGGTTGCCCGGATGCGGCCTGACTAATGCGTCGCCGCGCCGATCACAAGTCCGAAGCCTGGGCGGGCCGAACGAGCACCAGCGCAGCCAAGGCGAGAACAAGGCCTACCGCCGACGCCAGCCAGAGCGCCTGCATGGCGTATGCGCGAAACGCGAACGCCCCGGCGACGGCCCCGAATGTCAGGCCACCCCACAGGCACAGGTGCCAGAACCAGCCCGAATGCCCGTTGCCGCGAATGGCCGATGCCATGCCCTGCCCCATCTTGACGAGTGCGCCGGTCATGTAGGTCACGCCGATCGACACCTCGCCGTTGCGCTGAAAGACCGCGTTCTCGCTGCCCATCGCCAGCGCCATGCAGGCAATGGCGACCGCGGACCAGCCTTGCCCAGCAGCATAGGCGGCCGTGGACAGGAGGGCGGTGACGAGCAGGAGCGTCAGGGGTGCCCGCCACCGCCCCGCCTTGTGGACAGCCAGAGAGCTTGCGACCACGCCGGCAACGAAGAGCGCGACGAGCGACAGCGGCAGAATCGCTGCGGCTGCATAATCGGCAAGGCCGGTGCCGATCTGCACGGAATTGCCCGTCATGAACGAAACGAAGTAGCCGCCGAGTTCGATGAACGCGACGGCATCGACGAACCCTGCAAGACCGGCGAGTGCGACTGCCAGCAAGCGCTCCGCAACGGGATGGTCCTTCATGCCGCCCCCAAAGGAAAAGGCCGGGCACTGCCCGGCCTCCACCATGTATCTGATTCGAAGGCGATCACGCGGCCTTGCGGCGCGCTTCTTCCTTCAGGTCGAAGCGGTCGAGCTCCATGACCTTGACCCAGGCGGCGACGAAATTCTTGACGAACTTCTCCTTCGCGTCGGCGCTGCCATAGACTTCGGCGAAGGCGCGGAGCTGCGAGTGCGAGCCGAAGATCAAGTCGGCGCGGGTTGCCGTCCAGCGCTTCTCGCCCGTCCGGCGGTCCTGGCCCTCGAACACGCCGTTCGAGCCTTCGATGCCCTTCCACTTCGTGCCCATGTCGAGAAGGTTCACGAAGAAGTCGTTGGTCAGCTTGCCCGGGCGGTCGGTGAGGACGCCATGCTCGGGGCTGCCGACCTCGAGGACGCGCAGGCCGCCGACGAGGACCGTCATCTCCGGCGCGGTGAGCTGGAGCAACTGGGCGCGATCGACCAGATGCTCCTCGACCGACATGATCGGGTTGCGTACATAATTGCGGAAGCCGTCGGCCTTGGGCTCCATGTAGTCGAAGGATTCGACCTCGGTCTGCTCCTGCGTGGCGTCCATGCGGCCCGGCGTGAACGGAACCGTCACATCGTAGCCGGCATCCTTCGCCCCCTTCTCGACCGCGACCGAACCGGCGAGCACGATCAGGTCCGCCAGCGACACCTTCTTGCCGCCCGCGTTGAACTCACCCTGGATCGCTTCCAGCGCGCCGAGCACCTTGGCGAGTTCGGCCGGACGGTTCACGTCCCAGTCCTTCTGCGGAGCGAGGCGAATGCGGGCACCGTTGGCGCCGCCGCGCTTGTCGGATTCGCGGAAGGTCGAGGCTGACGCCCAGGCGGCCGATGCGAGTTCGGAGACGGTGAGCCCGGTGGCGGCGATCTTCTGCTTGAGCTGCGCGATGTCCGATGCGTCGACGAGCGGGTGGTCGACCTCCGGGATCGGGTCCTGCCAGATCAGCGGTTCCTTCGGAACCAGCTTGCCGCGATAGAGCTTCAGCGGCCCCATGTCGCGGTGGGTCAGCTTGAACCAGGCCTTGGCGAAGGCCAGTGCGAATTCCTGCGGGTTGGCATGGAAGCGGCGCGAGATCCGGTCGTATTCGGGATCGGTGCGCAGTGCCATGTCGGCCGTCGTCATCATCGGCGCATGCTTCTTCTGGCCGTCATGGGCGTCAGGCACCTTGCCGTCGCCGGTCGTGCCGACCGGCTTCCACTGATGCGCGCCGGCGGGACTCTTGGTCAGCTCCCACTCGTGGCCGTAAAGCGTGTCGAAGAAGGTCATGTCCCAGGTGATCGGCGTCGGCGTCCACGCGCCTTCGATGCCGCTGGTGATGGTGTGGCCGGCCATGCCGCTCTCGAAGGTCGATGCCCAGCCGAGACCCTGGTTCTCGATCTCCGCGCCTTCCGGCTCGAAGCCGACATGGTTCGCGGGGCCGGCACCATGCGCCTTGCCGAAGGTGTGCCCGCCGGCGACCAGCGCGACGGTTTCCTCGTCGTTCATCGCCATGCGGCGGAAGGTCTCGCGGATGTCGCGGGCGGACTTCATCGGGTCCGGATTGCCGTCGGGGCCTTCCGGATTGACGTAGATCAGGCCCATCTGGACGGCGCCGAGATTGCCGTGCAGCTCACGGTCGCCAGAATAGCGGCTGCTTTCATGCGAGCTGTCTGCGAGCCACTTGTCCTCGGCGCCCCAGTTGACGTGGTTCTCGGGCTCCCAGGTGTCGGCGCGGCCGCCGCCGAAGCCATAGGTCTTGAAGCCCATCGATTCGAGCGCGACGTTGCCGGTCAGGATCATCAGATCCGCCCAGGAGAGCTTGCTGCCGTATTTCTGCTTGATCGGCCAGAGCAGGCGGCGGGCCTTGTCGAGATTGCCGTTATCCGGCCAGCTATTGAGCGGCGCAAAGCGCTGCTGGCCACGGCCGCCGCCGCCACGCCCGTCACCGACGCGGTAGGTGCCGGCGCTGTGCCAGGCCATGCGGATGAAGAACGGACCGTAATGGCCGTAGTCGGCCGGCCACCAATCCTGCGAATCGCGCATCAGCGCGTGCAGATCGGCGATGACCGCATCGAGATCGAGGCTCTCGAAGGCTTCAACATAATCGAAGGCCTCGCCCATCGGATCGGCGTCGGGCGTGTTCTGGTGCAGCACGCTGACATTGAGCTGGTTCGGCCACCAGTCGCGGTTCTGCCGGCCTTTCGAATGCGGAACGGGGCACTTGCCTGCGCCCTTGTCGTCAACCTTGGCGTCCATGGTCATATCTCCCTGGCGAAATTGCTCGGTAGCCGGGAACCGGAGTTCCAGGCGGCTTTGACAAGGGAGATATTCGACTAGTTCGATAATTTCAAATTGCGATTTCTAAGAATGACGATAGTTTCCGCTTATGATCAAGGTCACCATCAGGCAGATGGAATATTTCGTCGCGCTCGCCGAGACGCTGCATTTCGGCCGCGCGGCGCAGCTTGCCGGGGTCACGCAGCCGGCGCTTTCGGCGCAGATCGCGGAGATGGAGGACAAGCTCGGCACGCGGCTCTTCGAGCGTGCCCGGCGCGGCGTGGCCTTGTCCGATGATGCAAAGCTGATCCTGCCGCGCATCGAGCGGGTGCTGGCCGAAATGCAGGAGATCGAGGCCCTTGCGCGGCGCGAGCGAGCGGCGATGTCCGGGCGTCTCAGGCTCGGCGTCATCCCGACCGTGGCACCCTACCTCCTGCCCGCGATCCTGCCGGCGATCGGCGCCCGCTTTCCGGATCTGTCGCTCGAATTGAAGGAATCGGTGACTTCGACGCTCGTCGAAGAGACGCTTGCCGGCCGGCTCGACGCATTCATCGCCGCCCTTCCCCTCGAGGATACGCGGCTGGCGTCCGAGCCGATGCTGGAAGACGGCTTCCTGCTTGCCGTCCCGGCGAACGACCCGAACTTCATCGAGCCGCCGGTGGCGCCGGAGAGCCCGGAACTGGAGCGGCTGATTCTTCTTGAGGAAGGGCACTGCCTGCGCGATCAGGCGCTCGCGATCTGCGGATCGGTGAAGCCGCTCGCCATGTCGAATTTCGGCGCAACGAGCCTGACGACGCTATTGCAGATGGTGGCGCACGGCCAGGGACTGACGCTGGTGCCGGAAATGGCGCTGACCGCTTCGCGGGCGCTGCCGGGCGTCAAGTTCGTTCCGTTCTCGGCGCCCATTCCCTCGCGGACGATCGGCATGGCGTGGCGAAAAAGGGCGGGGCGCGAAGCGGATTTCCGCGCCCTCGCCGATACGATCGGCAAACTCGCTGGGGTGCGTTGATATTCAAGCCTGAGCGGCCTGCAAATGACGGGTTTCTGCGCTTCCGGTGCTCATGTACCCGAACGTACATTCCGCTCCGGTTCTCGAAACCCATCACTTTCGGCACGCACAGCCCTGAATCTCAACGCACCCTAGATGATGGCGAGCGCCAGCCAGATCCACATGATCGCCAGGACCAGGAAGCCCAGCGAAAAGGCCGGCTGGCGGTAGCGGATGCGGTTCGACGTCACGTGGATATAGGCGTGGACGTAGCGCGAGAGGACGAAAATCCAGGCGAGGACGACGGCGAAGAGGCCGGCAGCGGTGACCGAATAGAGCGCCAGGCAGCAGACGTGAAACAGGACCGGCAATTCGTACTGGTTTGCCAAATTGTTGCGCACGAAGAGGCTTTCGGGCGGTTCGTTGGTGTTCTCGCGGAACTGCGAAATCTTGGTCGAACCGGCCTGAACGGCCGCCTTGCGACGCAGGAACATCAGCACATAAATGCCGTAGACGAGCGCGACATGCGCCAACATCGGCCAGAAGATTGCGGTCTGGTTCATATCAGCGCCTCTTGCTTGAGAGAATCATCTATCTGCCGCCAGAAGGACCGAAAACAGCGATTGCATCAAGCGGCGGGCGGACGTATCATGGGATGATACGCACGAGAATGTCCTTTGATCGGTTCCTGCAAAGACAAGCGCATACCATTGCTGATCGCGGGCAAGTCGGTGAAGGGCTTTCCGGCCGATCTCGTCAAAGCGGCGCGTCGCAAGCTTTTCATGCTGCATACCGCGACGGCGCCGGACGATTTGCGATCGCCGCCGGGCAACCGGTTGGAGGCCCTCAAAGGCGACCGAAGCGGACAGCATTCGATCCGGATCAACGACCAGTTCCGGATTTGCTTTCGCTGGATCGACGGTCATGCAGACGAAGTCGAAATCGTCGATTATCACGATTGAGGTGAAGCCATGTTCGAGTTCAATCCCCCGATCCATCCCGGTGAAGTGCTGCGGGAAGAATATCTCGTGCCGCTCGACATGAAGCCATACACGCTCGCCAAGCGACTGCATGTCCCGCGCACGCGGATCGAACGCATCGTCGCCGAAACCTCGCCCATCACGCCGGACACCGCGCTGCGGCTAGCGAAGTTCTTCGGCACGACGCCCGCATTCTGGATGAACATGCAGACGGCCTTCGACCTGGCGATCACCGCTTCCGCGAAGCAGTCGGAAATCGCCAGTATCGATGAATTGAAGGCAGCCTGAAGGTCAGCTCATGCCGGGATAGTTCGGGCTTTCGCGCGTGATCGTCACGTCATGCGTGTGGCTCTCGCGCCAGCCGGCATTGGAGATGCGCACGAAGGTGGCGCGGTCGCGCAATTCGGTCAGGTTCGGGGCGCCGACATAGCCCATTGCCGCCTTGAGGCCGCCGACGAGCTGGTGGAGAACGCCTGCGACGGGGCCCTTGTAGGGCACCTGGCCTTCGATGCCTTCCGGTACGAGCTTGAGCGTATCGCGCACTTCGGCCTGGAAGTAGCGGTCGGCGGAGCCGCGCGCCATCGCGCCGACCGAGCCCATGCCACGATAGGATTTGTAGGAGCGGCCCTGGTGCAGGTAGACCTCGCCGGGGCTTTCATCGGTGCCGGCCAGAAGCGAGCCCACCATTGCGGCCGATGCACCCGCCGCGAGCGCCTTGGCGAGATCGCCGGAGAACTTGATGCCGCCATCGGCGATGACGCCGACGCCGGACTTGTCGGCTTCTTCTGCCGCGCCCATGATTGCCGAAAGCTGCGGGACGCCGACGCCGGCGACGATGCGCGTGGTGCAGATCGAACCCGGGCCGATGCCGATCTTGACCGCGTCGGCGCCCGAATCGATCAGCGCTTTGGTTGCCTCGGCCGTCGCGACGTTGCCGGCGATGATGCGCACGGAGTTCGACATCTTCTTGGCGCGCAGGACGGCGTCGAGGACGCGCTGCGAGTGGCCGTGGGCGGTGTCGATGACGATCAGGTCGACGCCCGCATCGATCAGGCGCTCGGCGCGCTCGAAGCCGTCATCGCCGACGCTTGTGGCGGCGGCGACGCGCAGGCGGCCCTGCGCGTCCTTCGAGGCGTTCGGGTTGAGCTGCGACTTCTCGATATCCTTGACCGTGATCAGGCCGACGCAGCGGCCGTCGCCGTCGACGACGAGCAGTTTTTCGATCCGGTGCTGGTGAAGAAGGCGCTTGGCCTCGTCCTGATTGACCGTCTCCTTGACCGTGATCAGGTCGCGATGGGTCATCAGTTCGCGCACGGTCTGTGCCGGATCGGAGGCGAAGCGCACGTCGCGGTTGGTCAGGATGCCGACGAGACGGCCGGTGCGGTGGCCGCCTGTGCCGCCATTCTCGACGACCGGAATGCCGGAAATCCCGTGCGCGCGCATCAGGGCCTGCGCGTCGCCGAGCGTTGCGTCAGGGCCGATCGTGACCGGATTGACGACCATGCCGCTTTCGAACTTCTTCACCTGGCGCACTTCCTCGGCCTGCTCGGCAGGCGAAAAATTGCGGTGGACGACGCCGATGCCGCCAGCCTGCGCCATGGCGATGGCGAGACGCGAATCCGTCACGGTGTCCATGGCGGCAGACAGGATCGGGATGTTCAGGTCGATGTCGCGGGCGATGCGGGTGGAGACATCCGTCTGTCCCGGCATCACATTCGAATGGCCGGGCTGCAGGAGCACGTCGTCGAAGGTGAGCGCGATTGCGCCGGTTGCGGATTCGATGATTTTCGCCATTGCCTTGCCTCGCCCGGGAAACTGGGATTGGCGGCGGCTGGTAACACGTCCCCTGACATATGGGAAGCGCTGCAGTGCAAGGCAGCCATGCAATCGGCGAGGCAATCCTCGCCGCGAGAGATCAGGCGGCGAGCACCATCGCCCAGTAACGCTGCGCGGGGTCACGCGGATCGGTGACATAGCCGAGCCCGAAACGGGCGAATTTCGGTTCGAGCATGTTGCGGCGATGGCCGGGTGAATTCATCCAGATGTCCATGACGCGAACGAGATCCATGCGGCCCCGCGCCAGATTCTCGGCCGCCGCGCCATTGGTCTTTACATTGCCCATCCGGGTCTGGAACGACCGGCCAATGCCGGTGTCGTGCGCCATGCGCCCCGCCTGCGCCATGTAGCCAGCCTGCACGACGGCCGCGGTTTCCAGTTCACGGTCGGCACGGATCGCGCCGAGTGAATTGGAACTGCGAATATCGGCGAAGAGCGGAGCGCCGTCGCGGGTCATACGGACGATGTCGCCAGAGGGGCCGCGCGACATGCAGCCTGCAAACGGCACGAGCGCAAGAGCGCCGCCGCCGAGAATGAGAAGCCGGCGGCGGTCGATCGTCGTTTCGGTCATGATGGCCCGTTCGCAATGTCTGTCATCGCCTCGTCCTTTTCCGGGCGATTGAGGCGAAGCTTGGGCAATGCGACCAGCCGCGTGGATCAGAGATCGAACTGATAGGTCGCCGGAACGTAGCGATAACCCGGCTCGATCTTTTCGACGAAGCCGACGGCGGGGAAGGGCATGTGATAGCCGATGAAGGGAATCCGGTCCGTCGCGATCATGTCGAAGAGGCGCATGCGGGTTTCGGTCGCCATCTCCTTGTCCATGTCGAAGCGAACATGCCAGTCCGGCCGCATCAGCGAGGCGACGTAGTGGTTGGCCGCATCGGCGACCAGCATCAGGCGGCGACCGCCGCTTTCGACCGAAAACGCCATGTGGCCCGGCGAATGTCCGAAGGCAGCGACGGCGGATATGCCCGACACGACCTCGTCGCCATCGGCAAGAAAGGTCATGTTCTCCGCCAGCGGCACGACGTTCGACGCGACGGCTTGAGCAGCGTCGGCGGTCTGGCCCTCGGCACGTTCGGGCGCCGTCCAGAAGTCGTATTCGACCTGCCCGGTAACATAGCGGGCATTGGCAAATGCCGGCTCGCCGCCCTCCATCAAGCCGCCGATATGGTCGCCATGGAAGTGCGTGAGGACGACGACGTCGATCTCGTCGGGCTGATGGCCGGCTGCCTGCATGCGCTCGCGCAACTGGCCGAGCCCGTTGGCGCGGGCGCCTTCACCCAGGCCGGTATCGAACAGAATCTTTTCCGCTCCGGTGTCGATGATGACCGGCGCGAAGCCGTTGACGAACTGATCGGAAGGCAGAAAATTCGCCTCCATCAGTTCAGCTACGGCCGTGGCCTCCTGGTTCTCGCCGAAGATCGGATGCGGGCCATCCGAAGGACGTCCGCCATCGAGGATCGTGGTGACGCGAAAATCGCCGAGCTTGAAATTGTGGAAGCCGGGATTGGCGACTTCGGAAGCGGTCGCGATCTGCGCGCTTGCGGCGCGGACCATGATTTGCGGTGCGGTCAGAGCCATCGCGGCGCCTCCAGCCAGTTTGAACATCGTTCGACGATCGGTCTTGCCCGTCATCGGCCTTCTCCCTGCTTTGTTTAGCGATGCCGCATCAGATGGACCAGAGCACGAGCGCGGCAAACGCTCTCACACAGAAGTGAACCGTTCACATGTGCAATTGTGTGCGCGGGGCGAGGCATGCTAGGTGCCCGGCCATGCATTCGCATCTGCGATCTTCCACCGGACGCCAGCCTTGAACCGCACCATTCCGCTTATCCTTGCGGTTGCGCTGTTCATGGAGCAGATGGATTCGACCGTCATCGCCACGTCGCTGCCGGCGATCGCGGCCGATATCGGCACGAGCCCGATCACTCTCAAACTGGCGCTGACTTCGTATTTCGTGGCGCTGGCGATCTTCATCCCCGTTTCCGGCTGGATGGCGGATCGGTTCGGCGCCAAGCGGGTGTTTCGCATCGCGATCGGCGTCTTCGTCGTCGGCTCGATCTTCTGCGCTTTCGCCAATTCGCTGGAAGCGTTCGTCGGCTCGCGCTTCCTGCAGGGCATGGGCGGCGCGATGATGACGCCGGTCGGCCGTCTGGTGCTGGTGCGCGCGACGCGGCGCGACCAGCTCGTCTCGGCCATGGCGTGGCTGACCGTGCCGGCCTTGATCGGGCCGCTCATCGGCCCGCCTGTCGGCGGCTTCATCACCACCTATTTCACCTGGCACTGGATCTTCCTGATCAACGTGCCGATCGGCGTCCTTGGGATCATCGTCGCCGGGCGGGTGCTGCCGGAAATGCCGGGCGGCATCGCCGCGCCGATCGACTGGCGCGGATTCATCCTCGCGGCGATCGCGGCGGCAGGCATCGTCTTTGGGCTGTCCGTCGTTTCGCTGCCGGCCCTGCCCCCGGTTATCGGGATTTCCACCATCGTCGTCGGCATTTTGGCGTCCGTACTCTACGTCCGCCACTCACGCGCGACGCTGTCGCCAATCCTCGATCTGCGACTGTTCAACAATCCGGTGCCGCGGATCGCGATCCTCTCGGGCTCGATCTTCCGCATCGGCGTCGGCGCGACGCCGTTCCTGTTGCCGCTGATGTTTCAGCTCGCCTTCGGGCTCGACGCGTTTCAGTCGGGACTATTGACGTTTGCGAGCGCCATCGGCGCAATCTCGCTGAAGTTCGTGGCGACCAAGGCGCTGCGCACCTTCGGCTTTCGCACGGTGCTGCTGACCGCGGTCGTCGGCGGGGCGAGCTTGATTGCGATCAACGGGTTCTTCACGCCGCAGACGCCCTATGCAGTGATCATCGGAACTCTGATCGTCGCGGGTTTCCTGCGCTCGCTGTTCTTCACCTCGAACAATGCGCTCGTCTTCGCCGAAATCGACGACAGCCAGGCCAGCCAGGCGACGGCGATCGCGGCCGTGTCGCAGCAGATCTCGATCGCGCTGGGTGTGGCGGCGGCGGGCATGCTGCTGGAAGCGCATCATTTGTGGACCGGTGAGCCGATCGGGCTCGAGGCCTTCTCGTTCGCCTTCTTCGCGGTCGGCGGGCTGGCCGCGCTCGCCATTTTGCCGATCCTCGGCCTGTCCAGGACCGCTGGCCGGACGGTGTCCGGCCACGGCCTTGAGAAGCACAAGGACGATCAGGCCTCGCTGCCCGGCGAGTGATCTTCCGTTTTCGGCACTTCCTGGCGGCCCTTGAAGTCCTTTGCGAGGATGAAGAGCTCGACCGACGCGTCGCGCGAGGCCGGCGGCTTGACGTGATGGACGGAGCGGAAGTTGCGTTTCAGGAGGTCGAGCAGATCGTTCTCCGTCCCGCCCTGGAAGGTCTTGGAGAGGAAGTGGCCGCCCGGCTTCAGCACCGAAATGGCGAAATCGGCAGCGACTTCGCACAGGTGCATCGTGCGGATGTGGTCCGTGCGGCGATGACCGGTGGTCGGGGCCGCCATGTCCGAGATGACGAGATCGGGCGCGCCGCCGAGTGTTTCCATCAGGCGCTTCGGGGCTTCGTCGTCGAGAAAGTCCATCTCCAGAAGCGCAGCGCCCGGCACAGGGTCGACATGGAGATAGTCGATGCCGACGACCGTGGGCGCGTCGAGGGGCGACTGCACGCGGGCGGCCGCAACCTGGCACCAGCCGCCGGGCGCCGCCCCCAGATCGAGGATTTTCTGACCGGGCTTCAGGAGATTGTATTTGTCGTCGATCTCGATGAGCTTGTAGGCCGCGCGCGAGCGGTAGCCGTCTGCCTTCGAGCGATGGACGTAAGGATCGTTGAGATGGCGTTCGAGCCAGCGGCGGGACGAGTTCTTGAGGCCGCGCTTCTTCTTGACGCGGGTCTTGAGCGCGCGTGCGCCTGTCGGGCCGGAGCCGGGTTTGACGGGTTTCGTCATGCGTTGAGCGGTCTCCGCTTGCGGGCCCGGCGCCAGACGCCGTCATCAGCCATGAGTTCGGATAGCATGCCTTCGCGCAGGCCCCTGTCGGCGACGCGCAGGCGTTTGGACGGCCAGACGCGACGGATCGCTTCGAGAATGGCGCAGCCGCCGAGGACGAGGTCGGCGCGGTCGGCACCGATGCAGGGATTGGCGACGCGCTTTTCGAATTCCCAATCGAGCAGGGTCGCGATCATCGCGTCGACCTCGTCGTTTTGCAGCCAGAGCCCGTCGACCCGGCGACGATCGTAGCGTTCGAGGCCGAGATGGATGCCAGCGAGCGTCGTCACCGTGCCGGAGGTGCCGAGGAGGTGGAAGCCGTCATCGGCGAGGACGTGCGAAAGCCGGTCGCGGCCCTCGAAACGGTCGAGCATGTCGGCGACGTCGTCCACCATCGCATCGAACACCTCGCGCGTGACGTGCCGGCCGCCGAAACGTTCGGCGAGCGAGACCACGCCAACAGGGAGTGACGTCCACGAGACGATGTGGTTGGCAAGGCGGGGCGTGCGGTGGCGCGAGACGTCGACAAGCGCGATTTCCGACGAACCGCCGCCGATGTCGAAGAGGACGACGCCCTTGGTGCCGCGTTCGACGAGCGAGCCGCAGCCGGACACCGCCAGCCTCGCCTCGGTCTTGCGGTCGATGATCTCGAGCGACAGGCCCGTCTCGCGCCTGACGCGGGCGATGAATTCCGCGCCGTTCGCTGCCGAGCGGCAGGCTTCGGTCGCGATGAGACGAACGCGCTTCAGGCGCCGGCTGCGCAGCTTTTCGGCGCAAACCTTGAGCGCTTCGACGGCGCGATCCATCGCGGCATTCGAAAGGCGTCCCGACGCGGTCAGCCCCTCGCCGAGACGGACGATGCGCGAGAAGGCGTCGACGACGCGGAACTGGCCGCCCTTGCCGGGAATGGCGACGAGCAGGCGGCAATTGTTGGTGCCAAGGTCCAACGCGGCATAGACCGGCGCATCGCCGCCGCTCGCCACGTCGCGACCGTTGAAGCGGCCCGCGGCAGGTACGGGTGGAGGCGCCGGCGGCTTTGGTTGCGGCTGGATGGATTCGGGCGGGGCTGGCTTGTTCTGGGGCGCGTCATCGCGTGCGAAAACCTTGCGGCCACGCTTGCGCTTGCGCCTTTTGCGCGACTTGCCGGGCTTCTCGCCCGTCTTATCGTCGGGTCGGCCGTTCGCATGAGGCTGCGCATTTGCATCGCGAACACCTGGTGGTGGCCGCGAATGCCTTTTGCCGGCGTCGCCGCGCGGCTGGCGCGCCCCGTCCGACGGCACGTCATTGCCGTATTCGGGGTCCGTCACTCTATTCCCTTCGGCGCCGCGCCAGCAAACAAAGCCGGCAGCAGGCACTCCTGTCTTTCACGTTGACCAAACTGTAACAGCCCTTGGGGCGTTCACCAAGCCCGCCAGACGCCGGATGTCAGAATGAAAAGGATCGCGAGGATTGCGAGCGATGTGATGACGAAGATGGCGTCTGCCGGACGCGATTGCGGCGCGCCGACGATGGTTCGCGTGCTTGCTGCCCCGAGGCCGCGCGCCTCCATGGCGATCGCGGCGCGGTTGGCTCTACGGATTGCAAAGGCGAGAAGGGGAACGACGAGCGACGCGGTCTCGACGGGGCCGGGAATGCGGCGCGGAGTGCGCCCCTTCTTCATCGCGCGGGCGAGGCGAATCTGCTGCGCTTCGGAAGCGAGGTCCGGAACGAGGTGGAGCGCCGAAAAGAGCGCGTAGCCGATGCGCGGCGACAGGCGCCAATTCGCCATCAGCGCCTTGATGAAGCGGCCCGGTTCGGTCGTCAACACGAAGACGGCCGAGACCATGCCGCAGGCGATGGCGCGCAGGAAGAGGACGATGCCGGCAGAGAAAGCGGGCGAGCCGAATGGCGATTCGGCGGCCATGCGGGCGGCGAAATCGCTCTCCTCGCGAAAGAGCGTCGCGGTCGTCAGGAAGCCGAAGCCGAACAGCGCGAACGGGATCATCAGCGTCAGGACGAGGAGCGGCGAGCGGCGCTCGACGATGATCAGGATGAGCGCGGCAAGGACGACGATGCCGACCTGGAAGCGGGGATCGAAGACGGCGATCGAGGCGGCGAGCCAGACGAGGCAGACGATCAGCTTGGGCAGCGGATGAAGCGTGCTCAGCACGGCGCCGCCTCCATCCATTCGGCGAGCTTCAGGATTTCTGGCGCGACCAGACCGGTATGGGCGAGAAGCTGGGTGTCGCGCAGGATGTCGAGAAGCTGCGCGTCGGCGGCGACCGAACCGCCATCAAGGACGACGCCGCGCGAACAGGTCTTGAGCGCGAAATCCATGTCGTGGGTGATGACGACGACCGCCCTGCCCTCCGCCGCGATCTTTGCAATGCGCGAAGCGATCTCGTCGCTGGCAGCGGCATCGAGGCCTGCGGTGGGTTCGTCGAGGATGAGGAAGGGCCAGCGCTTGTCGGCCGTCAAGGTTGCGAGCGCGAGACGGCGCTTCTGGCCTTGAGAAAGTTCGAACGGGTGCTGGGCGGCAACGCTTTCGAGCCGCCAGGCGGTAAGAAGCGTGTCGACATGCGCCGAGCCCTTGCCGGCGATTGATTCGAGTTCGGCCCGAACGCTGGCGTCGGTGAACTGGGTTTCGGGACGCTGGAAAGCGAAGCCGCCGGCAGGGCCGGTTCGGGTTCCGGCCTTGAGGCGCAGCAGGCCGGCGAGCGTTGCGCCGAGAGTCGACTTGCCGGCGCCGTTACGGCCCAGAAGCGCGATGGTTTCGCCGGGGCGGATTTGGAGCGAGACGTCTTGAAGAACGGGCTTGGCGAAGAGCGGCGCGCAGGCGGCGCGATCGAGCGTGACGAGCGGCTGGCCGGTTGCCGCTGCCGGTTCGGCGATGCGCTGCGATAGAAAATGGCGGATCACAGTTCCGGCGGCGGATCGGTCGCCGGGCGAAAGACCGTCGAGGTCGGCGATGATCTCGGACATGGCCAGCGGCGGTGTGCCAAGCGCGATGCCGATTCCGAGCAAAAGCCGGTCAAGGTCGGATGCGAGTGGGCGCCAGATGCCTTCCAGTGCGAGACGTTCGCCATGGGCGCGGAAGATGTCGCGCGGCGGGCCGTCGGCGATGAGCCTGCCGTCGCGGCCGATGATGGCGACGCGGTCGATCGTGTCGATCAGCCCGTCGAGGCGGTGGTCGACGACGAGAAAAGTCTGCCCCTCCCCGCCGATGACAGCGTGAAGCCGCGCGGCCGCTTGCGGCGACAGATGCGCGGTCGGCTCGTCGGCGATGAAGAGCTCGGCCTCCTGCGCAAGCGCGGCGGCGAGCGCGACGAGCTGCTTTTCGCCGCCGGAGAGCGAGGCGGTGCGGCGCGCGCGCCAGCTTGGCGGGACGCCGGCTCTATCGAGGGCGCGGCTCACCCAGACAGCGATCGTGCCTTCCGGCAGCGCGCGGTTTTCGAGTGCAAAGGCGACCTCGTCGCTGACCGTCATTCCGCAAAGCGTCTGGTCGGCGTCCTGGAAGAGCTGGGCAACAGAAGCGGACCACTGTGCGGGTGACCGGCTCGCCACCGGGACGCCCAGCGTCGCGACCTCGCCCGAGATTTCGGCGGGGATCGTCGCGGGCACCAGCCCTGTCACGGTGTTGAGCAAGGTGGACTTGCCACAGCCGGAAGGGCCAAGGATCAGAAGCCGTTCGCCCTTGCGCAGATCGAGCGACACCGGGCCGACGGCTGGCGCGGTGGTGTAAGGATAGCGAACCGCGACCTTTCGCCATGCGACCGCCGGCGCTGCTTCAGGCGCGCTGAAGGCGACGTTCATGGTCGATCTTCAGGCCCGAGAGAACACCGGTCTTGTAGAGCGCCTCGACCACGAGATGGCCGGCCAAGCCGCCAAGGATCGCGCCGCTGAGGCAGCGCAGCACGAACATGGTGATGAGCAGGCCCGGCGCCAGCGCGCCGTAGTCGAAGCGGACCCAGGTGTAGGCGAAGGAGGCGACTGCCGCGCCAACGCCAGCCAGCATCAGCACCGGCAGGCGGTAGTTCTTCCAGCGCGTCGCGGCGAAGACGGCTTCCGCGCCAGCGCCCTGAACGAGGCCGGTGACCAGCAGAAGAAGGCCGGCGGGGCTGCCGAGAAGCACCTGAACGAGAGCCGCCAGCACTTCCGACAGGAGCGCGGCACCCGGCTTGCGGATGATCGCGGCGGCGATGATGGAGACGATGAACCAGAAGCCCATCACTACGTCCATGGTGACGGCGCCGAAGATCGCCTGCGCGATCAGCCAGACCTGCACCCAGGCCAGATAGAGAACGCCGAAGACGGCGCCGAGAACGGCGACGATGAGGATTTCGCGCAGGGTCCAGCCGCGAGTGGTCAGCATGACGATGTTTCCTTGGAGCAAGAGAGGCGCGCCTTTCCGGCACGCCGGAGAGACGAAATCAGCCGATCTTGGTCGGGCTGTTCGCAGAGACGGTCAGGTCGAGCGCGACATGACCGTTCGGCGCGCCGAAGCGGAGGAAGGCTTCGCTCAACGCCGCGAAGACCGGGCCGGCGTCGCCGCGCAGTTTGGTGCAGAAATTCTTCGATTTCTCGAACACGCCCGACGACTTCAGGAAGTCGATGCAGCCATAGATCTCGTCCATATGGTGGCTGCCGCCGAGCGGATAGAGCGAGAACTGGGCCGCGACTTCGACGCCCGTCATGCCTGCCTTCGCGACCGCTTCACGGGCGGCGGCGATGCGCTCGTCGAGCGGCGCGGCCGTGCCGAAATCGGCCGAGGACGTGCAGATTTCGTCATCGGGTTCGCCCGGGCAACCGCGAGAGACGGCGGCGGAGAGAACGCAGTGGACGCCGGTTCCGGCAGCAGACGCGAAGAGATCGCGCATGGCCGGGAAGATTTCCTCCGGCGGGCCGACGATCAGCGTCGAGACGTCGTCGGTCTCGATGCGAAAGCGCGGCCGGTATGGCTCGAGCGCGTCGACGGCCTCGAGGATGACGGCGACGAAATCGTCGCACATCGGATAAAGGGAAAGCTGTGCACCTGAAAACATGAACCGCCTCGCTCCGCTGGTATTACCCAGATCAGCTTGAGGGTCCGAAAGCATGTCGCTTCACGTCTCAGCCCCGGCATTACGGAGCACCCCTGTGGAATGGCGGCAGGGGTAACATCGCGTTTGCCGGCTTGGCAAGGGGGTATCTGCCAAGCCAGCAAGGGCGGATCTTTAAGCCAAGCGGAGGGCCGCGGCGCGGCGGTGGCCCTCCATGCCCTCGGTCGCGCTCTGGCGGATGGCGGGTGGCGCGACGGCGGCGACGCCGCGCGCGTCGAGCCACTGATGGGTGCAGATCTTGACATAGGAGCCGACCCAAAGCCCACCGGTATAGCGAGCCGCCGCCATGGTGGGCAGCGTGTGGTTCGTGCCGCAGCATTTGTCGGAATAGACGACGCTCGCCTCGCGACCGATGAAGAGCGAGCCGTAGTTGCGCAGCTTGCTTGCGGTCGCCTGGGGGTCGGACGTGTGGACCTGGAGGTGTTCGGCGGCGATGAAGTCGGAATAGGCGATCATCGCGGCTTCGTCGGCGCAGACGACGATCTCGCCATAGTCACGGAAGGCGGGGCCGGCGACGTCTGCCGTCGGCAGGTCTTTCAACTGGCGCTCGACTTCGGCAAGCGTCGCCTCGGCGAGCTTGCGGTCCGTCGTGATCAAGCCGACGCGGGTACGCACGTCGTGCTCGGCCTGCGCCAGCATGTCGGTCGCGATCATCTCCGGATCTCCGGAGGCGTCGGCGACGACGTAGATCTCGCTCGGACCGGCGAGCTGGTCGATGCCGACCGCGCCGAAGACCTGGCGCTTGGCCTCGTTCACATAGGCATTGCCCGGGCCGACGATCTTGTCGACGCCCGGCACGCTTTCGGTGCCGTAGGCCATCGCGGCGATCGCCTGCGCGCCGCCGATGCGGAAGATGCGGTCGGCGCCGGAGAGGTGACAACCGGCGATCATCGCCGGATGGGCGCCGGGCGGCAGGCAGGCGACGACTTCGGCGCAGCCGGCGACCTTGGCGGGAACGAGCGTCATCACCGGGGCGGACAGGATCGGGTAGCGCCCGCCGGGCACATAGGCGCCGACCTTCTCGATGGGGATGACGCGGTGGCCAAGATGGAGGCCCGGCAGCGCCTCGTAGTCGAGCGGCCTGATCGTCTGCATCTGCGCATCGGCGAAATCGTGGACACGCTCGATGGCGAACTCGGTGTCGGCGCGGGTCTGGCGGTCGAGACCGTCGATCGCCGCCTTGCGCTCGGCAGCCGAGACTTCGAGGGTTTCGATGTCGAGCTTGTCGAAGCGAAGGCCGTATTCGCGCACGGCGGCGTCGCCCCTGTCGCTCACGGCGGCGAGGACTTCGCGGACAGTGTTTTCGACGTCGCCCGTATCGGCAACGGCGTCACGCGTCGGTGCTTTCAAATGGTCGATCTTGGCCTTCAGGGCTTCGGAGAGCTTGCGCATCGGGGAACTTTCGCCGGAGAGGATCGCCGCCATTGTGCCCGAGGCCGGGTTCGCCACAAGCGAGCGGACAGGCCTTGTCGATTAAAATCACCACGCATAGTCTGGCATGGAGGGAGAGCGCCATGCCGAGGATCGGGACCAAGCTGCATGAACTGCGCCGCCGGCGCTCGCTGAGCGTGCGCAAGGTGGCGAAGCGTTCCGGCGTGTCGCATTCGGCGATTTCGCTGATCGAGCGCGACCGGATGAGCCCTTCGGTCGATACGCTGACCGCCATTCTCGACGCGCTCGGCACGACGTTGACGGGGTTCTTTCTCGACCTGCAATCGAACCTGCCTGCCTCGCCCTTCTACGGCGCGGCGGATCTGGTCGAAATCGGCCGGGCCGATACGATTTCCTACCGGATGATCGGCGCCAACCATCCGAACCGGCAGCTCCTGATGCTGCACGAATCCTACGCGCCGGGCGGCGATACGGGCGAGGCCTTTTCGCATTCGGCGCAGGAAGCGGGCATGGTTCTGACGGGTGCGATCGAAGTGACGGTGGGTCAGGAGCGCCGCGTGCTGACGCCCGGCGAAGGTTACTATTTCGACAGCCGCCTCCCCCACCGTTTTCGCAACGTGGCGGATGGCGAGAGCACGATCCTGTCGGCGATCACACCGCCGACATACTGACGATTCTGGTGATAATTCTTTCCGGCCAAGGATTGCCGGTTTCAACGGCCCAATTCTATGATTGGATAGCCAAAATCAATAACGCAGGGGAAGAAAATGAAATCGACAATCAAGCGTCTTGCGCTCGCCTCCTCCTTCGCCGCTCTCGCCATCGCCTCCTCGTCGGCTCAGGACCGGAACCTGACCGTGGTCTCGTGGGGCGGAAACTATCAGGACGCGCAGCGCGAAATCTACTTCGAGCCCTTCACCGCCGAAACCGGCATCGCCATCACGGAAGAATCCTGGGATGGCGGCTATGGTGTGATCGCGGCCAAGATGGAAACGCGCCCGGCCGACTGGGACGTCGTGCAGGTGGAGACGGAAGAACTCGCGCTCGGCTGCGCCGACGGCATGTACGAGACCGTCGACTGGGAAGCGCTGGGCGGTGAGGACAAGTTCCTGCCCGCAGCCGTCAACGAATGCGGCGTCGGCGCCATCGTGTGGACGACGGGTCTCTCCTACGACGCGGAGAAGTTCACCGAGGCTCCGACCGGCTGGGAGGATTTCTGGAACACCGAGGAATATCCCGGCAAGCGCGGCCTGCGCCGCGGCCCGAAATACTCGCTTGAATTCGCCCTGATGGCGGACGGCGTGCCGGTCGACGAAGTTTATGAAGTGCTGGGCACCGACGAGGGCGTCGACCGGGCCTTCGCCAAGCTCGACGAGATCAAGGGCGACATCGTGTGGTGGGAGGCCGGCGCGCAGCCGATCCAGCTTCTGGCTTCCGGCGAAGTCGTGATGACGACGGCCTATAATGGCCGTCTCGCCGGCATCAACAAGACCGAAGGCACCAACTTCCAGATCGTCTGGCCGGGCTCGATCTACGCGATCGACTCCTGGGTGGTGCTGAAGGATTCGCCCAACAAGGACGCGGCGTTCGAGTTCATCAACTTCGCCAGCCAGCCGGAAAACCAGGCCAAGCTGCCCGAATTCATCGCCTACGGCCTGACCAATGTCGAAGCCGGGGCGGCGCTGGCACCGGAAGTCGCGGCGGAACTGCCGACTTCGCCCGAGAACCTCGAAGGCGCGATCGCGCTCGACGGTGATTTCTGGGTCGACAACATCGAAGAGCTGAACGAGCGCTTCAACGCCTGGCTCGCCCAGTAATCGAGCCTCGAAGGCGCACCCGGCAAGGGTGCGCCTTTTTTCTTCCAGTCCAGCAATCGACGGGGCTGCATGACCGCTTTCATCGAGCTTCGCGACGTGTCCAAGACCTTCGGTCAGGTCACGGTCGTCGAAGGGCTCAATCTCGAAGTCCGCAAGGGCGAGTTCCTGAGCCTGCTCGGTCCATCGGGTTCGGGCAAGACGACGATCCTGATGATGCTCGCCGGCTTCGAGGGCGCGACGTCGGGCGACATCCTGCTCGACGGCGAGAAGATCGACCATTTGCCGCCCTACAGGCGCGGCATGGGCGTCGTCTTCCAGAACTACGCGCTCTTTCCGCATATGAGCGTTGCCGAGAACGTCGCCTTCCCGCTCGAAATGCGCGGCGTGCCGAAATCGGAGACCCGGCCGCGCGTGAAGGCCGCGCTCGACCGTGTGCAGCTAGGCCATCTGGCCGATCGCCGTCCGGACCAGCTTTCCGGCGGCCAGCAGCAGCGCGTGGCGCTGACCCGCGCGCTCGTCTACGAGCCGAAGGTGATCCTGATGGACGAGCCGCTCGGCGCGCTCGACAAGAAGCTGCGCGAAGAAATGCAGCTCGAAATCCGCGAACTGCACCGGCGGCTGGGGCTGACGATCATCTTCGTCACCCACGACCAGTCCGAAGCGCTGACCATGTCCGACCGCATCGCGATTTTCGACGCCGGCAAGATCGCGCAGATCGGCACGGCGGGCGAGGTCTACGACCGCCCGCAAAATCGCTTCGTCGCCGAATTCATCGGCGAGACGAACCTGCTTGACGGCGTGGTCAAGGAACCGGCGGCCGTCGAACTTGCGATTGCGACGACGATTGTCGCGCCCGACCATGGCTATGCGGCAGGCAGCCGCGTCTCTGTCTCGATCCGGCCCGAACGGCTGCGGTTCGACGGCAGCGGCGAGAACCGGCTTGAGGCGACGATCTCGGATGTCGTCTATCAGGGCGATCATCTGCGATTGCATCTGGATGCCGGCACGCTGTCGCTGGTCGCGCGACTTGAGCGCGGAGCGGCCGAGCGGCATCCCGGCGAGACGGTGACCCTCTCCTTCGCTGCAGCCGACTGTTCGGTATTTCCGGCATGAACGCGGTCTCGGCACGGCAGCGCGGCCGGGCGGCGGTGCTGATCGCCCCGCTGGTGATTTTCCTCGGCGTCTTCTTCCTGTGGCCGCTCTGGCTGATGGTTGATGTCTCGATCCGCAACGACGCGATCGGCGGCGCCTTTCCACGCACGTCCGAACTGATCGGAAGCTGGGATGGCGAAGGGGCGCCGGACGCCGAGACGCAGGCCGCGCTGGTCGAGGATCTGCGCGAGGCTTCCCAATCGACGCTGGGCGCGGCGGTACGCACGCTGAACAGTCAGGTTTCCGGCTTCCGCACCCTAATGGGCAGAACGGCCACCGCGGCGCGCGACCTGGAGGTGGGCCAAACGCTCGATCTCGTCGAGGTCGACGATCGCTGGGCCGAACCGCGCTTCTGGCGGGCGATCCAGGTTTCGGTCGCGCCCTATACGGATCGAAATCTGCTCGCCGCGCTCGACCTCGAGCGTGCGGATACGGGCGAGATCGAGCCGATGCCCGCATCGGCGTCGGCCAACCGGTTGATCATCTGGCGCACCTTTGCCATCGCAGGCTCGGTCACGCTGCTCTGCGCGCTGATCGGCCTGCCCTATGCGATGCTCGCCGCCTCGGTGACGGGGTGGAAGCGCAATGCGTTGCTGCTTGCCGTGCTGCTGCCGCTCTGGACGTCGCTGCTCGTGCGCACGGCCGCTTGGTTCATCCTTCTCCAGAACGAGGGGATCATCAACAAGACGCTGATGGGGCTCGGCTGGATCGACGGGCCGCTGCCGCTGATCTTCAACCGGCTCGGCGTCGTCATCGCCATGACGCATGTGCTGTTGCCGTTCATGGTGCTGCCGATCTTCTCCGTCGTCTCGGCGATCCCGAAGAATCTGATGCCGGCGGCAGCCTCGCTCGGCGCGCGGCCGCTGCGCGCCTTCTGGCGGGTGCTGCTGCCGCTTTCGATGCCCGGACTGCTGGCCGGTTCGTTGCTCGTCTTCATGGTGGCGATCGGCTACTACATCACGCCAGCGCTCGTCGGCGGGCCGAACGACCAGATGATCTCGTCCGTCATCGCCTTCTACGCGCTGCAGACCGCCAACTGGGGCATGGCCGGGGCGCTCGGCATCCTGCTGCTGGCGGTCACGACCGTGCTCTATCTGGTCTATGGCCGGCTGTCGCGCGGCGGCGCGCCGACGGGAGCCTAGAGATGCTGCGTGTCGCCCAGGCCATTTTCGGCGTTGCCGCCGCCCTCTTCCTGATCCTGCCGATCGTCGCGATCCTGCCGCTCGCCTTCACGTCGAGCATCTTCCTGAACTACCCCATCCCCGGCTATTCGCTGCGCTGGTTCAACGAACTCGGCCAGATCGCGCACTGGCGCAATTCGATCGTCAATTCGCTGATCATCGGCTCGGGCGCGACCGTTCTGTCGGTCGTGCTCGGCACGCTCGCGGCACTTGGCCTTCGCGGACGTGGCATCCCCTTCCCCAACCTCCTGCGCACGATCTTCCTGCTTCCGATGGTGGTTCCGGCCGTGGTGCTGGGCGTCGGACTGCAGATTTCGCTGGCGCAAATCGGGCTGGCGAGCAGCTATCTCGGCGTCATCTTCTCGCACGCCGTGCTTTGCGTGCCCTTCGTCATCGTCTCGGTGTCGACCGCGCTGCAGGGGATCAACCCGACCGTCGAGCGGGCTGCAGCAAGTCTCGGCGCCTCGCCGACGCGCGTGTTTCGCCGCGTGACGATGCCGCTTGCGATGCCGGGCATCGTGACGGGAGCGGTGTTCGCCTTCGCGACCTCGCTCGACGAGGTGGTGCTGACGCTCTTCGTCGCCGGGCCAAACCAGCGCACGCTGGCACGGCAGATGTTTTCCTCCATCCGCGAGAACATCTCGCCCGCGGTCGCGGCCGCAGCACTTCTGCTCATCGTCGGAACGCTGCTTCTGGCGCTGCTCGCCGCCTATACGCGCCGGCGCACGGCGAAGACCGTCGAGGCCTGACGCGGGCTCACTCAGCCTGCAATCGCTCGCCTCACACCCTGAAGGTCGCCGTTCGGAATTTCGGACAGGCGTTTCCGGCGCGTTCGGAATTCCGAACATTTCGATTCCGGTCGTTCTCACAAGCCATTGTTTCCGCTTGATCTTCGGCTCTGGCACGCCCTTTGCACCATTACGGGAAGCAATGAAAGGAGCGCGATCCCGTGAGTTTCGAGTGGAGCATTCTGATGGCACTGGCCGGCGCGGCAATCGCACGGCCGGCGGCTACCTATCTGGGCAGCAGGACGGGCTGGGTGATGGCGCTCGTGCCGTTCCTGATCTTCCTGTCCCTCTTCCAGCATCTCGGCACGGTCGCCGGCGGCGAGACGGTGATCGCGCATCTTTCATGGGTGCCATCCCTGGGCGTCGACCTCGCCTTCAGGCTGGACGGATTTTCTCTCCTCTTCGCATTGCTCATCACCGGCATCGGCACGCTCGTGACGCTTTATGCCGGGGCCTATTTCGCCGACAAGCCGCATTGGGAAATCGGCCGGTTCCTCGCGCTGATCCTGCTCTTCATGACGGCGATGCTCGGCACTGTGCTCTCCGACGATCTGATCGTCATGTTCGTCTTCTGGGAACTGACGAGCCTCACTTCGTTCATGCTGATCGGCTTCGACGCCCACAAGGCGGAAGCACGCAAGTCCGCGATCCAGTCATTGCTGGTGACCGGCGGCGGCGGGTTGGTGCTGTTTGCCGGCATCCTCATCATCGGCATGGAGCTCGGGACGTTCTCGTTCACCGAAGTGCTCGCGCGCTCGGACGAGTTGGTCGCCAGCCCCTGGATCGGCGTCGTCGTCGTCCTGATCATGATCGGCGCCTTCACCAAGTCGGCGCAGTTCCCGTTCCACTTCTGGCTGCCCAACGCGATGGCTGCGCCGACGCCGGCCTCCGCCTATCTGCACTCGGCAACGATGGTGAAGCTCGGCGTCTTCCTGCTTGCGCGGTTCGATGCCGTCTTCGCGGAGGTGCCCGCGTTCGGCGCGACGCTGGTTGTCATCGGCTCGACGACGATGATGATCGCGGCGCTTCAGGCGCTGCGCGCCGAAGGCTTCAAGGCCGTTCTCGCGCAATCGACCGTCGCGTCGCTCGGCATTCTCGTGATGCTGATCGGCTTGCAGGGCGAGGTTGCGGCTGTCGCGACGGTCGGATTCATCCTCAGCCACGCACTCTACAAGGCCGCGCTGTTCTTCTGCGCCGGCACCGCGATCCACGCCACCGGCGAGGCGAGCCTGCGCAAGCTCGGCGGCCTTGCCCGCTTCCTGCCGGTGACGGCGGTCGCCGCCGTGCTTGCCAGCCTCAGCATGGCCGGCCTGCCGCCCTTCGTGGGCTTCATCTCCAAGGAGTATCTGTTCGAAGCGCAGCTCACCAATGACTGGAACATCGTGCCTGTCGCAGTTGCGGTCGCGGTCAATGCGGTCATGGTAGGCGTCGCCGGCGTCGTCTCGATCCGGCCGTTCTACTTCAAGAGCCATCGCGTCACCTCCGTCAAGCATGGCGAGACGCCGGGGCTTCTTGCCGGGCCGCTCCTTCTGGCAAGCGGCGGCATTCTGATCGGCCTCTTCCCGAATGCGATCGGCCAGTCGCTGATCGGACCGGCCGCTTCCGCGCTTTACGGCAGCCCGATCGACGTATCGTTCCAGCTCTGGCACGGACTGACGCCGATGCTCGTGCTGAGCTTCGCGGTCGTCGCCATCGGAACTGCGATCGTCATCTACTGGGATGCGATCCATACCTATCTGCGCCAGCAGGACGGGCTCTACCGGCTGCTGGGCGACCGGGGCTATCACCGGGTTCTCGACGGCGTGCTCGGCGCGGCGCGCGGGTCCACCCGACTGCTGCAGAACGGCGACCAGCGGCGCTATACGAGCGTCGTCATCGCCACCGTCGTCATCGGGCTCGCCATCGCGCTCGTCGCCGGTCCGGCCGCGATCTCGATCGCCTCGCCCGAAGGGGCGCTGCGCATATCGCTCGTGTTGGTGCTGCTGCTTACGGCAGCCGGAGCGCTGGCGACGGTCAAGGCGCGCTCGCTGATCGCAGGGCTCGTCTGCGTCGGGATCGTGGGTTTCGCGCTTGCGGTCATCTTCATGCTGAACGGGGCACCGGATCTCGCACTGACGCAGATCGCGGTCGAAACGCTGCTCGTCATCCTTCTGACCGCGGTTCTCCTGCGCCTGCCTGCCCGGCAGAAGCACTCTCGCACCACCTCCGAACGGCGGCGGGACGCGTTGCTGGCGACATGTTTCGGCGGTGTCATCTTCATCGCCGTCGCCAGCATGAGCGCGATCCCGATCGACCTGCGCCTCTCCGACTATTTCGGCGAGACGAGCTATCTCGACGCCTATGGACGCAACGTCGTGAACGTCATCCTCGTCGACTACCGGGCCATCGACACGCTCGGCGAGATCGCCGTCGTCGCCTTCGCCACCATCGCGGCCTGGGCGCTTCTGCGCGGTTCTGCCGCCAGACCTGGCCCCAAGGAGTAGACCGCCATGTCCATAATCTTCTCGACCATGTCGCGGCTGTTCTTCGCGCTGATGCTGATCGTCTCGATCTACATGCTGTTCCGAGGCCACAACGAGCCCGGCGGGGGCTTCGTCGGCGGGCTGATCGCCGCGCTCGGCTTCGCCCTGCTGGCGCTTGCCGAAAACGTCGCGACGGCGCGGCGGGCGCTGATGGTTCATCCCGTCGCGCTGATGGGTGCCGGACTGCTGCTCGCCTTCGCCAGCGGCCTGCCCGGGCTGCTCTCGGATCGCTCGTTCCTGACGCACTGGTGGGCCGAGATCGGTTCGCTTCACCTCGGCACCGCGACCACGTTCGACATCGGCGTCTACTTCGTCGTCATCGGCGGCGTGCTGTGCCTCATCTTCCGCCTTTATGAAGAGGTCGATCAATGAGCCTCGTCTATGCACTCGCGATCGCCGTCCAGATGGGTTGCGGCGTCTATCTGCTCTTGTCGCGCCATGTGGTGCGCATCGTTCTCGGGGTCGTGCTGCTTTCGGCGGCGACGAACCTCCTGATCTTCGTGGCCGGCGGCCTCGTCTTCACCGCGCCGCCCGTCATCGTCCAGGGCACGCAGACATTGGGCGCAGAAGCCGCCAACCCATTGCCGCAGGCGCTGATCCTGACGGCAATCGTCATCGGGTTTGCGCTCGTGGCATTCGCCGCCGCGCTCGTCCTCAAGACCTATCGCGCCGTCGGATCGGTCCTCACAAGCGGCCATACCGATGCCGAGGCGCTCGGTAGCCCGTTCGACGCGGAGGCCACGCGCAATGCCTGATTTCCTGACGCAAACCGCCCTGTTGTGGCCTCTGGCTATCCCGCTCGCGACGGCCGCTCTGTGCGCCGCGCTCTGGTCGAACGCGAAGGCCCAGCGTGCCGCAAATCTTGCCGGGCTCTGCCTGACGCTGGTCGCCTCGCTCGTGCTCCTGAACTCGGTCATGACCGAGGGCATTCAGGTGAAGCAGTTCGGCGGCTGGGCCCCGCCTTTCGGCATCAGCTTCGTCGCCGACCAGTTCAGCGCCGCGATGGTGGTCATTTCCAGCATCCTGGCGCTGGCAGCCGGCGTGTTCGCCACCGCAGACATCCGCCGGCGGCAGGAGCGTTCGGGATTCTACCCGCTCTTCCAGGGCCTGATGGTCGGGGTCAACGGCGCCTTCCTGACCGGCGACATCTTCAACCTCTATGTCTGGTTCGAGGTAATGCTGATCACCACGCTCGGCCTGATCACGCTCGACCGCACCCGCGCGCAGCTCGACGGGGCGCTCAAATATGCCGTTCTGAACCTCTTCTCCACCATCCTGTTCCTGATGGCGATCGGGCTGCTCTACGGCGTCACCGGCACGCTCAACATGGCGGACCTCGCGATGATCCTTCCCAATACGGAAGGGTCGGTCGCGCTGACCGTCGCGGCGATGATGTTCCTGCTCGCCTTCGGCATCAAGGCCGGCTTCTTCCCGATGTTCTTCTGGCTGCCGGCCTCCTATCACACGGCGACGATCATCGTTTCGGCCGTGTTCGCGGGGCTTTTGACGAAGGTCGGCGTCTACGCCTGCTTCCGCGTCTTCACCTTGCTCTTCGAGGTCGAGGATGGCGGCATCCGACCGCTCGTTGCGTTCTTCGCGGCGGGAACGATGGTGTTCGGCGTGTTCGGTGCGGCGATCCAGTGGGACGTGCGGCGCATCCTGTCGTTCCACATCATCAGCCAGATCGGCTACATCATGCTCGGACTTGCCATCGCGACACCGCTCGCGCTGGCCGGTGCGGTCTTCTACATCATCCACCATATCGTGGTGAAGGCGAACCTGTTCTTCGTCGCCGGCGCCATCCACCGCGCGACGGGCACGTTCGACCTGCGCAAGACGGGCGGGTTGATGAAGTCCTCGCCGCTCCTGGCCGTCCTGTTCCTCATTCCGGCGCTCTCGCTTGCGGGCATTCCGCCGCTGTCGGGCTTCTGGGCGAAGTTCATGGTCATCGACGCCTCCTTCCGCGGCGATGCGGCGTGGCTCGGCGCCGTTGCCTTGTTCGTCGGCCTGCTCACCGTCTTCTCGATGAGCAAGATCTGGATCGAGGCCTTCTGGAAGGACAGCCCGCGCAAGATCGTGCACGTGCGAGCCGTTCCCGTGGCCATGCTGCTGCCGATCGCCGCGCTCGGGGCGATCACGCTGGCGATCGGCTTCAATCCCGAGCCGCTGGTCGCGTTCTCGCAACTTGCCGCCGAGACGATGGCGGACCAGGCGCAGTTCATCGCCGCCGTCTTCAACGAACGCCAGATCGCAGGAGTCCAGCCATGAAAAACATTATTCATCGCGTCCTGACCGCCATCCTTCTGGCAGGCATCTTCCTTCGGGAACTGGTCGTCTCGTCGATCGCCGTCGCAAGATCGGTGCTCGGCGAACGCGATGCCGCCTCCTCCGCGATCATCGCCGTACCCGTCACGTTGAAGACGCGGGCCGGCGTCACCACGCTGGCCAATTGCGTGACGCTGACACCCGGCACGACCTCGCTCCACGTCAGCGAGGACATGGAGACGCTTTACATCCACGTCCTCGACGCCCCGTCGAGCGAGACGGTGATCGCCGACATCAAGAACACATTCGAGGCACGCATCAAGGAGATCGAGGGATGATCGAGTTTCTGGACAGTTCGCTTTCCACCATCGCAACGATCCTGATCACCGTGCTCATGGTGCCGCTCGGCCTTTCCGCGCTGCGAATGGCCACCGGACCGGGCTATGCCGACCGGTTCATCGCGCTCGACATGCTGACAGGGATCGCCGTCGCCATTGCCGGCCTCACCATGATCGCGACGGGGCGACGGGAGTTTCTCGACATCGCCTTCGGCATCGCTCTGATCGGCTTCCTTGCGACCTGCTCGCTTTCTGCGCTGCTCGAAAAGAAAAAGGGAGACGACTGATGCTCGTCCTGATCTCGATCGCCCTGAAACTCGCCGGCGTCGCCTTCCTCGTCATCGCGGGCGTCGGCGTCATGCGCCTTTCGGACCCCTTCCAGCGCATGCATGCCGCAACGAAGGCCGGAACGCTTGGCGCGGGCCTCGTCATCCTCGGGTCGGTCGTCGCTCAAGGGGCGACGGACGCGACGGTGACGGGAATCCTGACGATCGTCTTTCTGCTCCTGACGGTTCCCGTCGCAGGGCACCTCCTCGGCCGCGCTTCCTACGTATCGGGCGCGCAGTTGTCGTTGCGGGGCGACAATGCCCTCGATGGAATTCTGGAGCGCTCGAGCCGGCCGCTCGACGAGCGCATGGGCTGGCTGCCCGCCGAAGGGGCGAGCAGCGTAGTCGCCGCCGAACCCGGCATCGTCGCGCGCCAGCGCCGTACTCAGGTCGTCGCCCTGCCTGCGCTGGAAGCTGTTCGATTCACCGTGATCGACGGCCATGTCGAGCGCGTCGCCGAACGCGCGAGCGCGATCGCCAAACTGTCCGGCGCCGATCTTTCCGCGCATGTCGTCATCGACACCCACGCGATCGAGACCGCGGACGAACCGGCACAGATGCGCCGCCTGATCCGCGAGCGGGCGAGCAAGGCGATCCACGCCTTCAGAAGCTCCACCGGTGCCGCCGACGCGGCGCTGAACTATGACGAGGGCGACCCGGAACGTCTGCTAGCCTGCGCGCAGGCCGGCGAAGTCCTGCTGGTCGTGCCCTGCGAAGGCTGGTTCCATCACCAGGTGGAAGGCGGCCGGTCGCTGACGACGTGGGAGCCGGACGGGCTGCTGCGCCTTCCCGGCGTTCATTGCGGGCCTGTTCTTTTCGCCGCCTCGCGCCAGCCGTCGCGCCTGCCGATCACGCTCGTCGTGCGCGATTGCGGCGAAGACCACCTGCCGGCGCTCGTCGAATGGGCGCTCCTGACCGGCATCTGGACCGTCGCGCGGCTCGTTCACGTCACGCAGCCAGATAGCGACGCTTCCATCATGCAGGACATCGCGGGCCGGTTCAGCTGCGAGTACGAGCGTCGTGAAGCGGCAAGCGCGGATTGCGCGATACCGGACGAATTCGGCGACGCGCGCGCCGTCATCCTGGGCAGCACGCCGCGTCCGCTGCGGACCAACTGGTTCGGCACGCACTGGCGCACGCGGATCGCGCCGGGCATGACGGGCGACGTCCTGATCATGGAAGCGCCGGGAAGACGTCTGGACTCATAGGTCTGGCACAATAGCGCAAAAGTACGGTAATGCCTCAGGCAATGCCCTCGCGCCTTCGCCAGAACCTGCCGCTGACCGCAGCGCTGCCGCTCTTCGTGGCGATCGCGATGTTCGTGGTCGCCGTCGGCACGACGCAGCTCGGCGTGCGGTTGCTGCAGTCCAGCGGGGAGTCGGCCCTGCGTGACCAGGCGGTGGTCTTTCTGGATGCCGTTGCCGGCAATGTTGCGGCGGAAATTCAAGAGGCGCCGCAAGCGGTGCGCGCGCAACTCGCCGCATCGCTGACCTACCGCACAGCGCTGCTCGAAGAAGCCATGGCAGCGCGCTGGATCGATGCGTCGGGCACGACGCAGACCGTCGTCCTCGGCGAGAACCATCGCACGATCCTGACTGCGGCGCTCGACGAGGCCGCCGCACTCGGCGTCGACGCCACGGCGTTCCGAACCGCGGAGGATCGGGCGCTTCTGGTGGTGCTTCGGACCTATGCGATGGGCGAGATCGTGCTTTATCTCAGCGCAACCTTCGACACGATGCCCGTCATCGAGGCGGCCGATGCCGCGGCCGACATCGCGCTCGGCATCGACTTTCTCGTGGCAATCTTAGCTGCCATCGCCGTCTATGCCATCACCCGCAGGGTCCTGTCGCCTCTCGACCGGTTCATCAACCGCCTCGCCGAACACGATGCGCTGACGACCGGTCCCGCTCAATGGCGCCAGGGCGACGAGTTGCGACAGCTCGAGACCGCCCTTGCGCTGCGCGAAAAGTCGGAGGCCGAGCGCGTGCGTCTCCTCGAACAGATGGCGCAACAGGAACGCGACGCGCTTCTTGCGCGCATGGCGGCGGGGATTGCCCATGAGGTCCGCAATCCGCTTGCCGGCCTCAAGAACGGCGTTTCCACGCTGAAGCGGTTCGGCGACCGGCCGGAAGTTCGCGATCAGACGCTCGATCTCATCGAAAAAGGCCTCGACAGCATCGGCCGGGTTGTCGACGTCACCTTGTCGACCTACCGCCGCCGCTCGGGGCCTTCACGGCTTGGCGCGCAGGACATCCGCGACCTCGATCTCCTGATCCAGCCGGAAGCGCGCCGGGCAGGCGTCGAACTCGTCTGGAAACTCGACGAAACGGCAAAAGTCGATGCGGATGCGGACGCGCTGCGCCAGATCCTGATCAACCTGATGCTGAATGCCGTGCGGGCGTCGCCTGAGAACGGCATTGTCACCATCACGCTGGAACGCGATGCCGATGAGCGGACGATATCGCTCGGCATCGCGGACCAGGGAAAGGGAATGCCGCCGGAGATGGTCGCGGCGATCGTCTCGGGCCGCATGGAGGAGATCCCCGTCGAGCGCAGCATCGGCATTTGGGTGGTCGCCAACCTGGTCGAGCGCATCGGCGCGAACCTTTCGATCCGAAGCGAGGATGGCGTCGGGACCACGGTCAGGATTGCGCTGCCCGAAAGCGCCTTGGCGGCGGAGGTGTAGACCGATGACCCAGCCTCTGATCCTTCTGGTGGAAGACGACGCGACACTTGGGGCTTCGCTGCGCCAGCGGCTGGAACTCGAGGGTTTTCGCGTGTCCTGGGCGAGGACGGCCGACGAGGCGCTCGCCAGCCTGTCGAGGATCGAGCCGGCGATCATCCTGTCCGACATCCGGCTGCCGGATGGCGATGGCGAGACCGTCATGCGCCGGCATTTCGACCGTCTCGGGCTCGTTCCGACGATTTTCATGACGGCATTCGGCGATATCGACCAGGCGGTCCGGCTGGTGCGTGACGGCGCGCTCGACTATGTCACCAAGCCGTTCGATCTCGATAGGCTCGTCGATACGCTTCGCGATCTGGCAAGCCGCAGCGCGATGGCCAGTGAACCGCACTCGGACCCGTTCGCGACGAGCGCCGCGATGCGCCGTATCGGCGAGATGCTGTCGCGCGCGGCGGGGATCGACCTGCCCGTCTTGCTTCTGGGCGAAACGGGAACCGGCAAGGAGGTCGCCGCCCGCCATCTCCACCGGACGGGCCCTCGCGCGGCCCTGCCCTTCGTGCCCGTCAATTGCGGCGCGCTGCCCGGCGAACTCGCCGATTCGATGATCTTCGGCCATGAGCGCGGCTCGTTCACCGGGGCGGTCGGACAGCATCGGGGTTTTCTGGAGGAAGCCGAGGCGGGCACGCTGTTTCTCGACGAAATCGGCGATCTGCCGCTCAGCCTTCAGGTGAAATTGCTGCGCGTTCTCGAGACGCGCGAATTTCGCCGTCTCGGAGGCAGCGAGATGCGGACATTTTCGGGCCGTATCGTTTGCGCGACCAACAGAAACCTCGAGGCCCTCGTTGCGGACGGGTCGTTCCGCGAAGATCTCTGGTTCCGAATCAACGTCATAAGCTGCACGCTTCCACCTCTGCGCGAGCGTGCCGACGGCATTCCGGACATGCTGCGAAGCTTCACGGCGGCGGCTGCAATGCGCATGGGCCGCCCGGCGCCGGCGATCGATGCATCGGCCGTCGAGGCCGCGCTCGCCCATGGCTGGCCGGGAAACATCCGCGAGATGATCAATCGCGTTGACCGTGCGGTCGCGCTTGGAAACGGGTCGACGCTTTTAGAGCGCGACCTGTTTCCCGATGGCATAAGCAAGCCGGCCGGTTCTTTGGACATGGGACCCGCCAGCGGTACGCTGTCGGACATTCGCGAGGCTGCCGAGCGCAGGCACATCGTCGCGGCTCTTGCCAGGACCGGCAACTCGCCGAAGGAAGCGGCCGATCTCCTGGGTGTTTCGCGTACGACGCTGTGGGAGAAGATGCGCCGATATGGCATCGAGGCGGATGACTGACGCGGCGCGTCCCGGATGCCGGAACCGCGCTATGTCCGCTCGTCCGCAATGACCTTGCCGTCATTTGGAAGGTCGCCGACCGGCACAATCTCGACGCGGCCCTTGAGCTTGGTGATCTCGGCGAGTTTTTGCGCCGCAGCGGCGGCCAGCGACTGGTCCGCGTGTTCGATCTTCAGGACCATCGCGTCCTGCTCGTCCGCACGCGTCACCACCAGGCGCATGCGACCGGAAATGCCCAGCACCCTGGCGAGAGCGGCGACCTGCTCGGGGCGCACGAACATGCCCTTGACCTTGGTCGCCTGATCGGCACGGCCCATCCAGCCGGCGATGCGGCGACGGCCATCGACCGCAGCCAAGGCGCGCGACATGTCGCCGGTGGCGAAGCGGATCAACGGATAGTCACGGTTGAGGCGGGTGACGACGATCTCGCCGACCTCGCCGTCGGGCAGCGGATCGTCGGTGCCGGGGCGGACGATTTCCAGCACGACGCCGTCATTGACCGCCATGCCCTCCCCGCCATCCTCATAGGCGACGATGCCGAGGTCGGCCGTGCCGTAGCACTGGACGACCGCGACGCCGCGTTCGACGAGGTCGGCGCGCAGGCTGGGCGGAAGCGCCGCGCCGGACACGACGGCCCGACGGATCGGAGACGCGATGTCCGCCTCGCGAGCCTTGTCGAGCAGGATTTTCAGGAAATCAGGCGTGCCGATATAGACGGTCGGCTGAAACTGCACCATCGCGACGAGCTGGTCGGCGGTGTTGCCGGGTCCGGCCGGGATGACGGCGCAGCCGAGCGCATGGGCTCCGCTTTCGAACATCGCGCCTGCCGGCGTCAGATGGTAGGAAAACGTGTTGAGGACGATGTCCTGCGGCCCGACGCCGGCCGCCGCCAGAGCCTTTGCCGCGCCCCACCAATCCCTGCCATGGCCTTCCGGGTCGAAGATCGGGCCTGGCGAGACAAAAAGGCGTGCGAGCCTGCCGGCCGGCGTTGCCGTCAATCCACCGAATGGGGGCGCCTTAGCCTGCAGTTCGGCGAGTTCCGACTTGCGCAGGACCGGGACTGCGCCAAGCGCGTCTCGCGAGGTGAGTGCCGCGACATCGACGCCTGCGAGGCGCGCGGCCCAGAAGGGCTGGTGCTCTGCCGCGCGCGAAATCTGCGCCCGCATCGCCGCCAGAAGATCGGCGTCGCCGCCCGGCGCGATGTCTCGATGCTCGACCATGCGGTCTCCCTGCAGGTTCATGAACTCAGGCCAGCCAGCGCTTGCGGCGCTTGTAATGCTTCACGTCACGGAACGATTTGCGCCCCTCGCCGCCGACGCCGAGGTAGAATTCCTTGACGTCGTCGTTCTCGCGCAAGGCCTTCGCCTCGCCGTCGAGGACGACGCGGCCGGATTCGAGGATGTAGCCATATTTGGCATAGCGCAGCGCGACATTGGTGTTCTGTTCGGCCAGCAGAAACGAGACGCCCTGCTCGTCGTTGAGCTTCTTCACGATCTCGAAGATTTCCTCGACGAGCTGCGGCGCGAGGCCCATGGATGGCTCGTCGAGCAGGATCATCTTCGGCCGCGACATCAGTGCCCGGCCGATCGCGGTCATCTGCTGCTCGCCGCCGGATGTATATCCGGCCTGGCTGGTGCGGCGTTCCCGCAGACGCGGGAAATACTGGTAGACGAGTTCGAGATCGTCGCGGATTGCGGCCGCTCCGTCCTTGCGGGTGAACGCGCCGGTCATCAGATTGTCCTCGACCGACAGATGGCCGAAGCAATGCCGGCCTTCCATCACCTGAATGCAGCCGCGGCGCACCAGCGTATTGGGCGACAGCGCCTGGACCTCCTGCCCCTCGAACAGGATCGAGCCCTTGGTGACCTCGCCGCGTTCGGCATGGAGAAGGTTGGAAATCGCCTTCAGCGTCGTCGTCTTGCCGGCGCCGTTGGCGCCGAGAATGGCGGTGATGCCGCCGCGCGGAACCGACAGCGAGACGCCTTTCAGCACCAGAATGACGTGATCATAGATCACTTCGATATTGTTGACCGCGAGGATCGGCTCGGCGGTATCGGGCGTGGGTGCGGTCATTGGTGTCATCGCTGTTTCTATCACCTGGAAAAAAGCGCGGCGAGGAGGTTTCCCCGCCGCGCGTGACTTGTCCTATTCCGCGCAGTCGTCGTTCATCTGCCAGGGCTGGTTGGCGGCGGCATAGTCTGCGGAGGCCTTCTCGACCAGCGGATCAATGACGGCGCGATCGGCCGTCATCAGGTCGGAGACCTTGACGAACTTGGTGCCGTCCCACTCGATCATCCAGGCGCTGGCGTGGCCGGTGTGGTTCGAGCAGCTCATCGCGAAGGGCGCCATCATCTCCTCGGCGCCGAGCTCGGCAAGGCGGGCCTCGTCGAGGTTGACGCTTTCCAGGCCCTTGCGGAGCTGCTCCTGGTTGATCATCGGCGTGCCGGCTTCCGTCTGCGCGGCTTCCACCGCCTCCGCCAGGATGACCGACATCAGGATGCCGCGCTGATAGGCGGTGGTGTCGAACTCGCCGGCGCCCTGGTTGAGCTGCGACTTGCCGGCATCGACGACGTGCGTCTTCACGTCCTGCATGAGCTTGGATTCGGAATCGACGAAATTCCACGACAAGGCACGGTATCCCTTGGCCTGTTCGCCGACGAGCTTCAGGTCGGGCTCATGCGCGCCCCACCAGACGCTGACGAACTGCTCCATCGGGTAGCGAGTCTTCACAGCTTCGGTGATGGCGCCGGCATTCATCGCGCCCCAGCCCCACATGATGACGAAGTCGGGCCGCTCGCGGCGTATCTGCAGCCACTGGGCGGACTGGTTCTGCATCTCGGTCAGGCCGACCGGGATCGGCAGAAGTTCGAAGCCGTGGGTTCCGGCCATCGCTTCGAGGAGCGGCAGTGGCTCCTTGCCGTAGGGATGGTCGAGATGGAGGAATGCGATCTTCTTGCCGTCGAGACTGTCGAGATTGCCGTCCGCGACGGCCTGCATGATCATCGACGCGCCGTCCCAATAGGATGTCGGCGGGTTGAATGCCCATTTGAAGGTCTTGCCGTCCTGCATGGCCGAGAAGCCGTAGCCAGGCGCGAACATGGGGATTTCGTCGACATTGGTGCGCGGAAGCACCTGAAGCGTGATGCCGGTCGACCAGGGCTGCGTGACCAGCGCACCTTCCGACTTCAGCTTCTCGTAGCACTCGACGCCCTTTTCGGTGTTGTAGCCCGTCTCGCACTCTTCGAACGCGATCCTGACGCCGCCGATGCCGCCGTCGCGCTCGTTGAGCATGGTCATGTAGTCGAGCTGGCCGTTCATGTGCGGCGTGCCGGTCGCCGCGAACGGGCCGGTCCGGTAGGACATGTTGGGCAGCTTCAACACTTCCTGCGCGAAGGCCGGCGCGGCGATGCCGGCCGCAAGGATGCCGGCCGCAAGAGCCGTTACGTGCTTCATTTTCATCAGTCGCTCCTCCACATTCGCCCGTATCGGGCTTTGCCTCAATCAACCCGCACCGCTCTCTCCTCAGTGCGGGAATGGCCAGATGATCAGCTTTTCACGGATGACGGCCCAGAACCGCGCGAGCCCGTGCGGCTCGACGATCAGGAAGCCGATGATCAGCGCGCCGATGATCATGGTGTTCAGATGCTCGACCATGGCCGAGGAAATCGGCAGGCCGAACATGGCTGGTACCGTGCCGATGATGACCGGCAGCGCGACGATCAGCAGCGCGCCGAGATAGTTACCCAGAATGGAGCCCAGCCCGCCGATGATGGCGATGAAGAGCACCCGGAAAGATAGCTGGATGTCGAACAGGTCGGCCTCGGCCGCGCCGCGCCACAGGAAGACGAAGAGCGCGCCGGCGATGCCGACGATGTAGGACGAGACAAAGAAGGCCGAGAGCTTCGCCTTCATCAGATTGATACCGACGAGCTCGGCCGCGATGTCCATGTCGCGCACGGCCTTCCAGGTGCGCCCGATGCGACCGCGGGTGACGTTGATCGCGAGAAAGGTCACGATGCAGACGACGGACAGGACGACGAAATACTGGCTCATTGCCGAGGCGCGCGCGCCCGTGACGGTGATCCCGAACATCTGCGTGTTCGGCACCTGGATCGCGCCCGAGGCGTTGTAATTGTAGAGCCAGCCCCATTTCTGGAACAGCCAGACGAGGAAGAACTGCGCGGCGAGCGTCGCGATGGCGAGGTAGAAGCCCTTGATCCTGAGCGACGGCAGGCCGAAAGCAACGCCGACCGCTGCCGAGAAGAAACCGGAAAGGGCGATTGCGACGATGATGTTCAGCTCGGGAAAGATCGTCACGATCTTATAACAGGCATAGGCGCCCACGCCCATGAACGCGCCGGTTCCGAGCGAAAGCTGGCCTGCATAACCGGTCAGGATGTTCAGTCCGAGCGCAGCCAGCGCATAGATCAACACCGGGATCAAAAGCGCGCGGAACATGAAGTCGCTTGCCGTCAACGGGAAGACGACGAAGGCGACGATCAGGACGAGGGCGAGCAGCCACGCATCCTGCTTGACCGGAAAGAGGGCGTAATCCGCCTGATAGCTGGTCTTGTACTGGCCGGCGACGCGATAAAACATGGATTACACCCGCTCGATGATTTTTTCGCCGAAGAGGCCCTGCGGCCGCACCAGAAGCACGAGCAACGCCAGAACGTAGGCGAACCAGGCTTCCGTGTTGCCGCCGAGAAGCGGCTGGCCCCAGTAGATTTCGAAGACCTTTTCGAGGACGCCGATGGCGAGGCCGCCGACGATCGCGCCGGTGACGCTTTCGAGGCCGCCGAGCATCAAGACCGGCAGCGCCTTCAGCGCGATGACTTCCAGCGCGAAGGAGACGCCGGCGCGCGCGCCCCAGACGATACCCGTCGCGAGGGCGATGATGCCGGAGATGAACCAGACGATGACCCAGATGGTCGACAGCGAGATGCCGACCGAGAGCGCCGCCTGGTGATCGTCCCCGAGCGCGCGGATGGCGCGGCCCATCTTGGACTTGTTGAGGAAGACGAGGAGCGCGATGACGAGGAGCACCGCGCCGACGACGGCCGTCACGTCCTTCTGCTCGATCGAGACGAAGCCGCCGAAGGGTTCCATGATCCAGCTTCCGGTGGGAATTCCGAGTTCGGAGGTGATCATCACCTTGTTTTCGCCGCCGAAAATCGTTTCGCCGAGGCCGATCAGGAACAGCGTCACGCCGATCGTGGCCATGAAGAGGATGATGTCGGGCTGGTTCACGAGCGGGCGCAGGACGACGCGCTCGATGGCGACGGCGAGGAAGAACATGACGACGAGCGTCAGCGGGACGGCGAGTAGCGCTGGCACGCCGCGCTCATGCAGGCCGACGAGGGTCAGCGCCGCGAAGACGACCATGATGCCTTGCGCGAAATTGAAGATGCGCGAGGACTTGAAGATCAGGACGAAGCCGAGCGCGATGAGCGCGTAGAGGACGCCCGAGACGAGCCCCTCCCAGACGACCTGGAGGAAGAAGTCGGGCGCGGCGACCATGTCGGCGAAAGGCGCCACGAAGATCGAATGCAAGCGTTCCATTCAAAAGTCCTTCCGGTCGCTCAATGCGGCACGCCGAGATAGGCGTCGATGACGGCCTGATTGTTCTTGACCTCTTCGGGCGGCCCGTCGGCGATCTTCTTGCCGTAGTCGAGCACGACGACGCGGTCGGACAGGTCCATGACCACGCCCATGTCGTGCTCGATCAGCGCGATCGTCGTTCCGCGCTGCTGGTTCACGTCGAGGATGAAGCGGCTCATGTCCTCCTTTTCCTCCAGATTCATGCCGGCCATCGGCTCGTCGAGAAGAAGAAGGGACGGTTCCATCGCCAGCGCGCGGCCGAGTTCGACGCGCTTTTGCAGGCCGTAGGGCAGTTTGCCGACCGGCGTGCGACGGATGTGCTCGATCTCGAGGAAGTCGATGATTTCCTCGACCTTTTCGCGATGCTCGATCTCCTCGGCGAGCGCCGGACCGTGCCAGAGCATCTGCCAGCCGATCGAGCGCTTCATCTTGACCGAGCGCCCCGCCATGATGTTGTCGAGCGTCGACATGCCCTTGAAGAGCGCGACGTTCTGGAAGGTGCGCGCGATGCCCTGGCGCACGGCGTGGTGCGGCTTCATCGCGCGCCGCTCCTGGCCGCGGAAGGTGATGGTGCCGACCTGGGGCGTGTAGAAGCCGTTGATGACATTCAGCATCGACGTCTTGCCGGCACCGTTCGGGCCGATGATGGCGCGGATTTCGCCCTTGCGGACATCGAAGGAGATGTCGGTGATCGCCTTGACGCCGCCAAAGGAAAGCGAAACGTTTTTCACCTCCATCAGCGTGGCGCCCTTGGCGATGCCGTCATCGTCCGGTGCGACGATGATGTGGTGGTCGGGATGGGCGTTCATTCGGCGGCCTCCCGCACGGGCTGGGCGGCGCCGAAGACGGGCGCGTCGACGATCTTCACATTGGCGCTGATCCTGCCCTTGCGACCGTCCTCGTAAGTCACTTCGGTCTCCACGAATTTCTGCGTCGACCCGTCGTAAAGCGCCTCGATCAGCGGTGCGTAGCGTTCGGCAACGAAAGAACGGCGCACCTTCTGTGTGCGCGTCAGTTCGCCATCGTCGGCGTCCAGCTCCTTGTGCAGGATCAGGAAGCGACGGATTTGCGCGGCGGCCATCATCGGCTCGGCCGAAAGCCGCCGGTTCGTCTCCTCGACGTTCTGCGCGATCATCTCGTAGACGAGCGGGTGGCCGGCGAGTTCCTGATAGGACGCATAGGCGATGTTGTTGCGCTCGGCCCAGTTGCCGACCGCCTGGAGATCGATATTGACGAAGGCCGTCGCGAACTCGCGCCCGTCGCCATAGGCGACCGCTTCCTTGATGTTGGGGAAGAACTTCAACATGTTCTCGAGATATTTCGGCGCGAACAGCGCGCCGCTCGACAGTTTGCCGACGTCCTTCGCGCGGTCGATGATCTTGAGCTGGCCGTCCGTGTCGAAGAAGCCCGCATCGCCGGTCTTCACATAGCCGTCCGGCGTCATCGTCTCTGCGGTCTTCTCGTCTTCCAGATAATAGCCGGAGAACATACCGGGCGAGCGGAACTGCACTTCACCATCCTCGGAAATTCGGATGTCGACATTGGGTGCGGGCGGGCCGACAGTATCCGAGCGAACTTCGCCATCCTTCTGGCACGTCACGTAGAGAAACGCTTCGGTCTGGCCGTAGAGCTGCTTCAGGTTGACGCCGAGCGCGCGGAAGAAGGAGAAGAGGTCAGAGCCGATCGCCTCGCCCGCCGTGTAGGCGACGCGGATATGCGACAGGCCGAGCACGTTCTTGAGCGGTCCATAGACGAGGATTTCGCCGATCGCGTAGGAGGCACGCGCGGATGCCGGAACGCTGCGGCCCTCCAGGATCGCCTCGCCATATTTGCGCGCGACCTCGATATAGTGGCGGTAGATGCGCTGCTTGAGCTTGCCGGCGTCTTCCATTCGGATAGTGATCGACGTCAAAAGCCCTTCGAAGACGCGCGGCGGGGCGAAGTAGAAGGTCGGCGCCAGCTCGCGCAGATCCTGCGCGACCGTCTGGCTGCTTTCCGGGCACGCCATGCAGAAGCCGGCGACATAACCTTGCGCATAGTTCAGATAGTGATCGCCGACCCAGGCGAGCGGCAGATAGGCGAGGACGCTGTCCTTTTCGGTCAGCCGGTCGAAGGCGACCGTGTCCTGCGCCGCCTTGACCGCGCTCTTTGCCTTCAGCATCACGCCCTTGGAGCGCCCGGTCGTGCCGGACGTATAGAGCATGATCGAGACGTCCTCGCCGGAGGCACTGCGGATCGCCTCTTCCCAGCGCGCCGCGACCTGCCCATCGACCGACTGCGCCCGCCGGCCCATCTCCTGGACGTCCTCGAAATCATGAAGGGCGCGCTTGTCGTAGTCGGTCAGGCCGCGCGGTTCGTCATAGATGACGGCCTGAAGCGAGGTCAGCCGGTCCGCGAAGCTGTTGAGCTTGTCGACCTGTTCCTGGTCCTGCACGACCGCGAAGCGCACATCGGCGTGCGACAAGACATAGGACAATTCGTCGGCGACGGCATCGGCATAGACCGGCACTGGCACGCCGCCCAGCGACTGCACGGCACAAACCGCCCAATAGAGCTTCGGCCGGTTGGCGCCGATGATGGCGACGCGGTCGCCGTGCCGGACGCCGAGCGTGGCGAGGCCGGTCGCGAAATCGCGAATAGCGTCGCGTTGCTGGCTCCATGTCCAGCTTTGCCAGATGCCGCGATCCTTGTGGCGCATGGCCGGACGCGTCCCGAACATCTCCGCATTGCGCAGAAGATATTTCGGAAACGTATCGGGCAAGGTTTGAGCCTCAGCCAATCTCGTTCCTCCTTGGACGACGTTGCGCCCGTTCCTCCCGGGGTATGCCCCCTGTTCTTGACGAGGAAAGTTCCACGAATCGAAGACGCGTTCAACTTGCGCCTTGACAGACAGATCGACTGATTGTCTCTTTAATCGGCAGCGCGTGTGACCCACCAACGAATTTCGGGTGGAAGTCTAGGATGCCCCTGCCAATATCTCTTCTCAAGCGCCGTAGCTGGCGAGCCTGTCCACCGCCAGCGGGCGAATGAGCCCGGGCTCGAGCGCGATCAATCCCTCATCGGCCAGTTCCTTCAGGCAGCGGTTGGCGACCTGCCGCGATATTCCGGCGAGGTGACCGACTTCTTCCTGCGTGATCTCGATGACGCCGCGCACCTGGGGGCAAAGAACGGGATTGCAGATCCACGACAGATTGCGCGCGACGCGCGCCTTGGCGTCGAAGGAGCGGTCGTGCTCGGTGACCGCGATGAACTGGCCGAGCCGCTCGTTGAGCTGGCGCACGAGGAACCGGTTGAAGCCGACGCTGTTCTCGCAAAGCCAAGAAAAGGTCGCTCGGTTCATCAGGAGGAGGTGCGTATCGCGCAACGCAACGAGGTCGTATTTGCGCTCCTCGTTCTTGAGCATCGAGCCTTCCCCGAGCCAGCCCCCTGCCCCGATGCCCGCAAACGTCAGCGCCTTGCCGCTGAGCGCGACCGCACTCATCTTGACGAGACCGGTGACCACTCCCGTCCAAGCATCGAGCCGGTCGCCGCGATGGCAGATGTAGCTGTCCTTGACGTAATGGCGCTCGCTGATGCCCCGGGCCGCGCGCTCGATCACATCGTCGGTCAGTTCTTCCGCCCAGATCGCGGATCGCACGAGATCTATCTTGCTGGTCATCCGATCCTCAGATTGTGCCCGGTCGAGACCTTCGTCCATGACCGGTCAAAGTCAAGCGATAGCCATCGCACAACGACGTCAGGAGTTGCGCGCATGTGATCGCCGGGTGGTCCTAGGGATGTTCGGCGATGACGGCCAGGAAAGCGGGCCCATACCGATCGAGCTTCGTTTCGCCGACACCGGGCACGTCCGCCATCTCGACGCGCGAGCCGGGCCGGGCTGCAGCGAGTTCGATCAGCGTCTTGTCGTGGAAGATCACGTAGGGCGGCACGTTCTGAAGGCGCGCGATTTCCGTGCGCTTCTGGCGCAGCGCCTGGAACAGGGAACGATCCGCGTCGCTGATCGCGAGTTGTGCCGTGCTCCGCTCGACCTTCTGGCGGCGCGCGCGGGGCGCTGCCGGCACGCGCAGCATCAATTGCGGCTTGTCGCGCAGAAAATCACGCCCTGCCGTTGCGATCGACAGGCCGCCATGGCCAGCAAGATCGACGTCGATCAGGCGAAGCGCGATCAACTGGCGCAGGATCGCACGCCAGATGCGATTGTCGTGCTCGGTTCCGATGCCGAACGTCGAAATTCGGTCATGGCCGAACTGGGCGATCCGCTCGTTTTCGACCCCCAGCAGTACATCGACAATGTAGGCTTGCCCGAAGCGCTCGCCGGTCCGGTAGATGCAGGACAGTGCCTTTTGTGCAGCGATCGTGCCATCGAAGCGCTCCGGCGGCCTGTCGCAGGTGTCGCAATTGCCGCACGGGTCGCAATCGTCGCCGAAATAGGACAGCAATGCCTGCCGGCGGCAATTCGCCGTTTCCGCCAGGCCCAACAGCGAATCGAGTTTCTGGCGCTCCATGCGCCGGCGCTGGTCCGGCGCATCCGATTCCTCGATGAAGCGGCTGCGCAGCGCGATATCCTCGGAGCCATAAAGCATCAGTGTGTCGGACGGCAGTCCGTCGCGCCCGGCCCGGCCCGTCTCCTGATAATACGCCTCGATGCTTCCCGGCAGGTCGATATGAGCGACGAAGCGCACGTCCGGCTTGTCGATACCCATGCCGAAGGCGACGGTGGCGACCATGATGACCGCTTCGCCATGCTGAAAGCGCGTCTGGTTGGCCTCCCGCGAGGCCTTGTCCATGCCGGCATGATAAGCGAGCGCGTCATAGCCCTGGTCGCGCAGCCAGGCGGCGGTCTCCTCCGTCTTCCGCTTCGACAGGCAGTAGACGATGCCGCTCTCGCCTTCATGACGCTTGAGGAAGTCCTTCAATTGCGCGCGGGGATTGTCCTTTTCCTCGATCGCATATCGAATGTTGGGACGGTCAAAACCCGCGGTGAAGGCGTCATCGCGCCCGATGTCGAGATGCGACAGGATTTCCGCACGCGTCGGCTCGTCCGCCGTCGCCGTCAGCGCCATGCGCGGCGTATCCGGAAACTGGCGCACCAGTGCGTCGAGTTGGCGATAGGACGGCCGGAAGTCGTGCCCCCACTGCGACAGGCAATGCGCCTCGTCGATGGCGATCAGCGACAGTTTCACACGGCCGAGCCGCTCCAGCACCTCCGGGCGCAGAAGAGTCTCCGGCGCCACATAGAGAAGGTCCAGTTCGCCTTCGTGGATGGCGTGCCACAGCGCGCGTCGATCGTCGGCCGGCAGATCCGAATTCAGCGCCGCGCCGCGCACCCCCGCCTGACGCAAGGCCGACACCTGATCCGCCATCAATGCCAGCAGCGGCGAGACGATGAGCCCCATGCCGGGCCGGACAATGGCGGGAATCTGATAGCAAAGCGATTTTCCACCGCCCGTCGGCATCAGAACGAAGGCGTTGTTGCCGCCGACGACATGCTCGACGATCCGCGCCTGCGGCCCACGGAACGCATCATAGCCATAGACGGTCTTGAGAATTTCGAGAGCGGTGGCGGTCATCGGCCTCAGCTACAGAATCAGGAAAGCGTCCCTCATAGCATGCCGGGAGGACGGCTTCGGAAGCGAGACTCTATCATTGCGATTTTTTGCAATCGTTTTATATATTTTTTATCGAGCGGACGGCTCGGCCGCTTACCGGGAGTGACGCATGAAACAGGTTTCCGACAAGCTCTACATCGCCCCTCAGATCACCGCCGCCGACATCCATGCCGCCAAGGCGCAGGGGATCGTCGCCATCGTCAACAATCGGCCGGATGGCGAGGAGGCGAGCCAGCCGAGCTCGTCGGAGAACCACAGCGTCGCAGCGACGGTGGGGCTCGGCTACACGCACATTCCCGTCGTTCCCGGCCAGATCACCAGGGGTCAGGTGGCGGATTTCCAGGCGGCGCTTGAAAACGCGGACGGTCCCGTTCTCGCTCACTGCAAGACCGGCACACGCTCGGCAACGCTTCACGCGATCGGCGAGGTGCTCGACGGCCGCATGGCGAAGAGCGAGGTCGTGCCGCTCGGCGCGCGTCTTGGGATCGACCTTTCGGGCGCAGTCAAATGGCTCGACGCCAACGAAGCCAATCTCACCAGTGCCAAGCCTGACGTTAAGGCGTTTTTCGACAAGCGAACTTTTTCGGTCCAGTACGTCGTCTCCGATCCCGCCACGAACAGATGCGCGATCATCGACCCGGTGCTCGATTTCGACGAGAAGTCCGGTGCGACGGCGACGATCAATGCCGACCGCATTCTCGACTACATCAGATCGAACGGGCTCGAGGTCGAGTGGATTCTCGACACGCATCCCCACGCCGATCATTTTTCCGCCGCCCAGTACCTGAAGGAAAAGACCGGCGCACCAACGGCGATCGGCGAGAAGGTGGTCGAGGTGCAGAAGCTGTGGAAGCGCTTCTATCACTGGCCCGATTTTCCCGCCGACGGTTCGCAGTGGGACAAGCTTTTTGCCGAAGGCGAAACGTTCAAGCTCGGCAAGATCGACGCCAAGGTGCTGTTCTCGCCCGGCCACACGCTGGCCTCGATCACCTACGTTCGTCCACGACACGCTTTTCATGCCGGATTCGGGCACGGCCCGCTGCGATTTTCCCGGCGGCAGCGCGTCGCGCCTTTGGGATTCGATCCAGCAGATTCTTGCCCTGCCCGACGAGACCCGCATCTTCGTCGGTCATGACTATCAGCCGGACGGGCGCGAGCCGCGGTGGGAATCGACCGTCGCCGAACAGAAGGCGGCGAACACGCACATTTCCACGTGTCGTACGAAAGACGAGTTCGTCGCGGTCCGCGAAGCTCGCGACGCGACGCTGCCCATGCCCAAGCTGATCCTGCACGCGCTGCAGGTGAACGTGAATGGCGGCCGCCTGCCGGCGCCGGAAGCCAACGGGAAGCGCTATCTCAAATTCCCGCTCGACGCGCTGAAGGGTGCGGCATGGGACTGACCGTCATGGCTCGCGAAATGTCGCAAGAGACAGCGGAAATGGTCGAAAATGCCGGCGAGGCGGCGGAGTTTTTGAAGAAGCTCGCCCATCCCTCGCGGCTGATGATCGTCTGCGCGCTCGTCGATGGCGAACGCGCGGTGCGCGACCTCGAAGATACGCTCGGTATCCGCCAGCCGGGCCTGTCGCAGCAGATTGCCGAGTTGCGCGAAGCCGGCTTCATCGTCGGCCGCAAGGAATCCAAGCACATGTACTACCGGCTCGAAGATGGCCGCGTGTCCGAGTTCATTTCGATGATGCACGCCATGTTCTGCGCAACGCCGGCCAAAGGATCGAACCCATGACCGAATTCACGCCCCTCGCCTCGCTTGTCGGCGGCATGATGATCGGCCTTTCGGCCGTACTCCTTATGCTGTGGGAGGGTCGCATCGCCGGCATTTCTGGGATCGCCGGACGGTTGCTGCCGCCTTACCGCGACGGCGCGTTCCCGTCGCGCTTCGGCTTCGTCATCGGGCTCGTCGCCGCACCGCTCGTCATGGTTGCGCTCGGCGGCATCGAGATCAGCCAGACGGTGTCGTCCAACATTGCGCTGATGATCGCGGCCGGCCTCCTCGTTGGCTTCGGTTCCGTATGGGGCAATGGCTGTACATCGGGCCATGGCGTTTGCGGCCTGTCGCGGCTGTCGACCCGCTCCTTCGTCGCCACCTGCATCTTCATGGCGACGGCCTTCATCACCGTCTTCCTCGTGCGCCACGTCACCGGAGCCTGATCGAATGTCCTTCCTCGTCAACCTTGCGCTCGGCCTCCTGTTCGGCGCCGGCCTCGTCGTCTCAGGCATGTCGGACCCGGCGAAGGTCTTGAACTTCCTCGACCTGTTCGGAACCTGGGACCCATCGCTTGCCTTCGTCATGGGCGGTGCGGTGCTGGTGACCTTCGTCGGCTATCGTCTGGTGCTGGCGCGCGCCGAGCCCATCGTCGGCGATCGATTCCACCTGCCGACGCGCAGCGATCATCGCCGGTCCCGCCATCTTTGGCATCGGTTGGGGGCTCGGCGGGTTTTGCCCCGGCCCGGCACTGACCGCGCTCGGCCTCGGAGCCACCGGCACCCTCGCCTTCATCCCCGCCATGCTCCTAGGCATGTGGGCCGCAAGGCTGCTCGCGGAGGGAACCGCCGCACCACGCGCCGCCTGACGCGGTCGACAATCGCCGGATCGCGACTTCGATTCCAAGTCGCCCGGCTTTGTGAAAGTTACAGGGGACAAGGCCAACCGACGTCTTGTTCGAATCGAACCATCGTGGATGATTTGACCTATCGTCAGCATAGGAAGCGGGAGTGGTCAGATGGAAGACGCAAGCGTAGGCTGGATCGCGGCAATCATCATCGGCGGTCTTGCCGGCTGGATCGCCTCGAACTTCATGAAGAGCAATACCGGCATCTTCGCAAACATCATTCTCGGCATCATCGGCGCAGCAATCGCCAGCTTTCTTTTCGGCTTTCTCGGCGTCTCTTTCGGCGGCTGGCTCGGCTATCTCATCGCCGGGTTCATCGGCGCCTGCATCCTGATCTGGCTCGGTCGAGCAGTCAGGCGCTAGCGGCCGGGGCCGACATCACGGAAAATGCGAGCGGCACAAGAGACAGGTGTCAACGGCTCATGCCGGCGCAGTCGGAAAAACTTGCCGATTCCAGGGATTTAGAGATTGGCTGGGGAACCTGGATTCGAACCAGGACTAACGGAGTCAGAGTCCGTGGGTCTACCGTTAACCTATTCCCCAAGACCGACGCGCTTGCAGCGCGCTGATGTGGGCGCGTTTTATCCGGGCGGGCGGAATAGTCAACCCCCAATGCGGCAAGTTGATGGGCGGCGGCGAAATGTGTGCTGCCTTGTCCACCGCCGCGGGTAGGACCAAGGTCACCGTTCGGTGAAAGCGCGGGCCATCGAGTCGGTGATGGGCTTGGCCAGGTAGTTGAAGAAGGTTCGTTCCTCGATCTGGATCATGATCTCCGCGGGCATGCCCGGCGTCGGCTGGAAACCGCGGACGCGCGAAAGCTCGCGTGGCGAGATGTCGATGCGCGCCAGGTAGACGTCATGTGACCTGCCCGGCGACTGCTGGTCCGAAAGCGCGTCGGCGGAAACGTAGATCACGTGACCTTCCAGGACCGGCGTGGTGCGCTGGTTCAGCGCGACGAGACGGATTGTCGCCGGCTGGCCGACGCGCACGCTGTCGATGTCCGTGCGCGGCACCTGCGCCTCGATCAGGAGCGGCACGTCGTCGGGCAGGATCTCCATCACGGCCTTGCCGCTTTCGATCACGCCGCCATTGGTGTGATAGTGGGCCCGAACGATCGTGCCCGACACGGGCGCGACGATCGAAGCGCGCTGGAGGACGTTCTCGGCCTCGCGCGATTGTTCGCGGACCACGTCGAGTTCGCCCTGAATGCCCTGCAGCCGGTCGAGAGCATCTTCCCGATAGACGCTTTCGGCCTGGGTGATTTCCTGCCGCGTGCGCTCGACCTGCGCCGTCGCCTGGTCGATTTCGGAATCGAGGCGGCCGATCTGTCCCTCGGCATCCGCCATGGCACGCTCGAGCGCCTTCAATTCGGTGCCGCGCAGCAATCCCTTCTCGAACAGCGACGCCTTGCCTTCATGCTCCTGGCGCAGAAGTTCAAGTTGCTGTTCGTAGGAGGCCTTCTGCCGGTCGTAGCCTTCGGCGCGGAATTCGAGCGACAACATGTTCTGTTCGAGGATGCTGAGTTCGCCCTCGATCTTCATCCGCTGCGCGTCGAAATTGAGCTTCTGGCTCTCGATGATCTCGATCACCTCCGGCTCGCCGAGATGGTCGTCGAGAAAGCCGGGCAGGCTCATCTGATCGAGCCCCTGATATTGCGACAAGAGCCGCGCGGCAATCGCCTCGAGGCGGGCGCGGCGAAGGAACAGTTCGCGATCCTTGGCCAGCGCCGCCGTCTCGTCCAGCAGAACCAGAGGCTGGCCGGCCTGGACGACATCGCCTTCGGACACCAGCAGTTCCTTGATAACGCCGCCGCCGAAATGCTGCACGATCTTGTTCTGCCCGGTGGCCACGAAGCTGCCCTGCGAGATCACCGCCGAGGCCAGAGGCGCCGTCAGCGCCCATGCGCCGAACCCGCCGAAGGTGACGCCCAGAAGCGCGATGCCGAATACAGTATGCTTCCAGATCGACCGCGGGACGTCCGCATACCACTGAATGTCATGAACCGAGGCGATGTCCGACATGGTGCGATCCTATTGCAACTGGTGGCCGAACGAGCCGAGCTCGACGGAAATGCCGCGTGTCTGCAGGGCGGAAAGAACGTCCTGGCGGACGCCGAACAGCGCCACGGTCCCGTTGACGAGCAGCAGGATCTTGTCGACGCTCTGCAGGAGCGCGGGACGCTGGGTGATGGTGATGACGGTGATCTTTTCGCGCTTGGCGTGTTCGAGCGCCCGCTTCAGCGCGTTGTCGCCGGCTTGATCGAGGTTGGAATTTGGCTCGTCGAGCACGACGAGGCGCGGGCCGCCGAAAAAGGCGCGGGCGAGCGCGATGCGCTGCTTCTGGCCGCCCGAAAGCGGCGTGCCGTCGGCCGCGACCATCGTTTCGTAGCCATGCGGCAGGGAGGAGATCATCTCATGCACATCGGCCAGGACTGCGGCTTCGTAGATCTGCTCGTCCGTCGCGTCCTCACGCATGCGGGCGATGTTCGCCTTGATCGTACCGGGGAAGAGCTGCACGTCCTGCGGCAGGTAGCCGATGTTTTCGCCGAACTGGCGCTGGTCCCAGTTGCGCAAATCCATGAGATCGAGCCGCACATTGCCCGATGTCGGCAGGATGGAGCCCACGAGCATCTTGCCGAGCGTCGTCTTGCCGGCGCCCGAATTGCCGATCACCGCGAGTGAATCGCCGGGGTTGAGCGAAAAGGTCAGCCCGTTGAGAACGACGCGCTTGGTGCCCTGGGGGACGTAGAGAAGGCGCTCCACATCGAGCCGCCCTTCCGGCCGTGGCAGGTTCAGGCGCTCGAAATTCAGCGGCGAGGCATTGAGAAGCGCGGTGATGCGCCCATAGGCGGATTTCGACTGCGTGTACTGGTTCCAGCCTTCGATCGCGCCCTCGATCGGCGCCAGCGCGCGGCCGGCGATGATGGAAGCGGCGATGACCATGCCACCGGTGATCTGGCCTTCGATCGCGAGATATGCGCCCCAGCCGAGCATACCGACCTGGGTCAGCAGACGTGCCCCCTTGGAGAGGGCCGAAAACATGATGTTCCGGTCCTGGGCGACCACTTGGGCGCGCAGGGATTCGGCCGTGTCCTTGCCCCAGATCCGCACCGCCTCCGGGATCATCGCGAGCGCATTGATGATCTGCGAGTTGCGCGACATGGAATCGAGATGGAGGTTGGCTTTCACCTGCGCGGTGTTGGCCTCGCCGAACGGGGCCGACGTCGCCTTCTGGTTGAGGACGGTGATCACCAGCAGAAGGAGGGCCGTTCCCACGACGATGAAGCCCAGATGCGGGTGGATCAGGAAAACCGCGAGGAGGAAAATCGGCGCGATCGGTGCATCCAGGAACGAAATCAGCGTGCGCGAGACGAGGAAGGAACGGACTTGGGCAAGATCGCCCAGCGTCTGATATTCCTTGCCGTTCCCCGTCAGCGAGGCGCGCGCGGCTGCCGACAGGATGGGCGAGCCGAGCTGGGCCGCGACCTCCACGGCCGTCCGCATCAGGATGAAGCGGCGGATCGCGTCGAAGATGGCCTGAAGGACGACGGCGCCGACGATCACGATGGTCAACATCGTGAGCGTATCGAGCGAGCGGCTGGTCAGAACCCGGTCGGAGATCTGGAAGAGATAGATCGGGATCGCGAGGACCAGGACGTTGCTGGCAACGGTGAACACCATCACGATGGCAAGGTTCCGCCGGACCGCGCTGATGCCGTTCTTGAGCTGGGCGGCAAAGTCGACGGGGCCGAGGCGCTTGTGGAACCCGGCTTCCGAGCGGTTGGTATTCGCCGCGATCTTGCCCGGTGCCGGCGCTGCGGCGATCGGCCCGTTGTCGGCCTCGATCGTTACCATTCCTGAGGGCTTGCGCGGCGCCTCCGTCCTGCCCGCGGGGCGGTCGGACGGCGTTTCGATCGTCACCGTTGCGGCTGCCTGCTGGACATCGGCGGCATTCTTCTCGATCCGCTCGATCGCACGATCAACCTCGTCGAGATGCGGCATCCGGCCGGCAGAATGCTCGCCGCGCCCGTCTTCCGCGTCCGACCGGTGCGGACGCGCTGCGTGATCTTCCTGCGTCATGTCTCAGTCCCCCCCGCTCATGCGAGCATGGTTTGCAGGCCGTCGGTCTGACCGGCATCCTGCGGGTGATAGCCCGGGTCAAGCGAGGATTTTCCGTCGGCATAGTCATCGGCCGTGTCGTCCACCAGGAAGGCGACCGCCTCGTTGACCAGCGCATTGGGATCGCGCGCACCGAGGAGATCGGGCGATGCGGAGATGAACTCCGCCTGGATGAGTATGTCCTGCGAATACTGCTCGCCGCCGACGTAAGTCTTGCCCAGTGAATCGAGGTCCGAAATGGCCGCGACGTTGATCAGGGCATTGTCGCCAGTCTTGAGCGTCCAGTTGGCGTCCGCCACCGGATGGAGAGCGTTCATGGCGAGAGCGATCTGATCGCTGTCGCCCAGAATGTTGGTCTGGCCGACATAATTGAGCTTGATCAGGTCGCCGCTGATATAGAGCACCTTAAGCGCCCCCAGACCGGCGAAGGCAGAATCGGTCAGGACATCGCCCGCCGCACCCTTGCCGCCGAGCGCGAGGCTGTCGGCGAATGCCTTGTAGGCGTCGGGAAGTCCCTCGAACCGGGTCGCACCGCCGACATTGTTGATGGACGCCTCGTTCCAGAGGAGGTTTCCGGACGTCGAAGCTGTGCCGTTTCCCGTCGTGGTGAACCCGTTCACCGCTCCGATCACGTCATTGTCGAACAGGACGTTGAGTTGCTGGATGATGTTGGCATCGTAGACATTGCCGCCGATGACGATGAGGTCGTAGGCGAACGCCATTTCGAACAGCGAAATCTGATTGATCGACATATTGTCGCCAGCGATCACGCTGGTGGTCACGCCCGATGAGGCGAGTATGCCGATGTCGTTGTCGGACATGAAGACGAATTGCTGCAGCCAATTGACGATCATCACGTCGCCATCGATGCGCTCGACCACCCAGTGCTTGGGAAATGTCGGGTCGTCGCCGGGCTGGCGCATCTCTTCATGCGTGTCGTAACGGGCGAAGGATGCCAGATTGAAGGCCTTGGTCGCCGCCGCATCCGGATCGAGCCAGCCCGAAACGGATTCGCAGACCGCATCCTCGTCCATCCAGGCATTGATCTGGATGATCGCATTCAGTTCGAAATGGCTGCCGACGACCGCCGTGACCGTCGCGGCGGTCCAGAAGCTCGTCACCGTGGCCGCATTGACCAGCGCATTGCCGCCGGCTTCGAGCGTCACGGACGCCTCGATCTGCACGTTTCCCTCGGCCTGCACGTATTTTTGTCCGACCGGCGCGATCTCTTCGCCGGGCAGCGCAGGATCGTAATAGTCGCTCAGGATCGGCAGTTCGTCGACGAGTTCGCCATTCAGATAGTCGCCTTCGAGCGTCGTCGATTTCGTCACGAACACGTTCGCGCCTTCAGGCGCCGATGACGGGTCGTAACTTTCGAACGCCTCGATCGCAATCGAGATGAAGTCGATCACCGCATCGGTGGAGCCCGGCAGGACCGGGTCGGCGATTGGCGAGATCGACAAGGCCTGGGAGGCAAAGTCGAGGAGGAGATCGTTGCCGACTGCTTCGGGCGAAAAGACGAGGCCCGAGCCGCCGACACCGAAGTAATCGTTGTCCGTCAGCGAAATCTTCTGGACGAGATAGTTTCCGATGGAGCCAAGCGGCTCGACATCTGGAAGGATCGTCTTCGTGATGTAGCTGATCGCGATCGAGGCCGGGGCGAGTTGAAGCAGAGCCGGCCACTGCGCGTAGAACTTGCCCGTCAGTTCGGGCAGATCGGGCGGAACGAAGCTCACATACGACCATGGGACGACCGGCACGAGTTCGGGTGCCGGCGGCTCGTAGGCCAGTTCGGGAACGTAGCTTCCCAACTGGAAACGCGCGTCGAACTGAGCTGTGATGAAAGGCAGTTCTTCGTGGTCGAGCTGGTCGGCTTTAGCGGCCAGGAACTTGTCGTAGGCCTCGCGCATGCGCGCTTGTTCGATCAGCGTGTGAAAGTGACCAACGAAATGCGCGATGATCTCGGTGACGCCGTCCATGGACATGGCACGCTTCTCCCCTCGTCATCTTCTTGTTGACTTTGGGGCTGCGCGGGATGACCCGCGCAGCCCTTTGATGCTTGGTTCACGAAGCCGTTCAGGCGTCGTCGGTATTGCCGTCTTCGCCAAACGACGTGTTGGTCATCGACCCGCCGACAACCGTCATGTCGATCGCGTTCTGCTGCAGGTTGGCACCCATGACGATCGACTGGTTGAAGGCACTGGTGTCGATCAGGGCGTCAGCGGAGGCGCTGCTCGTGCCGGTGACGTAGCCGTCATCGCCATTGTCCGAGCCCCACGTTCCACCTGCCCCGCCGTAGCCGCCTGCACCCGTCGTCGCCGTGCCGCCGGCACCACCGGCACCACCGGCACCGCCTAGCGCCCAGCCGCCATAGCCGGCACCGCCAGCTCCGTCAGCCCAGGCGCCGCTGAGCGCAGCACCGCCGTCGCCACCTTCTGCCCAGGCATGGCCGCCATTCCCGGCGCCACCATTGGCCGCACCGCTCGTTGCAGCGCCACCGGTCCCGCCGCCGCCATTGCCGCCGGCACCGCCGACTGCCCAGCCTGCGCCGCCGCCATTGCCTGCGCCGTAGCCTGCGCCGAGGGCAGCACCACCGTCCCCGCCGTCACCGGCATCCGTAGCCGCGCCGCCGGCACCACCGCCGCCGCCGCCGCCACCGCCACCGCCACCGCCGGTGCCCTGGTTGCCGCCATTGCCGGCAGCACCGGTATCACCACCGATGTTCAGGATCGGGATCTTGGCGAACATGGCATCGACGCCGTCGCCAGCGGTCGCGGAACCGCCATTGCCGGAGTTGTTGACGTCGCCGCCGTCACCGCCGCCGCCGCCATTACCGCCATTGCCGCCATTGCCGGCGTCATTGTTGCCGCCTGCAGCGCCAGCTCCGCCGGCCGCAAGTCCTGCACCGAGGCCTACGCCCAGTCCGAGACCGACGCCGTAAGCAGTACCGCCGGCAGCGCCATCGCCGCCGCGGCCCTTGCCGCCGTCGGCATAGCCGGACGTGCCGTCGCCGCCGTCACCGTTGCCACCACTCGCCGAGCCGCCGCTGCCATTGCCGCCGAAGGCCTTGCTGAACGCCAGACCGCCAGTGCCATCGCCGCCATCGCCCTTGCCGCCATCGGCGTAGCCGCCTTCGGCGCCATCGCCGCCATTGGCCTTGGCCGTTCCGCCACCGCCACCGCCACCGCCACCGGCATCAATGCCGTCATCGGCGGTCGCGGTGCCACCCGTGGCGCTTCCGTTCTGCTGGAATTGCCCGTTGTTCTGCAGGTTGGCATTGTTGAGATGGTCGTTGTCGGAGATGTGCGCGTTCTGGGTGATGACGTTACCGACATCGGTACCGCCGCCCTGGAACGCGTTGTTCATGACGTTGTCGATTTCAGTCGCGAAGAGACCGTCGATGTTCGAATTGTCGATATCGACGAAGTCGTCATCGGTCGGCATGTAGTCTTCGAGGCCGAGATTTGCGGTCACGTCGACGGTCACGGTCGTCGTGCTGGTATTCGAGTTCGTATTGGAATTCGTGTTGGTGTTTTCGGAATCGTTCTTGTTGTGGTTCAGGTTGCCGTTCAGGTTGGCACTGAGGTTGCCGTTCAGGTTCGCATTGCCATTGCCATTGTGGTTCTCGTTATGGCCGATGCTTGCCGACAACGCGCCGGCACCTGCCAGAGCGCCCGCTCCGGCACCCGAATAGGCTTCGGATTCGGACGAGCCGTGCTGATACTGCCCCTGGCCCTGTCCCTGAAGCTGGCCCTGGCCTTGTCCCTGATGCTGGTCTTGATCCTGATCCTGATCCTGGTTGTTCTTCTTCCACCAATGCGGTCGATCCATGGTTACCATTACCCTGTCCTCCGTTGAGGACGCTTAGGCTTGACCGCCATACATCTAATTGGAGTCTTCACCCGGCGTCCGTTGATTTTGCAGGCACTTCGCGCGGTACGCAGAACATGCGCGAGACGATCGGCGGGTCAAAATCTCGAGAACACGCTACCCATATCGAGACGACACGATACAGCAGACCAGCGATCAACTATCGAAGTGTGCTTCGACAGACAGACGTCGGTAAGATGACACATCGGTCTAAATCTTTGCGACATCCTACTGGAACACGCGTTAATCATACCTGTTCAGCATTTTGCGTGTTAAATACGGGATGCGATTTCTATAACTTGTTAATCGTCTAAATTAACGCAATCACGACGTTTTCATCTCGTTGGTAGGCCGTCAAACTATTATAGACCGTTCAGTCTATTCCGAATTCATGGCATGTCGGTTACGATACGTTAACTAAGGGCTAGTCACGCAAGCGAATGACTTAGTCCTAACGAGGCGGGCGAACCGTCAGTGGCGTAATGAGGGGGTATCGGCTATGCTTAGCGGTCGAAACGGTGAAGTGCGTCTGAATGCTTCCGAAAGCCGTTCGGAAGACTTGTTTCCATCTCAACGGACCGGTGCGCGCGAACGTGCACTTCTTGTGGTCGCCTCGGCAGGCGTCGTCTCGAACGCCCTCCTGGCCGCCATCGAGTGCGAGTTCCGCTTCCTGCGCGTCCACATCGTGCCCGATCTCAACGAAGCCTGCACGTCGCTTGTCGCCAATGTCGACCTCGTGCTCATCGAGCGCAGCCTGATCGGCGGCCTCGCCTATCATTACGGCGATCTTTCCGCATGGCATCCCAAGGCCATGTTCGCCGTACTGGCCGATCCGAACGAGAACCAGGACGGCCGGCTCGCAAATCTCGTCGAGCAGCGAATGGTTCAGGGCGTCGTGCCAACCAACAGCAACCTCGATATTTTACTTTCGATCTTGCGTATATTGTTGAGTGGCGGAGAATATGTGCCATCGGTCGTGTTTCGATCGCACCTGGCCGACAGCGGCCAGGCCGCGCGAACAAAGAGAGATGGGGCAATGAGCGAACTGACGGCGCGCGAATGGCAGATCCTCGGCCACGTGGCCAAGGGCAGCCAGAACAAGATCATCGCCAATGATCTTGGCCTGTCCGAGCACACGGTCAAGATTCACATCCACAACATCATCAACAAGCTTGGCGTCCACAACAGGACCGAGGCCGCAGCGATCTACTTCGCGCGTCAGGTCGCAGGTCCGAACGGCTCCGACGGGCACAGGCCATCGCAGAATTGACGAAATGTCCGCCAATCGACTGAAGGACATTCTGCTTCTCGTCGGCCAGCTCAACTATACGTGGACGAATACCGAGAGCCTTCTCATCCACATGATCGCGGGCCTTGCCAAGGTCGACAAGGAAACCGCGATCATCATCTTCCTGACCTTGAACACGACGCGCGCGCGCACCGATCTCGTCGAGCGGCTCGCCAAGATGCACGCAACGCCGGCCGATTGCCGCAAGGACGTGCTCGACGCCACCCGCCGGCTATCGGCCGAGGCCCGGCTCCGCAACAAGTACAATCACTGCATCTATTCGTTCGACGAGGAAGGCGCGCCGTCGATGACCCAGCTCATGCGGATCGTCGACGGCAAGGACGAGGTGCGCTACGGCAAGGCCGAGATTCTCGACGATGCCGAATTGCAGCGCATTTCGGACAGCATCGCCTCGCTCACCAACATAAACCGCGATATCTGGCGGATCACCGACCGCTACAGTTTCCCGACCTGACCCGCGCGGATCGATCGTCCAGGAGCTGCTGCGTCAGGCGCCGGCGGCGACGATGCGCTCCCACTTGCCGTGGGTCGTCTGCGACTGCCGGGCGAAGAAATTGTAGCGCACGCTGGTCCAGTCGCGCAGGGCGTCGGTTCGGTTGTCGAGGATGATGTCGCCGCGGTCCGTGCTGGCCGTGAGAACGACATGCCCCTCCCCGCCCACGGTGACGACCGTCAGCAGCAAGGTCGAGGCGGGCCAGCCGCGCTTCATAAGTTCCTTTTTCTTCAGGATCGCGAAATCCTCGCAGTCGCCGGCGGTGCTGGGAACGCCCCAGATATCTTCCTGGCCGTGCTTTTCCATATCGCTGACTTCGCGAATCTGCCGGTTCACCAGCAGATTGACCTCGCGCAATTCCCGCTGGCGGGCGGGTGTCATCATCATCTTGCGCATATTGCCCGTCGACGCGCACAAATCGGGCCGTTCGGCGCAGAACGCGTAAAAGGCCGGCGGGGCGAAGGCAGGGCCGGAGCCGGCCATGAGTTGCGGCTCGGCCGCGAAGGCAACCGGCGCAATGGCAGCGGTGGAGGAGATCGACGCCGTCGTCTGCGTGCAGGAGGCAACCGCGACTGCCAGGAAAGGTAGAACGAGCACTCTCAGCATGACGAATATTCTCCGATGCCAATCGTACTATTTAGGCCAAAGTCGTTAATCAATAGTTAATACGTCCAGGTTCACAGGTTTAAAGCAGGTGTCATACTTCGCTTGACTTGGGGGCAAAGTAACAGTCAGCCCCAGAATCCCCATCGACGGGAGGGGCGGAGATGTTGCGTAAAAGAACTCTTGCACTCACACAGACAATCGCAGTCGGCGCTGCCGCCTTGGTCGGCGGTTCTGCTGCGGCCACTGCTCAGGAAGCGCGCCCGATTTTGTCCGCGGCTATCTGTCAGCCGATGACCGAGGCAAACTACGTGCTGTGCTGCATCGCTGCAAATCGCGATTCGTTACTGACGCGCGCCCAACGCGAGCAATGCCCGCCTCTGACCACCGCGCTGATCCGCTCGGTGCTGAGCAACGAAGGCGCGGGCTTCCCGGTTGGCTTCGCGCCCGGTGAAGGCAGCGGCGGCTCGGGCGGCTCTGGTGGTGGCTCAGGCGGCGGCTCCGGCGGTGGCGGTGGTTCCGGTGGTGGCGGCTCTGGCGGTGGTGGCTCTGGTGGCGGCGGCTCCGGTGGGGGTGGCTCCGGCGGTGGTGGCTCTGGTGGCGGCGGCTCTGGTGGCGGTGGTTCCGGCGGCGGTGGCTCTGGTGGCGGTGGCTCTGGCGGCGGTGGCGGCTCTGGCGGAGGTGGTTCCGGTGGTGGCGGTTCAGGCGGCGGCTCCGGTGGTGGTGGCGGCTCCGTGGCGGCTCCGGTGGTGGTCCGGTGGTGGTGGCGGCTCCGGTGGTGGCGGTGGCTCCGCCGGTGGTAGCGACGCCGGTGGTGGTTCAGGCGGAAGCGGCGGTGACGGCGGAAGTGGCGGCGATGCTGGCAGCGGTGACGGCGGCGGCGATGGTGGTGGCGGAGCAGGCGGCGGCGACGGCGGAAGCGGTGGTGACGGCGGCGGCGGCGGTGCGGGTGGCAGTGGTGGTGCCGGCGGTGCCGGTGGCTGAAAACGCATGACCTGACCGGACGAATTTTTTCAGTATGCTGGAGGCGCCGGGCGTGGATCGTTCGGCGCCTCCTCGCGTTTCGGAACGGACATGCCATTTCCTGAAGCCTATCGCCCCTCCACCGCGCACGCCGACCTTGGCGCCGAGTTCTTCGACGAGGTTGCTGCCGCAAAGTTTCCGGACCACGTCGTCCGGTATCGCAATCAGGACTGGGCACGCCGCGTCGGACTGGATGGCTTGTCGAACCCCGATTGGGCCGATCATTTCGGACGTTTCGCGCCTTTACCCGGCAGTTTTCCCGAGCCTCTGGCGCTGCGATACCACGGCCACCAGTTCCGCTCGTACAACCCGGATCTGGGCGACGGCCGGGGCTTTCTCTTCGCCCAGCTCCACGACGATACCGGCCGCCTTCTCGATCTTGGCACGAAAGGTTCCGGGACGACGCCCTGGTCGCGCGGCGGCGACGGGCGGCTGACGCTCAAGGGCGGAGTGCGCGAGGTTCTGGCGACGGAGATGCTGGAAGCGCTCGGCGTCGACACGTCGAAGAGCTTCAGCCTCATCGAAACCGGCGAGGCGCTGGCGCGAAACGACGAGCCCTCGCCCACGCGCTCGGCCGTCCTGGTGCGGCTCAGCCACTCGCACATTCGGATCGGCACGTTCCAGCGGCTGCGCTTCCTCGACAAGACCGAGGAAATTTCCCGGCTCATCGATCATTCGATTTCGCATTACCTGCACGAGGTCGGCGCCAGGCTCGATCCGGGCCGTGCGCTGGCCTTTCTCGACGCGGTCGGCCGCCGGTTGGCGAAGACGACCGCCGCCTGGATGGTCGCGGGTTTCGTCCATGGCGTCCTCAACACCGACAACATCAACATCACCGGCGAAAGCTTCGACTACGGTCCGTGGCGATTCCTGCCAACGCTCGATCCCGCCTTCACCGCCGCCTATTTCGACCAGACCGGCCTTTACGCCTTCGGCCGCCAGCCCGACACGATGTTCTGGAACCTCACGCGGCTGGCCGAATGCCTGCTCGACTTCGCGCCGCAGACCGATCTGGAGATAGTCCTGCGGGCCTTCCCGGCGCTCGTGCAGGAAGAATTCCGCAGCGCCTTTCTCAAACGCCTCGGCGTGACGAGCGCCGGGCTCGAGGCGGACAACCAGCTCGTCGCCGCCGGCTGGCGCTTTCTCGCCGTCTCGCAAATGCCCTTCGAGCGCTTTTTCTTCGACATGTTCGGCGGATTGCGGTCGGGGCGCACGCTGCCCGGGGGCGAACCTTATTCCGGCGAGGCATTCGACACGTTCCGGCAGGCATTCGAGCCGTTTTCCGCGCAGGCCGGGCTCGATTTCGCTCATCCCTATTTCAAGCGCTCCCAGCCCTGCACGATGCTGATCGACGACGTGGAAGCGATCTGGGCTCCCATCGCCGAAGCCGACGACTGGTCGGCATTCGCGACGAAGATCGCCGATATCCGCCAGATGGGCGATGCGCTCCAGTTGAGACTTCGCTGAAGGTCAGTTGGAGACGGTCAAATCGGGGCAGACGGATGCCTCCCGTATCAATTTGGCACATGGCGGCTGGCCGGACGGGCGTTTGTCGTCGGCACGCCGCTTGCAGAGCTTCTCCCAACGGGAGAACGCTCATGTGGATTCAACTTACCGAAGTCAACGGACAGCCGATCGCTCTCAACACCGAGCATGTCGCGAGCGTTCAGGCCTATGGCGAGCGCACCAAGATCACGCATGTCGGCGGACAGGCCATCGTCGCCGAGAAGGTCGATCTGGTGCTGGCCGCTCTCGGGCTGCGGCCCCTCGAAATGGACGATCGCCGCGATCCGGACCAACCGCTTCACTCATAAATTGTCGCGCCATGTCAGCGATGCGGCAGTCGTGCCGGTCGGCCGGTATTCGGCACCGACCCAGCCCGAATAGCCCGACGCATCGATGGCTGCGAACAAAGAGCGGTGGTTGATTTCACCGGTTCCCGGTTCGTGACGGCCGGGCGTATCGGCGAACTGCACATGGGCAATTCGCGGCAAGGCCGCGCGGAACCCTCCGATGAGGTCGCCCTCGACGATCTGCCGGTGATAGAAGTCGAACTGAACCGCAAGGTTCCGGCGCGACGCGGCGTCGATCGCATCGATCGCGTCGGCGGTGCGCTGAACGAGGTAGCGCGGCACGTCGCGTCCGTTGCAAGGCTCCGCCATCACCGTAACGCCAAGCGGGGCGAAGCGGTCGGCGGCGAGTTGGAGGTTGCCGACCAAGGTTGCAAAGGCTGCATCCCGCGCCACGCCTTCCGACACGCGCCCGGACAGAACGTTCACGCGTTTCACGCCGAGAACGAACGCATAGTCGGCGGCCTCTTCGACTGCGCGCGCAAATGCTTTCTCGCGGCCCGGCACACAGGCCAAACCATCGCCGCCAGACGTGAGGTCGCCGGCGGGCACGTTGATCAGCACGATCTCGACACCGGCGCGACGCGCGGCCTTTGCCAACGCATCGGCAGGGAAATCATACGGAAACTGGATGTCCACGCCTGCAAAGCCCAGATCCGCTGCCGCCTGGAACCGATCCAGGAATGCGAATTCGTGGAGCATCATGGAAACGTTGATCGAAAAGCGCGGCATCGGTCGCGTCCGGCTACTGGAAGCCGCCATCGACACCGATGAACTGACCGGTGATCGACCGCGCGGCGTCTGAGGCGAGGAACAGGATCGTCGCCGCGATCTCCTCGGGCTCGATGAAGGATCGCGTCGCCTGGCGGCCGAGATAGTGCGCCTCGGCATCCTTCACATCCATCGCGTTCGCGCGCGCATATTCGGACACGACGCTTTCGATCCGCTCGCCGCGCACCGACGCCGGCAATATCGCATTGACGCGGATGCCCATCTGGCCGACCTCATGGGCCAGCGAGCCGGTGAACCCGAGCACCGCCCATTTGGTAGCCGCGTAGACCGCGCGGTTCGGATAGGCGATCTTCGCCGCGACCGAGGCCATGTTGACGATCACGCCGCTCTTCTGCGCGATCATGCCCGGCAGCACCGCGCGCGCGGCGACGAAATGGCTGGTGATGTTGATGTCGACCGCGCGCTTCCATTCGTCCACCGGCGTCTCCACGACCGGCAGGGTCGGCCCCGCGACGCCGGCATTGTTGACGAGGAGATCGACGGTCGCAAAGCGCGCGAACAGCGTTTCGATTGCAGCAGCATCGCCCATGTCGCAGGCATGGAATGTGGCGCCGGTTCCGGCAGCGGTCTCCTCGCCGGCCTGCAAATTGACGTCGGTGATCGCGACATCGTACCCGGCCTTGACCAGTTCCCGCGCCACGACGGCGCCGATGCCGGAGCCGCCGGCGGTGACGACGGCGAATTTGCGTTTGTCGTTCATATCATCTCGCAAGCTGGGGAAGGATCAGGATGATGGCCGGAAACGCGATCATCAGCGCAAGGCGCAATATGTCCGCCGCGACGAAAGGCATGATGCCCCGATAGATCTTGCCGAGGCTGATATTGCCGATCGTGCTCTTCAAAATGAAGAGGTTCAGGCCGACCGGCGGCGTGATCAGCGACAGTTCCGTCACCATTACCACGATGATGCCGAACCAGATCGGGTCGTAGCCGAGCGACATGACCAGCGGAAAGAAGATCGGCACCGTCAGCAGCACCATCGAAAGCGACTCGAGGAAGCAGCCGAGCACGATATAGATGGCCATCAGAAAAATGATCACGCCGAGCGGCGACAGGCCATAGCCGGCGACGAGTTGCTGCAAGGCCGAGGGCAGGCCCGCCAGATTGACGAAATTTGAAAAGAGAAGCGCACCGACAAGCAGGATGAACAGGATCGCGGTCATCCGCGCGGTCGCGACGACGCATTCCAGGAATATGGCCGGCGTCAGCACGCGCCGCCACAGACAGAACAGGAATGCGCCGAAAGCGCCGACGCCTGCCGCCTCCGTCGGCGTGAAGACGCCCAGATAGATGCCCCCGATGATGAGGATGAACAGCAGCAGGATCGGCCCGACCGAGGTCAGCCGCGCAAAGCGCTCGCGCATGGCAACGCGTTCGGTGCGCGGGCCTGCCTCGGGCCTGAGGCGCGTCACGACCATGATCGTGCCGATGTAGAAGAGCACCGCGACGAAGCCGGGCAGAACGCCCGCGATGAAGAGGAGCCCGATATCCGTCCCGGTCATGATGCCGTAGAGCACCAGGATGACCGAAGGCGGAATGAGGATGCCGAGCGTTCCGCCGGCTGCGATGGAGCCCGAGGCCAGTTCGTCGGAATAGCCGTAGCGGCGCATCGAGGGCATCGAGACGCGCCCCATCGTGGCCGCGGTCGCGAGAGACGAGCCCGAAACGGCGGCAAATCCGGCGCAGGCGACGATCGTCGCCATTGCCAGCCCGCCGCGCCTGTGGCCCAGAAAGCCATGGCACGCATGGTAGAGATCGCGCGACATTCCGGCACGATCGACCAGCATGCCCATCAGGACGAACATCGGCACGACCGACAATTCGTATCGCATCGTATCGGAAACCGGCACCTGGCCGAGCATTCCCAGCGCCGGCGTCCAGCCGACGACGGCAACGATGCCCGCCGCGCCGACGAGGATCATCGCGAAGGCGAGCGGCATTCCCGCCATCATCAGGCCGAGGAGGCTCGCAAAACCGATCAGCGACGTTTCCCAGACACCCATATTCCGCCGCCGTTATTCGATGGAACTGTTGGCGGCCGGCAGCAATTGCCTGCCGCGCGCAGCATTGATCAGGAAGGCGATGCCTGCCAGCACGACCAGCGCCGCCATGACCTGCGCGAGCAGCCCGAGCGGCACGCGCAGTTCCAGCGTCTGGTCGCCCGTGCGCCAGAGCCGCGCGCCATAGACCCACATGCGCCACCCCATGGCAAAGCAGATCGCCGCACAGACGATTTCGAACAGCCGTACACCGAAGTCCTGCGCCTTTTGCGACATGCGTTCGACGAGGATCGAGATCGTGATGTTTTCACGCGCCGCAGTCGCAAGCGGCAAGCCCGCGAAGATAATCAGCCCCATCAGTATTTCCGTCACTTCGAAGGCGGCGAAGAGGGGCCGGCCGAAGAAGTAGCGGCCGATGACATCGAAGGTGGTGATGAACATCATCGCGGCGACCATGATGCCGGCCGCGACGGAGAATCCCCGAAAGACCCAGGCGACCGGGCCGCGTGCCGCCTGGTCGCCTGGGTGTTCTTCGCTCACGGTACGTTGACCACCTTTTCGGCCTTGTACGCTTCGGCCTGTGCGCGGGCGTATTCAAGGATTTCCTCCGCCGGCAGGCCCTTGGCATTGGCGGCCTCGATCCAGCGCTCCTCCAGCACGGCAAGGCGCGACTTCACTTCCTCGACGTCGGCCTCGGGAATCTCGTTCCAGACCATGTCGTTGGCGTCGAGCGCGGCACGGCCGAGCGTGTCGCCATTGGTCCAGGCCCAGCCTGCCAGCGTCGCGATCGCCATGCCCGAATGTTTCTCGACCGCCGCCTTCTCCTCGTCCGACAGGCCGTCCCATGTCGCCTGGTTGAAAGCGAGCCAGAACGTATCGGTATAGAGGCCTCCGGGAATGCGCGTCGAGCTTGCCACCGAAGGCGTGATCTTGAAGAACTCGATGGATTCGGTCGGGAAGGTGATGCCGTCGGCGACGCCGCGCGACATGGCCTGCTGCGCCTCGGTGGGCGGAAGCTGGACCGGCGTCGCGCCGAGCGTCTGCATGATCTCCCCGGTGACGTTGCCGCCGACGCGGATCTTCTTGCCGGCGAGTTCGGCGAGCGACGTCACTTCCTGCCCTTCGCGCATGAAGATGTAGGGCTCGGAATGCACCCAAAGGCCGACGACCTTGGCGCCATCATGCTCGCCATAATCGGCGCCGTAGCGTTCATAGGTCGCCCACGCGGCGGCCGCACCCGCCCACGGATCGGGCGACATGAAGGGTAGGTCCATGATCTGCGTCATGGTGAAACGGCCAGGATTGTGGCCCGACACGCCGAACCCGACATCGATCGATCCGTCGAGCACCAGGTCGAAATAGGCCGGCGGACGGCCGAGCGCGGTTTCCATGACGTCGAACTGCAGCGAACCGTTGGTCTCGGCCTCGATCGCCGCCGCCCAGGGTTCTACGATGCCCTTGATGATCAGATGGTGCATCGGCAGCCAGTTTCCGACGCGAATGGTCTTCGTCTCCTGCGCGAAACTCGCGCCGGTCGATCCCACGACCGCGATGGCCGCGGCCAGTGTCATGCTCTTCCAATGCAGCATATCCGTTCCCCTTGGGCTTTATCGTTGGACGCTATCATAGAGTTGAATGAGCGCGGTCGCGCAAGCCTCCGACTGCCCGCGCGCCGCCATCTGGCGCAGCAATTCGCGCGCCGTCGAAGCCATCGGCAAGGGCGCGCCCGCCTGACGCGCCGCTTCGCCTGCATTGTCGAGATCCTTCAGCATCGTGTGGATGGCACCGAGTGGCGGCTCGAAGGCGCGGGCGGCCATGCGCGGGGCAAAAAGCTGCAGCGGAATGGAGTCCGCGAAGCCGCCTTTCAGCGCCTCCGGCAGCATCTTCGCATCGACGCCGGCCTCTTCGGCAAGTCGGACCGCCTCGGCGATCGCAGCCAACTGGCAGCCGACGATGATCTGGTTGCAAAGCTTCGTCGTCTGGCCGGCGCCGCTCGGCCCCATATGGGTAAAGCGCTGCGCCATCAGGGCGATCACCGGGCGGACGCGCTCGATCTCGCCCGCCTCGCCGCCGGCCATGATGGCGAGCGTGCCGTCCCGGGCGCCGGGAACGCCGCCCGACACAGGCGCATCGATCCAGCCCATACCGGCTTCCTCGCGCAAGCGGGCGGCGAAGCGGCGCGTCGAATCCGGGTCCATCGACGAGAAATCGACGAGGATGGAGCCGGGTCGTACCGCACCCGCGATTCCGTTTTCGCCGAAGACGACATGTTCGACCGCCTTCGTGTCGGTCAGGCACATCATGACGATATCGCATCGGCCCGCGAGATCGCTGGCGCTTTTCGCTTCGACGGCCCCTGCTTCGACGACGCCGCGCAATTTCTCGCGGCTGCGGTTCCAGACCGCCACGCTGCGCCCTGCCTTCAAAAGGCGCATGGTCATCGGCTCGCCCATCAGGCCGATGCCGATATAGCCGAGTTCCAAATCCTCCCCCTCCCCGGTCATGACGCTACTCCGGCACCCATTCGACGCCGCCGGAATGGGTCACCGCGCCCTCTTTGGCGGGACCGACGACCGCGGCGTATTTCTCGAAAAGGCCGCCGAGCCGGCGTGCGTCCGGCGCGACCCATGCCGCGCGGCGCGTTTCGAGCTCGGCCTCGTCGACGAGGAGATCGATGGTCTGCTTCGCTCCATCGATGCGGATCACGTCGCCATCCTTGACCAGCGCGATCGGTCCGCCGACGGCGGCTTCCGGCCCGGCATAGCCGATGCACATGCCGCGCGTCGCGCCCGAGAACCGCCCGTCGGTAATGAGCGCGACCTTCTCGCCCATGCCCTGCCCGTAGATCAGGGCGGTGACGCCCAGCATCTCGCGCATGCCCGGCCCGCCACGCGGACCTTCGTTGCGGATGATGATGACCGAGCCTTCCCTGTAGGACCGGTCGCGCACGACCTTCATGCAGTCTTCCTCGTTCTCGAAGACATGGGCCGGGCCTTCGAAGACGAGCGATTTCAGGCCCGCGACCTTCAACAGCGCGCCGTCCGGGCAGAGATTGCCGCGCAGGACGACCACGCCTCCGGTCGCCATGATCTCGCGGCCCTTCTCGCGCACGACCTCGCCGTCCGGCGCGCCGTAATCCTTCAGCGCCTCCTCCAGCGTCGTGCCCTCGATCGTCAGGCAGTCGCCGTGAAGATGTCCGCCATCGAGCAGCGCCTTCATGATGATCGGCACGCCGCCGATCTCGTAGACGTCCTTGGCGACGAAGCGACCGCCGGGCTTCAAATCAGCGATGAGCGGCGTGCGGGCGAAGACGTCCGCCACGTCGTCGAGGGTGAACCTGATGCCGGCCTCGTGGCCGATCGCCGGGATATGCAGACCGAGATTGGTCGAGCCGCCGGTGGCAGCGACGAGCGCGGCGGCGTTTTCGAGGCTCTTGCGGGTGACGAGATCGCGCGGCAGCGGCCCGTCGTTCGCCAGGACCTGCATGACCAGCCGGCCGACCCGCCGCGCGAGCGCATCGCGCTCCGAATAGACCGCCGGCACCATGGACGAGCCGAGCGGGGCGAAGCCCAGCACCTCGGAGACCATGCCCATCGTGTTCGCCGTGAACTGGCCGCCGCAGGCGCCGGCCGTCGGCAGGCATACCTGCTCCATCCGGTCGAGGTCTTCCTGCGTCCACGTCCCCGCCATCACGCCGCCGACCGCCTCGTAAGCGTCGAGCATGGTCACGTCGCGGCCCTTGAACCGCCCCGGCATCGCCGAACCGCCATAGAGGAACACGGAGGGAATGTTGAGCCGCGTCAGGCCCATGATGACGCCGGGCGAAGTCTTGTCGCAGCCACCGAAACCGACCAGCGCGTCGTAGCAATGGGCGCGCACCACGGCCTCGATGGAATCGGCAATGATCTCGCGCGAGATCAGCGAAAACTTCATGCCCTGGTGGTTCATCGAGAACCCGTCGGACACAGAGATCGTGTTGAACGCGATGGGCGTGCCCTGCGCCTCGCGCACGCCGGCCTTGGCCTGCTCCATCTGCCGCGCGATGGTGAGGTTGCAGGGCGTCACCTCCGACGACGGTCCGACGATACCGACGAAGGGCTGGGCGATGTCCTTGTCGTCATGCCCGAGGCCACGCATGAAGGCGCGATGCGGCGTGCGGTCGAGCCCTTCCATGGTGATACGCGAGCGCAGGCGTTTGGCCGGCTTCTGTCTGGAAGAGGTCTGGTCCATGAAATGCGTGGTCCGAATGTTTGATGCCTAAACTAGTTTGGTATCGAACCATTCCGCAGGGGGAGTGTCAAACGACCCCTGCGTGTGGCCGAACAGCTTTGCGCCCCTGCATCAGACGGAACGGCATGATCGCTCTCGCGTTGGCCGACCATGACCCAGGAACAGAACGCACAATCCATCAAGGACCATGAGAAGCTATCCGTCGAACCGATGGAACGGACGGCGCCGCCCGAGCCGGTCAGCGTTTTCGAGCCGAGTGGCCGGCCGGCGCCGATGGTTTTCGATGCGCCGCACAGCGGCAGGCACTATCCGGAGGATTTCGGGCATGTGGCGGATATCGAACTGCTCAAGGGCGGTGAAGACCGCTTCGTCGACGAACTCTTTGCCGACGCGCCCGATCATGGCGCAACCTATGTCGTCGCCAATTTCGCCCGCACCTATATTGATCCGAACCGGCGCCTGTCGGACATCGACACCGTGCTGCTCGACGGCGACTGGCACGAGACGCCCGAGCCGACGATCATGAGCGAGCGCGGCGTCGGGCTCGTCTTCCGGCTGATCGGCAACGGGACGTCGATCTATGACCGACGCCTGAGCGCGGCCGACATCACCAATCGGATCGAGAACTATTGGCGGCCTTATCACGAGTGTCTCGCCGCCATGATCGATCGGACGGTCGCGCGCTTCGGCGTCTGCTACCATCTCGACTGTCATTCGATGATGCCGGTCGGCAACGAATTGGCGCCGGACCCCGGACAGGACCGGGTGGACTTCGTCCTCGGCGATCTCGACGGCACGACCTGCGAGCCCGGTTTCACAAGGCTCGTCGCCGGGACGCTGGAAGCACTCGGCTATTCCGTCGCAGTCAACGCCCCCTATAAGGGCGCGCTGATCGTCGAGCGCTACGGCGCGCCGGACAAGGGCGTCCACAGCCTGCAGATCGAGATCAACCGCAAGCTCTACATGGACTTAGAGACGCTGGAACGCAGCGCCGGATTCGAGCCGCTGCGCGCCGATCTGGCGAAGCTTGCCGCGGCGGTCGCGGATTACTCCGCCGCCTCGGCCAGTTCCATCGGCACGTAGTTCAGGATCGGCGAGAGCCAGCGCTCGACTTCTTCGAGACGCATGTTCTTGCGCTGCGCATAATCGGCAGCCTGGTCCCGCTCGACCTTGGCGACGCCGAAATAGTAGCTGTCGGGGTGCGCGATGTAGAGGCCCGAGACGGATGAGCCGGGCCACATCGCATAGCTTTCCGTCAGCTTCACGCCGGCAGCGTTCTCCGCGTCGAGCAGGCGGAAAAGCGTCGCCTTCTCGGTGTGGTCCGGTTGGGCAGGATAGCCCGGCGCGGGGCGGATACCAGCATAGGCTTCAGCGACGAGTTCGTCGTTGCGGAAGTTCTCTCCCGGCGCATAGCCCCAGTAGTCCGTGCGCACCTTCTCGTGCATCCGCTCGGCGAAGGCCTCGGCGATACGGTCGGCGAGCGCTTTCACCATGATGGACGAGTAGTCGTCATTGGCGCGCTCGAACCGTTCTGCGATGGCGACCTCCTCGATGCCGGCCGTCACGACGAAACCGCCGACATAGTCCGGCTGGCCCTGCGGCGCGACGAAGTCGGAGAGCGCGACATTAGGACGTCCATCGCGCTTGGAGAGTTGCTGGCGCAGCGTGAAGAAGGTCGCGAGTTCTTCACTGCGCACGTCGTCCGTGAAGAGGCGGATGTCGTCGCCGACCTGATTGGCCGGCCAGAAGCCGATGACCGCGCGCGGGCGGAACCAGTTCTCGGCGATGATCTGCTTCAGCATCGCCTGCGCGTCCGCAAACAGGCTGCGCGCCGCCTCGCCCTGCTTTTCGTCGTCGAGGATCGCGGGATAACGGCCCTTCAGTTCCCAGGTCTGGAAGAAGGGCGTCCAGTCGATGTAGCGGGCGAGTTCTCCGACGTCCCAATTGTCGAAAATCTTTGTGCCGAGGAAAGACGGCTTGACCGCCTCATAAGCCGGCCAGTCGATCTTCACTGCATTGGCCCGGGCGGCCGCGATCGGGAGGCGCTGCTTTTCCAGTTCGCGGCGGGCATGGGCGTCCGCGACCTTGGCGTATTCGGTCTGCGTTTCGGCAACGAAATCGGGCTTCTGCCGGTCCGACAGGAGAGCCGACACGACGCCGACGGCGCGGCTGGCGTCAGTCACGTAGAACGCCTGTCCCCGGTCGTAGCGCGGGTGGATCTTGACGGCCGTATGAACCTTGCTCGTCGTCGCGCCACCGATCAGCAGCGGGATGTCGAAACCCTCGCGCTCCATCTCGCCGGCGACATGCACCATCTCGTCCAGCGAGGGCGTGATGAGGCCGGAGAGGCCGATGATGTCGACATTCCTTTCGCGCGCCGTCTGCAAAATCTTCGTCGCCGGCACCATGACGCCGAGGTCGATGACCTCGTAATTGTTGCAGGCGAGGACGACGCCGACGATGTTCTTGCCGATGTCGTGCACGTCACCCTTGACCGTCGCCATCAGGATCGTGCCGGCCGTCTTGCGGTCGCCGCCGCCATTGGCGAGCTTTTCGGCTTCCATGTAGGGCAGCAGAACGGCGACGGCCTGCTTCATGACGCGGGCGGACTTCACCACCTGCGGCAGGAACATCTTGCCGGCCCCGAAGAGGTCGCCGACGACGTTCATTCCGGCCATCAGCGGGCCTTCGATGACGTGCAGCGGCCGCTCCGCCGCCTGTCGCGCTTCCTCGGTATCGGCGTCGATATATTCGGTGATGCCGTTGACGAGCGCATGCTCCAGGCGCTTTTCGACCGGCCATTCCCGCCACGCCAGATCCTTCTCGCGCGCCTCGCGACCGCCCGCGCCCTTGTAGCGCTCGGCAAGGTCGAGCAGGCGTTCGGTGGCGTCATCGCGGCGGTTGAGGACAACATCCTCGCAGGCCTCGCGCAGTTCCGGGTCGATCGTCTCGTAGACGGCAAGCTGGCCCGCATTGACGATGCCCATGTCCATACCGGCCTGAATGGCATGGTAGAGGAAGACCGCATGCATCGCCTCGCGCACCGGCTCGTTGCCACGGAACGAGAAGGAGAGGTTCGAGACGCCGCCCGAAATGTGAATCCCGGGAAGGGTTTGGGTCAGTTCCCTGGCGGCCTGAATGAAGGCGTTGCCGTAGTCATTGTGCTCCTCGATGCCGGTCGCGACGGCAAAGATGTTGGGGTCGAAGATGATGTCCTCGCCCGCAAATTCGGCCTGTTCGGTCAGGAGCTTGTAGGCGCGGGTGCAAATCTCGACCTTGCGCTCGCGGCTGTCGGCCTGGCCCTGCTCGTCGAAGGCCATGACGACGACGGCGGCGCCATAGGCGCGGCACAGACGCGCTTGCTCGAGGAAGGCCGCCTCGCCCTCCTTCATCGAAATCGAGTTCACGACGGCCTTGCCCTGAACGCATTTCAGGCCCGCCTCGATGATCTCCCATTTGGAACTGTCGATCATCACCGGCACGCGGGCAATGTCGGGCTCGGCAGCGATGAGGTTAAGGAAGTCGACCATCGCCGCCTTCGAATCGATCAGGCCCTCGTCCATGTTGACGTCGATGATCTGCGCACCGTTCTCGACCTGGTCGCGGGCGATGTCGAGCGCGGTCGCGAAGTCGCCATTGGTGATCAGCTTGCGGAATTTAGCCGAGCCGGTGACGTTGGTGCGCTCGCCGACATTGACGAAGGGGATGTCGTCGGTGAGCACGAAGGGCTCGAGGCCCGAAAGCCGCATCAGCGGCGCCTTTTCCGGGATTTCGCGCGGCGGGTATTTTGCGACCTCGGCCGCGATCGCCGCGATGTGCTCGGGAGTCGAGCCGCAGCAGCCGCCGACGATGTTGACCAGCCCCTCCTTCGCGAACCGGCCGATCTGCGCCGCCATCTGTTCCGGCGTCTCGTCATACTGGCCGAATTCGTTCGGCAGGCCCGCATTCGGGTAGGCGCAAACGAGCGTATCTGCCGCGCCGGAAATTTCGGCCAGATGCGCGCGCATCTGGTCGGCGCCGAGCGCGCAGTTGAGGCCGATGGAGAACGGATCGGCATGGCGTACCGAATGCCAGAAAGCCGTCGGCGTCTGGCCGGACAGCGTGCGGCCGGAAAGGTCGGTGATCGTGCCGGAGATCATGACCGGCAGGTCGACGCCCTTCTCCGCGAAGATTTCGCGGCAGGCGAAGATGGCCGCCTTGGCGTTGAGCGTGTCGAAGATCGTCTCGATCAGGATCAGGTCCGAACCGCCGTCGATCAGGCCGCGCAACTGCTCGCCATAGGCGATGCGCAGATCGTCGAAGGTGACTGCGCGGTAGCCGGGATTGTTGACGTCGGGCGAGATCGACGCCGTGCGGTTGGTGGGTCCCAGAGCGCCCGCGACGAAGCGGCACTTGCCGTCCTTCTGCTCGGCGCGGATCGCGGCGCGTTTGGCGAGGCGGGCGCCGTCGCGGTTGAGGTCGTAGACCTCGCCTTCCATGCCGTAATCGGCCTGCGCGATCGAGGTCGAGGAGAAGGTGTTCGTCTCCAGAATGTCCGCGCCGGCGATGGCGTAGCGGTAGTGGATGTCCTCGATCGCGGCAGGCTGGGTCAGCGTCAGGAGATCGTTGTTGCCCTGCTGGTGGCACTCGCAGCCGCCAAAGCGTTGCCCGCGAAAATGATCCTCGTCGAAGCCGAGCCCCTGAATCTGCGTTCCCATCGCGCCGTCGAGAATGAGGATACGCTCGGACGCAGCCTTGCGAAGCAGTTCGGCGACGTCCTCCCCTTCGCGGATCGGTCCGAAGAGATCGTCCAGATTGGCGGCGGTCATCCTGCTCTCCTTCATCAGCAGTCGATTGCTCACATAAAGATATGTTTATGTCAATATTATCGAGGACGTCTTGAATTAATTGAACGTTCGTTTTATTAAAGCGACCGGAGGATTTATGGCCCGCACCATCGGATCGGACGGAGAGCGCACGGAAGCCGCATTGCGCGATGCGGCGCTGCGGCTCATCGCGCGCCACGGCTACGAGGCCGTGTCGATGCGCAGGCTCGCCGACGAGGTGGGCGTGCAGGCGGCCGCGCTCTATCGCTACTTCCCAACCAAGGAAGACCTGCTGTTCACATTGATGCGCGAGCACATGGAAGAATTGGTCGCGAGCTGGGCCGAGCTCTCCGATGCCGAAGCCGATCCGCGCGACCAGCTTTCCGCTTTCGTGCGCAACCACATCGCCTTTCATCTGGCGCGGCGCAGCTCGACCCATGTGAACAATCTGGAGCTTCGCAGCCTTGCACCGGAGCGCCTGCGCCGGATCGTCGCCCTGCGCGAGGCTTATGAGAAAGAGCTGCGCGCCATCCTGCAACGCGGCGCCGACGCGCGCGTTTTCGATGTCGAGGACGCCGCGCTCGTCGCCATCGCGATCATTCAGATGATCACCGGCGTCATCGTCTGGTTCCGCCCCGACGAGCGGCTGAGCATCGACGACGTGACCGAACGCTATCTGACCATGACCCTGCGCCTCGCCGGCGCCAACAAGACCTGACCAGGGAGACCAGCATGTACGACCAGACGATGAAGTTCGGCCATGGCGAGGACATCGACGCGCTGCGCGAGACCGTGCGGCGCTTTGCGCAGGACCGGATCGCGCCGATCGCCTCCGAGATCGACTCGTCGAACGAATTCCCGAACCATCTGTGGCAGGAGATGGGCGCGCTCGGCCTTCTCGGCATCACCGCCGATCCCGACTTCGGCGGCTCCGGAATGGGCTATCTCGCCCATGTCGTGGCGCTCGAGGAAATCAGCCGCGCGTCGGCTTCCGTTGGCCTTTCGTACGGAGCGCACTCGAACCTGTGCGTCAACCAGATCAATCGCTGGGGCAACGCTGAACAGAAGGCGAAGTACCTGCCCGCGCTCTGCTCGGGCGAAGCGGTGGGCGCGCTTGCCATGTCGGAATCCGGCTCCGGCTCGGACGTCGTCTCGATGCGGCTGCGTGCCGAAAAGCGCAACGATCGCTATGTGTTGAACGGCACCAAGATGTGGATCACCAACGGCCCCGACGCCAACACCATGGTCATCTACGCCAAGACCGATCCGGAGCGCCACTCGCGCGGCATCACGGCCTTCATCGTCGAACGCGAATTCCAGGGCTTTTCGGTCGCGCAGAAGCTCGACAAGCTGGGCATGCGCGGCTCCAACACCGGTGAGCTCGTGTTCGAGAATGTCGAGGTGCCGTTCGAAAACGTGCTCGGCGAGGAAGGTCGCGGCGTCGAGGTGCTGATGTCCGGCCTCGACTATGAGCGCGCCGTGCTCGCCGGCGGGCCGCTTGGCCTGATGGCCGCCTGCATGGACGTCGCCGTTCCATACGTTCACGAACGCAAGCAGTTCGGCCAGCCGATCGGCGAATTCCAGCTCGTCCAGGCCAAGCTTGCCGACATGTACGCGAACATGAACGCCGCCCGCGCTTACGTTTACGCCGTTGCACAAGCCTGCGACCGGGGTGAGGTCACCCGCAAGGACGCCGCAGGCTGTGTGCTGTTTGCGGCCGAAAAGGCGACGCAGTCCGCGCTCGACGCGCTGCAACTCCTTGGCGGCAATGGCTACATCAACGAATACCCGACCGGCCGCCTGCTGCGTGACGCCAAGCTCTACGAGATCGGTGCCGGCACCAGCGAAATCCGCCGCTGGCTGATCGGCCGCGAGATCGTCGGCGACAGCAACTGACGCGATCGCATCGACGCGATTGGCCGAAGCTGCGATAGTCGCGCGGCTTCGGCTGATTTGCCCGATCAGCCTTTTCTTCGAACGACAGAGACGGACATGCCCGCCATCCAATCCCAGATCTCGACCTCCTCCGACGCCTTCAAGGCCAATGAAGCGACGATGCGCGGGCTGGTCGACCAGATGCGCGAAAAGGCCGAGACGGTTTGCGCCGGCGGTCCGCAGGAAGCGCGCGAGCGTCACGTCTCGCGCGGCAAGCTCCTCCCCCGCGACCGGCTGGCGCAGCTTCTCGACACCGGCGCGCCCTTCCTCGAGATCGGACAGTTCGCGGCAAGCGACATGTATGGCGGCGAGATCGCGTCAGCCGGCCTGATCGCCGGCATCGGCCGCGTCGAGGGACGTGAGGTGATGGTGGTCGTCAACGATGCCACGGTGAAGGGTGGCACCTATTATCCGCTGACGGTGAAAAAGCATCTTAGGGCGCAGGAGATCGCGCTCGAGAACAATCTGCCCTGCATCTATCTCGTCGATTCAGGCGGCGCGAACCTGCCGAACCAGGACGAGGTCTTCCCCGACCGCGATCATTTCGGCCGCATCTTTTACAATCAGGCGAACATGTCGGCCGCCGGCATTCCGCAGATCTCCTGCGTCATGGGTTCGTGCACGGCGGGCGGCGCCTATGTGCCGGCGATGTCGGACGAGACCGTCATGGTAAAGAAGCAGGCGACGATCTTCCTCGGCGGCCCGCCGCTGGTGAAGGCGGCGACCGGCGAAGTCGTCTCGGCCGAAGACCTTGGCGGCGCCGATCTCCACACCCGCGAATCCGGCGTGGCCGACCACTACGCCGTCGACGACGAGCATGCCCTGGCCATCGTTCGCAGGATCGTTCGAAACCTCAATCGCAAGAAGCACTTGGCGCTGGATATTCGGGAGCCGATTCCGCCCGTTCACGCACCGGAAGAGATTTACGGCATCATCCCGCAGGACACGCGCCAGCCCTACGACGTGCGCGAAGTGATCGCCCGCGTGGTCGATGGTTCCGAGTTCGACGAGTTCAAGGCGAACTACGGCACGACGCTGATCACCGGTTTTGCGCATCTCTATGGGATGCCGGTCGGCATCATCGCCAACAATGGCGTTCTCTTCTCCGAAAGCGCGGTCAAGGGCGCGCATTTCATCGAGTTGTGCTGCCAGCGGAAGATCCCGCTGATCTTCCTGCAAAACATCACCGGCTTCATGGTCGGGCGCAAATATGAGGCCGGCGGCATCGCCAAGGACGGCGCCAAGCTTGTGACGGCGGTTGCGACCGCCAAGGTTCCGAAGGTGACGATGATCATCGGCGGCTCGTTCGGCGCGGGCAATTACGGCATGTGCGGCCGCGCCTATTCGCCCCGCTTCCTTTGGATGTGGCCGAACGCCCGCATTTCCGTCATGGGCGGCGAACAGGCGGCCACCGTGCTTTCCATCGTCAAGCGCGAGGGTATCGAGCGACGCGGCGGTTCATGGAGCGCGGAAGAGGAAGCGGCGTTCAAGAAACCCATCCTCGACAAGTTCGAGCATGAAGGCCACCCGCTCTATTCCTCGGCCCGTATGTGGGACGACGGCATCATCGACCCGGCGAAGACGCGCGAGGTTCTGGCGCTGTCGCTGTCGGCCGCGCTGAACGCGCCGATTCCCGAGACGAAATTCGGCGTTTTCCGGATGTAATCGGTTCATTTCGTGGGAACCTGACACGCATTCGCACGTTCAGCCCTCGCGTGCCCTCCATCCGGAGCGCAGGCCGGCCATCATTTGACGGCCGCAGGGGAGCCGACGCATCCACGTGGGCTTGAATTCTCATTGCTCACCGGGGCCGGCAATGTACCGCATCATTCTATCCGCAATCATCCTCCTGATCGGCGTTGCGCTTGCCGGCCAGGGCGCCTGGCTCGCATCGCTCGGCGGCTCGTGGTTCTACGTCGTCATGGGTGTCGGCCTGATCATTTCGGCAGGCCTCCTGTGGGACCGTCGTCCGTCCGGCCTTACCGTCTATGCGCTGACGTTGCTCGTCACGCTTGTCTGGGCGATCTGGGAATCGGGCTTCGACTGGTGGGCGCTTTCGGCGCGTGGCAGCCTCATCGTCGCGCTCGGCATCCTGCTTCTTCTGCCGCCGATGATCCGCGCGATGCACCAGCCGGGCCAGCCCAAGGCGGTCTACGGTCCCAACAGCGCGACGCTCGCCGGTGCGATTCTGGTCAGCGGCCTCATCGCCGCCTTCGCGATCTGGCAGGAGCCGCGCGATATCGCGCGCGGGACGTTCCCGGCAGAACAGATGGCGGGCCTCGCGACGTATGAGAGCACCGTCGACGAGGGCGAGTGGGTCGCCTATGGCCGCACGGCCGCGGGCCAGCGCTATTCCCCGCTCGCCGACATCACCCCGGACAATGTGGCCGATCTCGAAGTCGCCTGGACCTATCGGACCGGCGAAGAGCGCAGCTCCGACGATCCGCAGGAAACGACCTATCAGGTCACGCCGCTCGTCATCCAGGACATGATGTATGTGTGCACGCCGTTCGGCACGGTGATCGCGCTCGATCCGGTGACCGGTCAGGAGCGCTGGCGCTTTGACCCGGACCTTCAGCAGCCGCCGACGCCGACGACGCAGCACATGACCTGTCGCGGCGTTTCCTATTTCGACGGAGCCGCGAACCCGCCCGCTGTGGCTGAGCAGCAGCAGGCGCCGGCAGAAGCCCAGCCGGCCGCCCCGGCAGAAGGCGAAGCCGCCACTCCAGACGACGAAACGGAAGCCGCCGAGACCGAATCCGGCGACGCACCGGTCGAACAGGCAGAACAGACTGAGGAAACCGGTCCTCGCGAGGACCTGACCAACGAGCAGCGTCTCGCATTGAGCGTCGAATCCGTCACGCTGCAGGCTGCCGGGGTCTACCAGAACGTCGTGACCGGACAGGCCGAGCCCGACGCGCAAAATCCTCTCGTGCCGCGCAGCGACAGCGACGGCTACATCAATGAGGAAGAGGCGTGCCAGCGCCGCCTGTTCGCGCCGACCTCCGATGGCCGGCTGATCTCGATCAGCGCCGAGACAGGCGAAATCTGCGCCGGCTTCGGCGGCGAGGACGGTACGATCAATCTTTGGCACAACATGCCGAACATCACGCCAGGCTCGGTCTACACGACCTCGCCGCCGGTCGTCACCGCGTCGGTCGTGATCGTCGGTGGCGCCGTCAACGACAATGATTCCACGACATCTCCATCGGGCGTCATCCGTGGCTACGACGTGTGGACCGGCGAACTCCTCTGGAACTTCGACAGCAAGAACCCCGAGGCGACCCAGCCGATCGCCGAGGGCGAGACCTATCAGAACAACTCGCCCAACATGTGGAGCGTGGCGAGCTACGATCCCGACCTCGACCTCGTCTATCTGCCGATGGGCAACGAATCGCCCGACCAGTATGGCGGCGAGCGCGGCGAGAACACCGAGCGTTTCGCCTCGTCCGTGACGGCGCTCAACGCCTCCACAGGCGAAGTCGCATGGGTGTTCCAGACCGTCCATCACGACCTCTGGGACTACGACGTGCCCGCGCAGCCCGCGCTGATCGATCTGACGATCGACGGTGACACGGTGCCCTCGCTCGTCGTTCCGACCAAGCAGGGCGACGTCTTCGTCCTCAATCGCGAAACCGGCGAGCCGGTTCATCCGGTCGAGGAAGTCGCCGCGCCGCAAGGTGCCGTCGAGGGAGACTGGACGGCGCCGACGCAACCGGCCTCGGCGGTGAGCTTTCGTCCCGAGGCGCTGCGCGAGCGCGACATGTGGGGGCTGACGCCGATCGATCAGGCCGCCTGCCGCATCGCCTTTCGCCAGATGCGCTATGAGGGCGCATATACGCCGCCATCGGAACAGGGCACGATCGTCTATCCGGGCAATTTCGGCACCTTCAACTGGGGTTCGGTCGCCGTCGATCCCGAGCGGCAGATCATGTTCGGCATGCCGGTCTATCTCGCCTTCACGTCCAAGATGATCCCCCGCGAGGATCAGGAAACGCGCGTCGTCACCAGCGAAGGCGATCCGGTCTTCAACGAGAATTTCGGCGCGCCGTACGCGGTCGAGATGGGGCCGTTCCTGTCGCCGATCGGCACACCCTGCCAGGAGCCGTCTTGGGGCTACATCGCCGCCGTCGACCTGACGACGGGCGAGACGATCTACCAGCGGGTGAACGGCACGGTGCGTGATCTTTCGCCGATCCCGCTGCCGATCAAGATGGGCGTGCCGGGCATTGGCGGGCCGATCGTCACCAAGGGCGGCGTCGCGTTTCTGTCGGGCACGCTCGACTATTTCGTGCGTGCATACGACTTGCAGACCGGCGAGGAAATCTGGCAGGACCGCCTGCCGGCCGGCGGACAGGCAACGCCTTCGACCTATCGCGGCGCGGACGGCAACCAGTATCTCGTCGTCGTCGCGGGAGGGCACGGCTCGACCGGAACGCGCGCCGGTGACCACATCATCGCATACCGGCTGGGCGCGGCTTCACCCTCGCAATGAGGTGACGCCCCATCACCGGGCGGCTATAAGGCGGCGAAGCACGAGACGCTTCGCCGCCTTTTCGTTTCCGGAGGACCCATGTTCAAGAAAATCCTGATCGCCAATCGCGGTGAAATCGCCTCTCGCGTCATCAAGACGGCGCGGCGCATGGGGATCGCGACCGTGGCCGTCTATTCCGACGCCGACCGCAACGCGATGCACGTCGCGCTCGCCGACGAGGCGGTGCATATCGGCGCGTCTCCGGTCGGCGAGAGCTATCTCAAGGGCGAGCGCATCATCGAGGCCGCAAAGGCGACCGGCGCGCAGGCGATCCATCCGGGCTACGGCTTCCTCTCCGAAAATCCCGGTTTCGTCGACCAGGTCGTGGCGGCCGGTCTCGTCTTCATCGGTCCCTCCTCCGCCTCGATCCGCGCCATGGGCCTCAAGGATGCCGCCAAACGGCTGATGGAAAAGGCCGGCGTTCCGGTGGTGCCCGGCTATCACGGCGAAGCGCAGGAACTGGTGGTTCTTTCCTCGAAGGCGAAGGAGATCGGCTTTCCCGTCCTCATCAAGGCGCGGGCCGGCGGCGGCGGCAAGGGCATGCGCCTCGTCGAGGATCAGGACGCGTTTCCCGAGGCGCTCGCCGCCGCGCGACGCGAAGCCAAGGCCTCGTTCGGCGACGACCGGGTCCTGGTCGAGAAATACGTCTCCAAGCCGCGCCACATCGAGGTGCAGGTCTTCGGCGACAATCACGGCAATGTCGTCCACCTCTACGAGCGCGACTGCTCGGCGCAGCGTCGCCACCAGAAGGTGATCGAGGAGGCCCCCGCCCCCGGCATGGACCAGGCGATGCGCGCGGCGATGACGTCCGCTGCCGTCAAGGCCGCGCAGGCGATCCGCTATTCGGGCGCAGGCACGATCGAGTTCATCGTCGATGCGTCGGACGGGCTCCGCCCGGACCGCTTCTGGTTCATGGAAATGAACACGCGGCTTCAGGTCGAGCATCCGGTGACCGAGATGATCACCGGCGTCGATCTCGTCGAATGGCAATTGCGGGTCGCGGCGGGCGAAGCGATCCCGTTGCGACAAGAGGGGATCGGCATCGACGGACATGCCGTCGAAGCGCGTCTTTACGCGGAAGATGCCGCCCGCGACTTCCTGCCGGCGATCGGCACGCTCCATCATCTGCGGTTCCCCGACGCGCTTCAGTCCGGCGCCGAATTGCGTATCGATACCGGCGTGCGCTCCGGCGACACCATCTCTCCCTTCTACGATCCGATGATCGCCAAGGTCATCGTCCACGCGGACGACCGCTCGGCGGCGCTTTCGGGACTGGTCGAGGCTCTCGATGCGACGCAGGTGGCCGGTTCGACGGTCAATGCGCGCTTCCTGTCGGCCCTCGCCTCGGACGCCGATTTTGCATCCGGCAATGTCGATACGGGCCTGATCGCACGCAAGCAGCCCGAACTCACCCGTCCCGGCAAGGCGACGTCGCGTGCTGCTGCCATCGCCGCACTCGCCGCCGCCGGTTCCTCGTCGCCGCGCGATGGCGATCCGTGGTCCGACCTTGTCGGATACGGGCATTTCGGCGGTCTGGCGAAATCGGTTGTGCTCGCGGCCGGGGAAAACAAGCGGACCGGACGGGTGCGACCGCGCCCCGACGGGCGATACGAGACCGAAATCGACGGCGAGACCTTTGTGCTTTCCGAAGCCGATCGGGGCAAGGCGGCTTCGTGGAAGGGCCATGTCACGGTCTTCGACGAGACCGGCAGCCATGATTTCACGCTCGACGACCCGTTCGCGCGGGCCGAGGAAGCGTCGGGCGGCGGCGATGCGCTGCGCGCGCCGATGCCCGGCCTCGTCAAGATGGTGCGCGTACAGCCCGGCGACGCGGTCCAGAAAGGTCAGGCGCTGCTGGTGCTCGAAGCGATGAAGATGGAGCACACGATCGCCGCGCCGCATGACGGCACGATCGCCGACATCGTCACTGAAGGCGCTCAGGTGACGGACGGTACGGTGCTGGTGCGGTTCGAGGAAGCACCCGCGCCCGCCATGGCCGGCTGACGCGAAATCGTGATCGCAGGCTGTCGCTAGTCAAGGAACAGCCGGAATCGCCAGCCGTTGGGAATGGCAACCCCAACGGAGGATTCCATGCGTTCACTGCTCCTCACCCTTTCCGCGATCGCTCTTTCGAGTTCGGTCGCCTTCGCGCAGACGCCCCCTGCCCCGCCGCCACCCGGCAGCGACGCGCCGACAGCCGAACAGCCCGCAGCGCCGCCACCCCCGCCGCCGAACCCCGAGGTCGATGACGAACTGGTCGACGGCCCCGAAGGTGGTGCGGCGATGCACGAACGGCGCGGCGGTCCGGACCGGATGGGACGTCATGGCGGTCCGCGCCATCACATGCGCGGCGACGGCCCGCGCCACCATGGCGGACGCGGCATGCGGCGCGCACAGGGGCCGGAGTTCAAGGTCGAGATCGACGACGATGGCGGGGTCAAGGTCGAGGTCAAATGCGGCCCGCGCGAGGACGCCCGAGCCTGCGCCGACATCACGATGGAACTGCTCGACCGCGCCTATTCCGATTGACGGGAGGCTGTATGGCTTCGGTGTGATCGCTTGAGCGATCCCCTTTCGGGACAGAACTCGGCAGGACAGAGGGGGGCGCGAAGAATCTCAACGCAGACATACGGATAGCCAATCAGAGGCATCTCAACGCAAACAAAAGGGCCGCTTCCCAATGGAGGCGGCCCTTCGTCGTTGTCTGCGCTTTCCCTGTATCGCCCGGCGGGTCTTCCCGCTCTGTTGCCGGTCGTCCGGTAATTCCGATCAGTGCGTCGTCATCCATTCGCGCGCTTCGCGCAGCGCCTTGGCGATGTCGGTCTTGGTCATGGCGGAAGACAGTTCCTGGCGAAGCTGCACCGCGCGGTCGCTGCCCTTGATGGCTGCGATGTTGAACCATTTGTGGGCGGCGACGACATCGACGTCGCAGTCGCGGCCGGTGGCGTACATCATGCCCAGTTCGAAGAGAATGTCGGCCTGTGCAGTGGAGCCGATGCCGGCTTCGATCATTTCGTAGCGTGCCATTTCAAGTCCCCTGTTACATCCCGAGAGCCGGATATTTCCGTGCGTCCCTTGTTGCTGTGTGATGGGGAAAGAATGCCCGGCAGGCTTGAATCCGCCGTAAAAAGGCGTGCTTAACGAGGTTCAAACAAAGCTCAAATTTTCAGTAAACCGCCCAATTCGTTAAGCATGGAAAGCCCGCAATTGCGCGGCCGTTTAGAGAACTTCAAGACAATTGCCACATTTGCCGTTTACCCGGCGCTAACCTTGAATCCCGCCTTTTCCGATCGGCCTGGCAAGAAAGTCGTCCCCAACGCCGAAAACCGACGTTGGATTCTGCTTCGCCGGCCACTTCCCAACCGCGTGAAACTCGATTACGTTTACGTTTGCGTAAGCTTTCGGCACGCTGCGCGTTTTGGGAGGAAGTTGATGAAGGTTCAGTTCTGGGCAGCCTTGGCTGCTTGCGCTCTCGTTTCGGCACCCGCATTCGCGGCCGAGCCGATCGAGGGCATGTGGGTACGCGGCAACGGTACGCTGATCGAGTTCGCGCCCTGCTCCGGCGGGTTCTGCGGCACCGTGCGGTCCGGCCAGTATAACGGCCAGCCGATCGGCACGATGGCCGGCTCGGGCGCCAACTACAAGGGCACGGTCAACGTGCTCGACGAAGGCAAGACCTATAACGGCAAGGCTTCCGTCAACGGAAATACGATGAAGATGAGCGGCTGCGTCATGGGGGGCCTGATCTGCCGCGGCGAAGATCTGACCCGTCAGTAAGCTTTCTGCGACGCAAGAAGCCGCTGCCGCCACGCGCCGCAGCGGCTTTTCTCGTTCTATCGTGCCTCGTGCTCGGTCAGAAACGCGTCCACCTCGCGCATCAGCACGGTCCATGCCGGCTCGTGGCCGAGGACGATGTGGCTGCGGCTTTCGAGCGGCACGAACCGCGCGCCGGGGATGCCGATCGCCAGTTCACGGCCCTGTTCGAGCGTGATGCGCTGGTCGTGCTGGGCGTGGAGCACGAGCGCGGGCGCGCGGACATCTCCCAGCATGTTGCGCACGTCGATATCGCCGAATGCGTGCTGGAACCGGACGGCGTTTTCGGGCGATGTCGTCTGACGCTGGAACTCGTCGAACCATGCCAGTTCCTCCGGATTGCCGTCCGGCATGAAGGTCTGCGAGAAGATGTGGCGGTAGGCGGCGTTGTTGGTGCCCCAGCCAAGCCGGGTCAGCGTCATCACCGCCTCGCGCCGCTCTCGCTCCTCTGACGAAGCGCCGATGCGCCAGCCGGCCGCGTAGCCGCCGATCAGCACCAGCGCGGTGACGCGCTCGGGATGACGCACCGCATAGGCAATGGAAACCGCACAGCCCTGCGACATGCCGATCAGCGGAAAGCTCTCCAGCCCGATCGCGTCGACGACTGTCTCCAGATCGCTGACGAAGGCCTCGAAGCCGATATCGGCCACGTCCCAGTCCGACAGCCCGTTGCCGCGTTCATCATAGCGGATGAAGGTGCGATGGTCGGACAAGGCCTGGAAGGTTTTCGACCAGATGGGGCTTTGCCAGTCGAGTTCGAGATGGTTGAGCCAGTTCGCGGCCTTCACCACCGCCGGCCCGGCCCCGACCGAAGCATAGGCGAGGCGCACGCCGTCCGAGGATTCGCAAAAGCGGATCGTCTGCTGACGCAGCATCTTTCCGACCTTGATCGCCTCGCTGGAGGCCGGGGGCTCGGCCAGAAGGTCCGGCCCGGGCGGCAATCCCGCTTCGAGACGAGCGCGCCGAAAGCGCGCGGCGACAAGATCGCCTTCCTCCGGTCGGCCAATCTTCTTCAGCGTCCGGGCCAGGATGCCGGCAGCCTCCGGCGAGAGCGGATCGGAGGCGTGCCAGTCCCGCACCCAGCGCACCGCTTCCTGGTCGCTCGTCTCCTTGTGGAGCGTGATGCGTTGAAGCACCGCCAGGCGCAGCCGCAACGCCTCCTCGCGCTCGCCCGCCAGCCAGCGCTGATAGCCGTCGCAATTGGGCAGGTCGAGGCCTTCCAGAAGCGGCTGCGCAAGGGCGTCAGCCATTTCGTGCAGGCGGGCGAGTGGAACCTGGTCGAGACTTGCATCTACGAGGCGGCGCGCTTTCCGGAAATCGATCGTATCGTCGTCGACCTCGAGCGATATCCGCTCCCTGTCCGCCAGGAGGCGGGCGCCGTCCTGACCATTGATCACGCCGCGAATCTTGCTCAACGACCAGCGCAGCGAGCCACGCGGGTCGTCCGGCAGGTCCCAGAACAATTCGCAGAGGCGTTCGCGCCGGTGCGGGCGGCCGGTGAGCGCGAGATAGGCCCGCAGAGCACGCGTCTTGCGCGAGGCAGGAAGGGAATGGGTGAGCGAGCCGCTGGCGACCCGCAATTCGCCGAGTACGGCGATGCTGAGTGGGGATGACATGGAACCGGTCCCACGGTTCGGACGATGCCCGCGCCAGGGACCAGTTTACCACTCTCGAACGGGTCCGTCTAACAATGCGCCGCCAGCAATCTGCCGGCGGCGCTCGCCCCCTCGTCATTTATTGCCCGCGAAGGTCGTCGAGGCGGACATTCGCGGCGTAGTTTCCGAACGGATGGTCGTCGAAGGACCACTGCCCATCGTCGATGCTGCCGGTCGTCAGCGGCGACATCGCGAAAGTGCGTTCCTCGGCTGCCATCGACGGTTCTTCCTGCGCGGCGAAGGCCGGCGCCATCGACTGGTAGCCGTTTTCGCTCAACAGGACTCCGTTGTCGTCCCACACCAGGATCGGGGGCGATTCCTGCGCCCACCCGGTGGAGGTCATCAGCGCGGCCGCGACCGCAAACGTGCTCAGCATGACATGTGTCGTTTTCATTGGATGAATCCCATCTTTTTTGGTTTGACCCGCTGCGGCTGTTCTCGCTGCTTGACGGGCGGTTTGGACAATCCGGAAATCACGTCCGTCTGATCGTCATGAACCGTTCTAGAGACGCCGCGATTGAACGAGCGTTTGAAGCTGCGTTGGAATTGCCGTGGAATCGGCACCGATTTTCGCCATTACGAATTTTCAATCTAGATGAAGCGCGGATGAACGGCCCTCTCAGGCCAAGTTCAGCGCCTGCCCGCCATGATCCAGCCAACATTCGACAAGGCAACGCTCGAGCGAGGGATCGAAGATGTTGGCGCGCAGGTTTTCCATCGTCTGCATGATGATGATGTTCTTCGGAATGGGCCTTTCCATTCTCGTTGCCGAAGCCAGCCGGCCCGCCCGCGTGCTCGATCTGAAATCGCCGACCAACTGCCTTTTCGACCGCGCGCCGTCCTGCGGCGACGTCCAATCGAGATAGACGAGGAGAATGCCTATGTCGCGCGACCGCATCACGATCCGAAACGGCTTCAAGATGGCGTCGCGCGTCCTCCTCGTCATTGCGGCCCTTTCGACACCGCTCGGCTATGCAACGCAGGGGTCGGCATCGGGGCCCGCCTTCATCGAAGACACGTCCAGCCAGGGCGGCGGCGTCGGTTTCGTGCTACTGATGAGCCTGCAGCGAACCGGCTGAGACGAAAAGTCGTTGCATGGAGCCATGCGAGCGTCTCGCAACCGACATCACGACCCCCTATAATGGGTCATGGAAAAGAGAATCTACCCCGCCGCCATCGAGCACGTATCGAGCCCCCCGCCCTTCCAGCCGAAAAGCTTCATGGATGCCCGCGAGGCGATCGAAGCGCTGAAAGCGCTTTACGAGCGCAACACGCAGTTCCTGCGCGACAGCTTCGCAAGCCTCGCCGAGGGCGAGATCGAGCATAAGCGGTTCCGTGCCTATTACCCGGAAGTCGGCGTCACCACCTCCTCCTTCAGCCTCGTCGACAGCCGCCTTGCCTATGGCCACATGCCGCAGCCGGGCCATTACACCACGACGATCACGCGGCCGGACCTCTTCGACAGCTACCTGCTGGACCAGTTGACGCTCCTGATGCGCAATCACGGCGTGCCGATCACGGTGTCCGAATCCGAGACGCCGATCCCATTGCATTTCGCCTTTCTCGAAGGCACCTATGTCGAGGCATCGGTCGCCGACCGGATCAAGCGCCCGCTGCGCGATCTGTTCGACGTGCCGGACCTGAACGCCACCGACGACCACATCGCCAACGGCACCTACGAGCCGCTGGCCGGCGACCCGATGCCGCTGGCGCCGTTCACCGCGCAGCGCATCGACTATTCGCTGCACCGGATGACGCACTACACCGCGACCAGCCCGCAATATTTCCAGAACTATGTGCTCTTCACCAACTACCAGTTCTACATCGACGAGTTCTGCGTCCATGCCCGCAACCTGATGGCCGATGGCGGCGGCGGCTATACGAGCTTCGTCGAGCCGGGCAACGTCGTCACCAAGGCCGGCGAGACCATGCCGCATGACGGTGCGAGCCCGACACGCATGCCGCAGATGCCGGCTTATCACCTGACCCGCGAAGGCCATGGCGGCATCACGATGGTCAATATCGGCGTCGGCCCGTCCAACGCCAAGACGATCACCGACCACATCGCGGTTCTGCGGCCCCATGCCTGGCTGATGCTCGGCCATTGCGCGGGCCTTCGCAACACGCAGGCGCTGGGGGACTACGTCCTCGCCCACGCCTATGTGCGCGAGGATCACGTGCTCGACGACGACCTTCCCGTCTGGGTGCCGATCCCGGCGCTTGCCGAAATCCAGGTCGCGCTGCAGGAAGCCGTTGCGGAAGTGACCGGGCTGTCCGGCTATGAGCTGAAGCGCATCATGCGCACCGGCACCGTCGCCACGATCGACAACCGCAACTGGGAACTGCGCGAACAGCGCGGTCCGGTGCAGCGCCTGTCGCAAAGCCGCGCCATCGCGCTCGACATGGAATCGGCGACGATCGCGGCGAACGGCTTCCGCTTCCGCGTGCCCTACGGGACGCTGCTGTGCGTCTCCGACAAGCCGCTGCATGGTGAACTGAAGCTGCCCGGCATGGCGACCGATTTCTACAAGCGCCAGGTCGCCCAGCATCTGACGATCGGCATCCGGGCACTCGAAAAGCTCGCCGAGATGGCACCGGAAAAGCTTCATTCGCGCAAGCTGCGCAGTTTTTCCGAGACGGCGTTCCAGTAGGAAGGACATGCGGATCGACTGGTCGCTTCTTCTCAGGCTCGTCGCGCTCGGCAGCGTCCTCGGCATTGCGGGGGCGCTGATCTTCGGCTTTCTGGGACGCCTTCATCCGGCGTTCGATTCCTTCTCGCATTTCCGCATTCACCTTGCGGCCTTGCTGATCATGGGAATCCTGCCGCTGACCGCCCTGCGTTACTGGCCGGAAGCGGCTTTCGCGTTGCTGCTCGGCATTGGCGCGATCTGGACGACGCTCGGCGGCTTTTCGGACGCATCGGCACGCAAGGCGGGACTGGTCGCCGATCTCGACTCAGCGTCGATGCCCGTCTTCCGGCTGATGCATCTCAACCTTCGCTATGACAATGACAGGCCCGAGCTCGTGCTTTCCGCGATCGGGGAGCACCGGCCCGATATCGTGACGCTCACCGAGGTCTCGGACCTTTGGGCCGAGCGTTTGTCGGTTCTCGACGCCACCTATCCCCACCGCATCGTCTGCCCGCCGCCGACGCATATCGGCGGCGTGGCCATCCTGTCGCGCCGGCCATTCGTCTCCAACCCGGCCGACGCCTGCGGCGATCGCGGGTCGTTCGCCAATGTCGAGGTCGATTTCGCGGGGCGGCGCGCAAGCGTCGTCGCGATGCATCTCGGCTGGCCGTGGCCGTTCGGCCAGTCCTGGCACCTGTCGCGCATCGAGGACGATCTGCCGAACCTTGCCGACAGCGCGATCCTCGCCGGCGACTTCAACGCCGTGCCGTGGAGCCAGACTGTGCGCCGCACCGCCGAACTCGGCGGGCTTCACATCGTGCGCGGCATCGGCCCCACCTATCTCGACCGGCGATTGCCGGATGCCTTGCGGCCCTGGATCGGGCTCCCGATCGACCAGATCATGGCCAAGGGCGGCGTGGTCGTCGGTAAGGCGCAAGCGCTGCCGGCGGTCGGATCGGATCACCTACCGGTGCTGGTGGAGTTTTCCATCCTGTCGCAGGAGCCGGAGGCGGAGGTGTTGCAGGCATGGCGGTGAATGGTGAATGGTGAATGGTGAATGGTGAATGGTGAATGTAGTCGTTTCGGCTACTCGGCAACGTCAAGGCCAAAAGCCGATCAACTCCCATTCACTATTCACCATTCACCATTCACTCCCTGCTCACATATTCGGATAGACCGGCCCCTCACCGCCCTGCGGGGGCACCCAGTTGATGTTCTGGTTGGGGTCCTTGATGTCGCAGGTCTTGCAGTGGACGCAGTTCTGCGCGTTGATGACGAAGCGCGCGTCGGGCTCCGAATGCGAGACTTCACCGCCCTTGGTCGGCGAGGCCGGGCCGCCGGTCAGGCCGTTGCCGTCCGCGTCGACCCATTCATAGACACCGGCCGGGCAGTAGCGCGTCGAGGGGCCGGAAAAGACCATGTATTCCGAACGCTTCTGCAGTTCCGGGTCCTTCACCTGGAGGTGGATCGGCTGGCTTTCCTCGTGGTTGGTGTTCGACAGGAACACCGAGGACAGGCGGTCGAAGGTGAGGACGCCGTCGGGCTTGGGATAGGCGATCGGCGTGTGCTTGTCGGCCGGCTCCAGCGCCGCATAGTCCGGCTTGCCGTGCGACTGCGTGCCGAAGAAGGAGAAGCCGAAGAGCTGGTTCGTCCACATGTCGAGCCCGCCGAGGCCGACGCCGATCCAGGTGCCGAACTTCGACCAGAGCGGCTTGACGTTGCGCACCCGTTTCAGATCCTTGCCGATGTCGCTACCACGCCATTCGGCCTCGTAGGCAGCGATCTCGTCATGGGAGCGGCCGCCGGCAAGCGCCTCCGCGACCTTTTCGGCCGCGAGCATGCCCGACAGAACCGCATTGTGCGAACCCTTGATGCGCGGCACGTTGACGAAGCCGGCCGAGCAGCCGATCAGCGCGCCGCCCGGGAAGGTCAGCTTCGGCACCGACTGGTAGCCACCCTCGGTGATCGCGCGCGCGCCGTAGGAGACGCGCTTGGCGCCGTCGAACGTGTCGCGGATCGCCGGATGCGTCTTGAAGCGCTGGAATTCCTCGAAGGGCGAGAGATACGGGTTCTTGTAGTTCAGGTGAACCACGAAGCCGACTGCGACCTGGTTGTCCTCGAGGTGATAAAGGAACGAGCCGCCGCCCGTCTTCGAGTTCAGCGGCCAGCCGAAGGAGTGCTGGACGAGGCCGGGCTTGTGCTTTTCCGGCGCAACCTGCCAGAGTTCCTTCAGGCCGATGCCGAATTTCTGCGGCTGCGCGTCCTTCGAAAGCTCGAATTTCTCGATCAGCTTCTTGGCCAGCGAACCGCGCACGCCCTCGCCGATCAGAACGTATTTGCCGAGGAGCGCCATGCCGGGCGCGTAGGACGGGCCATGCGTGCCGTCACGCTCGACGCCCATGTCGCCGGTGAGGACGCCGGTGACGGCGCCTTCGTCATTGTAGATGAGGTCGGCAGCGGCGAAGCCCGGATAGATTTCGACACCCAGCGCCTCGGCGTGGCCGGCGAGCCAGCGGCAGACATTGCCGAGCGAGACCGCGTAGTTGCCGTGATTGTTCATCAGGGGCGGCATCAGGAAATTCGGGATGCGGATCGAACCTGCCGGGCCGAGCAGGAGGAACTGGTCGTCCGTCACCGGCGTCTTGAACGGATGATCGCTTTCCGCACGCCATTCGGGCAGGAGCCTGTCGATGCCGATCGGGTCGACCACGGCGCCCGAGAGGATATGCGCGCCGACCTCGGCGCCCTTCTCCAGGACGACGACGGAAAGATCGGGATTGAGCTGCTTCAAGCGGATCGAAGCGGCGAGACCGGCGGGGCCGGCGCCCACGATCACGACGTCGAATTCCATGCTCTCGCGTTCAACTTCACTCATGTCGATCTCCCACCCGCTTGTCCGTCGGTTGCGTCGTCCGCGACGCTGCCTGATGTCATAATGCGTGCTTATCGCATCGGTTTCCTAAGCGAAACCATAACTCACGCCATGCGACAGGCCGTAGCGCGCAATCTATATTCCGTTGACGTAAACGTCAAATAATCGCGCGCTTGGCCACCTGCCTGCCGATCGGTATAGAGAAGGCATGGCCGACACGATCAACCTGCGCGAGCTCCTGCTCTTCTATGCCGACAGCGGCGTGGACGACGCATTGATGGACGAGGCCGTGGACCGCTTTGCGGCGACCGAGCAGCCGGTCATTCCAGCAAGCGCGACCGAAGTTTCGGCGCCTCAACTGCGCGCTGCGCGTGCGGCTGACCGCCCCACGCCTGCCGCACCCTCCCGCGCACAAACGAGCGTTCCCGACGAGGGACAGAGCGAACGCGCGCGGCTTCTTGCCCGCGAAGCCATGTCATTGGAGGCGCTTCGCGAGACAATGCAGGGCTTCGACGGCTGCAATCTGGCGCTGACGGCCAAGAGCCTCGTTTTCGGCGAAGGCGACGTTGCCGCCGACATCCTCTTCATCGGAGACGCACCCGGTCGCGACGAGGACATCGAGGGCCGGCCCTATGTCGGGCGGTCTGGGCAATTGCTCGACCGCATGATGGCCGCGATCGGGCTCGACCGCTCCAATGCCTATCTCGCGCATGTCATTCCGTGGCGTCCGCCGGGAAATCGCGCGCCGACGGCCATCGAGATCGAAATCTGCCGCCCGTTTCTCGAACGGCAGATCGAACTCGTCCAGCCGAAGCTGCTGGTTCCGCTCGGCGATCTGGCGACGAAGGTCATGTCGCGCTCGCCCGAAAGCATCGTGCGGGTCAGGGGCAAATGGTGGCAGTGCAAGATCGGCGAGGGATCGATCACGGCACTGTCGACTTTCGATCCCGATTATCTCCTGCGCAATCCGCCGCACAAGAAGCTCGCCTGGCGCGATCTTCTGGAGATCAAGGCAAAGCTTGGGGAAGTGTCGCCGCGCTGACGGCGTCAGGCCGGCGGGGTGACCTTGCGGGCCTGGCCGCGCTTGAGACCGAGCCGCTGCTCGCGCCAGATGATGAAGAGCCCGGCGCCGACGACGATGGTGCCCCCGACCAGCGTGTAGATCGTCGGCAGATCGCCGAAGATGAAGAAGCCGACGGCGATGCCGAGGATCATGGACGTGTATTCGAAAGGCGCGATCGTCGACATCGGCGCGTGGCGATAGCTTTCGGTCATCAGGATCTGGCCGACGCCGCCGCAAATGCCGGAGCCGATGAGACAAGCCGCCTGTCCGCCGGTCAGCGGAACCCAGCCGAACGGAATGGTGCCGAGCGCGGCGACCGTCGACGTCAGCGAGAACCAGAGGACGATCGTCGCGGTCTTCTCGGTATGGACGAGGCGGCGAACCAGAAGCATGGCGATGGCCGAGACGCCCGCCGCCAGCAAGGCCGCCGTGACGCCCAGCGCCTCGTCATTGCCCATCGTTGAACCGTCGGTGAAGAGCGTCAGCTTCGGCCAGGAGATGATGACGACGCCGATCAGCCCGACGACGACGGCGCTCCAGCGGAACAGGCGCACGACTTCGCCCATGAAAAGGGCCGAGAAGACGACGACCAGAAGCGGCTGCGCATAGTTGAGCGTGATCGCCTCGGGCAGCGGCAATCGCGTCAGTGCGAAGAAGCCGAGCCCCATCGACGTCACGCCCACCAGACCGCGCGCGACGTGGCTTACGGGGCGCGTGGTCTTCAGTGCCGAGCGCAGTTCGTGCCGCCAGGCAAGCAGGATCAGGATCGGAAGGATGGCGAAAGCGGACCGGAAGAAGACGATCTCGCCCGCCGGCACCCGCCCCGCCGCCTTTATCAGCGAGGCCATCGCCACGAAGGTTGCGACGGAGATGACCTTGAGCAGAATGCCGGTCAGCGGATTCCTGTCCGCGTAAAGGGCTTCCACCTCTTGTCTGTTCATCCGCCCGCTTGCCATAAAAATGCGCGGCGACGTTGCCGCCGCGCCGATTCGGAAATCGATTATCCAGTTAACCTATTTCGTGTCCTGAATCGCCTGCCATACACGCTGTGGCGTAGCAGGCATCTCGATGTGTCCGATTCCGTAGGCGCGCCAGAGTGCGTCCGTCACCGCATTCAGCGCGGCCGGCGTGGCGCCGATCGTCCCCGCCTCGCCCGCGCCCTTGATCCCGAGCGCGTTGGTGGTCGAGGGTACGTTGCGCGTCTCGAAGTGGAAGTTCGGGAAATCGTCGGCGCGCGGCACGGCGTAGTCCATGAAGCTGGCCGTGACGAGCTGGCCGTCCTCGCCATAGACCGCCTCTTCGCACAGTGCCTGGCCGATCCCCTGCACGACGCCGCCATGGACCTGGCCGGCCAGCAGGATCGGGTTCACGGTCGCGCCAAAATCGTCGACGATCGTGTAGCGCACGACCTGCGTCGCGCCGGTCTCCGGGTCGATCTCGACCTCGCAGACATGGCTGCCGTTGGGATAGGTCGCCTCGTCCTGAACGAACTCGCCGAAGCCCTTGAGATCGGACTCGTTTTTCGCCGCGCGCGCGATGCCCGCGAAGTCGATCACCCGGTCCGTTCCGACGATCTTCGCGGTGCCGTCGACGAGCTCGATATCGGCGGGCGAGGCTTCGAGTTCGTCGGCCGCGATGCGCTTCAGCTTTTCGGCAAGGTCCTCACCGGCACGTGCGGCCGAGACACCGCCGAGCGGGATCGAGCGCGAGCCGCCCGTGCCGCCGCCCTTCTCCAGCCGGTCCGTGTCGCCCTGATGAACCGTGATCCGCGAAATGTCGACGTTGAGCTTTTCGGCGACGAACTGCGCATAGGCCGTCGCGTGGCCCTGCCCGTTCGACTGGGTGCCGATCGAAAGCGTGACGTTTCCATCCGCGTCGAGTTCGACATGAGCGGGCTCGGAGCCGGCGAAGGCACAGGCCTCGACATAGGTCGCAAGACCGATTCCGCGAATGCGGCCCTTCGTCTTCGCCTCCTCGTTGCGGGCGTCGAAACCGTCCCATTCGGCACGCTCCAGCGCGGTCGTCAGATGACCATCGAACTCGCCGACATCGTATTTGCGCCCCGTCGGCGTGGTGTAAGGGAACTGTTCGGGGCGGATGAAATTGCGCCGGCGGATTTCGGGCGCCGACAGCTTCAGGTCGCGCGCGCACTGGTCGACGAGCTTTTCGAGCTGGAATGCCGCCTCGGGGCGGCCTGCGCCGCGATAGGCGTCGACGGGCGTGGTATTCGTGTAGATGCCCTGGATGACCACGTCGAGCGCCCGGATGTCGTAGACGCCCGTCGACATCGTGGCGCCGACCCAGGGGATGAATGGGCCGACCTGTGAGCAATAGGCACCGATATTGGCCTCGGTCTTCACGCGCAGGGCCAGGAAGCGTCCTTCCCCGTCCATCGCCATCTCGGCGACGGCGAGATTGTCGCGGCCATGGGCGTCGGTCAGGAAATGTTCGGTCCGGTCGCTGGTCCACTTGACCGGGCGACCGAGACGCTTGGCCGCCTCCAGAACCAGCGCATATTCGCGGTAGGTGAACATCTTGGTGCCGAAACCGCCACCGACATCGGGCGTGACCACGCGCAGCTTGTCATGGCCGATGTTGAAGACCTGGTCGCACAGCACCCGGCGCATCGAATGGACGCCCTGCGATCCCGTCGTCAGCGTGAAGCGATCCTCGCCTTCCACCCATTCGCCCAGCGCCGAGCGCGGTTCCATGTAGTTGGAAACCAGGCGATTGTTGCGGAACTCGATCCGCGAGACGTTGGCGGCCTTCGCGAAGGCGGCATCGGCTGCATCGGCCTCGCCCAGCCTGTATTCGAAGGCGACGTTGCCTCCGCGCTCGCTCCAGACCTGCGGGGCATCATCCGCTAGGGCGGCCGCGATGTCGGCGACGGCATCCTCCGGCTCGAAATCGACTTCCAAGAGATCGGCCGCGTCCTGCGCCTGCGCACGGCTGTCCGCAACGATGAAAGCGACGGCATCGCCGACATAGGCGACTTCATCAGCGCACAGGATCGGGATGTCGCGGGTCGGCGCGCGCGTGCCGTCGGGCTGCTTCTGCATGGCGCCGGACTTCAGCGCGCCGAGATGGGCGACATCCGCGCCGGTCAGCACAAGCCTGACGCCGTCGCCGCCGAGCGCCGCCTCCGTCGAGGCAATGGTGAACCTGCCCCGGGCAATCGGCGAGCGGAGGACATATCCATGCAGCACGCCGTCGCGCGTCAAATCGTCGGTATAGCGGCCCTGCCCCCGGATGAAGGCATCGTCCTCGAGGCGACGGACGGGCGCACCCATTCCGAACTTCGGCGTCATCACGTTCATTGAAAACTTTCCGGATCGTTTGGGAGAATGCCAGTGAACTGGCGCGGACCGACAGTTTTGTCGAGGGCCAGCATCGTGTAAAGACCGGCCAGCAGATCAATTCTCGCGGAGTGCGGCAATCCGTTTCCGCGCATCCAGGGGCAAAGCATGACGATCGACACCGGCAAGGTCTACCGTCTCGAGGACTATCGCCCGAGCGACTACGCCATCCGCGCGACCGACCTCACCTTCCGGCTCGACCCACACCACACGCTCGTGACAGTCACGCTTTCCATCGAACGGCGCGAGGATGCCGCGCTCGACGCGCCGCTCGTGCTCGACGGCGACGGGCTGAAGCTTCTGTCGTTGACGCTGGACGGCACGCAACTGCCGGCGGGAGGTTTCGAGGCGACGCCCGACCGTCTGACCATCGCCCGCTTGCCGAAAGGATCGTTTTCGCTCGTCATCGAGACGGAACTCGCTCCCGAGGCCAATTCGGCGCTGATGGGGCTTTACCTGTCGAACGGCGTCTATTGCACGCAATGCGAGGCGGAAGGATTTCGCCGCATCACCTATTTTCTCGACCGGCCGGACGTCATGTCCGTCTATACGGTGCGCGTGGAGGCGCCAAAGTCATCCGCGCCGATCCTTCTTTCTAACGGCAATCCGGTCGAAGGCGGCGAACTTGCCGATGGCTGGCACTATGCCGTCTGGCACGACCCGCATCTCAAGCCGTCCTATCTGTTCGCGCTCGTCGCCGGCGATCTGGGGCGCATCACGGACAGTTTCACCACCCGTTCGGGCCGCACCGTCGAGCTCGGCATCTATGTCGAGAAGGGCAAGGAAGCGCGCGCGACCTACGCGATGGACGCGCTCAAGCGCTCGATGTCGTGGGACGAGGAAGTCTTCGGCCTCGAATATGATCTCGACGTCTTCAACATCGTCGCCGTCTCCGATTTCAATATGGGCGCGATGGAGAACAAGGGTCTCAACATATTCAACGACAAATACGTCCTTGCCGACGAGGAGACCGCGACCGACGCCGATTTCGCCAATATCGAGGCGATCATCGCGCATGAATATTTCCACAATTGGACCGGCAACAGAATCACTTGCCGCGACTGGTTCCAGCTCTGCCTCAAGGAAGGGCTGACCGTTTTCCGCGACCATGAATTCTCCTCCGACATGCGCTCGCGCGCGGTCAAGCGCATCGCCGAGGTGCGCACGCTGAAGTCGCTGCAGTTTCCCGAGGACCAGGGTCCGCTCGCCCATCCGGTGCGCCCGCGCCGCTACCGCGAGATCAACAATTTCTACACGGCGACCGTCTACGAAAAAGGTTCGGAAGTCGTGCGGATGATCCGCACCATCCTCGGCGCGGAGACGTTCCGAAAAGGCATGGACCTCTATTTCGAACGCCATGACGGCGACGCGGCGACGATCGAGGATTTTCTCAAAGTGTTCGAGGACGTCTCGGGCCGCGACCTCTCGCAGTTCGCGCTCTGGTATCACCAGGCCGGCACGCCGCATGTTAGCGTCTCCACCGCCTATGACGAGACGCGCGGGGAACTTTCGCTCGACATCGAGCAGTCGGTTCCGCCGACGCCGCTGGAAAGCCGCAAGCGCGTCATGCACATTCCGCTCGCCATCGGCCTCGTCGGAAAGGATGGCAGCGACCTCGATGCTGCACCCGTCGATGCGACGAGCTTTGCCGACGGCGTGATCCACCTGAAGAAGCGGCGGCAGACGGTCCGTTTCACCGGCCTTTCCGAGCGCCCCGCAATTTCTCTCAACCGCGGTTTTTCCGCACCGATCACGCTGGCGAGCGAGCAGAGCGTCGAGGACCGGCTGTTTCTTGCCCGGCACGACAGCGACCTCGTCGCGCGCTGGCAGGCGCTGAACGGTCTCCTGTCCGATCATTTGATCGAGACGAGCAAAGCCCCCGCCCCGCAAAGCAACATGGCCGGTCGGCTTGCCGAAGTGCTTGGCGCCATCGCGGCCGACGACGCCCTTGAGCCCGCCTATCGCGCGCTTGCGCTGACGCCGCCGAGCGAGGCGGATGTTGCCCGAGAGATCGGCTCGAACATCGATCCCGACGCGATCCATGTCGCACGCAACACACTCGTCGACATCATCGCGGCGGCAAATCGTGAAGCATTCGAGGCACTTTACGGCGATCTTCAAGGCGATGATTCATTCTCGCCGGACGCGGAAAGCGCCGGCCGGCGCGCCCTGCGGAATGTCCTCCTCGACTACGCCTCGGCAGCGCAGGGCACGCCCGAACTGGCGGCCAGCCAGTATCGCGATGCGACCAACATGACCGAACGCGCCGCGGCGCTTGCCGTCCTCGCGCATCGCTTCCCGACGGAAACGCAGACCGTGGCCGCGCTCGCCGATTTCGAAGCGCGCTACGGCGACAACCCGCTGGTGCTCGACAAGTGGTTCCAGATCCAGGCGACCATTCCGGGCGAGGCCGCGCTGTCCCGCGTCGAGGGACTGACGGCGCACGGTGCCTTCTCGATCGGCAACCCCAATCGCGTCCGTTCCCTCATCGGCACCTTCGCCAGTTCCAACCAGACCGGCTTCCACCGGGCCGACGGCGCCGGCTACCGCTTCTTCGCCGACCGCATCATCGAGGTCGAAAAGCGCAATCCGCAAGTTGCTGCGCGGCTTGCGACCGCCTTTCGCTCATGGCGCTCGCTCGAGCCTGGCCGGCAAGGTCATGCCCGCGCCGAACTCGCGCGCATCGCTGCGGTTCCCGGCCTCTCGACGGATTTGAAGGACATCGTCGAACGCACGCTCGGATAGAGGCGCGGCCGGCGATTGAGTCCAAAAGGACGCAGCGTCGTGCGATCCGTCAACATTTCAGCAAGATTTGGTCCGATGCTCTGGACAGCGCGAATCGGCTCTGATTCCTTATAGACGATTCGGAAGTGCGGCGTTGCCGGATCGATTCGCAAGGTTCGAAATTCGGGGAGCCATCAATGGCACTAACGGACGCGTGGGGCGCGGCCGCAGGGCAACTCTTTACCTGGCGCAGGCCGCGCCAGAAGAAGGTTCGCCTCGCGGGTCATGCGCGCTTCATTGCCGCGCCGGCCTATAAGCGGCTTCTGGCCGCCGAACCCTATCTGCGCCGTTCGATCCCCACCCTCGTCATCTGCTTCCTGCTCCTCATCGCGGCGATGCGCTCGCTGTCGCTCTTTGCCTGGAAGGAAGACCTCGAAGCGACGTCGAAGGGCCTTCTGGGCCTCACCGCCAGCCAGGTCTATCACGCGATGCGGACCAGCCATGGCGAGAGCGCGCCGGACAAGCTGATCTCGGAAGCCGTGCTGCGCGATACGACGCGCCACTCCGTCATCGCCGACGAACAGGTTCTGATGATCACGGATGCCGAGTTCGAGATCGTTGCCACGACCGGCCAGCAGCAGCTCGTCGGCCAGTCGCTCGAAAATCTGGTCGTCGACGGCCAGCCACTCTTCATGTTCGGCCAGCGCGCCGGCGTGCTGGAAGTCACCGTCGCCGGGGAAAGCTGGTTCGCCGCCGCCGAGCTTCTCGAAGGGCGCACCGGCGCGGCATTCGCCCTCATCTCGCGCGACACCGTACTTGAGGAATGGCGCAAGTCGCTGGCGCTCAACGTAACGCTGTTCGTGCTGACGGCCGGCGTCCTTCTCGTCGTCCTCTACGCCTATTTCACGCAGGCCGCGCGCGCGGAAGCTGCCGACCGCATCTATGAGGAAGCCAATCTTCGCAACGACATGGCGCTGACGCGCGGGCGTTGTGGCATTTGGGACTGGGACCTCGCCCGCGGGCGCATGCACTGGTCGCGCTCGATGTACGAGATGCTGGGCTATGAGCCCTGCGAAGGCATGCTGTCCTTCGGCTCCATTTCCGAGATCATCCATCCCGAGGACGGCGACCTGATGGCGATCGCGCAGCGCGTCGCCGAAGGCGAAACCGACCAGTTCGACCAGATCTTCCGCATGCGCCATGCCAGCGGCGGCTGGGTCTGGATCAGGGCGAAGGCGCAGGTCAACGATCCCGACGCCGCCGATATCCACCTCGTCGGCATCGCCGTCGACATCACCGAGCAGCGGCACCTCGCCCAGCGTTCGGAAACGGCCGATCTTCGCCTGCGCACCGCCATCGAGAACATCAACGAATCCTTCGTCCTGTGGGATGCCAACCAGCATCTCATCATGTGCAACTCGAAGTTCCAGAAGGATCACGGTTTGTCGGATGCCGACGTCTTCCCCGGCACCAGCCGCGAGACGATCGCCAAGCGCATGACGGCCTTCGCGCATGAGCGCAAGCTTGCCAATTCCAGCGGCCTTGCCGGCGGCGCGACCTATGAGCGCCAGCTCGGCGATGGGCGCTGGCTGCAGGTCAACGAACTGCGCACCCGCGACGGCGGCACAGTTTCGGTCGGCACCGACATTACGCCGATCAAGCAGAACCAGGAAAAGCTGGTCGATTCCGAGCGTCGCCTGATGGCGACGATCCACGACCTGTCGCTTGCCCGAAAGGCCGAAGGCGAGCGCACGCGCGAACTCGTCGAGCTCAACCGCGAATACATGAAGGAAACGGAACGCGCCGAGGCCGCCAACCGCGCCAAGTCCGAATTCCTTGCCAACATGTCGCACGAATTGCGCACGCCGCTCAACGCCATCATCGGCTTCTCCGAACTGATGTCGACGCGCCTCTTCGGCCCGCTGGGCTCCGACAAGTACGAGGAGTACATCCGCGACATCCACGGATCGGGCACCTACCTCCTCGGCGTCATTAACGACATTCTCGACATGTCCAAGATCGAAGCCGGCCAGTTCTCGATCGACCGCGAAGGCATCGAACTCAACCCGCTCATCGACGAGGCGATCCGCGTCGTCGCGCTGCAGGCAGCGAAAAAGCAGATCAATGTCGAGACCAAGATCTCCAACACGATGGAGCTCTTCGCCGATCGCCGCGCGGTCAAGCAGATCATGCTCAATCTTCTGTCCAACGCCGTGAAGTTCACCGGCGAAGGCGGCAACATCTCGATGCGCGCCCGCAAGATCGGCAATTCGGTCGTCATCAGCATCGAGGATACGGGCTGCGGCATCCCCAAGGACGCGCTGAAGAAGCTCGGCCGCCCGTTCGAGCAGGTGCAGAACCAGTTCTCCAAGAACCACACCGGTTCCGGCCTCGGCCTCGCCATCTCGCGCTCGCTGGCCGAACTTCATGGCGGCGCGCTGAAGATCCGCTCGAACGAGGGCGTCGGCACCATCGTCTCGGTCCGCATCCCTGCCCGCGAGCAGGTGCCGGTCAAGCAGGCGGCGTAAGGTGACGCGACATTGCGCGGTGGAGATGTCGAGGCCTGGACCTCTGTGACAAGCACAGAGGTGACGGTGGAGACGTAGCACACGATCGGAAGTCGAGTTGGTCTATCCATTGCGGCCGTCACGTCTGTGCTTGTCACAGAGGTCCAGGTCCGTCCAGTTCCGCCGCTACGCCACCGACGATCCGATCATTTCCCGATCAGCTTCCTGAAATGCCCAGACACCGTCTTCGACGTGTCCTTCAGATGCGCCTCCAGCACCTTCAGGTCCGGCAGGTCGGTGGTGCGGAGCAGAAGGTCGGCGAGGCCCGGCGGCACGTCGTCCGGCTCGAACGGACCGGTCAGGCACAGCCGCAATATCTGCGTCAGCGACGCGTAGAGCTCGTGGGCGGCGACGAGTTCGTCGCGTGCGGTCGGATCGCAAAAATCCGGTGACAGGCGCTGCAACGTCTCGACGGTCGAAGCCGTGTGCTCATCGCCATCCACGCGGCCGGTCAGCGTGGCCACCTGCGCAATGAATTCGAGGTCGATCAGCCCGCCCGAAACCAGCTTCACATCCCAGACGTCGCGCGGCGGCTTTTCGCTGGCGATGAGCTTGCGCATCTCGCCCGCGTCCGCGCGGACCTTGCCGGCATCGTGCTTCGTCGCCAGCACGTCCGCGACATGCGCGTTGGCGACGGCGATCAGGTCCGGGTCGCCGGCGACGGCGCGGGCCCGCGTCAGCGCCATGTGCTCCCAGGTCCATGCTTCCTCGCGCTGATATTTCGCGAAAGCGTCGATATGGGTTGCGACCGGCCCTTTGTTTCCGGAGGGGCGCAGGCGCAAGTCGAGCTCGTAAAGCACCCCTTCCGCGGTGGGCGCCGAGACGGCTGCGATCAGGCGCTGAGTCAGCCGGGTAAAGTAATGCGCCGGCGCAAGCGGCTTTTCGCCATCGGATTCCTCGGCGTCTTCGTCATGGTCGTAGAGCAGGATCAGGTCGACGTCGGAGCCTGCCGTCAGCTCCCGGCTGCCGAGCTTGCCCATGCCGACGATGCAGACCTTGCCGCCGGCCATCGCGCCGTGCCGGATCGCGAATTCCGCCTGCACCGCCTCCAGCGCACTGCCGATCGTCAGGTCGGCGAGGTCGGAAAAGGCCTTGCCGGCGCGGCGATGGTCGATGGCGCCGGAGAGAAGCCGGATGCCGATCAGGAATTTCTGCTCTGCCGCGAAGATGCGCAGACGGTCGAGCAGCTCCTCATGCAGTTCGACGCCCGTCAGGAACCCGTCCAGGCGCTCGGCGAGATAGGCCTTGTTGGGCAGTTCGGAGAGGAGCCCCGGATCGAGCAGCCCGTCGAAGACGTGCGGACGGCGGGTGATGATCTGGGCGAGGCGCGGCGCGGCGCCCATGATCGTCGCCAGCAGCTTCAGGAGCGACGGGTTCGACTGGAACAGCGAGAAGAGCTGGATGCCGGCGGGCAGCCCCTTCAGGAACTCGTCGAAACGCAGGATCGCCTCGTCGGCGCGCTTGGTCTGCCCGAAAGCTTCCAGCAGCGCCGGCGTCAGCTCCGTCAGGCGCTCACGCGCCTCGGCCGATTGCGTTGCGCGATAGCGGCCGAAATGCCAGGTGCGGATCAGCCGCGCAATGTCGCTCGGCCGCTCGAAACCCAGTTCGGAAAGCGTCTGCAGCGTGTCGGGATCGTCGACATCTCCGGTGAAGACCAGATTGCCGACCCCGCGCGACAGTTGCGGCGCGGTTTCGAACAAGGCCGCATAGTGCTTTTCGACGAGTTGCAGCGAGGCGCGGAACGTCTCGGAAAATTTCGTCTCGTCTTCGAAGCCGAGCATCAGCGCGATGCGGCGCAGACCGTCATCGTCTTCGGGCAGCACATGGCTCTGCTCGTCGGCGACCATCTGGATCGCGTGCTCCACGTCGCGCAGGAACCAGTATTGTTTCGCGAGCGCATCGCGCGCCTCCGCGCCGATCCAGCCGCGCTCGGCGAGGACGGCGAGCATCGCCACCGTCTGGCGGCCGCGCAGTTCCTGGAACCGTCCGCCGGCGATCAATTGCTGGGTCTGGACGAAGAATTCGATCTCGCGAATGCCGCCGCGCCCCAGCTTGACGTTGTGACCCTTGACCGCGATCTCGCCATGACCCTTGTGCGCGTGGATCTGGCGCTTGATCGAATGGACGTCGGCAATCGCCGCAAAGTCCATGTATTTGCGCCAGATATAGGGGGTCAGCTCGGCAAGGAAGGCCTCGCCCGCCGCGATGTCGCCGGCGAGCGGGCGTGCCTTGATCATCGCCGCGCGCTCCCAATTCTGACCGCGTCCCTCATAGTAGTTCAGCGCCGCCTCGGTCGGGATCGCAAGCGGCGTCGAGCCCGGATCGGGGCGCAGCCGCAGGTCGGTGCGGAAGACGTATCCGTGCTCGGTTCTGTCCTGCAATATCCGTACGAGCCGGCGCGCGAGCCGCGAGAAAAGATCCGTCGCATCGAGCGGATCGAGAATCGCCTCGGCTTCGACATCGACGAACAGGATCAAATCGATGTCCGACGAGAAGTTCAGCTCGTGCGCGCCGAGCTTGCCCATGCCGAGAACGACGAGGCCCGACCCTCTGCCCGGTTTCGTCCGGTCCGGCAATTTGATCGCGCCGCGGTCATGCGTCTCGACCAGAAGGAAGTCGATCGCCGCGCCGATGCAGGCATCGGCCAGATCGCTGAGCTGCGCCACCGTCGTCTCGGCGGAATGGATGCCGGCAAGGGCGGCCAGCGCAAGCAGGGCATGCGCCTCGCTTTTCAGAAGCCGCAGCGCCTTCATCAGCGTCGTCTCATTGTCCGCCAGCGAGGCCGACGCGCCGATTTCCTCGATGATCGCCGCCAGCCGTTTGTCGAGCGGTGTGGTGACGAGGCTCTGGAGGATCGCGGGCCGACGGCGCGCCGCGTCGCGCAAGAATGGCGAGAGGTCGAACGCTGCGCCGAGGAAGGCGGACACATCCTTGTCGGCCTCGAGCGCATCGGCCAGCGCTGCACATTCGTCCTGGCGCGCCGTCTCGATGAAGTCCGCGACCAGTTCGGCGGCATTGTCGGGGCGAAGCGGTTTCAGCGACGCGCGCCCGAATGCCTGGAGTGTGGTCGGGCCGTTTGCGTCGTTTTTTGTCATGGAGCTGGGGAATCGCCTGCCGGGAAGATCATGGAGACGCATAATCCAGGGTTTTCGCCCGACAATTCAAGCCGTCCGCCGTGAAAGGTCATGACGGCCTTGGCTAGGCTGAGGCCGAGACCCGAGCCGGGCTGGGAACGGCTCTGCTCCAGACGGACGAAACGCTCCGTCGCCCTTGCGCGGTCCTCGGGCGGAATGCCCGGTCCCGTGTCGCAAATCGAAACGACGATCTCGCCTCCGCTGCGCTTCGCCGCCACGCGCACGCGAGGATGTTCGCCGAACCCTGCGGAGTATTTGATCGCATTGTCGACGATGTTCGACAGCGACTGGCCGATGAGTTCGCGATTGCCGGAAATGACCAAGCCGGCGGGTGCGTCGGCAGCGAGCGCGACGCCCACTTCGTCGGCGGCCGGCTCGTAGAGTTCCACGACGTCGGCGACGATCGCCGACAGGTCGATCACGGCCGTATTCTCGGCCGAGTAGCCCGATTCCAGCCGGCTGATCATCAGGATCGCGTTGAAGGTGCGGATGAGTTGGTCGGATTCGGCGATCGTCGCTTCCAGCGCTGCGCGATGCTGTGGCTCGTTGCCCCTGGCAAGCGCCGCCTCGGCCCGGTTGCGCAGGCGCGTCAGCGGCGTCTTCAGATCGTGCGCGATATTGTCGGAAACCTGTTTCAGCCCCTCGTTGAGCGCGCCGATCCGGGCCAGCATCTCGTTCAGGTTCTGCGACAGCCGGTCGAACTCGTCGCCTGCGCCGGCCACCGGCAGGCGGCCGGACAGGTCGCCGCCCATGATGCGCCGGCTCGCATCGGAAATGTTGTCGATCCGCTTCAAAGCGCGCCGGCCGACGAGGAACCAGATGGCGAGCGCGCCGAGGCCCATCATGCCGAAGGCGACGATCAGCGCCCGGCGGATCACATTGCCGAAGCGCTCGGGTTCGCCGAGATCGCGACCGACCAGCAGGATCATCTGGTTGGGCAGGCGCACCACGACGGCCATTGCCATGTGCGGGCCCTCTCGGGCGGTGGGCACGTCGGCCGTGCGCGTTTCGGGCTCGCCGTAGCGCTCATAGGAAAAGGGCCGCTCGGTCCAGCCTTCCGCGCCGAGCACCTGCGGCTCGAGGCTCTGCACGTTGCCGCCGAGGATACGGCCGGTCGGGTCCGCTATGATGTAGAGATAGGCGCCGGGCTGGCGCGACCTGCCTTCCACCACGCGCACCAGCGTCGTCAGCCCGCCGCGCTGGTAGGCGCGCCCGAGGCTCAGCACCTCTTCGGAGACCGTGTCCTGGATCTGGCCCGTCAGCATGCGCATCGTCAGCGAGCCCATGTAAAACACCAGGCCGACCGCGCAGATCGCGAACAGCAGAAGATAGAGCGCGGAAAGCCGCGCCGCCGTCGTCTTCATCAGCGCGGAGATCGAGCCCAGCATCAGGCTTTCAGCATATAGCCGGCGCCGCGCACCGTGTGCAGGACGGGGGTATCGAATTCCTTCTCGATCTTCGAGCGGAGGCGCGAGATGTGAACGTCGATGACATTGGTCTGCGGATCGAAATGATAGTCCCAGACATTTTCGAGCAGCATGGTGCGCGTCACGACCTGTCCGGCATGGCGCATCAGATATTCGAGCAGCCGGAATTCGCGCGGCTGGAGCACGATCTCCTTGCCTGCGCGCTTGACCGAGTGGGACAGGCGGTCGAGCTCCAGATCGCCGACGCGGTAGACCGTCTCGACATCCTTCGAGCCGCCGCGCTTCTTCAGGACTTCCACCCGGGCGAGGAGTTCGGAAAAGGCGTAGGGCTTGGTCAAATAGTCGTCGCCGCCGGCCCTAAGGCCCGTCACTCGGTCATCGACCTCCCCCAGCGCCGACAGGATCAGGACCGGGGTATCGTTCCCGCGCGCGCGCAATGCGGCGACGACGGACAGGCCATCGCGGCGCGGCAGCATCCGATCGACGACGAGCACGTCGTATTCGCCCGAACTCGCCAGCGTGTAGCCGGTCTCGCCATCGGCGGCGATGTGGGCGAGATGGCCGGCTTCATCGAATGCCTTCTCCAGATATTCGGCCGCTTCGCGATCGTCCTCGATAACCAGAAGTTTCATCGGCACGCATCACTCCAGATAAGAAAGCGGCGGCGGGTGATGGGGACCCGCCGCCGCCGGAACCGGCCGCCAGTCTTGGACGTCAACCGGCCCGACGTCCAGCCATCGCGTCGCCTCGGAGCATTTGAAGCGGCGCTTTGGCTTGGACCTGGTCTTCGCGCGGATCAGCCCTGCGAGATGGGCAGCGCGACGAAGCGGTTGGAATTGTCGCGGCTGACCTGAAGGAGAACGGCACTGCGCCCTGCCTGTTCGGCCGACGAAACGGCGCTGGCGACATCCCGCGACGACTTGACGGGCTGCGAGTTAACGGCGGCAATCACGTCGCCCGGCTCGATGCCGCGCTCGGCGGCTGCGCTATCGGGATCGACATCGGTGACCAGAAGCCCGTTGCCGTCTTCCGACGGAATGACCGTCAGGCCGAAATCCGTCAGTGCGACGTCGCCTGTCGGAGCTTCGCCGGAAGGCGTCGCCGCGGCGAGCTGGTCGTCGCCAGGCAGGGTGCCGAGTTCAACCTCGACCTGCTGGGTCTCGCCATTGCGCCAGATGTCCACGGTCACGGTGTTGCCGGGCGTCAGGTTGCCGACGAGGCGGGCGAGTTCGCGCGGCGATGCGACCGCCTGACCGTTGACGGCCGTCACGACATCGCCGGACTGGATGCCGGCGGCGACGGCGGGACCATCGGCCTGCGGCTGGCTGATCAGCGCGCCGGTCGCATTCTCGAGGCCGAGCGATTCGGCGATCTCGTCGGTGACGGGCTGAATCTGCACGCCGAGCCAGCCGCGCGTCACGGCACCGTTTTCGATGAGGCTCGAAACGACGGTCTCGGCCGTCGACGAGGGAATGGCGAACGCAATGCCGACATTGCCGCCCGAGGGCGAGAAGATCGCGGTGTTGATGCCGACGACCTCGCCATTGAGGTTGAAGGCCGGTCCACCGGAGTTGCCGCGATTGACGGCGGCGTCGATCTGCAGGAAATCGTCATAGGGGCCGGCGCCGATGTCGCGGCCACGCGCCGAGACGATGCCGGCCGTCACGGAGCCGCCCAGCCCGAACGGATTGCCGACCGCGACGACCCATTCGCCCACGCGAACATCGTTGTCGTCGGCGAAGGCAACGTAGGTGAACTCGCGATCTTCATCGACCTTCAGCACGGCAAGGTCGGTGCGCGGATCGGAGCCGACGAGTTCGGCGGAAAGCTCGGTCCCGTCGTCAAGCACGACCGTATAGGCCGACCCGCCGCGAATGACGTGATTGTTGGTTACGAGATAGCCGTCGGCCGAGATGAAGAACCCGGAACCCTGCGAGGAGGGACGGGCGCGCTCGGCACGATCGCGCGGACCGCTGCGACGGCCCTCCGAGCGACCGTCCTCGCCGCGGAATTCGCGGAAGAAGCGGTTGAGCGGGTGATCCTGGGGAAGGTCCTCGAAGCCTGGCGCGCTGAAAGGCATTCCCTGGCCGCGATCGGAAACCGGCGCAGCCTGCGAATCGACGCGCACGGAAACGACGGCCGGCGAAACGCGCTCGACGACATCGGCGAAGCCGGGATTCTGCTGCGTGGTCTCGACGCGCACAGCTTCGGCACTAACGGGCAGCGTACCGGTGGTCACGGCGCCGAAGCCGATGGCGCCGGCGAGCGCGAGCGAAGCGGCGGTGGCGAAGAGCCGGCGCTTGCGGGTCTTGATCGGAGAAGGTCGATTGGTGTCCATGATGAGCCTCGTGAAGCGAGAACAGCGCGATTGCGCCTGATGGACAAGAGATAGGCCCGGCGACATTACGGCGCCATTTCCCCGGCATGAAACTTTCGTAATGTCAGTCCTGGCGGCCGAGGATGCCGTCGAGCTTGCGGCTTTCTTCCTCGCTGAGGCCGGGCGTCGAGATCCGGCGCCGGCGCGACGAAAGGATCAGGAATGCCCCGCCGGCAACGAGCAGGATCACCGGCATTCCCCAAAGCAGCGCATTGCGCGCCGTGAAGGTCGGCCGCAGCAGGACGAACTCGCCGTAGCGCGAGACGACGTATTCCATTACCGCCTCGTCGCTGTCGCCGGCGGCAATGCGCTCGCGCACCAGCACCCGCAGATCGCGCGCCAGTTCGGCATCCGAATCGTCGATCGACTGGTTCTGGCAGACCATGCAGCGAAGTTCGGCCGAGAGCGCACGCGCGCGCGCCTCGAGTGCGGGATCGTCGAGCATCTCGTTGGGCGCGAGCACCGCATGTGCGGCGACCGTCCCGAGCGCCAGCCAGAGGATGACGAGGAGGCGCGCGATCATTCTGCCGGCTCGACGGCGGGTCGGGCCGGCGTGGCACGGCGCGCGGCGGGTGCGCCGACACGCAAGCGCCGGTCGAGCAGCGAGATCGCGCCGCCCAGCATCATCGCGACGCAGCCGATCCAGATGAACAGCACCTGCGGTTTCCACCATGCCCTGACGACGATGCCGCCATCGGGCGCCCGGTCGCCGAGCGCGACGTAAAGCTGGCTGAAGCCGCGCGAGGCGATGCCGGCCTCCGTCGTCGGCATCTGGCGCGCCGGATAGAAGCGCTTGGCCGAGACGATCTCGCCGCGCTCGCGGCCCGATCGGTCCGAATAGGTGAAGCGGCCCTGCTCTTCCGTGTAGTTCGGCCCCTCGAACGGAAAAATGCCGTCGAAGCGCAGTTCGTAGCCGGCGACGTCCATTGCGTCCCCTGGCTGCATGACCGCGATCCGCTCGACCTCCAGCGCGCTTACCGCAACGATGCCGAGCGTCGTCAGCCCAAGACCCGCATGGGCGAGCGCGGTCCCGAAGACCGAGCGCGGCAATCCGATGAAGCGGCGCAGCGCGACGGGGGCGGACACCTTGCCGACGCCCGATTTCAGCGCCAGATCGGTGATCGCGCCGAAGACCAGCCAGAACGCCACCGCGATGCCGAAGGCCGCAAGCGCGCTGACGCGGTCGACGATGAAGAAGGTGGCAAGGGCGATGGCCAGCGACACGCCGAAGGCGGCGAACAGGCGTTGGCTGACCGCGAGGAGATCCCCGCGTTTCCAGGCGAGGAGCGGACCGAAGGGCACGGCCAACAGGAGCGGCACGATCAAGGGGCCGAAGGTCATGTTGAAGAACGGTGCGCCCACGGAAATCTTCTCGCCCGAAACGGCCTCGACGAGGAGCGGCCAGAGCGTGCCGACCAGGACGGTCGCCGCTGCGGTGGTCAGGAAGAGATTGTTGAGAACCAGCCCCCCTTCCCGCGAGATCGGATGAAAGACGCCGCCGGCGGTGAGCGTAGAGGCCCGAAATGCGAAAAGCGCCAGCGAACCGCCGATGAAGGCGATCAGGATCATCAGGATGAAGACGCCGCGCGTCGGGTCGGTCGCGAAAGCATGTACGGAAGTCAGCACGCCCGATCGAACGAGGAAGGTGCCGAGAAGCGAGAGCGAGAAGGTGAGGATGGCGAGCAGCACCGTCCAGATTTTCAGCGCCGAACGCTTTTCCATGACGATGGCCGAGTGCAGCAAGGCGGTGCCGGAGAGCCAGGGCAGGAACGAGGCATTCTCCACCGGGTCCCAGAACCAGTAGCCGCCCCAGCCGAGCTCATAATACGCCCAGTAGGAGCCCATCGCGATGCCGCCGGTCAGCGCCGCCCACGCGGCCAGCGTCCACGGTCGTACCCAGCGTGCCCAGGCCGCGTCGATGCGCCCCTCGATGAGGGCGGCGACCGCGAAGGAGAAGCAGATCGAAAAGCCGACATAGCCGAGATAGAGCAGCGGCGGATGGATCGCGAGGCCGATGTCCTGAAGGATCGGATTCAGGTCCTGCCCTTCGATCGGCGGCGGATTGATCCGCTCGAACGGGTTGGAGCTTGCCAGGACGAAGAGCAGGAAAGCGGCTGCGATCATGCCCTGGACGGCAAGGACATTGGCGCGGAGTGTTGCGGGAAGGTTCCGCCCGAAAATCGCGACCAGCGCCGCGAATGCCGCGAGGATCAGGATCCACAGCAGCATCGAGCCTTCGTGGTTCCCCCACACCCCGGTGATCTTGTAGAGCATCGGCTTGGCCGAGTGCGAATTCTCCCAGACATTCGCGACCGAGAAGTCGGACTGGACATAGGCCACGGTCAGTGCGGCAAACGACAAAGCTATCAGCGCCAGGATCGAGATCGATGCTGGCTCGGCAATGCCCATCAGCCGCGCGTCGCCGATCCTCGCTCCGACCAGCGGCGCGACCGAGAGCACGAGCGACAGCGCGAAGGCGAGGACGAGTGCGAAATGTCCGATCTCGACGATCATGTCGCGCCTACTCCCCGTCCTGCCAAATGCCGCGCGCCTTCATGCTGTCGGCGACTTCGCGCGGCATGTAGTTCTCGTCGTGGCGCGCGAGCACGGTGTCGGCAACAAAGTGCCCGGATGCGTCGAACGCGCCCTCGGCGATGACGCCCTGCTCCTCGCGGAACAGGTCGGGAAGGATGCCGCTATAGGAAACGGTCACCGTTTCGATCCGGTCGGTCACCGCGAAACTGACGTCGGTGCCGCCATCCCGGGCGATCGAGCCCGTTGCGACGAGGCCGCCGAGCCGGATGCGCTCGCCGGCGGCCACGCCCTTTTCGGCCACGTCCGCGGGCGTGTAGAAGTAGGAAGCCTTCGAGCCGAGCGCGACGAAGGTCAGCGTCGTCGCCAGCGCGAGGAACCCGAACGCGCCGCCGATTACCGCCAGTCGTTTCTGCTTGCGCGTGATCGCCATCTCACTGCTCCACTTCGAGGCCGAGCGACAGGCCGTAGGCCACCAGGTGACCGGCCTCGGGCGACCCGGGTCCGAACGCCGCGCGCGCGCGATCGAGCGCCGCCTGCGCGTCCTGCGGCCTTTCCAGTACCATGTAGGAGCGGATCAGTTGCTGCCATCCGTCGACATCGTTCGCGTTGGCCTCGAGCCGGGCTGCAAGGCCTGCGACCATGGTTTCGATCGCCTCGGCCTCGGCGCCGGGCGAAGCGTCCGTTCCCTCATTTTCGATCGCCGCGACGATGACCCCGTGCCAGGGGGATTCCTGCGGGAGGTCTGCGCGCATGTCCTGCCACATCTGCCGGGCTTGCTCGCCATTGCCGGCCTGATCGGCGGCCAGCGCGACGAAATAGCGGCTGCGCACATCGTCCGGCGAAAGCGCCAGCGCCCGTTCGAACCGTTCCAGCGCATCGGCCGTGATCTGTCCTCCGGCCGATGCCGCAAGCGCCTCGCCTTCTCCGGCAAGACGCGCCGCCGTCGGCTCGTCGAGGCGCGAGGCACTGGCAAACGCGGTCGCCGCATCGCCATAGCGGCCGAGCCGCATGTAGATCGGCGCCAGCACGTCCCAGCCACGCGCGTCGTCCGGATTGGCGGCCAGGTGCGCTTCGGCCCGCGCGATCAGCTCATCGACGGACGCCTGCGTCGGGTCGGACTGGAGACGCGCCTGCAATGGCTGGCCGGGATAGCCCGGCGAACCGGTGGCGGCATATAGCCCCCAACTGACGAGGGGCAGCGACAGGATGGCGATCGCCCCAATCCAGCTTCCGACCGCCCGGGGCTTTCCTCCCACCACGCCGGCGTCGCGCGCATCGGAGAGGCGGATGATCTTGCGGCCGATCTCCGCGCGCGCCAGTTCCGCTTCGCCCGAAGTGATCAGTCCGCGCGCCATGTCGCGTTCGATTTCGAGAAGCTGGTCCTTGTAGACCTCGATCTCGTGGACGCGGCTGTCAGCCGCATCGGTTCGGCCGCGCGCCAGCGGCGCGAGCAGCACGAGGCATACCCCGAAGGTCAACGCTGCGGCGGTGATCCAGAAAACCATGCCCGTTCCTATCGGCAGTCAGGTCGATTGCCAATCGCGCCGGGATGCGGCCTTTCGTATCGCCCGGTCAGGCGAGCGGCGTCCAGCTTCCGTTTTCGTTCCGGCACGCCGTGCCGCGACCAACGCGCTCGGCGCCATTTTGAACGACCGTATGGGTGTATTGCCGGCAGTTCTGCGAGCCGACCCGGTACGGCGGCGCCGCGACCACCTGTCCTGACAGGCGTGCGCCGCCCTGCCAGGCGACCGGCTGGCCGGATGCGGTGTATTCGAGCGCGCGATATTCGGCCTCGAGTGCCCGCTGGCGGTCGGCGCGGTCGAGGTCCTCGCCGAGGGTTCGACCGATCAATCCTCCCGCCATCGCCTCGGCGATGCTTGCCGACATCGGCTGCGCGCTGCCCGCGCCCGTCGGGCCGGCAAACGCTCCGATCAGCGCCGAACCGCCGGTCGAGGGCGCCGACATGCACCCCGACACCAAAAGTCCTGCGGCCAAAATTCCTGCGAACCTGATGATCATTTAAGCTGAAACGTCCCATGCTGAACGCGAAGTCCGCGTCGATTCAGAGCGAGACCTAAGCTAGGGTCTTGGCCGAACTTTGTCATCGGCAGGGCTTTCAATCGGCAAGTTCGTCGCGCTGGCGTTGCAAACGGATCACTGCCCGCAGCCCCCCTTCCCCGGATCGCCCAAGCTCGAACGAACCGCCATACTCCTTGACGAGATCGGCCACGATCGCCAGGCCGAGCCCTGTGCCGGGCTTGGTTTCGTCGAGCCGCTGCCCCCGCTTCATCGCAAGCCGCGCCTGGTCCTCGGGAATGCCCGGCCCGTCATCCTCGATCGTCAGCACGAAGCCCGGCTTCCTGTCGTCGCCATCGCGCCGCACGGAAACCGTCACAGCGGAACGCCCCCACTTGGTAGCGTTTTCGAGAAGATTGCCGACCAGTTCCTCGAAATCCTCCTTCTCGCCGCTGAAGACGATTTCGTCGTCGGGAGCGTCGAGGGAGATGTCGAGATGCCGGTTGAGCTTGGAGAGAACCCGAACGAGGCGTTCGAGCGTCGCCACGACCGGGGTCCGGAAAAGCACGCTGTCACGTTGTGCGGCGACGCGCGCGCGCTGCAGATAGTGCTCGACCTGGGACTGCATCGCGGTTGCCTGGTCGACGATGAGCCCGCCCTTTTGCCCGCCCATCGCCGCGCCTTCGTTGAGAAGGACCGCCAGGGGCGTCTTCAGCGAATGAGCCAGATTGCCGACCTGCGTTCGCGATCGTTCGACGATGCGACGATTGCTTTCGATCAGCGCGTTGGTTTCGTCGGCAAGCGGCGCGATCTCGGCCGGGAAGCTGCCGTCCAGCCTTTGCGCGCTGCCGGAACGGATTTCGGCGAGAGCGCGACGCACCCGCGAGAGCGGTCGCAGGCCGAGCCAAATGGCGATCGCGTTGATCGCGATCATGCCGAAACCGAAAAGGGCCAGATAGATGTAGAGCTGCCGCTCGAAATCGGCGATCTCCGCCTCGAGGTCCGACCGGTTGCCCATCACCCGAAAACGCGCGACACGCTCGGCATCGTCGAGCACGAATTCGCTCTCGAAGACGTCGACGAATTCCTCGTCGAGCCCCATCTCGACATAGCGACGCTGGAATTCGGAATCGAACGGCACCTCGTCGGTCGACGGTGTCTCGACCGTCTCGACCATCGAGATCGAGCGCAGCGACCCGCGCAAGCCCTCGGATACGGGCTCGACAGACCAGTACCAGCCCGAGCGCGGGATCGTGAACCGCAGGTCGCCGAGATTCGGATTGCCCTGCAGCCAGCCATCCTCGGTAACGCTGACCGTGCTGATGAGGTTGAACAGGTGCGCGGACAGAAGGCTTTCAAACCCGCGCTCGCTCGCCTGCCGGAAAAGGGTCGAGATCACGGTCGCGATGATGACGAGCGTCAGCAGCGCCCAGAGCGTCGAAAATGCGATGACGCGGACGGTCAGCGAACCGAAGCGCAGCCGCCTTGACATCATGGGCGCGGTGATCCGCGACGCCTCATGGCGCGGGCTCGCGCATGCGGTAGCCCATCCCGCGGACCGTCTCGATCATGTCGACGCCGAGCTTCTTCCGCAGACGTCCGACGAACACCTCGATCGTATTGGAGTCGCGGTCGAAATCCTGGTCGTAGAGATGCTCGACCAGTTCGGTGCGCGAGACGACGTCGCCCATATGGTGCATGAGATAGGCGAGCAGCCGGAATTCGTGCGATGTCAGGCGCAGAGGCACACCGCCGAGATCGGCCTTTGACGACTTGGTATCGAGGCGCAACGGTCCGCACGAAATTTCCGACGAGGCATGCCCTGCCGCACGGCGAATGAGCGCGCGCAATCGCGCCAGGACTTCCTCGATATGGAAAGGCTTTGCGACGTAGTCGTCGGCGCCGGCATCGATGCCGGCCACCTTGTCGCTCCAGCGGTCGCGCGCCGTCAGCATCAGGACGGGCATCTTGCGCCCGTCGCGACGCCAGCGCTCGACGACCGAGATTCCGTCCATCTGCGGCAGGCCGATATCGAGGATGACCGCGTCATAAGGTTCGGTATCGCCGAGGAAATGCCCCTCCTCGCCGTCGAATGCACGGTCGACCACATAGCCGGCGTCGACCAGCGCGTCGCTGACCTGCCGGTTGAGGTCCTTATCGTCCTCGACGACCAGAATGCGCATGGTTCAGTCCCGTCCCTTGGTCCGATTTTTGACGAATCGCAGCCGCAGACTACATCGGCACGACGAATTCGGCACGACGGGGTCGCTGCCCGTCCTGACCGGGCACCAGCACCACGATCACGCACACCTGCTGGCCGCCGCGGTCCTCGGGCGTCGCCTTGGCGAGCGTTCCGCCGTTTTCGGCCGCGATCTGCTGGCCGACCGCGTAGCAATCGCCCTGGACGAGCAGAATGCGCTGCGGTGTCGCAGGGGCGGCGGACGACATCGGCAGCGCGGATGCCGGCAAGACTGCGCCAAGCGCCATCGATGCTGCCAATGCCAGGGTCGGGAAGCGAATGTTCTTCATGTGTGACGTTCTATTACAGACGGGCTGAACATCAAATGAACAACGCGGCCCTAGGTTTCAGCTCATCTGATGCGGGTCGTCGCCGCAAGCCGGCCGAAGATGGCGACCAGTCCCGAGATCGCTGCCACCGCCAGCAGGACCGTGTCGGTAAGCGCGGCGCTGTCGACCGCATCGACCGGCACGCCAAGGGCTGCCGCACCGGCGCTCGCCACGGTGATGATCGAGGCCCAGTTCGTGCGCGAAGAGTACCAGGGTTTTTCGAAGTCCATCTTTTCCATCCTCTACGTGTTGAAGTGAAAATCGCGTGTCGCGACCATGCCGGGACCGGCCACAAGGCTGATCTGGCTGACGCGCAACCGAAGCAGGGAGCGTCCCTCGACCAATGACGCATCGACCGGCCAGCGCGGCAGCACCGTCTCGGCCTCGCCGACGACCTCGCTTCCGTCCAGAAGCGTCGCCAGATAGCGTTCTTCGGCCTCGCCAAGCGGGATGTCCGCAGCCAGCCAGCTATCGGCATCGATCCGCCCGCGCCGCGTCCAGGCGAAGGTCACCACCTCGCCCGCCCGCTCGCAGCGCAAATGGCAGGGCGAAAGCGGCAACAGCGCCCGCATTCCGCCGCTGACGATGGCGCTTGTCGCGTAGCGGTCGGACAAATCGTATCCGGCGGGCACGCATCGCCAGTTGAGTTCGCGGCCGATCTCGCTCGACTGCAAACCCGCCGCCACGACCGCCCGGTCGAGAAGCACGAACCGCGCGCCTGCCGGGGCCCCGGATGCCAGCGCATCCTCGGTGCCGAGTTGCCCGCGCAACAAGTCCCCGACCTCCCACAGTCCCGGCGCGATTTCCTCTGCACCGGCGAACTGGAGAACTTCCCAACCGACCGCGGTTTCGATCGCAGCGGCGTTGGCGCCGTTGAGCATGTCCGCAACCGCCACCGATTGCAGCGAGCCGCCATGCAGCCGCACGCGAATGCGCGTCACGCGGTCGATTACGCCGCTGCGGCCAGGCTGCGCAGGCTCCTCCAGCCGGCCCATCGTCGCCGGCCTGTCGATCTGCGCGCGCAGGTCGAAGCCCGCGACATCGGGCGAAGCGAAGACGAGCTGGCTTCGCCACGGTCGCGCTACGGCCGCGATCCGCAGGCGGGTTTCGGCAGCCTCCGCGTTTGGTCCCATCGGCAGGTCGAGCCAGATCGCCTCCGGCGGTCCCGGCAGCTTCGGCGACGTATGGACCGGCGGCAGGATACCCTGCCACGCAGTCGCGGCCCGCAAGCCGATGCGCCTGGCGACAACCCGTGCGGTCAGACCTTCCTCGATCGTCTCGACGCGATAGACCCTGTCGCCGCGCCGCTGCGGCAGCCGCACGGCCTGGCCGGTCGAAAGTGCCGCCGGCGCCGTCGCAAAGCTGATCGTCTCGCGTCCCGCCCGATGCCGGTCGAGCCAGCGCGTGGCAAGCGCGGCCGCCTGCCCCTCCTCCAGCATTCCGGGAAAGCCGAGCCGCGCCCTGCTGTCGGCGCCGGGCTCGAATTTGGCCGCGCGTGCCTGCGCCGCCTGATACTCGCGGAACGGGTCGCGATAGGCGAGTTCGACTTCGCTCGCGACCTGCGTCTGCGCCTCGCTCGTCGTCTCGATCACCACCCCGCCATCGTCGACGAGATCGACCAGATCGACGACTTCGCCCACGATCTCGGGATCGCGAAAGGTGATCGTCCCGCCGCTCTCGCTGACGCCGAGGCCGAAGAGTTCGACCAACGGCTGCAACGCCGCGCGCGCCGTCCCCGGCTCGTCGACGACATAGCCCGCGATCGTCTGGTGCACATCCCGAACGTCCGGCAGCGGCAAGCCGTGGCGCGTCATGATCGTCTCGATGAGCGATGCAACGTCGACGCCGCTCGCCCGCCCGTTCAGCCAGTGGCCGAGAAACCAGTTCGCGCCGTCGGCCCAGACGCCCCCAAGCGTTGGAAATGCCGGAAACGGACGCGCATCCCATGCCCAAACATAGAGCCGGTCGGGATCGACCATCCGCCCGCCTTCCAGCGCCGCCACCGGGTTGCGCGTACCGTCGAAGCTCGAATGCCCCGGCTGCCAGGCCCCGTGCTGCGCCTCGAGATAGCGCGCCTGCGCAACATCGCTTCTTGCGCCGTTCGAGAAATGCGGCGCAGCATTCTCGGAACTCTTCGGGTCGGGAAAGACGTTCGGCTGGTTCGGCCCCTTGTCGATCGCGGGACAGCCGATTTCGGTCATCCAGACCGGCTTCGAGGCTGGCACCCATGCCATCGGCTCGGACAGTTCGACGCCGCCCAGCCGGTCGAAATGCGGGTTCTCCCACCAGGATTTGATGTCCTTGTAGCGAAACACCCAATCCTTGCCGTACGCCCCATCGCTGATCGCCATACGCTGCCGCGCGACCCGGTCCTCCTGCGAGGCGTAGAAGAAATCATGACCCTCACCGCGGAAGACGCTTTCGAGCAGGCCGTCGCGATCATTGGCCGACGAGAACCCGTCCGGATTGCCGCCGGCTTCGTCGCCGTCCCGCCAGTCCGACAGAGGCATGTAATTGTCGATACCGACCGCGGACACCGCCGGATGCGCCCAGAGCGGATCGAGGTGGAAGAGGACGTCGCCCGATCCGTCCCCCGGCTGGTGGCCGAAATATTCAGACCAATCCGCGCCATAGCTGATGCGCGCCTGCGGCAGCATCGCCGCCACCTCGCCCGCCAGTTCGCACAGCACGTCGACGAACGGAAACCCGTTCGACCCGTCGCGCAGCGTCGTCAGCCCACGCAGTTCCGAGCCGAGCAGGAAGGCGTCGACGCCGCCCGCCAGCGCCGCCAGCCGCGCATAGTGCAGCACCAGCCGGCGATAGCCCCAGTCGTCGGGCCGCAGACACGTGACACCTTCGCCCGCCGCGACGACATCCGCCGGACCGACCGCCCCGGTGAAATACGCGACGATGCCCTGCATCGCATTCGTCTTGTCCGGGCTCCCCGCTTGCCCCGGCGCCGGCATCGACGTAATCCGCCCGCGCCATGGATAGACCGCCTGCGCCGCCTCGCCATAGGGGTCTGGCAAAGCGTTGCCGGCCGGCACGTCCATCATGATGAACGGATAAAGCGTGACCTTCAGCCCGCGCCGGTTGATCTCGCCGATCGCGTCGATCACAGAGCGGTCGCTCGGCGTCCCTCCATAAGCAGCCGCGTCGTCGATCTGCGAGACGACATAGGCCGCCGCACGCGCCACGCCCGATACCGCCCACTCCTGCGAGAACCCGTCCGGATTGCCCTGCGTCACGCCCGGCCGCACGCGGCATGTCCCTGCGCGTAGATCGTCGCCGAACCAGGTGACGACCAGCGCGACATGCTTCAGGTTCGGAAACACCGCCTGCAGCTCGTCGAGCGAAGCCTCGATGTCGGTGCCAGCGTGAAGCACATGCCGGTTCACCGCCTCAGTCTCGCCGACCGGCCGCGACCGCGTCACCTCGGCCGGCGACAGGCCGTATTCGGTCGAGCCGGGGATCAGCGCCACCGCCCGCACGTCGTTCTGGTAGCCGCCGACCGGCCGCACCACCTCGAACTGGAATTGCGGCAGGCGGTTGCCGAAATCGGTCAACGGAAAGCGGTCGAACACCACATAGGCGACGCCGCGATAGGCCGGCGCATCGCCCTGCTTTGCCGCGATCAGTGGGTCGGGCTGCTGGTCCTCGCCGCCCCGGTAGACACGGATGTCGAAGCGCTCGCGGTCGATCTCGCGCCCATCCGCCCAGATCCGCCTGACGCTCGCGATCTCGCCCTCGCACAGCGCAAAGGCTGCATTGGCGAAATAGCTGTAGGTCGTCGTCTTCGGCCCGCCCTTGCCGCCCTGCCGCTCGGTCCGGCTCTCTTCCTCGAAACGCGTCGCCCAGATCAGGTTGCCGGCGATCCGCGCCGTGCCGAAGACTTGGGGAAGCGGCACGCCCTCTTCCGCCTGGAACGGCCGCATCCCCGACAGCCGCGGCCCCTCGATGCGCTGCGAGCCGTTGATCAGCGCGCGGTCGACGAGATAGCCGCCGATCGCACCCGCCGCCGAGCCGATCGCCGCACCGAACGTGCCGAGATAGCCGCCGAGAAACGACCCGGCAGCCTGCAGAACGATTGTCGCCATGAAGTTCCCCGGTCAGTCTGGAAATCGAAACGCCGCCGCGATGCGCGACCGCCAGGCCGGCACGAGCGGCGACACCGCCACCGCGTGGCCTTCATAGGCATGGATGATCGTGTCGCCGTCGGCGAGAACGGCGAGGTGCTTGGCCGGCAGATGCCGGCGCCAGCGAAAGGCGAGAACGTCGCCCGGCATAGCCTCGCCCGGCGCGATTTCCGCCATATGTCGCCGCGCAGCCTCCAGCAGCGGCTCTCCTGTCCGCGCCTCGGCCCAGTCGCGCGAATAGGCCGGCATCGCTTCCGGCTCGCAATCATAGAGGTCGCGCCAGATGCCACGCAGCAGCCCTAAACAGTCGCATCCGACGCCGAGCCGCGATCCCTGATGCCGATAGGGCGTGCCGATCCAGCGCCGCGCTTCACGCAACACGTCCGCGCGCCTCATGGAACGATCGCCCCGCCGTCGAACACCCCATCCTCACTGACATAGCCATAGGCGACGTCGTTTCCCGGAAGATGCGGAAACCCACGAAAATTCAACGTGTTGGCGAACTTATCTCGACAGGTCGAAAAAGCCTTGTCGCAGCCCGCGGTGATAGAGAACGCGAAGCCCGGCGCAAGGTCATCCCCGCCATCCAGCGTCACCAGACCGCCCTCCGTCCCCCGCCGATGCGCTGTCACGCGATAGGACTGGCCCTCGCTTGTCAGTCTCCCGCCGCCGAACCAGCCATCCGCAAAGGCGTCGAGCCCCGAGACAACATAGATCCCCGTTCCCGCTTGCGCGACGACAATCCCTGCAGCCCCGAACCCCGCCATCGCGACCCCGCACCTTGCATCACCAAGCTCCGCATCGCAGCTCCGCCGCAAATATCGCCCCGCCGGCCGATCGAGATTGCGTACCAGGCTTTCGAGTTCGGCTACCAAAGCCCCGTCGCGCCGAATGATCTTGCCGATGGCCGATACTCGGACCAATTCGGCCCCGTCCGGCGCGTTCCAGTCGACGCGGAACGTCTCCACCTTCGCGCCGTCGAACAGCCCCGCGTCGATCTCCGCCTCCGAAAGCCGCGTCGACGAAAGCGCCCCTTCGATCTCCGCCGTGTCGACTGCCAGCCCGAGCGAGGACTGCGCCTCGCTCTGCGAGAAGCCCGATCGCGGTTCGAAGCTGGTGCCGTCGAAAACAAGCCCCCGATCGTGATCGGTAAAGCCGAGCGCCGTGCCATCCGTCTTCGTCACCCGCCAGCAAAAGCACAGCGTCGTCGCCCGATCGCTCATGCGAACACCTCGACGATCGGGATCGACGGGATCTGCCCCGCCTTGAACGATGACAGGCTGATCTCCAGCCGGTCGGTGTCGAACCGCGCGGCGATGTCGAACAGGAACCCGGCCGTCACCAGGCTACCCTCCGCTGGCGCTGCATCGAGCGTTACGACACCCGTCATCGGGTCGACGGAGAACGCGCTTGCATCAAGCTCGAAACCGTCCACGGCCACCTGCACCGATCCCGCGACCGGAAGCGTAATCTCACGCTGATACGCCTCGGCCCCGCTGCCATAGCTCTTGGCGAGTTGAAACGTCACGCTCTCGCTGTCGCCGATCCCGATCTCCTGATCCATCGATTCGGGTTCGTCACCCAACCCACTGGATTTGTGGTCGAAAGGGTCGCGGAAGCGGAAGGCATGCAGCGCCCCGCGCCGCGCTTCGAAGAAGGCGACGATCTCGCCCAGATCGTCCAGCGCGCGCAGCCCGGTGCCGGCGTCGAAGCGCCGTCGCGAGCGGCTCTGGCGCAGATTGCGCCGTTCTTCGCCCGACGTCATGGTGACGATCTCGACGCGCCGTTCCGGCCCGCCGGTCGCGCCGAAGGAGATCGCGGTCGGAAACCGCTCATCGTGAAATGCGTCCATCATCGCCTCACAAGGTTCGCGTACCGCGCGAGACCGCCCGCGCCAGCATGCCGGTGATCTGCGCTTCGGATTTGCGGAACGAGTTCGCGTCGGCCGCCGTCACGTTGAAGACGACATTGACGGCACCCCCGCCGCTCGCCGCCACGCCCAGCCGCCCGTCGGCGGAACGTTGCAGCGGCAGGATCGCCTCCGCGCCCGCCTCGCCCATTAGCCCGGCGCCCCGCGCCATCGGAAAGAGCGTCGGCCCCGAGACGACGCCCCCTTGCGCGAACGGCGTGATCGAGCCCGGCACGCCGCCCTTGGCGAACGGCACGATCCCGCCGAGCAGCCCACTCAACGCGCTCGACGCCAGCCCGCTCAGCGGCTTCAGCCCCTGGCTCAGCGCCATGCCGGCCAGATTGAGGCCGATGCGGCGCAAGATGTCGTCGAGCGAGCGTCCGCTGACGGTCGCCGCCCGCAGCGCCCCGCCAAGCTGGTCGCCAAAGCGCGACGACAGTTTTTCGAGGTTCGACAGCGCCGCCGCAAAAGGCGCCGTGTCGGCCTCGATCGACACGGTGAACGTCTCGTCCATCGCAAATCTCCTTCAAAGATCGGGAAAGCGCGCCATCAGCGCGCCGAGATCGTCGCGTGCCGGCGCCGGGCGGGCCGCGCGATTCAGCCCGGCGCACCAGGCGAATTCGCGCGGCGTCATCGCCCAGAGCTCGGCCGGCTTCAGCCGCAACAGGCCGAGGCCGGTTTCGAGGACGTCGTCCCACGGAAACCAGCTCGGCGGCGCTGCTGCGGCGGTCAAGGGTTTGCCGGCCCCGCCTCCCCGGCGAACGTTGCGGTCAGAAGATCAGAGACGATCGCCGCGAAACCGGTCACCCCGCCCTTGCAATGCATCGCCAGCACCTCGTCATCGGCCACCGCATTGCCACCGCCGCGCAGACCCGCGCCGATGATCTTCGCCATGTCGCCGGCCGAGAGCCTGCCCGTCGAAAATCGTTCGACGAGCGCACCGAGATCGTTCGCCTTAAACGCGCTTTCGAGTTCCGCCAGCGCGCCCAGCGTCAGGCACAGCCGATAGTTGCGGCCGTCGAGCGTCGCGCAGATCTCGCCGCGCCGATGGTTCACGTTCATGCGGCCTCCGCGAAGCTGAGCGCGCCGGCCGATTCCAGCGCCGCCTCGAACGTCACCTCGCCGTCATGGCTGCCGGCATATTCGAGCGCGGTGATCTGGAACGGCCCTTCGATCACGCCGAAATCCGGGATCGCCAGTTGCCAGGCCGAGATCGACCCTTCGAAGAAGCGTTCGCGCAGGAGCGCATCCGACGCCTGGTCCTTGAAGATGCCCGATCCGCTGACCGATGCCCTCTGCACGCCGGCGCCCGCCAGAAGCTCTCGCCAGCGCCCCGCCGAGTCCGCGTTGGTTACGTCGACGGTTTCGGAGTTGAACGCCAGCCGCTTGGTGCGCAGCCCGGCAATGGTGACGAAAATGCCTGACCCGTCCGGGTCGAGCTTGAGCAACAGATCCTTGCCCTTCTGAGCAACCATGAAGGCCTCCAGGTGAAATGTTCAACGATGTCAGTGAATTCAGGTCGCCGCTTCGGTCAGCGCGCGAAACCGGATAAGCCCGTGATGGACGTCATTGTCGTCCTCGTAGCGGACTTCGGAATACTCGGCGTGCAGCCGGATCAGCGCATGACCGTCCAAGGCCAGCGCCGCGTCGTCGAGCGCTGCCCGCACCATTTCCATGAGCATGTGGCATTCGCTCTTGCCGCGCTCCTTGGACCAGACGTGTAAGGTGACGAGGTGTTCCGCCCCGGTCTCCGTATCGGTCGACCAGTCGTAGACGGCGGTTCGTCCAAACGTCAGGTAAGGGAACTTCGCGTTGGCCGGCGCCTGGTCGTACAGCCGAACCGCGCCCATGGCGGCGGTCAGGTCTGCATTCGCCTGCAACGACGCGAAGACGCCCCGCTGAAGCTCAAGTGCCGCGCTTGTCATCCGCCCCCTCCTCGCCCGTCCGGCGCTCCCGCTCGCCACGATAGCCTGACGCAACGTCGTCCGCCATGCCGTGCAGCAAGCTGCGCAGGCTCCTGACGAGATCGTTGCCGGTCGTGCGTATCGCCGCCTTCATCGCCCCGTCTCCCGCGTTTCGCAGACGAGATAGCGACCCGTCTCGTCCGGGTCGGTGATGGTCTCGATGGCGAAGACGCGCTCGCCGCGGCGAAACCGCATCCGCCGGAAAATGTCGCCGCGATGGCGCATGGTGATGCGGTGGGTGATGTCGACTTGGCGCTGGTCCGCGCCGTAGCGCATCCGCGCCCGCACCGGCTCGACATGGGCGAACAGCGTCGCCACCTCGACCCACTCGCGCACGACGCCACCCGCCCCGTCGCCGCTCTCGATCGCGTCTTCGACGATCAGTTCGGTGTGCAGCATCCCTGGATCGATAAACTCCATCAACCAACCCTCCTGCGCTTGAACGGCGCGATCAGCCGCTCGTAGCCGGCCGGATACGAAACCGGCTGGTCGCCCGCGCCATGCACGCCACGAAATTCGTACCAGTGCGCCACCAAAACCAGCACCGCACGCTTCAACAGGTCGGGCACGTCGGTCGCCGCCTCTCCATGGCCTGCCACGAAATCGATCTCGATGCCGTTCAGCGACGCCGTCGGCGCCAGCGGCACCTTGAAATGGACCCGCGCCGGCCGCGACACCGCGTCGACGACATAGCCCGCCGGGTCGACCACCGACCCTTCACCGTCCTCGCCGAACACCGTCACCGACAGAACCTCGCGCACGGGATGCGGCGCCAGGCGCACGGTCCGGTCGCGCGGCCGTGCGTCGAGCACCTTGCGCCAGGTCTGCGCCATCAGCGCCAGCCCCGTCGCCGCCTCGACCTCCTCGCGCGCGGCCCTGATCAGGCCCGTCAGCAATTCGTCCTCGCTGTCGTGCTGCACGCGCAGATGGCTCTTTGCCTCGGCCAGCGTCACCGGCTCGCCCTCGGGGCCGGTCGTTCGAAATGCGGTCATCGCCACCTCGGTTGTCGGATGCAAAAAGGCCCCGGCAATCGCTTGCCGGGGCCGATACTTCGTTCGACGCCTTACGCCGCGAACTTCAGCAGCTTGATCGCGTCGAAATCCTGCACCCCGCCGCCGACGCGCTTGGTCACGTAGAAGAGCACGTAGGGCTTGGCGGAATACGGGTCGCGCAGCACGCGCACGCCCGCCCGGTCGACGACGAGATAGCCGCGGCCGAAATCGCCGAAGGCGATCGGCGTCGCATCCGCGCCGATATCGGGCATGTCCTCGGCCTCGACGACCGAAAAGCCCATCAGCATGGCACGCGCGCCCGCCGTCGCCGGCGGCTGCCACAGATAGTTGCCATCGGCGTCCTTCAGCTTGCGGATCGCCGCCTGCGTCCTGCGGTTCATCACCCAGTTGGCGTTCTGGCGATAGCCGCTCTTCAGCGCGTAGACCGTGTCGATCAGCACGTCCGAAGCGTCCTCGGCCGGCAGCGCGCCGTCGACGCCGGTCGCGACATGGCCGAGGCTGCCCCACGCCCAGTCGCCTTCCGCCACCGACCCATAGTCGAGGAAGCCGCGCGGCTTGTTCACCCCGTCGCCATTGACGAAGGCCGCGCCTTCCTGCTCAGCGAAGGCGATTTCCACTTCGCCGGTGATCCAGTCGCCGAGATCGACGATCGAATCTTCCAGCAATGCCGCCGTCGCCGCCGGCATGGCGTAGAGTTCCATGGTCGGAAACTGCATCTCCTGCAGCGCCGCCGTGGCGGTCTGCGGACGCGCCGCCGTCTCGCCGACCCAGCCGACGGCCGGGCCGTTGACCGCGAAGGGCTTCTTCAGGACAGCGCCCGACACCTGCCGCACCGTCGCGATCGAGCGGATCGGCGACAGTTCGCGCAGCCTTGCGCCGATCGCCGTCTCGATCTCGTCGGGCACGAGATAGCCGCCATCCTGGCCCGAGCCGTAGCTCATCGCCTTCTGTTCGAGATCGCGCAACGTGCGGTGCTCGCCGGCGCGCACATAGGTGTCGAAGGCGTGCTTGTGCTCCAGCGCGACGCCCACCCCGCGTTCGCCGCCCAGATGCGGACGCGCCCGCTTCAGGCTCATCTCGTCGAGCGCGCGCTGCTGGCGGTCGAGCGCAGCCGAGATGCGATCCACCTTGTCGGTGGTGATCACGTCGGCGCTCATGCGCTTTTCGATCTGCGCCAGCCGGCTGTCATTCGCCTCGCGAAACGTGCCGAACGTCGTCATCAAATCGTCGAAGGCATCGCCGATCTCGCCGGTCGCCGCCTTGGTCTCGATGGAATGGTTCATCGAAGATTGGTCCTTTGATTGAGGGATCGTGCCGCCCGGCGAATGCGCTCCGCCAGGCTTGTCTCTGCATCCGGCGCGGCGTCCCGCTCGCGCCTCAAACTGGCGAAGCCATGCGCCATCACATGCCTCGCCTCCTTGCGCGTGAGCTGCGCGTCCCGCGTAAGCCAGCGCTCGAATTCGCGTGTCGTCGGCAGCTTCTCGCCCTTGGCGATCCGCGCCCCGTCCTGCATCGGAAAAGTCACGACCGAGATTTCCCACAGATCCGCCTCGCGGATATGGCGGATGCCGGTCTTAGGGTCGGTGTGCCCCCGCGCCACCTTGAAGCCGATCGACAGCCCGTCGAGCGCCCCGTCGCGGATCAGCTCGCGCACCTCGCGCCCTCTGGCCGAACCCGCCGAGAGCCGCCCGCGCACCTTCAGCCCGAACGCGTCCTCCGAAATCGCCGTCCACGCGCCGATCGGCTGCGCCGGGTCGTGCTGGAACAGCATCCGGATGCCGCCCGGCCCCTTTTTCGCCAGCGCCTTTGCAAACGCCCCGCGCTCGACGATGTCGCGGCTCATGTCGATCCGGTCGAACAGGCTCGCATAGCCCTCGAACACGCCCGTCTCGTCGACGCCGTCGATCGCCACGTCGACCAGCTTGCGCTCCAGTTTCACCGTGCTCATCCCTTGTCGCCCCGCTCCATCTTCCCATCCGCCCGGTCGAAGAGCCGCATCACGAGGCCGAGCGCCCACCACGCGCTGAGGCTCGCGGCGGCCGATCCCATCAGCATGATCTCGAAGGCGCCCAGCGCCGATCCGACATCGAGCTCGGACGCGATCTTCAACCCCGCCGCGCCGCCGAAGATCAGGCCGGAGACGACGCCGACGGTGAAGCGCAGCGCCGCCTCGCGCCGTCCGCGCGGCAGGACATAGGCGACCGAGATCGCCGAGCCGGCGATCGCACCGGCGAACTTGGCCAGCCACAGCCAGGCCGTTTCCATCGCAAGGTTCATCGCGCCCTCCTTCAGGCGACCGGCCGCGGGCCGTAGCCCACCGCCTCGCGCTTTTCCGCATCGGTCAGGAATTCGGCCGCACCGACCCGCGCCCACAGCGCCTCGCGCTCGGCCGCCAGCCCCTCGATCCGGTCGGCGTCGTAGTGCAGCTTCAGGCGGCGCCCGAAGCGCGGCGCCAGCCAGCCGCCCAGTTCCTGCGCGATGCGCTCGACCAGCGGCAGCACGGTCAAGCGATAGAAGGCGCGGTTCGCCTCCTGGTAATTCGCATAGGTGTTGTCGCCGGGAATGCCGAGAATCATCGGTGGAATGCCGAAGGCGAGTGCGATGTCGCGGCTCGCCGCATTCTTCGCCTCGATAAAATCCATGTCCTTGGGCGTCAGCCCCATCGCCTTCCAGTCGAGCCCGCCTTCCAGAAGCAGCGGCCGGCCGGCGCGCACCGCGCCCGTATAGCCCTCTTCCAGCTCCGCCTTCAGCCGCTCATATTGGTCGTCGGTGAGGTTCCCGCCTTCCTTCGGCGCGTAGACGAGCGCGCCCGACGGCCGTGCCGAATTGTCGAGCAGGGCCTTGTTCCAGCGCCCCGTGGCATTGTGGACGTCGAGGGCCATCAGGGCGGCCTGCAACGGCGGAAAGCCGTAATGGTCGTCGAGCGGATGGAAGAGCGCGAAATGGTGCGCCCCGCCGCCCTCACCCAGCCCCAGCCCCACCCGCCGGGTCGCCGCCCCCTGCCGCTCCTCCAGCGCCACCGGCCAGCCCGCCCGGTCGGCCGAAACCGTCACCCGGTCCGGCCGCAGAAGGTGCAGTTCGCGCGCGCCGGACGGCGTCTCGACCAGTTCCGCATAGGCATTGCCGGCCATCATCAGATGTCCGTAGAGCCCTTCGAGAAAGGCCGGGCCGGACTGGCGCGCATTCGGCCGCGCGACGAGGTCGAGCAGCGGATGCTCGGTCAGTTCCTCGCCGTCCTCGTAGAGCAGGAAGGGAATGGTCGCCGCCGCCTGCGAAATCATCCGCACCGAGCGATGCACCACCGGATTGCGCATGAAGCCTTCGCGGGCAAGCGCCGCATAGTCGCCGCGCGTCCACACCGCCTCACCATTCATGTGCAGCGCGACGAAGCCGGGCGACAGGCTCGCCGACCGGGTTTCCAGCCGCGCGCCATCGTCCTCCGGGCGCCGCGCCCAAGGCCATTTCCATCCCATCGGCAATTCCTTCAGGTGAGTTTGCGGATGCGCGGTTCCTGCCCGCGCCCCAGAAGAAGTTCGTTCAGCGCCCAGACGAGCGCGTCGAGCCGGTCGGGCGAGCGTCCGTTCGACAGACCCTGCGGCCCGAAATCGCACATCTCGTCTTCCAGCTCGGCAAAGCGGCGCGCATGCACAACCTTGCCCTGGTGATAGAGCGCCGCCACCGGCTCGGCGCGCAGCCACTTGCCGCGCGAGGCGCGCACCGCCTTCACCGGCAGGCTCGCATCGACGGCGACAAGCACCGCGCCGACCATGTCGCCGCCCTGGTTGACCTCGGCGACGACGCAATCTGCCTCGTGCCGGTGATAAGCCTCGACGATGCGTGCCGCCCAGCCCTGCGGCTTCAGCCCCTGCACCGTCGCATCCTCCAGCACCACCGCCCGTCCGTCGTCGCACAATCCCGCAACCACGATCCCGCACGCATCCGCTCGGCTGCCCGAGCTTGCCGGCGGGTCGACCGCGACCACGATCCGCGTCATCTCCGGCCGCCCCTCGATCCGCGCCGCCTCCAACTGCGCGCGCGACCAAAGCGCATCGTCGCGATCCTCGATCAGTTCGCCGTCGAGTTCCTGTCGTTCGAGCCGCGATCCTGCATAGCGCTTGCGGATCGTCTCGATGAAGCCGGCCGCAAGGTTGTCGCGATTGTCCATCGTCTTCAGCCGCGTCACCGTCACGTCCGGATCGGCGATCAACGTCTTCACCAGGGAAATCGGCCGCGGCGTCGTCGTAATGATCTGCGCCGGCCGCTCGCCGAGGCGCAATCCGAATTGCAGCATGTCGAAACAGTCCTGCGGATGACGCCACTTCGCCAGTTCGTCGCACCAGGCCGCATCGAATTGCGGCCCGCGCAGGCTTTCCGGGTCTTCCGACGAAAACGCATGGGCGACCGCGCCGCTATCCCACACCAGCCGCCGCCGTCCCGCCTCATAGCGGGGCCGGTTGCCACGTGCCTGCGTGATGATGCCCGAAGCGCCTTCGATCATCACCTCGCGCACGTCGCCCAGCGTCTCGCCGATCAGGGCGATGCGGCCATGATTGCGTCCGAAACTGAAGGGCGGCAGTCCGCGCACCAGCGCATTCACCCATTCGGTTCCGAGTCGCGTCTTTCCGGCGCCACGCCCGCCCAGCACCAGCCAGGTCGGCTTTCTCGTCCTCAATGTATATTGCGCGCCGTTCGAGTGGCGCGCCCACTCCCCGCGCGTCAGCGCCTCGTCATGCGCCGTCAGGTTCTGCGCCGCCCAATCTTCCTGCATGATATCGGGCGAGTTCGCGAATTCGGTCGTCGATCCGCTTGAGAGCGGCGGCAAGTTCGGCATCGTCTTTGATCTGCTTGTCCTTTGCGTCCTCGTCGGAGCGCATGGTTTCGCCGATTTTCTCCAGCGCCCGCACCATCGCCATGATGGTGTCGACGCGCGCCTTGTCGAAACTCAGTCCCTCCCCGTCTTCGCTTCCGAGCGTCAGCCGCTCGATTTCCGCGATCAGCCGGTCGTACTGGATTTCGATCCGCCGCCGTCGCTCGGCCACGCTGCCCGCCGCCACCGGCTTCCAGCATTCCGCCTCGGCCCGCATCCGCACCATCCGCAGAGACCGCCCCGCGATCATCGCCAGGTTTTCCAGCGAAGCCTCCCCGCCCTCATGGACATGCCGCATCGCGGCGAAAACGCCCTCAGCGCTCCGCATTTATCCCCTCTCGGCATCTGTGTGAGATGATCTTCGGCGAGCCACCCGCTCCGCCCCAGCCGCAATAGTGCGACCATGCCCGAAACCTACAGAACCACCGTCACGCTGTCAAGGACTATTTTCCTATTCACGTGCATGAACTGCCGAGCTCGGGACAGTCGACCCGAAGCCCCGGTCCGGCACGGAAACGCGGAGTGATTGAGGTTCAGCTTGAAATCGTCAAGGAGCACAGCCCCGATGATGACAAGAATAAATCCGCAATCAGATCCAAAAACTGGCGATGGCAGTGATCGCAGCGACAATCAAGGCTGATATTACAGATATTAGAATTAACCCCATCGGCCGCTGATACCAATAGGAATTCTTATTGTCTTTGTAATTTGCATGGGCTTTAGCGTCTTTTAGGCTAATACGACTACTGTTTGTGGCTTTGGCCAGAGTCTTATGACCGCGCAGGTCTGATCCATCTGCATTTATAATCGAATTTTCGTCAGCGATAAGCGCAGGCTGATGCTCTTTTTTGTTTGTCATACGCCGATAATCCACTTCACTTTATGGACCAATCGATATCACCGTGCGGGATACTGTATATCTTGCTTGATTTTGGTCGCGTTTCAACCCTCATACGTGCCTCGCTCACGTCAACCGTGCTTCCGCGTCTTGCAATGACGGGCGTTTCCCAGCCACTTAGGTTCGCGCCGCGAGCGTCTACGTGGGAATTGTCTGACGCGAAAATACCTGCGCGGTAACTATCCTCATCGGGCATGCTTCCCCTCCTTTTGACGGCGAGCCAGACGACGAATTGAGTCCCTTGTCGCACTGGCCGGCTTGCCAAAAGCATTCGGCGCAACAAATGGGGGCGACGAATACTGATTCGTAGCCTCCAATACATTAAGCTAGTTTTTGCGGTCTTTCGACTAGACGTCTCCCGTCGGACACGAAGCGAAGAAGCTCGGCTTTCTGCTCAGATCTGACCAGGTTTCTTCAACTCGCCGATGGTTCAGACATTCTCTCGACCATCCCGCCCAACGGCCACTGTTGCCTGTTAGCGACGCTGCAGTTTTTCCATTCACGATACCGTGCCAAAGTCGGACACATCCCTTGTGGCCGGCAGGCATTTGGAGGACACTTGTCGACTGAAGGGTTGTGCTGCCTTCGCTTCCTGGTTGCAGGTCGAGCGGGGGCGTTCGGGCATTGGGCGCAGTGGGCTAATGAAGAATCCGTTTTCGGCTCGCAAGAGGAAGGCGTCGCGGCCTGGCCGTCTGCTCGCGTTCGACGCGTGGATCGATTCCTCGCTCTACGAGGCCGGCTTTCGCGCGCGTGAGCGGTGGGAAAACGTCACCATCTTCTTCCGCCGCTTCAAGGTCACCGGCTGGCGCCGCGGCATCGTCGAATTGTCGAGCGAGGCCTTCACCATGGGCACCGCCGGCTCCATCGTCATGCTGGCGCTCGCCATGCCCGCCTTCGAGGAAACCGCGCGCGACTGGCGCAGCCAGGGCGAATACGCCGTCACCTTCCTCGATCGCTACGGCAACGAGATCGGCCAGCGCGGCATCATCCAGCGCGATTCCGTCCCGGTCGACGAGATGCCGGACCACGTCATCAAGGCCGTGCTGGCCACCGAGGACCGACGCTTCTTCGAGCATTTCGGCATCGACGTCATCGGCCTTGCCCGCGCCATGTCGCAGAACGTGCGCGCAAATTCGGTCGTCCAGGGCGGCTCGACGCTCACCCAGCAGCTCGCCAAGAACCTGTTCCTGACCAATGAGCGCTCGATGGAGCGCAAGATCAAGGAAGCCTTCCTCGCGCTCTGGCTCGAGGCCAATCTGTCGAAGAAGGAAATCCTCCAGCTCTATCTCGACCGCGCCTATATGGGCGGCGGCACGTTCGGCATCACGGCGGCGGCGGATTTCTATTTCGACAAGCACATCAAGGACGTGACGCTCGCCGAGGCGGCGATGCTGGCGGGCCTCTTCAAGGCGCCAGGCAATTACGCGCCCCACATCAACCTGCCCGCCGCGCGCGGCCGTGCGAACGTCGTCCTGAACAATCTGGTCGACAGCCGCATGATGTCGGAGGGCGAAGTCCTCGCCGCGCGCCTGCGCCCAGCGACCTCCGTCGACCGCGCCAATATGGAGAGCCCGGACTATTTCCTCGACTGGGCCTTCGAGGAGGTCAAGAAGCACGCGCCGAGGAACGGCCCGCACGCGCTCGTCGCCCGCACGACGATCGATCTCGACATGCAGCGCGCGGCGGAAGAGTCGCTCGAATTCCACCTTCGCCAGCACGGCTCCGAATATCGCGTCACCGAAGGCGCGATCGTCCTGATCGAGGACAATGGCGCCGTGCGCGCCATGGTCGGCGGGCGCGATTATGGCCGCAGCCAGTTCAACCGCGCGACGCGGGCGCTGCGCCAGACCGGCTCGTCCTTCAAGACCTATGTCTATGCGGCGGCTATGGAACACGGCTTCAAGCCGGACTCGGTCATTTCCGACGCGCCGATCAATTGGGGCGGCTGGTCGCCGCAGAACTATGCACGCAAGTTTTCCGGCCGCATGTCGCTGACCGAGGCGCTGGTGCGCTCGATCAACACCGTTCCCGTGCGTCTCGCCCACGATCACCTGACCACCACGCCGATCCGCGACATCGCCATGGCGATGGGGGTCGAATCCGAGATCAGCACGCACAAGACGATGGTCCTCGGCACGTCGAGCCTGACCGTGATGGACCAGGCCACCGCCTACAACACGCTTGCCGCCGGCGGCGTCGCCGGCACGCGGCACGGCATTTCGCAGATGCTCACCCATGCGGGCGATGTGGTCTATGATTTCGGCCGCGACGCGCCGCCGCCGGTCCCTGCCCTGTCGCCCGAGGCACTCGCCTCGCTCAATTCGATCCTCGTCCAGATTCCGGAATGGGGCACCGCCCGGCGCGCCGCCCTCGAAGGCATCCGCTCAGCCGGCAAGACCGGCACGACGCAGGCCTATCGCGACGCCTGGTATGTCGGCTTCACCGGCAACTACACGGCCGCGGTCTGGATGGGGAACGACGATTTCTCGACCACCAATAACATGACCGGCGGCTCGCTGCCCGCCATGACCTGGCAGCGCCTGATGACCTACGCGCATCAGAACGTCGAACTGAAGCCGATCCCCGGCATCGAGAATCCGTTCGTCGACGAGAAGCTCGTCGCCGAGGCCGCGACGAGCGCCGCTGGAGCGCAAACCGAGACGGCGGAGCAGCAGGAGCGCCCCGCCCTCTTGTCGAACCGCACCACGCGCCTTCTCGTCAACATGTCCGACGCCTTCCGGCAGGCGCCGGTCGTCCGGCTGCCGGACACGCCCGAAACGCTGTCGGCGCTTTGACAATCGCATGATTTTTTCTGCCGCGTCGTGTAAGTGCCGGATGGCGAACTTGCCCGCCATCGTGAATTCCGGCCCTCCTGAACGACGTTCCTGATGCTGAAATCCCTTCTACTCATCGTGCTTGCGCTCGTGATCGCCCTTGGCGGCGGCGCGGGCAGCGTCTGGCTGATGATGGAGGAGGTGGAAGATTTCGGCGCACTGACGATCGGCGAGTGGAGCGTCAATCCGACCGAGGGGACGCCGCAGGCCGATCCCTATGCCAAGGCCCGCTTCGCGCGCGAGGGCAAGCTCTCGCTCGGCGCCGCCGAAGGTGCACAGTTCGTCGCCGCGCGCGACACGACGGGCCAGCCGTTGCGCGGCGCCTGCGACTACGCCGTGACGGGCAGCATTCCGGCCTCGCGCTTCTGGACGATGCACGCCGTGCAGCCGGGCACGGCGGAGACACCGCGTGCGCTGCAGTCGCTGGCATTGCTGCGCGATGCGTCCGGTTCGTTCTCGATCGCGCTCTCGCGCCATCTCGCGCCGGGCAACTGGCTGCAGATCGGCACCGAAGGCCCCTACCGCCTCGTCCTTGCCGTTTACGACACCCCGACCGTCGGCACCGCGGATTTCGCCGAGATCACCTTGCCGCGCATCGTTCGGGAGCGCTGCAATGGGTAGGTTCTTGCGCGCCATCCTGGTCGGGCTCGTCGGCGCCGGCATCGTTCACGGCCTGGTTCTGCTGCTGATCCCCCATGTGACCGAAGCCGACGTCTGGGCGCGTCTGGAAGCGCGTGCGCCGTTCTATGAAGTGGTGCGCATCGATCCGGCGTCGGGTGCCAACATGCTGCATCTTCCCGATCCGCTTTTCGAAGCTGCCGCCTGCCGCATCGATCTGTCCGAGGGCATCGTCCATCTGGAAGCCGAGGGCGACGTTCCCTACTGGTCGATGTCGATCTACGACCGGACGGGCCAGAACATCTTTTCGATCAACGACCGCACGTCGAGCGATGGCGAGCTCGATTTCCTGGTTGCAACGTCGGCCCAATTGACCGAACTGCGCAACAGCCAGTCGGAAGATTTCGGCACGGCCGTCTTCGTCGAAACGGAGGTTCAGGAAGGGATCGTCGTGGTGCGCGCCTTCATGCCGGACCCGACCTTCGAGCCGACCGTCTCGCGCTATCTGGCCGGGCTGGCCTGCAGCCTGCGGTGATCAGGCCTTCTTGCGGCGCGCGCGCGGCTTGCGTACCGGCACATCGGCCAGTCTTTCATAGCGCACGCCTGGGAAGATGATGATCCTCGCCCCGCCCGGCGGTGCCGGACGTGAGGAAGGTGTCGAGGAATTCGGCCGAAGCCTGACAATCGTCGCCATGGTCGTTGCTCGCGGTCACGGTTGTGGAGCTCTACGCAACGCCTCCAAATCCGATATGCCGCGGCCACGGTTAATAAGTACATAACGCATTTGCGCTAAGTTGAACGATGGGTGGCAGGCGTTCGGTTCGACGCTTCGTTCCCGCGTGTTCGAGTATCCGCAAGATCGGGCGTAACCAGTGTCCAGCGTCGAGTTCCGGCAGTTTGCCCCCAGTGCACAGAGCACCAAGTCCGACCGTCTCCTGCGCGCGGCGGTCTCCGCATTCTGCTCCATCCTGCGCCCCTCGCGTCAGGAAGTCGCCCAGATCGAGGATCTGGCGACGCCGCTTCTCGCCCACGCCTCGCGCGAAACCCTGCGCTATGTCGCGGCTGCCCTGTCGGAATGCCTCAACCCGCCAGCCGCGCTTGTCCGCCGCCTCTGCGCCGAGCCGCTCGACGTCTGCGCCCCGCTTCTGGTCCGCTCGTCCGCGCTGCGCGACATCGACCTCCTCGCCCTGATCGGCCGGCACGGTCTTGGCCACGCGCTTGCCATCGAGCGCCGCCGCGACCTCGATCCGCGCATCGCCAAGCTGATCGCGTCGTTGAAGTCCCATCCCGCATCCGAAGCCGCAGATCCCGCGCCCAGTTCCATGCTTCCTGCCACGCTGGAAAAATTGCGCGCAATGATGGTGCCCACCGCCGAAGCCCGGCCCGCCCGATGGACCGAGGCACCGACGCCCTATCTCAAGCTGCGCGCGGCCGCCCTTTCGGGCAATCCCGTCATCCTGCGCGCAACGCTCGCAAGCCTCCTCGTGGTCGACGAGCACGCCGCCGCCACACTCCTCGCCGATCCCGCGATGACGACGCTCGCCGCAGCCTTGAAGCGCCTCGGCCTCTCCGCCGAGGAAGCCTACCTCATCGCCTCCACCACCCACCCCCACCGCTTCGCCACCCCCGCCACCATCCGCGCTTTCGTCGAGGATTATCTTGCCGAGGCAGCAACGCCGGCGTCGGTAACGCGACTAGGCAATCGATCTTAGCATCGACAAGGCCGGCACTGTCTTAGCGAAGCGGACCCCCACCCTTTATCCCTCCCCACAAGGGGGAGGGAG
>NZ_AYOD01000009.1 GCF_000497755.1 Aliihoeflea sp. 2WW
CTCCCTCCCCCTTGTGGGGAGGGATAAAGGGTGGGGGTCCCCCCAAAGGACTCCTGACGCAGTCAGTCCGCTCTGCTGAACGCTACACCAACTCGTCCACCAGCCTCTGGTCCGCCTCGATCTCCACCACCCACAAATCCGGATCGAACCGCCGTTCCTTCTCGAGCCGCGCCTCGATGGCCGTGTCGTCGACGCCCTCCAGCACCGCCGAAAACATCCGCTCGTCGGGCCGCGCTTCGCCATAATCGGATTGCGCGCGCGGAGCATAGAGCGTCGCCTCGCCGAAGCGCGAGCGCACGACGACGAAGATCGCGCCGGCCTCGGTCGCGCCGCGCCTGACGACGGCTCCATAGCCACCGGACGCGAACACCCGTCTGAGCGTCGCGGCAACCCATAGATCGGAAGTAACGCGCATCGTGGTCCCGTCAGTCGGTGAGCCCGATTTCCTTCATCTTGGCGTAGGTCGCATCGTCCGGCGTACCGGTCTGCGTGAGGCCGAAAAGGCTCTGGAACTCCTTGATCGCCGCAACGGTCCGCGGACCGACCTGTCCGTCGAGGTCGATGCCCTGATTGCCGAAGGCGCGCAGTCCGGCCTGGATACGGATGACGCGCTGGTCGCCCGATGCGGGCGCGGAGGCCGTCTGCATCTGGTCGGTCGCCGCGCGTGCAGCCTGCTCCACCGCCTCCGCCTCGCCCTCGACCCGGGTCTTGGCGCCGAGATGCCGCAGCAGTTCGCCGTCGATGCCGCCACCCGGCGCCAGCCCGAGGCGCTCGCGATAGGCTTGCACGGCCTGGTCGGTCTGCGGGCCCGTCAATCCGTCGATGGCGCCGCCATAGAGCTTCAGGTCGGCGAGGACGCGCTGCACTTCGGCCACGACGGCCTGACGGGCGTCGGGCCGGCTGGCGGCCGCATCCGGTCCGGCCGGAGCCACCGCCGGCTGCGGCGCTTCCTGCGGCCGGGCCGCAATAGGCGGCTGCATCGCCTGTTGCGGCAGATCGACCGACGGGGCGAGTTCGAGCCGCGTCACGTCGACGGGCTCGGCCGGCTCGCGCGGCGGCAGGTGCCGGGTCTGGAAGAACGCGCTCTTGTGCTGGTGCGGCTGATACCAGATCGCATTGGCGGCGATGAAGGCGAAGGTGATCGCGAATGCCGTCACGCCGCCCACGCCCACCGGGCGTTCGGCAATCGCGCGTCCGGTCGCCGCCAGTCCCGCGGCCAGAAGGCCGGGGCTTTGCTTGCGCTTACGCGATTTTGCGGAACGTGCTGCCATTCGCCCTTTGTCCATTTCCATTCGCTGTCGTGTTCAATGCGGTCACCGCCGAAGCGCTGCGCTGCGCGGGAAGGCTGACCGTGACCGTCGTCCCCTCGCCGGGCGCGCTTTCGATGGCAAGCTCGCCGTCGTGGAGCGCCACCAGTCCCTTGACGAGGGAAAGGCCAAGGCCGGTGCCTTCGAACTTGCGCGTGTAGTCGTTCTGAACCTGGGTGAACGGCTGGCCGAGTCCTGCCAGGTCGCTGGCGGCTATGCCGATGCCATTGTCGGCAACCATCAGCGCGATCCGTTCGCCCCTTTGCGCCGCCGACAAGCGCACCCGCCCGCCATGCGGCGTGAACTTGATCGCGTTCGAGACGAGATTGAGCAGGATCTGGTGGACGGCGCGCTGGTCGGCGTCGAGTTCGCCCATGTCGTCGCGGCCCGCGATTTCGAGCGCCACGCCCTTCTCGGCCGCCTGGCTTGCCATCAGCGACACGGTCAGTTCCATCGCGCTGACGAGTTCGAACGGCTCGGGATGGATGGTGTAGGCGCCTGCCTCGATCTTCGAGATGTCGAGGATCGAATTGACCACCGCCAGAAGATGGTTGCCCGCTTCCCGGATCAGACCGACATGCTCGGCCTGCTTGACCGGCAACGGCCCCGAGACCGCCTCGTGAAGCAGCAGATCCGAAAAGCCGATGATCGCATTCAGCGGCGTGCGCAATTCGTGGCTGACGGCGGCAAGGAAGCGGCTCTTGGCCACTTCGATCGCCGTTGCCTGGTCCGCCGCATCGTCGAGCGCGGCGCGCAGGTCCGCGATTTCGCTCGCGTCGCGCAGGATCGCCGTCCATGCGCCTTCGCCGCGCAGGAGTTCGAGGCCGACATCGACATGTGCGACATCGCCCGCCAACGCGCCGGGCACGCGCAGCGTCAGATGGAGATGCTGGGGTTCGCTGCGGTCCGATCCGAGGGCACACAGGAGCTTCACCCGGTCGCTCACCCGCACGCGCTCGAAGAAGCCGGCGCCGGTCAACAGGTCCGGTTCGAGATGCAGGATGCGGCGCGCCTGGTCGGATGCGCCGACCACCTCGCCCTCGCGCGTCAGGGTCAGAATCACCGCGTCCATGCGCGTATCGAGGCTCGGTTCCGCTGGCTGCATCTGCGGCCGCGCCGTCAACAGCGCGACCAGACGCGGCATGGCGACGATCACGTATCCGAGCGCGGCACCCACCGCTGTCATCGTCGCCGTCGCCCCGGCCGCATCGCCTGCGAAGAACGCCGCTGCGCCGAGCGGGGCCGCGATCAGGCCCGCCCTTCCCGCAGCGGCGCGCGAACCCGAAACCCAGGCCGCCTCGCCAATCATGGCGATGGCAAGAAGAAGGAGCGCCGGCGCCGGTGCGCCCATCCAAATGCCTACGGCACCTGTGACGAGCGCCGATCCGAGGCCGAAGCCGGCGACGAGACGGAAATGCCGGCCCGAGGCGGCGATCACCACCTGCGTCCACGAAAAAGCGAAGATCGCGGCCGCGACGCCCAATGCGGCATTGGCGCCCCAGGCGCCAAGCGCCAGCGGTGCGGCGATCGCGGTCAGGAAGAAGGGCGCGCCGAGTTGAACCGCGATCAGCCGTGCCTGGCGCCGGCGCGCGTCGGCATCCGACAGGCGCGCATGAACCAGCCGCTCGCAGGAGCCAAGGAACTGGCCCATCCAGTCGCAGGATCGGGTTCGGCTAGATTTCAACGCAACGCACTCGCACACAGCCCGCTTTTCGCGGGTCGACATCATTGCGATCACCCTCGCATCCAGCGTTTAAGGAAAGGATAAAGCGACCCGATCCGTGGTCGAAAGACCGGCTCGCACGGTCCCTGCCGCCATCGTTTGCGAGGATGGTAAAGCGTTCGTAACCGGCGTTTTCGCCCCGCCGTCGCTGCCGATCATACCGCGCCGGGCCGCACGATTGCGCCCTTTCCGGCACCGCGCGCCGGTCTTCTTCAAAGGAGCCCGGAACGATCGTTAAAACTTGAATCGAATTTGCCGAAAATTACCCTGCCGTCCTCAAGCAGCCTTTTTCGTCCTCATGCTTTGATCTCATCGAAGCCGGCACGGGGAGCGCCGGCGACGGGGAAAGATGATGATCGGATTTCTGTTCAAAAGCGCGTTCTGGCTGTCGGTAGCCCTCTTCTTCATCCCGCTCGCCCCGGTGAGCGAGACGGGCGAGCCGCAGGTCGGCGCCTTCGATGCGTTGTTCGCAGCCCGCGAGGCGATCAGCGACGTAACCGGCATCTGCGAGCGCAAGCCGGAAGTTTGCGAGGTCGGCGGCGCGCTCGTCGGCTCGATGGGCGTTCGGGCCCGCGAGGGCGCACGCATGGCCTATGAAGCGCTCGACGGCCAGTTCGGCACGCCGGAAAGCGAGAGCATGCTCGCCGGCCCGAGCGAGACCGTGCCCGCCTTCGATGCGGAAATGACGACCGGCAGCGTCCCGGCGACGCCCGCCGCGACCTTTTGAGGTGACGATCGGCGCGCCGACGCCTATATCCGCTGCATGAGCACCAGCATCGACCAGATCTACGACGATTTCGCATTCCTCGACGAATGGGAGGAGCGCTACCGCTACATCATCGACCTCGGCGCGAGCCTGCCCGCCTATCCTCAGGAGGCGCGCGACGCCGCGCACAAGGTGCAGGGATGCGTCAGCCAGGTGTGGCTCAACTCCACCATCGGCGAAGGTGCCGATCCGGCGATCTCCTATGAAGGCGATTCGGATTCGCACATCGTCAAGGGGCTGGTCGCCATCGTCCTGGCGCTTTATTCCGGCCGCCGCGCCTCCGAGATGCTCGCCATCGATGCCGACGGCGTCCTCAAGCGCCTCGGCCTCGACGAACACCTCACCCCGCAGCGCGCCAACGGTCTGCGCTCGATGATCAAGCGCATCCGCATGGAAGCGGCGAGCGTCGCCGAAGCCGCGCCGGCGAGCTAGATCTGCGGTCGGTAATCGGCCGTTCCCCAATGCAGCATGCCCCGCCGTCGCTCGCGGCGCTGCGGATGATAGTGGCGGACCAGCGCGCCGAGCGCCGTCTTGAGCATCAGCTTTGCCGAGCGTCGCGGCCAGCCGCGTTCCGTCTCGACCTGTTCCAGCCCCTTCAGGAAACAGCAGACGTCGACGAGGATACCGCTCAGTTCCGGCCCGATCGCGTCGATGGCACGATCGACCCGCTGGCGCGCGGCCAGCGCATCATCGTTCAGGTCGGCCTTGGAATTGCCACCCCCGCGCCGCCCGGCGCAGACGCCCGCCTCCCAATTGGCACTGAGACGCGGCGCGATCTGGCCGAAACCATAGTCCGCCCGCAACCGCTCGCCCGCCTCGACCTCGCCGGCGGACAGGAAGGCCCGCCCGTCCCGATCCTTGCGCTGCGCCAGCGCGGCGAGCGGGCTTTCGCGCAGATTGACCGTCGCCACTTCCCGCAGGCCGCCGATCTCAACCGTCCGCAGGTCGCGCTCCTGGTGCTGGACCTGGAAACGATCTTTGGACGGTGCTGCCGTGCGCGCCAGCCAGGCCGATCCGTCACGCGAAACCGAAAGGCCCGCACCGCCACGGGCGGCTAGCCCGCGCTCCATCGCGTGGCGCAGCGTGGCGGTCGGCACCTCGATTGCGCCGCGATCGCCTCCGTCGATCCGCATGCGCCCAGAGCGCCCGCCGGCCTCGCACCGCACCGCGCCCTTCGAAAGAAAACTGATCAGCCGCATCAATTGCCGGTCTTCCATGCCCGCCCTCATATCTGTTCGCGGCGCACGAGCACGCGCACCAGCCGCTCGACCTGATCGACGATGCCGTCGAACTCGCCATCCTCCCGCCAGTCCTCGACGAGGTTGACGGCGTGCTGCACCGTCGTGCGGTCGCGGGTGAAGCCGCAGCCGACATTCTTCATCGGAATCTGAAGTACCGTGTGAGCCGCGTACATGCCGATCTGCCGTACCCTGGCGACCGGCGCCGGTGAGCGCGTCGGATTGCGGATTTCCCTGCCCGAGACGTTGAAGAACGCCGAGACGATGTCGATCACCGCCTCGCATTCGCTCATCCAGCGCTCGTCGGTCTTCTTCGAGGCGGGATAGGGCGATGGCGGTTGCTCCGCCGACGGGATTTCGGGATCAGACCTTCGTTTCGCCGCCGCCACCGTTCACCTCCGAAATAGGAATAAATGCTTTCTATCCCGGATTTGGCAGCATGAGAACAAATATCGAACATCAAAAGTTTCGATTTCCACCAAATGATTGAATCCAATCCGGATTTCCGGATCGGTCCAGATCATCGACAGGAAACTTATCCCCCCGCTCCGAACCTGCGCGCAGGATCGTCGCCTCAAGACGAGGAGAGAGCAAAGTGGATTTGAAGAGCGAAGCACGGATGTTCGTGGTCGAGACCGAAGCGCGCCGGCGCCAGGCGATGCAGCGCGTGGCGCTCCTGTGCAATTGCGGCATCGAGATCGACCGGCTTCAGACGGCCGACGCGTCGATGCGCGGGGACCTTGCCAGGCGCCTGAAGCGGCTGATCGAGCGCGAGCGCATCCGCGGCAGCAACCGCCACTGGAGCTACGACCTCAATCGGCACATCGCATTGAAGCAGGCGCTCGACGAGATCGACGTTCGGGTGGCCCCCAAGAAAAAGCCGACGCCCGGAAGGCGTCGGCAGAAACTGGTCGGCTATGCGTGAGGCAGCGCGCTCAGCGCGCCTTGCGCTTGCGCCCCAGCCCCATCTTCTTGGCAAGCTGCGAGCGTGCGGCGGCATAGTTCGGCGCCACCATCGGATAGGTGGCGTCCAGGCCCCACTTCTCGCGATACTGCTCGGGCGTCAGCCCGTAATGGGTCATCAGGTGGCGCTTGAGCGACTTGAACTTCTTCCCGTCTTCCAGGCAGATGATGTAGTCGTCATGCACCGACTTCTTCGGGTTCACCGCCGGCTTCTGCTTGTCGGCAGGTACAGCCTCGGGCGGCGTTCCGACGCGTCCAAGCGCCATATGCACGTCGGCGATCAGGTTCGGAAGTTCGCCGACCGGGACGGGATTGTTGCTGACATAGGCGGCAACGACGTCCGCCGTCAGTTCGATCAACATGTCGCTGTTTCGCTGCAGGTCTTCAGAGAGTTCCATTTTCGGCCCCAATAATTGTCAATCGGTAGAGCGCCGGTCTTTTTCGCTTTGCCGGTTCTGTTTCACCGCCATCGACGAATCCACAGTGCTTGATTAACAATTGGTACGAATATTAGAGCAAGTCAATTAATCTTGCGGATTATTTGCCGTACAAATTGGACTACGCAATGCTTTGAACCCAAACGAGCGCTTCGATATATCGAAAATTCGGTCCAGTTGTAATCGGAAGTTGCAAACATCTTTCAGCAATTTCGAGGATTAGTTCTCGTTGCGATGCTCGCGCTTTGTCTTCTGCTCGCGAATTTTCACGATCATTTCGTCCTTGACCGACTTGTCCCACAATTTGTAGCCCGCCTCATACGAAGCCTTGGCAAGAAGATGTGCGGCGACGGGCGCCGTCAGCAGAAGAAACACGAAGCCGGCGATCGCACGCATCACCGTCGCGGTGTCGTCGGCGTGGACGGCAAGCGCCAGCAGGATGACGCCGGAGCCGAGCGTGCCGGCCTTCGAGGCCGCGTGCATGCGGCAATAGACGTCGGGAAACCGGTTGATGCCGATGGAGGCGACCAGGGAGAAGGCGGCGCCGCCGACGATCATCAGCCCGACGACGACATTGAACAGTGCCTCAATCATCGCTCACCTCCCGCAGGTTGCGCTCGTCCTCCTGCTTCACCCAGAGCGAGCCCTTCGCCATGACGAAGCGTGCGAATGCCACCGTCGCGAGGAAGCCGACGAGGCCGAGCGAGATCGCCACGTCGACGTAGAGCGTGAAGCTCGTGCGGATGCCGATCAGGGCGATGAAGCCGACCGCGACGACGACCAGCATGTCGAGCGCCACGATCCGGTCCGGCAAGGTCGGCCCGACGATGACCCGGTAAGTTGTCAGGAGAAAAGACAGACTGAGCAGGATCAGCCCGATATATTCTGCGACCGAAAGAAACCCTTGCGAAAAGCTCATCGGAACGCCTCCATGATCTTGCGTTCGAAGCCGGTCGCGATGTCGTGGCGCAGCTGGTCCGGATCGGAACAGTCGAGCGCGTGGATGAACAGGAAGCGGCGGTCCTCGGACACGTCGACGGAGAGCGTGCCCGGCGTCAGGGTGATGAGATTCGCCAGCATGGTGATCTCGGCGTCCTTGTCGACCTTCAGCGGGTAGACGAACATCCCCGGCTTGATGTCCATCTTCGGCGACAGCACCGTCATGGCGACGGTCCAGGAGGATTTCACCAGTTCGACGAGGAACAGGATCGTCAGCGAGACGACGCGGCGCATGCGCGCCAGATAGCCGAGCGAGCCGATTTCCTTGCGGATCAGATAGAGCGCGCCGGCACCGAGGATGAAGCCGAAGAGGAGGTTCAACAGCGTGAACGAACCGGTCACGCCACCCCAGGCCAGCGCCAGCAGGACATTGACGAGAAGCAGGGTCATGAGCCGCCTCCGGCAGGCAGGACGAGAAGCGAATAGCTCGCCGGATCGAGCAGCGATGCGGCCGCAGCATCGGCCATTGCGAGCACCGGTTCGGGATAGAGCCCGATCCACAGGATCGGCACCATGATCAGGACGAGCGCGAACATGCCCGAGCGGTCGAGCGGCGTCGCGGGAACCACCGCGCCATCCACGCGCGGCCGCCAGAAGGCGAGCGCGAAGACGCGTCCCAGCGCCAGCGTCGTCATGAGGCCGCTCAGGAGAATCGCGAAGGCCAGCCAGCCTCCCTCGCCGTCGAGCGCAGACTTGACCAGCATCACCTTCGGCCAAAGTCCCGAGCCGGGCGGCAGGCCTGCGGCGGACAGAACGAGCAGCAGCGCCATCGCCGCCAGCAGCGGATGCGAGCGGTAGAGCCCGCCCAGTTCGCTCAGCGAATACGTCCCGCCTGCCTTGCGCATCAGCGCGACGAGCAGGTAGAGCGCCGCCATCACCAGCATGGAATGCACTGCATAGAGCACGGTGCCGGCGAGGCCCATCCGGTCGCCGAGCGCGAGCCCGGCCATCATGATGCCGATGCCCGAAATGACGATATACCCCATGATCCGACGAATATCGGTCTGCGCCAGCGCGCCGATCACGCCGAAGATCATGGTCAGGATCGCGACGATGGCGATGACGCCCGACAGCGCGCCGCCTTCCTCGGGAAAGAGCAGGAAGAGCGTGCGCAGCAGCGCATAGATGCCGACCTTGGTCAAAAGCGCGCCGAACAGCGCGCCCACCACCAGCCGCGGCGTGTGGTAGGAGGCAGGGAGCCAGAAGTGCAGCGGAAACGCGGCCGCCTTCATGCCGAAGGCGACGAGGTAGAGCGTCGCCAGCATCGTCAGCGGCGCTTCCTCGCGCAGGCCGTCGGCCTTGAGCGCGATGTCGGCCATGTTGAGCGTGCCGAAGACGCCGTAGAGCAGGCCCGTCGCGATCAGAAAAAGCGTCGTCGCGACGAGGTTCAGGATCGCGTATTTGAACGCCCCGTCGAGCTGCGCCCGTTCGGAGCCGAGGATCAGCAGTCCGAAGGACGAGATCAGGAAGACCTCGAACCAGACATAGAGATTGAAGATGTCGCCGGTCAGGAACGAGCCGCCGACGCCGGTCATCAAGAGCAGCAGGAACGGGTAGAAGCCGTAGCGCTTGCCGGTCACGTCGATCGAGGTCGAGCCGAACAGCGCGCAGACCAGAGCCACCAGCGCCGCCGTCGTCGCCAGGAGCACGCCCAGCGTATCGGCGACGAAGGTGATGCCGAAGGGCGGCAGCCATCTTCCCATCGTCATCGCGAACGGCCCCTCGTCCAGCACGCGGGACAAGAGGACGACGTTGGAGACGAGCACGACACCGATCACGGCCAGCGCGATCGGCGCGTGGAGTTTCGGCCGGCTGCGCAGCATCACCAGAATGGCGGCGGCCAGAAGCGGAAGCGCCACGGGGAAGACCAGCAGCCAGTCCGCCAGCGCTACGCGCTCGACGATCATGGCCTGCGAGATGTCGACGCCGTACGGGTTCGAAGCGGATTCCATCTGTCCTCAGTAGCTCAATGGCGGCAGCGGATCGGCCTTGGGCTCGGCGATGCGCATCTCTTCGGTGTTGTCGGTGTCGAGGTCCTGGTAGGCGCGCCATGCCAGTACCAAAAGGAAGGCGAAGAGGGAGAAGGAGATCACGATGGCGGTCAGCACCAGCGCCTGCGGCAGCGGATTGGCCGTCGCGATCTCGGGCACGTAGAGGTCGGGCGGGATCACCGGCGGCACTTCGCGCGTCAGCCGCCCGGCGGTGAAGATCGAGAGATTGGCGGCATTGCCGAGCACGACGACGCCCAGCATGATCCGGATCGTATGCTTGGACAGGAGCAGATAGACGGCGACGGCGAAGAAGATGCCGACCAGGATGGAAAGCGCGGTCTCGATCATTCGTCGTCCCTTTCCTCGAGCGCCAGCGCGACGGAAGTGATCGCGCCGAGGACGACCAGATAGACCCCGATGTCGAAGAACAGCACCGAGGAAAGTTCGAACTCGATGCCGGGGATCGGCGGCGCCCAAAGGCCGGTCATGAACGGCACGCCGAACAGGATCGAGGCGAGCCCGGCCAGCACCGACATTGCAAGGCCTGACCCCGCGATCGCCATCGGGTGAAACCGCATCGCGCGCCGCGCCGAGGCGACGCCGCTGGCAATGCCGTAGATCGCGAAGGCCGAGGCGGCGAGCAGCCCGCCGATGAAGCCGCCGCCCGGATCGTTATGGCCGCGCAGCAGCACGAAGACCGAGAAGATCATCATCAGCGCCGAAAGATAAGGCGCGATGGTGCGAAGGATCAGCGTTTTCATGCCACCGTCTCCCTGCTTTCGGAAGCGACCTGCGGTTCAGCATGTTCGACGCGCCGGCCGAGCCGCACGCGCACCAGCGCCAGGATCGCCAGCCCCGCGGCCATGACCACCGCGATCTCGCCCATCGTATCCACGCCGCGATAGTCGACGAGGATGACGTTGACGATGTTGCGGCCATGCGCGATCACGCGCGAATACTCGGTGAAGAACACGCTCAGCGCCGGGTCGAAGGTCAGCGACGTCACCTTGAACAGCGCCAGCATCAGGCCGAGGCCGCACAGGCTCGCGACGGTGACGTCCAGCGCCTTTTCGCGCGTCGGCCGATGATCCGATTTCGCCAGCTTCAGCCGCGTCATGACGAGCGCGAGAATGACGACGGACAGCGTTTCGACCATGAACTGGGTGAAGCCGAGATCGGGGGCGCCAAAGAGCAGGAAGATCAGCGCGACCGCAAAGCCCTGAATGCCGAGCGAGACGATCGCGGTCAGCCGGTCGTCGGCATAAAGAACGGCGCCGAGGCCGATCACGGCGAGTGCCAGCACGACGATCTCATAAAGCGTCAGCACCGGAAGCTGCGGGAACGCCGGCATCTCGCCTGCCCCGACGAGCGGAACGAGGAAGGCGAGCGCGATGACGGCAAAGGTCAGCGTCATATAGGTTTCCATCCGCCCGTTCTGGATCAGGCCGGTCAGCCGGTGCGCGCCGCGCACGATGCCGCGCAGCACCTGGTCGAAGCCGCGGTCCGGGCCCCAGCCGATCGCGATGAGAGCGGCGCCAACCCGCGCCCGAACGTCGCCGAGCGTCCGATAGATCGCATAGCCGAGCGCGACAGTGACCAGCGAGAGCAGGAGCGGCATGCCTATGGACGGAATCAGCGAAATATAGATGTCGAGCGGCTCGCCCGCGACCGCGCTTGCCATCGGGATCGAGAAGAGCCGATGCGTCAGCGGCGAAACAAGGGCAGCCAGAAGGCTCGCGCCCGCCAGCACCACCGGCCCCAGCCAGAGCAGGGGCGGTCCCTCATGTGCGTGGTTCGGCGTCTTCACCTCGGGCCCGAGGAAGGGCTTCAGCGCCACGGCGAAGCCGATCGCGAACATCAGCGCGTTGCCGAGAATCGCGACGAGCGTGAACAGCGCCGACCAGACGCTGGCAAAGCCGAGCGCGTAGTAGATTTCCTCCTTGGCGAGGAAGCCGAAGAGCGGCGGCAGGCCGCCCATCGAAATCGCCGCGACCAGCGCCGCACCGAAGGTGATCGGCATCGCCTTGCGCAGGCCGCCGAGCCGCGTCACGTCGCGCGAGCCGGCCTCGTGGTCGATGATGCCGGCCACCATGAAGAGCGCGCCCTTGAACAGCGAATGCGCGATCAGATAGAGCACCGCCGCCTCGATCGCGTGCTCGGAGCCGAAGCCGGTCAGCATGACGAGAAGGCCGAGCGAAGCGACCGTCGTATAGGCCAGCATCAGCTTCAGATCGCTCTGGCGCACCGCCAGGAACCCGCCGACGAGCAGCGTCACACCGCCGAACAGCGGCAGCACCGTCTCCCAGAGGGCCGTATCGCCCATCACCGGGTTGAGCCGCATCAGGAGATAGACGCCGGCCTTCACCATCGTCGCCGAGTGCAGATACGCCGACACAGGGGTCGGTGCTTCCATCGCATTGGGCAGCCAGAAATGGAACGGGAACTGGGCCGATTTCGTGAACGCACCACCCAGGATCAGCACGAAGGCAAGGCCGTAGAGCGCGCTTTCGCGCAGCGCATTGTCGGTTTCGAGAAGGGCCGAAAGGCTGGTCGCGCCCGTCGCGTTCCAGATGACGAGCAGCCCCGCCAGCAAGGCCAGCCCGCCCATCCCGGTCACGATCAGCGCCTGCATCGCCGAACGCCGCGAAGCCTCGCGCGAATGGTCGAAGCCGATCAGCAGGAAGGAGGTGATCGAGGTCAGTTCCCAGAACACGAAGAACATCAGAAACGAGTCCGAGATCACAAGCCCCTGCATCGCCCCCATGAACATCAGGATGAACGAGAAGAACCGCCCCAGATGCGCGTGCCCCTTCAGGTAGCCGCCCGAATAGAGAACGATGAACGTGCCGATGCCGGTGATCAAAAGCGCGAAGGTCAGCGAGAGACCATCGAGGAACCACGAGAATTCGACCCCGAGGCTCGGCACCCAGTTGCGCGAGCCGGTCACGGCCTCGCCCGAGGCGACGGTGCCGACGAGGCTTGCGAAGTGGATGAACAGGAAGGCCGGAACGATCGCCAACACCCAGGCGGCCTTGTGGCCCATGCGCCGGGTCAGGGCCGGCGCGAGGGCGGCGGCGACGAACGGAAGAAAGAGCGCGATGAACGTCAGCGAGTTGCCGTCTGTCTCCATCCCGTATTATCGCCCCGCCAATTCGGTTTCCGGTTCAAGTTCGAGTGCCGATCCCTTACAGACTGAAATCGTGCCTCACAAGACCACTCATGACGATGCGACAGGCTTGCCCCCGGATCATTTCCGCCCCGCCCGCCCCGATGACAATCAGGCCCCGCGCTCCTACATTGGGGCAAGGTCCCAAAGGAGCACGACATGGAAAAGACCGCACTCAAGGTCGAGAAGTCCGAAGCCGAATGGCGCGAGCAACTGACGCCGGAACAGTTTCAGGTCACGCGCAAGCACGGCACTGAGCGCGCCTTCACCGGGCCCTATGTCGACAACAAGGAGCCGGGGCTCTACCGCTGCGTGTGCTGCGACAATCCGCTCTTCCGTTCCGAGACCAAATACGAGTCCGGTTCCGGCTGGCCAAGCTTCACCGCACCGGTCGAACCCGGCGCCGTCGCGCAGCATGTCGACCGGTCCTTCATGATGACACGCACCGAAATCCGCTGCGCCGATTGCGATGCCCATCTCGGCCACGTCTTCGAGGACGGCCCCGCGCCGACGGGCCTGCGCTACTGCATGAACGGCGTGGCACTGAACTTCGACCACGACTGACCGCATTTGCCCCGAGGCAGGCGGCGCGAGAGATCATCGCGCCGCCTTTCCATTTCCAGATTGCCTGAGGTTCCATGAATTTCGCCAAGCCTGCCGCCGCCCTGCCGGCCGCTCCCGTCGCGCCCAAGCACGACTATTCTCACAGCCATCACGGCGTCACCGTCACCGACCCCTATCACTGGCTGCGCGCGGAAAACTGGCAGGAGGTCTTCAAGGACCCGGCGACGCTCTCGCCTGAAATCCGCGCCCATCTGGAAGCCGAGAACGCCTATCAGGCGGCGCTGACCGCCGGCGAGGAAGAGCTGCGCAAGACGCTCTTCGCCGAGATGAAGGGCCGCATCAAGGAGGACGATTCCTCCGTTCCCATGCCCGACGGCCCCTTCGCCTACGGCTCGTCCTTCGTCCTTGGCGGTGAGCAGCCACGCTTCTTCCGCACCCCGCGCGACGGCGGCGCCGAGGAGATCGTCCTCGACGGCGACTTCGAGGCCGAGGGCAAGCCGTATTTCCGGCTCGGCGGCGTCGATCATTCCAGCGACCATGCCCGTCTCGTCTGGTCCTATGACGACAAGGGCTCGGAATTCTACACGCTCAAGATTCGCGATATCGCATCCGGCACCGACCTTCCCGATTTGATCGCCAACACCGGCGGTTCGGGCGATTGGGACGCGGCGAATACCGGCATCTTCTACACCGCGCTCGACGACAATCACCGCCCGTCGAAAATCTTCCACCACCGTCTCGGCGATACACAATCGGCCGACCGCCTGATCTACGAGGAAACCGATCCCGGCTTCTTCATGAGCGTCGGCGGCACGCGCACGAACGACTGGATCTTCATCGGCATCAACGACCACGAGACGACCGAGTACCGCGTCCTGCCGGCGGGCGATCCGGCCGCCAAACCGGTCATCGTCGCCCCACGCCAGACCGGCATCGAATACGAGTTGGAGGAAGGCGGAGACGTCTTCTTCATCCTCACCAATTCCGGCGGCGCCAAGGATTTCCGCATCATGACCGCCCCGGTCGCCGATCCGCGGCCGGAAAACTGGACCGAACTCGTCCCGCATGAGCCGGGCCGGCTGATCCTCGCCATCATGGGCTTCCGCGATCATCTCGTGCGCCTCGAGCGCAAGGACGGCCTGCCGCGCATCGTCGTGCGCGAGCGCGCATCGGGCGAAGAACACATGATCGCCTTCGACGAGGAGGCCTATTCGCTCGGCCTCGTCGGCTCGCTCGAATACGACACCAGCGTCATCCGCTTTTCCTATTCGTCGATGACGACACCCTCGCAACTCTTCGATTACGACATGAAGACCCGCGAGCGCACCTTGCTGAAGACGCAGGAAGTGCCCTCCGGACACGATGCCGAGAACTATGTCACCCGCCGCATGATGGCGAAGGCGGAGGATGGCGAACTCGTCCCCGTATCGATCCTCCACCACAAGGATACGAAGCTCGACGGCTCGGCGCCGTGCCTTCTCTACGGCTACGGCTCCTACGGCATCACCATCCCAGCCTCGTTCAACACCAACTGCCTGTCGCTGGTCGATCGCGGCTTCGTCTACGCCATCGCCCACATTCGCGGCGGCAAGGACAAGGGCTTTGCCTGGTACGAACAGGGCCGGCGTGAGAACAAGGCGAAGACCTTCCGCGACTTCATCGCCGTCGCCCGCCATCTCGTCGCGGAGAACATCACCGCGCATGACCGCATCGTCGCGCAGGGCGGCTCGGCCGGCGGCATGCTGATGGGCGCGATCGCCAACATGGCGCCGCAGGATTTCGGCGCGATCGTCGCCGAAGTCCCCTTCGTCGACGTCCTCAACACCATGCTCGACGCCTCGCTGCCGCTCACTCCGCCCGAATGGCCCGAATGGGGCAATCCGCTGGCCTCGTCCATCGACTATGGCCGCATCGCCTCCTGGTCGCCCTACGACAATATCGCCGCGCAGGACTACCCGCCCATCCTCGCGCTGGCCGGCCTCACCGATCCGCGCGTCACCTATTGGGAGCCGGCCAAATGGGTCGCGCGGCTGCGCGAAATGAAGACCGACGACCACCCGGTCCTCTTCAAGATCAACATGGACGCCGGCCACGCCGGCGCGTCCGGCCGCTTTTCGCGGCTCGAGGAAATCGCCTATGTCTACGCCTTCGCGCTGAAGGCGGTGGGGAAGGTGTAGCGCGGCGATGACGAGACTAATCTCCCCCCTTGCGGGGGAGATGGCGGCAGCCAGAGGGGGGCGCTGTCCCGCAAACCTCTCCTAGCGCCGCTTGCTCCCCATCAGGTGGCCAAGCGCTCGACGTTGCCCCCCTCTGTCCTGCCGGACATCTCCCCCGCAAGGGGGGGGAGATCAAGCACTCGCCCGCCGCGCCATTGTTCCTCTCTTCCTGCCCGGGGGAGAGGAAATGCGCGTCATCGACATCGGCTCTTTTCCAGCTTGGGTTCCTCTCCCCTTTTGAGGGGGAGAGGTGGCCCGCAGGGCCGGAGTGGGGGTCTGCGCCGACCCGGACGACCTACTCGTCCACCGCCGGCACAGCCTTCAGATACGCCGCGATCGCCTCGCGATCCTCGGCCGGCAGCCGCGCCATGTTGCGCACGACCGCCGCCATCCTCCCGCCCGCCGAATCGAAATCCGGCGTGAACCCTGTTTCCAGATAGGCGGCGATGTCTTCCTCGCTCCAGTCGGCGATGTCGCCGCCGGGCGTGATGTTGGGCCGGCCGCCAAGCCAACGGTCCGTCTCCAGCCCGCCGGTCATCGCGCGCGGCGTGTGGCATTCGCCGCAATGGCCGAGCGCCTCGACCAGATACTGCCCGCGAACGACCTCCTCGCTCGCGCCGGCAATCGCGACCTGCGGCTCGTCATTGAGGTAAAGCCGCTTCCACAGCCCGACGCCGCGCCTGACGCTGAACGGAAACGAGACCTGGTGACCGGGCGCGTCGCTCGCCACTGCCGGCAGGGTCTGCATGAAGGCGAACAGATCGGCGACGTCCTCGTCGCTCATGCGGCTGTAGGACGTATAGGGAAAGGCCGGATAGTAGTGGCGACCATCGGGCGAAACCCCGCGCCGCACGGCATTGGCGAAGTCGCTGACCGACCAGCCGCCGATGCCATGGTTCGGATCGGTCGAGATGTTCGGCGCGACGAAGGTGCCGAACTCGCTTTCGAGCTCTACGCCGCCCGCTAGTTCCAGCATCGCGTCGCCGCTCGCCTGCGGCGCGGCATGGCACGAGGCGCAGCCCGCCGCCCAGAAGAGGCGTTCCCCCGCGACGACATCGCCGGGCGGAAGCTCTGCCGGTTCCGGTTTCTCGGGAGCCGAAAGCGCCCAGCCACCCGCCACGCATATTGCGGCGAGAACGGCAATGCCGAGCGCCAGTCGCCTGCCGGTCGCCATGGATCAGTCCCTGTAGCTCTCGTGGCAGGCGCCGCAATTCTGCGCAGCCGGGCCGAACGAGGCGCGGAAGGCGTCCAGATCCTGCGGCGCCGCTGCAAGCGCTGCGGCGACACCCTGCTTGTACCGCTCGTCGGCGGCGCGGAAACCGTCCATGTCGGTCCAGATCGCCGCCGCCGCGTCGCCGCCCTCGCTCCCGGCCGGATAAAGGGTTGCAACGTCATGCGCCTGCGCATTCGCGTTCAGTTCCTCCAGCGCCGCCATCACGGTCGCCGCATCGAAAGGCTGGCGGCCCTGGGCGATCGGCCCGAGCGTGCGCATGATCTGGCCGCGCTCCTTCATCAGCGCCTGTCGATCCTCGATCGGATCGGCAAGAGCGGGGGCTGCGAAGAGCGCCACGAGGGCGGCGGCGATGACTGGCTGCTTGATCGGCACGGTGTTCTCCCAATGGCTCGTCGATGGCATCATCGGGAATAAACGACGCGGCGGATACTCAATGGTTCAACCGCGCCATTCACGCTTGCGTTATGAGCAGGGCAAAGAAAAACCCCGGCGCGAGGCCGGGGTTTGACAGGTGCTGCCGCCTCCAATTCGCGTCAAAGCGAGTCGAAAACGGCCGATTTCGAGAACCGGAGCGGAGTGTACTTCAGTACATGAGCACCGGAAGCGCCGAAAGCTGCCGTTTGCAGGCCGCTTTCACGCGAATTATGCGGCCTTTTCGTACATTTCCAGGACATAGTCCCAGTTGATCAGGCTGTCGACGAAGGCTTCGAGATATTTCGGCCGCGCGTTGCGGTAGTCGATGTAATAGGAGTGTTCCCACACGTCGACGCCGAGGATCGGCTTGGCGCCATGGACCAGCGGGTTCTCGCCGTTCGGCGTCTTCATGATCTGGACCTTGCCGTCCTTGACCGCGAGCCACGCCCAGCCCGAGCCGAACTGGCCGACGCCGGCGGCGATGAAGTCGGTGCGGAACTTGTCGTACCCGCCGAGGTCGCTGTCGATCGCCTTTTGCAGCGCGCCCGGCAGGCTCTTGCCGCCGCCGCCCTTCTTCATCCACTTCCAGAAATGGATGTGGTTGTAGTGCTGGCCGGCATTGTTGAAGAGCGGCTGGTTCTTGCCATGGCTCTGCTTGACGATCTCTTCGAGCGAGAGGCCGTCCATGCCGGCTTCCTTGGCCAGTTCATTGCCCTTGTCGACATAGGCCTTGTGGTGCTTGTCGTGGTGATATTCCAGCGTCTCCTTGGACATGAAGGGCTGGAGCGCCTCGTAGTCGTAAGGCAGTGCGGGCAGTTCGAAAGCCATGATGTGTCTCCCTCTCGGCATTGGAAAAATTATAGGTCTTACATAGGAGTCGAACCCGACCCCGCAACCGGCGCAGCCAGATTTAGCGCCCACGCGCGTTGCGCTTACTTGGCGTGCGCCCAATCCCAATAGAGCTGGCGCGCCTTCTTTGCGATCGGGCCGGGCTGCAAATTGCGGTCCTCGATTCTGGTGATCGGGATGACCTTGGAGTGGTTGCCGGTCGAGAATATCTCGTCGGCCTCCATGAAGTCCTTCACCGTCAGCGTGCGCTCCGAAACCGAATGGCCGGCATCGAGCAGCAGCCCCATCGTGCGGGCGCGCGTGATGCCCGGCAGGAAGGTGCCGTTCTTGACCGGCGTGATGACTTCGCCGTCCTTGACGATGAAGACGTTCGACGAGCCCGTCTCGGCGACGTTGCCCAGCATGTCGAGCACCAGCGCGTTGTCGAAGCCGCGGCCCTTGGCTTCGAGAATAGCCCGGCCATTGTTGGGGTAGAGGCAGCCGGCCTTCGCATTGGTCGGCATGGTCTCGATCGTCGGCCGGCGGAAGGGCGAGACGGTGATCGAAAACCCATCCGGCGCCTGCATTGGCGATTCGTAGAGGCAGAGGCAAAAGCGCGTCGATGCGGGATCGGACGGCACGCCCATATATCCGCCATGCTCGGCCCAGTACATCGGGCGGATATAGACAGCCGTCCTGCCGTCGAACTTCTTCAGGCCCTCGAAGGTCAGGCGCACGATCTCGCCCGGCTCCACGATCGGGTTCAGTCCGAGCGCGCGCGCCGAGGCGTTGACGCGTTCGGCATGGAGGTCGAGATCGGGCGCGACGCCCTCGAACCAGCGCGCGCCGTCGAAAACGCTCGATCCCAGCCACATCACATGGCTGCGCGGACCCACCAGCGCCACATTGCCCTCGTGCCAGCCGCCGTCGACGAAGGTCCAGGTTGTGCTTTGCGCCGGTACTGCCAGTGTCATGGGATCATTCCTGTTCGTGTTCGGCACGCATGCAAGTCGCGCGCGTGCCGTGGGTCAATCGGCACAGAACGCCAATCGATCGGTCCAAAGAGGCGCAATGCTTGACCGGAAAAGGCAATTCGGGTCAAGACCCGCGCAGATGAGGCCGCCACGATGAAACACTCCGCCTACGTTTTCGACGCCTATGGCACGCTCTTCGACGTGCACGCCGCCGTGCGCCGCCATGCAGGCGAGATCGGCCCGGACGGGCAGTTGTTGTCCGACATCTGGCGCGCCAAGCAGCTCGAATATTCGTGGACGCTGTCGCTGATGGGCGAATACCGCGATTTCTGGGAACTGACCGAGCGCGCGCTCGACGTCGCCTTCGCGCGCGTTCCCTCCGCCGACCAGTCCCTGCGCCAGCCGCTTCTCGACGCCTACTGGAAGCTGGACTGCTACCCGGAAGTGCCGAAAGTCCTCAAGGCCCTCAAGGCCGGCGGCGCGCGGCTGGCGATCCTTTCCAACGGCTCGCCCGCCATGCTTGAATCGGCGGTAAAGAACGCGGCGCTCGACGCGATCCTCGACGACATCATCTCCGTCGACCGCATTCGCCGCTACAAGCCGCATCCCGAAATCTACGACATGATCACCACCCAGTGGCGGCTCTATCCCGACGCCGTCTCGTTCCAGTCGTCGAACCGCTGGGACGTCGCCGGCGCATCGCGCTTCGGCTTCCGCACCATCTGGATCAACCGTGCCGGCATGCCGGACGAATATCCCGAGCAGCCCGCCGGGCTCGTCCTTCCCTCGCTCGAAGGCGTCGTCACGGCGGGCTGAGCATCGACTGCCGAACGGCCGACATCACGGCGTCTTTACTTGCGGCCGTCTTTCGCAACTGTGACATCTCGACCACACTGACCTGCCAAGTCGGCTGCGGACAGGACGCGAACTTCCCGGTTTCCAAGGGATGCGTTAACCCCGCCGCCTCATCGGCGTCGACCTGCCGGAACCTTGTCCGACGATCTTGCGTTCCTTCGCCTGATCCGCACTGGAGCCTCATTTTGGACACGATTGAACGCCTTTCCCGCCGCCGCTTCCTGGGCGCCGCCGCCGCGGGCGCTGCCTCGCTCGCTCTCTCCGCATGCACGAGCAGCATTCCCCGCCGCGAGACCATCGGCGCCGTCGCGCCGGCTCCGGTGCAGCCCAATTACGACCTCGCCTACTATCAGGACCTCTACAGCGCCCGCGTGGACGAGGGCTATGAGCTGCCGGCCATCCCGGTCGAGCGCATCGATCCGGCCTACCTGCGCCAGATGGTTCCCGATCCGACCGGCGAGGCTCCGGGCACGATCGTCGTCGACCAGTCGCAGCATTATCTCTATCTCGTCCAGCCCGGCGGACAGGCCATGCGCTACGGCGTCGGCCTCGGCCGCGAAGGCTTCGCCTGGTCCGGCCGCGCCGTCGTCCAGTGGAAGCGCAAATGGCCGCGCTGGACCCCGCCGGACGAAATGGTCGCCCGCCAGCCCGAACTCGAACCCTATTCGATCGAGAATGGCGGCATGGAACCGGGCCTCCAGAATCCTCTCGGCGCCCGCGCGCTCTACATCTTCCAGGGTGGCGAAGACACGCTCTACCGCCTGCACGGCTCGCCCGAATGGTTCTCGATCGGCCAGTCCGTCTCGTCCGGCTGCGTGCGCCTGATCAACCAGGACGTCGTCGACCTCTACGACCGCGTCCCCAACGGCTCCCCGATCCTGGTCGTTCCGAGCCTCGGCGTCGCGTAGGTTTTCGCGAAGGCGACCCCCACCCT
>NZ_AYOD01000010.1 GCF_000497755.1 Aliihoeflea sp. 2WW
CCAGAGGGGGGTGCCTAGCGATGCGCAATCCAATCACCACCCTCCCCCGCCTCGCACACCGCACGACCGGGACCTCGATGGCGGATCGCAACGTTCCCGAGGAAACGCCGGTCGCGCTGTCTTATAGCGGCACCACGCATGCCGTGATGATGGCTTCCCCGGCCGACTTCGAGGATTTCGCGATCGGGTTCTCGCTGACGGAAGGCATCATCGCGTCGCCTGACGAGATCGAGGCGATCGACGTCGAGGATCATGGCGCTGGGATCGACATCCAAATCCGCCTCTTCGACAAGGCGAACACGCGGTTCGAGGCGCGGCGGCGGCGTCTTGCCGGGCCGGTGGGCTGCGGGCTGTGCGGCATCGAATCCATCGAGGAGGCGATGCGTGCCGTGCGTGGCGTATCCGACGCGGCGCTGGCGCTTTCCGCGCACGACATCACGCAAGCAGTGCGGCTCCTGTCCAAGGTGCAGCCGCTCCACAAGGAAACCGGCGCCGTACACGCTGCAGGATTTTACGTTCCGGGCCGCGGCGTCATCCTGGCACGCGAGGATGTCGGCCGGCACAATGCGCTCGACAAGCTTGCCGGCGCATTGGCGCAGGCAGGCGTGGACGGTTCGACGGGAGCGGTCGTCGTCACGAGCCGCGTTTCGGTCGAGATGGTGCAGAAGACCGCCGCGATCGGCGCGTCTTTCATCATTGCCGTTTCGGCACCGACGGCGCTCGCGATCCGCACCGCCGAAGACGCCGGCATGAGCCTCGTCGCGCTGGTGCGCGGTGACGAATTCGACATCTTCACCCATCCCGAACGTCTGACGCCCGAGAGCAGCTCCCATGTCGCATGAGGCCTTCAACCCCTATACGAAGCTGATCCGCATGGCGAACCAGATCGGCACCTTTTTCGAGTCGAAGCCGCACGATCTGGGCGTCGCGGGCGTTGCCGAGCACATCAACAAGTTTTGGGAACCACGCATGCGTGGTCACTTCTTCGAAGTGGTCGACAAGGGCGGCGAAGGGCTGAAGCCGATCGTGCTGGAAGCCGCCGCCACGATCCGTCGCCCGGGCGAACCGATCAGCCCGGAGCAGGCGCACCAGGCCAATGCCAGCGTGCCGGGCGACAAGGGCGAGGCATCCGGCGAAACCAAATCGCGCATCGCCGCATCGCAGGGGTAAGAAAAAGGCCGGGCAATTGCCCGGCCTTTCCCGTTTCGATCAGAACATCGGCGGATAGGGCCGACCGCCACGATCAAGCGTGATCCAGCGCGTCTCGGTGAAGGTCTCAAGCGACCAGCGGCCACCGTGTTTGCCGACGCCCGACGCCTTGAAACCGCCGAACGGAACATGCGGCTCATCGTTCACCGACGAGCAGTTGATGTGGCAATTTCCGGTGTCGAGCTTGTTGACGATGGCAAGTCCCCTGCCCTCGTCGCGGGTCATGACGCCGGCCGAGAGGCCGTATTCGCTGTCATTGGCGATCTCGATCGCCTCGTCATCGGTGCGGAACGGAATGACGGGCACGACGGGTCCGAAGGTCTCGTCCTGGTAGATCTTCATGTCCGACGTCACGCCGGTCAGGATCGTCGGCTCGACGAAGCGGCCCTCGATCTTGCCGCCGAGCACCACCTTCGCGCCCTTGGCGATGGCGTCGTCGAGCTGTTCCTTTACCTTGGCGACCTGCTTGTCGTTGATGAGTGGGCCGATGATGTGCTCCTTGCTCTTGGTCGGGTCGCCGACCTTGAGCTTCTTCGCGCGCTCGACGAACTTCGCCAGGAAATCGTCGAAGATCTTCTCGTGGACGAGGACCTTTTCGACCGACATGCAGATCTGACCCTGATGCATGAACGAGCCGAAATTTGCAGCCTGCGTGGCGCGCTCCATCTCGGCGTCGTCGCAGACGATCAGGGAATCCTTGCCGCCGAGTTCGACGCAACACTTCTTCAGATGCGCACCGGCCTTGGCAGCGACCTGACGGCCGACGGCCGTCGAGCCGGTGAAGGAAATGCCCTTCACGTAAGGATGCTCGATCAGTTCGTCGCCGACTTCGGCCACGTTTTCGCGCGAGCAGGTGACGACGTTGAAGACACCCTTTGGCAGGCCGGCTTCCTCGAAGATTTCGGCGAAGAGCAGGCCACCGAGATAAGGCGTTTCCTCGGACGGCTTGAGGACGATCGTGTTGCCGGCGACGAGCGGAAACAGGAAGCCGCGCGCGGTGAGAATGCAGGGGAAGTTCCAGGGTGAAATGACCGAGACGACGCCCATCGGGCGGCGCGTCGCCATCGACACCTTGCCGTATTCGGACGGCATGACCTCGCCGATCGGATTCCAGACCGACGCTGCAGCGGCGTGGAAGACTTCCGTCACGTAGCCGGTCTCGAACATGCCCTTGCCGAACCAGCCGCCGCCTTCGGCCTGGATCGCATCGACGATTTCCATCTTGCGGCGCTCCCAGATCTCGGCCGCCTTGTGGAGATAATGCGCGCGCTTGGAGAAGGGCAGCGCGGCCCATTCGGGGAACGCCTTGTGCGCAGCCTCGATGGCGGCAGCGGTCTCGGCGCGGCCGGAATCCGGCACCTCAGCCCAGACCGAGCCGTCGGCCGGGTTCAGATCCTTGAAGGTCTTCTTCGTCGCGGACCAGCCGCCGCCGATATACATTCCTTCGAAAACACGAGCCATTTTCAAGCCTCCTTATGCTTCTTCCGCTTCTTGGGCGATTTCTTCTTTGGGTGGGAATCGGCGTCCAGCTTCGCCGCCGGTTGCGGCGGGATCGTGAACGCGGTGAGGGTTTTGCGACGCGCGGCGACGTGCTCGGCCTGGATGGCGGCGGCGCGCGCCACCACGTCGGACAAGTCGATGCGTTTGGGAGCTGCGGCGACCTGCACGTCGTCATCGTCGATGTCGAAGCCGGCGCTGTTGTGACCAACGAGGCCGTGGCCGCCATTGAGCTTTTCTGGCGCCGCGACGACCGACTTGCGCGGCAGGACGGGCCGCTCGATCGGCTTGCGCCGGCTTGCGACATGGGCGGCAAGGCGCCTGGTCGCGCGGTCGGAGAGCGCGGCGGCGTCAAGCGCAAGTTCCGGGCGGCGCGGCTCGGTCGACGGCTTGACGAATGCCGGGCGCTCCGACGGCTGCGGGGTGCCGGCTCCGCGCGTCAGCCGGTTCGCCATCACGTGAGCGACAAGCCGTTCCTGCGCTCGCCGCGCCAGTTCCCCCGCCTGATCGGAGAGGCGGCCGGCATCTGCGGAGGCCGGTTTCGGCTGTGCCGCTTCCCTGGCGGCGACGTCCCACGGATCTGGACCGGCCTTCGGGTCGTAGCGCCCGGCAAAGGCGCTCGGCGCGGCGCTTTCACGGCGCAGATAGCGCACGAAGGCCGTCTGGATCGCGCCGGCGCGACGCGCGAGGTCGCCCGCCATCCCGCCCATCGCCTCGAGCGTTGCCGGCAGGGCGAGGAAAGGCGGCAGTGCGATGCCGCGCTTCGCGCCACGCTTGGCATCGTCCGCCTTGCCGCCGCCGAGATAGGCGTTCGCGACAGCCGGGTCGTTCATCAGATTGACGGCCGTGTCCTCGCCGGTGATGAGGCCGTTCTCGATCAGATAGCCGCGATCGGCGATCTTGAGGCTGAGCTTGGCGTTCTGCTCGACGAGCAGGATGCCGACACCGGTGGCGGCCACGGCTTTCAGTGACTTGAACAGTTCCTTCGACAGGAGGGGGGACAGGCCGAGCGAGGGCTCGTCGAGCATCAGGATATCGGGCTTCGACATCAGCGCGCGGCCGATCGCCACCATCTGCTGCTCGCCGCCCGACATGGTGCGCGCGATCTGGCTCTTGCGCTCGGCAAGGCGCGGGAAGAGTTCGTAGATGCGCTTCAGCGTCTGCGCCTCTCCCTGCCGCGCGCGACCGGCGAAAGCGCCGAGTTGCAGGTTCTCGGCCACGGTCAGGTCGCCGAAAATGCCGCGGCCTTCCGGTACGAGCGCGATGCCTTCCTCGACGATCCGGTGAGCCTTGACGCCCCGGATCGGCTTGCCGTTCATCGTGATCTCGGTGCCGGGCTCGGTCTTCACGAGGCCCGCGATGGCCTTGAGCAAGCTCGATTTGCCGGCACCGTTCGCGCCGAGAATGACGCAGATTTCGCCCTTGGCGATCTTCGCCGATACGCCTTCGAGCGCAAGGTGGCGGCCGTAACGGACGCCGAGATTCGTCACCTCAAGCATCGTCGTCATCCCCGAGATAGGCGCGCACGACTTCCGGCTCGGACAGGACCTTCGCAACGTCGCCCTCGGCGATCTTTGTGCCGGTGTTCATGACGACGCAGCGGTCGCACAGCGTGCGGATTGCGTCCATGACGTGCTCGACCATGATGATGGTGCGGCCTTCGCGGCGCAGATCGTCAATCAGCGCGATGCCGATCTGCAACTCGGTCGGGTTGAGGCCGGCCAGCCATTCGTCCAGCAGCAGCACGCGCGGATCGGACGCCAACGCACGCGCCAGTTCGATGCGCTTCTGGTCGATATAGGTCATCGACGCGACCGGCATGTCCGCCCTGCCATCGAGCCCGACGCGGGCGAGAAGCTTGCGGGCGAGACCATGGGCATCCGCGCCCCATAGCCGGTTGCGCGCGAAGACGGCGCCGGCCATGACGTTTTCCTCCGCGGTCATCGACGGAAGGATGCGCACGAGCTGGAAGGTTCGGGCGACGCCCTGCCGGGCGATATGGTGCGCGGAGTGGCCGGAAATGCGCTCGTCCTTCAGCCGGATTTCGCCAGCGCTGGGGCGCAATGCGCCGGAGATCAAATTGAGCATCGTCGTCTTGCCGGAGCCGTTCGGTCCGATTAGTCCAAGAAGTTCGCCTTCACGGACGTCGAAGGAGACGTCGTTGACGGCGACGAGGCCGCTGAACTTCTTCTGCGCGCGGTTAACGGAGAGGATGGCGGTCATGGGCGACCCCCTTTGACGCTGGAGCCCTGCATACCCCCACCCCTCACCCCTCCCCACAAGGGGGAGGGAGACGTCAGCGAGGCAGACTGTCGGACTTTGTACAGCCAGGCGCGACGCCGGCGAACTCCCTCCCCCTTGTGGGGAGGGGTAAGGGGTGGGGGTGTCACCGCGCAATTGGAACCGAAGAGGGCGAAAGCCACGTTCATGCCACCTTCTCCTCGCCGACCGGCTTCTCCGACCGTTTCATCCTTGCGCGCAACTGTTCCAGCCTTCCGGTCACGCCGTCGGGCAGGAGATAGACGATGGCGAGGAAGGCAAGGCCCATGACGATGGGCGTGTGGTTCGGGAATTGCGCGGAGACCTGATCGAACAGGATGGTGAAGGGAATGACGCCCACCAGCGGACCCCACAGACGCTTGGTTCCACCAAGCAGAGCCATGATGACGACGAGGAACGAGATCATCGGATTGAATGCCGATGGCGGCTCGATATACGCGTAGCGCGGAGCGGAGATGGCACCGGCAATGCCGATGAAGGCGCCGGAGATCATGAAGAGAATGATCTTGGCCCGCGCGGTGTCGATGCCGACATGGCGCGCCACCGTCTCGTCATTGCCGATGATCTTCATGGCAAAACCGAGCCGCGAGCGGCCGATGAGCCAGCCGGCGACGAAGACGGCCACGGTCAGCGCCAGCAGCATCCAGTAAATGTGCATCTCGGTGAAATCGGTGAAGACGTAGAGGCCCATTCGCGTCGAGACCTTGGTCTGCGTCCATGAAACCAACTGGCGCACGAGTTCGGCCAGGCCCAGCGTGAAGATGACGAAATAGACGCCGGAGAGCCTGAGCGTTGCGAGGCCGACGAGCCCAGCCAGCACGGCTGCGACCACTCCGCCACCGAGCACGAGGGCGAAGAATGGCACGTGGTCGACCCACAGTCCGACCGTATAGGTGCCAAGCCCAAAGAAGGCGGCCGTGGCGAGCGAGATGTAGTGTGTCGGGCCGGAGAAGAGCGTCCAGGCCGTGCAAAGCGCGGCGTAGAGCATCAGATTGACGCCGAGCGAGAGGTAGTAGCCCTGGCTGAAAAGCGGCAGCGTCGCGAGAGCGGCGACAGCGATCGCGCCGAGAAGGCCAATGCGGATTTCCGACTGGTCGAGCGTCATGTCGTCTGCCTCCCGAACATGCCTTGCGGGCGGAAGAGGAGGACGATGATGAAGAGCGCATAGGTCGCGGCGATGGTGAGGCCGGGATCGATGAGGCTCGCGACCGCCGTCTCGGTGATGCCGAGGATGAGGGCCGCCAGCACCGCGCCGCGAATGTCGCCGACGCCGCCCATGATGACGATGATCAGCGCCTTCATGGTGAAGACGACGCCCATCGACGCGTTGAACGTATAGAAGGTCGACAGAAGCGCTCCGCCGCAGGCCGTCAGCGCGCCACCCAGCGCGAAGGCGAAGGCCGCGGTCTTGGCGACGTCGATCGCGACGAGCCTGGCCGAGTTCGGATCGACGGCGACGGCGCGAACGGCCGTGCCCTGTCGCGTGCGGTAGAGGAAGAAGTAGAGCCCGATGGCGATTGCGACCGCCGCGCCGAAGGCGACCACACGGTTGAGGCCGAACGGATTGCCGAGGATCATGAAGCGCTCGGCAAGGAAGGTGTAGGAGAAGTAGGAGCCGCCGAACGCGAGCAGCATCAGGCCCTGCAGGAGGAAGAGCAGGCCAAAGGTGGCTAGGATCGAATCCACCTCCAGCATGCCGCGGTTCTTCGCCCGATCGACCAAAGGCTTCAAAAGGATCGAATAGATCGCCCAATTGATCGCGAAAGCGGCCGGCGCGATGACGAGCAGCCCGAGAAGCGGGTTGATGTGCATGGCCGTGAACAGCCAGAAGGCGATGAAGCAGGCCGCGACGAAGGTTTCGCCATTGGCAAGGTTCATGATGCGCGCGACGCCATATTGCAGCGTCAGCCCCAGCGCGATCAGCGCATAGGTGCCGCCCAGCAATATGCCTGTGACGATGATCTGCATTTCCTAGATTACCACTTCGTTCCCTGTCGCAGCATGGGCGAATTGGGCGTCATCCCGGCTCCGCTTCGCTTGGCGAAGCGGCCGGGACGACGCCCCTTCGGTGCTATTCCCAGCCTTCCTTCTTGATCGGCTCGATCGCCCCGTCGATGCCGTTGGCGGCGACGCCGTAGAAGACGCCGTCCTTCCACTGGCCGACGGTCCAGAGGTTGCGGTTGACGTTGTTCTCAAACTTCACCTCGCCCATGACGGTATCGAAGGTGCCGGTCTTGATGGCCTCGACGACGGCTTCGCGGTCCTTGGTGCCGGCGGCCTCGATTGCCTGCTCGAGGACCTGGAGACCCGAATAGGTCACGGCGCTCGCCCAGTAATCGGCGTCCGCGCCCGTCACTTCCTTGTGCTTGGCGCGGTACTCCTTGATCTTCTCGTCATCCGGGTTGGTGCCGCCTGCGCCCAGAACGCCGTTCGCCGTTGCGCCGAAACGGCCGGCATAGGCCGGGAAGGACGCGCCGACGCCGACATAGAAGGCGCCGACGTCAAGGTCCTGGATCTGCGCCTGTTCGGTGAGCGCGAAGGTGTCGCCCGGATAGGAGAAACCGACGAAAGCGTCCGGCGCGGCAGCCTTGGCCTGGCTGACGATGGGGGCGACGTCCTGCGTGCCGAGCGGATAGGATGCTTCGTAAACGATCTCGAAGCCTGCCGCTTCGAGCGCCGGCTTACCGGCACCAGCGAGTTCGAGGCCAAACGCGTCGGCGACATGGACGAGCGCGACCTTGTTGCCGATTTCCCCGGCATCCTTCAGTTTTTTCAATGCGGCGGCAGTGCCCTCAGCCAGTTCCTTCGAGGTGCCGAGCATCCAGAACGAATTCGGCCAGCGGCCGGCGAATTCCTCGACGCCATCGGTGATGGCGCTGGTCGTGATGTGCGGGTAGCCGTAACGCGCGATGATCGGGGCCGTCGCGACGTTGAGGCCGGTCGAATAGGGCGTGACGATGAAATCGACATTGTCGACGGTGGCTAGGCGCTGGATATTCTGGACCGCGGTCTCGGCCGAAGTGCGGTCGTCATATTCGACCAGTTCGATCTGCATCTGCTGGTCGCCGACCTGGAGACCGCCGCGTCCGTTCACTTCCGACACCCAAAGCTGGATGTTAGGCCAGTGACTGACGGTCGCGCCGGCCGCGAGCGGGCCGGTCTTGGGCGCGCTCGCGCCGATCTTGATGGTTTCCTGCGCGGCCGCGTGGCCGGCAAGCGCCAGCGTCGCGGCGCCGGCTGCAAGTGCGATGAACGTGCGTCTGATCATGTCCTGTTTCCTCCCAGTGTTGACAAAGACCCGGCATCCTCCTGCCGGAATTCGGTTTCAGATCGGATAGTCCGGCCGTCCGCTCTGGATGGTGATCCACCGCAATTCGGTGAATTCGTCGATGCCGGCCCGACCGCCGAAACGGCCGTGGCCGGATGATTTGACACCGCCGAACGGCATTTGCGGCTCGTCGTGTATCGTCGCCGAATTGATGTGGCAGATGCCGGTCTCAAGACGCTGCGCCACCATGAGCGCACGCGTGACGTCGCGGCCGAAAACGGCGGCGGACAGGCCGTATTCGGTATCGTTCGCAATCGAGACGGCCTCGTCGATATCGGTGAAGCGGATGAGCGAGGCGACGGGGCCGAAGCTTTCCTCATAATAGATGCGCATGTTGGGCGTCACGCCGTCGAGGATCGTCGCGTCGAGCCAGACCGAGCGCTGTTCGCCCCCGACGACGAGGCGCGCACCCTTCTGCATGGCGTCGTCGATCAGCGCCTTGACGCGCTCTGCCGCCTGTTCGCTGATCATCGGCCCAATTTCGCTCGCGCCATCGCGCGGATCGCCAAGGCGAAGCCGCTTCACTGCGGCGGACAGGCGCTCGAGAAAGGCGTCTGCGATGCTGTCCTGCACCACCAGACGCTCGGTCGACATGCAGATCTGGCCCTGGTTGAAGAAGGCGCCGAAGGCGGCGGCCCGGGCGGCTTCGTCGAGATCGGCGTCGTCGAGTACGATCAGCGGGGCCTTGCCGCCAAGTTCCAGCAGTGCAGGCGTCAGGTGGCGTGCGGCAATCTCCGCGATGATCCGTCCGGACCGCGTCGAGCCGGTGAAATTCACCCGCCGCACGGCCGGATGCGCGATCAGCGCTTCGACGATTTCCTGGGCATGGTCTTCCTGGTTGTGAACGACGGCGATCGCGCCCTCGGGAAGCCCGGCTTCAGCGAAGATGTCGCACACCATCGCATGCGTGCCCGGGCAGAGTTCCGAGGCCTTGAAGACGACCGTATTGCCGCAGGCCAGCGGCATGGCGATCGAACGAACGGACAAGACGATCGGCGCGTTCCAGGGCGCCAGCGACAGGACCACGCCGCAGGGCTGGCGCACAGCCATGGCGAAGGAGCCGGGCCTGTCGGCAGGGATCGTTTCGCCCGTCAATTGCGTGGTGAGCGCCGCCGCCTCGCGCAGAATGGACGCGCCGAGCCGGCAATTGAGTTCGCTCCAGGCGCGCGTGCCGCCAGTCTCGTCGGCGATCTTCGCGACGAACAGTTCGGTGCGTTCCAGCAAGAGGTCGGCGGCGCGGTTCAAGATCGCACGGCGTTCGGATGGAGGGGTCTGCGACCATTTCGGGAAGGCCGCGGCGGCGCGGTTGGCGGCATGCCGGGCTTCCGCAACGCTCGACCCATGGACGCGCGTGACCACCGTCCCCGTCAACGGGCCGACCCGCTCCAGATGGGGGGCTTCGACGACCTCCCCGACGGGAGCCGCGATCCGCGCTGCCTTTGCCAATTCATCCTCCCGCGAAGCGCATTTTCCGCTTCAGCCGCCACGGCTCCTTTGGAGTTCCGTTCTCCCGGCGACCCGATGATTGAAGCGCAAGGCACCCGCACTTGATATGAACAAAACTGGTGATCTATTGTAAGAATCCGGTTTCCACGCGGACTGAAAAGATGGATGTCGCTACAATCGATTGCGGACTGCACGCGCGGTTCTGGTCATTCAACGGGGCGACCGGCGGCGTGGCACGCCAGCTCGTCCTCATGACCGATGGCGGCGGCGAGGCGGAAGCCGGCGGCCAGAGGCTTGCCATCGCCGCGCCCGCATTGCTGTGGCTGGGCGACATGAAGCCGGGACGATTGCGGCTCGAGGCGGGCGCGACCGGGCTTCGGGCGCAGATCGGCGACGACACTCTCGTCGATGCCATCGGCGACGAGGCGCAATCGGTCGCCCTGCGCTACCTGGTCGACCGGGACTTCACGCTTTCGCTTGCCGGTCATGCGGAAGCGCTGGGCTTGATCGAACGATGCCTGAGCGCCGTGATCGCGGAGCGACAACAGCCTCGCGAGGCGTCGGCCCTGTTGCTGTCGGCGCTTCTTCGAATCGTCCTCGTCTCGATGCTGCGCGTTTCCGGCGGCCGGGAATCGCTGCCTGGGGTGGGCGAGCGGATGAGCCTGCTGCAGCGGTTCCGCCAGCTCGTCGAGATGAATTTCCGCAACCATTGGCCGGTGGCGCGCTATGCGGCCGCGCTCGGCGTCTCGCCCGACCGGCTGCACGCGATCTGCACCGACGGGATCGGCAAGTCACCGAAGGCGCTGGTCTCGGAGCGGCTGGCGCGCGAGGCTATGCTGCGACTGGAGAGATCGTCGCTGACGATCCAGCAACTCGGCCATTCGCTCGGGTTTTCGGACCCGGCGCATTTTTCGAGCTTTTTTCGCAAGATGACGGGCACGCCGCCGGGCCGCTATCGCCGCGCGGTCATCGATGCGCGGACCGACCGCCCTGCGCTGCATGCGCCCAGCTTCGCCGAATGGCCGTGATCCGTGTTCAGTCGCGGCGCACGGGCACGAAGACCGGGCGGTAGACGACAGCGGGCGTGCGCGACCAGCGGTCGAACTCGGCGCGGCTGGCGCGTGCTTCCGCGCGGCGGTCGAGATCGATGCGTTGCAAGCACCCCGCGAAGGCATCGGTGCCGACGCGGAAGCCGTAGGAGCGGCACGTCTCCTCATCGAGCGCGCGGCGTTCTTCGGGCGTGATCGTGGTGCATGCAGCGAGAGCCAAGGCAAGAAACGCCAGAACCGCGGATCGCATTTTGGCCTCCTAGCCCAGTTTGTGCCGCCGCCGCACGCTCTGCGGCCGCCCGTTGATGGTCAGGCGGGAATCGTTGCGCTGCTTGCGCGACACGATCTTGCCCTTCGACACCACGCAGAGCCGGTCGGGCCGCAGGCGCAGCGCTTCGATCGGGTCGCCGGCGTCGAGCACGACCAAACTCGCAAGATTTCCGACCTCAAGCCCATAGCCTTCGAGCCCCATGATGGCGGCATTTTCCGTCGTCACCATGTCGAAACAGCGGCGCATGTCGGCCGGGCTCGTCATCTGCGCCACGTGCAGCCCCATGAAGGCGACGTCGAGCATGTCGGCGGTGCCGAGCGAATACCAGGGGTCGAGCACACAATCCTGGCCGAAACCGACGCGAATGCCGGCCTTCAGCATCTCCGGCACGCGGGTCATGCCGCGGCGCTTGGGATAGGTATCGTGGCGGCCTTGCAAGACGATGTTGATCAGGGGGTTCGGCACCGCCGAGACCTCGGCCTCCGCCATCAGCGGAAGGAGCTTCGAGACGTAGTAATTGTCCATCGAGTGCATCGAGGTCAGGTGCGAGCCATTCACCCGGCCGTGCAGACCGAGACGTTGCGTCTCGCAGGCCAGTTGCTCGATATGGCGCGACAGCGGATCGTCCGTTTCGTCGCAATGCATGTCGACGCGCAGACCGCGTTCGGCTGCGATTTCGCACAGTTCGGTCACCGAGCGGCGGCCGTCTTCCATCGTGCGTTCGAAGTGGGGAATGCCGCCGACGATGTCTACGCCCATGTCGAGCGCGCGGATCGTGTTTTCGCGCGCGGTCGGGTCGCGATAGAAACCGTCCTGCGGGAAAGCGACGAGTTGCAGGTCGAGGTATGGCGCCACGGTCTTTTTCACGTCCAGCAGCGCCTCGACGGCGAGCAGCCGGTCGTCGCAGGTGTCGACATGGGTGCGGATAGCCAGAAGGCCCATCGAGACGGCCCAGTCACAATAGGCGAGCGCCCTCTCCTTCGCCGCTTCATGCGTCAAGAGTGGCTTCAACTCCCCCCAAAGGCCGATGCCTTCGAGAAGCGTTCCCGACGCATTGATGCGCGGCGTGCCGTAGGACAGCGTCGCGTCCATGTGGAAATGCGGGTCGACGAAAGGCGGTGCGACGAGGTCACCGGTCGCGTCGACCAGTTCACGCGCATCGCTGCCAAGCTGCGGCGCGATCGCGGCGATACGATCGCCGCGAATGCCGATATCAGCCGTGCGGCCGTCGGCCAGCGTCCCGCCCTTGACGATCAGATCGAAGTTCATCGCCGCCTCTCCCGGTCGCAACCCCCGGTCAGGTTATGCAGGCCAACATGATCGCCTCGCGCAACTCCTCGAGCCCTTCGTTCTTCTCCGACGAGGTCGCAAGGACCACGGGAAACGCGGCCGGGCGGCGCTTGATCTTCTGTGTCGTCTCTTCGATCAGCGGCTCGATGTCCGCCGTCTTGATCTTGTCGGTCTTGGTCAGGACCACCTGATAGGAGCAGGCTGCCTTGTCGAGCAGGTCCATCACGTCGGAATCGTTCTGCTTCACGCCATGGCGGGAATCGATCAGGAGATAGACGCGCTTCAGCGTGACGCGACCCTTCAGATAATCGAAGACGAGTTTCGTCCAGGCGTCGACCTGCGCTTTCGGCGCCTTGGCAAAGCCGTAGCCGGGCATGTCGACCAGCGCCATCGGCGGCAGGTCGCCTGCTTCGCCTGAGTACCCATCAGGCACGAAATAGTTGAGTTCCTGGGTGCGGCCGGGCGTATTGGACGTCCGCGCGAGCCCTTTCCTGACGACCAGGCCGTTGATCAGGGACGACTTGCCCACATTCGAGCGGCCGGCGAAGGCGATTTCGGGCGGGCCTTCGGGGGGCAGGAACTTCATCGACGGGACGCCGCGAATGAAGATCCAGTTCTTCGGGAACGGTGCCGCCACGATGGGTGCCGGGCGGGGGTCTTCCATATCGCTCAACGCAAGTCTCCACGGCCGTCAGGGCCGTTGTTGGCATTGAGCTTTCAGCCCGCCTTGTCAAGCGCGGGCAGACAGGAGCCGCTCGGCCGGACATCTGTTGTCCGGCCGTGCGCTTCTTCCTGTCAGGGAAGGAGGACGCGATTGACGACGTGGATGACGCCGTTCGACTGATTGACGTCGGCCGTGGTGACGACGCTCGTCGTCCCGTTCGAATCGGTCACGGCCACGCCGCGGCCGGACGGCACGACCGTCAGCGTTCCACCCTGGACCGTGGTCAACTGGGCTTCGCCGCCACCGGCATTGGCACGGCGCAGAAGCTCGGGACCGCTGAGCTTGCCGGGAACGACATGATAGGTGAGCACGCTCGTGAGCTGGCCCTTGTTCTCCGGCATGAGGAGCGTGTCGACGGTTCCGGCAGGCAGCATGGTGAAGGCGTCATTCACCGGTGCGAACACGGTGAAGGGACCCGGGCCGGACAGGGTTCCGGCGAGATCGGCGGCCTGGACGGCGGCGACGAGGGTGGTGTGGACCGGTGAGTTCACCGCATTTTCGACGATGTTGCGCTCGACGAGCATCGGCGCACCGCCGACGGTGGGGTTCTGCTGGGCGGATGCCGGAATGGCCAGCGCGACGGCGGCCGATACCAGAAGGGTCGTGATCGAAAGCTTTTTCATAATGCCTCTCCCAAAGCGTTGTTGTGTCGTTGACATCGGCAGTTACGGGAGGGCTGAGCGTCCAGTTTCGAGGTTCACCTAACTGTGACTACAAAAAAGCCCCGCTTGCGGCGGGGCTTTTTATCCATTGCCTACTCGGCCGGTTCCTTGGGCTTTCGGCGGAACATGCCGGACAGATTGTCCCAAAGCTCGATCTTGGCGCCCTGGCGCTTCATGATCAGGCCCTGCTGGAGAACGGACAGGGTGTTGTTCCAGGCCCAGTAGATCACGAGGCCGGCCGGGAACGTCGCCAGCATGAAGGTGAAGACGACCGGCATCCAGTTGAAGATCATCGCCTGGGTCGGATCGGGCGGCGTCGGGTTCATGCGCATCTGCACGAACATCGTGATGCCCATGATCAACGGCCAGACGCCAATCATCAGGAAGGACGGCACGTCGTAGGGCAGAAGGCCGAAGAGGTTGAACAGCGAAGTCGGATCGGGCGCCGACAGATCGTTGATCCAGCCGAAGAACGGCGCGTGGCGCATCTCGATCGTGACGTAGATGACCTTGTAGAGTGCGAAGAAGACCGGAATCTGGAGAAGGATCGGCCAACAGCCGGCGATCGGATTGATCTTTTCCTTCTTGTAGAGCTCCATCATCTCCTGCTGCTGCTTCATCCGATCGTCGCCGTATTTCTCACGGATTTCCATCAGCTTGGGCTGCACCTTCTTCATGTTCGCCATCGACACGTAGGATTTGTTGGCGAGCGGGAAGAAGATGAGCTTGACGAGAACGGTGGTCGCGAGAATGGCAACGCCGAAATTGCCGAACAGACGGAAGAACCAGTCGATGACGAAGAACATCGGCTTGGTGATGAAATAGAACCAGCCCCAGTCGATCAGGAGTTCGAACTGGCGGATGCCATAGGCTTCTTCATAGGCGTCGATGACGCCGACCACCTTGGCGCCGGCGAAGACGCGCGTCTCGATTTCGGTCGACTGGCCGGGCGCGACGGAAACCGCGTCGGACAAATAGTCCGCCTGGTAGCGGACGCGGCCATCGTCGAAATAGGAATAGCGCGGCTGGAACGCCTGACCATCGGACGGGACCATCGCCACCGCCCAGTATTTGTCGGTGATGCCGAGCCAGCCATCATTGCTCTTGCCGGGCGTGATCTGACGATCCTCGGCGAGCGTCGAATAGTCGATCTCCTGCAGCCCCTCTTCCCCCGTCACCCCGATCAGGCCTTCGTGAAGCACGAAGATGCCTTCGATGTCGGGTGTGCCGACGCGCGTGATGCGGCCGTAATTCATCAGTTCGACCGGCTCGCCGCCGGCGTTCGTGACGCTGTCGGAGATGGTGAACATGTAGTCCGCATCGACCGCGATGGTGCGCTCGAAGGTCAGGCCTGCATCGTTGGTGTAGGTCAGCGTGACCGGCGCGTCCTGCGTGAGCTGCGGATTGCCTTCCACGGCCCAGACCGTCTGCGGTCCGGGAACCGCGCCGGCATTGCCCTGCCCGACATAGCCGACTTCGGCATAATAGCCGTTGGCGAGCGCGGACGGGTTCAACAACGAAATGTTCGGCGAATTCGGCTCGACGGTGACGCGGTAGTCCTTCAGCAACAGGTCGTCGATGCGGGCGCCCGTGAGGTTGATCGAGCCGGAAAGACGCGGCGTGTCGATGGCGATGCGATCGGTCGCGCCGATGGCGCCGTCGCGCGTCTGCGGCGCGGCCGACGGGGCTCCGCCGCCGGGCACTTCGGCCTGCGTCCCGGGCGCGCTCGGCACGTCTCCATCACCGGGCGCGACACTGGAGCCCTGCCCCTGGGGGGTGGCCGCCTGCTGTTGCTGCGCCTGGATCTCGGCTGCCTCGCGCTGCGCCTCGATGCGGGGGTTCATGTAGAACACCTGCCAGAGGGTCAGGATCACGACGGAAAGCGCGATGGTGATGAAGAAGTTGCGATTGTTTTCCATCAAGGAATCCCTATCCCCGCTCAGCGAAATCGGCGGGAGAGTTCTGCCTTCAATTCGTCGAACGGCGTCTTGAGCAGTTCGCGGCGGCCGACGATGACATAGTCGGTGCCGCACGCCATGTCACGCGCCGCATGGACGCGAACGGCTTCTTTCAACCGGCGACGAATGCGGTTGCGAACCACCGCATTGCCGACTTTCTTGGTGACGGTGATGCCCAGACGCGGTTCTCCCGCGTCGTCACGCCGCATCGCCTCCAACAGAAAAAGCCGCCCCCGGCGCTTCTCGCCCCGGCGAACGGCCAGAAACTGGGCGCGCTTCTTCAGGCGCGCCGGTGCATTTTCGTGCGGCCGGTCGGTCAATCCCGTTGCCCTATGGCGCCCGGCCCGCGACGACTTACGCGGACAGACGCTTGCGGCCGCGGGCGCGGCGGGCAGCGATGACCTTCTGACCACCCTTGGTGGCCATGCGCGCGCGGAAACCGTGGCGGCGCTTGCGGACGAGTTTGGACGGCTGGTAGGTACGCTTCATTTATTTAATACCGCGGGGTGCGGCCCTTCTTGGTAGCTGTCTCATCGGACGAGGAGCTTCGGCCGGCCATGCGCAACATAAGTCGCGCCAGAACCTGGGCCCGAGCGTGCGCGGCTTATAGAAAGATCGCCCGCGCGAGTCAATCGATGTCGGTCACGTCGGAGTGAAGCGCGCAGGGCCGCTCGTCAACACCGCTTGAGACCAGGCGTGCGGGATTGTGGGCGGACGGAATGCGCGCCATGTGTATCGGCACGACGCATCTCCGCACCGGGAGCATCCCTTGCCAGCCAACCTCGCCAATGCCAAAGCCATGACCAATCTGTCGCGACCGACCCTTCGCGTTGCGGCCGCGACTTCGCGCGAGCGGACAAAGGACGGCGCCATGACAGCAGGCCGATCGAAATCGATCTGGCGTTTCGTGCCGCTCGCCATCCTCGTCGGCGGACTGGCAATTGGTTATGCGCTCGGCTGGCACGAATATCTGAGCCTTGGCGAACTCGCCGCGCGCAAGGACCAGTTGCAGGCCTATGCGTCCTCCTACGGCATCCTCGCGCCATTTCTGTTCGGTCTTCTCTACATGGTGGCGACGGCGTTCGCCTTTCCCGCCGCAGGCGCCCTCACCGTCTTCGGAGGCTTTCTCTTCGGCTGGGCGCTCGCCGGCATCGTGGTCGCCGTTTCGGCGACGATCGGCGCGACGCTGATCTTCCTGGCAGCCCGCTCCGCGCTCGGCGATGCGCTACGCAGCCGCGTCAAGGGACGCGCGGAAGCCTTGTCGAAAGGCTTTGAGGACAACGCGTTCGGCTATCTGCTCGTTCTGCGCATGACGCCGGTCCTGCCCTTCTTCGTCGTCAACGTGGCACCGGCCCTCTTCAAGGTCAGCCTTGGCACCTATGTCGCCACGACCTTCCTGGGCATCCTGCCCGGCACGTTCGTGCTCGCCTATCTGGGAGCCGGCGTCGACAGCGTCCTGACGGCCGCCAAAGCCGCCGGCCGGACGCCGACGCTTGGCGACATCGTGACGACGCAGATCACGCTGGCGCTCGTGGGGCTTGCCCTGCTGGCGATTTCGGCCATGCTCGTCAAGGCCTACTGGACGCGCAGGACCGCATCCAAGGCGCCTGCCGCCGACTGATCGGATCATTCATGCACGAGCATCTCACGCCGGACATCTGCGTCATCGGGGCCGGATCGGGCGGGCTGTCGGTCGCCGCCGCGGCGGCCGCCTTCGGCGTCGATGTCGTGCTGGTCGAACGCGGCAAGATGGGCGGCGACTGCCTCAACTATGGCTGCGTACCGTCCAAGGCGATAATCGCAGCGGGAAAACGGGCGCACGCCATGCGCACGGCCTCGATCTTCGGTATCGAAGAGGTCGACCCGGCGATCGATTTCAGCGCCGTTCACGCCCATGTACGATCGGTGATCGATGCCATCGCGCCCAACGATTCCGTCGAACGCTTCGAGAGCCTCGGCGTCAAGGTGATCGAGGCCGAGGGGCGCTTCGTCGATGAGCGGACCCTCGAAGCTGGCGGTCATCGGATTTCGGCGCGGCGCTTCGTCATCGCAACCGGCTCGTCGCCCGTCATCCCGCCAATCCCCGGCATCGAGACCGTGGAGGCGCTGACGAACGAGACGATCTTCGATCTCGAGCAGAGGCCCGACCATCTCGTCATCGTCGGCGGCGGGCCGATCGGGCTCGAACTCGCGCAGGCGCACCGCCGGCTCGGATCACGCGTCACGGTCGTCGAAGCAGCCGGTTTCCTGTCGCGCGAAGATCCCGATCTGGCAGCCATCGCACTCGATGCTCTTCGCGAGGAAGGGATCGCGCTTCTCGAGCGACATTCGGTCGTTCGTATCGAGCGGACGGATGACGGCTTGCGCCTCGTCGCCAGATCCAAGGATGGTGGCGAGCGCATCGTCGAGGGTTCGCATCTGCTCGTTGCCGCGGGCCGCTCGCCGAACCTGGCCGCCCTCGCGCTCGACGCCGCGAAGGTCCGACACGACAAGAAGGGCATCGCCGTCGATGCGGGCCTGCGCAGTTCCAACCGGCGGATCTATGCGATCGGCGACGTGGCGGGTGGGCCGCAGTTCACTCATGTCGCCAACTACCATGCCGGCATCGCGATCCGCGCGCTGCTGTTTCGTCTTCCGGCAAAAGCGGACTACGCGTCGCTGCCGCGCATCACCTTTCTCGACCCCGAACTCGTGCAGGTCGGGCTGACCGAGGCAGAGGCACGAAAGGCGCATGGCGAAGTGCGGGTGCTTACCTGGCCGGTCCACGACAATGACCGCGCGCAGGCGGAGCGCGAGACGACCGGGCTGATCAAGCTCGTCGCAGACCGACGCGGACGCGTTATCGGTGTTTCGATCCTTGCCAAGGGCGCGTCCGAGATGGGCAATTTCTGGTCGCTGGCCCTGTCGAAAAAGATGCGCGTGCGGGATCTGACCAGCTTCATCTCGCCCTACCCCACCATGGGGGAAATTGGCAAACGCGCTGCCATGTCCTATTTTACGGATATGGCCCGCAAACCCGTCATCAGGCGAATCATTCGCCTTCTTCGGGTCTTCGGATAGGGGTGGCAGGAGACGCCGTGAGGGACCGCGAGACAGAGGGCAAGGCGGTGGCGCTCGACAGGCGCGCAAGCGTCGCGCTGGGCCGTGGCCTTTCGACCAAGCTCCTCGTGCTGACCATGCTCTTCGTGCTCATCGCCGAAGTGCTGATCTTCATTCCCTCCATCGCCAATTTCCGTCTGCGCTGGCTCGAAGAACGGCTGAGCACGGCCGCCGCCGTCGCCACCGTGCTCGTCGACGAAGACGCGTCGAGTCTCTCGCGGGCGACGCAGGACGACGTCCTCGCCTCGCTCGGCGCGAAGGCCGTCGCCGTGCGCGACGAAGGCATGTCCCAACTCCTCGTCGCAGCGGAAATGCCGCCGGCGATCGACGAGCATATTGCGATCGAAGCGACGTCGCCGATTGCGGCGGTGCGCGATGCGCTGTCGACCGCGCTTTGGGGCGGCGACCGGATGCTGCGGGTCTTCGGTCCCGTCGGCGACAGCACGAAGGAATTCGAGCTTATCATTCCCGACGCCGACCTTCGCTCGGCCATGATGGTCTATGCCCGCAACGTGGCGATCCTTTCGCTGATCATTTCAGTGATTACGGCCGGCCTCGTCTTCTGGGCCATCAACCGCATGATGATCCGCCCGATCCGCCGGATGACGCACTCGATGCTCGCCTTTTCCGCCGTGCCGGACGACCCGGCCCGTGTCATCCGGCCCGACCGCCGGACCGACGAGATCGGCATTGCCCAGCACGAACTGGCGAGCATGCAGGGAGAATTGCAGCGCACTTTGGGCGAGCAGAGGCATCTGGCGGAGCTGGGCCTGGCCGTCTCCAAGATCAACCACGACATGCGCAACATGCTGGCGGCCGCACAATTGATGTCGGATCGGCTGCGCCTGATCGACAATGCGACCGTCCAGTCCTTCGTGCCGAAGCTCGTGCGCACGCTCGATCGCGCGGTATCCTATTCCGAAGGCGTTCTCGCCTATGGCCGCACGCAGGAAGCGCCCCCGTCGCGGCGCCGGTTGCGCCTTGCCCAGATGGTCGACGATGTCGGCGAAATCCTCGGCCTCGCGCCCGAGGGCGATATCGAGTTCGTGAATGCGGTCGATCCGGGGCTCGAGGTCGAGGCGGACGCCGATCACCTCTTCCGCGTTCTCGCCAATCTGGCGCGCAATGCCGTCCAGGCGATGCAGACGGATACGGAAAGCGCCGTCGTCAAGCGGCTGACCATCGGCGCGATGCGGGAAGGAACGGTCTCGAAGATCACGATCGAGGATACCGGCCCCGGCCTGCCCAAGCGGGCACGCGAAAATCTCTTCGCCGCCTTCCGCGGTGCGGCGCGAAGCGGTGGCACCGGCCTCGGGCTGGCGATCGCACACGAACTCGTCCGCGCCCATGCGGGAACGCTGGAACTCGTCGAGACACGCGGTGGGCGCACCATCTTCGAGATCTGCATCCCCGACCAACCCATCGCGCTCGACGAAGCCCGCAAGTCGATCCGCCGCCCGGCCTGAGCCGATGGCTTCGCGGCTGCCCATGGGGAATCCTCACGCTGCGCTTTTTTCTCCAAAGGCCGCTTGCTTTTCGCCCGGTCAGTGGCTAGGTAACGGCCACTTCAGGTGCCGGTTCGCCGGCCCCGCGATCTTTTCGATCGCTGCGCGCCCGTAGCTCAGCTGGATAGAGCACCAGACTACGAATCTGGGGGTCAGAGGTTCGAATCCTTTCGGGCGCGCCATTTAACTCTCTGAAAATACGTTATTTTCTGGCTTCTCCGCCGCATCTCCCCAACATAAAAATCCACTTTAGTCTGGGGTTTAGTCTGGGGTTTTTCTTTCGGAAAGGCGCGGAGCAACAGCGCCAGCGGCGCATGAATCCACGTTTCTGATCGCTTTGGCTCGGTTTCGATAATGGTTTTTGGGGGAAAGCCTTCCCCCTGGCCGGCACTACGTTGCCGGCGCACCCCCTTCTGCGGGGAGACCCCGCAACGCCCCCTTAGAGTGAGAGGCAGGCCGGGTTTGCCGTGACGGGCTGGGATCGGGAGAGAGGCTCCCGAGGCCCGTCGCGGAGAAATCCCGATGGCCAGATATGACCGCAGCGCCCGGACCGGCAACGACCGGACGAGCCTTTATGACGACATCACCGACAAGATCATCGCCGAGCTCGAGGCCGGCCGCGTCCCCTGGGTCCAGCCCTGGGGCACGCCCGAGGCGAAGGCGCCGCTGGCGATGCCGAGGAACGCGGCTACCGGCCGCCAATATTCCGGCATCAACATCCTCATCCTCTGGGGCGCCGTCATCGAGCACGGCTATGCCGGACAGAGCTGGCTCACCTATCTCCAGGCCAAGTCGCTCGGCGGCAAGGTCCGGAAGGGAGAGCACGGCACCGTCATCGTCTATGCCGACCGATTCATCCCCGACGACGAGAGGGAGCGCGCGAGGGAGGCCAGCGAGGAACCGCACGCGATCCCGTTCCTCAAGCGCTTCACCGTGTTCAACGCCGCGCAATGCGAGGGCTTGCCTGAGGATGTTGCTATCGAGGCGCCGCCACCGCCGCCCCACATGATCGAGCCAAGGGTCGAGGCGCTGATCCGGGCGACCGGAATCGACTTTCGCATCGGTGGGAACCAGGCCTTCTATGTTCCAGCGCACGATTATGTTCAGGTGCCGCCGCCACAGGCCTATTTCGAGCCGATCGACTGGCACCGGACCGCCCTGCACGAGCTGGGGCATAATGCCGTAACCCGGATTATGCCGCATGGCGTCCGCTGGAGACTGGTCGGTCAGGCATCGGCCACGCGGCAGTTCGGCATAATCAGAGCCCTTCCAGGAACGCGAGGAGCTGATCATCGGGCCGGAAGCGGCTCGACGGCGTGGCTGGGGCGGCCACGCGGGCGAGTGCTTTCTCCTTCAACCTCATGTCGGCATGGATGTAGATCTGGGTGGTCTCGACGTTCTCGTGACCGAGCCAGAGTGCGATTACCGTTTGGTCAACGCCGTTGTGGAGCAGGTCCATTGCAGTGCTGTGGCGCAGCGTATGCGGCGTGATCCGCTTGGTGCCGATGCTCGGGCACGCGCGCGCAGCCGTCAGGCTGTGCTTGCGGACGAGGTGTTCAAGAGCGTCGCGGCTCAATGGTTCGCCCCGGAGCGAGGGGAAGAGCGGTCTGTTCTCTTCGTTGTCGCCGATCCATTTCGCCAGGAGCTTGGCCGTCTCGCGGCGAAGCGGGGTGGCACGTTCTTTCCGCCCCTTACCCACGCAGCGGATATGGGCGCCGGTTCCGAGCACCACATCGCCGCACCGGAGGCCGACCAGTTCGGAAGCCCGCAGACCCGTCTGCACCGCGAGCAGGAGCAGCGCATGGTCACGCCCTCCGGTCCATGTCGTGCGGTCGGGCGCCGCCAGCAACGCAGCTATCTCTTCGCCGTCGAGGAACGTCACCGCACGGCGCACATAGCGCTTATTGGGCATGGCGAGGATGCGCTGGCAATGCAGCAGCCAGGTTGGATCGCTCATGGCGACGTAGCGGAAGAACGATCGGATCGCGGCCAGCCGGGTATTGCGGCTCCGTGCGCTGTTACCTCGTGCGGTTTCGGTGTGGACGAGGAAGTCGCCGACGAGATCAGCATCGATATCCTCGATCGTTAGCTTGACCGGCGGCTTGCCGTGCCGGGCACTCGCATACCGCAACAACAGGCGGAACGTGTCGCGATAGCCGGCGACCGTATGGCGGCTCGCTTCCATCTGGACGCACAGCCGGTCGGTGAAGAAGCGCTGGATCAGCGCAGGCAAGGCAAAAGCGCTCATTGGATCGCCTCCCTGCCATCATCGCTCGCTCGCGCCATCGCCAGATCGAGCAGTTCGGGGACCGCTTCCAGATACCAGTATGTGTTGGAGGGACTGGTGTGGCCCAGATAGGTCGTCAGCCGGATCATCTCGCGCGCCGGGTCTTTGCCGGAGCGGTACCAGCCGAGCATCGTCTTCACCGCAAAGCTGTGGCGAAGATCGTGGATGCGCGGGCCCCGGCCATGCTTGCAGTATGGTTGATGGGTTCGCAGCCCGATCTGCTGGCAGGCCCGCGCGAAGTTGTAGCGGGCGGAGCAATCGGTGAGGCGTGTGGCCTTGTCGGTGACGAACAGCGGCGTGGCCGGATGGCCGACCAGCCGGTCGCGTTCGGCAAGATAGTCGACCAAGTGCCTGACGACGCTTGGATCGAGCGGCAGCAACCTCTCTTTGCCGAGCTTGCCTTGCCGCACGCGCAGCACGTCGGCGACGGTGTCGAGATCGGCGCGGTCGATTGCCAACGCCTCGCTGATCCGCAGGCCAGTCACCGCGATCAGCCCGAACAATGTCGAGCAGGTCAACCCGCGCAGGCCATAGACGGACGGCAACACCGTGGCCGCCGCGATGATCGCTGCAATCTCGGCATCGCTAAATATGTGAGGTCGCGACCGCGCGACCGTACTTGGCAGCAGGCCTTGCGGGGGTACTTCATGCGCAGGATCGAAGCTGCTCAACCACTGTGCGAACAGGCGCACGGCAGTGAGCCTCGCCCCTCGGGTGGAGGGGCAGGCCTCGGCCAGCGTGGCGTGCCAGCGCAGGAACAGCGCGGTATCTATATGAACGGCCTCTTCACAATCGGCGAAGCGGGTGAAGCGGCGAAGGATGCGTGCGGCGGTGCCAAGATCGTAGCCGAGGCTGCGCCGGACGCTCAGATAGCGGTTGAGTTCGATGGCGAGGCTCATTGCACGCCTCCCGCCACCGGCCAGGGTTGCGCGATCGACCGCAACCCATCGATGTCGATCCGCGCGTATATCATCGTCGATGTGCGCGAGCGGTGCCGCAACACGTCACCGACCTCTTCGAGCGAAGCGCCCGTGTTCACCAACTGGGTCGCCAGGCTATGACGCAGCAGGTGCGATCCCACATAGGGCGTCACCGGCTTCTGGCCCGTTGCCTTCAGGGCCTCCTTGAGGATGTCGTTGACAATCTGGCTGTCCTTGAAGGGCCGATGCGGCGCTCGATGGGTGACGAACATCGTACGGCAGGTCGTCGGCCCTCGTTCCTCACGAAGATAGTGGCTCAGCGCATCACCGACCTCCACCGTGATCGGCAGCCGGTCGTGCAGCTTACCCTTGCCGCGCACGGTGAGTTCGCCCGCGCGCCAGTCGATATCGTCGAGTTGGATCGCCATCACCTCGACCGCTCGCAGTCCGAGCCGGGCCATGAGCAGCAGCATCGCGTAGTCCCGCGCGCCGTGCCGTGGATTGTCGCGCACGCTCGCCAGCACCGCCTCGACGCCCTCGGGCGACAGATGGCGCGGCAGCCGCGCGGCCCAGGACTTCGCTGTTCTCGGCAGGCTCAGCGATAGGTTGGTCGGCGTGGCTCCGCATCCGAACAGATATTGCAGGAAGATGCGAACATGGGTCGCAATCGTCTTGTCGCGGCGTGCGCCTGCCAGCACGTGTTCGATGAACCCGATTGCATCTGCGGGACGCAGGCAAGCCGGATCGATCATCTGCTCGCCGAAGCGATAGTCGAGGAACCGGTTGGCGAAGCGCAGCGTGTGGTAGATCGTCCGCTCGCTCAAGCCCCGCTGCTTGACAAGATAGGTCTCAAAGTTCGCCAGCAATGCTGCGCGCGCGATCTGTGCATCGGTCAGCGGCGCCGGCCGCGCCACACCGATATCGATCAGATGGTGGGCGAACCGCCGTGCGAGATTGTACGGTTGGACGGTCTGCCCATGCTTTCGCGATACCATCCGGCCCAGCCGTTCGGCCTGGTCGAGCGTCAGTGCGCAAGGCGTGACCCCTTCCGAATCCATCACCTTGCCGAGCTTCCGGATGATCGACCGGTAGTTCTTGATGGTGGGCGCCTTGTAGTCGGCGACGGCAAGACTTGCGGTGAACGACTCCACGTACGGCTCGACGCAGGTTTGCAGATTGATAGGCATGTTCTTCGTACTCCACGTTGTTGGAGTGACGAAGATTATGCCGAATACGCTCAGCACGATCATGCTGCCAATCGCGCTGTCTCGACACAATGCGGCATAATCCGGGTTACGGCATTATGGACATTATGCCGATATCGGCATAACTTCCACGCCAGCGGCCATCGCTCGCGCCTCGACCGCGATCTCGGCGGCTCCTTCGGCTCGAAGAAATACGCCTTCGAGGAGCTGGTGGCCGAGATGAACGCGGCGTTCTGCTGCGCCTCGCTCGGCATCGTGCCGACCGTGCGCCATGCCGATTACATCGGCTCCTGGCTGGAGGTGCTGCGCGAGGACAACCGCGCCATCGTCCGCGCCGCCTCGCACGCCAGCAAGGCGGCGGACTGGCTGCTCTCCTTCCTGCCGCCCGACGAGCAGCCCGCCGTAGAGACCGTCTCCTCGATCGACAGGAGAGCGGCATGATGACCTATGCCCAATCGCGCACGGCGCTCGCCCGGATGGAGGCGAGCCTCGCGGAAACCCGGCACCACCTCGCCCTTGTCGAGCGCCGGCTTTGCGACGGCGCGGAAGCCAAGACCATCCGGCGGCGCCCGAAGTCGCGCTGGTATCACCGCCGGATGAGCCGCTGGACCGGCGCCGACGAGGCCGAATACCGGCGCATCCTCGATCGCATGACCGATGCCGCGCAGGCCGAGCTTGAGCGGCTTCGCCGCAAGGTCGAGCGGCAGAACGGCGCAATTCTAGCGCTTCGCTGCAAATACCGCATCAACGACGAACGGCCCCGGCAGTTCGCGTTGTGACCGTTCCGGCCGATGGCTGCGCTGGCTTGTGCCGGCGCAGCCGAGAGGAAGAGAGGGGCCGGGTTTTCCGTGACGGGTTGGAAGCGGAGAGAGAGGCTCTCCGCGCCCGTCGTGGAGAAACCACGATGGCAAGAGCTGCCAGGAAGAAGTCCGCCGCCGTCCCGATGATTGTCTTCTCGCGGGCGCGCGATATTCCGTTCAACCGCATCAGGCTGTCGGACAGCAATGTCCGCGAGGTCGACGTCGAGGCCGGCCTGGACGAACTCACCTTCGACATCGACCGCCGCGAGGATCTCGTGCAGGGCCTCAATGTCCGCGCCATCCTCGATGCGGACGGCAACGAGACTGGGGATTTCGAGACCCCGGCGGGCGGCCGCCGCTACAGGTCGATCGCCCGGCTGGTGAAGGCGGGGCGTTTCCCCGAGGACGGCCTTGTTCCCTGCATCGTCAAGAAGGCCGACGCCAAGACCTCGGCCGTGGACGACTCGCTGGCCGAGAACATGCTGCGGCTGGCACTGCATCCGCTCGACCAGTTCCGCGCCTTCAAGCGCATGGTCGGCGGCGGCATGTCCGAGGCGGAGGTCGCGACCGCCTACTTCACCACCGAGCGCTATGTCGCGCAGCGCCTCGCGCTCGCCAAGGTCTCGCCGAAGCTGCTGGAGGTCTATGCCGAGAACGGCATGACGCTGGCGCTGCTGGAGACCTTCACCGCCAATCCCGATCACGGCCGTCAGGAGCAGGTCTGGGATGCGGTGCGGCAGTCGCACTACCGCGAGCCCTGGCACGTCCGCCAGATGCTCACCGAGACCAGCGTTCCCGCGTCCGACAAGCGCGCCATGTTCGTCGGCCTCGACGCCTATGTCGCGGCCGGCGGCCCGGTGCTGCCCCGCTACCTGTTCGACGAGGAGGATAGCGGCTGGCTGGACGACGTTCCTCTGCTCGACAGGCTGGTTGCCGACAAGCTCAGGACCGTCGCCGACGAGGTTGCCGCCGAGGGCTGGAAGTGGATTACCGTCAGCCTCGACCTCCCGCTCGGCCACGAGCGGGGCCTTCGCGTGCTCGCCGGCACCTCGCCCGAACTCACGCGGAAGGAGCGCAAGCAGCGCGAGGCGCTGCGCGACGAGTACGACGCCCTGATGGCCGAGCATGACGGCTGCGACGAACTGCCGGACGAAACCCACCATCGGCTCAGCGAGATCGAGGAGGCCCTGGACGCCTTCGAGAACCGCCCGGCCATCTACGATCCGGCCGAGATCGCCATCGCCGGCGTCTTCATCTCGGTCGACTCCGATGGCGATCTTGTCGTCGAACGCGGCTATGTCCGGCCCGAGGACGAGCCGGCCGCCACCGTCGACGGTGAAGCGCCGGAGGCCGAAGGCGCGGACGCGGATGGCGACGCGGTGCAGGAGCCGCGCGTCATGCGGACCGTCATCACCATCGGCGGCGAGCCGGCCGAGCCGGAGGAGGACGAGGAAGACGTCATCCGTCCCCTGTCGGAAAGGCTGGTGGCGGAGCTGACGGCACATCGCACGCTCGCCCTTCGCGACGCTGTGGGCGCCAACCCGCATGTCGCGCTCACGGCGCTGCTGCACAAGCTGGTGCGCGACACGTTCGGGCGCTCCACCACCGGCGCCGCGGTCGGGGCTTCCGTCCGTGAGGTCTATTTCCGCGAGCAGGGTCCGGACCTAAAGGACAGCCCCTATGCGCAGTCGGTCATGGAGCGGCACGACGGCTGGAAGGCGGACCTTCCGTCCGACGACGACGCGCTCTGGGACTGGCTAGCCGCGCTCGACGAGGCCAGCCGCCTGGCGCTGCTCGCCCATTGCGTCAGCTTCGGCGTCAACGCGCTCTACGAGCGGCCGAACCCGATCAGCGCCACCGGCATCTCGCAGCACGGTCTCGACCTTCGCATGGCCGAGGCCGATCGGCTCGCCCGCACCACCGGCCTCGACATGATCGAGGCGGGCTTCCGGCCCACGGTCGACAACTATCTCGGCCGGGTTCCCAAGACCCGCATCCTCGAAGCCGTCCGCGAGGGCGCAGGCGACCGAGCCGCCGACCTGATCGCCCATCTGAAGAAGGGCGACATGGCCGAAGAAGCCGCACGGCTTCTGGCCGACACCGGCTGGCTGCCAGAGCCGCTGCGTCCGCTCGACGCCGAGCCGGAGCTTGACGCCGGCACGGAGGGCGAGACCGAGGCGCTGCCGGCGTTCCTCGTAGACGACGAGGACGACGTGGCGGCCGGCGCCGAGGGCGGCGATCCCGAGCATCTGGTCGCCGCCGAATAGTCGCGGAGCGGCTCCGGCCGCTCCGTCTCCTTCCAACCCTTCACTCGCGACCCGGCCATGCGCCGGGCCGTTTTTGTTTCAGGAGAACCACGATGGCGATTCCCGACCATGCACGCACCAACTTCAACACGCTGCTGAGAGCGGCAGGCGACGGCAGCCTCGCGCTGATGGAATGCCAGGACGCCGCGACCGGCGACCTGCGCTACGTCATCTGCGCGGTCGGCCGCGACGGCGGCGATTACGTCTTCACCCCGTTCGGCCATCTGGCCGATGGCAACCCCTACGACGCCTACCTTCCGCCGAACCCGGACGATCCGTCCGGCTTCCTGCCTCACGATGACGGAGGCCGGTGATGTTGCAGTCGCACTATCCCTATCTCGGCGTCACCCCGCTCGATACCGACCGGGCCGTGGTCCGGGCGACGGCGAAATACCTGCCGCCCGAAGTCCGCGCCGATCCGTGCCGGCGGCTCATTCGCAGGATGTTCTACTGCGCGATGCTTCGCCGCCACGCGGAGATCCAGCGCGACTTCATGCGAACCCGCCACTGACGCCCTTCGCCCATCTCCCAACCCGCCCGGCCTCGCGCCGGGCATTTTTCGTTTCAGGAGGCTATCATGCCCACCTTCACAATCGAGACCGCGCATGACGTGCCGGTCTACCGTCTTCGCCCCTACGAGGCCGATACCGTCGACAAGGCGTGCCGGCTGGCGGTGGAAGACGACGACTGGTCGATCCGCAAGATTTCCCACGACACCCCCCGGCGAAACCTTCGTCAGCGGCATCTGGGAAGGAAGCGGCGCGCCCCATGCGGCGCGCAGCCTTCCGGTCCCCTCGCAATATGGCGAAACCATGCGCAGGAAGGCGCAGCATTTCGAGGTGCTGCTCGGCCTTCTCAAGATGTTCGCCGCCGCCGATCCGGCGGCGCCCGAACTCGCGCTCTGGCGGCGACGCGCCGTCTCGGCGATCGCCAAGGCGGAAGCGATCATGGCCGGTGCCCGCGATCCCGATGGGAGCGACCGCGATGCCTGAGATCGTCCGCACCGCGTCCCTGGTTCCTGACGATCGTCGCGAAGGCTTCCTGCCGGCTCTGTTCGGCATGCCGCTCCTCATCATCGCGGAGAGCACGGTCTACAGCTTCATGGAGCGGCTCAGCCCGCAGGACTATGGCGGCGGCTTCTGGGCCTTCTACGAATACCGTGGAACGCCGCTCTTTCTCGCGCCGACCTCGAAACCACGTCTTCGGATCGAAGGCGAGATCACTGGATTTCGCGGCGAGGTCTCGGCAGATGCCGCCGGAATCCTGGCAACGCTTCTCACGCTCTCGCATCTTTCCGTCCGATACGAATCCGAGCTGCTGGCGCAGCGCTACTACCGGCTTCGGATCTATTCGCTCCGCCATCCGGAGGCATCGGAGATTTCCCAGGTGCTCGACTGAATATTGCAGGCGTCCCGCCTTTTTGCGAGGCGCCTGTCTCTATGTCGGTCATGCCTGCGGCCTGAGAGCGAGAGGAAGGCCGGGACGGGTTCGAGCCGGTGCGGTCGAGAGAGAGCGCTGCGCGGCTTGTCCCGTTCCCGCTCTCCCGAGGTTCCCCGATGAACATGATGCCCGCTACCGTGGCCGCCAACGCGGCCGCGCCGATCCCGCACGCCTGCGAGCCCGACACCGCCGTCGCCATCCTCGCGGCCGCGCAGCTCCTCCTTCCCCATCTGGAACGCGGCCAGCGCATCGACGCTCCAGCCCTGCGCCACGCGATGGAAACCGCCTTCGGCGGCTCCGACGCGGCAGGCGCCTGGAACTGGAAGACCGCCTACGAATCCTGCGAGGCGGCCACGGTTCTGTTCCTGCGCCGGTTCGGCAAGGCGCTGCTCCGCAAGGGCGGCTCCCCGGCGGCGAGCCTGCCGCTGCTGGCGAGGGTCGCCGCGCTGATGCCGACCCACACGCGCCGTTCCGAGGAGGCGCAGTCATTCCAGCAGTTCTCGACGCCGATCCCGCTCGGCCTGGTCGCGGCGACCGCGGCGGCCATCACGCTGGCCGACCGCGTGCTGGAGCCTTCGGCCGGCACCGGCCTGCTCGCCATCCTGGCCGAGATCGCCGGCGGCACGCTCGTCCTCAACGAGCTGGCCGAGACCCGCGCTGGCCTGCTCTCCTCCCTCTTTCCGGCCCTCTCCGTCACGCGCTTCGACGCGGCCCAGATCGACGACCACCTCGATCTCGCGGCCGTGCCGACCGTCGTGCTGATGAACCCGCCATTCTCCGTCATGGCCAATGTCGAGACGCGCATGGCCGACGCGGCGTTCCGCCATGTCGCCTCGGCGCTGGCGCGTCTGGCCCCCGGCGGCCGGCTCGTGACGATCACCGGCGCGAACTTCGCGCCGGACGCGCCCGAATGGGCTTCCGCCTATGCCCGTCTGCAGGAGCGCGGCCGCGTCGTGTTCTCGGCCGCGATCGACGGCTCGGTCTATGCGAAGCACGGCACGACCTTTCCGACGCGGCTGACCGTCATCGACAAGCAGCCGGCCGACGATCCGGCCGTCTTCCCCGCGTCGCCCGGTCTCGCGCCCGACGCCGCGACGCTGATGGGCTGGGTGGCCGAGCATGTGCCGGCCCGCCTGCCGGTCGATCCCGCCGTCGCGGTCCCGGTCGCGGCCACGCCCGCGCCTCGCACCGTGCGCGGCTATCTCGCTCGGGCTGCGAAGGCCGCGCCCAGAAAGGCGCTGGCCGAGCCGGAGGGCGTCGATTTCGAATACGAGACCGTCGACCGGCAGGACGCCGGGACCGGCCGCATCACCGACGCCATCTATGAAGAATACGCGCTCCAGTCGATCCGTATTCCCGGCGCGCAGCCGCATCCCACGAAGCTGGTGCAGTCGGCGGCGATGGCCTCCGTCGCGCCGCCCAAGCCGAGCTACCGGCCGCGCCTGCCGGCCAACATCCGCGACCTCCTGTCGGACGCCCAGCTCGAAACCCTGATCTATGCCGGCGAGGCCCATTCCGACTATCTCGCCGGCGCGTGGAGCGTGGACGAGACCTTCGATGTCGTGAGCGCCGCTGCCGACGACGCGAGCGGTTCCGTCCGCTTCCGGCGCGGCTTCATGATCGGCGACGGCACCGGCGTCGGCAAGGGCCGCGAATCCGCGAGCATCATCCTCGACAACTGGATGAGAGGCCGCCGCAAGGCGCTCTGGATCTCGAAGTCGGACAAGCTGCTGGAGGACGCGCAGCGGGATTGGTCGGCGCTCGGCATGGAGCGCCTGCTGATTACGCCGCAGTCGCGATTTCCGCAGGGCAAGCCGATCACGCTGCCCGAAGGCATCCTGTTCACGACCTACGCCACCTTGCGGACCGACGAGCGCGGCGAGAAGGCGTCCCGCGTCCAGCAGATCGTCGACTGGCTCGGCGCCGACTGGGATGGCGTCGTCATCTTCGACGAATGCCACGCGCTTCAGAACGCTGTCGGCGGCAAGGGCGAGCGCGGCGACGCCGCGCCCTCGCAGCAGGGCCGCGCCGGGCTTCGTCTCCAGCATGCGCTTGCCGATGCCCGCGTCGTCTATGTCTTGGCCACCGGCGCTACCACCGTTCACAACCTGGCCTATGCCCAAAGGCTCGGCCTCTGGGGCGGCGAGGATTTCCCATTCGGCACCAGGGCCGAGTTCGTCGAGGCGATCGAGGCCGGCGGGGTCGCGGCGATGGAAGTGCTCGCCCGCGACCTACGCGCGCTCGGCCTCTACACCGCCCGCTCGCTCTCCTTCCACGGCGTGGAATACGAGCTGGTCGAGCATGAGCTGACGCCCGAGCAGACCCGCATCTACGACGCCTATGCCGGCGCGTTCGCCATCATCCACAACAATCTCGACGCCGCCATGCAGGCCGCCAATATCACCGGCGGGGGCGAAGGCGGCTCCGGCACGCTGAACAAGCAGGCGAAGTCCGCCGCGCGCTCGGCCTTCGAGAGCGCCAAGCAGCGCTTCTTCGGCCATCTGCTCACCAGCATGAAGACGCCCACCCTGCTGCGCTCGATCGAGCGCGATCTGGAGGCGGGCCATGCCGCCGTGGTGCAGATCGTCTCGACCGGCGAGGCGCTGATGGAGCGCAGGCTGGCGGAACTGCCGACCGAGGAATGGAACGACGTCCGCGTTGACATTACACCTCGCGAGTACGTCCTGGACTATCTCCGTCACTCCTTCCCGGTGCAGCTCTACGAGCCGTTCACCGCCTCGGAGGGCAGGCTGTCGTCGCGGCCGGTTACGCGCGACGGCCAGCCGGTCGAGAGCCGCGAGGCGGTCGCCCGCCGCGATGCCCTGATCGCGAAGCTGGCGAGCCTGCCGCCGGTTCCCGGCGCGCTCGACCAGATCGTGCAGCGCTTCGGCACCGACATGGTGGCGGAAGTCACCGGCCGGTCGCGTCGCATCGTCCGCAAGGCCAGCACCGGCGGCTTTGACCGCCTTGTCGTCGAGACTCGTGCCGGCTCGGCCAACCTTGCCGAGACCGCCGCCTTCATGGACGACCAGAAGCGTGTGCTGGTGTTCTCCGATGCCGGCGGGACGGGCCGCAGCTATCACGCCGAACTGTCGGCGAGGAACACGCGGCTGCGTGTCCACTACCTCCTCGAACCCGGCTGGAAGGCCGACGCCGCCATCCAGGGCCTTGGCCGCACGCATCGCACCAACCAGGCGCAGCCGCCGCTCTTCCGGCCGATCGTCACCAACGTCAAGGCCGAGAAGCGGTTCCTGAGCACGATAGCCCGCCGGCTCGACACGCTTGGGGCAATCACGCGCGGCCAGAGGCAGACAGGCGGTCAGGGCCTGTTCCGGCCCGAGGACAATCTGGAATCGCACTATGCCCGCGACGCGCTGCGTCAGCTTTACATGCTCATCGTGCGCGGCAAGGTCGAGGGCTGCTCGCTGGAAAGGTTCGAGGCGTCGACCGGCCTGAAGTTGATGGACTCGACCGGCATCAAGGACGAGCTGCCGCCGATCACCACGTTCCTCAACCGGCTGCTGGCGCTCACCATCGAGATGCAGGGCATCATCTTCACCGCCTTCGAGGGATTGCTAAACGCGCGGATCGAAGGCGCGATAGCGTCGGGCAGCTACGATGCCGGCCTGGAGACGCTGCGCGCGGAGAGCTTCACCGTGACCGGGCGGGAGACGATCTACACCCACCCCGGCACCGGCGCCGAGACCCGGCTTCTCGCCATCTCCGAGCGCAGGCGCAACCGGCCGGTCACGCTCGATGCGGCGCTCGACCATCTCCTTGACCGGCGCGCCAAGCTGCTGGTCAACGAGCGCTCCGGTCGCGCCGCGGTGCAGGTCCATGCGCCATCCGTGATGACCGACGATGGCGATGTCCAATATCGCGTCCGCCTGATCCGGCCGATGGAGGCGCACACCATCCCGTACGGTGCGATGGTCGGAAGCCATTGGGTCGAGGCGGGCCGCGACGCCTTCGCCTCGGCCTGGGAAGCCGAGATCGCCGAGGTGCCGGAGTTCTCGGACGCCACCATCCACATCGTCACCGGCCTGCTGCTGCCGATCTGGAAGCGCCTGCCGCACGAGTCCTCGCGCGTCTACCGGGTCCAGACCGATGACGGAGAGCGCGTCATCGGTCGCGGGGTCTCGCCCGCCTGGGCCGCGAACGCGGTGACGACCGGCTCGCTCTCGCTGTCGGCCGAGGAAGCGCACACGGCGCTGATGGAGGGAAAAACCATCATCGACCTCGACGACGGGCTCCAGCTTCGCCGCGTCCGCGTCATGGGCGCCCACCGCATCGAGCTGTCCGGCTTCACCGACACGATGCGCGAGCGGCTAACGGCCTACGGCTTGTTCCACGAGATCATCTCGTGGAAACTGCGCATGTTCGTTCCCACGAACGCGAGCGGGGTCGCGGTGCTGGCGAAGCTGCTCGACCGATGGTCGGTCGAGCGCATCAGCGAACGGGAGGCCGCATAATGCCCCGTCTCGACGCTTCGGAACTTGCCCGTCGCCTCGGTCTCCATGCCAAGGCGGCGTGCCGTCATTATCTGTCCAACGGCCACCGGCAGGGCAATTACTGGCTGGTCGGGGACGCCCGCAACGCTCCCGGCCGATCCATGTTCGTCCGGCTGCGCGCTTCGCCCAAGGGTCCGCCCGGCCATTGGACCGACGCCGCGACCGGCGAGCATGGCGACATGCTCGATATAGTCCGCGAGGCGCTCGGCCTCGTCGACTTCAAGGACGTGGCGGACGAAGCGCGCCGTTTCCTCAACCAGCCGCATCCCGAACCGGAGGACGCGGCACGCGATCGCAAGCCCGGCGCCCTCCCATCGGGCTCGCCCGAAGCGGCGCGGCGGCTGTTCGGCATTTCGCGGCCGATCCGCGGCACGCTCGCGCAGACCTATTTGCGCGGCCGCGGCATCACGGACATTTCCGGCCTTTCCTCCCTGCGCTTCCATCCGCGCTGCTATTACCGGCCGGACGAGCACAGCCCGAGGAGGGCCTTGCCGGCATTGATCGCCGCCGTCACCGATCTCGATGACCGGCTGACCGGGGCGCATCGAACCTGGCTCGCGCCGGGCGGTTCGGGGAAGGCCGAGGTCGACACGCCGAGACGGGCGATGGGCGACCTGCTCGGGCACGGCATCCGCTTCGGTGCCGCGGACGACGTGCTGGCGGCCGGCGAAGGCATCGAGACGGTGCTGTCGCCCCGCATGGTCCTGCCAGGCATGCCGATGCTGGCGGCGACCTCGGCCGCCCATCTCGCGGCCATCCTGTTCCCGGCGACGCTGCGGCGGCTCTACGTCCTGCGCGACCGCGATCCGGCCGGCGACGGCACTCGCGACAGACTGGTCGAGCGGGCGGCGAGCGCCGGGATCGAGGTGCTGGTGCTGTCGCCGCGTCTGGAAGACTTCAACGAGGATCTGCGCCATCACGGCCCCGAAGCCCTTCTGGAGCTGATCCGGCCCCAACTCGCCCCGCAGGACGCCTGCCGCTTCATGGCGCTGGCGGCGTAGAGGCGGATCGGGGATGCGGCGGACGTCACGGCCGCCGTCCCCCGGTTCGCTTCCGCGTGGCTTCCGCGATCGTCGGTCTGACCGCGCCCCGGCCTTCCGAGAGGGCGATCGAGCCCACAAACGGCCCGGACAGGCAATGGCGGCGGCCGACGATTTTCCGCCGGCGGGGCAGGCCCCGCCTTTGCATCGCGAAGCAAAATCGCCGGCCTTGGCCATCAAGGCCCTCGCGGACGAGGACTGCCGGTCCGGACCGCCCGTGGGCTTCCGACGCCGTGAAGGCCGCGAGGGTCGCGGTCAGACCGACGAAGGAGACCACGCAGATGAGAAGCGAACACGACGACGGCTACGAGCCGCACCACGCCTCATCACCGACCGACCGCCTCATCACCGAACTCCAGCTCTATGGCTGGCGCCCCTTCCAGGACGAGCCCGATCCGAGGCCGCTGCCCGAGGGCGGCGCGGTGGCCGGAGCCGTCGCAGACATCTTCGACGCCATGATCGCGACGCTTGGCGACACCCGCCTCGAACCCGATCTCGACGACCTGCTCTGGTCGACCGTCAATCTCTTCCACCGCGCCGTCCAGCGGATCGAGCGCACCCTGGACGACAACGAGCAGGCACAGCGCCGGCTCCAGCGGGAGCAGGACGGCACAGAGATCAAGGCGGTCGAGCTGGAGCGCCTCACGGCCGAGGGCCAGACCATGATCGAGCGGCGCGACGCCTTCGAGCTGATGCGCGACCAGGCCGCCGAGCACTACGAGCGCCACACCGGCTCAGGCTGGCGGCCGCGCTCCGGCTCGATGGTCAACCACCGCAACCTGACCTCGGCGCTGGTCGACAGCCGCGACTTCATCGCCGCCCGCCGCAGGGTGGACGCCGAGGTGCTGATCCCGGCCGGGCCGAGGATCGCGGTCTCCGGCGCCAACACCTTCAACGACCACAACCTCATCTGGAGCGTGCTCGACAAGGCTCACGCCAAGTATCCGCAGATGGTCCTCCTGCATGGCGGGGCCAGGACCGGCACCGACCTGATCGCCGACAAGTGGGCCGCCAGCCGCAAGGTGCCGGTTGTCCCGTTCCCGCCCGAGTTCACGAAGTATCCGGCGAAGCAGGCGCCCTTCAAGCGCAACGACGCGGTGCTGGAAACGCTTCCGATCGGCGTCATCGTCTTTCCCGGCGGCGGCATCCAGGGCAACCTTGCCGACAAAGCCCGCAAGCTCGGCATCCACGTCTACGATTTCCGCGACCGGGGCGGCGCTTAGGCGCCGTCCGGAAGGCGGCTTCGGCCGCCTTCGCTTGACGATCGCCAGCAAAAGGAGTCAAATCCGTGCATCCTCGTAGCACCGGCACAGAAGCAAAGTCGCAGGCGGAGCGCATCTTCGGACAGCCTGTCGTGATCTTTGAACCGATCATCCGGAGGCTTCCATGACCCTGATTCTGCTCGCCGTCTCGCTGTCGATCGCGCTCTGCGTGATCGCCTTCAACTTCGCGATCTACGCGCTGCCCTTCATGGTCGGGCTTGCCGCGTTCCGCTACGTCTATGCCAGCGATGCGAGTGTGGCCATGTCGCTCATAGCCGCGCTCGGCGCGGCCGGCCTTTCCGTCGTGGTCGCCGCCGCCATCCTCGCCTTCGTGCGCGCTCCCCTCCTGCGTCTTCCTGTCCTTGCGCTCTTCGCCGCGCCCGCCGCCCTGGCAGGCTATGCGGTCGTGCATGGCGTGGCGCACAACGTCATCGAGTCGACCGTCGCGCTCAATCTTCTTTGCGGCGCCGGCGGCCTGTTCGTCGGCATCGCCGCGCTGATGAACATCAGCTCCCACGCCGCCGCCTTCTCGCCACGCTGAATATTTCCTATTCGCCCCTCCTATTCAGGGCCTTATGACCGTGCGGCAGGCGGCAGATCGCTATGGAGCAGTGTCGTCGCATGATCGACCCCAATCCCTCAGGCGAGCCGGACGCTTACGATTCCAGAGAGCGGAGCAGTTCTTCCCGATTCAGATCAACCTTGTTGTCGGTCAGTTCGAGATACCGTTCTACCGCCTTGGCTACGCTTCGCCGAATGTGTCCAAGGTCGTCCCATGAGATCGTTGCTTTAGGATGACCGAGGCTGTGCAGGTATTCGTCTCGCAACGTGTAACCGCGCTCCAGCCAGCCCGCCTCAGCGTCGTCACCAACGAGGCGCTTGTATCTACTCTTCATCTTTTCGCGGCCGCGATATTCCCTCAGCATCAGGGTCGCCTCGATACAGCTTATGTTCGCGACGATCTCGTCGATCCCTTCCTCCGCTAGAGCTTTGACGAAGAAGTGCTTAGTCAGCGGATGGATGTTCGCTCTGTTCGTCTCTCTCTTTGCTAGCGCCGCCTGAAGCACTCGCCATCGCTGTTCGAGTGTATCGAGTTGTTGTCGGCCAAGCTCGAAAGACTCCGACCGATCCGGAGCTTCGATCTCCTCGTCCGGATGGCCGATGAGGGTCCAAGTCAGAGCCTCGGCATTGGGCGCACGCGGCGCGTCGGCGAACGGATCGTCGGAGAACGAATAGACCCAGGGAACGTCAAACGGTTCCCACGGGCCATCGGTCGACTCTTTGCTGAAACACAACAGCAGCACGAATAGCGCATCCTCCACAGGCGACGGAAACGTCGACTCGAACACCGGAACCTTTCCGATCTCGTCCCATCGCTTGTGAAGCACGCCGAGCCAGGTGCGTTCCCATATGGCTCCAGCCGGCTCGGACTCACTTGTGACCAGCCAATAGAACCCATCCAATCTTTCGACGGGAAATTGCTGCCAACGGCCGAAGCGTTTCAGCGCATCATGCCGCACACGCCGGCCGAGATCGGCGCTTCTGAGAAAGGCGATCTCGTTCGTTCCGAACCGGATATTTTCGACGCTTTGGTGTGCCCGCTCGCTGGAATCCTCCAAATCGAGCCGATCGAGTGGCGCGAAATGATACCGCTTCACCTCTTCGGCCAGAAAGGTCTGGTGCAGCTTCAGCGCTGTCTCTTCTATGCTCGGCCTGCTGCCCGAATGCCAAGGCGTCCCGTTCCAGCGAAAGAAGTTTTCGAGCGCTGTCCGCAGTTCCTTTCGCGATGAGTCACCCGATGGATGCTTCGGGAGCCGGGAACCTTTGATCTGCGGGTAGATCGAAGCGCAATTGCTCTCAAGCAACCGAAATGCTGCCGAACGATAAGCTTCTTCCTCCGTTCGACATCCCGTCCGCCAAAGGTCGGCGACGGCCAGTCGGATCGGTTCGGGCGGATCATTTATTTCCGTTCCCAAGTCATTCCCTCCAGCCTTTTCCAACATCGCACGTTCTGGTGGCATCAGGAATGGTCGATCATCTACGCGCTCGGCCGCTCCCCGGAATGCAGGCCGCGACGGCTTCTGCGCCAGCTCTCCGATCCCTCCTCATGACGGGACCAACGCCGGTGTAAGTTCCCACGCCGCAGCGCGACCTCCGCATCCATCCGGCAGCAATCGCACCGATCGGCATGATCGCGCGCAGGAGGCTATCGACATCTTCCCTGTCGGTCCGTCGTAGCGTGGCGACCGGCCCGGTCCATGCCTCCATCCCTTCGGGCTCGCACGGAACCGTCGCCATCGCCGTTGAGGCGCAGGCGGCACCCTTCGCCCGGACGCCGGTACCGGCGCTGTCCCCGACTTTTCATCCGGGCTGGCATGCGATGGTGGCGAGCGCGTGGGATCGCGCGGGTTCCTGTGACGGCGCGTCCGTCGCCTCGACCGATGGTCGGGCCGGCAAGGAGGAAGGTTCTGCGGTTTCTCCGTGATGCGTTCGCGGAAGGACATGCCCTCCGACTGACTGATCCCCTACGTCCGAGCGGTTTCCGCCCTCAACCCCCGCGGCTCCGGACCGTGTTGGCGCGAAGCGCCTGCCCGCCCCACTCCGGGCCTTAAGGGTTGCTGTCGGCTCCCGGCGGCCGTGGCCGGGTCTCGTCGGAGGGACGGTCCCTCCGGTTGAAGCAACGGAGAACTACCATGCAGAACATCGTCATTCTCGCCGGCAACATCGGTCAGGACCCCGAGGGCCGCACCACCACCAACAACACCCGCATCGTCCACTTCACACTGGCCACCTCGCGCCCCCGCTACGCGGAAGGCAAGGTTCTGCGGGACAAGGACGGCTACCGGGTCCAGGAGACCGAATGGCACCGCATCACCTGCTTCAACGGCCTCGGCAAGACGGTCGAGCAGCATTGCCAGAAGGGGATGAAGGTGCTGGTCCGTGGTCGCATCCACTACACGAAGTGGACCGACAGGGAAGGCGTCGAGCGCTACAGCACGGAGATCATCGCCGAGACGGTGGACTTCCTGAGCTGGCCGAAGCGTGAGGACGACAGCCGCGGCGCCAACGATCCCGACGACGAGATTCCGTTCTGAAAGGAGGTGTCGAGAGCCCGGCGGCGAAAGCCGCCGGGCCTTCCTCACGTTCGCGGCCGGCGGTTCGCGGAGCTGGAAGCGCACAGCCCGGCGCAGCACGCTGGCACAGATGACGTCATTAGAATGCGGTCGCGATCATCCGCGCGGCGGCAACCAGCAGCAGCGCCGCCAGCACCAGCCGCAGCGCGCCCGGCTTGAGGTATCTCGCGCCCAGCCACGATCCGACAAGCCCGCCAATGGCGACGCAGGCCAGCCATGTCGGCAACTGCGCCGGAAGGGTCGGCATCGTCGCCCATGCGCCCAGCAGGGCCGCACCGGAGTTCAGCAGGTTGAACACCGCCGATATTGCGGCCGCCGTCCGCGTTTCCGTCCAGCGCATGGCGAGCACGACAGGCGCCAGGAATATTCCTCCGCCAACGCCCGTCACCCCGGAAACCAGTCCGATCACGCCTCCCACCAGAAGCGACGGGAGGAACGGCGGAACGACCGGCGCTTGCTCGTCGAGCGTCGCGGCGGCCTTCACCGAGCGGAGCATCTGCACCCCGGCAATGAGCAGCAACATGCCCACGACGGGCATGTAGACGGATGCCGGCAGATGCAGCGCACCGCCCAGCAGCGAGAATGGAGCGCCAAGCACGGCGAACGGATAGACGGTGCGCCACGTCAGCATGCCGGCGCGATGGAAACGATAGCACCCGATCGCCGACACCAGCACGTTGAGCGCAAGGGCAGTCGGCTTGATCGTTGCCGGATCGAAGCCGGCCAGGCCCATCACGGCGACATAGCCGGTGCCGCCGGCCTGTCCCACGGCCGAATAGAGGAGCGCCACGACGGCCAGCGCCAGGGCGAACAGAGCGTCAGTCATAAGCGCGCTGTAGCACCCGCCGGCCGGTGCTCGAAAGCAAACTGTTGCCAACTCTCATGTCTGGCGCGCGCAGCAGCTCCGGCACGTCCAGCGCAGGTCAGGACGGCCCGGCTCGTGTCGGCGGATGACCATCCGCGCTCTTTGAGGCTTACCTTGGTTCCAGTCGCGGCCTTCCACGATCAACCCGTGATATGTGGAACGGCCCGCGGTGCAAGGTGCTCTTCATATGTGGAACGGCCCGCGGTGCAAGGTGCTCTTCAGTCTATTTCACCACATGGGAACGGTGCGGTCATATGTCCGGCCTACTTGTGCGGTCATGACCGCTGGCCTCGATGAAGTCCGCGAAGCAGGTGGCTGGATCAAGGGGGCGCGCTTTGTGCGCGTCACGGGTTTCGGCCTGTCCTGTTTCGGGATTTCGTCCCGTGGTTCATCGTCTGTTGTGCACCTCACCTGCCGGCGGTCGCCGGGCAGCTCGTCTCGGCGGTCCTGCGCTTATGCGGCGATAGGTCCTGCCTCAAGTCCTGTTGGGTCTCGGTAGATTCCACCTCTGGTTAGCAATGCCCAGATCATGCGGGCGATCTTGTTGGCAAGCGCCACCGCCACGACCTTGAAGGGGCGCCGCGTGAGCATGTTCTTCAGCCACGGCCAAACTCGGTCGCGATACTGGACATGACGTAGCACCGATGCCGCCCCCGTCGTCAGCAATGATCGCAGCACCGGATTGCCCATCTTCGATATTCGCCCTAACCGTTCTTTTCCGCCGCTGGAATGTGCTTTCGGGGTTAACCCGATCCAGGCTGCAAAGTGGCGAGCGGATTTGAAGCCGGCGGGATCGGGAACGAATGCCTTCACGGCCATAGCGATAATAGCACCAACGCCAGGGATGGTCGCAAGGCGCCGCATCTCGTCATCTTGCCGAGCTTGGACGACGATCTCACGTTCGAGCTTGTCGATCTGTGTGGCAAGCATCTCGATCTGATTGATTATTTCGGTCAGGGCAAACCTCGCAGCGGGAGGCAGTCGGGTGTCTTCCTCATCCCGGATGATTGGTGCCAATGCCTTGACGTTGGCGATGCCGGTTGGAGCGATGATACCCAGCTCTCCCATATGTGCGCGTAATGCATTGATCGCTTGTGTCCTCTGACGCACCAGTAAAGCCCGCGTTTTGAGCACCATCACCGCAGCCTGCTGCTCGGCCGTCTTAACCGGGACGAACCGCATCGTCTTTCGCGTCACCGCCTCAGCTATGGCTTCTGCGTCGGCAGCGTCGGTCTTGCCGCGCTTGACGAATGGCTTGACGTATTGGGGCGGCAGCAATCTGACGTCATGCCCGAAGGCTGATATCTCCCGCGCCCAGCAATGCGCACTGGCACATGCTTCCATACCCACTAGGCACGGCGGAAGTCTTTCAAAGAAGCGCAATACCTCAGCGCGTCGTAGCTTCCGGTTGAATAGCGGCGTGCCCTCGGCGCCCGCGCCAAAAGCCTGGAAAACGTGCTTCGCCAAGTCCAATCCAATAGTGGTAACATCTTTCACGGAACGGTCCCCCCTTGTGGCGTTTGCAGTAACGACCACGTTTTAGCACTTCGATGCTGTCGGAGCGGGCCGTTCCACCTCATCAAGGGTCGGACTACGCAAAGCGTGCCGCCGCTCCCGGCTGCGCCGTCGCGGTGATCGCGGCCGCGGCCGAAACCCATCGGGCGCCTGTCGAGCGGGGATGGTCCCCGCTCCGGAACAGGAGCCGGAACGATGTCCCTTCCAGATGCGCAAGCCTTCGCCTTCAGCCTCGCCGCCACCCTGCTGGTGACGATCGTCATCTTCCGCACCGGCGACGGCACGGTCGGCGCCATGCCGGCCGCCGAATATGACGGCGACGATGACGCCATCATCCGCGAGATAGACCCGTTCGCCCCTTGAGGGCGAACGTCAGCGTTTCGATGTCCGGATCAGTTCGCAGGGATCGACCCCGAATGCGTCGGCCACTTTTCCCAGAACGCTCACGCTCGCCGAAACCTTCCCGCGTTCGATCGAGCCGATGTAGCGAGGGCTCAGCCCCGCGCGCTCCGCTACTTCTTCCTGCGTCATATCCTTGTCATGGCGCAGCCGACGCATGTTGATCGCCATGACCTCTTTGAGATCCATGACGCATGGGAATCAGAACCGGAACTATCGTTCTAGGAACGATCGTTCCGATTCGTTATAGTGGGCCGCATGCGAGAAAAACGGATGCGTCGCAGACGTCGGCTTTCTGTCCAATCGCGGAATGTCGCCATTCCGAGAATCTTCGATGCCAGTCGCGGAACTTCTATTGCACCTCGAAGCGATGACGTATTTGTGAACTACATGCGCGAGGAAGTAAGGACACAACGATGAGCAAGACTCCCTTCAAGGACAGCCCGCCGCTGACCGACAGGGTGAACGCCTATGACGAAGCCCACCTCGCCACCTATCTTCGCCTGCTCGACGCTGCCGAGGAAGGCGCCGACTGGCGCGAAGTCGTGAAGATCGTGTTCGGCCTCGACGTCAACGTCGATCCCGAACGCGCGAAGCACATGCACGACACCCATCTCGCCCGAGCCCGCTGGATGACCGAGCAAGGCTATCCGCATCTGCTGGAACCGCGCATGCAATGACCGGCTCCCGATCGCCGCGCCGTTGACGACGCCCCAAATCGGGATTGCTCGCCCAGGTCGAGATTCACATTCCGATTTTCCATCTTCACGCGCGGCCGACCCCGCCAATACTCGAATCATCCCGATGGCAACGACCGGGCGGGGAGGATTTCGTCATGGAGCCGCTGCACGACTGGCGATCACCGCAGTTCGAGGAACGTCTGAGCCGTCTCGACCGGGGCGGCATCACCTTCGAGTTTCTTCGTCGCAACCGCGACTATCGGCAGGACTATGCCGACACCGTGAGAAGGATCGCCTCCGGCGGCGCAGACAAGGCAGAGGCGATAGCGCATCTGTCCCGCCGCTGGGGGCTTGCCTTTCCCGGCGGACCCTTCTGCATCGGCCTTGACCGCTCGGCCCGTATGGCTGCCCCGGCACTTCCCTGCGGCCGTCATTGTCATGGCTGTCCCCGAAGGCTTTGCAGCTTCTTCGCTTCCTGATCCACGCACGCTGCCTGTCGTGGGCGAGCTGGCCGGCGACGGCCTGCACGCCATCGCCGAGGACGGCGCCGGCGATCACCGCCTCTGGTTCCGAGCCGGCGATGAGCCGGTCAGAGCCGGCATCTTCCTTCCGCTCGACGAGCATTTCTGGTGGCGGCACCGCAATGCGGGCCGCCTGAAGCGGCGGCTGGACGGAAGGCCGTCCGGCCCCTTGCCGCGCCAGCAGCGGCTTTCCGTCTTCCAGATTCGTCGCGCCGCCCTCATGCTGCGCGCCTGGGACGGCGTGGAATCCGGCGCCCCGCGCCGCGTGGTCGCCGCCGTCCTCATCAACCGAACCGTCGAGACGTTGCGCGCCGTGGACTGGAAGAACGCGCCGGAGCGGCGGCGGCTTGCGCGCATCCTCGCGGCCGCCCGCCGGCAGATCGAGCGCGACTATCTGCAATGGCTGATCCCGCACAGACCAGGCGACGGTCCCGACCGCGACTGAGCCCCCGCGGCCAGCCGCTTGAGGGGGGACACTTCTCCTAAGACCCCCCGATTTTTGTCACTCCGCCGGGCCGCCGATTCTTCGCCATCGTCGCACCCGACTCGCCGCCCTCACGGCGGCCGCGACGGAGGCCCACAATGTCCAACAGCACCGCCACCGACTGGCCGCGCTTCGTGCGAACGCCGGAAGCCGCGCGCCTTCTCGACCTGTCGCCGCGCACGCTCGAAAAGCACCGTTGCGACGGCACCGGGCCGATCTACCACAAGCTCGGCGGCCGCGTGGTCTATGCCGTCGCCGACCTCGAAGCCTGGATCGACGCCTGCGCCCGCCAATCGACCTCCGAGGCGGCGTCACGGTCTGCGGACGCATCCGCGTCCGACGCCGGCCCGGCGCGCTGATCGCCCCGGTGTCCGCCTTCATGTCGTCGCGCCGCACATATCAGGGCCAGCAGCTCGAACTCTTCCGGGCGCGCTCCGGCGAGATCGCGGCGCGCGACGCGCAGGATCTCATGTCCTGGCCGTTCTTCTCGCTGGCAAAGTCCCACCGCGTCACGCCGATCGACTTCCGCATGGGCGACGTGTCGATCCGCGTCGAGGCCACGGCCGAGCACGGCATGGCGACGATCTGGGATGCCGACGTGCTGATCTGGGCCGCCAGCCAGATCGTCGACGCGCGCGACAGGGGCCTCACCACCTCGCGCTTCATGTCGTCCACCCCATACGAAATCCTCACCTTCATCGGCCGCACCGACTCCGGCCTGAACTACGACAGGCTGAAGGCCGCGCTCGACCGGCTGCAATCGACCACCATCCTCACCTCGATCCGCCAGCCCTCCGAGCGCCGCCGCCACCGCTTCTCGTGGATCGCCGAGTGGAAGGAGCGCCTCGACACGCAGGGGCGATCGCTGGGCATCGAGCTGATCCTGCCCGATTGGTTCTATGCAGGAGTCATCGACGATGCCCTCGTGCTGACCATCGACCGCCAGTATTTCGACCTGACAGGCGGCCTCGAACGATGGCTCTACCGGCTCGTGCGCAAGCATGGCGGCCGCCAGAACGGCGGCTGGAGCTTCGACGTTCCGCACCTCCATCTCAAGTCGGGCAGCCTGTCGCCGCTCAGGCGCTTCCGCTTCGAGCTGCGCGCCATCGTCCAGCGCCAGCCGCTGCCCGGCTACCGCCTCGCGCTGGTCGACGATCCCGATGGCCGCCAGCGGCTCACCTTCCAGCCGGACGGCCATGACCGGGCGCCGCGCCGGCGCAAGCGCGGCGGAACACGGTCATGACCGCGCCCGGAGCCCTGCACCACGGCAGACGTGGAAATCATGTGGACGGAGCCGTACTATCGGGAACGCCGATTCCCGTCTTTTCGGGAACGCGAATCCCGTACCATCGGGAACGCCGGCGCCCCGCAAGCATCGGATTCGCCAAGCGGAATCCGGCCCCTCTAACTTCCCTAACTGAAGAATCCTTCGGATTCTTGCTAACGCGGTCGCCCATTTCACGAAATAGGGGACAACCGCGCAGCAGCCGTGAAGGCGTGGCGACGATGCTCCTCCGCTTGCCGGGGATCGCGCCATGACGATCCTGCCTCCCACGGTTCTTGCGGGCGATTGCCGCGACCTCATGCCGGCGCATGGTCCCTTCGACCTGATCCTCGCCGATCCGCCCTATGGCGACACGTCGCTCGCCTGGGATCGGCAGGTAGATGGCTGGCTGCCGCTCGCGCGCACCGCCCTGAAGCCGTCCGGCTCGCTCTGGGTGTTCGGCTCGCTGCGCTCCTTCATGACCACGGCGAAGGCGTTCACCGACGCCGGCCTGGCCTACGCGCAGGAGATCGTGTGGGAGAAGCAGAACGGCTCCTCCTTCCACGCCGACCGCTTCCGCAGGGTGCATGAGCTGGCGGTGCAGTTCCGCCGCGCCGACGTGCCGTGGAGCGCCGTCTACAACGAGGTGCAGACGACGCCGGACGCCACGGCGCGCACCGTGCGGCGCAAGATGCGGCCACCCCACACCGGCCGGATCGACGCCGGCCATTATGTCAGCGAGGACGGCGGCCCGCGCCTGATGCGCTCCGTGATCTTCGTGCGCAACGCCCACGGTTACGCGATCCACCCGACCGAGAAGCCCGTCTTCCTCCTCGAAATCCTGATCCGCACGAGCTGCCCGCCGGGCGGCCTGGTCGGCGATTGGTTTGCTGGGTCGGGCGCGGCCGGCGAAGCCTGTCGGCTCACCGGCCGACGCTATCTCGGCTGCGAGATCGACGCCGACATGGCCGAGCGCGCGGGGGCGCGCATCGCGTCCGTGCTGCCCTTCACCGAAGGGGCACGGCCATGACGGCGGGTATCCGCAGCGCCGGCATGTCTCCCGACCGCACAGTGGTCGAGCTGACCTGGCGCGAGAAGCAGATCGAGCACTGGATACGCTTCGGCCGAGCCGCCGAGGATCAGCGCCTCGACCGTCATCGCCGTGTCGTCGTCTTCGCGCCGGGCAGCATCTTCGGCTTCGTTCGCTGGGCCGGCAACGAGCACGGCACGATCATCTCGCGCATCGACATCGTGCGCGCGGTTGCAAGCGGCGAGCCGTTCCAGACGCTGCCCTTCGTGCGACCCGGCGGCGAGATCCTGCTGCGCATCACCGGCTGGCCGAAGGTCGAGGCGGTGCTGAAGGCCGTGGACGCGATCGAGGCGCTCGGCGTCGATCCGGCTGACGTCGCGCCCGACCACTGGCGTCACCTCCACAACCGCATCAGCGTCAACGGGCCGTTCCGAGCCTATGGTCACGAGCAGCACCGCGCCTGGCTGCGCCGCCGCGAGTTGCTGCCATGACCGCGCGCCGCGTGACGCTCATCACCATGCTCGCCGGCGCCGCGCTGGTCGCGGCCCCGGCATTGCATCGGCCGGACGTCCGCGTGATCTGGAACGCATCGGCCAGCGTTCCGGTCGGCCTCTACCGCATCGTGCCGGCCGGGAAGATCGCGGTGACGGACCTCGCCGTGGTCATGCCGCCCGACGAGCTGGCCGCATTCCTCGACGAACGCGGCTACCTGCCGCGCGGACTGCCGCTCATCAAGCGCGTGCTGGCTCTGTCCGGCACCACTGTCTGCCGCTCCGGCGCGGAGATCGTCGCCTACGGCACGACCTATGGCGAGGCCCGCGCGCTGGACACGCGCGGCCGGCCGCTGCCGGTCTGGCAGGGCTGCCGCACGCTCCTCGCCGGCGAAGCCTTCTTCATGAACTGGGACAGCCCCGACAGCTTCGACAGCCGCTATTTCGGGCCGCTTCCCGTCTCCGCCCTCGTCGGCCGGGCGGTTCCCGTCTGGAGCACCGACGACCCCGATCCGGCCACGGAATCCTTCCGCGAGCCGGTCTCCGACGAGCCGTGACGGCTCGCCTCTCAACCCGCGAAAGGAACATCGCATGGCCCAGATCGGCACCTTCACCCGCAACGACGACGGCTATTTCGGCCGCATCCGCACGCTCACCCTCGACGTCGAGGTGGCCATCCTCCCGGCCGAGGAATCGGACGCGGAGAACGCGCCCGAGCATCGCGTTTTCCTCGACGGGCAGGAAGTCGGCGCGGCCTGGGACCGCACCGGCGACAAGGCCGGCAGCTTCCTGTCGCTGACCATAGACGATCCGTCCTTCCATGAGCCGATCCGCGCCCGCCTGTTCGAGTCCGACACCAAGAAGGGCGCATGGAATCTTCTCTGGACGCGCCGGAAGAAAAACGACGGCGAGGCATGACCCGTCATGCGCTGCCGCCGTTCTCGTGATCCTTCAGGCTCACTCCCCTTGATCGGTCGAACGCCGGTCACTCCCCTCGACCCGATCGCCTGTCGGGCGGCCGTCGCGCGCAGCGAAGGTCAGGGGCGGCGGCCTATTTTCCGGGGAGCGTACACGTCTTACGACGATGCCCGTCCGGAAAATACCGGCCGCCGGGGAAGCCTTGCCCTTGGCCGCAGCGAGCACGATGGCAGGCTGATGGCGCATCGGGACGGCGGTGCCCGCGCTGCCGACCGGACGATCATGGCGATGCTGGCCGCATGCGCCATGATCGCCGCCCTGGCCGCTCCGGCGTCGGCCGAGCCGCCGCCCGAGCTGCATAGCGTGGCAGCCGCATCGGCCGATCCGTGGGCGGCCTGTATCGGCGTTGCCGCTCGCCGCTTCTCCATTCCCGAGCGCTGGATACGCGCGGTCATGGTGGTGGAAAGCGTCAACGATCCCGCCGCGCTCTCGCCCAAGGGCGCGATGGGTCTGATGCAGGTCATGCCCGCGACATGGGACGAGCTGCGCAAGAAGCATGGCCTCGGCGCGGACCCCTGGCATGAGTGCGACAACATCCTCGCCGGCACGGCGTATCTGCGGGAGATGCACGACCGCTACGACTCGGTCGACGCCATGCTCGCCGCCTACAATGCCGGTCCCGGCCGCTACGACGACCATCTCGCAACTGGCCGCGCGCTGCCGGCCGAGACCGTCGAATACGTCGCGAAGATCATGCCGATGATCGACGGCACGGCCCCGATCAGGCACATGGTGCGCTCCCCTGCGTCGCAGGCATGGTCCCGCGCGCCGCTGTTCGTCGCCCGCTTCGCGGACCACGATCACGGCGATACGGACAACTCCCTTTCTCCTTCCGGCCGACCTTCCGACGCACCGGCGATCGTCGATCTGTCGGCGCTCGCGCCACCATCCGACGGCCTGTTCGTGGAACGGCCGGCAAGGGAAGGAGATCGGCGTTGACCATCGTGCTTTCTCGCTTCGCGTGGTGCGCAATCGCAAGGATTGCGGTGCTCTGCGGGGCAGCGGCACAACCGACCGAAGGAGGGCGGGATAAAAAGCCGCACATCGCGGCTCGGTCGGGCGGTTGTTGTTGCGGGGTTTTTCGGGATTTCGCGCGCATCGCGGATCAGGCGCGCGAGGTGCGCGGCCTGAGATTGTTCAACGGTTTCAGCGAAACCCGAACATCGCAGCGGAAATCACCATGAGCCGGGACGACGATTTCCGCATCCGCCCCGGCCGCATCCGCTCCTCCAGGGCGCAGCAGGCGAAGCCCTTTGTCGCCCAAGCCCTTGCCGCAGCGCAGAAGGCCGGCGGCCGCGTCTCGCGCTCCGGCAGGATCACCTCCGGCAACGGCTCGCGCTTCGGGCGCGGGCGCGTGGCAAGCGTGCGCGCCAACCGCCTCATCACCAGCCGTTCGCGCGGCGCCGTCATCAAGACCCGCGTGGTCAGGCATACCGCGAGGTCCGCGCCGCTCACCGCCCATCTCAACTATTTGCGCCGCGACGGCGTGACCCGCGACGGCGAGAAGGCGCGCATGTTCGGCCCCGAGACGGACGACGCCGACGTGAAGGACTTCGCCGAACGCTGCGAGGACGACCGCCACCACTTCCGCTTCATCGTCTCTCCCGACGACGCGCTGGAGATGACCGACCTCAAGACCTTCACCCGCGATCTGATGGCGCAGATGGAAAAGGACTTGGGCTCGAAGCTCGATTGGGTCGCCGTCGATCACTGGAACACCGAGCATCCCCATGTCCACGTCATCCTGCGCGGCCGTGCCGATGACGGCAACGACCTCGTGATCGCCCGCGACTACATCAAGGAGGGCATGCGCAACCGGGCGCAGGATCTCATCACCCAGGAACTCGGCCCGCGCGCCGACCTCGACATTCGCCGCTCGCTGGAGCGCCAGGTCGCGGCCGAGCGCTGGACCCAGCTCGACCGCCAACTCGTCCGAGATGCCAACCGCCACGGCATCATCGACGTCGCCCCGTCGCCGGACAGGCAGCCCGACGAGTATGTCACGCTGAAAGTCGGCCGGCTGCGCCATCTCGAACGGCTCGGCCTCGCCGAGACCATCGGCCCGGGCCAATGGATCATCGCCGAGGAAGCCGAACCCACTCTGCGCGAGCTGGGGGAGCGCGGTGACATCATCAAGCGCATGCACCGCGCGCTGACCGAAAGCGGTATAGATCGCGGCCTGACCGATTACGTCATCGCCGGCGAGGCCAATGCCGATCCCATTGTTGGCCGGCTGGTCGAGCGTGGCCTGGACGACGAACTGCGCGGCACGGCCTATGCCGTGGTCGACGGCATCGACGGCCGCACCCATCACATCCGATTCCACGACCTCGACGCGGCCGGCGATTCCGCCCCCGGCTCCATCGTCGAGCTGCGCCGCTACGAAGATCGCGATGGCCGGACACGCACCGCTCTCGCCGTGCGCGCCGACCTCTCCATCGAGCAGCAGACCACAGCCACCGGCTCGACCTGGCTCGATCGCCAGAACATCGCCCGCGATCCCGTCGACCTCGGCGGCGGCTTCGGCCTGGAGGTAAAGCAAGCAATGGAGGCCCGCGCCGATCATCTCGCGGCCGAGGGCCTAGCCCGGCGCGAGGGCACGCGCATGGTCTTCGCCCGTAACCTGCTCGCCACGCTGCGCGAGCGCGAGCTGGACGCGCTCGGCCAGAAGCTCGCGGCCGAGACCGGCACGCCCTTCCAGAAGTCGGCCGCAGGCGAATATGTCGCCGGCACCTACCGGCAGCGCTTCGCGCTCGCCTCTGGTCGCTTCGCCATGATCGACGATGGGCTCGGCTTCAAGCTGGTTCCCTGGACGCCATCCGTCGAGAAGCACATCGGCAAGCACATCTCCGGCGTCGCCCGCGGCGACGCCGGCGTGGATTGGTCTTTCGGCCGCAAGCGCGGGCTGGGACTGTGAGCAGTCGCGACGATTGTTCGCCGCACCGCGCAAGTATTTTCCGCACCATCTGCGACCGGCTTCGAGTCCGCAGACATTCGCCATTGAAACCCGCGCCGCGCTTGTCCTTCTTCGCTCTCGTGAAACGAATTTGAGGAGAATTTCCGCCGTGTCCGCCAGCCGCGTCATGTGGGGACAGATCGTCGTCGTCTTCTCGCTCGTGCTGGTCGCGGTCTGGGGCGCGACGCAGTGGACCGCATGGCGGCTCGGCTTTCAGTCGCAGCTCGGCCAGCCCTGGTTCGAGCTGGCCGGCTGGCCGCTCTATCCGCCGCCCGCCTTCTTCTGGTGGTGGTATTTCTACGACGCCTACGCGCCGACCATCTTCTACGAAGGGGCCGGCATCGCCGCGTCGGGCGGCATCATCGCCATCGCCGTCGCCATCCTCATGTCGATCTACCGCGCGCGCGAGGCGAAGGACGTTCGCACCTTCGGTTCCGCCCGCTGGGCCGAGCGCAAGGAGATCGCCGCCGCCGGTCTGCTCGGCGACGATGGCGTCTTGCTCGGCAAGCTCGACCGCGACTATCTCCGCCATGACGGCACCGAGCATGTGCTGTGCTTCGCGCCGACGAGAAGCGGCAAGGGCGTCGGCCTCGTCGTGCCGACCCTGCTCACTTGGCCAGGCTCGGGTATAGTGCATGACATCAAGGGCGAGAACTGGGATCTGACCGCTGGCCTGCGCGCCCGCTTCGGTCGCGTCCTGCTGTTCGATCCCACCAACGCGCAGTCCGCCGCCTACAATCCGCTCCTCGAAGTCCGCAAGGGCGAATGGGAAGTTCGCGACGTGCAGAACGTCGCCGACGTGCTGGTCGATCCCGAAGGCTCGCTTGAGAAGCGCAATCACTGGGAGAAGACCAGCCATTCACTGCTGGTCGGCGCGATCCTCCACGTCCTCTATGCCGAGACGGACAAGACGCTCGCCGGCCTCGCCGCCTTCCTCTCCGATCCGCGCCGGCCGATCGAGTCGACGCTGTCCGCCATGATGACCACGCCGCATCTGGGCGAGAAGGGACCGCATCCCGTCATCGCCAGCGCAGCCCGTGAATTGCTCAACAAGTCCGACAACGAGCGCTCCGGCGTGCTCTCCACCGCCATGTCCTTTTTGGGCTTGTATCGCGATCCTGTCGTCGCGACTGTCACCGCCCGCTGCGACTGGCGCATCGCCGACATCGTGTCCGGCGCGCGGCCGACGACACTCTACCTCGTCGTCCCGCCCTCCGACATTTCCCGCACCAAGCCGCTCGTGCGCCTCGTGCTCAACCAGATCGGCCGCCGGCTCACCGAGGATCTTCACGCGAAAGGCCGCCGCCATCGTCTGCTCCTGATGCTCGACGAGTTTCCCGCGCTCGGCCGGCTCGACTTCTTCGAGAGCGCCCTGGCGTTCATGGCCGGCTACGGCATCAAGGCGTTTTTGATCGCGCAGTCGCTCAACCAGATCGAGAAGGCATACGGCGCCAACAATTCCATCCTCGACAACTGCCATGTCCGCGTCAGCTTCGCCACCAATGACGAGCGCACGGCCAAGCGCGTGTCGGACGCCCTCGGCACCGCGACCGAGATGCGCGCCATGCAGAACTATGCCGGCCACCGCCTTGCGCCCTGGCTCGGGCACCTGATGGTCTCCCGCTCCGAGGCAGCCCGGCCGCTGCTCACCCCCGGCGAGGTGATGCAGCTTCCGCCCGACGACGAGATCGTCATGGTAGCAGGCATCCCGCCGATCCGCGCGAACAAGGCGCGCTACTACGAGGATGCCCGTCTCACCGAGCGCCTCCTTCCCGTTCCCGCCAACCCGCGCGCCGGCCTGGTCCAGCGCCCCGACGACTGGTCGGCGCTGAAGCCGATCGTCGTGGCGATCCCCGCCCAGGGCACGGCCGCTTCGGCGAACGGCTCCGCTCATGCCGCGAACGGCGCGGCGCGGCCGGCTGCCGCCGCGAAGCAGGACGACGATCCCGCCAATGCCGGTCTGCGCCGCGAGCCGGGCCTGGAGCCGCACAAGGACATCGCGCCGGAGCAGCCGAAGCAGCCCGCCAACGAGTTCGAGCCCGAAGCGGATGAGCCCGACACCGATGCCGCCACCAACCGGGCGCTCGTCCGAAACATGCGGCTCGTCGCGCGCCAGGTCTCGATGGACCCCGGCGACAACATGGATCTGTGAGCGATGCGCGACGCCGACGACAGGCTGGAGCGGCCGGACAGGAAGAAGCGCCTGTCCGTCTACCTCGACCCGGAACTGATGCGGCTGCTGGCCGATTTCGCCGACCGCCGGGAGCAATCCCGCTCGATCGTAGCCGAGGCCGCCATCGCCTCCTTCCTGTCGCCTGATGCCGACGAGCGGAAGGAAGCCGCCATCGTCAAGCGCCTCGACCGGATTGACCGCAACATCCAGCGCCTCGAACGCGACATCGGCATCGCCAACGAAGCCTTCGCCATCTTCATGCGATCCTGGCTGACCTCGACCATATCCCTGCCGGAGATCGTCCAGGGTGCGGCCGCCCGCGCCAAGGGTGGCGAGCGCTACGAAAAATTCCTCGAAGCGCTCGGTCGGCGTCTCGCCCGAGGTCCACGACTGCGCCAAGAGGTTTCGGAGGATATTTCATGAAGGGAACGTGTGCATAAGACATTCTCCTTAACCGTCGGTCACTCTCCTAAGCGAGTAGGGTCGGGGTCAGCGCCATGATGATTTCTGAATAGACCCGAGTTTCGTGGACGCGCTCGGGTTACATTTCATTAACCTGATCGAGCCGGACTTGAAATACGGCGGATTTACCACTCGGAGGCCTATAGCCGGGAGGGGGCTACACCAACCTCGCAGAATAGCCGGCACACGCCACCCGAGGAAGCCAAACACAGAAGCGTATTCACGACCCGGTGCAGATCCGTCTTGCGCGGGAGGCAGATGCTGTCGGTCGAGGCATCGACAGCGCAATTTGGAATGGACACTAAGGGCGAAGCGGCGCTAGCTTCCTGGAGTGCACCCCGTTTTGACCGGACAGGCGGCATAGCCGATAAGGCATAGGCGTACGCCTATGATTATGACTATGACTTCTGATCCGTTCTCTCCTTCGCCTCGTGTTGAAGTGATCACCTCGGTGCAGCGCCGGCGGCGCTGGACGACAGCCGAGAAAGTGCGCCTCGTCGAAGAGGCCATGCAGCCCGGCATGTCGGTGTCCTATGTGGCACGCCGCGCCGGTATTGCGCCCAGTCAGCTCTTTGCGTGGAAGCGCCGTATGCTCGAAGGCGGTGCGACCGCCGTTCAGGCCGACGACGATGTCGTTGGCGCAGGTCGCGTCCGCGAACTCGAGAAACGCGTGCGCGACCTGGAGCGCATGCTGGGCAAGAAGACCATGGAGGTCGAGATCCTCAAGGAGGCGCTCGATCTCGTCGCCCCCAAAAAGCCAACGTTGCGGCTCGCCTCGTTCAACCAGGACGGTTCGCTGTGAAGACGGTTGCCGACACGCTCGGCGTCTCGCGCTCCAACCTCGTCGAGCAGGCGAAGAAACGCCATCTCGAAAGCCCGGCGACGCGTAAGCCATACGCCAAGGCTGAAGATGTGGCCGTGCTGCCCGTGATCCGCAGGCTGGTTGATCAACGGCCGACCTATGGCTATCGCCGCATCACGGCTCTGCTCAACCGCGAGAGGCGTGCCCAGGACCTGCCGCCCGTCAACGCCAAGCGGGTTCTGCGCATCATGCAGGTCAACGGTTTCGTGCTGACGCGCCATACCGCCTATCGCCCGGCTCGCACCCATGACGGCGTCGTCATTGCCTTGCGTTCCAACATCCGCTGGTGCTCGGATCATCTCGAACTCAAATGCCGCAACGGCGAGATCGTGCGGGTGCTGTTCGTCATCGATGCCTGTGACCGTGAGATCATCGCCTGGTCGGCCGTTGCCCATGCCGGCGTCTCGGGCGAGATGGTGCGCGATCTGATGGTCGAGGCCGTCGAGCAGCGCTTCGGCAACGCCAGGACGCTGCATCCTGTCGAATGGCTGTCCGACAACGGTAGCGCCTACATCGCCCGGGAAACGGCGACTACCGCAGCGGCGCTGGGCTTGCGACTGGCCTTCACCCCTGTTCGCTCGCCGCAGAGCAATGGCATCTCCGAGGCGTTCGTCAAAACCCTGAAGCGTGATTACGCCGGAAACGTCATTCTGCCCGACGCCGAAACCGTCCTGGCCTTGCTGCCAAAATGGTTCGACGATTACAATGAAATCCACCCGCACTCCGGCTTGCGCTTCCTCTCGCCGCGTGAGTTCAGGGCCAAGGCCGCTGGTGCTTAATGCAACCCGCCGCCTGTCCGGTCAAACAGGGTAAGATGTCTTCTGTTAAAAATGGTCCTGTAGACAGACTCCCACGATCAGTACAATATGCCAATCACGCAGATAGACTCATCATCGACGGCCATCCGCAATCGCATCCTCGATGCAGCAGTAGCCTGCCTTTCAGATTTTGGCCACGCACGAACGACGATGCAGGAGATTGCAACACGCAGTGGTCTCTCGCGCAGGTGGGTATATAAACAATTTAACAACCGAAATGATGTCCTTGCGGCTGTGCTTCGGCGTGAACTTGCGTCGTTCTACGGCGATTTAAAAATTAAGCTTGATGTCCAATCAAAAACTGACGAATTGATTGTTGAGATAATTGTCGGTTTTGTTGATCTTTCTCGTAATAATCAACTTTTTATTCGTCTATGGACGCTTGAGAGAGATTTGGTAATTTCTTGGATGACTGTCGAATCGGAGTTTCTTCTTCGAACTTCATAAGAAATTCTGACTCCATATTTGAATATTTTAATGCAAAGAAAGGCTATTAGGCAACTAGATCTTAATACAACAGCACGGTGGATCATTCGTGTTGCTGTGATGTTCGTACTCTATAGTGATCGAGAAAGTGTGGATAGTAATGACATCCGTCGGTTCGTGCGCGACTACATCGTCAACGGTCTCTCTGGGCATTGACGCCCGGCGCCAGCTCATCCTGTTGCGTCGGAGAAGGCAAGTCATCGCAGAGAAGCCGCATCTACCGAGATGAGGGGGCTGACGGTGCGCAATCGCCGGGCACGACGGCGAGAGGTACGGTTACGAGTCCCGATCCTGGTCTAGACATGGCCGACGCGCGCTGATCACTCCACTTCATATACTACTAGGACGATTCCACATTTATAGCAGCCATTGAGCGATTGCGGCGATCTGGACGAATTCGAGGAAGTTTTCGGCGTGTCGGGCGTATCGTGTTGCCGTAGTGTTCCGGTAGGTGCTGCCAGAATGTGCCTGAACGCAGCAGCCACAACCCGCGCTGCAACGTCAAGTACGACCACGCAAGCGCAAAGCGCGCGCGACCGGTTTCATCGAGATGGACGCCTACGTCGACGTCAACCTCCACGCAGAAGGTCCTGATGCTCTCAGCTGTTGTGCGGCGTCAGTTCCGGCGGAGCCAGTTTCTTTCATTTTTCGAGCAGCAACCCAACTGTCTGATCGGCATGGAGGCCTGTTCCGGGGCACACCACTGGGGGCGCCGATTGCGGGAGATGGGTCACGAGGTCCGGCTGATGCCGCCGTCCTATGTGAAGCCCTACGTCAAGCGCGGGAAGACGGACGCGGCTGATGCCGAAGCGATCTGCGAGGCGGTGACGCGACCGTCGATGCGGTTCGTTCCCGTGAAGAGCGAAGCAGAATCCGCAGCGCTCGTGTTGCACCGCGCGCGGGACTTCCTCGTCGGACAGGTCACCCAGACTGGCAATGCGATCCGCGCCTACATGGCCGAGTTCGGGATCGTGGCTGCGAAGGGGACGAAGCGCGTCGAAGCGCTGGCGTTGGAGTTGGACGCCCTGCCGGATGCCGCATGCCTGCCGCTTCAGGCGCTCTTCGACCAGTTCGCGGAGACGCAGGCGCGGATCGATCGCCTGACCGCGGAGATCGAGGATGTTCACCGGCAGAGCGAGATGAGCCGACGGCTGGCTTCGATCCCTGGAGTGGGCGTACTGACCGCAACGGCCATTGCCGCGACGACACCGGATGTCAGCAACTTCGGCTCAGCACGGGATTATGCTGCCTGGCTTGGCCTCACGCCGAAACAGCACTCGACTGGCGGCAAGCCAAGGAGTGGCGGCATCTCGAAGATGGGCAACCGATATATCCGACGCCTGCTGTATCTCGGAGCCATGGCCCAGATCATGGTCCGCCGCAGGAGCCGACGCCCAGGAACGGATTGGCTGTCGCGAAAGCTGGCGACGAAGGAGACCAAGGTGGTCGCGATCGCATTGGCGAACCGCATGGCGCGGACAATCTTCGCGCTTTTGCGCGACGGAACCAGCTATAGACCTCGGGTCTCGGCGGCATGATCGGGCTGAGGGCGGACTGAAGGAATGGTCAGGGCAACGTGAGGTGATGGCGAACTGACGGATAGGTAGAAGAGGGACACCCCGGTGAACCCGAAGCGCTATGAAGCGCGTTCGATTGAGTGGGACCCGTACTCCAGCGGAAATTCATCATGGCGCGCAGCACACAGCTGCACACAGACGCCGAATACATGGCCGCAGCCGACCAGTTCAAAAGAATGCTCACGAAACCCTTGCCACGCAGGAGCCATCCATACACGGGTTCATGTCGGAGGAATAGTTGGGCAGGAAGAACAGCTTCGCGCCGGCCGCGCTGATGGCGGCACGTATCGCCTTGCCCTTGTGCGAGCCCAGATTGTCCATCACGACGATGTCGCCGGGCCGCAAGGTCGGCGCGAGCACCTTCTCGAAATAGAGCTGGAAGCGCTCGCCGTTGATCGGCCCGTCGATGAACCAGGGCGCGTCGACGCGGTCATGGCGTAGCGCCGCCAGGAAGGTCATGGTCTTCCAGCGCCGCTGCGGCACCTTGGCCCTGAGCCTTGTCCCGACCGGCGCCCAGCCCCGCAGCGGCGCCATGTTGGTCTTGGTCCATGTCTCATCGATGAACACGAGGCGGGAAGGATCGATGCGGTTCCGGTACTGCATCCACTGGGCCCGGCGCCGCGCCACATCCGGGCGATCCTGCTCGGCGGCGATCAGCGTCTTTTATGGGATGGCCCGCCCCTCCCGCCGGCACCGAGCTATGGTGCTGGTGTGTTTGAGAGGAAGGAGCGAACCGATGACCATCGTGACCCTTGGAATCGACTTGGGCAAGAACCTGAATAGTATTGTTGGCCTGGATGCGGAGGAACGGGTCGTCCTGCGCCGACGCGTCCGGCGAGCGACCCTTGCCGAACTTGCAGGCAAGCTTGAGCCTTGTACAGTCGCTCTGGAGGCGTGCTGCGGGGCGCATCATGTCGGTCGTCTCTTTGCCGCGAAAGGGCATGAGGTCCGACTGATGTCGCCCGAACATGTCCGTCCGTACGTCCGTGCACAAAAGAACGACGACAACGATGCGGCGGGGATCGCCGAGGCAGCCACGCGGCCGACCATGCGCTTCGTCGAGTTGAAGAGCCAGGAGCGGCTCGACCTACAGACCCTGCACCGGGCCCGCTCTCGTCTGGTGGCAGCGCGAAAGGCGCTCGTCAATCAACTTCGGGCGATCCTGCTCGAGCGTGGACATACCTTCCGCCAAGGGCGCAGGGTTCTTGAACGGGAAATCGAACCGTTCCTCGCTGAGCCGCCTTCGGACCTTTCGGTCCGCATCTTGGTGCTCATCGCAGACATGCGAGCCGAGTGGCGATCACTCGATGAGCGGATCGACGCTTTGAACGACGATCTGACCGAGCATGCACGTGCCGACGAGGCGGCAGGCCGGCTGACCTCGATACCCGGCATCGGCATCCTTGGCGCAACCGCGCTGTTTGCGGCCGTCGGGAACGGTGAGGCGTTCCGTCGGGCGCGCGACATTCCAGCCTGGCTCGGCCTCGTGCCGAAGCAGATGACGACGGGCGGCAAACCGCGGCTGCTCAGCATCACCAAGCGGGGGAACAGGCACCTGCGCATGCTGCTAATCCACGGCGCACGCGCGGCACTGCCGAGCCTCTCCAAACAGGCGACGCCTTTGGGCTCGTGGCTTCGAGGTCTTCTGTCCCGAGCACACCGCAACGTGGTCATTGTCGCGCTCGCTGCGAAACTCGCTCGTATAGCGTGGGCAACGCTGCGGCATGGTGTACGCTTCGAGCCGGAAAAGGGCACGGTGATGACCGCCTGAGCGGAGCTGTATAGTCGAAAGGATCGGCCCCGGATCGAGGGAGCCGTATGAGGTTGGCGGAAGGAGGCTGATGGCCGGAAGGGTCGAACACCCGCGTCCCTGGAAACCTGGTTCAAAAAACGGCGCTACGACGCCGAGACTTTTATGAGGACCAGGACGCGCGGATCTCCATCATGGCGAGGGCAGCAACGCCACTACGCCGGATACGTTTGTGCACGACCAAACAAAGCCTGAAGCAACCAACTTGCCAACGGGGCGGGCCATACGTTTTTGTGCGACAGCTTCTCGGCATGAACGAACGCCCATACCGAGCGGTAATCGACCTTCAGGCCGCGCTCGGCCAGTTCCGCCACCAGTCCGCGCAGGGTGAAGTCCCTTTCCCGGCAGCGTTGCACAAGCCAGTCATGATGCGCGCCGGAAATCGCCTTCGGCTTGTGGCCGCCCATCTGGCCCGGCTCGACGCTGCCCGTCTCACGGAAGCGCTTCAGCCAGGCGATCGCAGCGCTGTAGCTGACGCCAAACCGTGCCGCAGCCTGACGCCGCGACAGGCCTTCGTGCTCAACCGCGCCAACAACCCGGTCCCGCAGATCCATAGAATAAGGCTTGCCCATCCATGCCGGCCTCCTGTCCCGGTCGGCAAGATGAATCAGATTTGGACGCCATGGGGAATCCCCAATCCGACTCAGCATCAAGTCATCCCGCTCTGGCCCTTTCGGTTCTGTTATGTTCACTGTTTGCTTCCGAAATGTTCGTGCCAAAGCCGGCAGCTCTTACGGCCGTCGAGGCTAATTCGGGTGCCCAGATGAGATAGACGGCATCACCACGCGGGTCGACCGTGGCGCCGACGCCAGGATGTCACGGCGGTAACCCGCGTCCTGCAATGTCACGAGATCGGATACTCCACCTTTCGGCGATCCAAACAATCAGATTGGATCACTCAGTTTGGAGGTAGCAGCCCATTTACCGCCATTTGTGGATAGCACTTGCCGTTGGCGCGAGGGTCTCGTCCGCGGAACGTAGGGTCTACGCCTTCATCGGCGCGGCGGCTTAGCAAATCAGCCCAGAAATCGCCCCTTCCAGCGCGGGTTCAACTCCTTTAAACTTGCGATTTCGAATTGTCCACGGATCAGCAGCACACGCCCACACTCACAGCCTCTTGCATCGGACCGGGCGTTGGGTGTGGTTTGACTCTTCAAAATTTCGACTGGCAGGATATTGGCTCTTGTCGCCACAGTTGCAAATCCCCTACGGGTGAGTAGAGCGCTTTCAACGTTGACTAGTATGGCCTTATGACGAACGAAAAAAACCAGTTGAAACGGAACGAGAGCCCAGCCAGGCGGCATGCGTCCGAGGACAAGACATCCTTTCGGTGGGGAAAGAAAGTTCTTGATCGTGGCGAACAACATAAGCTGCGGCGAGAGATTTTGCTGCGCACTGCGGCACGAGCGTTCAATGACACCAGCTATCACACCACAACGCTCGATGAGCTGGCACAGCGCCTCAACGTTACAAAGCCAACACTCTACTATTACATAAAGGATAAAGACGACATACTGTTCGAATGTCAGCGTATTGCTTTGGGGCTTATTAAGGACGTATTTGAAAAGCAAAATGAAAGTGAACTTACTGGCATAGAGCAACTCTCCCAGTTTCTACGGCGTTATTCCGAGCTGATGACGGACGATTTCGGAATCTGCCTCGTGAGGACGGGACTCCGCCCTCTCAAACCGGAAAGCCGAGCGATTCTGCTAAAATTCGCTAAGCAGATCGATCGAACTCTCCGCGACATTGTCGCAAGAGGCATCGCGGATGGAACGCTGCGGGATGTCGAACCGCTTCTTGTTGCCAATGCGATATTCGGCGGATTCAACGGTATCGCAAACTGGTACAAGCCGGACGGCCAATTCGGCAAGGAAGAGATAACAGAAACATACATCGACCTCTTCATCAGAGCGGCAAGACGGTAGGTTTTTCGATTGGTCCGGATCCAGGGTTTCGCCATGGGCGCCAAGTTCGCCTAGGTGCCAAAGCCCGCGTCGCCCGAGACCTCACGCAGCTTATGCTCAATATGGATGAAGATGTCCTCAACAAGCGGGTCGAGCGCTCCGTAATCGATCGAGGTGGTTACCAGCCGATGCGCCACGATCACCGGATGGGCCGCATCGCCTGTGATCTGTTGGACGCCTCGAATTACCTCGCGTTTTCGGCCGTGATTTGATTCCATCGCCGTGCTGATTTGCATGGAGGCGATGGATGCGAGGACAGGCCGGGTTCTGGGACGTTGACGAGCGCTATGCGCGGTTGAGCGAAGCCGGCGATCCGCTGGAGAAACTGAACGCTGTCGTGCCGTGGGAGATATTCCGCAAGCCGTTGTCGAAGGCGCTGAAGCGCTCGGATGGCTCGAAGGGTGGCCGCCCGCCCTACGATCCGGTGATGATGTTCAAAATTCTGGTGTTGCAGGCGCTGTGTAGTCTGTCGGACGATCAGGCCGAATTCCAGATCATGGACCGGCGCACCTTCGGCCGGGTCCTTGGTCTTCTGGATGCCGGCGACAGGGTGCCGGACGCCAAGACGATCTGGCTGTTCAGGGAACACCTCGTGCAGGCTGGCGCGGTCGAAAACCTGTTCGCCCGTTTCGATCGCCATCTTTCGAAAGCCGGATATCTGGCCATGGGCGGACAGATCGTCGACGCCACGGTGGTGGCCGCGCCGAAGCAGAGAAACACCGACGATGAGAAGGCCGATATCAAAGCGGGCAAGATACCGGATGTCTGGAAAGGCAAGCCCGCGAAGCTGCGGCAGAAAGACCGGGACGCGCGCTGGACCGTAAAGTTCTCGAAGGCCAAGGTCGATGACGAGGGCAACGAGCACAAGCGCGACATCGCCGTTCCCATCTTCGGCTACAAGAACCATATGTGGACGACCCCCTTCTCGCAAGATTGTCAAGCAGCTTTTTGATCGGATCGCTTGCGATCATATGTCCGGCCTATGGGCGCGATCACACATGATCGCTGGCCAAGATGGTTTCCGCGACGCGAGTCCCCAACACGCCGGCGGCCTGTAGCGGCCGATGGTTCTTTCGGAGTGTCTCGCGTCTCGGATCGATCGATCACACCATCTGCCTCTTCTCTTGCAAGTTCCGGCCTCAGCTCAGCACGATAGCGGTAGAAGCGCTCCCCGTAGCTGTCTGATCTTCATGCGGCGTGCGCCAAGGCAAGCGTCGCAGCATTTTTCCTGTAGGGCTCACCCGTCACCATCATCTTCCAAGCGATGCGGGCAATCTTATTGGCCAAAGCCACGGCCGCGAGTTTCGGCGGCTTGCGCTTCAGAAGATCAACAAGCCAAGGCGAAACAGTGCCTCGACCGGATCGGGTATGCCGGATGACGGCGGTGGCTCCGACGACCAGCACGCTGCGCAGGGCTTCGTCGCCGGCACGCGTGATGACGCCGAGCCTAACCTTGCCGGCAGTGGAGTGATCCTTTGGCGTCAGGCCGAGCCAAGCGGCGAAATGCCGAGCCGATTGGAAGGCCTCAGGTGCGGGCATCTTCATCACCAGCAGCGACGCGCCGATCGGGCCGACGCCGGGGATTTGTGCCAGACGACGACTACATTCATTGGCCCGATGCCAGGCCATCAGCTTGGCATCGATTTTTTCCAGCTGCACCTGCAACTGCGCGTATTCCTTGCCATGAAGAGCGAAAAGCTCCCGCGCCAAATCCGGCAGCGTCTCGTCTGCTGCAATGCGCTCGAGCAATGGTTCGATCTTGCTCATCCCCTTCGCGGCGGTCAGACCGAACTCGGCTGCGTAGCCGCGTATCGCGTTGGCGAGTTGCGTTCGATTGCGGACCAGCCGGTCACGCACTCCGGCCAGCATCAATGCCGCCTGGCTGTCGGCTGTCTTTACCGGCACGAACCGCATCGTCGGTCGGCTCATCGCCTCACACAGCGCTTCGGCATCCGCCGCATCGTTCTTGCCTCGCTTGACATACGGTTTGACCAGTTGCGGCGGAAGCAGCTTCACGTCGTGACCGAACGACTGCAGCAGGCGCGCCCAATGATGGGATCCGCCGCACGCCTCGATCGCAATTACTGTAGGTGGCAGCTTCTCGAAGAACGCCACCATCTCCTTGCGCCGCAGCTTCTTGCGCAGGATCGGTTCCTCAGCCGCGTTCACGCCATGCAACTGGAATACGTGCTTTGACGTGTCCATACCGATTCGAATAATCTGCTCCACGGACGGTCTCCTTTGCTTGAGATCTTCAACGACCTCATTCTGGCACATCGATGCCGTGCGGGGGCCGTCCACCCCAACATGCCTCGATCGATCAGCGACACGGCTTCATTCGCGGCTGGACGGTCACGCATGCTCGCAAACCCATCGCGCCTTGATGGCGGCGGCGAGCGCCTTCAATGTCGTGTCGGCCGGCAGGTTGGACAGATAGTATTTGCGCTCGCCGGAAGAGCGCCATTCGCCGACCAGCCAAGCCTCCTCGCCGGGCATGTGCTGCTGGCCTTTGTCAAGGATACGCTGCGGGTCGCCATCGGCGATGCGGACCCGCAGGGCAGAGAAGCGTGCGGCAAGGCGTCCTTCAGTTCCGTGGCGCCAACTCACCGTCTTCCAACCTGCTTGCGCCAACATCGTCTCGGCGGCAGTTGAGAGCGTATCGGGGATCGGGTTCTTGCGCGGCCTGCCGCGTCCGGCGACGGGAAAGACCAGCGACACGCTGGCCAGATAGACCTTCTGGTGCTTCGCGATGCCGACCGCCCAGGCAAGGCCGCGTGCGCTCAGCCCTTGGCGGAACGGCGCAGACAGACCGTAGCCGGCATCGGCAAGCACCATGCCGAAGCGCAGCCCGGCGGCGATCAGACGGTCGATCTCGGCAAGGGCGATCTCCGGCTTGGTGCGGGCCACCCGACATTGCTCGGGAACGCCGGCCTTGGCGATCCGATCCGCATCGCTCGTCCAACTCTGCGGCAGGTAAAGCCGCAGACCCACGTGTCACCGGTCCTGCAATTCTCCCTGAAAGTGGGCTTTGAAAATTCCCTGATTGACATTTCTTTCGGTTCATTCCGGCGGGGCTAGCCCCGCCGGAATGAACCGAGCCGCCATTGGTGCCATGACCTCTGCGCGAGGGAGGCGGCGATGGTGCGACTTGGAGAACTGATGATGATTCTGGAAATGCATCGACAGGGACTATCAATCACCGCCATTGCGAGGCGGACGGGGCGTGATCCCAAGACCGTGCGCAAGTATATCGACCGCGGTGTCGAGGCGCCGGTCTACGGGCCACGCTCGGTGGGCCGGCCAAGCAAGTTGGCGTCCTACATGGACTTTATCCGCGAACGTGTGACCGCCTTTCCCGATCTCAGCGCCGCGCGCCTGACGCGGGAGATCCGTGAACTCGGCTATGTCGGCGCCTACACGGCAGTGAAGCGATACCTCGCTGCGATCCGGCCCGAGAACGAGCCTAAGCCGTATGAGGTCCGCTTCGAGACGCCGGCAGGCGTCCAGGCGCAGGTCGACTTCGCTCGTTTCGTCGTCGACTTCACCGACGATCCCGGCACCAGCCGGATCGTCTGGCTATTCAGCCTGGTGCTTGGCCACTCGCGATTCATCTTCGCGCGCTACGTCCTGCACCAGGATCTGCAGACGCTCCTCCGTTGTCATATGCAGGCATTCGCCGCGCTCGGCGGTGTGCCGATCGAGATCCTTTACGACCGCATGAAGACGGCGGTCATCGGCGAGGACGACCAGGGCCACATCGTCTACAACCGCTCGCTGCTGGCGCTGGCGCGGCACTATCGCTTCCAGCCGCGCGCCTGTCGTCCGTACCGGGCCAAGACCAAAGGCAAGGTCGAGCGACCGTTCAGCTATATCCGCCAGGACTTCTACCTCGGCCGCAACTTCCGCAACCTCGACGATCTGAACACCCAACTGATTGAGTGGCTCGACGCCGTCGCCAACGTCCGGGTCCACGGCACGACCCAGCGCATCGTCGCCGAAGCGTTCGATGCCGAACAGCCCGAGTTGCAGACGCTGCCGGAGCATCGCTTCGACGCCGTGCTGAAGCTCGAACGCCGCGTTAGCCACGACGGCTTCGTCGCGGTCGGCGGCAACTTCTACAGCGTGCCGGACCGCACCCGACGTGTCGTCGAGGTGCAGCAACTGCCCGATCTGATCCGCATCCTCGACCTCGGCAATGTCGTCGCCGAACATCCCGTTCTCGAAGGCCGCAAGCAATACCGCATCGATCGAAGTCACCGTACCGGCGGTGTCGCGAAGCGCAGGACTGGTGTCGCCGCTGGAATCACCATCGGCCGCATCGGCGACCATGTCCCGCTGCGGTCGCTCGCCATCTATCAGGCGATCGGGGCGCAACTGGCGATCGGAGACCGACCATGACGCTCACCACAGCATCGTCGCGGGTCGACAATATCCGCCACAGCCTGGTCGGGCTGAAGATGCCGCGCGCGCTTGAGATGCTCGACACCACCCTGCGCCGCATCGAGCAGGGACAGATTGACGGCATCGAGGCGCTCGATGAATTGCTTCTCGAGGAACTGTCGCTCCGCGAGAACCGCCGGATCAAGGCGGCGCTACGCATGGCGCGGCTGCCGACGGTGAAGACGCTCGCCGGCTTCGACTTCTCGTTCCAGCCATCGCTCGACCGCAATCGCATCATGGCATTGGCCGGCCTCGACTTTATCAATCGCGCCGAGGTCGTTCATCTGCTCGGCCCGCCAGGAACCGGCAAGAGCCATCTTGCCACCGCACTGGCCGTCGAGGCGGTGCGCGCCGGCAAGCTGGTCTACTTCATCCCGCTCGCCGATCTCGTCGCCCAGCTCGCCAAGGCCGAGCGGGAGGGAACTCTGCGCGAGCGCATCCGCTTCCTCTGCCGGGCGTCGCTGCTCGTCGTCGACGAGATCGGCTACCTGCCGGTCACACCGGGCGGCGGCAACCTTTTCTTCCAACTGGTCAACGCGCGGTACGAAAAGGGAGCGATGATACTCACCTCGAACCGGGGCTTTGCCGAATGGGGCGACGTGTTCGGAGATCCCGTAGTCGCCACCGCGCTGCTCGACCGGATCCTGCATCACGCCGTCGTCGTGCAAATCGAAGGCTCAAGCTATCGCATGCGCGAGCATGCCGCCCTGGTTCCGGAGAACCTTCGCGCCAACGCACTCGTCAATCCACCACCGGTCCCGAAACGGCGTGGCCGACCCACGAAAGGACACGAAGATCGACCGTTCGGCTGATCACCGACCTCGGACCCGCCGCCAACATAGGGAATTTTACACGCCCACAATTGCGGAAACTTCGGTGCCCGTTGACACCACGGGAACAGGAACCTCGTCACGCGCCAGCGTCAGCGAGACCAGCGTCTGGCAGTTGGCGCGCTTGCCAAGCGCGGAGGCATATTGCAGCGCGACCCCAACCGAGCGGTCGCCCTTCTTAGGTAGGGCCGTGTCGTCGACCACCAGGACGGCGTCATCGCTGCCTACCAGCCTGTCGGCTTGCACGGCCAGTTCCGTCTCCAGCGGCCCGGCATCCCAGATGCCGTCCGAGATGAAGTGATGCAGACGGTCGTAGTGCTCAGGCGCGAGGCGCTCGGCCATCGGGCCTACGCTCTTGCGCTCGCCCGGCCCGATCAGACCCGAGACATAGACCGGGCACATCTGCCGCCGCTTCTTGTGACCAAGCTTCTCCACAAACGGCTGCAGCCACGCCGTCAGGGCAACGCCCAATTCCACCATCGCGATCCCTCCAGTTCCAGCACGAAGGATCGGCAACCATCATTGATAATCCGTTAATCTGCCAAAGTAGTGCTAGGCTGCTAGCTTGGATTCAACGCCGCGTGTCTCAGGCGCCGCCCTTGACATGTATATGCGAGGTCCAATATGTTACCAAACAGTAGAAATCATTGTATCGGCGACCTAGTTGCCGGAGGATAAATCGGAGCGCGAAGCGAGCTCCAACGGGAGGGACCATGCGCTTTGAGACAATCGACTATGTCGAGGACGGACTTGTCGGCTGGCTAACTCTTTCGCGCCCGGAGGCATTGAACGCGCTGTCGTCCGAGATGCTTCTCGAGATCGAGCGGATTCTGGACGGGATGTCCGGATCGGTGCGCGTCCTTGTGATTACCGGTAAAGGCCGCGCATTCTGTGCTGGCGCGGACCTGCATAGCGTTGGGCGATCGCTCGACGGATCGCTGGATCTGCCTCGCTTTATCAAAAATTGCCAAGGGCTGTTCGCCAGGTTGAGGGCTTTGCCTTTTCCCGTGATCGCCGGGATTAACGGTGCCGCGATGGGCGGAGGACTAGAGCTGGCACTTTCGGCCGACATTATCGTGGCGAGCGATACGGCCTTGATTGGAGATGGTCACGCAAATTTCGGCGTAATCCCGGGCGCAGGGTCATGCGCCATCCTCCCCCGCATCGTGGGGCCGGTGGTTGCGAAGTATCTGCAATTTACCGGCTCCACGATGAATGCGGATGAACTTCGGCAGGCTGGCCTGGTTGCAAAGGTATGGAGCGCCGACGATTTTGAGGCTCGTCTTCGCGCACTGGCTGCATCCATTGCTGAGAAAAGCCCACTTGCGCTGGCTCACATGAAAAGGCTGAGCAACGCCTCTGCGGATCAGTCGGTCGAGTCGGTCCTGGATCTCGAAATGGAGGCGAACACCGTCCACGTGACTTCGCAGGATATGAGGGAAGGCTTGGCTGCATTCGCCGAGAAGCGACGGCCGGTTTTCAAAGGCATTTGAACCAGGAACGACATCAATGAACATTTCAGAAAGCATTGCGGTGGTCACCGGAGGCGCATCCGGTATCGGGGCGGCCTGTTGCAAGCGTCTAATTCATCTGGGCGCGAAGGGCGTCGCGATACTCGATCTCAACGAGGAGGCGGGCAATAACCTTGCGCGCGAACTCGGCGACCGCTCTTTATTTTGCAAGACTGATGTTGCCGATCTCGGGAGCGTAGAGGCGGCGGTTGACCTGGCAGAAAGCAGTCTTGGACCTGTCAACACGGTTATTGCCGCAGCCGGCGTTGCTGCGCCGGCTAGGCTCTTCGGTAAATCCGGCCCGATCCCGATGGAAAAATTCGACGCAACCATACGGGTCAATCTGTACGGAACCCTCCATGTGATCCGCACAGCCGTAGGTTCTATGCGAAAGGGACCCGAACTGGCCGACGGCGAACGCGGGGTGATCATCTGCGTATCGTCGGGAGCAGCCTATGAAGGGCAGGTTGGCCAGATTGGATATAGCGCTTCGAAAGCAGCGATTGTCGGAATGACATATCCGCTGATGCGGGAACTAGCGCCCGAAGGAATCCGGGTCGTCACCATTGCTCCCGGCGCGTTCGACACGCCCATCTACGATAGTGTGCCTCCATCGGTCAAGGCAGGACTCGAAGCGCAAATGATGTTCCCCAAACGGCTGGGCCATCCTGAAGAATTCGCGATGTTTGTAGAAGAGATAATCAGAAATCCTGTTCACAACGGCCGCACGTATAGATTCGACTCCGGTGTCATATTGAGCGCTTGAGACTTCAAAATCGCGTTCTTTAGAAACACCCAATCCAAATAGCATCTGATATTTTCCAAAGAGGAAATGCGTCCATGCGCAAAACGTCCCCGTGGGTTAACGACGAACTTGAGGCTTTCCGGCGGACGGTTCGTCATTTCTTCGAAACGGTGGTGACGCCGCACCGGGAACAGTGGGAAGCCCAGCAGCACGTGGATCGTTCGGTCTGGAAGAAGGCAGGCGAACTGGGGCTGATCTGCGCGTCGGTTCCCGAAGAGTACGGTGGAATGGGAGGCACGTTTGCTCACGAGGCGATCATTGTCGAGGAGCAGGCCAGGGCGGGTGACACCGCATTCGGCCTGATCATGGGATCGCCCATGGCGTTGCCTCCGCTCCTGAACTACGGCTCGGTAAGCCAGAAGCGAAAGTACATGCCGGAGATTGCGGCAGGCAACGCTATCGTCGCGTTTGCGCTGACCGAACCCGGCGCTGGCTCCGACGCTAAGGCGATTCAGACTACGGCGCGACGCGACGGCCACAGCTATGTCCTGAACGGCCAGAAGACGTTCATCTCCAATGGCTACAATGCTGATCTGGCGACGGTCGTCGCCCGGACGGGTCCGGCTGAGACGGGCGCTGGCGGCATTTCTGCCTTTTTCGTGGACCTCCGCGAACTTGAAGGCTACTCGGTCGGTCGGATCCTGAAGAAGATCGGACAGAAGGGCCAGGACACGGCGGAGTTATTCTTTGACGACTGCCGTATTCCTGCCGATGCGCTTCTTGGTGGTGTGGAGGGGCGAGGTTTCGGCCAGATCATCACCAGCTTGCAGGCCGAGCGCACTATCCTCGGCCTGTACGGCGTCGCCTATGCGGAGCAAGCGCTGGAGCTGACGCTGGAGTACGTAAAGTCGCGGCAGGCATTCGGAAAGTCACTCTTTGATTTTCAGAATACACGGTTCAAGCTTGCCGAATGTGCGACGAAAGTGCGGATCAGCCGACTTTTCATCGACGACTGCATCGCTCGGGTTCTCGAGGGTACGATAGATCCGGCGACAGCCTCCATGGCGAAATACTGGGGAACGGACTTGCAGGTCGAGGTGATCGACACCTGCCTCCAGTTTTTTGGGGGGTATGGCTACATGACCGACTATCCCATCGCCCGAATGTTCGCAGACGCCAGAGTTCAGAGGATCTATGGCGGAGCGAATGAGATCCAGAAGGAAGTCATCGCTCGCTCGCTCTAGGAATGAGCGGCGATTTTTGAGCGCGCACACAGCAAGGGGCAGCGGATGCCGGGACCTTTGACCGGATTGAAGGTGATCGAGTTGGGCGGCATAGGTCCTGCTCCGTTCTGCAGTATGCTGCTGGCCGATCTCGGAGCGGCGGTGACGCGCATTGAGCGGCCGCAAGGCGTGCGTCTCGTTAGTTCAGCGATACCGCCCCTTGAGCCACCCATCGATGTGCTCCATCGCGGAAAGGACGTTGAGTATCTTGACCTCAAAGTGGCGGAGGGGCGCGAAACGGCATTCGAGCTGCTCAAGACCGCGGACATCGCCATAGAAGGCTTCCGGCCCGGCACGATGGAGCGGCTCGGTCTGGGGCCTGCCGAATGCTTCGCGGAGAACAGTCGGCTGATCTACGGGCGCATGACGGGATGGGGCGGCAGCGGTCCAATGGCGCAGACAGCTGGACACGACATCAACTATCTCGCCCTGACGGGCGCACTGGATGCCATTGGAGCGCCCGGCCAGCCGCCGACCGTGCCGCTCAATCTCGTCGGCGATTTCGGCGGCGGCGGCCTCATGCTTGCCTTCGGGCTGCTGGCCGCTCTTCATGAGCGCACGCTTTCCGGCAAAGGCCAAATCGTCGATGCTGCTATCGTGGATGGCGTATCGGTTCTGATGGCTTCCCTTTACGGTCTCCGTTCGTTTGGCCTTGAGGCGGCACCACGTGGGACCAATGTGGGAGACGGAGGCTGCCCATTTTACGGCGTATATGAGTGCGCCGATGGGCGCTATGTTGCCGTTGGCGCGCTGGAAGAGCCATTCTTCAAGCGGTTGCTGGAGCTGCTGGCATTGCCGAACGAATGGAGTTCTCGTTTCGACAAGGAATGCTGGCCTGCGATACGGGAACGCTTTGCAGAACGTTTCATGTTGCGCAGTCGCGACGAATGGTGCCGGCTCGCGAACGGGAGTGACGCGTGCGTCACTCCCGTCCTCGACTCCGCCGAAGCTCCAGGTCACCCGCACGCTGTCGCCCGCGGGGCATTCTTCACTCATCAGGGTGTGACGCAGCCAGCGCCAGCACCCCGCTTCAGCCGTACGCCGGCGGTTGTCGCAGAAACTTCTGGCACCAGGACTGGAGAAGTAAATCATGGATAAGTCGCGGCCCCTAATGCCAGGCCTGTTCAGAGAGACTACGGACGGGCCTGTTTTGATCGGAAGCCGCTGTGAGGCATGCGGAAGAACCCATTTCCCGCTCGTTGCCACCTGCCTTGATTGTCTTCGGAAAGACTTGAAGGAAGTGGATCTGCCGCGAAGGGGCACGCTCTTCTCCTTCACCACAGTTCAGGTGAGATCCTCGAACTTTGGGCCGGGTCATACGGTCGGCTATGTGGAACTGGCAGACGGTGTGCGTGTCTTCGCGCCGCTCGTTGCGTCGAAGGAGCAGCCACCGGAGGTCGGCCAGCATGTCCGGCTAGAAATCAGTCCTCTCTGGCGTGTGCACGACGACACTGAAGTCATCGGCTACCGCTTTGTCCCGGAACTTCCGGGCGCCAAGGGAGAAGCGAGCCATGCGTGACGTCGTGGTGCTGGGTGTAGGACAAAGCGTGTTTGGAAAGTTCCCGGAGCGCTCCGTCTCCAGTCTCGGTTGCGAGGCCGTACTCGCCGCCCTCGACGATGCTGGTATCGGACCGCGCCAGGTACAGACCGCTTACTCCTCGCGTCTATACTCGGACATGATAACGAGCCAGACGATTCTGAAGGAGATCGGCATCGTCGGTATCGAGATGACCAATGTCGAGAATGCATGCGCTGGCGGCGCTACGGCCGTCCGGCAACTTTGGAAGGACATCGCAGGTGGCTTTTGTGACGTCGGTATCGCACTCGGCGTCGAATCTATGACAACGAGCCCGGTGGCTGGCAAGCTGATACCGCCGGCTCACGATGACCTTGAGGGCCAACTTGGGATGTCCATGCCGGCTCTTTTCGCTCTGATGGCGCGGCGGCTGATGACAACGCAGGGAGCTACTATCGAGGATTTCGCGCAGGTGTCAGTCAAGGCTCACGATGCCGGCGCGCTCAATCCCTACGCTCAGTATCGGAAACGGCTCACGGTCGATGAGGTGGTGGGCTCTAGGATGATTGCCGATCCCATTACGCTGCTACAGTGTTGTCCCAATACCGACGGTGCGGCTGCGATCGTGCTCTGTTCGTCGGAATTTGCGCGCCGATACACCACCAAGCTTATTCGAATCATAGCGTCCTCTCTTGTTTCCGGCGACTATCTGTTCCGGAAGGACGACCTGACAACCTTCCGCCTCGGCGCCGCAGCTGCGGAGAAGGCGTACGAGATGGCGGGCGTCGCCCCGCGAGATCTCGATCTCGTCGAATTACACGATGCCTTCGCATCGGAGGAGATCATGCACTACGAGGACCTCAGCCTTTGCCCGCGCGGCGACGGGGTCGGGTTGCTCAGGTCAGGGGCGACCTCGCTTGGTGGCCGAATCCCCGTCAATCCGAGCGGGGGGCTGCTGTCTCTGGGACATCCGCTCAGCGCGTCGGGCGTGCGTAACATCTGCGAGATTGTACTCCACCTGAGGGGTCGCGCCGGCGACCGGCAGGTACACAATGCACGCCTCGGGCTTGCCCAGATGCTCGGTGGCGCGGCAACCGGGCTTGAGGCCGGTGCGGCTAGCGTCCACATCCTGGCAGCTTGAGGCGCGGACCTACTGCATACCGTCCAGATCGAAATCCCGCGTCCTTCGTGTTACTCAATAGTAGAATTACAATTGATATGGTCGAAGAGATATGACAGTTTGAAGAGCCTGCGATAAGGCGCTCGAAACGGCGTCGCGAGGAGAGGCTTGGGTGAGTCACCTGGAATGGGAGGAATAACAATGCATCGATTGAATCTAGTCAGGACGACCGCTTTACTCACCGTGTTGGCAATACCGATTGGGGCAGCTCATGCCCAGGATGCGATCCGGATCGGGGCAGTCCTTTCAATGACCGGCCCGGCGGGCTACAGCGGCGACCCGCAGGCAAAGACACTTAATGCCGAGGTCAAAGCTTTAAATGATTCTGGAGGTCTGCTTGGGCGGCAAATCGAACTTGTTATTTATGATGACGCTGCCGATGCCAGCACCGCACGTACTTTTGCGACGAGACTTGTCGAGGATGATGGGATAGTCGCCGTGATCGGCGGCAGTCTAACCGGCACAACGATGGCCATAATGCCGGTTGTTGAAGAGGCTGAGCTGCCACAGATTTCCCTAGCCGGCGCGCTACAGATCGTCGAGCCGGTGCGCCCCTATGTATTTAAAACACCGCATACCGATCGCATGGCATGCCAAAAGATATTCATCGATATGCAGGCGAACGGGATCAGCGGTGTCGGCCTTATTTCTGGAACGGACGGTTTCGGGGCCTCGATGCGGCAGCAGTGCATCGATGTGGCAGCAGACTACGACATAACAATCGTGGCGGACGAAAACTACGGTCCGAACGACATCGACATGACCCCTCAGCTCAATCGAATAAAAAATACGGCTGGGCTCGATGCCGTCCTCAATCCAGGCCTTGGCACGGGCCCGGTCACGGTCACGCGCAACTTCCGACAACTTGCTATCAATGTACCACTCTACCATGGTCACGGCGTGACAACACAGAGTTTTGTTGATCTTGTTGGCGAAGCCGGTGACGGCGTTCGCATGCCTGCACCCGCACTCTTGGTGCCTGATCAACTGCCTGACGGTTCGCCCCAGAAAGATGTCGTCGATGCGTATGTCGCTCGCTATACATCAGTCTACAACGAACCCGTTTCAGCGTTTGGCGGTTACGCGCACGATGCCCTGTTGATCCTCACAAGCGCAATCGCTGCTGCGGGCTCCACTGAACCGTCAAGTATCCGCGACGCTATGGAAGCGACAACCGGCGTCGTGGGGGTCACCGGCGAGTTTAACATGACTGTGGAGGACCATATGGGGTTGGATCCTTCCGCCTTCATCATGGTGGAGATACGCGACGGGAAGTGGCTGATCGTCGACACCCCCGCGCAATAGCTTTCTTTCCAAATCTCGTGCGCCCCTGGTTTCGAACTTTCGACCGGTTGCGCACAACTTTTTGCGTCGCGGGGTTCAAGCATGGCGGAATTTCTACAGATACTGTTCTCCGGGATTACCGTCGGTGCGGTGTACGCCCTGGTCGCGCTCGGGTTCACGCTGGTCTACAACGCATCGCATGTCGTGAGCTTGGCGCAGGGCGAATTCGTGATGCTTGGCGGCATGGTTACTGCTGCGCTCGTCGCGGCCGGTTTCGGCGTACCCTTGGCAGCGCTGTTCGCAGTGGCATTTGCGGTCATGGTTGGGCTGGCGGTCTATCGCTTTTCCATAGCTCCGGCCGCGGGAGCCTCCCCGATCACGCTGATCATCATCACGCTTGGAGTGGCCATCTTTATCCAGGGAGTGACGATGGTCGTTCTTGGAAAGCAGATCCATTCGCTGCCGCCATTCCTCGGATCGGAGCCTCTTCTGGTAGGCGGCGCCACTGTGCTACCTCAGGGCTTGCTCGTGGTGGGCGGTTGCTTCTTGCTCGTCGTTGCCTTGTTCTACTTTCTCGAGCGGACGCTCGTGGGCAAGGCGCTGATGGCAACCGCCGCAAACAGGCTGGCCGCCCAACTTGTCGGGATCGATACCAGGGTGATGCTCGCCCTTGCTTTCGCCGCCTCAGCCATAATGGGAGCGATCGCAGGTATTCTTGTAACGCCGCTCACCCTCACGAGATTCGACATCGGCATCGTGATGACCGTCAAGGGTTTCGCGGCAGCGATGCTGGGGGGCATCGGCAGCCCCTTCGGGGCGGTAGTTGGGGGACTTTTGCTCGGCGTGCTCGAAGGGCTGGGCGCCGGCTACGTCAACTCCGCCTACAAGGACGCCATCGCCTTTCTCGCGATCCTGCTGACGTTTGCCTGGCGGCCGCAAGGTCTGTTCGGGCGCAAGATGGTGGAGCGGGTCTGATGGCTATTCTCCTATCCTGGCGCTTCACGCCACTTCTGGCGCTCGCGACGCTCCTGCTTGTGCTGCCCCTTCTGTTCCATTCGAACCTGCACTATCGTCTCGGAGCGCTTGTGTGGACGTTCGGGCTGGCCGCGATCGGGGTCAATATCCTGATGGGCTATGCCGGCCAGGTGAGCCTTGGCCATGCAGGCTTCTTCGGTATCGGTGCCTATTCGGTGGCGATCGGCCCAGCCCATTTCGGATTGGCGCCGTTATTCGCCGGCCTCATCGGTGTGGCAGCGGCAGCGGCTATCGCCTGGATCGTGGGCAAGGCGATTCTCAGATTCCAGGGGCTCTATCTCGGCATCGCGACGCTGGCATTCGGCATCCTCGTGACGCTCGTCCTCAACAACGAAGCGCAAGTCACTGGCGGCCCGGACGGGATGCAGGTAAAGGCGGCAGCGCTGTTCGGCTGGAGAATCTCGGGAGCCGTCACCTGGTACTGGGTGAGCGGTGCCGTGATGCTGGCCGGCGCCTTCCTTGCCCTCAACCTCCATTCGAGCCCAAGCGGTCGGGCGTTGCGCGCCTTGCATGACAGCGAGGTGGCTGCGGCCGTCGTCGGTGTCGACACGGCCCGCAAGAAACTGCAGGCCTTCGTAATCGCCGCAGTATACGCGGCTGTCGCTGGCGCAATGCTCGCCCTCATGAACGGTTTCGTCACGCCGGACGTCTCCTCCCTCCTCTCCTCCATCGAAATGGTGACGATGGTCGTGATCGGCGGAATGGGCTCGATCTTCGGCTCAGTGGTCGGTGCCGCGTTTATTACGGTTCTTCCGCAACTCCTGGTCTGGCTGCACGATTTTGAAACCGCATTTCTTGGCCTGACGATCGTGCTGTTCCTGGTGCTGCTTCCCGCAGGCATCGTCCCGAGCCTGGTCGACCTGTTTCGGAGACTGGGAAGATGAGCGTCCTTTCCGTGCGCGATGTCGCGATCTCGTTCGGCGGCGTGGACGCTATCGACGGCGTGGGTTTCGAAGTGGAGGAGCGCGAAATCTTCTCTATCATCGGACCCAACGGCGCGGGAAAGACGACGCTCTTCAACATCATCAGCGGTCTCTACAAGCCTGCGCGCGGATCCGTCGAACTCGCCGGCGCATCGATCCTCGGCATGCCCACCCATCGCCTGGCGCATCTCGGGCTGTGCCGAACCTTCCAGAACCTCCAGATATTCTTCCGCATGTCCGTGATCGAGAATGTGATGTCAGGCTGTCATGTCAGCGAACACACGGGACTGACGGCCGATCTTCTCGGTCTGCCAAGCATGCACACGCAGAACCGGGCGACCCGAGAGGTCGCCTTCGAGCTGCTCGGCAGGGTGGAACTGTCGGAACGCGCCGACGAGATCGCCGGAAACCTTGCCTATGGTGAACTGAAGAAGCTTGAGATCGCACGCGCGCTCGCCTCTGCCCCGCGGATACTACTGATGGACGAGCCTGCCGCCGGGTGCAATGCAACGGAGACGCAGGAACTCGGAAGGCTCGTGGCCGAAACGGCAAAGTCCGGCGTCACCATCGTCCTCATAGAGCATGATATGAAGCTGGTGATGGGAATCTCCGACCGCGTGCTGGTGCTCAATCAGGGTCGCCGCCTGGCGGAAGGAAAGCCGGACGAGATCAGGCGTGATCCTTCGGTTATCGAAGCGTATCTCGGTGTCGGCGCGGCGGAGGCAGGCGATGCTTGAAGTCGACTCGATGCGCAGCGCCTACGGCCGCATCGCCGTTCTCCACGGCGTCTCCTTCCGGGTCGATCGCGGGGAGATCGTGGCGTTGATCGGCTCCAACGGAGCGGGGAAGACGACCATCCTGCGGGTGCTGTCGGGCGTACAGCCGCTGACCGGCGGCAGCATATGCTTAGACGGCCGGCCGCTGGTTGGCTCACCCAGCAGGCGTGTGGAGCTTGGCATCGCCCATTCCCCGGAAGGGCGGCAGGTCTTCGGCCCCCTTTCCGTCGAAGACAATCTGCGTCTTGGAGCTTACCGCCACCGCGCGGACATGACGCAGAAGCTCGAACGAACCTACAGCCTGTTCCCGGCACTGGCGGAGAAACGCCTCAAGCGTGCTTCGGAACTGTCCGGCGGCCAGCAGCAAATGCTGGCAATAGGCCGAGCGCTGATGGCCGAACCAAAGTTCCTGCTTCTGGACGAGCCCTCCCTGGGCCTCGCGCCGGTCGTCATCGACCAGATGTTCGAGACGATCAGGACGCTGAACCGGCAGGGCACGACGATCCTGCTGGTCGAGCAGAATGCAGCGGCTGCGCTGTCACTGGCCGACAGGGCTTATGTCGTTGAAACCGGCAAGATTGTGCGTGAGGGCGCTGGCACGGCGTTACGCAATGATCCAGCTGTCCGTGCCGCATATCTTGGGCTTTAGCTATGGAACCCGGAGCAGGACAGAAGGGTCTCGAGGCACTGACGGAGTGCGCATTCTCGGTCGGCGAAAACTTTTCCGAACCGGCGGTGTTCACCGACGAATCGATTCGCGAGATCGCCACGCTGACCGGTGATTTCAATCCGATCCATCACGACACCGATTTTGCGCGCCAGAGCCGGTTCGGCGGCCTGATCGCCTCTGGAGGGCATGTGACCGGGTACATGATGGGCGTTGCATCCCGCTTCCTGACGAGCCGCGGAGCCGGGCTAGGAATCCAGATGGCATTCACCCTTCGGCGGGCCACGCCGGCGAACGTCCCGCTGACGATCGAGTGGACGATCCGACGCGTCGAGCCGCAGCAACGAGCCGGGCGCCATCTCGTCGAACTTGAAGGCGAACTTTCGCAGGACGGAATACGACTGGTAACGGGCTCGGTGACCTGCCTCGTAAGCAGGGAACCGTTTTACTAGTCCGCCAGAGTTGTCGCGCCGGGTGGAGTTTAAAATGGGAGAGAAACATGAACGGAATCGACTACTTTGAACGTGGCTGGAGTGCCGGGAGAGACACGGTCTGCTTGATCGACGGTGTGACCCGTGAGCAGATGACATACGACGAAGTACGAGCGTTAACATTCAGGATCGGAAATGCCCTTAAAGGTCGCGGCTACAATACCGGCGGTCACGGAGCGATCCTTGCGCTGAACGAAATTGGCGCATTCGTCACTTATCTGTCGCTGTTTCGTCTGGGCATGGCGCCGATCACGATCAATTCGCGCAACTCCGTGGAGGAGAACGCCTCGCTTCTCGACGCGATGGACTGCGAGATACTGTTCTACACATCGGCATTCGAGCAGGCGATGGATACCGTCCGGAGGTTCGCTCCGCGTATCAAGGAGTATGTCTGCATCGATAGCGCTGCTGGCAGCGCCCCCTCCCTCGACCAGTGGATAGACGGTTATGGGGCCGATGAATTCGAGATCCCCCACGATCCGAATCGGCTGCTGCTTATCCAGCCCACCGGTGGCACTACCGGTCGACCGAAAGGCGTGATGGTGGCGCATCGCGGAATGGAGACTCATGTGGCGAACATGATGGCCATGGAGCCATGCGATTATCGACCGATCTACCTCGCTGCCGCTCCGCTCACGCACGCCGCCGGTTACCTGATGCAGACGGTGCTTTCCCAGAACGGAACCGGCATTCTGCTCTCCAAGCCGGACAAGCAGTTGATCCTCTCCCTGGTCGAGGAGTTTCGCGTAACTCACACGTTCCTCCCTCCGACCTTGATCTACGAACTTCTCGATCATCCGGATATTGGCAAATTCGACTATTCCTCCATGCGATGCTTTCTGTACGGGGCATCACCGATGGCTCCGGAGAAGGTCAAGCGGGCAATCGAAGTATTTGGGGCATCCATGTGCCAAGCATACGGACAGGCGGAGGCATCCTACCCGAACACGTTCCTGTCGACAAAAGACCATGTCGAAGCCGTCCGGCATGCGCCGGCGCGGCTCGCCAGTTGTGGCCGGGCCACTCCTTTCTGCATGGTCGCCATCATGAAGGATGGGCAACTTCAGCCCGACGGTGAGATTGGAGAACTTGTCATCCGCACCACAGGCATCATGCTGGGCTACTACAAGGATGCTCAGGCGACGGCGGAGGTTGCCCAGAACGGTTGGCACCTCACAGGAGATGTCGGCTACCGCGACGCCGACGGGTTCTTCTACATTGTCGACCGAAAGAAGGACATGATCATCACCGGTGGATTCAATGTCTTTTCGATCGAAGTCGAGACGGTCTTGCTATCTCATCCAGCGGTTCAGAACTGCGCGGTAGTCGGCGCCCCCGATCCCAAATGGGGCGAGCGGATCCTTGCAGAGGTTGAACTCGCTCAGGGCGCAAGCATAACTGAGGCGGAACTGATTGCATATTGCAAGGAGAAGATCGGCTCACTCAAGGCGCCCAAGCAGATTGTTATCGCCAATGAACTTCCCCGAAGCGCTGTGGGAAAAATCCTTAAGCGCGAAGTGCGGGCGAAGTACTGGGCCGACAAAACGCGTATGGTGAACTAAACTAGCGAAGCGCAAGGCTCTTTTCCTTTCCGAACTCGCATCAGCCGCGACTGCGATGTGCTCTTCGCGATCCCGCTTCGAAGCTGCACACAAAAAAATGCCCCGCTATGACACCCGAAATTATTCAGCGATACATCACATGAAAACCCGCATCACCACACTCTTGAACATTGAGCACCCGATCATTCAAGGTGGAATGCATTATGTGGGCTTTGCAGAGATGGCGGCGGCCGTGTCGAACGCTGGCGGATTGGGGATGATCACGGCGCTGTCGCTCAAAACGCCGACGCGGTTAGCTCAGGAGATTTATCGCTGCCGGGAGATAACCGGCAAACCATTCGGGGTCAATCTGTCATTGTTGCCTGCGGTCAATGCGCCAGACTATGCGAGTTTTATTCGCGTGATAATCGAAGGTGGCGTCAAAATCGTTGAGACCGCTGGAGACAATCCCCGGAAGTGGCTGCCCAGCCTTCAGGCAGCCGGGATCAAGGTGATCCACAAATGCACCTCGATCCGGCACGCCCTGAAGGCCCAGGCATTGGGATGCGATGCGATAAGCGTCGACGGCTTCGAATGTGGAGGGCACCCGGGTAGAGACGACGTGCCCAACTTCATCCTCTTGCCACGCGCTGCAGACGAACTGACGGTACCGTTTGTGGCATCTGGTGGCATGGTCGACGGCCGGTCATTGGTTGCAGCTTTGGCTCTCGGAGCGGACGGCATCAATATGGGCACGCGCTTCATCGCCACCAAGGAAGCTCCGGTGCACGAACACGTCAAGCAGGCAATCCTGGACGCTTCCGAGTTGGATACCCGGCTGATCATGAGGCCGCTCAAGAATACAGAGCGCGTTCTGAATAACGCTGCAGTCGAGCGTATTTTGGAGAAGGAACGCCGGTTAGGTCCATCCATTACATTCGACGACATCAGAGAAGACATCGCGGGCGTCTATCCGAAGATCATGCAGAATGGCTTGATGGACGCCGGCGCGTGGTCATGCGGAATGGTAGCAGGATTGATCCACGATGTACCAAGCGTGAAGCAACTGATTGACCGCATCATGTCTGACGCGGAGGTCATTATCAGCGATCAGCTCGCCCGCCTCGCTGGTTGACGAGTTCTGGATAATCTCAACGCCGTGGTGACGATTTCTCCTAGATTCGTACCGCAGTTGACTGTCGAGGAGGGTCAAGGTTGGATATACGCCACCTCCAATACGTCATCGCCAGTGCAAGAAACGGTAGCTTCAGCGCCGCGGCAAACGAACTCAACGTGCGCCAGCCCATCGTCAGCAAGCGGATCAAAGAACTGGAAGAAGAACTTGGCGGCGTCGCGCTTTTCGATCGCTCCACGGCCGGCGCACGGCTGACACCGGCCGGCGACGAGTTCCTCGTCTTAGCTCGCCGCATCATCGAGGATATCGACCGTCTAGCCGAGCGGGCGAAGGCGCGCGGTGCGGGGAAGCTAGGCCATGTCGTTGTGGGCTTCTACAAATCGCTCTCCACCGGCAGGTTCCGCGCCGCGCTGCGCGACTTCCGCCGGCAATATCCCAAGATCGAGATCGAGCTTGTCGAGACGCCATTGGTCGAACTATCGGCAGGCGTGCTATCCGGCGTGATCGACACCGCCGTGATTCTCGGCGACACCGGCAAGTGCGAGGCTTTCGAATCCATCGCGCTCTGGTCGGATCAACTCGTCGTGGTTTTACCGGAATGCCACCCTCTTGCCGCAAGGCAGGTGATCTACTGGCCGGAACTGAAGGGCGAGCGCTTCCTCGTCACCCACCACGATCCAGGCCCGGACATTCGCATGGTGCTGATTCGCCATCTCGCCGCACCTTCGGACCACCCTGAGATCGTAACCAGGCGTCTCAGCCACGAAAGTCTGCTGAGCGAGGTCGCGGACGGCCAGGGCATCGCGCTGCAATGCGAATCCGCTGTCGGGCTTTCCAGCCTCGGCGTGGCCTTCCGGCCGCTGCACGACGGCAACGGTGCGACCCGTCTCGGCTATATCGCCTGCTGGAAGCCGGACAACATCAATCCCGCGCTCAAGACCTTCATCGACGCCCTGAAGCGGCACGGATGATTCGCTTTCCCATGCCTCCAGCGTGACGGTGACGCTGCTCTGCGCGCCGAGGATTTCAAGTATTTTTTCGACGCCCTACGCCCGGCTACGAAACCCCGAATAATCCGGTTGCCGGCACACAAATTATGCCTTTCTTGATTGTCCCCGTCGCCATCCGACCGTGTTGCGGATGGCCGGAAGCGGGGACGGGATGCCGGCACATCATCATCAGAACGAAGGACTGTCGCGTGGGGCGCGCATGCTGCGCACGGCGCTCGGTCCCGCGATCGCGCGCTATCTGGAAGACCCCGCAATCGTCGAGGTCATGCTGAACCCGGACGGACGTCTCTGGGTCGATCGCCTGCGCGAAGGACTGGTTGCCACCGAGGAAGTCCTGATCCCGGCGGATGGCGAGCGCATCGTGCGCCTGGTCGCGCACCATGTCGGTGCCGAGGTTCACCCCGACGCCCCTCGCGTCTCGGCCGAGCTGCCGGAGACGGGCGAGCGCTTCGAGGGCCTGCTTCCACCCGTCGTCACCGCGCCGGCCTTCGCCATCCGCAAGCCGGCGGTCGCCGTCTTCACGCTCGGCGATTATGTCGCCGCCGGCATCATGACCGACACCCAGGCCGATGTCCTGCGGCTCGCCGTCGAGAAGCGCAGGAACGTGTTGGTCGCCGGTGGCACCAGCACCGGCAAGACCACGCTCACCAATGCGCTGCTCGCGGAAGTCGCGAAGACCTCCGATCGCGTGGTGCTGATCGAGGATACGCGCGAGCTGCAATGCGCGGCGCCGAACCTCGTCGCCCTGCGCACCAAGGATGGCGTCGCCTCGCTTTCCGACCTCGTGAAGTCGTCGCTGCGGCTGCGGCCCGACCGCATCCCGGTCGGCGAGGTCCGAGGCAGCGAGGCGCTCGATTTGCTCAAGGCATGGGGGACAGGGCACCCCGGCGGGATCGGTACCATCCACGCCAACACCGCGATCGGCGCGCTGCGCCGTCTTGAGCAACTCGTGCAGGAGGCCGTCGTCACAGTCCCGCGCGCCCTGATCGCCGAGACGATCGACATCATCGCCGTGCTCTCCGGCCGCGGCACTGAGCGCCGCCTTACCGAAATCGCCCTGGTCGAAGGGCTCGATCCGGCCACCGGCGACTACCGCACGCTCAGCGCAACGCTGGAATCCCCCAGCCTCTCGAAAGGAGACCCCGCATGACGACGAAACCCGATCCTCTCCGCAGCCTGCGGAGCCGGCTGCTTTCCGGCACGTTTCTCGACAGCCTGGGCACGGCCGGCATCACCGCCGCCGGGCTGCTCTATACGGCCCCGGCCTGGGCCGCCGGCTCCTCCATGCCGTGGGAGGAGCCGCTTCAGCAGATCCTCGAAAGCATCGAGGGGCCGGTGGCGAAGATCGTCGCGGTCATCATCATCATCGTCACCGGCCTGACGCTGGCCTTCGGCGATACGGGCGGCGGCTTCCGCAAGCTGATCCAGATCGTGTTCGGCCTGTCGATCGCGTTTGCGGCCAGCTCCTTCTTCCTGTCGTTCTTCTCCTTCGGCGGCGGAGCGCTGGCGTGATGGACGAGGACGTTCGCGGCTTCTTCGCGCCGGTCCATCGCGCGCTGACCGAGCCGATCCTGCTCGGCGGCGCTCCGCGCGCCGTCGCGATTCTCAACGGCACGCTGGCCGGCGCGGTCGGACTCGGCCTGCGGCTCTGGATCGCCGGCCTCGCCATCTGGGCGATCGGTCATTTCGCTGCCGTCTGGGCGGCGAAGCGCGACGCGCTGTTCGTCGACGTGGTGCGTCGGCATCTGCGCTATCCGACCCACCTCGGAATCTGAGGTTCGCCGCCATGATGAATCTCGCCGAATATAGAACGAAGAGCGCCAGCCTTACCGACTTCCTGCCCTGGGCCGCGCTGGTCGCGCCCGGCGTCGTGCTCAACAAGGATGGCAGCTTTCAGAGGACCGCGCGCTTTCGCGGGCCGGACCTCGACAGCGCCACGCCGGCCGAGCTGGTCGGCACGACCGCGCGGCTCAACAACGCGTTGCGCCGGCTCGGCTCGGGCTGGGCGATCTTCGTCGAGGCGCAGCGAAACCCCGCCACCGACTATCCCGAAAGCCTGTTTCCAGATTCCGCCTCGGCGCTGCTCGACATCGAGCGCCGCGAGCAGTTCGAGGACAGCGGCGTGCTGTTCGAGTCGAGCTATTTCCTCACCTTCGTCTGGCTGCCGCCGGCCGAGGAAGCTTCGCGCATGGAAAGCTGGCTCTATGAGGGCCGCGAGCGATCCGGCGTCGATCCGTGGGAGCTTCTGAAGGGCTTCGTCGACCGCACCGATCGCGTGCTCAATCTGGTCGAAGGCTTCGTGCCCGAGGCCGAATGGCTCGACGACAGCGAGACGCTGACCTACCTGCACTCGACCATATCGGTCTCCCCTCATCGCGTCCGGGTGCCGGAGACGCCGATGCACCTCGACGCGCTGCTCGCCGACCAACCGCTTGCCGGAGGGCTGGAGCCGCGCCTGGGCGATTTCCATCTGCGCACGCTGACCGTGATCGGCTTCCCGACCACGACCTTCCCCGGAATCCTCGACGACCTCAACCGGCTCGCTTTTCTCTACCGCTGGTCGACGCGCGCGATCATGCTCGACAAGACCGACGCCACGCGGCTGATCACGAAGATCAGGCGGCAATGGTTCGCCAAGCGCAAGTCGATCGCGGCCATCGTCAAGGAGGTGATGACCAACGAGGCGTCGGTGCTGATGGACACCGACGCGGCCAACAAGGCCGCCGATGCCGACGCGGCCCTGCAGGACCTCGGCTCGGATCAGGTCGGCGAGGCATACGTCACCGCCACGGTGACGGTGTGGGACGCCGATCCCTCGATCGCCGACGAGAAGCTGCGCCTGGTCGAGAAGGTCATCCAGTCCCGCGACTTCACCTGCATCGTCGAAGGCGTCAACGCGATCGAAGCCTGGCTCGGCTCCATCCCCGGACAAGTCTATGCCAATGTCCGCCAGCCGCCGATCTCGACACTGAACCTCGCCCACATGATCCCGCTCTCGGCGGTCTGGGCAGGGTCGGCGAAGGACGAGCATCTCAATGCCCCGCCGCTGTTCTACGCCAAGACCGAAGGCGCGACCCCGTTCCGCTTCGCGCTCCATGTCGGAGACGTCGGCCACCTGATGCTGGTCGGCCCGACCGGCGCGGGCAAGTCCGTGCTGCTGGCGCTGATGTCGCTCCAGTTCCGCCGCTACCTCAACTCCCAGGTCTTCGTGTTCGACTTCGGCGGCTCGATCCGCGCCGCCACACTGGCGATGGACGGCGACTGGCAAGACCTCGGCGGCTCGTTCTCCGACGATGCCTCCTCGTCCTCCGTCTCGCTCCAGCCGCTCGCCCACATCCAGCACACGCCGGAGCGGGCATGGGCGGCCGACTGGCTGGTCGACATCCTGACGCGCGAGGGTGTCGCCATCTCGCCGGAGGTGAAGGAGCACATCTGGACGGCGCTGACCTCGCTTGCCTCCGCGCCGATCGAGGAACGCACCATCACCGGCCTGACCGTGCTGTTGCAATCCTCGGCGCTGAAGCAGGCATTGCGACCATACTGCATCGGCGGCGCGCATGGCCGCCTGCTCGACGCCGAGCACGAGCATCTCGGCTCGGCCGATGTTCAGGCGTTCGAGACCGAGGGGCTGGTGGGCACGAGAGCTGCGCCCGCCGTGCTCTCCTATCTCTTCCACCGGATCGAGGCCCGCTTCGACGGCCGGCCGACGCTGCTGGTCATCGACGAAGGCTGGCGCGCGCTCGACGATGGCGGCTTCGCCGACAAGATCAAGGAATGGCTGAAGACGCTGCGCAAGAAGAATGTCAGCGTGGTCTTCTCCTCGCAGTCACTGGCCGACATCGAGGCGTCGCCCATCGCCCCGGTGCTGGTCGAAAGCTGCCCGACGCGCATCTTCCTCGCCAACGAGCGTGCCATCGAGCCGCAGATCGCCGCCGTCTACAGCCAGTTCGGTCTCAACGACCGCCAGATCGAGATCCTCGCCCGCGCCACGCCCAAACGCGACTACTACTGCCAGTCAAGACGAGGCAACCGCCTGTTCGAGCTTGGCCTGGGCCATGTCGCGCTGGCGCTCTGCGCTTCCTCCGACAAGGCGGCTCACGCGCTGATCGACGAGCTGCTGCGCGACGGCTCGCGGCCGTATTTCCTCGAAGCCTGGCTGCACGCCAACGGCCTCGCCTGGGCCGCCGATCTCGTTCCCGACCTCACCAATGTCATCGACCGATCGGTCTCGGCCGACGCGCCCATCGTCGCGCAGGAGCCGGTTCCGGACGGCGACCCCGATCCCGTCCACCCGTCAACCGAACAGGAGGTTTGACCATGCCACGAAAAGTCCGTCTGCCCCACGCTCTCGCAGCCGGCGCGCTCGCGCTGTCTGTCGCGGTTCCCGTCGTCGTCGGCCCGCACGCGCCCGCCCACGCGCAGTTCTTCGGCGGCCGCATCGTCTACGACCCGACCAATTACAGCCAGAATCTTCTCTCGGCCGCCCGCGCTCTGGAGCAGATCAACAATCAGGTGACGTCGCTCGCCAACGAGGCGCAGATGCTCATCAACCAGGCGCGCAATCTCGCGAGCCTGCCGACCTCCATGATCTCCGAGATCGAGGGCAACTTCTCGGAGATGAAAAGCCTGCTCGGCCAGGCCGAGCGGCTCGCCTACAGCGTGCAGGACATCGAGAGCCAGTTCGCCTCGACCTATCGCGACTTCGCCGGCGACAAGACCGGCGAGCAGCTTGTCGCCGCCGCCCGCGAGCGCTGGCAACAGTCACTCTCGGCCTACGAGGACTCGCTGAAGACCGGCGCGGTCGCGGTCGGCAACATCGACGGCACGCAGGCGCAGACCCGTTCGCTGGTCGGCGCCAGCCAAGCGGCGGTCGGCGTCCTTCAGGCGACGCAGGCCGGCAATGAGCTGCTTGCCGTGCAGGCTGCCCAGATCGCGGACCTCACCGCCATGCTGGCCGCCCAGGGTCGCGCCGAGGCGCTGGAGCAGTCGCGGCGCGCGGCCGCGCAGGAGCAGGCCCGCGAGCAGTTCGGCCGCTTCATGTCCGGCCGCGACTACACCCCGTCCACCGTTCGCATGTTCAACGATTGAGGACACGCGAGCGATGGACCTGAAGATCGCCGCCCGGATGATCGCCGTCCTCGCCATCGGCGCAGCCATGATTGCTGCCGTCGCTGCGCTGCGCGAGGCAGGCTCGGAGGATGACGCCCCCGCCACCCGCCTCCGTGATCCGGGCGGCGAGCCCGCCAGTGCCGCGCTTGTTCGCTGCCGCGACCTCGGCATGGCGGCCGCCGACGATGCAGCCTGCCAGAAGGCATGGGCCGAGCATCGTCGGCGCTTCCTCGGCACGCGCGAGGAGCGAGACCGGCCATGAACGACGTCGGCGTCATCGACCGCTTCCTCAGCGTTTTCACCAGCTACATCGACTCCGGCTTCGGCCTGCTCGGCGGCGAGATCGCGTTCCTCACCACCACGCTGATCGTGATCGACATCACGCTCGCCGGCCTGTTCTGGGCCTGGGGTGCCGACGAGGACGTGCTTCAGCGGCTCATCAAGAAGACGCTCTATATCGGCTTCTTCGCCTTCATCATCGGCAACTTCAACTGGCTCGCCAACATCGTCTTCGAGAGCTTCTCCGACCTCGGCCTTCAGGCCGGCGGCGGCTCACTCTCCGGTACGGAGCTTCTCCAGCCCGGCCGCGTCGCCCAGGTCGGCATCGACGCCGGCACGCCCATCCTCGAGGCAGCCGGCGACCTCATGGGCTATCTCTCCTTCTTCGAGAACCTGATCCAGATCGTCGTGCTGATGATCGCCTGGGCGATCGTGTTGGTCGCCTTCTTCGTCCTCGCCGTCCAGATCTTCGTCACCCTGATCGAGTTCAAGCTGACGACGCTCGCCGGCTTCGTGCTGATCCCCTTCGCGTTGTTCGGCAAGACCGCCTTCCTCGCGGAAAAGGTGCTCGGCAACATCGTCGCCTCCGGCGTCAAAATCCTCGTCCTTGCGGTGATCGTCGGCATCGGCTCCGGCCTGTTCGGAGAGTTCACCTCCGGCTTCCCGGATGAGCCCACCATCACCGACGCCATGTCGCTGGCGCTCGGCGCGCTGGCGCTGATGGGCCTCTCGATCTTCGGTCCCGGCATCGCCACCGGCCTTGTTTCCGGCGCACCGCAACTCAGCGCCGGCGCGGCTGTCGGAACCGGCCTGGCCGTGGCCGGAATGGGAGCGGCGGGCTACATGGGCGCGCGTGCCGCCGCAGGCGGCGGTGCGGCTGCAATCGGCGCGGGCGGGCGCATGTCGGCC